>NZ_CP101114.1:0-1200000 GCF_024297065.1 Bartonella harrusi
CAGGATGAAAGATGGTGGATAAGTTGAACTCTAAAGCTAGTTCCTTTAAAAGGGTTGCGGTGAATATCCTGTCGGCAGAAAAAGTAATAAAGAGTCATATGACGGATAGTGGTAGGGCAGTGAGCAATAATGCTCCTGTTAATTATCCTGTTGTATCAGAGGAGGAAGGCACAGCGGCTTTTACGCGTGTGATGGCGCAATTAAAAGCACAGGTTGGTATTGAGGCTTATACGAGTTGGTTTGGGCGTGTAAAGCTTGCGGAATATAGCCGTAATCTTGTAAAGCTTTCTGTCCCTACAGCGTTTTTGCGGTCATGGATTAATAATCATTATGGCTCTCTTTTGACCAATTTATGGAAGCAAGAGAATTCAGCGATTCTTCGTGTTGAAGTTATCGTTCGTGGTATGAAGCGTGTTTCAAGAGGTATCGTTTGTAAGACAAATGTCGCTCCTGTCGTTTTAGAAGAGCAGGTGGCACCATCTTTTGTTGAGACTTACCCAGAGCATTCAGTAAAGAGTGTTCAAACAGGTGTTTTGGGTTCACCACTTGATTCTCGTTATACTTTTGAGAGTTTTGTGGAGGGTTCTTCTAATCGTGTCGCTTTGGCTGCTGCACGTTCGATTGCAGAAGGACACAAAAGTGCTTTAAGGTTTAATCCTCTTTTTATTCATGCATCTGTTGGCTTAGGAAAGACGCATTTACTCCAAGCGATTGCGGCTGCAGCGTTGCAGCGTTTAATGTCTGCGCGGGTTATTTATTTGACTGCTGAATATTTCATGTGGCGTTTTGCGACGGCTATTCGTGATAATGACGCTCTTTCTTTTAAAGAACAGCTTCGTGATATTGATCTTCTCATTATTGATGATATGCAATTTTTGCAAGGAAAGTCGATACAGCATGAATTTTGTCATTTGCTTAATATGTTGCTAGATAGTGCCAAGCAAGTTGTTGTGGCTGCGGATCGTCCACCAGCAGAATTAGAATCGCTAGATCTTCGGGTTCGATCTCGTCTTCAGGGAGGAGTCGCCCTTGAAATTGAATCACCAGATTATGAAATGCGTTTGAAAATGTTACGTCAACGGTTAAAGTTGGTGCAACGAGATGATAGTATGGTTTCAATTTCTGATGATATTCTGGATTATATTGCGAGAACAGTTTTAGGATCAGGACGTGATATTGAAGGAGCATTTAATCAGTTATTGTTCCGTCAGTCTTTTGAATCTGATTTATCTTTAGAACGGATCGATGAATTGTTAGGTCATTTGACACGTTCCGGCGAGCCTAAGCGCATTCGCATTGAAGAAATTCAACGCACAGTTGCGCGTCATTATAATGTTTCTAAGCAGGATTTGTTGTCTAACCGTCGGACACGTACAGTTGTGAAGCCGCGACAAGTTGCAATGTATTTAGCCAAGATGTTGACACCCCGTTCATTACCAGAAATTGGCCGTCGTTTTGGTGGACGTGATCATACAACGGTTTTACACGCTGTACGAAAAATTGAAGATTTGCTTTGTGGTGATCAAACATTGGCCAAAGAGCTTGAATTGCTTAAGCGGTTGATTGGAGAGCAGACAGCGTAATGGTTTTGCTTCTCTTTAAAGAAGTATCATAGAGAAGTTAATAACAAAAACTATTTTTTTCTTGTACAGGGGGCACTTGCCGTCGTAAAAGAGGTTGAAGAGAATTCAGTAGATGATTCTTAAAGAAATAGGTTTTTTAAACTGAAAGAGTTTATGTAGTTTTGGTAATTTGTAACGGAGATTTTATGCGTATTACAGTTGATCGCAGTCAATTCCTTAAATCTCTAGGACGTGTTCACCGTGTGGTAGAACGTCGTAATACTGTTCCTATTCTATCGAATGTATTGATTGATGCAGACAATGATAGTGTACAATTAAAAGCAACAGATCTTGATTTAGAAATTACGGAATCTTTTAAAGTCAATGTTAAACAAACTGGTGCAATAACTGTTCCAGCACATTTGTTGTATGATATCGTTCGAAAATTTGCTGATAGGAGTGAAATTACATTATCAGTTGATGAGAATCAAGCAAATACGATGTCTGTTGTTTCCGGTTGTGCGCACTTTCAGCTTCAGTGTCTTCCGAAAGTCGATTTTCCAGAGTCGCTTCCAGGGCAGTTTGGTTATCGCTTTTCTTTACCGGCATCAGGATTGAAACATTTACTTGATTGTACGCAATTCGCTATTTCTACGGAAGAGACCCGTTATTATCTTAATGGTATTTATTTTCATGTTATTAATGATGGTGTTTTGAAGCTGCGTTTGGTTGCAACCGATGGCCATCGTTTGGCACAAGTTGATATGGAGGCACCCTCAGGTGTTGATGGTATGCTAGGTGTCATTATTCCTCGTAAAACTGTAGGAGAGTTGCAAAAGCTTCTTTCAGAAGAAATGGATGGTGATGTATGTGTCGAACTCTCAGAGACAAAGATTCGTTTTTCTGTAGGTTCTGTGGTTTTGATATCGAAGTTGATTGATGGAACATTTCCAGATTATCAGCGTGTTATTCCTCTTGGGAATGATAAGAAGTTGGTTGTCAATAGGCAGGATTTTTCTTCTGCGGTTGATCGTGTTTCAACAGTTTCAAGTGATCGTGGTCGTGCGGTAAAGTTAACGATTGAACAGGGGCAATTGAAGCTTGTCGTTAATAATCCCGATTCAGGGCGTGCGGAAGATCAATTATCCGTAACTTATTCATCTGATCCGCTTGAGATAGGTTTTAATTCACGTTATCTTTTGGACATTGCGGGACAACTTTCGAATGATGAAATGGTTTTTATGTTGTCCGATTCTGTAGCTCCAGCGCTGATTCGTGATAATGCAGATGCGCTTTATGTGCTGATGCCCATTCGCGTTTAGGGGCGATTATTTTGCAAGACATAGCTTGTCATGTGCACAAAGTGGCAGTGAGACAGCTAAAGCTTGTACGTTACCGCAATTATCCTTCTTTTAATCTTCATTTTTCAGGTCAGCATGTGGTTTTTACGGGCTATAATGGTGCTGGTAAGACAAATCTTTTAGAAGCGTTATCTTTTCTTTCTCCTGGTCGTGGTTTACGGCGTGCGGCTTATTCTGATATTAGCCTTAAAGATGGTGGTGGTGGAGGGTTTGTTGTTTTTGCGCGTCTTAAATGTGCCCTTTATGATGAAGTGAATATTGGTACAGCTTTTGAAGTTGGTGGTAACAGCCGAAAAGTTCATATTAATGGTGTAAATGAGACAGGTGATTGCCTAACAGATTATTGTCATATGAGTATTCTAACGCCTTCTATGGATAGTCTTTTTACAGGACCTTCAGTTGAACGCCGTCGTTTTTTGGATCGTATGGTTTTAGCTATTGATCCTTTGCATAGTCGCCGCATAGTAGATTATGATAAAGTTATGCGCGCACGTAATCGTTTATTTTTAGATGGAAATGAAGATGATGTTTGGTTTGATTCTTTAGAAAAGCAAATGGCGGAGTTGGCGACAGCTATTGCAGCGGCGCGTATCGATGTTATACGTCTTTTAAATGACATGTTTGCACAAACACCATCACAGATACCTTTTCCACGTGCTTTTTTACAAATTGATGGTTTTTTAGAAACAGCTTTGAGGACACAGTCAGCGGTTGAAGTTGAAGAGCAATTTTGTAATCGGTTACGACATAACCGTGCAATAGATCGCGCTGCTGGTCGGACATTAGAAGGACCGCATCGCACAGATTTACAGGTTTTTTATGCTGATAAAAACGTGGTGGCAACATCTTGTTCAACAGGTGAGCAGAAGGCGCTTTTGATAGGTTTGGTTTTGTGTCATGCGCGTTTAACAGGCATGATGTCAGAGAGAGCTCCTATCCTTCTTCTTGATGAAATGGTTGCACATCTTGATCTTCATCGGCGTACGGCTTTATTTGATATTCTTGATGATTTAGGTGGACAAACATTTATGACAGGAACGGATCGCGTTTTATTTGATTCCTTAAAAGGACGAGCGGAGTTTTTTGAGATTAGGGATGGAGCTTTATTGCGATAAAAAACATGCTAAATTTTTTATAAAGCAATAGTTATACAGAAGGGGTTTATTATGTCTGCAATTATAACGATTTTAAATGGCCCTAATTTAAATTTTCTGGGTCAACGAGAGGCGGAAATTTATGGAACTGAGACTCTAGAAGAGATCGAAAAATTTTGCAAGGAATGGGCAACAAGGGCTGGTATAATCATTCATTTTCATCAAAGTAATTTTGAAGGCCAATTGGTAGAATGGATACAGGCGGCTATTGGCGAGAGTGCTGGATTGATCATCAATCCAGCTGCTTATAGCCACACATCTGTTGCAATTCTTGATGCCTTAAAAATGTTTACAGGGATAAAAGTAGAAGTTCATTTGTCTCACATTTATCAGCGTGAAGTTTTTCGCCATCATTCTTATACGTCGACAGGTGTGGATGCGATCATTGCTGGTTGTGGGAGTGATGGATATTGGCTTGCGCTTGAATATGTTGCTAAAAGGATTAAATTGGCATAAAAGGGTCAAAAGTTGTATAATGTTGTATAATATTGATGTGGGGATTTGAATTGACTTGATAATTCTTTCTAAATAGGTAAGCATAATATTAAAATTTTGTCATTTTTGGATGATAACTTCTATCATGTATGGATGGGGCAGGTGGAATGAGAAACTTTGTTAAACATATAAAGATGTTCGTAATTTTAGGGGTGGTGTTGCTTTTATCTGGCTGTAAGTTTGATGTTCTTCATCCAGCAGGGTATGTTGCACGGCAACAGCTTATTTTAATTGTTATTTGTGTTGCTGTTATGCTTTGTGTTGTGATTCCAGTTATGGTGAGTGTGGTGTTTTTTGCCATTAAGTACCGTGCCTCGAACACTGCGGCAGAATATTTACCTGAGTGGGGGCATTCAAATAAGATTGAAGCATTCATGTGGGGTATTCCAATTGTTATTGTAATGGTTTTAGGTGCGTTGACAGCTTATTACACCTACCAACTTGAACCAGAGAATCCTCTTCCAATAGAGGTTGTTGGTGAAGGAAAACCGTTACAAATAGATGTGGTGGCTACTGATTGGAAATGGGTCTTTTTTTATCCTCAATATGGTATTGCATCGATCAATGAAATTTATGCACCTAAAGATCGTCAAGTTTTGTTGCAGTTGACATCAGAGAATTCTGTGAATGCCTTTTGGGTAGCGAGGCTAGGAACGGTTCTTTACGCTATGCCGCAGATGAATTCTAAGTTGCATTTGGTAGCGGATGAGTACGGAATATTCGAAGGATCTTCGGCAAATTACAGTGGTGATGGTTTTGCACAGATGCGCTTTAAATGGCATTCTGTGTCTCAGCAAGATTTTGATAATTGGATTGCTAAAGCTCGATCTCATGGACAAGCTCTTGATCGTGCATCTTATCGTCAGCTTTCTATTGCGCCTCGTATGGGTGATATTGCTGCGAAGGAAAAAGATGCTGAGGTACGTTATTTTGCACCCGTTGAAGAGCGGCTTTATTACCGGATTGTAAATCGATGTGTTGATGAAAATACGGTATGTAATGAGAACTTAATGAAGCGTGCTGCGGCTCAGACGCTTTGGGGTGCACTTTGTTCTGTTTTTGATCCTGATGTTCTTTAGAACATCAATCGAGAAAGAAATCTTTTAAAAGCAGATTTCTTTTAACTGAAATTCATTTGATATGGGTTGAGAAATGTTTGGAAGACTTACAGATCCTACGGCAGGTGCTTTTCATGCACTTGCACATGAGCCGATCGTTTTATACACATGTATTGCGATTGTTTTAGGTGGTTTAGCTGCTGTTATTGCTTTAACAGTCCTTCGATGGTGGGGAGTTTTATGGCGAAATTGGATTACAACAGTTGACCATAAACGCATTGGTATTATGTATATTGTTCTTGGTATTATCATGCTTGTTCGTGGTTTTGCTGATGCGATTATGATGCGAACACATCAGGCTATGGCGCTTGGGAGCGAAACGGCGGGGTATTTACCACCTGATCATTTTGATCAGATTTTTTCGGCTCATGGCACTATTATGATTTTCTTCATGGCTACGCCTATTTTATTTGGTCTTTTCAATTATCTGATACCACTTCAAATTGGCGCGCGTGATGTTGCCTTTCCCTTTGCGAATAATTTAGGGTTTTGGATTACTGCTGCGGGAGCAATATTGATTAACATATCCCTAGGTGTTGGTAATTTTGGTCGTGGTGGTTGGTTGATGTATCCACCTTTTACCGAATTGCAAGGAAGTCCAGATACAGGGGTCGATTATTATTTATGGTCACTTCAGCTTTCTGGTATTGCGACGACGATGGGGTCAATCAATTTTGTTGCAACCCTTATTAAAATGCGTGCTCCTGGGATGACATTGATGAAAATGCCTGTTTTTTGTTGGAGCGCTTTTGTTAGCAATGTCCTTATTCTAGTGATTTATCCTGTTTTGGCTATCGCTTTTGCGCTTTTGGCATGTGATCGTTATTTAGGTATGAATTTTTTTACCAATGTTGGTGGTGGAAATCCGATGGTATGGATTAACTATGTTTGGATTTTTGGTCATCCTGAAGTTTATGTTTTGGTTGTGCCTGCTTTTGGGATTGTTTCTGAGGTTGTCTCGACTTTTTCTTCAAAGCGCCTCTTTGGTTATACTTCAATGGTATGGGCAATGTTGGTTATTTTGATTCTTTCCCTTTTGGTTTGGGGACATCATTTCTTTACAATGGGTGGAGGTGAGGCTGTCAATACCTTCTTTGGTATTGCAACGATGATCATCGCGGTTCCAACAGGTGTTAAAGTTTTTAATTGGTTGCTGACAATGTACAAAGGCCGGATTCGTTTTGAGCCTCCAATGCTTTGGTGTATGGGAATGATCTTTACGTTTGTTGGTGGTGGATTAACGGGTGTTTTGCTCTCTATTGTGCCTGCTGATTGGCAGTTTCATAATTCGCTCTTTTTGGTAGCGCATTTTCACCATACAATTATTGGTGGTGTTGTTTTTGCATATTTAGCTGGGATTGCTTTTTGGTTTCCAAAGGTTTTTGGTTATAAACCGAATCGCGTATTAGGTATTGCATCTTTTTGGTGTTGGTTCATTGGTTTTTATCTTGCATTTTTTCCAGTGTATGCGCTTGGGCTCATGGGAGCAACGCGTCGTCTTCAACATTATATGGAACCGAGTTGGCAACCAATGTTTATCATTGCCGCATTGGGTGCCTTTATTATTTTGCTTGGTATTCTTTGCTTTGTATTGCAAGTTGTTTTAGCAATTTGGTACGGTATTAAGCATAAGGGGCACTTACCAGTAACGCTCAATGATTCTTGGGGTGATGGACGAACACTTGAGTGGTCTATCTCTTCGCCACCTCCTTCTTACAATTTTGCAATAATTCCAGAAGTGCAAACTGACGATGCTTATTGGAATATGAAGAAGAATGGTTATAAACGTCCAATAAATGGGTTTTCAAGAATTCATATGCCTTCAAATACAGCAGCAGGGATTATTGCCGGATTCTTTTCGTTAGTTGTTAGTTTTGCGCTTGTTTGGCATATTTGGTGGCTCGTTGCTCTTGGATTAATTGGTTTTATTGCAACGATTGTGTGTCACTCTTTAACGGGTGATCATCATGGTTATTATATTCCAGCTGAAGAAGTTCAAAAAACAGAAGATGCTTTTACAGCTGTTCTTAAAGAACAAGGAGCAACAGTATGAGTACAATGGCAATGAATAATATGCACATTGATGGGCATCATCACGATAGTAGTTCAGTAATGACATTTGGTTTTTGGGTCTATATTCTTTCAGATTTGATCCTATTTTCGACACTTTTTTCAACTTTTGCTGTTTTTTCTGCTTCTTATGGGGGAGGAAAAGCAGGCAATGAGTTTATTGATTTAAAGTTTGTTTTGGTTGAAACTGCCATTTTATTACTGTCATCAATTACTTATGGATTTGCCATGGTGCAAGTCCATAAACGTAATCTCAGTAGTGTGCGTTTCTGGATGGCTTTTACCTTTGTTCTTGGGAGCTGCTTTATTGGAATGGAAATTTACGAGTTTCATGAGCTTTTAGGTGAGGTCTTTTATTACGATCCTGGTGCTTATGCTGGTATTGATCCTACAACAGGTTTACAGCTTTTTGGAAAAGAAGTTTTGTCTGCTTATTGGTCAGCGTTTTTTGCTTTGGTTGGTACCCATGGTCTTCATGTGAGTGTTGGTCTCCTCTGGATGATCGTGATGTTTTTTCATCTTCATCGGAATGGCTTGGATGAGGACAATAAGACGCGTTTGACATGCCTTTCAATTTTTTGGCATTTGCTTGATATCGTATGGGTTGGTGTTTTCACTATGGTTTATCTATTAGGAGCATTGTAATGAGTGTGCATAACGAAACACATGGTCCCAGTACTGGTTCCTATTTAATCGGTTTCATTTTAGCTGTATTTTTCACGATGGGTTCTTTTATTCCTGTGATGTATGGAATGATGGAAAGTTGGGCAATTAGCACAAAGGTCGTCTATCTTATTGGGATGGCAATTATTCAGATTATCGTGCAAATTGTTTTCTTTTTGCACTTGAACTCTGGTCCGGATGCCAAATGGAATTTAAGTGCTTTATGGTTTGCCGTTATCTGCGTTTTTATTATTATTGGGGGCACGTGGTGGGCTATTTCTCATTTGAATTATAATATGATGGGTGGTTCAGGACGTGTTATTGAGCCGGAAATATTAAGTAATTCTGTAACAGTGCCAGAGCAATTACCAGATACGAAAACACCTATGGAACAGCAGGCACCTATAGAGCAGGCACCAGGTGTGGAAATGCCTGTGGGGCAAACGCCTGTAGAACACGCACCAGGTGTGGAAATGCCTTTGGGACAAACACCTGTAGAGCAGACGCCGAGTGTGGAAATGCCTGTGGGGCAAACGCCTGTAGAACACGCACCAGGTGTGGAAATGCCTTTGGGACAAACACCTGTAGAGCAGACGCCGAGTATGGAAATGCCTTTGGGACAAACACCTGTAGAACAGACGCCGAGTGTGGAAATGCCTGTGGGACAAACACCTGTAGAGCAGACGCCGAGTATGGAAATGCCTTTGGAACAAACACCTGTAGAGCAGACGCCGAGTATGGAAATGCCTTTGGGACAAACACCTGTAGAACAGACACCAGGTGTGGAGATGCCTATGGAGAAAGAACAAAATATGTAAACTCCTGTAAGGTGGTGACAAAGAATAAAGAATTTGTGGGGCCAATACGAAAACATTGGCCCTTTTTATAAATGGCAACAAAAAATGCTTATAGGAAGTTAGATAAGATGTTGATACGAAGTATTAGTGGAACAATTGTTTAGGGGGATATTATAATTTTGAATGTACTTTTATTTTGCAATGAGCAATTTCATAGATAATATGGTGCTGCCTTAATTCTTGTTTGATACAAATATCTATTTATAGAATAGAATAGACAAGAACGACATTTATACAATTCAGTACGGAAAAAATATGAGGAACTTTAAAAGATCTCAGGTTTTATGAGACGAAGCCGTGAAGGAATAGAGTTTTCAAGTTCAGTGAATTTATATTAAAAATATTTCATTTTAGTATCTTTACAGCAATAGTGTACAATGAGAACTGAAGATTGAGAAAATAAGCAGAAAATTTAATGAAAGCAGTTTCAACGACAGTGATTGGTGCCGGTTCTTTTGGCACTGCTTTGGCTATAGCTCTTGCCCGTAACGGTCGTCGTGTTTTACTTTGGGGATATAATCCTCAACATATCGAAGAATTGCAGAAATACCGTTGTAATCGGGCATTTTTACCCGATATTCAATTTCCTGAAAATCTATTGCTTGAAGCTTCGCTTGAGACAGCAATAATGGCAAGTCGCAATATATTGATTGTTGTTCCAAGTCATGTATTTCGTCAAGTATTGTGTAATATCCACCCCTATTTGGATCAGAATTCACGTATTATTTGGGCAACCAAAGGCTTAGAACATGGTACAGGGCGTCTTTTGCAAGAAGTTGCTTGTGATGTTTTGGGTGATAAAATTCCTTTAGCCGTCTTTTCTGGACCAACTTTTGCTAGAGAACTTGCTATTGGCTTGCCTACGGCGATTACGGTAGCAGCCTCTGATGCTGAATTTAGTGAAGAACTACAGCAACTTTTCCATTGTAGCAAAAATTTTAGAGTTTATAAAAATTCAGATATGATCGGTGTTCAATTAGGTGGAGCAGTCAAAAATGTCATTGCTATTGGTGCAGGTATGTCAGATGGTATGGGATTTGGAGCAAATGCTCGTATCGCTCTTGTCACACGAGGATTAGCTGAAATTAGTCGTTTAGGTGTTGCTATGGGTGCTGAACTTTCCACATTTATGGGTATGACAGGGTTAGGGGATCTCGTTTTAACATGTACGGATAATCAGTCGCGTAATCGTCGTTTTGGAATGCTGCTTGGAAAAGGAATAAAGAGAGAAGCAGCAAAAAAACAGGTTGGTCAAGTTGTTGAAGGTTATTTAAATACGAAGGAAGTCCATACATTAGCACAACGTATCGGAGTGGAAATGCCAATTACAGAGCAAATTTATCAAGTTCTCTTTTGTGATAAAAGCGTAGTTGAAGCAGCCAATGCATTACTCAGCCGGACGTTTAAAAATGAGAGTGATGGTACAGTATATTTTTAATGATTCAAATAGACAAGATAATGCAATTACAAAAAAACTTAATAATGAATTGTATTGATCATTAACAAACCAATCATCTTAACGGATTATATGTGCATGAGGTCGTTTTTTGTATAGTATGAGCTGTTATCTTAGTCGTATATTCTAAAAACAAAGAATCTCTCATTATTTATAGCGTTTATGTTAGAAAAAGCATGCAATATACTTTTAAAACGTCATATACATGATGAGTTTTTACACTTTTAACAATGTTAATAGTCATTCTCCTTGCGTTTCTTCACTTTGTTTCAGTTCTTCAAGTGTTGGCATAGACATAATGTTATAACCTGAATCAACGTAATGAATTTCACCAGTAACGCCTGATGATAAATCAGAAAGTAGGTAAAGAGCAGATTTTCCAATTTCTTGAATGTTCACGGTACGGCGCAATGGTGCATTACGGCGTTGATAGGAGAAGATTGCACGTGCAGATGCGATACCATTCCCCGCTAATGTTCTCACAGGTCCCGCTGAAATTGCATTGACGCGAATATTCTGAGGGCCAAAATCCGCCGCTAAATAGCGTACCATAGCTTCTAAAGCCGCTTTAGCAACGCCCATAATATTATAATTAGGAACAACCTGCTGTGAAGCACCATAAGTGAGCGTTAAAAGTGCACCTCCATTGGGCATTAGTTTACCGGCACGTTGGGCAATTTCGGTAAAGGAATAAGCTGAAATAACCATTGTGCGTTTAAAATTTTCGCGCGTTGTGACATCAACGTAACGCCCTTTTAGTTGATTTTTATCTGAAAAACCAATGGCGTGAACAATGAAATCAAGAGTTCCCCATTCTTTTTCAAGATGTTCAAAGACATAATCAACATTTTCAATTTTTTCAACGTCGCATTCAAGCAACAATTTGCAACCGAGTTTTTTTGCTAGTGGTTGAACGCGTTTTCCAAAAGCCTCACCTTGATAGGTAAATGCCAATTCAGCACCGGCTTGTGCGAGTTGACAGGCAATCCCCCAAGCAATTGAATGGTCATTTGCAACCCCCATAATAAGGCCACGTTTGCCCTCCATCAAACTTTTCATATTATTCTCCATAAAACTATGCCTTTTTTCAATTCGCTAAAAACTCTTATGTTACACATAGCGTTGGAAAACGAGCGTTGCATTGGTACCACCAAAGCCAAATGTATTTGATAATACAGTATTAAGTTGTTGGTGATCACGACGTTTACGAACAATCGGCATATTGCTAAAAGCTGGATCCAGCTCTTCAATATGGGCACTCTCACAAATAAAATTATGATTCATCATTAACAGTGTATAGATTGCTTCTTGAACACCAGCAGCTCCCAAAGAATGACCAGTCAAAGATTTTGTAGCAGAAATTGGAGGACATTGATCACCTTCTCCAAAGACACGGCGGATTGCTTCTATTTCGGGAGGATCACCAACAGGTGTTGCTGTTGCATGGGGGTTGATATAATCAATTTTATTATTTACCGTTGCAAGGGCCATGCGCATGCATCGTTCTGCTCCTTCGCCAGAGGGAGCCACCATATCATGTCCATCGGATGTCGCGCCATATCCAACAATTTCTCCATAGATTTTTGCACCGCGTGCTTTAGCAAGTTCTAATTCCTCAAGAACCAAAACACCCGCTCCACCAGCAATAACAAATCCATCACGATTGATATCATAGGCACGTGAAGCTTTTTGGGGTGTGTCATTATATTTGCTGGACATGGCACCCATAGCATCGAATAAAACAGATAACGTCCAGTCTAGATCTTCGCAACCACCAGCAAAGATACGATCTTGCTTGCCATATTGTATTAATTCGTAAGCATTGCCAATACAATGATTGGAAGTAGCACACGCTGAAGAGATTGAATAGTTCACACCTTTAATTTTAAAAAAAGTTGCGAGTGTTGCGGATGCTGTCGAACTCATTGCTTTAGGTACAACAAAGGGACCAATACGCTTTGGACCTTTTTGGCGCGTAATATCAGCGGCTGCGACGATAGATTGAGTTGAAGGTCCTCCAGAACCCATAATAATACCTGTGCGTTCACCGGAAACTTCATGAAGTTCTAAACCCGCATCAATGATTGCCTGATCCATGGCGATATGATTCCAAGCTGTACCACGTCCATGAAAACGCAAAGCACGCCGATCAACCAATTCTTCTATATTAATATCAGGTTTTCCATAAACTCTGCTACGAAAGCCTAATTCGGCATATTGTGGTGCGTAAGAAATTCCAGATTTTGCTTCATACAAACTGGTTAAAACAGCTTTAGGGTTATTTCCAATTGCGGAGACAATTCCCATTCCAGTTACAACAACTCGACGCATTCATACCTCCTTGTTTATGTCTCTTCTAATGGAAATAGTTTCAGTCTTCTTTAAATAAAGCAACACGTAAATCACTTGCTTTATAGATGGCTTCTCCATCTGCTTTTACCCACCCATCTGCTATTCCTAAGACCAGATTTCCACGTCGGATACGTTTAAAATCTATCCCATATTCAAGAAGTTTAGTTTGCGGGGTTACCATACCTGATAATTTTACTTCTCCTGTTGAGATAGCTCTTCCTTTTCCTGGTTCTCCTAACCAACCGAGAAAAAAACCTGTTAATTGCCACATACCATCTAAACCGAGACATCCTGGCATAACTGGGTCACCTATAAAGTGACAGTCAAAAAACCATAGGTCTGAAGTAACGTCAAATTCGGCACGAACCATTCCTTTATTGTATTCACCACCCGTTTCACTAATTTGAGTGATTCGATGAATCATTAACATAGGTGGTGCAGGTAATTGTGCATTACCCTTACCAAACATTTCGCCGCGAGCGCAGCTTAGAAGTTCTTCATAAGTGTAGCGAGACTTTTGTTCAGTCATTATTACTCCATTTATTTGCGTATATTTTTACTTCTGCGCTTTTCCCAATATACTTTTAGAGCAAATTTTAAAGAGAGGGAAATGATTTTATATCATTTTTAATGACAAAAGCCCTTTTTTATGTATCCTGCGTAGATGGTTATTTAAAAAGTGAAGTAAAAATTATACCAGCTTGTTCCTATTTTTTGTATTTTAACCTTCTTTGAATGAAAAGACAGTGTGGTTTTAACATGACAGTGAGCGCAGATAATGTGAGTTTGAATGAAGGGCAACAGTCTGTAAAAGATTGTGAGAAGGTTGTGGGTTATTATTCTATGCTTATGCTAGAAAGATGTTTGCGTCAAAATGGTTTACGGCCAACACGCCAGCGATTGCAACTTGCGAATATGATTTTTTCTCAAGGGAATCGCCATATTGCTGCTGAAGAGCTCTATGAAGAGGCAATAGCGTTGGGTGTGCCTGTGTCTTTAGCAACGGTTTATAATACGCTTCATCAATTTACGGAGGCGGGGTTATTACGGATTATTGCTGTAGAAGGTTCAAAAACTTGGTTTGATACCAATACATCTGATCATTATCATTTTTATATAGAAGGCGAAAACCGTATTCTTGATATTCCTTGCAATTTGGAGGAGGCTCCGATCATTGCAAATTTGCCTCAACCGCCTGAAGGTATGGAAATTTCTCATGTTGATCTGATTGTTCGGTTAAAACCAAAAAATTAACCTAATGATGACAGTGAAAGTGCAACAAGCAGTGAGATTTAAACGTATTAGATTTGAAGATTCATCAATTTTTTAGTTGTTCATCAGGATAGATTCCCCATAACTGGGCTTGATGAAGCCATCCGCGGATATTATTAATGCTCAGTTCACACCAATGTCCATCACATTGGCGAATATTGACAATGACGTTGGGTTCTACTTCTGCGACAAGTTCTGCGTCGTCTGCTGGATTTTTGCGTAACATGAGTCTTTTCGTTTTATCTTTTTGCCATGGAACAGTTATAGCGGTTCGTTTGCCTGATAAGAGTGATTGATATACCCACCCCTCATCACCTTCGGCATCACGAATTTTTCGCCATTGATCATATTCTTGGATGATTTCAATCGGCAAACCCTTTTTTTATAGGTAAACATGATAGAGTAATTGCTCCCTGGCCCGATGCGTACATTAACACGGGTAGGTTTAATGGAAGCAAACCGCGGAAGTGGTAAACCACTTGGCCCTAAATTTTGATTAAGTGTTTGGGCATGCAAAAAATGGGATGAATTGAATACAAAAACGCCTGCTATTAGAACATATAATGCAAGCATTAAAGATCGAAACAAACGAAGATGTTGCACACTTAAACCTATTTATCTTTTCGTTTTATATATTGGTAATCTAGGAATCGAAAGATAAGATCGAGAATTGATTAAAGCTATGACATACGGCTGGTTAAAGAGATCTAAACAACAAAGAAATTGTTACAAAAATTATGGGATAAGGAATATAAAAACGTGCACTTTTTTAATGCAGATTTTTTTATGAAAGATAGCTTTACATCAACGTCTAATGCTCATGGAGGTGTATGCTTGAGCTAAATATTGATTATTGACGGTTAAATATCTTGTAAGCTGTATTATCTTTTGTATGATAGATAAAAATATTGTCTCACATTTTTCGTTTTTACATTCTTTAACGACGTTATCTTCTTCACGAAACAAACAATATTATTATGCTATCATTTCGTACGTATTTCACAAAGCTATTCCTCATTGTTGACAGACTTATTTTACTACAACATCTATGAATGTTACAATACGAAATCAATTGGGGACTGCTATATAAGGTATAAACGCGTATTATCGTTTTATTTATCCGCTCATAATATGGCGAACTGCTCTTATATTAAATAATTACATGAGAAACATATTCATTTCTTTTTTTAATAGTTTTATTAACTTATTATAAGAAAGTTTGAAACACACACACTTCTTGAGAGCAAGCCAATGTAATGAACGAGTTTATAATTCCACAGATCGTAAAGATGGTGGTTTTCGGTGTCAATGTTTTGTAGAAGCTTTATAGCTTGGGTAGTACTACGATTTGATGAATTAAAAATGCTATAATATGCTAAACAAAGAAATTATGCTATGGGGGTATGTATAAATTTCGGTTCATAATCGCGGCAAAACCAGAGCACATTGTCCTACAGTATGGTGATATAATATACCATCTATGTATATTAAAAATATAATGGCCGTTTATGCCTAATTTCGGTTTTTTGTACCAACAAGATAGAGAAATATGAAATTCAACGAAAGATTCTGTACAGAACTTGCTCATAAAATCTATAAAATGAATTATAGAAGTGATCAGCAGAAAAAACTTATTTTTAAGAAAAATCAATCTATTAATTAGACTCGTGGTGGTTAGGAATCTTTATTCTTTAAAATAGGGGGGACATAATAAGCCAGAATATCATTATATTTACTAGCTCTCAAGGTTGCGATAATTCTCGCATTTAGACGGTTTATAAGAGTTATTTTCATTATTTTTTAAGAATTTTTGCCCATACACTACTCAACTTGGAAGCTACAAAGGAATTGCTTTTTTTGATTCAACATGATTTGAAATGAGAGAAGCTTACGATATTCGATGGGTTAATTGAAGTTGCAAAACAGTAAAATATCATTTTAGACCAATATGTTATTTTAAAAAAGCCGCAAGTTTTATCGCTTCACTGAACAAGTGAAAGGAAGAAGATTGTTTATTTTTTATAAAGCAATGACATACTATGAGAATAATTTATATTTCGTAGTCTAATAGGTTCAAGAAATGTAAAAGATGCTGCATATCTGATGTCCATAAACAAATCTTACAAGATTTGTTCGTAAGGAAAAATGATATTGAGAAATATTGCTCCACACTCGATGTATTCTAACACCAACGACCTTTAACAATCTTAAAAAACACTTATATCTTATCACTTAAAAAGACAAGCGCTCGTGAGATTCTTATTGCAAGAAAACTATTGCTTCTAAAAGAATCTCTAACCTATCTCTATTGAGAAAATAAACAAAAAACAACAAGAAGAGTAAAAATTACCGCTCACACCAGCAGAACACTCCTGAGATGTTACACAGATACCATTGCAGATGCAATTTTAAGAACGTTTAAACAAAAACATACTATTTTATTTAAGCATTCCGACCGTTAGTGATCAAACCTTCTCTTTGCGCACGTTTACGAGCAAGCTTACGTGTACGACGAACAGCTTCAGCTTTTTCACGAGCACGCTTTTCAGATGGTTTTTCATAATACCCACGCATCTTCATTTCTCGGAAAATGCCTTCACGCTGCATTTTTTTCTTCAACGCACGCAGCGCTTGATCAACATTGTTATCACGAACGAGTACTTGCACGATCTATCCTGCTTTGTTTCATTGTCACAAATAATAGGTAAAAACCCAGCCCTTTTTAAAGTCATTCTTAAAAGGACATACGCTGAAAAACATATATCACATAAATAAGGTACTTGTCTACATTGCTTTTTAAAATTCTATTCTTCTCACTAGGAAATGTTGTTTATAATACATGATTAAGTTTACAAATATATGCTTATGAAAGTCCCTGTATCTGATCATTTTTGTCAAGATGAATTTTTTCAGCGGCAGGAAAATGTGGTAAACCAGGCATGGTCATGATATCTCCGCAAATGACAACAATAAAGCCAGCGCCTGCTAAGAGGCGGACTTCTCGTATAGGAATTTCAAAATCAACAGGAGCACCGTATTGAGAGGGATCAGAAGAAAAGGAATAGGGTGTTTTTGCCATACAAATAGGGTATGTGCCATACCCTTCTTTTTCCCAGGATTCTAACTGTTTGAGAATAGGAGCAGGGATGATAGCGCTACGTCCACCATAGAGTTTTGTGATAATGCAATTAATTTTCTCAACAAACGGTAGATCATCTTGATACAGAACTTTGAAATGGGAATTTTTTTCTTCAATCAATGTAACGAGTTCTTGTGCGAGTTCTAGAGCGCCTTTTCCCCCTTTTTCCCAATGTTTGCAAACAATAGCCTTATGTCCAGTTGTCGCAACTATTTTTTGTAATGTATTTATTTCAGCATCGCTATCGGTATTAAAATGATTAAGGGCAACAATACAAGGAATGCCATAATGTTCCATATTTTTGATATGCCGTAAAAGATTAGCTGCTCCCTTTTGTAGGGCAGGAATATTTTCTTGTGACAGATTATTTTTGTCCACACCACCATTCATTTTTAATGCGCGAATTGTTGCAACAATCACTGTAGAATCTGGTACAATATTGGCTTGTCGACATTTAATATTGAAGAATTTTTCTGCTCCAAGATCAGCTCCAAATCCTGCTTCTGTGACAACATAATCTGCGAGTTTTAAAGCAGTTTTTGTTGCTATAACTGAATTACAGCCATGAGCAATGTTGGCAAAAGGCCCTCCGTGAACAAGAACAGGGTTATTTTCAATTGTTTGTACGAGATTGGGTTGCATGGCATCTTTAAGAAGAGCGGTCATTGCACCTGCTGCATTGAGATCAGCAGCTGTCACGGGTGTTTTATCATAACGATAGGCGACAATAATTTTTTTAAGTCTTTGCGAAAGATCTTCCAAATTTTGAGCAAGACAAAAAACAGCCATAATTTCTGATGCAACAGTAATATCGAAACCTGTTTGACGTGGAAAACCGTTTGTGATTCCACCCAATGAAATAACAATATCACGCAACGCGCGATCATTCATATCGAGAACACGTTTCCAAACAATGCGACGTGGATCAATATTCAGAGTGTTCCCCCAGTAGATATGATTATCGATCATTGCGGCAAGAAGATTATGGGCAGCTGTAATGGCATGGAAATCACCAGTAAAATGTAAATTCAGATCATCCATCGGTACAATTTGAGCATAACCGCCTCCAGCAGCACCACCTTTTATACCAAAACAGGGACCTAGAGACGGTTCTCTCAAAGCAGCGATTGTTTTTTTTCCGATGAGATTGAGGGCATCGTTGAGCCCAACAGTTGTTGTTGTTTTTCCCTCTCCAGCAGGCGTTGGATTAATAGCCGTGACGAGAATAAGTTTACCATCCGGATTTTCATTGAGTGATTTTATATAGGTAGAAGAAATTTTAGCTTTGTCATGTCCATAAGGAATGAGATTTTCGTGCGCGATACCAATTTTTTGTGCAATTTCTGTAATATGTTGTTTCTGAGCAGCGCGAGCAATTTCAATATCTGTTTTAGGCATGGAAAAGTTCTTTACTTAAGTTTTGTTGACATGAAGATTTGTACTGTAATCGGATGAGAGAACCTATAGCATAGATGGGGAAGATAGGGTATTATAAAAGTTGACAGACTGTGCAAGAGAGAGTGCTCTGTTGAGTTTTTTGATTCTCTAAACAGTTTATTTTATTGAGATTTTCTATATTTTGCTAAGAAGGAATGTTAGAGCTCTAACCATTTTATGGTAGAGGTTTTTGTTAAACTAATAAAGATTTTTCAGAAGAAAATATTTTTTGCATTTTAAGAGGTGAAAAAGATCTTCAAAGATTGCCCTTTAAAGGAGTAAGTACGTACGCCTTAGATATCAGATGCATCTAAACAATATCTTGGAGAGAAGTTCTGATTCGTAATCAGAAGAAGCAAGTACAGTGCCATCTAGCAACGCTACGAAGTATATAATTGCGTATCAAGAGAGATTCTGATCTGTGTTTTTCCGTCACAAATTGATTTATTGCTATTTTTAATGGGTAGGAGGCTTTTCATAAGGTTCAAAAAATTGAGGAGAAACAATAACAATATTGTCTTCGAAGATAATTTTTTACTATGGGCGGTGGATTTCTTCGGACTTGCAGATTATAGAGGCTTCTTTAAAAGGATTTGGTATTATTTTTGATCTGACGAATTTTTTTTACAGCCCCAGTATTAAAAGATCAATTTAATATGATGAGCAATGATAAGAAAAAATAAATGTTAAATAAATCAAAAATTGACGTATCATTAGAGAATAATTTTTTTTCAAAGGTGTGTTTTTTACCAAAACTGTGTTCCAAAATGAAGGTTGTTGATTTTTCAAATGGGGTGTCTTCTGTTAATTCAACATTTTCTTCAGATATATTCAATATTACATCTACTATATCTACTAAAAATTTACAAGAAACTATACCTGTAGACCAAGCAAAGTCCATAATTGATTCCTTTAATGTACAGAAACTACCTTTAGTTTGGTGGGTTGGACCTTGTTCGTCTCATTATAACGTCGATGAAGTTCTCTTATCGATCGGCTTAGCATGTTGAGACAAAGGTGAGAATGGCGGCTTTAGCTCAAGATATAGACGCACGTATTCCTTTTATGCTGGATAATTTCAAAATTAAGGAAGTTGAATCACTTCAAGATTTTAGAGATTATGGAAATGTTATGGCATCAATATTTGAGCCTTTTGATGAGAAGGCGATAATATTTATGAAACAATAGGTGGCTGTTATAAAAAAGATTCTAATGTAGGTATGTTCGTTGGTTATATAAATAATAATCCTGTGGCAATATGTTTTTGTATTAAAGTGGATGGAGTTGGTAGGGTCTATGATATTGTCACCAATCCAGATTTTCAGAAAAGAGGGGTTGGGACATTCATGACAAAAATTGCTATTGAGCATTTAAAATGTCACGTTATTGGCATGCAAGCCTCTAATGAGGGAATTGGCATTTATAAAAAACTGGGTTTTAGAAACTTTGGTGAATGCAAAGTTTATTCCAATAAACATATGGTAGTTTAGCTATGGACTCTTTTTTTGCTCATTTATATGATTTTTAGCAGAACTTAAATAGAGTCGACCAATCCATACAATTAAGGAAACTTGGCCAATTCCTTTTAATACTGATATAGAAAACGAAAATCAGTTATTACAAATATAATTGTTTCAAATGACTCGCTAAGATTTTTTATGATTTTTCAATCATTGTCTCAAAAAAAGGTATCTATCGTAGATCCAATTTGGACAAGTGAAAATTTTTTTTGATGTAATTGATAATTTACGGTTTATTGCTGGTCTTTATGAAGAGCTAGAAAGAAAATATTTAACACGACAGTTTCATCATAGTGTATTAGAGAGTTGTCCTGTTAGTAAATTTATAAACAAGATATTGATTTATAAAGATTAATAATTGTTTTCCCACTTGTATCATAATCCAAAACATTGTAAAATTTTCTCATCTCATCTCATCTCATCTCATCTCATCTCATCTCATCTCATCTCATCTCATCTCATCTCATCTCATCTCATCTCATCTCATCTCATCTCATCTCATCTCATCTCATCTCATCTCATCTCATCTCATCTCAAATCCCCTTATGTTGAACCAAGTGAAATTATGTTTCTGCACATCATAAGCGGGGTTGGAGTATGGGGTGAAAACTGTTTAGAAAGGAGAAAAAATGCCTTTAATGAATCGTCTCAATACCAAGGGCTGTTGCAACATTGGGGGCTGGCAAAGAGTATGATGGCGCCAGCTTGCACCTTCATAAGCGTAAAGATGGTGATGCTCAACGGCTTTTACGTCATATCATTCACGGGCGGCGTCGTGAAATGGGCTTGGGTGCTCTTTAAGAGATGTCTCTTTAAAACAAGCCTGTGAATGTGCAACTGGGTGGCGTTCTGTTTTATGTGATGATCGTGACTCCATTATACACAATAACCCAGCTGTTAACCCAGTTCTTGAAGACATTATATACGATGAGCCTATGTTTTTCTCTTCAAATAAAAAGCATATCAAAACCGCTGTTTTTTATCTTAAGAATAGTCATCAAAATTTTGCTTACACTCGCCAGCTCATTTGAATAAACGAAAAAAAGCTCACTCATATTATGAAATATGCGCGTTTAAATAAAGTAAGTTTATTCTCTATTTTAATTTATAGAGTTAATTAATTCATTCAAGTTTTTTACAATCTAGATGGTATAGATTTTGCTATACCACTTTCCTCAAGAACCACTGACAATTTAGAAAAGTAAGAATGCTTATTTGACACGCAGTTATTATCATTAAACACAAGCCGAGATAATATTTCACCATCAATCGTTCAAAACTTTTTATTAGAATGATGAAAAACGCCTAAATCATGAAACGATTATCATAACACTCCAAAAAAATTGTATTGGGGCTAAATGATCAAAAAACTACAAAAAAGTTCAGGATAGATAAAAAATAAGCTCAAAGAATCAAAATTCCTGAACTTTTAGAGAGCCTATTTACTTTAACTGATATATGGCGCACCCGAAGAGATTCGAACTCCTGACCCCCAGATTCGTAGTCTGGTGCTCTATCCAGCTGAGCTACGGGTGCATAATTTATCATTAAGATAAGGGGTTTCCTAATCGTTTCCTTAAGGAATTGCAAGTGAAACTTGGTGAAAATAGAAATTTTGTCTTTATGTTTTTATACACTTTAAAAAAGGTTGTAGTATCTTTCTGATTTCAGATGGTTTTGTGTAGGATTCTTTTTGTTCTGTAAATAGGATCATTCAATATGGATGATAGTTAACTTGACGCTTTAAGTTACACAAGATAATCAGATGCGGGTAAGATATGTTTTTCGCGGTGGGGAGCAAGTTACACTGCCTGCAATTCGGTTTTTATTTTCAAACTCGAATGTGACTGTTGAAAACTGTTTTGGACAAATTTACGCATTATAATGATACAGTAAGGGTAGATGTATGGAGTTGTCAAAAAAGATTTTTCCACTGGCGTTTTTCATTGTCGTTTTGATGGTTACTTATTGGGTAGGAAAACAGAGTTCAAAACACCCCATTCCTATAGTGGATAAAACAACAACTACATCGAATAAAACTTTAAAAGCATCAATGGGAAGGCCACCAACAAAGGTTGTTGTTGATCTTGTAAAAGTTCAAGGTTTTTATGAACAGTTGAATGCACTTGGAAGTGGAAAAGCATTCGCTGCGGTAGAGTTAACCCCTTGGTCATCAGGCGTTATTGATAAGTTTTTTGTACCAGCTGGTACAAAAGTACAAGAGGGTGATGCAATTGCGAAACTTGATTCTAAAAAAGAGGAAATAACAGTTGAAAAAGCAAAAGTTCAACGTGATAATAGTGCATTAACATTTTCGCGTATTCTTAAATTACGCTCCAGCAAGACAGCAACAGAAGTTCAAGAAATTACGGCACGCTTGGAGTTGGATAACGCAAATTTGGTTTTGCGCGATGCGACTTTAGCACTTGATCGGCGAACAATTCGCGCACCAATCAGCGGCGTTGTTGGTATTTGGCTTGTTGATAGAGGGAATGCTGTTACTTCTAACACGATAATAGGCCGTATTGAAAACAGAGAACGTATTTTAGTCGATATATGGGTTCCTGAACGGTATACATCGCATATTCATAAAGGAGATGAAGTAAAAGCAACATTAACGGCACAGCCCGATAAAACGTTTGTTGGTCATATTTATGCAATTGATAATGTCATTGATCCAGAAAGCCGCACACTTCATGTTCAGGTTGAAATCAAGAATGAAAAAGATACGCTCCTTTCAGGCATGTCTTTTTCTGTTGCCTTTCAATTCTACGGTGGTGCTTTTCCTGTCGTTAACCCTCTTGCGGTTCAGTGGAACAGTAAAGGGTCATTTGTTTGGTGTGTGAGAGAAGGAACAGTAGAAGCGATTCCAGTATCCATTATTCAGCATAAAGCAGATCAGGTGTTTGTGAAAGCGCCTTTAAAGAATGGTGATCAAGTTGTTATTCAGGGAGTACAGATGCTTCATCCGGGGAGTAGGGTTACTTTTGATGATTTAAAGTCCCATCAACAGCAATTATCAGTGCTTCATGGGCAGGATGTACAATGAGTCAGGAATTGAGCACGAAGCAACCTATGACACAGGTAGAGCAAGGCGGTTTCATTGCCTTATTTATTCGCAGGCCGGTTTTTACCTTTGTTGTAAATGCCATGATCATGATTGCGGGGTTTTCTGCTTGGTTGAACGTTGATGTCCGCGAATTGCCAGATGTTGATATTCCTGTGCTAACAATTATGACGATTTTTTCTGGTGCATCAGCAGAAACAATTGATCGTGAAGTTACAAAAAATATCGAAGATGCTGTTTCTCGTGTTTCAGGTGTTAAAACAATTTCTTCAAGTTCTTCTTTTGGTCGTTCCCGTGTAGAGATTAATTTTAATGTCGGTATTGATTTGAATGTTGCAGCATCTGATATTCGCGATGCCCTTTCTCGTATTGCTTATTCTTTACCCAAAAACGCCGATACCCCTTTGATTATTAAAGCAGACTCGAATGCTGCTGCAATGATGTATTTAGTTGTCACTTCACCAACGATGAGTATTGATGATTTAACAGAAGTTGTAAACGATCAAATTGTTAATGCGCTTTCTGCTGTTGATGGTGTTGGTGACGTGCAGGTTGATAGTGCACGCACGAAGATTTTTCAAATTGATGTCGATCAAGCAAAGCTTGCCAGCTATGGATTAACTGTAGCGGATATTTCACGTGTTCTTGCGGATATGACAACGGATGTACCAGTAGGGTCATTACGCAATTCTAAGCAAACTTTAATTGTACGTGCTACTGCGCGTTTAACAACACCAGAATCTTTTGAGGAAGTTGTTTTAAAACCGAATGTGCATCTTGGTGATGTTGCGCATGTTACTTTATCACCCGATGTGGAAACGGTTATTCTTCGTGTCAATGGAAAGACAGGAATCGGGTTGGGAATTGTGCGTAAAGCACAATCCAACACCCTTAATATTTCTCAAGGAGTTCGAGAAGTTGTTAGTCACCTCAAAAGTATTGTTCCTTCTTCTGTTCATATGGATATCATTAGTGATGATGCAGTTTTTATTAAAAGTGCACTTCATGAGGTTGAGGTAGCATTGGTTATTGCTATTCTCAGCGTTATTTTGGTTATTTTTCTTTTTTTAAGAGATATGCGTGTAACGCTCATCCCCGCATTATCTATTCCTGTCGCTTTAATTGGTACAATTGCTGCTATCTACCTTGTTGGATTTTCGTTAAATATTCTCACATTTTTAGGTCTTGTTTTGGCAACAGGGCTTGTGGTGGATGACGCGATTGTGGTTCTTGAGAATATTGTTCGGAGGCGTAATATGGGCTTAGGTCCTAGAGCAGCAGCGGTTCTAGGAACACGAGAAGTTTTTTTTGCTGTTGTAGCAACAACATTGACTTTAGTTGCTGTTTTTGTGCCTATTTCTTTTCTTCCTGGGCAAGTGGGAGGACTATTTAGAGAATTTGGTTTTGTATTGGCAATTTCTATTCTTCTTTCTTCTATTGTTGCTTTAACACTTTGCCCTATGTTGGCTTCGCGTTTTCTCAAAGGACATGTGGAAAGCGAGAGGGAAGGGGCGCATTATCTTACTTTTTTGCATAAGTTAGGTTCTTTTTTTAGCAAAGGATATGCTTATAGTTTGCATAAGTGTTTGCAAAGACCTTGGGCTGTTATTTTGGCTTCGTTGATTTTTGCAGGTCTTTGTCTTGGAGGCTATACAAAATTACAACAGGAGTTGACGCCAGCAGAAGATAGAGCGTTGATCTTTTTGGTTATTACTGGACCACAAGGTATTTCAACACAATATTTAAATGAGCAAGTGAAGCAGATTGAAACGCGTTTACAGCCATTACGTGATTCTGGAGAGATTGCGAATAGTTATTCTATTGCCGGCATTGGTGGTTCATCAAATACAGCTTTTTTGGTTTTGTTGCTTTCTTCTTGGGATAAGCGCGTGCGCTCTCAACAAGAGATTGTAGAGGATGTTAATGCAAAGGTGAGACAGTTTCCAGCCGTTTTTGTGTTTGCTGTGCAGGGAAATTCTTTAGGCGTTAGAGGAACGGGACAAGGTTTACAATTTGCAATTCTTGGCAATGACTATACCAAATTACAGCCGATAGCTAATAAGCTTGTGAGTGCTTTGCAAGCTGATCCGCATTTTATTCGCCCACGGCTTACTGTTGATGAAACACAACCACAGTTTTTTATTGAAATTAACAGGGAAAAAGCCTCTGATTTAGGGATTGATATCACCAATTTAGGCAATAAATTGCAAGCAATGTTGGATGGTAAAAAAATTGGTTCCGTTTATGTCAATGACCATTCTTATGATGTAAAACTAACTTCGCGTCACAATCCACTTAACAATCCTCACGATTTGGAAAATATTTTTTTAAAAACCAAGAGCAATAAATACGTTCCTTTATCAGTTATTGCACATTTACAGGAAAAGGCCATTGCACCTCAACTAAAACGAGAAAAACGCATGAGTGCTGTTATTTTAAGCGCAAATCTTGCTCCAGGTGTCGTTTTAGGGGACGCTTATCAGACTGTACAAAAAATTGCTACTCCTTTATTATCAGGGGAAAATTATATTGTTCCTTTAGGGGAAGCCGCTACCCTTGGTGAAACATCCTCCAATTTTGTGATTGTCTTTGGAATAGCCTTTGTAATTATTTTATTGGTCTTAGCTGCTCAATTTGAGAGTTTTATTTCAGGATTTATTATCATGGCGACTGTACCACTAGGGATTGGTTGTGCGGTCATTGCTATGCTTTTGAGTGGAGTGAGTCTGAATATTTACAGTCAAATTGGTTTAATTTTGTTGGTGGGGGTTATGGCTAAAAATGGTATTCTTATTGTCGAGTTTGCAGATCAGTTACGTGATCAAGGAAGAAATGTGCGTGAAGCTATCGAAGAAGCGGCAAATATTCGTCTGCGTCCAGTTTGTATGACGATGATTTGTGCTCTTTTAGGGGGTATTCCTTTGGTTTTAGCCAAAGGTGCTGGAGCAGAGGCACGTGTTGCTTTAGGTTGGGTTATTGTTGGTGGTTTGGGCTTAGCAACTATTTTTACGCTTTATGTCACACCAGTTGTTTATCTTTTTCTCGGACGTTTTGTAAGACAAAAAGCAGAAGAAGCTGTACGCTTAACAAAAGAACTCAGCCAAGTTGAATGATGTATCTGGTAAAGAAACGTTTGGAAGTTTTCAATTTTTGTTTTAAAAATGCCATTATCGAATTTTACCTTCCTGCTTTCATATCCCTTTATTTTGCAAATGAATAGTAAAAATAGGTTAATAATAAAGGATCTCCCCGCTGTTTCATTATTTTTTGGGGAAGAGTGCGGTATCAATAATTATATGAGATGCGTTCATGGAAGATAGTGTTCCACTTCGAAATGAAAAAGCTTTTGAGCGAACTTTGAAAGCTTTAAGGAAGCATGCAATAAGGGATAGGGTCTATGATATTCGCCGGCATTTTGAAGGAGATGAGCAGCGTTTTTGCCATTTTTCTTTGAGGCTTGATGACCTTCTTTTTGATTTTTCAAAATGTGGTGTAACATTTAAAACATTGCAACTTTTAGATAATTTAGCAATTGCGGCAGATGTATTAGGCAGGCGTGAGGCAATGTTTTTAGGTCAGGCTATTAATACAACAGAAAAGCGTGCTGCTCTTCATATTGCGTTACGTTTGCCTGCTGACGAAGTTTTTATGTTAAATGGTCATGATGTTATTCAGGACATTCAGGCTATTCTCAATGATATGGAAAGATTTTCTGAAAGTGTGCGAGATGGTAGCTATAAGGGAAAAAATGGTGAGAAGATAACCGATATTGTCAATATTGGTATTGGCGGTTCTGATCTTGGACCGGCAATGGTTACATATGCTTTAAAACCTTATCATGATGGTCCGCATTGCCATTTTATTTCTAATGCTGACAGTGCACATATTTCTGATATTCTCTCTGTTTTGAATCCAGCAAAGACGCTGTTTATTATTGCCTCTAAAACCTTTACAACGACTGAAACAATGGTAAATGCTCAAGTTGCTCGTCAATGGATTTGTTCACATTTAGGGGAAGAAGCTGTTTGCACCCATTTTATTGCTGTTTCAAGTGCGCTTGATAAGGTAGCAGAATTTGGCATAGATTTTTCAAGAGTATTTGGATTTTGGAATTGGGTTGGAGGGCGCTATTCGATTTGGTCTGCTATTGGTCTTGTTGTTATGTTGGCAATAGGTGGTCAGAATTTTCGCCAGTTTCTTAACGGCGCTTTGCAGATGGATCAACATTTTAGAGCAGCGCCTTTAAATAAGAATATTCCTATTCGATTTGCGCTTTTAGGTTTTTGGCATCGCGTCATTTGTGGTTATTCATCGCGTGCTGTTATTCCTTATGAACAGCGTTTAGCGCAATTTCCAGCTTATTTGCAACAACTTGATATGGAATCGAATGGTAAGCAGGTTTCATTGAGTGGTAAGCCATTAACTTTTTCAAGTGGTCCGGTTGTTTGGGGTGATGCAGGGACAAATGGTCAACATGCTTTTTTTCAGCTTTTGCACCAAGGAACAGATGTTATTCCCGTGGAATTTATTTTATTTATCAAAGGGCATGAACGTAATTTACATCATATGCATGACATGTTGGTAGCGAATTGCTTGGCGCAATCAAAGGCCTTAATGAAAGGACGTAGTGTTGAAGACACTTGGCGTATTCTTGTAAAAAATGGAATTGATGAAGGTGAAGCAGAGAATTTAGCATGTCATAGAAGTTTTGAGGGAAATCGCCCTAGTATTATGTTGGTTCAGGATTTACTAACACCTTTTTCACTTGGTCGCCTCATTGCACTTTATGAGCATCGTATTTTTGTTGAAGGCATTTTGATGAACATTAATTCATTTGATCAATGGGGTGTTGAACTTGGTAAAGAATTAGCCAATGAATTGTTAGCAATACTTCGTGGAGAAAAAAAAGTTGATAGACGCGATAGTTCAACATTGGGATTATTGGCACATATTCAAGCAAAACGTGCAGAATAAGGTGTTCTCATGAAGTTCACTTCAAGAGAATTTGGCGGAGAGAGAGGGATTTGAACCCCCGATAGAGTTGCCCCTATGCCGCATTTCGAGTGCGGTGCTTTCAACCACTCAGCCATCTCTCCATAGAAAAGTACGATAAATTTCATACTCTTTAAGTATATGGCGGGTAGATAACCTTCAATTGCTTTTAGTACAACTCTTTTTTGCTTTTTTATAGGACTTTATTGACAGAGAATAGAAATTCCGTCATATACGAAAATGCAAGCGTGGAAAGGTCTGCGCCTATTTGTGTTGGAGAAGGGTGTTTATCCTTCTTTTTAAGTGAATTACGACTGATAAAAAGCAGCCTATTTCCCTTATTGATTAAGGAAAAAATGAAATAAGAGCTGGAATGAACGGAAGGATAAGAAATGTTCGCAGTCATTAAAACCGGTGGTAAGCAATACCGCGTTGTTGCTAACCAAGTGGTGAAAGTGGAAAAAATTATTGGCAATGCGGGTGATGTTGTTGAATTCAATGATATATTAATGACTGAGCAAGAGGGTAATACCATTATTGGTGCGCCTACTATTGTTGATGCTTTGGTTACTGCTGAGATTATAGAGCAAGTCCGTGGGCGTAAGGTTATCGCGTTTAAGAAGCGTCGTCGTCAAAATTCGAAACGTACACGGGGTCATCGCCAAGAGCTGACAACCGTTCGTATTTTAGAAATTTTAATGGGTGGTGCAAAGCCTAAAAAAGCAGTTGCAAAACCAATTAAAGAAAAAGCAGCTGTATTAAAAGAGCAAACAAAAGAAACGGAAGCAGCTGCTTCTGTTAAGAAAACGGTTAAAAAAACTGCTGAGAAAAAGACTGCACCGAAAAAGAAAGCGGCTGTAGCAGTAGAGAGTAAAAAAGATTAAAGGAGAACGTCCATGGCACATAAAAAAGCTGGTGGTTCCTCACGGAATGGTCGCGATTCAGAATCGAAACGTCTTGGTGTTAAAAAATTTGGCGGTGAGGCTGTTATCGCTGGAAATATTATTGTTCGCCAACGCGGTACGCGCTGGCATCCTGGTGACAATGTTGGTATTGGAAAAGACCACACCCTTTTTGCGTTATCAAATGGAACGGTTTCTTTTCAAAGGAAAGCGAGTAATCGTTCCTATGTCTCGGTCATTCCCATTGTAGAGACACAAAAGTAATATAGTATTCTACCAATAAGCCGTTGTTTCGTTGGATTTCGGTTGTGAGGTTATGGATTTTAGAAAGGGAAGATAGGAACGCTATCTTTCCTTTTTTTGTGTTGATCGATATAATAATTTGGCGGTACGCGAACAATGAAAAAACCGAATCTAGGATAATCTTTCTCTTAAATAACCCCAAAATTGATGTTATACTTCATTTGCACTGAAAATATACCTTATGAAGGAGTCTACCGCGCATTTTGTTGACGATGAGGGAGTTTATGGTTGTTTGTGATAGTTATCATATTCTTTAAATGATTATGGAGTTTCGTGAGACTATTCGATTAGATGAGAAAGAATATGTAAAAAGGCTGTAGAAGTTTTTATCAAAATTATTGTGAAGTATGTGTATTGAGGGATTTTAGTTGCTAGAGTAGAATTTATACCTGTTGAGAGGATTTAGTTTGATAAAGTAAAATGACTGATTTGCAAACAACGATGTTAAGAGTTTTTGACCTACTCTTTTATGAAGCATTATGAAAACAAACTTATAATTATAAGATCAGAATTTTGTTTAAGATAAAAGCACTTCTCACTTTACATTTTTATTAATTTTGTTTTTCAAAATCTTTAGAAATGAGGGTTGCATATGGGGATTTATTTGATTTTCTTTCTCAAGAGAGAATATTGTTTTTAGATGTACATATTGGATGAACGATCAAAGAAAGAAAATTTTATGGTTAAAATATTCATTAAAAAAGAACGCTATAATGGAGTCAAAGTCGTATCTTGAGAATTTTATGTTGTGAGATATTTATCACCCTGTAATCTTAAAAAGGGGGGCTAGATTTGTTCATTGGTGATCATTTAATGTGTAGAGGAAAGAAAGTAGAGGTTGCTCAATCTTTAGGGAGGTTTAAAAATGAGATAAAGTTGAAGGTATTGGCGATATTCTGTTTTCTTATATAAGTGGTAATAACAAGTTATACCGGATAACTTAAGAAGGTAGGGTTCTTTTAAAAATAGTTTTTCAAGCGATTTGGTGTGCAAAAATTAGGCTATTTCTCTTTGTGAAATCAAAGAGGGGGAGTCAGATTGACTATGGTACTTTTAGGAATTTGATAGACGCGTGATATCCAAATTATTTACTGGGTCACATAGGAGAGACATGCCGTTCAATTGTCTTTTGTATAACAAACAAAAGTTTCAGTGTTATTTATATGTTGTATATTGGAAAATACAGCGTTGAAATAGAGTTTCTCAAAAATATTCATGCTCAAACGTGAGGGAGTTTAAGTTCATCATGAGATGTGAGGAAGTAGAAGCAATGAATACAGATTTTAACGAGGATGCAATCTTGTCTGTAAAATCTGTACAACTGGCTGCTGCTTTTGATCATAAAGATGATGTCATTCGTGCTGCTGTTGAATTGCTTGTACAGGTTGGTGCAGTTGATAAACGGTATCTGGCAAGTATGCTTCAACATGAGGTCATCATGAATACTTGGCTTGGAAATGGTATAGCAATTCCCCATGGAATGGTTGAAAATAGTCATTTGATTATGAGAGATGCTGTTGCGGTTATACAGATTCCGGCTGGTGTTGAGTGGAGGAAGGGAAAGAAGGCGCATTTGGTTATTGCCATTGCTGCTTGTCCAGATCGATATAGAGAGATTTGCAGACAATTAACGCTTCTTTTATTTGATAAGGAACGGCTTGAAGCACTTTCAACAACGACAGATAAACAACAGATTGTTACAACTCTATTTGGTCAGGATATAAAGATGGGGAAGACTTTTATTGGTGATCTTTCAGTTTGCCAAGAATGGACTTTAGATTATCCAAGTGGTCTTCATGCTCGACCAGCTTCTCTTTGGGCTGATTTTGCAAAAAAAGCTCAGAGCTCTATTAGAGTCCGCCATGGCCAGTATGCTGTTGAAATGAAAAATTTAGTTGGTTTATTGCAGTTAGGAGCAAAAAACGGTGATGTTCTGATTTTTTCGACGGATGCTGTGGAGGGGGCGCAACTTCTTAACGATGCAATTTCTGTTGCGAAAAAAGTAAGCATAAGTGAAAAGTGTATGATGAGAGAAATAGAATCTCAATCTAAGATTTTTCATAGTTGGTATCCATGTTCTGGTCAAAAAGGTATTTCTGGTGTTGGGGCAAGTTCAGGATTAGCGCTTGGTAAGATTTTTGTTGTAAGGCAAAATAATATTTCCATAACAGATCAGCCAGTTGATTTTGCAATTGGAACTGCGTGTCTTGAAAATGCTCTTACAAAAACAAAACATAAAATGGCATCAGTTATTACTGATATTACAACGCGTATGGGAGCAGATTCTGCCGCGATTTTTTCTGCACAAATGGTTTTGCTTGAAGATGAAAACCTGATAGCGCAAGCTTTTCGTTTCATCGCAGAAGGTCATGGTGTTGCTTGGTCTTGGGATAGAGCGGTTCGACAGTTTGCAGATATGTTTTCTAAGGTAGATAACGCTTTATTAGCGGCGCGTGCTATGAATTTAATTGACGTTGGCCGTCGTGTTCTAGGCGAAATTAACCCATCATATAGAACATTTTATTTAAATGATATTCCACGTGGTATTATCCTTGTTACAGATGATCTGTCTCCTTCTGATGTCGCTCAGCTTGATTGTACAAAAGTGCAAGGGTTAGCAACGGTATGGGGAGGTCCTCTGTCTCATACAGCTATTTTAGCGCGCACTCTTGGTCTTCCAATGATTGTTGCTATGGGTGCTGATGTTTTATCACTTGAATGTGATGTTCAGGCTATTATTGATGGTGATAACGGGTTCATTTACCTTAACCCTGTTCCTGAAGATGTTGAAGATGTTCAAAGGCAAATGAGCATTGTTACGCAAAAGCGTGATAGTGAGAAACGCGTATGGAGATTACCAGTGCAAACGACAGATGGCCAAAGGATTCGTATCATGGCTAATGTCAATTATGCACATCAGGTTCCCTTTGCCTTGGATTTAGGAGCAGAAGGTGTTGGCCTTATGCGTACAGAATTTTTGTTTTTAGAGAGTCCACATATTCCAAGTGAAGAAGCACAATTTGATGTGTATAGAGCAATGATTGCAGCGGTAGGAGATAAGCCGTTGATTATCCGTGCGCTTGATATCGGTGGGGATAAACAGGTTACGCATTTGCATTTATCGAAAGAGGACAATCCTTTTTTAGGTGTTCGGGGAACGCGACTTTTATTACGTCGACGTGATCTTTTGGTTCCTCAGTTACGTGCTTTGTATCGAGCAGCAAAAGAGGGTGGAGATTTATGGATTTTGTTTCCGATGGTTATGTCTGTTTCAGAGATTTTTGCGATGAAAAAGATTATGGAAGAAATTCGCAATGATATTGGTGCACCAAAATTAAAGCTTGGTATTATGATAGAGGTTCCGGCAGCAGCCATTATGGCAGATATTTTGAGCGCTCACGTTGATTTTTTCTCAATTGGAACGAACGACTTAACGCAGTATACAATGGCGGTTGATCGACAAAATCCTTATCTTGTATCTGAAGCTGATAGTCTTGATCCAGCAGTTTTACGCATGATACATTACACTATTCAGGGTGCAGAAAAAAACAATTGCTGGGTTAGTGTTTGTGGCGGTATGGCTGGAGATCCTTTTGCCGCGATGATTTTAACGGGATTGGGAATTAATGAACTTTCTATGATATCCAGTGATATTTTTTCAGTAAAATCGTGTTTGCAAACCCATAGTTTTGCAGACATGAAGATTTTAGCAAAAAAGGCATTACAGTGTGAAACTGTACACGCTGTACGTGCCCTTAGTAATGATATAGAAACTTTAAGGTGAGGAGAGTTAATCCATTCTTCAATTTATAAAGAATTTATTGACATCCATTTTATTATCTTCATGAAACGCGATGTCATATTGATTGACAGAAAGGTTTATATGATTGCTCATCCTGCTGACTATTGAATATCAGAAGGAATAAGAGGTTAATGATAAAGTCGCCTATCCACGAAAAGAAATTGCTTCTTAAAGAGAGAATGTATTTATTATTCAATCATTGTCTTACCTTGTTTTGATCAATAAAGTTGTTTTTTTTGAATTTTGAGTATGAGTTTAAGCTTGCACGTTATTTCTTTCTGGGTATAGTGCGAACTTCTGGAGAGGTGGCCGAGTGGTTGAAGGCGCACGCCTGGAACGCGTGTATATGGGAAACCATATCGAGGGTTCGAATCCCTCTCTCTCCGCCATTTTCATTAAAATCAATAGGTTATAGAGAAGTTAGGGAATTTTGAATCCTTTGTTCAATTGTTTCATTTTTGACTTATCCCGAATCTTTCTTATTACTTTTGTTGCTAGTCGTTTTCTATCGGTAGCTTTAATGTAGAGCGATGCTATTTTATCTTCTGTTCAGCCAAAAAGCGTGTTCATTTACAAAACTTTAAGATCTACATTGATTGTATCGTGCGTAAAATACAAATTATTATTTCAAATTTTGGCAGAGGGTTACTCATCGTGGGTTGGGTGATACTTTGGCAATTTGGCATAAAAATTGAGTTGATATTCTTATCTGCTCTTTTGGGTGTTTTGATTTCTTTTTATATGCCATCAGTAGTGCCCTTGATTCAAAGTGTTGTTCCGAAAGAACAACTGCTCAATGCAAATGCAACCATTGATATGGTTTATGAACTTGGCACTATCTTTGGTATGGGATTAAGTGGATTTATACTGACCTATACAGGAATAAAAGGAACTCTTCTGATAGGTGGCATATTATTTATTATTGCTGGTTTGTTTAATTTTGCCATGAAGGTCCCAAAAATCCAAAGATCTAACAGTTCAAATCAGCAAAATTGGTGGAAAAATTATACATCATCACTGCATTATTTTAAGCAGAATCCAGTTCTTTTTATGCCATATATAAGCCAGATGATCATTTTGACTCTTTTAATGACTATCCCTGTTATTCTGATTCCTTATACACAAGAAATTTTGAATGCGGATAGCAGTATCTTTGCAATATTTGAAACGCTTTATTCATTAGGCGTTTTTACTGGGGCGTTTCTTTCTCCACTTTTATGTAAAGTTCTATCAATAAGAAAAACACTAGCACTTTTATTAGCTTTTATGGCGATCGGTCTTATCATATTGTCTGTTAATACGCATACTTTTATTGTTTTCCCTGTTTATTTCATAATCGGATTTGGGCTTGCGAGTTGGGCTCTTTCAGTTTCTTTGTCACAACTCCACTGTGATCCTGAATATCAGGGAAGATTGCAGGCAAGTTTTAATGGTATCTCTGGATGTTTTATTCTTGGAATCTATCTATTTATGGCAAGAGATACCGCAGGCTTTTCATCTCAGTTCATATACTTTCTTCAAAGTATCATTGCGGTTGCTGGAATGTTCATTGTTCTGTTTTACAAAAATGAGAAAAAATAATTCGCATCTAAATTCTTTAAGATCTATGTGATTCTATCAATATTACGATGCATGATATAATATGCTGTTTTAAAAGGTAGATGCGTGAAGATTCAGGTTAAAGTTCCTAATAACTAAAGCATAAATCTGATATGCGCTATAAAATGCTCGTTTTGTTATGATAAATTCACGCGAAAATGTTGATGTGTTCCTGCTTGTAACCTCATTCTTGTAAGAGGCTAATAACATACAGTATTTGTAGACTTTTTAAAAGTCCTTTATTTCATATTTAAGCAAAGCAGGGCATAAAGCAATAAGACAATCCCTTATCATAGAGAGGCTGTATTCCGTTATTTGCGTTCTTCAAAATCCATATGCATAACGGTATTTGCTTCTTCTTCATTGGAAAGAGGCATTCTGTGACGATGTAAAGTCTGTACGATTTCTTTTTTCAAAACTGCATCTGCTTCGCTTAAACGGTGAATACTCAATTCTAATTCAAGAGATAACGCTAAATCCACACATAATTTAAGTTGTTCTCCAATATCAAAACCGCGTTGATAGTCGTCATAAAGACCAACAAGCGTATCGGATAATTCTTTATCGCATAAAGGGGGCATACCAATGTCTCCACATCACGGTTTTTCATACAGCTTTGGTAGGTACTCTTTCATTATCATCATCAAAAATTATTACGCATATCAATATCATAGTTTTATAAATTTTGGCAAAAAACACTAACTTTTAAGCCAATATCTGTAAACGTTATTGTTCCAAAGCGTTTAATTTCCTCATTGTCTATGCGTATTGCACTATTTTTACTATAAGGTCTACGATATTTAAAACGCCTTTTTGCCAAAAGGCTTTTAATTTTTGTGTAAGATGGGCTATTTTGATGATAAAATGCCTTACAATTTCATCATTATCAACCAAATCCAAACCTTATTAATATCAATGAAGTGATATAATTGCTTCATTGGTGCGTTTAATAATGAGCAGCTTCTCCTTTTTATCCGCTTTCTTTTATTATCGATGGTGTGGATTGAAAGAGCTTGTAAACATTTCACCTTTGGATTAGTAATCCCATTTTTTGTAGAAAAATCATGCATTTTATTCATTTCATATTGATTTTTAGATATTGATAGACTTTTATCATTATGCAAATGAGAAAGCTATAGCAAATGCGTTTAACACGCATATCCTGCGGTTTAAGCAATGCTATCGCATAGCATAGAATAAACAATATAAACCGTATGAAGCTTCTTACGACCTTGATAATGTAGAGGTAACTTTAGAGAGAGCAGTCCACAAAAGTCTGTGTAACGGGTAAGTCAACAAATCAACAGTGATGTGTTTAGTTTTTATTGGTCCATGTTCAGATGTTTTTGACACTGGATGATGGTATTTGGTAGCCTTTTATGAATTATACCAAGATTATATTCCTGTGGTATGGTTCGAAAAAATACTATTACAATCGCATGTTTGTGTGGTTGTCATAACTTCCACTTCCACTTCCACTTCCACTTAAACGGATACTGTAACATCTCTTTGGTATGGGATTTTATGTATAATAACTGCCTTTTAAAGGGGTGTAAGAGGTGTGTTTCAAGTATTACAAGTATATCAATGCAATATTTGTATTCATTATTGTAGTCGTTTAGCAAAAAAAGAAATTGAACCAGAAACAGAATAGGCGAAATGGCTACATTCGATACGAAAAAGTTTACAAATTCATTGTGATCAGAGTGCTACTCGTTTATGTATTAATAACGCAATTTATGACTACGCTGAAAGAGGCACAATTTTCCTAATATAGGATTTTTAGCTGTTTTATCGCAGAAATTAAAGGTTGACTTGGCTAATGACAGGTGATGGTAGAATATTGACGGATATGGTAAAAGCCAAAGCAGTGGCTTTTACACCACAAGCTCTTCCTGCTGGGCTGATGAAAAAGCTTATATATTTGGTGTATACACCCTATTGTGAGAAAAAGATAACAATTCTTCCTGAAGATATAGCAGAATGAGTGATAGGACTTTATAGAAAGTTGCGGAGCTTATTCATCACAACCAAAGGAATGTGAAGCAGTTTGACCACTTTATAAAATTGCATTTAAAACATCAAGTTGAAACTGAAAAAGCATAACGAGCGACTACACAAGGTTCTGATGAGCAGTTTTCTAAAATGAAAGTATTGTTTGATTTTCTATTGTGAAAACCTCATTGATACAACAGCACACACATCTCTTTTGCTTTGTCCCATTGAGTACAAAAATGAATGTCAAACAATCATTTTGATTTACTTAATTTATTTTTGTCTCTTGGGCATATTTTTATAGTTTTTGGATGCAGAAAAAGGTTTGCACAACACACAGAGTCATGTACATAGTTGCGACGTATGCATTAGTTATCAGACGAAATCCAGCTATAAATATTCTGATCATGAAAAACACTATTTAAATATTCGGCTTGTTTAAGTGTGCCTTCGAGTTCGAAGCCGCAACGCTTGGCAACAGCATTACTCTTCTGGTTAGCCGTAGCACATTTGATGACAAATCGTTTGAGAAGATGATGTGAAGAGTAATGCTTCACAAGAGCTTTTATCGCTCGTGTAATAATACCATTACCTTGCGCTTTTCTATCAAGCCAGTATCCAATATATCCGGTTTTATTTTCATGATCGATGTTATTGAAAGAAAGTAAACCTACAGGATTTTCCTTAAACAAAATAACATAAGTTTTTCCTTCGTCCTTTTGATGTGCCAGAAAACAGGAGTCAAGAAAATTGGCTGTATCATTTTCATGGTTAACAAAACGTGGCCATGCCATAAATTGGCTGAAGTATTCTCTGTTGCAATGAATGCTTTCATAGAGAGCAGGAGCAAATTTTCTTGATGGTGTTGTAAGCCGGATATTATCATCGACATAAAGATTTTCTTCTTTGTGCAGTAAATCTTTGGAAAGAGCGGATAAAGCGGAGGAAGGCATTCTCGCTGTGAGTACATTTCCTTTTAACCAGACGTAGATTGGCAGTCTTTTGCATAACCATTCGTTAGCAGTTTGCATATCATAAGAACGACATCCCTTTATTAAAAAATGCTGACCTTCTTTTAAACCATGATTTTTTTCTAAACACAGATAGTTATTTTCACAACAGCTAAATCTGGTCAGAATTTGTTCATTATCACTTGGATTTTTATTCAAATCATCCAACAATGTGAGAGAAGGAGGCAGATTATGTAGTGAAGGGATCTGGTTGATGTTGAGATTAGTCTGTATGACTTGAACACCTTCATGGCGCTTATAGCCAATGGTTTTTCCCACGACATAACTATTTTTTTCGCTCAAGGAGCACCTTGATTTAAAAATCAACTTCCATTTTTTAAGCAGATCTGGATCATAACTCTTCAGTACATCATGAATATTACAGAACATAGATTCTGTATTGCAGACTTCATGTTCTGGAGCAGATGTAACACAATCAGAAAGCAAATCGTTATTTATATAGAGATATCCTGATAGTGGCATATATTCGACAAGAAAGGAAAGCCAATCCCTCAGAGGATTCAAGCTTATTGCAGAATGTTCCAAGTTGGAGCCAATGCGAATTTGAAATACTTTCAGATCAAGATGCTCAGATTTGGATAACAAAGGCAAAATATCTCTGATATATTCTTCTTTTGTGATCCCAAAACAAGGGCTTTTATCCTCTCGGTAAGAATGAGAGAGTTTAATACTAACACCATAGCATTTACCCTTTCGTGCAGCCAAGGTCATAAGTTTGTGAAACGCGTTGACGCTCTCTACATGAATGGGTGCGTTTTTTTCCAATGCAAGAGCCATATCTTCAGTCGTTTTGAAGGAGTCATCTAAAATAATGTGATCATCGGGAAACCCTACCGCTGAGGCGATTTTCCATTCATCAGCAGAGCAAACTTCAACGTTCAATCTTTTTTCTGCCAACAATCGGCAAAAAATTCCAAGTGAACAGGATTGCAGAGAGATAACAATGCTAGCACTCGCAAAGTATTTTTTACTGGCTAAGATGATTTTTTCCATTTGCACTAAAGCATTGTCGGCATCAAAAAGAAAAAAAGGAATATCACGGTGCTCTGGACGATTGATAATTTCTTTTGCAGATTGAATGATATGTTTTGAAATTATTTTTTGTGTCGTCATTAAACGATTCCCCCTGAAAACGACGTTCACTATTCATCAACAAATAAAAACCACTCGCACAATACATTATATGTAACAATAGTTTATTGAATAGATAAATACGTGCTACTTCTGATAGAGATAAGACTACTCGTCTTTAGAATATGTATCAAGCATTCTTATTCAAAAAAGTAACGGCATCTCACATGCTAAAATTGTATAGATCTTATAAGAAAAAGTTATACATTTTTCCACAATCTATTCGATAAACTTTAAAAAAATACAATATTTTTTTCATACTTTATCTTTTTTAAGAAAATTCAAAATTTGTATTTATTAAAGAAAATTTAGGAATATAGCATTCCATGAAATTATACATGTCATTTTATTTATATCAAAATGTATTTTTCTATTTTATTAAATATCATTTTTTAAAATCAATAAAAAATATTTAATTTTACTCTTGCCATTTTGTTTGTGCGCTTTATCTGAAAAATAGATTGTTCTTTAATTAAGAGCCCGTTTTTTACAAAAAGCGAATATGCTATTTATTGATGGAGGTTACACCGTAGTTTACCAGTAGAGTGCCATTTTGGGTTTGAATTCCTTTTTACAGGGGGGCATCCAACATCTATCTTTTCAAAGATTTTGAGACGACACTGAGATCATTCTGAGTGTTGAGGTGATATCTTTTGTTTTTTTAATTTTTTAGCGCGCAAAGGTGATTTTGCGAAGTGTTTTTTATTGCCTGTTGTGGCGGAGCTGAACTCTGTTTTGGCATTTAAAGTATTCTCTATATCAAGGGGTTTTTTATGAAAAAATATTCAACACCAAATTTGGTTAAAGCTGTTTCTTTAGGAACAGCAATAGCGGCATTGTTATCTAGTGTTTCTCCTGTTTTTGCTGCGGGTGTTTCCACGACAGGAGCCGTTGTTAGAAATTCAAGTGGGGCAGATGTTCCTTACCCATATGGTAGTCATGGCAGTATTGTCTTTGCCGGTGATGATGATTATTGTGGTGTGGATAATGTTAAAGATCGTGGTGGTACACAGCAGGCGTCAGTTACCACTCGAATAACTGCAAAAGAGCAATATAAGAGGTTTGTTGAAAATAAAGCGTTTGGGGGGCGTAATCCTTATGGCATAACATCTCAGAAAGTTACTTGGATTTCTGAAGGTTTGACGACTAACAACGGCGCTTATATGGGGATACAGACTGGTGGTGTTGCAAATGCCATGCCTGAGGCTTATGGTATTCATTCTTTTGCTACGGGTTGTGGTTCTGCTGCAATGGGTAATTATTCAACAGCTTTTGGTGCAGGGGCGACTACAAGAGCTGGAGGGGCGCAAGCTTATGGTGTTTCTGCACTTGCAAATGGGCGAGCAAGTATTGCTATGGGTATAGGCTCTGAAGCATGGGACATATCTGCAGTTGCTGTTGGTGGGCTTGCCAATGCAAATGGTAAAAAGAGTATTGCTTTAGGTGCTGAAGCAATAGCACAGAAAGATTATGCGGTTGCTTTAGGTGCAGAGACTTTAGCTTGGGGTGATGGTTCTATAGCAATAGGGAGTAAGGCGCAAAGTACTAAAGAAGGTCCAGGTGCTCCAAATAAAAATGGAGCAAGAGCGTATGCTAAAAATGCAATTGCTATAGGAGCTCAATCTTATGTTCAAAACGATGCTAACAATGCAGTTGCTGTTGGTCAAAATGCACAAGTACTGGTATTAGATGGTGTTGCTTTAGGTAGAGGAGCTCTCGTTGTGTCAGCTGCTAATGCCGCAGTTGCTATTGGTGCGGGTTCGCGGGTAAAGGTTAGTGATGGTGTTGCTTTGGGTGCTGCATCTATTGCTGGTACTGTAGCGAGTGTTGCTGGGTATGATCCTAAAACTGGTCAGAATAAACAAGATGGCGACTATATATGGGAAAGTACAAAAGGAGCTATTAGCGTTGGTGATACTACGAATAATATAACACGCCAGATTACAGGTATTTCTGCTGGAACTCAAGATACTGATGCAGTGAATGTTGCACAGCTAAAGTCTTTGAAAGAATTGGCGGAAGAAGGTTGGAAGCTTTCTGTTGATGGCGGAGATGCTTCTCCTATTGGTTTAGGAGATACAGTTAATTTTGTTTCTGTTGAAAAAACAGATAATTCTGGTGCAACAACAAAAAACATCAAGATTGTAAAAAGTGATCAGAATGATGTAAAATTCGATCTGGCTGATAATCTTAAAGTGACGAGTGTTACTACAGGAAGAAGCGTTTTGAGTGATGATGGTTTTATATTCACTAATGGGGCAAGAATAACTGTAGACGGTATTGATGCTGGTAATCAAAAGATTACAGGAGTAGCGACTGGTGAGCAAAATAACGATGCAGTCAACTTTGCGCAGTTAAAAGAGGTAAAAGGCTTAATATCAGCAGCAGGAGGTTGGAAGCTTTCTGTTAATAGCGGTAATGCCACAGATGTTAATCCTGGTAGTGTTGTAGATTTTGTAGGTATTAATGCAGAGGATGGTAATGATGAAAGTAAAAATATAAAAATTACCAAAGGCGAGAACAACACTGTGGAATTTGCTTTGAATGATATTATTAGAGTTAAACGTGTCATAGCAGGTAAAGCGAATGTAAGTGATAATGGTTTTGTGATTACTGATGGTCCTAATATGACGACTGGTGGTATTAATGCTGGCAATAAACAAATTAAGGGAGTGGCAGAGGGTACTTTAGATGAAGACGCAGTCAACCTTGCACAGTTAAAAGAGGTAAAAGGATTAATATCACAAGCAGGAAGTTGGAAGCTGTCTGTTGAGGAGGAGGATGCTACAGATGTTAAAGCAGGTAGTACTGTTAATTTTTCTGCAGTTACAGGGGAAGATAACCATAAGAACATTAAAGTTCAGAAAGATGATGAAAATAATGTAAAATTTGATTTAGCTGATAATCTTAAAGTAACGAGTGTTACTGCAGGAAGGAGCGTTTTGAGTGATGATGGTTTTATATTCACTAATGGGGCAAAAATAACTGTAGACGGTATTGATGCTGGTAATCAAAAGATTACAGGAGTAGCGACTGGTGAGCAAAATAACGATGCAGTCAATTATGCACAATTGAAGGAGTTAGGGAAAACGATAACAGATAATAGTCTTGTTAAGCAGGAAGAAGGGAATTCTCTTATCACTATTGGTAAGGCAACAGGTGGAACTGAGGTCAGTGTTGTCAATAATGAAAATGAAGATCGGATAATTTCTGGTGTAAAAGATGCTGTAAATGATAATGAAGCTGTCAATAAAAAGCAACTTGATATCCACATTGCAGATATTAACAGTGTTATTAACAATATTAAGATAAAGAACGCTTTTGCTGTTCTTTATGATAAAAATTCAGATGGTAACGTTAATTATAACAGTGTGACTTTGGGTGGTGAAAAGAATAAAGAGCCAGTTGCACTTCATAATGTTAGAGATGGTACAATTTCTGAGGATTCGCACGATGCCATCAATGGCAGCCAAATTAATAAGATATCACAAGATGTCGCAAGCTATTTTGGTGGTGGTACTACATTTAGAGATGGTGAGTTTGTAGGGCCACAATATAATTTATCTTTTGTTTCTGCAGATGGTACAGTTCAACAAAAAATTTTTAAAGATGTTGGCTCAGCTTTGACAGGGCTTGATGCAAACGTAAAGAATGTAAATAGCCGCCTAACATATGTATCCAATGATTTTACTCAGAAAATTGGTGATCTCTCTAAAGATGCCTTATTGTGGAGTGAAAAGGAACAAGCATTTGTTGCACTTCATGGAGCAAATGGAGAGAAGGCAAACAGCAAGCTCACCTTTCTTGAGGATGGAGAAATTGATGTTAATTCAACTGATGCCATAAATGGTTCCCAGCTTTTCAAGGTTGCTCAAAATATATCGAAATATTTTGGCGGTGATGCGGATGTGTTAAAAGAGAAAGCACCAACTTATATAATCAATGGAAAAGAACATCATGACGTTGGTTCTGCTTTTAGTGAAGTTGATGCTTCTATTACGAATATTTCTAATCAGATTAATAATGTAACGGGTAATATTCTTGTTAAGCAGGAGAATGATTCTGAAGGTATTATTACTGTCGGTAAAGCAACAGGTGGTTCTGAAATTAATATTGCAAACCAATCAGGTGAAGACAGGACAATTTCTGGTGTGAAGGACGGGAAAATCTCTAGAACATCAACTGAAGCTATAAATGGTTCCCAGCTCTTTACTATTAATGAAAATGTTAACACTGTTACCAATAATTTGAATACAGTTGCTCAAAATACATCGAAATATTTTGGTGGTGGTGCAGATGTACTTGAAGGTATAGAGCCAAGCTTTGTTATTGGTAAAGAAACGTACAAGAATGTTGGTGATGCTTTCACTGGTGTCAATATTTCTATTAAAAATATTGATGATAAGATTATTGAAATGAAAGAAAATAATCTTGTGCAGCAAGAGAGAGGGAACACAGGCATTATCACCATTGGTGCGAAAACGGCTGGTACTGAAATCAATATTGCGGGTGTTGGTGGTTTAGGACGCAAGATTTCTGGTGTGCAAAAAGCAGAGAATGGTGATGAAGCTGTTAACAAAGACCAACTTGATGAAAGCATAGAAAAAATTTCTAAAGATATTGAAACAGCGAGTGCTGCAGCAGTTCTTTATGATAAAAGTGAAGATGGGGTCGTTAATTATAATAGTGTGACTTTAGGTGGTGATAAGACTACGGCACCAGTTGCTCTCCATAATGTACAAGCTGGTACAATTGCTAAAAATTCGTATGATGCGATCAATGGCAGTCAGATTAATAAAATATCTGAAGATGTAGCGGCCATTTTTGGTGGTGATGCAGAATTTAGCGACGGTATCTTGTTTGGTCCGCACTATCATTTGTTAAAAATTTCTGAGGATGGGACATCAGAAACTCTTGACGCTTATGATGTTGGTTCGGCTTTGTCAGGGCTTAATAATAATGTCAAAAATGTAAATAATCGTCTGACAAATGTCACCAATGAATTCAATCAGAAAATTGATGGTATTTCTAAAGATGCTTTACTTTGGAGTGAAGATGAACAGGCATTTGTTGCACTTCACAAAAAAGACGGAGAGAAGACGAAGAGCAAGCTTAAATTCCTTTTGGATGGAGATATTGCTGAGGATTCAACAGATGCCATTACGGGTAATCAACTCTATCTTATGAGCAACCAATTGGCTGCCTATTTTGGTGGTGGTGCTAAATATGAGAATGGTACATGGACAGCACCAAGTTTTAAGATTTCTCAAATTGATGCTGATGGAGCTGTTAAAGAGCAAACACATCATAATGTTGCAGATGCTTTGGGTGATCTTAATGGCGGTATGGTCAACATCAATAACCGGATTGATGAAATTAAGGACAAAGTTACTTCGGATGTGATACATTGGAATAAGGATGAAAATGCTTATGATGCTAGTCATGATGGTCAACCAGGTAAGATTATCAATGTAGCCGATGGTAAGATTGCACAAGGCTCGAAAGATGCGGTCAATGGTGGGCAACTTTGGGAGACCAATGAACGTATTGACGGTGTTGAAAAACATATGAATCATATTGAAAACAGAGTTGATAATATTTCCACTACAGTTACGAATATTGGTGAAACGGTTAACAATATTGACAATAAAGTTGATCACATCGATAATAAGGTTAACGATCTTGTTGATGGAGTTGTTCTCTATGACAGAGATGAAAATGGCAAAAAAAACAATAAAGTCACTTTGGTAGGTGGCAATGAGAGTGAACCTGTTACGATTGATAATGTTGCGGATGGTCGCATTGAGAAAGGTTCGAAAGAAGCGATTAATGGTGGACAATTGCATGATTACACTAAAGAACAAATGAAAATCATTCTTGATCAATCAAAGAACTATACAGATCAACGCGTAAATAATATTGTTATAGATGCTATTGATGATGCTGTTGAACGTGCGAACAATTACACCAACATGAAGTTTGAGGCTTTAAACTATAGCATTGAAAATGTTCGTAAAGAGGCAAGACAAGCGGCAGCTATTGGGTTGGCAGTGTCTAATTTACGCTACAATGATACACCTGGAAAATTAAGTGTTGCATTTGGTAGCGGTTTGTGGCGGAGCCAATCAGCCTTTGCTTTTGGTGCTGGTTATACGTCTGAAAAAGGAAACATTCGTTCTAATTTATCGGTAACGAGTTCAGGTGGGCATTGGGGTATCGGTGCAGGATTTAACATGACACTGAACTGATAAAAAATTTTCTTAAACATGCTCCTTGCCCCTGCTTAATCAAAGCAGGGGCATTTTAGTAAAAAGCTTTTAAAAATTCTCCTCGGTGGAAATAAATATCTTCTTTGAAGGATCATAAAAACATAAAAATGAGATCAATTTTAAATACGTCAAAGTTAAAAATCATAGACCATTATGAATAAAAAAAGCCGGAACTGTTCTCATAATGAGATACAATTTTTTTTATGTTCCTCAAATTGACTTTCTTAAAGCTGCCCCTAATTACCCCTTCAAAGCATGCAGCGATAACAGCTTATATCTTGTTTTATTTATGATTTAAAAGCACTGACACATAAAAGAAAATAAGAAAGTTGTACAACATTACGTTGTGCTTGTTTGGTATTTTTTATTAGAAGGGAGGGGTATATGAAAAAGTTATATACTACACTGGCGATGCGTAATGTGCGTTTTTTTCATTCACTTTATCGAGTGTCGTTTTTAAAAGTAGCTTCGCTGGGAACTGCGGTCGTTTTATTTTTGTCAAATACTTTTCCTGTTTTTTCAGCAAATCTCGATTTAACAAAAGTGTCTCTTGGAAGTATGAAGAACGCTGCTGTAGTTTATCAGCAAAGTACTATTTTTGAGTATAATGATTATACCAGTGGTATGGGTGGTTATCACTCTGTAATAAATGTTTTAACTGCTGACAAAAGGTCTGTAGGGGAAGATATGCAAAATATCTTCACAGCGAGTGGCGCAGCCGTTTCTGATTCAGGGAGAGAAAAGAGTGCTGAAAACGTAGTTATTTCAGATTCAAAGAAATATACGGCAAAAGAGAAAAGTGTTGCTAAAGGTTTTATGATTAGCGCTTTAGGATTAGACAATATTGCGATAGGCTCTGAATATGATAACCAAAAAAACATTGAGGAATATATATCCGCAAAAGGTTATGATTCAGAAATAATGCCTTATGGTAATGAAGCTATTATTAGAGATAAGAAAGCTGAAACACGGCTTGAGAACAATATTATTCTTGGGGAAGATTCTGGAACTGAGGCAGCTGTTGGTAATAGAGATCATGATTCTATCGCATTAAGCAATCAAGATAAAGAAAGTGCGACATGGAAAAGTATTGCGAAGGCAGCAGCGGCAATTGGTTATAATCAAAAAAAGGTCATGCGCCAACTTGAAGGGGAGGTCGCTGATACTGACTCTTCTGATGCCATTAATGTTGCACAGCTAACAGCTTTACAATCATATGTAGAGAAAGGTTGGATGCTGTCCGTTGGAGGTAAAAGTACCACAATAATTGGTACAACGAGCGTAGTAGATTTGTCAGCAGCAAGTGACAATTTGAAGATTACAAAAGACAATGGAGACAACAATGTAAAATTTGACCTAGCCGATAATGTTAAGGTAACAAGTATCATTGCAGGAAACAGTTCTATGAGTGGTGATGGTTTTTTTATTAATGAGGGGCCAAGAATAACTTTAGATGGTATTGATGCTGGCAATGAAAAGATTACAGGAGTTGCAGAGGGGACTGAAGATACTGATGCGGTCAATTTTGCCCAGTTACAAGCTGTAAAAGAGGCAACAAAAACAAGTTGGCAGCTTGCTGTTAATAGTGGAGATGCTACAGCTATTGGCCAAAATGGCACAGTAAATTTACAAGCAGCCGGCAGTGAAAATAAAAAGAATATCAAAATTGAAAAAGATGAAAATCACAATGTAATATTTGATCTAACCGATGATATTCATGTGACAAGTGTCACTGCTGGTCAAAGTGTTATGAATGGTGAGGGTTTTCATTTTGCGAAAGGGGGGCCAGAGGTAACTTTAGATGGTATTGATGCTGGCAATAAAAGGATTAGAGGAGTTGCAAAGGGGATTAAAGAGACTGATGCAGTCAATTTTGCGCAGTTGAAAGAAATAGGAAATCAAATAGCAGTAAGCAGCCTTGTTCAGCAAGAAGCAGGCAATAATCTTATCACTATTGGTAAAGCAGTAGGTGGTACTGAAATCAGTCTTTCAAATAATGATGGTGAAGATCGTAGAATTTCTGGTGTGAAAGCTGCGCAGGAGGATACGGATGCTGTTAATAAAAAACAACTTGAAGATAGTATAGCAGATATTACCGATAGCATTGAGAATAATATCCTTGTCAAACAAAATAAAGGAGAGAATGCTTCTATTACTGTTGGTAAAGCTACTGGTGGTTTTGAGATTAATATTGCAAACAAATCGGGTGAAACGCGTACAATTTCTGGTGTGAAAGCTGCTACGAAGAATAATGAAGCTGTTAATAAAGAACAATTGGATGGTGAAATTGCGGATATCACAGACAGTATTAATGTTATAAAAGAAGCAAATAACTTTTCGGTTCTCTATGATAAAAAGAATGATAATTCTGTTAATTATGAGAGTATCACTTTAGGAGGGGATAAAACGACGGCACAAGTTGCGCTCCATAATGTAAAAGCGGGTACAATTGCAGAAGATTCGCATGATGCAATCAATGGCAGCCAGATTAATAAAATATCTGAAGATGTAGCAGCTATTTTTGGTGGTAATGCAGAATTTAAAGACGGTATCTTATTTGGTCCGTATTATCATTTGTCACAAATTTTTGAGGACGGGACATCGAAAAATCTTGCTTCTTATGACGTTGGTTCAGCGTTGACAGGGCTTGATAAGAATATCAACAATGTGAATAACCGCTTAACACATGTAACGAATGAGTTTACTCAAAAAATAGATGGGGTTTCTAAAGATTCTTTGTTGTGGAGTGATCAGGAAAAGGCATTTGTTGCTCTTCATGGGGAAGGGAAAAAAGAAAATAGCAAACTTACATTTCTTGCGGATGGAGAGATTTCTGTTGACTCCACTGATGCTATAAATGGTACACAGCTCTTCAAGCTTGCTCAAAATACATCGAAGTATTTTGGTGGCAGTGCAGATGTACTTGAAGGTATAGAACCAACCTTCGTTATTCAAGGGAAGAAACATCATAATGTTACGGATGCTTTCACTAGTGTAAATATTTCTATTAAGAATATTGATGATAAGATTATTGAAATGAAAGCAAATAATCTTGTGCAGCAAGGGGGAGGGATAACAGGCATTATCACGATCGGTAAGGAAACAGCTGGTACTGAAATCCGCATTGCAGGCGTTGGTGGTGTAGGACGTACTATTTCTGGTTTAAAAGAAGCAGAAAGGGATGATGAAGCTGTTAACAAAAGTCAACTTGATAAAAGCATAGAAAGGATTTCTCAAGATATTGAAACAGCAAGTGCTGCGGTGGTTCTTTATGATAAAAATGATGATAACACCATTAATTATAACAGTGTAACATTAGGTGGTAAGAAGAGCCTTGGACCCGTTGCTCTTCTAAATATCAAAGATGGTAAAATTGCTGCGAATTCAACAGATGCCATTACAGGCAATCAACTTTATCTCATGAGTAATCAGCTTGCTGCATATTTTGGTGGTGGTGCTGGCTATAAGGATGGAATTTGGGCTGCTCCTCATTTCAAAGTTGCGCAACTCAATGCTGATGGCACTGTTGGTAAAGAGAAAAGCTACGATAATGTTGCTGAAGCGCTTGGTGGTGTTAATAATAATATAGTGAGTATGAACAATCGTATTGATCATGTCATCAGCAAGGTAGATTCTGATGCTTTAAAGTGGAATGATCGGAAGAAAGCTTATGATGCTGATCATGATGATCAGCCAAATAAGATTATCAATGTCGCTGATGGTAAAATCGGACAAGATTCAAAAGATGCGATTAATGGTGGACAACTTTGGAAAACCAACGAGCGTGTTACAAATGTTGAAAAAGATATTAAGCATATCAAAAACAGGGTTGATAATATTTCAAATACGATTGGAGATATTGGTAATACAGTTCTCAATATTGAAAACAAAGTTGATAATATTGAGAACACGGTTCATAACCTTTCTGATGGGGTTGTTAATTATGACAAAACTGAAGATGGCAAGAAAAGCAATAAGATCACTCTAAAAGGTGGGAATGAAAGTGAACCTGTTGTGATTGATAATCTCGCTGATGGTCGTATTGAAAAGGGCTCGAAAGAGGCGATTAATGGTGGGCAATTGCGTAGTTATACAGAGCAGCAGATGAAGATTGTTCTCGATGATGCCAAAAACTACACAGATCAACGGGTAAATAATATTGTTATTAATGTCATTGATGATGCTGTTGAACAGGCTAATCAATATACAGATATGAAATTTAATATTCTAAATTACGGCATTAAGAGTGTACGCAAAGAGGCAAGACAAGCGGTAGCTGTTGGTTTAGCGGTCTCTAACCTACGTTATTTTGATACACCGGGCTCTTTGAGCGTCTCATTTGGTAGTGGTGCGTGGCGTGGACAGTCTGCATTTGCTCTTGGTGCTGGTTATACATCTGAGAATGGCAAAATCCGTTCTAATCTCTCTGCGACAAGTGCTGGTGGTCACTGGGGGGTAGGTGGTGCAATAACCTTAAAAATAAAATAATGCAAAAACTATAACTGAATAGAATTTTCGCTTTTGTTTGAAGCAAGGGCGAAAATTTTATAAATCAAAACGGTATGATGGTTAAAGTATAAACTTCACCAAAGCATGCTTCAATAAATATTGAAGTATGCTTTTTATTCGCAGAGCTAAGAAAGTTCATTTTTTGTTATTTTCTATTGTTCTGTAGCTAATAGATTGCGTAATAAGACTGCTGATAGTAAAAGCGAAGCAAATTTACCCTTCACAAGAGCACATAATTATTGAAGAGAGTTTCATGTTTTTGGTTGAGAGGTTAAATGAAAGCAATATTAACTTTTTTAAGGATACGATTTTATTAACAGTTAAGGGAATCTGAGTTCTTTTTAAAAAAGATTGTATTAGTTTTACAAAATAAAAGAATAATGAATATACGAAATTTTGTTTGAAAATTTTTAGCAGGTTAACTTTTTTCGAACTGAATATGTTCTCAAATATACAAACTGAGTCTTAATTTTAAAAAAGATAATCCCTCTATTTGATAAGAGCGTTTAAATATGTCTTTATCAACCTTCATTCTCTAGGGGGGGTATACGTTTCAAAGTGGTAGCTTTTTTTCTAAAATTTTGGCATTTCAATTTATCTTTAGGATCGGGAGAGTTGCAGAATTTGTGTGCAGTATCTCATAAAGTATTGAATCGATTCTGAAAACCAAATAGTTTAATGAAATTCTTAAACACTCTGATTTTGTTAGGGAAGTTTGTAAGTTTTATAGATAAAACAATATTTATTGAAACATAAATCAGTATAACACTTAAATCAGCTATAAACTTCGCTGTTCCATAGGAGTATTATTAATCTGTTGAAAAAATAACACACTATAGATTAAAGAATAACTTTATTAAGAAAAGATTTACTTTTTTCTTGCTATTATAATAGAGGTTTTATAGATCTACAAAAGGTGCATTAGTAAGAATCATTTTGTTCAATAGAGATCTCAATTGAAGAGATCTCTATTGATAAATCGAGATATAACAAAGCGGGGTAAATGTGATTAATCTAAAAAAAGAAACAGCACAAAACCAAAATACAGCTTCATTGTTATTGTTAACAAAAAACATTACGAGAGAAAGACTCTCAGAAAGCTCTGTTCATATCAAAACTTATAACATCTCAGTTTACTGATTATTAAGGCACACAATCTTAACAAAGAAAAATTTAACAGTAAGCAAAATAGATTGACGGTACCAAATCAAAACGTTTTATCAAGCAAATTAATCCACCTAAAGAAAACCTTTCTACCACTTAAAATGTACATTTAAAAACACCACCCACACCCCTTACGAGAATCTAAATATGTCATTTACAAAGCCCATTAATATGTTTCTCAATTTTTTTGTAAAGCGCATTATAAAAAGCACACGTAAAACAACATTAAATCACAATCAGACACTCTCCACAACATCTAATGCAGAAATGTGTCTTTTTTATGTTTTTATTTTTTCATTGGAGAATTTGTTATGAAAAAATTCTATCCCACACGAGCCGCGAGTAATTTAAGTTATTCTCGTTTGTCTGATCAGCGGCCTTTTGTAAGAACGCTTTCATTGGCTGGAATGGTTGTATTTTTATCGAATATATTTCCAGTAAGCGCTGGGGTAGCAGGGAATTCTTCAGATGGAAAGCCTCATACTGTTGAAACAGCATCCATAGCAGCAAATAATGATCCCACAACATCACCCATTAATGTGACTGAAAGTCATGTTAGTGGAGGAGAGCCATTTTCAAGATTTGCTGTATCTACGATGCAGCCAGTGTTGGTCTCAGCGTTGGAGAGCAACCCAGCAGCGTTGAGAGTGGATGTATCGGCACACACTGAAACTCTAGCAGAAAATAATGTTAAGCAAAGTCCTCGATTAAGAAGCTTCTCTCTACCTGACCTTAGGCAGGTTTCGGCATTAGAGAGTGATCCCTCGGCATTGAATGGAGACATATCAGCAGAGGATGAAACTCTAGGAGCAAATACTGTCAATAAAAGAGCTCTTTCGAGAAGTTTCTCTATGCCTGACTTGAATCAACCAATGGCAAGAGGCTTTACGCCCTTTAGTGCAAGGGTGGGTGAAACAGGAATTACATTAGGCTCTAAAGCAAAAGCTCCAAGACCGGGAAGTATTGCGATAGGGCAGGAGACTACACTCCCTGATGATACTTCTAAGTTCTGGAACGCTGCAGAAACAAAAGCAATATTGTCAATAGCTATAGGGACAAGTGCTAGCATTCAAGAAGATGCTGAACGTGGAGTGGCTATTGGTCCTTTTGCAAAAGCAGTGGTTAAAGGTGGTATTGCTTTAGGTAGTAATAGTTTTGCTATAATTGCAGGTAAAATTGTAGGTTATAGCCCTAAACTTGGCGCAAATTCAACATTAGAAGATGTCACATGGAAATCTGGTGAATTTGGTGCAATGAGTATTGGTGTGTTTGATAAAGGTAAGCCTTGGGCTACACGACAGCTTGTAGGTCTTGCTGCTGGAACTGAAGATACCGATGCGGTCAATGTTGCGCAGTTAAAAGAATTAAGAGAAATGGTAGTAGGAGGTTGGAACTTCACTATTGACGGTGAAAATTCCACGAGCGTTAGCTTAAACTCAGAAAATACGATAGATCTTTCTGCTGGAAGTAAAAATTTCAAAATTGCAAAAGGAGAAAAAGGCAATAAAGTCACATTTGATCTAGCGAAGGATCTTACGCTTGATAGCATAAAATTAGGGGCAAGTGTTCTAGATGCCACAGGTCTTATAGTTACTGATGGCCCAAAGGTAACGAAGGATGGCATCTCAGCTGGAAATAAAAAAATTACAGATGTGGCAACCGGAACTGCAGATACCGATGCTGTAAATGTTGCGCAGTTAAAAGCAGTACAAGAGGCAGTAGCTATAAAAGGTTTAAAAATTAACACCACTGGTAAAGATTTTGCAGATGCTATAGCTGCTGCAGAAAATTCAATTGCTATTGGTAGCAAAGCTAGCATTAGTGAATTATCCAAAGGCGCGATTGCTTTTGGCCATGGTGCATCTGTAAAGGATCAGACTAAAGATTTAGGGTCATTCGGTGCAATTGCCTTAGGTGAAAATGCAACAGCATCAGTTTATGATGGTATTGCTTTGGGTTCTAATTCCATAGCTGATGTTGCCGCTGGTGTTTCAGGTTACGATCCTAGTATTAGAGAAAACGCAAATAGGCAGGATAATACATGGATAGGCGGTCTTGGTGCACTCAGCATTGGTGATGCTAAGAAAGGAAAAACCAGACAGATTGTAGGTGTTGCTGCTGGAACTGAAGATACCGATGCGGTCAATGTTGCGCAGTTAAAAGCTCTACAAGACTCTATAACCCCAAGTTGGGATCTTTCTGTTAATGGTAAAAATAAAACGAATGTTAATTCAACCAATCCAATGGATTTAGCAGCTGGAAGTACAAATATTACGCTTACAAAAGGAGAGAAAGACAATAAGGTAAAATTTGATCTAGCGAAAGATCTTACGCTGGAGAGTGTAAAAACAGGAAATACCACCTTAGATGCAACTGGTTTAGTGATTACCGGTGGTCCGAAAATAACCACTCATGGTATTGATGCTGACAGTAGAAAGATAACAGGAGTTGCAGAAGGTAGCGATAATACAGATGCTGTAAATTTTTCTCAGTTGAATAAAGTAAAAAAAGAGGTTGAACAACAAGTAGTAGCTAATAGTTTTGTAAAACAAGATGCCAAGACCCAGCATATCACGATTGGTAAGGACACTGGTGGTGATAAAATCAATATTGCCAATAAGGATGAAGAAAAGCGTACGCTTACTGGTATAAAAGATGGTGCACTCTCAGCAGATTCCGGTGATGCGGTAACAGGTTCACAGCTTTTTACAACGAACACTAATGTAACCCAAAATATAAATGATATTAAAGAAGCTAATAGTAAGATTACGAAGAACACTACTGATATAACAGAAGCAAACAATAATATATCCTCTCTCGATGGTAATATATCGCAATATTTAGGTGGTGATGCTGATGTTCTTAAAAGCAAAGCACCAACCTACACAGTTCAGAAAAAAATATATCATGATGTTGCTAGTGCATTTGCGGGTGTGGATAGTACTTTCACGGATGTTAAGAATGATATTACCAAGGTCAATGATTCTGTTAAAGATATTAATAATAAGATTACCGAGGTGAATAATTCTGTCACGAATATTCATAACGAGATAGGGCAAAAGGTTGATAAAAATGCACTGTTGTGGAGTGATGAAGCGCAAGCCTTTGTAGCGCGTCATGAAAAGAAGAAAAAAGAAAAAAGTGAAGCTACAGCGACACCAGAAAACAGCAAGATTACATTTCTTCAGAATGGGGATATTTCCAAAGATTCAACAGATGCTATAAATGGTTCACAGCTTTATTCTGTGGGCAATGCTCTTGCAACTTATTTAGGTGGTGGTGCTGAATATAAGGATGGAAGTTGGACCGCTCCCAAATTCACAGTGAAGACTGTCCAAAATGATGGCAATGTTTCTGATTCTACCTATAAAGATGTCGCAGCTGCCTTCACGGGTGTAGGTAATTCATTCAATAATGTTAAGAATGAAATTACGAATGTTCAGAAGACATTGACGGAACAGGTTAATAATGTAGTGAACAAAGTGGAAAGCGAAAGTTTTGTTCAACAAGACAAAACAACGCATCGTCTTACTATTGGTGCGAAAGAAGCAGGTAGTGAAATCAATATTGCCAATAAGGATGAAGAAAAGCGTACGCTTACTGGTATAAAAGATGGTGCACTCTCAGCAGATTCCGGTGATGCGGTAACAGGTTCACAGCTTTTTACAACGAACACTAATGTAACCCAAAATATAAATGATATTAAAGAAGCTAATAGTAAGATTACGAAGAACACTACTGATATAACAAAAGCGAACAGTGATATATCTTCTCTTGATAAGAATATCGCAAAATACTTGGGAGGTGAAGCAAATGTGCTTCAAGGTAAAGAACCAACCTATAATTTATCTTCTATTACAGCCGATGGTAAAATCAACAGCGCTTCTTACAATGATGTCGGTTCAGCTTTTGAGGGACTTGATACGAATATAAAGAATGTCAACACGCACGTAGAAAAAGTAGCTAAGGACGTTCAAACACAAATTAAAGAAGCTGTTCAAAACATTAATACACAGATTACGAATGTTACAGAAAACAACCTTGTACAGCATGATGAAAAAACAGGTAAAATTACCATTGGTGCGAAAGAAAATGGTACTGAAATCAGTATTTTGAATAAGGACGGTAATAAACGAACCATTAGTGGTGTTAAGGCGGCAGTAAAAGGTGATGAAGCTGTTAATAAAACACAGTTTGATGAAGGCCTAAAGAATCTTTCTGATGCTCTTCAGTCTGATGAATCAGCAGTTGTTCACTATGATAAAGGTGATAAAAATGGTACTGTTAATTATGCGAGTGTGACTTTAGGTGGTAAAGATAAAGCCTCAGTTGCCTTGCATAATGTTGCTGATGGGAAAATTGAAAAAGATTCTCATGATGCAATTACGGGTGGCCAGATTAATACAGTTGGCAATGAGATTGCCCAACTCTTGGGTGGTAATACATCCTTTAAAGATGGTTCTTTTACAGGAACAACTTATAATTTGTCGAATATTAATGAAAAGGGTGAGATAACAGCCAAGACTTTCTCTGATGTTGGCTCAGCTTTCACAGGACTTAATACAAATATTGATAATGTCAATAAACGTATTAAAGAAGTTTCTCAAAGTGTTGCGCAAGATTCTTTGAACTGGAGTACAAAAGATAATGCCTTTGTTGCAACGCATGGCGAGGGAGAAGCAAAAACCAATAGCAAGATTACGCATCTTTCAGATGGCAATATTGCGTCTGACTCTGTGGATGCAGTAACAGGTTCACAGCTGTATTCAGTGGGCAATGCACTTGCAGCTTATTTAGGTGGTAATGCTAAGTATGAGAATGGTCAATGGACTGCTCCAACATTTAAACTTAAAATGCCTAATAATGATGGTACCACTGAAGATAAGAATTATAAGAGTGTAGCAGAAGCTTTTGAAGGTGTTGGTGCTTCTATCACGAATGTTAAAAAGGAAATTACCAACCAGATTAATAAGGAAATTACCAAAGTTGAAGGTGAGAGCCTTGTTAAGTGGGATGACAAGAGTCAACTAATAAAAATTGGTGCAGAAAAACACGGTAATAAAGTTACTATTGCCGATCAGGAAGGTAAGGATAGAACCCTTTCTGGTTTGAAAGCGGCAACACAAGCTAATGAAGCTGTCAATAAAGAACAGCTTGATGAAAGTTTAAAGAAACTTTCTAATACACTTCAATCTGAAGATTCCGCTGTAGTACTTTATGATAAAAATAAAAATGGTGATACTGATTATAATAGTATAACTTTTGGAAAAGGTGGGGATAGTAAACCAGTTGCTCTCCATAATGTTGCCGATGGACTAATTTCTACAGGCTCACATGATGCAGTGAATGGTGGTCAGATTGATACAATAAATCAAGATGTAGCAAAGTTCTTAGGTGGAAATGCAAAATTTAGTCATGGTGCTTTTACCGAACCAACATATAAGTTATCAAGTGTTGATGCTGATGGTAAAGAGAAAGATAGCTCCTTTAACGATGTAGGCTCAGCCTTTGTAGGTCTTGATACGAATATCAAGAATGTGAACAAGCGTATTAAGGAAGTTTCTGAGGGAGTTGCACAGGATTCTTTATCGTGGAGCAAGTCTGACAATGCCTTTGTAGCGCTTCATGGAGAGGGAGATAAAAAGACCAACAGCAAAATTAAATTTCTTCAGAATGGTGATGTTTCAGCAACTTCCAGTGATGCAGTCAACGGTTCGCAGCTTTTTGCAGCAGAAGATAACGTATCGAAATATTTAGGAGGTGAAGCGAATGTTCTTGAAGGCAAAATGCCCACTTATAAAGTATCTAAGGTTAATGCGAAAGGCAAGATGGAAGAGGCAACCTATAATGATGTAGGTTCAGCATTTGCAGGTGTGGATAGTTCCCTTAGCGATCTTTATGGGAAGCTTTCAGGAGGCAGTGAAGATGGAGCACTTCTTATAGAGTATCATAAAGGAGAAACTTCAGAAAAAGGGAAAGCTGGCTATATCACGATTGGTAAGGATGTTGATGCTGCTTCCATCAGCATAGCTTCTAAGGACAGTAAGCAACGTATACTCTCAGGTTTGCAGGGTGGAGAAGTTTCAGAAAAATCCACGGATGCGATCACTGGTTCCCAGCTTTATTCAATGGGCGATATGGTTGCGACCTATTTTGGCGGTGGAGCTAAATACGAGAATGGTAAATGGGACAAGCCTAATTTCAAGGTTAAGATTGTCGATAAGGACGGCACTGAAGTTAAAGAACATGGCTATGAGAGTGTAGCGGATGCGTTTGCTGGTGTAGGGAGCTCTTTTGAGAATCTTCAAAAAGAGTTTACTCAAAGTAATACGGCAGTTACTGAAAATATTAAGCAGAATGCATTGTTGTGGAGTGATGAAGAGAATGCCTTTGTTGCGCAGCATGGAAAAGATGATGCAAAAACGAATAGTAAGATCACCTCTCTTGCTGATGGTAACATTGTGGAAGATTCAACGGATGCGGTGAATGGCTCACAGCTTTATGCTTTGGGTGGCGATATTGCAAAGTTTTTTGGTGGTAATGCTAAGTACGATAACGGCGCATGGGCTGCTCCTACATTCACGGTTAAGAGTTTCAAAGAAGAAGGCAAGGTTTCTGATGAAACCTATCATGATGTAGCAACAGCCTTTGCCGGCGTAGGTAGTTCATTTGCAAATGTGAATAATACTATCACGCATGTTAAAGAAGAGATCACAAAACAAATGAATAATGAAATTGCCAATGTTCAAGGTGATGCGTTGTTATGGAGCAAATCTGATAATGCGTTTATCGCAACGCATGGTGAAGCAGGCAAAAAGACTAACAGTAAGATTAAGTTCCTTGCTAATGGAGAGATTTCTGCCAACTCCACGGATGCTGTAGCGGGTAATCAGCTTTATTCATTGAATAAGACATTAGCGACCTATTTTGGTGGTGATGCTCAGTTTGAAGATGGTAAATGGACAGCACCAAGTTTCAAAGTTTTGACCTTTAATGATGATGGCAGTTCAAAAGAACAGAGCTATCCAGATATTGTCTCTGCCTTTGCGGGTGTAAGCAGTTCCTTCAAGAAGCTTCATAATGATCTTTCTGACAATTCTGATCATCTTGAGCAGAATGCGTTGTTGTGGAGTGATGAAGAGAGTGCCTTTGTAGCGCTTCATGGAAAAGAAGAGAAAAGAAGCAAGAGCAAACTGAAGTCCCTTTTAGATGGTGATATTTCTGCGGGATCCACGGAAGCGATCACAGGTAATCAGCTTTATTCTCTGCATACGACCCTTGCTCAATATTTTGGTGGAGGAGCGAAGTATGAGAATGGTGTGTGGACGGCACCTAGTTTCAATGTTGCACAATTTTCTTCTGATGGGAGTTTCTCGACAAAGGAGAGCCATGATGTAGCTGGTGCCTTTGAAGCTGTCAGTGAGAGTATGACGCATATCAACGACCGTATTAAGGATGTTTCTGATAATATAGATAAGAATAGTTTGCATTGGAATGAGGAGCAAGGAGCGTATGACGCAAGTCATAATGGTGAAGCGTCTCATATTACCAATGTAGCGAATGGAGAGATAAAAGAAGGTTCGCAAGATGCTGTGAATGGAGGTCAGTTATGGGAAACGAATGATAGGGTTACGAAGGTTGAGAACAGGGTAGATACGATTGATAAACATGTGCAAGATATTGCAACTGCGGTTACGGATGGAGCAGTTAACTATGACAAAGATGATAATGGTAAAAAGACCAATAGCATTACGTTAGTAGGTGGAAATGAGAGTGATCCCGTTTTGATAGATAATGTAGCGGATGGCAAGATTGAAACAGGCTCTAAGCAAGCAGTAACTGGTGGTCAGTTACATGATTACACTAAGGATCAGATGAAGATAGTTCTTGATGATGCGAAGAAATATACTGATGAGCAAGTGAGCAGTTTTGTCAATAATGGTGTTAATGAAGCAAAGTCCTATACAGATATGAAGTTTGAAACGTTAAGTTATGCTGTTGAGGATGTTCGCAAAGAGGCAAGGCAAGCAGCGGCTATTGGTTTGGCGGTCTCTAACTTAAGTTACGATGAGACACCTGGAAAGCTAAGCATTTCATTTGGTAGCGGTTTATGGCATAGTCAGTCTGCGATTGCTTTTGGTGCTGGTTATACCTCTGAAGATGGAAAAATCCGTTCTAATGTATCTGCGACGAGTGCTGGAGGTCATTGGGGCGTAGGTGCTGGATTGAGGATAACGCTTAACTAACAGTAAAAAATACATTCGCCTTTGTCTTAGCGGACAAAGGCGAAAATTTTATATTTAGAGAAGTAATATTTTATACAGAAAGTTATAGAGTAGTGCACTATAAGGTTCATAACAGCGTATCTTCTGTAACAATCTTAGTGAACCTGTTTTTATTTAAATGGAAGTATTTTCATTACAATTTACAAATGCCAAAAATATTTTCATATAAATGAATAATATGCATAATCACACAGCATTAAAAGTGTACGTTTTATAACCGCATTAATAAAAATATTTATTAGAGAATATAATTTAAAAATCCTGTTTTTACGAATCTATTTATTATTATTTGTATGTAGTAGCAACAATGATTAAGTAAAACACATTGTAATCGAAATGAGGGCATCTAAAAAAGATAACCATACATCAATATTTCTCTACAAAGCCTACAGAGCGAACAATGATTTTATGAATTTGGCACTCATTCATGAATAAAAATGAAGAATTGTTTAAAGATATTAAAATTAAGTTAATTTTTCTCTTGCTTTTCTTTTTAAGAGGTTATAGGATTAAACGAGTTTTTAAGTTTCAATAAAAGACGTTTTTGCAAAGCGGGGGAAGTGGGTTATGAAAAAATCACAAAACTGCTATTATTTTGTCTCAGAACACATCAACGGGCGCAAGCCTAAAACTCAAATGTGTTCCGCTTGTTTTTACAAAAAAGACACAACAACCTAGCACACAAACCCCTAAATTATTTAGCAAACAACTGAACTCTCTATTGCAATAAACACCTTATTGCATCCTAACTACTACACTTAATAACGGTGCACAAAGATGTCCTCTTTCTTTCCCATTTCTTTTCAGTCACAAATCAAAGAGCCCTTCTTCAAAAAGTTCCCCCTTAAACGGAAAAAAACGAAAACTTTATGAACCGGATTATCGATTAATGCAAACCATTTAATCCCTTAAATAGTCCCTTTTCCCATTATGGCAACCCTAATTTTTGTAAAAAAATATTCTGTTATCACTAACATCAGAATGTGTCTTTTTAATGTTTTTAATATGTTTTTCTTAATTGGAGAATTTGTTATGAAAAAAATATATACCACAAAGCAAACAGCGGCGATGAGTGATTTTAAAAGTTCTTTTTCGCCTTATCGATTACCTTTTATGAAAACGGTTTCATTGGTTTCAGTAGCTGTTTTTTTATCAAATGCTTCTCCTGTTTCTGCTTGTGAAGATCTTGTTAGAACAGGGCCAGGAGGGATTATTACAGTTGCTGCGAAAAAAGGGGGCACTATAATAACTCTTATGAATAAAGATGGGCAACCGCGACTTATTGATGCTCTTGCTGATGGTGTGATTAGTATGGCATCAAAACAAGCAATCAATGGTTCTCAGCTTTACACATTGGGTAACATGGTTGCAGCTACTTTTGGTAGTGATGGTCGTAATGGTGGATATAATGAACATGGCGTTTGGATGCCACCTAGTTTTACGGTTAATGTTGTTGATCAGAATGGTAATGGGACTAAGAAAAAGTATAGTAATGTTGCGGATGCACTTACTGGCGTAAGTAGTTCTTTTGTAAATCTTGATAAAAAGATTAACTATGTAATGACCAATATGGCGGGTAATGATCTTGTTAAAGTAGGGGCTGGAGCGGTTATTACAGTTGCTGCGCAAAAAGGGGGTTCTATAGTAGACTTTGCAAATGCTGCTCGTCAATCGCGGCTTCTTATTGGTGTTCATAATGGTATAGTTAGTCCAACATCAGATCAGGCAATCAATGGTTCCCAGCTTTATACTTTGGGAACACATGTCGCAAAGTTTTTTGGTGGTGATGCTGAATTCAATGATTATGATTGCAATGGAGGATGGGTGCCTCCTACTTTTACGGTTAAAGTCTTTGATGAAAATGGGAATGTGACGAAAGCAACATATGGTAATGTCGCGGATGCATTTACTGGCGTAAGTAGTTCTTTTACAAATATTGATAAAAGGATTGAAAATGTAGTGACCAGTGTGGCGGGCAATGGTCTTATTAAGCAAGATGGTACAGGACTTATTACCATTGGTGGAAAAGTAAATGGAACGAAGATAAGTATCGCAAATGTTGGTAATGCAGAACGGATTCTTTCAGGTGTTGGTGCTGGTTCAATTACAGCAACATCAACGGATGTGATAAATGGTTCTCAATTTTATTCCATGGGTAATGTCGTTGCTAGCTATTTTGGCGGTAATGCTGAATATACAAATGGCAACTGGAAAGCTCCTACTTTTACAGTTAAAGGCGTTGATCAGAATGGTAATGAGACGAAAGCAACATATGGTAATGTCGCGGATGCACTTGCTGGTGTAAGCAGTTCTTTTACGAATATTGATAAAAGGATTGAAAATGTAGTGACCAACGTAGCGGGTAATGATCTTATTAAGCAAGATGCGACAGGACTTATTACCATTGGTGGAAAAACAAATGGAACGAAGGTAAGTATTGCAAACATTGATAATGCGTTGCGGACTCTTTCAGGTGTTGGTGCTGGTTCGATTACAAAAACATCAACGGATGCGATAAATGGTGCTCAAATTTATTCGATAAGCAATTTAGTTGCTGGCTATTTTGATGATAATGCTGGATATGATGCAAATGGTAACTGGAAAGCTCCTACTTTTACAGTTAAAGTCTTTAATAAGGATGGTAAGAGAGTTAAAAGGGACTATACGAATATTGCGGATGCCTTTAATGGTGTAAGTAATTCTTTCACGAATGTTGATAAAAAGATTGAAAATATGGCTGCTAATGTGACAGGTGATGGTCTTGTTAAGCAGGATGATACAGGACTTATTAGCATTGGTGGAAAAGTAAATGGAACGAAGGTAAGTATTGCAAACATCGATAATACAGCACGGATTCTTTCAGGTGTTGGTGCTGGTTCGATTACAGCAACATCAACGGATGCGATAAATGGTGCTCAACTTTATTCCATGAGCAATGTCGTTGCTAGCTATTTTGGCGGTAATGCTGAATATAAAAATGGTAACTGGAGTGCTCCTAATTTTACAGTTAAAGTCGTTGATCAGAATGGTAATGGAGTTGAACAGCATTATACAAATGTTGCAGATGCACTTTCTGGTGTAAGCAGTTCCTTTACGAATATCGATAAAAAGATTGAAAATATGGTTGTTAATGCGACAGGTGATGGTCTTATTAAGCAGGATGATACAGGACTTATTACCATTGGTGGAAAAGTAAATGGAACGAAGATAAGTATTGCAAGTTTTGGTAATGCAGAACGGGTTCTTTCAGGTGTTGGTGCTGGTTCGATTACAGCAACATCAACGGATGCGATAAATGGTTCTCAATTTTATTCGATAACCAATGCCGTTGCTAACTATTTCAGTGGTGATGCTGGATATGATGAAAATGGCAACTGGACAGCTCCTACTTTTACAATGAAGATCTTTGATGATAATGGTTATGGAGTTGAACAGCACTATACGAATGTTGCAGATGCACTTTCTGGTGTAAGCAATTCCTTTGCAAATATTGATAAAAAGATCGAAGGTGTGACAGGTAGCAATTTTATTAAGCAAAATAGCGCTGGGCTTATTACGATTGGTGGCAGCAAAGGTGGCGATAGAATAGATATTGCAAACAGTAGTGGTGCCCCACGAGTTCTTACTGGTATTAAGGGTGGTGACCTGACACCAACATCGACTGACGCAGTAAATGGTGTCCAAATGTATTGGATGTCTCAAGCATTTGCAAATTATTTTGGCGGTAATGCTGGATATGATAAACATGGCAAATGGACAGCTCCTAGTTTTACAGTTATAACCCTTGATAAGGATGGTAATGAGATTAATAACAACTATAGTAGTGTTGCGGATGCATTTGCTGGTGTTAATAGTGCTGTCAAAACTTTGAATAATCAGATTAGTGAGATAAAAAATAACCCTAGTGGTGGTACAACAAAAGACAAAGAATCTGAAGATGAAAATGGAAACGGTCTTATTTCAGAGGGCTTTCCTTTTATGAGTAGAATGCTACCTATGGAAAGACTCACTCGTTCTCTAGATGATGTAGACGATGAAAGTGATATTGAACTTTTAGAAGCGCAAAGTGATCCAGAAATGAATTTAGGAGGTAGGAGTTTAGTAGGTGGTGATGAGAGTGACCCAGTTATAATAGAAGTAGCGGATGGCGAGATTGCAACAGGCTCTAAGCAAGCAGTAACTGGTGGTCAGTTGCATGATTACACTGAGGATCAGATGAAGATGGTTCTTAAGAGTGCGAAGGAATATACGGATGAGAAAGTGGGTAATCTTGTCAATGATAGTGTTAACAAAGCAAATGCCTATACAGATATGAAGTTTGAGGCGTTAAGTTATGCTGTTGAGGATGTTCGCAAAGAGGCAAGACAAGCAGCGGCTATTGGTTTGGCAGTCTCTAACTTACGTTACTTCGACGATCCAGGATCTTTAAGTGTTTCATTTGGTGGTGGTCTATGGCGTGGTCAATCTGCATTTGCTTTTGGTGCGGGTTATACCTCTGAAGATGGCAAGATTCGTTCTAATCTATCAGCAACCAGTGCCGGAGGTCATTGGGGAGTTGGTGGTGGAATAACTCTGAAGTTAAAATAACACCAGATAATACAAAAAACGACAATTTAACCAAATTTTCGCCCTTGTCTTATAAGGCAAGGGCGAAAATTTATATGATAGATAAAGCAATATTTTTCATAGAAAATGATAGAGTAGTATATAGAAAACTCCATAACAATGTATTCTATAGGAATAATTTTTATGGGAATGATTTTAGTGAGAAATATGAAGCACTTTAATAAAAATTTTAGAAATATAAAGTAATCTCTCTAAGCAAAACGGGTAGAATACGTTATCCGATCACAATTTAAAGGCATGCATTTTATAATGTCTTTGGTAGAAAATATCCATTGGGGGATACGGTCAAAAAACAAAAATCCTATTTTATTATTTTCTTTGTACAAAGCTGCACAAATCATAAGGTGCAGAGTCGCCATAATTGTTAATAAGACTCATTTTGACCAAAATGAGCTTCAAAAAATGATAAAACAAAAACCTCTCTATAATCCTATAGCATATGCAATAAAGCGATAAATTTCAAAATTATAGCGATATTTCACGGTTACATAAATTGAAAAGACTCATTATGTAAAAATAATTAAATTCATTTTCTTCTTGCTTTTCTTCTTAAGAACCTATAAATGTTCTTAAATAAGACTCATTTTGATAAAAAAACAAAAAATTTATCGCAAGGGGAGGTGCGAATTATCATGAAAAATCATACAGCTTATCTTAATCGCTTCAAAAAAATAATCCAAAAATACCCAAGGTTATTATCTGTCTTTACGATAAAAGCACACTAAACCCACGATAAGCACTTTATCCCCCTAATCATACAAAACGATATCCTACTTTAAAGATTATGAAGCACAAATTTAACAAACAAAGACACTTTTCTCGTGTTCATCTCATTTTTCACTATCGACCACCCCAAAAACACCCCAGTTTAAGACGGAAAAATAAAAGTCTTACAGAACCTTTAATTTATCCTTTCTACTTCCACAATAAACCTAAACTTGACAGAGAACAAGCAAAACACACACCACTAAACGAATTTTAGCGCTGAAATGTGTTTTTTTAATGTTCTAAAATATATTTTCTTACTTGGAGAATTTGTTATGAAAAAAATATATACCACACCAAAAGCGCCAGTGGTAAGAGATTTTCAAAATTCTTGCTTGCTTAATCGATTGCCTTTTATTAAAGCACTCGCATTGGCTTTAGTGATTATCTTTTTATCAAATATTTCTCCTGTTTCTGCGAATACTCAAGTTTTTAATAACATATCAAACGATTTTAGTGGCGGCACAAATGTGCTTAAAGGTATTTCACCAGTCGATACAGTTGGCAGTAAATTGCGTAGGGATGTTGACTCTGTATTTATGGGGGATCAAGATTCCGTCGAAAACTTAAGATCTAATAATAAATTTCAAACTCAAGTTGCTCTTAATACTGCGTTTGCGGGTAAAAAAGATTTTCAGAATATTACGGATACATTTTCTGCTGTTAATAATGTTTTTCAAGGGAATAATTTGCATGAGAATACAGGCAATTTTCCCCTTATGAGAAGTTTCTCTCGTAGCACATCTCCTATGGATCAGGGGCATACGATAGTTCTTTTTCCTAAATCAGAATTAGTTAGACTAAGTATTCAAAATAGTGAAGGTAAAACACGACTTCTTTTTGATATTACTCCTGGTACTATCTCAGAAGAGTCAACCGAGGCGATTACAGGACAACAGATTTATTCACTTAATCAGACGCTAGCAACATATTTAGGTGGTGGCGCAGAATTTAAATTTGATCGATCTGAATTACATGACGAAGAAGTTTGGATACCTCCAACTTATACTCTCTCTCATATTGCTGAAGATGGTACAGTAGGTAAGACGAGCTACAATGATGTTGGGAGTGCGTTGGCCGGTCTTGATATAAATGTCAAGAATGTGAATACGCATTTATCGAAAGTAATCAATGATTTTAATAAAAAGTTTGATGATATTTCTCAAGGAACAAACAGCGATTCATTGAATTGGAGTACAACTGCGAATGCCTTCGTTGCAACGCATGGTGACAAGGGCGGTGAAAAAACCAACAGCAAGATAACGTCCCTTGAGAATGGTGCCATTAATGCGAACTCCACGGATGCAGTTGCGGGTCAACAGCTCCATCAATTGGGCAATAAGGTTGCGTCCTATTTTGGTGGAAATGCTAAATATGAAGGTGGCCAATGGACAGCACCAAAATTCACGCTTAAGAAATTTAATTCAGCAGACGAGGTTACAGATGCGTCTTACGATGATGTTGCTTCAGCCTTTGCTGGTGTTGGTGAATCCTTTGATAAAGTGAAAGATTCCTTCAAGGAAGTTAAGGATGATCTTGATAAAAAGATTGACGACATTACCATAGCTCAAAATGATGCATTGTTGTGGGATAAGAAGCAGAACGCCTTCGTTGCAACGCATGGTGACAAGGGCGGTGAAAAAACCAACAGCAAGATAACGTCCCTTAAGAATGGTGATATTTCCAAAGATTCAACGGATGCAGTTGCGGGTCAACAGCTCCATCAATTGGGCAATAAGGTTGCATCCTATTTTGGTGGTGGAGCGAAGTATGAAGGTGGCCAATGGACAGCACCAAAATTCACGCTTAAGAGTCTTAAAGAAGATGGAAAAACGGAAGATAAAGAGTATCCTGATGTTTCCTCAGCGTTTGTTGATGTTGGCAATTCCTTTACCAATGTTAATAAGACGCTCACGGATGTCAAAAATGAGATTGCTGATAGCAAGAATGACTCATTGAACTGGAGCAAAACTGCGAATGCCTTTGTCGCAACGCATGGTGACAAGGGCGGTGCAAAAACCAACAGTAAGATAACGTCACTTGAGAATGGAGCAATTAATGCGGACTCCACGGATGCTATAGCGGGTCAACAGCTTCATAAATTTGGCAATGATGTTGCGACCTATTTTGGTGGTGGAGCGAAGTATGAAGGTGGCCAATGGACAGCACCTACATTTACGCTTAAGAAATTTAATTCAGCAGACGAGGTTACAGATGCGTCTTACGATGATGTTGCTTCAGCCTTTGCTGGTGTAGGTGAATCCTTTGATAATGTGAAAGATTCCTTCAAGGAAGTTAAGGATGATCTTGATAAAAAGATTGACGACATTACCATAGCTCAAAATGATGCATTGTTGTGGGATAAGAAGCAGAACGCCTTCGTTGCAACGCATGGTGACAAGGGCGGTGCAAAAACCAACAGCAAGATAACGTCCCTTAAGAATGGTGATATTTCCAAAGATTCAACGGATGCAGTTGCGGGTCAACAGCTTCATAAATTTGGCAATGATGTTGCGACCTATTTTGGTGGTGGAGCGAAGTATGAAGGTGGCAAATGGACAGCACCAAAATTTACGCTTAAGAAATTTAATTCAGCAGATGATGTTTCTGCAGCGTCTTATCCTGATGTTGCTTCAGCCTTTGCTGGTGTTGGCGATTCCTTTGATAAAGTGAAAGATTCCTTCAAGGAAGTTAAGGATGAGTTTAATCAAAAGATTGACAACATTACCACGGTTCAAAATGATGCCTTGTTGTGGGATAAGGAGAAAGGTGCGTTTGTCGCAACGCATGGCGAAGCAGGCAAAAAAACCAACAGCAAGATAACGTCACTTGAGAATGGCGCAATTAATGCGGACTCCACGGATGCAATCGCAGGTAAACAGCTTCATAAATTTGGCAATGAAGTTGCGACCTATTTTGGTGGTGGAGCGAAGTATGAAGGTGGCAAATGGACAGCACCAAAATTCACGCTTAAGAAATTTAATTCAGCAGACGAGGTTACAGATGCGTCTTACGATGATGTTGCTTCAGCCTTTGCTGGTGTTGGTGAATCCTTTGATAAAGTGAAAGATTCCTTCAAGGAAGTTAAGGATGATCTTGATAAAAAGATTGACGACATTACCATAGCTCAAAATGATGCCTTGTTGTGGGATAAGGAGAAAGGTGCGTTTGTCGCAACGCATGGCGAAGCAGGCAAAAAAACCAACAGCAAGATAACGTCACTTGAGAATGGCGCAATTAATGCGGACTCCACGGATGCAATCGCAGGTAAACAGCTTCATAAATTTGGCAATGAAGTTGCGACCTATTTTGGTGGTGGAGCGAAGTATGAAGGTGGCAAATGGACAGCACCAAAATTTACGCTTAAGAAATTTAATTCAGCAGATGATGTTTCTGCAGCGTCTTATGATGATGTTGCTTCAGCCTTTGCTGGTGTTGGCGATTCCTTTGATAAAGTGAAAGATTCCTTCAAGGAAGTTAAGGATGAGTTTAATCAAAAGATTGACAACATTACCATAGCTCAAAATGATGCCTTGTTGTGGGATAAGGAGAAAGGTGCGTTTGTCGCAACGCATGGTGACAAGGGCGGTGAAAAAACCAACAGCAAGATAACGTCCCTTGAGAATGGCGCAATTAATGCGGACTCCACGGATGCTGTAGCAGGTCAACAGCTCCATCAATTGGGCAATAAGGTTGCGTCCTATTTTGGTGGAAATGCTAAATATGAAGGTGGTCAATGGACAGCACCAAAATTCACGCTTAAGAAATTTAATTCAGCAGACGAGGTTACAGATACGTCTTACGATGATGTTGCTTCAGCCTTTGCTGGTGTAGGTGAATCCTTTGATAAAGTGAAAGATTCCTTCAAGGAAGTTAAGGATGATCTTGATAAAAAGATTGACGACATTACCATAGCTCAAAATGATGCCTTGTTGTGGGATAAGGAGAAAGGTGCGTTTGTCGCAACGCATGGCGAAGCAGGCAAAAAAACCAACAGCAAGATAACGTCCCTTAAGAATGGTGATATTTCCAAAGATTCAACGGATGCAGTTGCGGGTCAACAGCTCCATCAATTGGGCAATAAGGTTGCATCCTATTTTGGTGGTGGAGCGAAGTATGAAGGTGGCCAATGGACAGCACCAAAATTCACGCTTAAGAGTCTTAAAGAAGATGGAAAAACGGAAGATAAAGAGTATCCTGATGTTTCCTCAGCGTTTGTTGATGTTGGCAATTCCTTTACCAATGTTAATAAGACGCTCACGGATGTCAAAAATGAGATTGCTGATAGCAAGAATGACTCATTGAACTGGAGCAAAACTGCGAATGCGTTTGTCGCAACGCATGGTGACAAGGGCGGTGAAAAAACCAACAGCAAGATAACGTCCCTTGAGAATGGTGCCATTAATGCGAACTCCACGGATGCTATAGCGGGTCAACAGCTTCATAAATTTGGTAATGATGTTGCGACCTATTTTGGTGGTGGAGCTAAGTATGAAGGTGGCCAATGGACAGCACCAAAATTTAAGCTTAAGAAGTTTAATTCAGCAGATGATGTTTCTGCAGCGTCTTATCATGATGTTGCTTCAGCCTTTGCTGGTGTTGGCGATTCCTTTGATAAAGTGAAAGATTCCTTCAAGGATGTTAAGGATGAGTTTAATCAAAAGATTGACAACATTACCACGGTTCAAAATGATGCCTTGTTGTGGGATAAGGAGAAAGGTGCGTTTGTCGCAACGCATGGCGAAGCAGGCAAAAAAACCAACAGCAAGATAACGTCACTTGAGAATGGCGCAATTAATGCGGACTCCACGGATGCAATCGCAGGTAAACAGCTTCATAAATTTGGCAATGAAGTTGCGACCTATTTTGGTGGTGGAGCGAAGTATGAAGGTGGTAAATGGACAGCACCAAAATTTACGCTTAAGAAATTTAATTCAGCAGATGATGTTTCTGCAGCGTCTTATGATGATGTTGCTTCAGCCTTTGCTGGTGTTGGCGATTCCTTTGATAAAGTGAAAGATTCCTTCAAGGAAGTTAAGGATGAGTTTAATCAAAAGATTGACAACATTACCATAGCTCAAAATGATGCCTTGTTGTGGGATAAGGAGAAAGGTGCGTTTGTCGCAACGCATGGTGACAAGGGCGGTGAAAAAACCAACAGCAAGATAACGTCCCTTGAGAATGGAGCAATTAATGCGAACTCCACGGATGCTATAGCGGGTCAACAGCTTCATAAATTTGGTAATGATGTTGCGACCTATTTTGGTGGTGGAGCGAAGTATGAAGGTGGCCAATGGACAGCACCAAAATTCACGCTTAAGAAATTTAATTCAGCAGACGAGGTTACAGATGCGTCTTACGATGATGTTGCTTCAGCCTTTGCTGGTGTTGGTGAATCCTTTGATAAAGTGAAAGATTCCTTCAAGGAAGTTAAGGATGATCTTGATAAAAAGATTGACGACATTACCATAGCTCAAAATGATGCCTTGTTGTGGGATAAGGAGAAAGGTGCGTTTGTCGCAACGCATGGCGAAGCAGGCAAAAAAACCAACAGCAAGATAACGTCCCTTAAGAATGGTGATATTTCCAAAGATTCAACGGATGCAGTTGCGGGTCAACAGCTCCATCAATTGGGCAATAAGGTTGCATCCTATTTTGGTGGTGGAGCGAAGTATGAAGGTGGCCAATGGACAGCACCAAAATTCACGCTTAAGAGTCTTAAAGAAGATGGAAAAACGGAAGATAAAGAGTATCCTGATGTTTCCTCAGCGTTTGTTGATGTTGGCAATTCCTTTACCAATGTTAATAAGACGCTCACGGATGTCAAAAATGAGATTGCTGATAGCAAGAATGACTCATTGAACTGGAGCAAAACTGCGAATGCGTTTGTCGCAACGCATGGTGACAAGGGCGGTGAAAAAACCAACAGCAAGATAACGTCCCTTGAGAATGGTGCCATTAATGCGAACTCCACGGATGCTATAGCGGGTCAACAGCTTCATAAATTTGGTAATGATGTTGCGACCTATTTTGGTGGTGGAGCTAAGTATGAAGGTGGCCAATGGACAGCACCAAAATTTAAGCTTAAGAAGTTTAATTCAGCAGATGATGTTTCTGCAGCGTCTTATCATGATGTTGCTTCAGCCTTTGCTGGTGTTGGCGATTCCTTTGATAAAGTGAAAGATTCCTTCAAGGATGTTAAGGATGAGTTTAATCAAAAGATTGACAACATTACCACGGTTCAAAATGATGCCTTGTTGTGGGATAAGGAGAAAGGTGCGTTTGTCGCAACGCATGGCGAAGCAGGCAAAAAAACCAACAGCAAGATAACGTCACTTGAGAATGGCGCAATTAATGCGGACTCCACGGATGCAATCGCAGGTAAACAGCTTCATAAATTTGGCAATGAAGTTGCGACCTATTTTGGTGGTGGAGCGAAGTATGAAGGTGGTAAATGGACAGCACCAAAATTTACGCTTAAGAAATTTAATTCAGCAGATGATGTTTCTGCAGCGTCTTATGATGATGTTGCTTCAGCCTTTGCTGGTGTTGGCGATTCCTTTGATAAAGTGAAAGATTCCTTCAAGGAAGTTAAGGATGAGTTTAATCAAAAGATTGACAACATTACCATAGCTCAAAATGATGCCTTGTTGTGGGATAAGGAGAAAGGTGCGTTTGTCGCAACGCATGGTGACAAGGGCGGTGAAAAAACCAACAGCAAGATAACGTCCCTTGAGAATGGAGCAATTAATGCGAACTCCACGGATGCTATAGCGGGTCAACAGCTTCATAAATTTGGTAATGATGTTGCGACCTATTTTGGTGGTGGAGCGAAGTATGAAGGTGGCCAATGGACAGCACCAAAATTCACGCTTAAGAAATTTAATTCAGCAGACGAGGTTACAGATGCGTCTTACGATGATGTTGCTTCAGCCTTTGCTGGTGTTGGTGAATCCTTTGATAAAGTGAAAGATTCCTTCAAGGAAGTTAAGGATGATCTTGATAAAAAGATTGACGACATTACCATAGCTCAAAATGATGCCTTGTTGTGGGATAAGGAGAAAGGTGCGTTTGTCGCAACGCATGGCGAAGCAGGCAAAAAAACCAACAGCAAGATAACGTCCCTTAAGAATGGTGATATTTCCAAAGATTCAACGGATGCAGTTGCGGGTCAACAGCTCCATCAATTGGGCAATAAGGTTGCATCCTATTTTGGTGGTGGAGCGAAGTATGAAGGTGGCCAATGGACAGCACCAAAATTCACGCTTAAGAGTCTTAAAGAAGATGGAAAAACGGAAGATAAAGAGTATCCTGATGTTTCCTCAGCGTTTGTTGATGTTGGCAATTCCTTTACCAATGTTAATAAGACGCTCACGGATGTCAAAAATGAGATTGCTGATAGCAAGAATGACTCATTGAACTGGAGCAAAACTGCGAATGCGTTTGTCGCAACGCATGGTGACAAGGGCGGTGAAAAAACCAACAGCAAGATAACGTCCCTTGAGAATGGTGCCATTAATGCGAACTCCACGGATGCTATAGCGGGTCAACAGCTTCATAAATTTGGTAATGATGTTGCGACCTATTTTGGTGGTGGAGCTAAGTATGAAGGTGGCCAATGGACAGCACCAAAATTTAAGCTTAAGAAGTTTAATTCAGCAGATGATGTTTCTGCAGCGTCTTATCATGATGTTGCTTCAGCCTTTGCTGGTGTTGGCGATTCCTTTGATAAAGTGAAAGATTCCTTCAAGGATGTTAAGGATGAGTTTAATCAAAAGATTGACAACATTACCACGGTTCAAAATGATGCCTTGTTGTGGGATAAGGAGAAAGGTGCGTTTGTCGCAACGCATGGCGAAGCAGGCAAAAAAACCAACAGCAAGATAACGTCACTTGAGAATGGCGCAATTAATGCGGACTCCACGGATGCAATCGCAGGTAAACAGCTTCATAAATTTGGCAATGAAGTTGCGACCTATTTTGGTGGTGGAGCGAAGTATGAAGGTGGTAAATGGACAGCACCAAAATTCACGCTTAAGAAATTTAATTCAGCAGACGATGTTTCTGCAGCGTCTTATGATGATGTTGCTTCAGCCTTTGCTGGTGTTGGCGATTCCTTTGATAAAGTGAAAGATTCCTTCAAGGAAGTTAAGGATGAGTTTAATCAAAAGATTGACAACATTACCATAGCTCAAAATGATGCCTTGTTGTGGGATAAGGAGAAAGGTGCGTTTGTCGCAACGCATGGTGACAAGGGCGGTGAAAAAACCAACAGCAAGATAACGTCCCTTGAGAATGGAGCAATTAATGCGAACTCCACGGATGCTATAGCGGGTCAACAGCTTCATAAATTTGGTAATGATGTTGCGACCTATTTTGGTGGTGGAGCGAAGTATGAAGGTGGCCAATGGACAGCACCAAAATTCACGCTTAAGAAATTTAATTCAGCAGACGAGGTTACAGATGCGTCTTACGATGATGTTGCTTCAGCCTTTGCTGGTGTTGGTGAATCCTTTGATAAAGTGAAAGATTCCTTCAAGGAAGTTAAGGATGATCTTGATAAAAAGATTGACGACATTACCATAGCTCAAAATGATGCCTTGTTGTGGGATAAGGAGAAAGGTGCGTTTGTCGCAACGCATGGCGAAGCAGGCAAAAAAACCAACAGCAAGATAACGTCCCTTAAGAATGGTGATATTTCCAAAGATTCAACGGATGCAGTTGCGGGTCAACAGCTCCATCAATTGGGCAATAAGGTTGCATCCTATTTTGGTGGTGGAGCGAAGTATGAAGGTGGCCAATGGACAGCACCAAAATTCACGCTTAAGAGTCTTAAAGAAGATGGAAAAACGGAAGATAAAGAGTATCCTGATGTTTCCTCAGCGTTTGTTGATGTTGGCAATTCCTTTACCAATGTTAATAAGACGCTCACGGATGTCAAAAATGAGATTGCTGATAGCAAGAATGACTCATTGAACTGGAGCAAAACTGCGAATGCGTTTGTCGCAACGCATGGTGACAAGGGCGGTGAAAAAACCAACAGCAAGATAACGTCCCTTGAGAATGGTGCCATTAATGCGAACTCCACGGATGCTATAGCGGGTCAACAGCTTCATAAATTTGGTAATGATGTTGCGACCTATTTTGGTGGTGGAGCTAAGTATGAAGGTGGCCAATGGACAGCACCAAAATTTAAGCTTAAGAAGTTTAATTCAGCAGATGATGTTTCTGCAGCGTCTTATCATGATGTTGCTTCAGCCTTTGCTGGTGTTGGCGATTCCTTTGATAAAGTGAAAGATTCCTTCAAGGATGTTAAGGATGAGTTTAATCAAAAGATTGACAACATTACCACGGTTCAAAATGATGCCTTGTTGTGGGATAAGGAGAAAGGTGCTTTTGTCGCAACGCATGGCGAAGCAGGCAAAAAAACCAACAGCAAGATAACGTCACTTGAGAATGGCGCAATTAATGCGGACTCCACGGATGCAATCGCAGGTAAACAGCTTCATAAATTTGGCAATGAAGTTGCGACCTATTTTGGTGGTGGAGCGAAGTATGAAGGTGGCCAATGGACAGCACCAAAATTCACGCTTAAGAAATTTAATTCAGCAGACGATGTTTCTGCAGTGTCTTATCCTGATGTTTCTTCAGCCTTTGCTGGTGTAGGTGAATCTTTTGATAATGTGAAAGATTCCTTCAAGGAAGTTAAGGATGAGTTTAATCAAAAGATTGACGACATTACCATAGCTCAAAATGATGCCTTGTTGTGGGATAAGGAGAAAGGTGCTTTTGTCGCAACGCATGGCGAAGCAGGCAAAAAAACCAACAGCAAGATAACGTCACTTGAGAATGGCGCAATTAATGCGGACTCCACGGATGCAATCGCAGGTAAACAGCTTCATAAATTTGGCAATGAAGTTGCGACCTATTTTGGTGGTGGAGCGAAGTATGAAGGTGGCAAATGGACAGCACCAAAATTTACGCTTAAGAAATTTAATTCAGCAGATGATGTTTCTGCAGCGTCTTATCCTGATGTTGCTTCAGCCTTTGCTGGTGTTGGCGATTCCTTTGATAAAGTGAAAGATTCCTTCAAGGAAGTTAAGGATGAGTTTAATCAAAAGATTGACAACATTACCACGGTTCAAAATGATGCCTTGTTGTGGGATAAGGAGAAAGGTGCGTTTGTCGCAACGCATGGCGAAGCAGGCAAAAAAACCAACAGCAAGATAACGTCACTTGAGAATGGCGCAATTAATGCGGACTCCACGGATGCAATCGCAGGTAAACAGCTTCATAAATTTGGCAATGAAGTTGCGACCTATTTTGGTGGTGGAGCGAAGTATGAAGGTGGCAAATGGACAGCACCAAAATTCACGCTTAAGAAATTTAATTCAGCAGACGAGGTTACAGATGCGTCTTACGATGATGTTGCTTCAGCCTTTGCTGGTGTTGGTGAATCCTTTGATAAAGTGAAAGATTCCTTCAAGGAAGTTAAGGATGATCTTGATAAAAAGATTGACGACATTACCATAGCTCAAAATGATGCCTTGTTGTGGGATAAGGAGAAAGGTGCGTTTGTCGCAACGCATGGCGAAGCAGGCAAAAAAACCAACAGCAAGATAACGTCACTTGAGAATGGCGCAATTAATGCGGACTCCACGGATGCAGTTGCGGGTCAACAGCTCCATCAATTGGGCAATAAGGTTGCGTCCTATTTTGGTGGAAATGCTAAATATGAAGGTGGTCAATGGACAGCACCAAAATTCACGCTTAAGAAATTTAATTCAGCAAACGAGGTTACAGATGCGTCTTATGATGATGTTGCTTCAGCCTTTGCTGGTGTTGGTGAATCCTTTGATAAAGTGAAAGATTCCTTCAAGGAAGTTAAGGATGATCTTGATAAAAAGATTGACGACATTACCATAGCTCAAAATGATGCCTTGTTGTGGGATAAGGAGAAAGGTGCGTTTGTCGCAACGCATGGCGAAGCAGGCAAAAAAACCAACAGCAAGATAACGTCCCTTAAGAATGGTGATATTTCCAAAGATTCAACGGATGCAGTTGCGGGTCAACAGCTTCATAAATTTGGTAATGATGTTGCGACCTATTTTGGTGGTGGAGCAACCTTCAATGAAGGTGTATTTACAGAGCCTACCTATAATTTATCTAAGGTTTCTAAAGATGGTAATGTAGAAAAGAATATATTTAAAAATATTGGTTCAGCCTTTTCAGGACTTGATGAGAACATCAAGAATGTAAATGATCGGATTAAGGATGTTTCTGAAAGTGTTGCACAGGATTCTTTGAACTGGAACGAGGAAGAAGGAGCGTTTATCGCAACGCATGGTGAAGCAGGCAAAAAGACTAACAGTAAGATTAAGTTCCTTGCTAATGGAGAGATTTCTGCCAACTCCACGGATGCTGTAGCGGGTAATCAGCTTTATTCATTGAATAAGACATTAGCGACCTATTTTGGTGGTGATGCTCAGTTTGAAGATGGTAAATGGACAGCACCAAGTTTCAAAGTTTTGACCTTTAATGATGATGGCAGTTCAAAAGAACAGAGCTATCCAGATATTGTCTCTGCCTTTGCGGGTGTAAGCAGTTCCTTCAAGAAGCTTCATAATGATCTTTCTGACAATTCTGATCATCTTGAGCAGAATGCGTTGTTGTGGAGTGATGAAGAGAGTGCCTTTGTAGCGCTTCATGGAAAAGAAGAGAAAAGAAGCAAGAGCAAACTGAAGTCCCTTTTAGATGGTGATATTTCTGCGGGATCCACGGAAGCGATCACAGGTAATCAGCTTTATTCTCTGCATACGACCCTTGCTCAATATTTTGGTGGAGGAGCGAAGTATGAGAATGGTGTGTGGACGGCACCTAGTTTCAATGTTGCACAATTTTCTTCTGATGGGAGTTTCTCGACAAAGGAGAGCCATGATGTAGCTGGTGCCTTTGAAGCTGTCAGTGAGAGTATGACGCATATCAACGACCGTATTAAGGATGTTTCTGATAATATAGATAAGAATAGTTTGCATTGGAATGAGGAGCAAGGAGCGTATGACGCAAGTCATAATGGTGAAGCGTCTCATATTACCAATGTAGCGAATGGAGAGATAAAAGAAGGTTCGCAAGATGCTGTGAATGGAGGTCAGTTATGGGAAACGAATGATAGGGTTACGAAGGTTGAGAACAGGGTAGATACGATTGATAAACATGTGCAAGATATTGCAACTGCGGTTACGGATGGAGCAGTTAACTATGACAAAGATGATAATGGTAAAAAGACCAATAGCATTACGTTAGTAGGTGGAAATGAGAGTGATCCCGTTTTGATAGATAATGTAGCGGATGGCAAGATTGAAACAGGCTCTAAGCAAGCAGTAACTGGTGGTCAGTTGCATGATTACACTAAGGATCAGATGAAGATAGTTCTTGATGATGCGAAGAAATATACTGATGAGCAAGTGAGCAGTTTTGTCAATAATGGTGTTAATGAAGCAAAGTCCTATACAGATATGAAGTTTGAAACGTTAAGTTATGCTGTTGAGGATGTTCGCAAAGAGGCAAGGCAAGCAGCGGCTATTGGTTTGGCGGTCTCTAGCTTACGCTATAATGACAACCCTGGGAAATTTAGTGTTTCATTTGGTAGTGGTATATGGCATAGTCAATCTGCTTTCTCTTTTGGTGCTGGTTATACCTCTGAAGATGGAAAAATCCGTTCTAACATAGCTGCTACCAGCGCTGGAGGTCATTGGGGAGTAGGTATTGGACTTAATCTAACTTTAAATTAATTCTTTTTATAATCTTATTTGCCCTTGTTTTAATGAAGCAAGGGCAAGACGCCTTTGGCGTTATAAAACGAAAAAATGCAATTATATTACAGAAGACGCATGAAAAACTTCATGATAAGGCACAACCCACACATTCACTATAATTTAGGAAAAAAATGCATTTTTTATTTGTCATTTTCTGTTCATCTATATGATGATAAGTATCAATAAATTTCAAAAATGCTTATAGAGAAAAAATAATCCACTTTTCTCTTTATAAAAGATAGAAGGAAAGAATCTAATACACTCTTTACTTCTATTTGTCTAAAATCTTATTGTGAAAAAGTGTATAGTACGAAAGAAAACAACCTAAAAAAAATTGTAACAACCATAATAATAAATACATAGCAAAATTCTAGCAGTAAAATATATTTTTATGCCTTAATATATTGTTTTACTTAGGGAATATGACATAAAAAATTATATACCGCCCTCATGCGCAATGATATAAATTATCCTCCTTTTCCTTATTTATAGTCTTTGATTAACGGTGTTTCGTTTACTATTAATGATTGCATTTTTATCCAATTTTTCTTAGTTTTTCGGCAAATTTTGATTTAATAAAAGCACTTTTTAAAAGTGGTAGAGATATTGTAGTTGGCTTATCCCCAAAGCATTATTTCTGCGTATATGATGGTGATAAGAAAAATTATTTAATAACGCTGAATGTTGCTTTGATCTCTAAGAGAAATGTTTCTGATAACTATGCAATTTTTTTAACTAAAATTCTTTCTAGTGTGAGTGACTATAGTCTTATAGTAAAAGTTTATTACTAAGAACCCTAATACAGGGGGGAAGCAATATAAAAACTCTTCCTCATTAGTCTACAGCCATTCGTGATTGATAGCGTTAAAGGTCTACAAGCGCGAATAATATTATAATGAAGGAGGATTATTTGTACCTGTAAATAAAGAATGCCATCGGTTTATCATTCAACGGAATTAATGATGAGGGAGATATCAAGATCTGTAACAAATATACTCTCAGTTTCTCAAGGAGAAAACTATAATGAGAGTCATGTTATGTTGTTGTTTATCAAACGAAGAAACAAAGCAAGAATGTTGTTATTATAGTTTTATGGGTTGAGATTGAGGGGAATGATAGTATTTCTATAATAGGTAAATTGGTGACATGCTTCAAATTATGGTGGTATTGCAATATACATGTTGGCGATAGTGTCACTACTTTGGTGTTTGGTAAATAGTCAGGGGTCTTGTTTTTATTGCTCAAGCTCAAGTTTATTATCACTCTTGGAGATCATGTATTGGTGGGGATGAAAAGTATTATTGTCTATTGGTAGATTAGTAAAAACGGTGTTAGAAAAGAGTATCATTATAGGTTTTGAGTTGTCTTGGTATTAGCTAGAAGTCTTGCTATAGGAAGAAATTCTTTTGTTAGTATTGCTGGTTTTAGTCCTTTGCTTAAAGAAGCGATAACTGATACAGAGTGGAAAACGATGCTCAGTGTTGTGAATGTTGGTTATGGTAGTCAAAAAAACACGTTAAATTATAGGATTAGCAGCTGGTATTGGTAGATACTGATGGAGCAAATATAGCGCAGTTAATAATATTAGCAAAGGCTATAGGAGGAGGTTAGAAACTTTCTATTGAGGCTGCGAATACTACAACGGTTGATACAGATAAAATAGTAAATGTAACAACTTCAAGTAATAATATAAATATTACGAAAGGAAAGGACGACAGGAGAGTAAAATTTGATTTAGCCTGTAAGATTACACACAAGAGCATAAAAGCAGGAAGCAACTTCTACAATGCAAGAGATTTATGAATTAATAATAGTTCGCAAATAACGAAAAGCTGGTATTCATGTAGAAAATAAAAAAATCATAGGCTTAGAAAAGGGTAGGGAGGGCACCAGCACAGTTAATTTTTCTACAGTTACAGGAAGTTAAACAATAAGGAGTTGGGAGTATTCTTATTAAGTAAGATAAAAAGGGAAAACATATTACTATCTGTAAGTCCGAATAAGGGAGTGAAAGCAGTATTGCAAACAATAAACCAAGGGTTAGATATTTTCTCTGGTGTGAAAGTGGCGCAGAATGGCTATAAGACCATTAATAAATTCCAGTTTGAGGAAAGTTTAACGCTATTTCTAAAAAAGTTGAATTCATAAGTTCTTGTGCCATTTTCTATGACAAAAATTCAGATGAAAATAATAGCGTTAATTCACGGACTTGTTTTAAAGAGACATTTCTCGGTGCACTCAAATCCATTTTACGACGCTGCCCGTGGATGGTATAGAGTAAAATCTACTGAGCACCTCTTTACGCTTATGAAGGTACAAGCCGGCATCATCATACTCTTGACCAGCTCCCTATATTGCGACAGCCCTTTCTATTGAAACGATTCATGAAAGGTATTTTTACGCTTTTCTTTTCTCTTTTTTATCCACACGATAATCCCACTTGTTATGTGCAAGGGGGTGGTTTTGTTTGATTCAACATAAAGCAAGTTTGAAATGAGAGAATTTTAGGACATTCGTATCTCTCATTCAATATGCAAAACAATGAATTATCGTTATAAATCAATGTCATGTTAATTATAATAGCATAATTTTAAAGGCAAAGAACGGCAGCACCATTTGCTTTGTATAATGTTATAGGTAGTTCAATTATTGAGTGATCACATGATGCGATCAATGGCAGTTACCTTGAAATATAACGCAAGGCATTGCAAAAATTTTTGACGATGATGCCGCGTTTTGCAGCAGTTCGTTTGAGAGACAGATCTATAAATTATCTCACGTTAATACAGAGGGAAAGATAGAACAAAAATCTTATAAAGGTGTTCGTATAGTTTTTGAGGTGATAGAGACAAATATCAAGAATGTAAATCAGGAGATAAAAAATATTTCAATAATATGTTGAACCGGATTCTATTGTGAGGAACAAGGATAAAAAGGCTTTTAGTTACAAAGCATGGAGAAGAATAAGAGAGGAAAAATAGTAAAATGGCCTCTCTTAAGGCAAGTGAACTTTCAGAAGAAACAACCGATGACATGAATATTTCACAACTCTATTTTACAAATATTAGATTTGCGGAATATTTTAGTAATGATGCTCAATATGATGGGAGAAATAAGCAAAATCTGATTTCAAAGTTGTACAATTTGCGACCGAGGGGACTGAAGCTGAGGAGAAGACGCAATAATATTGCAGACATTTTTTGAAGATGTTAAAAGCAGTATAGTAAATATAAGGATTCATATTGAGAAGATGAACAAGCACCATATTGATACAGATATTTTACATTGGCGTAATAAGAACAAAGCGTATTAAGCTGGTTATAGGGGGCGGCTAGCAGGATTATCAATGTAGCGAGTGGGAAGATTTAGCAAAATTTCATTAATATAGTAAATGGAATACAGTTTTGGAAGAACACAAAAAAGATTACCAAAGTTAAAAATAAAGTAGCGAGTATTGAGAAATAAGTAGGTGCTCTTGAAAATATAGTTGGTAAGAAGGCTAATGGAGTGGTTAACTGTAATAAAGATACTGATGAAAAAATAAGAAATCACTTTCAAAGAGAGCGATGAAAGTGAATCTGTTCTAATTGATAATGTACTAGCTATCTTGAGAAAGATATTCGAATGAGGCTGAGAATGGCCAACAATGACATGATTATACAGAGCAATAAATGAAGTTCGATCAATCGAAAGATCTACGGATGAAGATTTAAGTGACATCATTAATGTTACTATTTGTGAGATAAATGACTGTACTGAAAAAATACCGATATGAAATTGGACATTTTAAATTATAGCATTGACAGTGCGTGCAAAGAAACAAACAAAGGGCAGCTATAGGTTTAGCAATTTTTCACTTGCTTTATAGTGCTGTACTTAGAAAGTTACGTATTTGATTTGCTTTTGGTGCTGATTATAGATTTGAAAAAGGAAATATCTGTTTGAACTGGTCGGTAACGAGCTGAGGGAGACATTTGGGGAGAGGTGCAGGATTTAATATGACATTGAATGAATAAAAATTTCCCAATATTTTAATTTTTTCCATTCTTGTTTGATAATGAGGACGGGATTTTGATATGGGACTTATGAAAAAGCCATATTAGAACCAAAAATTGCGCTGTAATTTAAAATGTAAACCCACCAAAAGATTCTTTTTATTTTTATAGTTAATTTTTGTTAAATACTGATTGAATCCCTCTTTAAACGCTTTCTCGAAGTGTATTGCAGAAAAAAACGGTTGGAATTGGTGTTATTTTTCTCTTGCTATTTTGTCAATATGTTCTATAAAATGAGAAAATTCGTGTAAATAAGACTCATTATGATACAACGAAAGCATATTGTTCTAATAAGCAGGGGGAAGCGACAACATTGAAACAGTCATACTATTTATGCACGGTGATAAGAGGCTGCCAGTCTACGATAAATAGCCTCACTAAACCACCACAACATTAACAGGTAACCTCACGCTCAACAACAAAACAACCCATGCTTAAAACCTTTGTCTGAAAAAATTTCTCTTCACATAAAGACTCAGAATGCAGTTTTATCTTTATTAAGAAAATCTACAATTTCTGATATTTAACACAGAGATATACCCTTACTTTAATTGTAAACATACCTCCTGTTGCAAAAGTTTATCAGACAAAAACATCCTCAAAAACGGATAATGAACAAAAGTTAAGTAACAAAATATTAATAAATAAAACCGTATCACAGAAAGAAAAACCTTCTGCATAGAAGAACAAATAGAATTTAGGATATAACTGACACTAAAATATGTCTTTTTTATGTCTTTTCCTTTGTGGAGAATTGATGATGAAAAAAATACAAAAAATATCAGCGAAGAATGATTTTAATATTTCTCATTCTTTTTATCAGCGGCCTTTTGTGAGAACGCTTTCATTGGCTGGAATGGTTGTATTTTTATCGAATATACTTCCAGTAAGCGCTGGGGTAGCGGGGAATTCTTCAGATGGAAAGCCTAATACTTTTGAAACAGCATCTATAGCAGCAAATAATGATCCAACAACATCACACATTGATGTGACTGAAAGTCATGTTAGTGGAGGAGAGCCATTTTCAAGATTTGCTGTATCTGCGCAGCCAGTGTCTGTATCAGCATTGGAGAGCGACCCAGCAGCGTTGACAGTGGATGTATCGGCACACACTGAAGCTCCAGAAGAAGATACAGTTAAGAAAGGTCCTCGATTAAGAAGCTTCTCTCTACCTGACCTTAGGCAGATTTCGGCATTAGAGAGCGATCCCTCAGCATTGAATGGAGACATATCAGCAGAAGATGAAACTCTAGAATCGAATACTATTAGTAAACGAACTCTTTCGAGAGCCTTCTCTATGCCTGAATTGAATCAACCAATGGCTAGAGGATTTACAAGCTTTAGTGCAAGGATGGCTAAGGCAGGCCTTGCATTAGGTGACGGGGCATACGCTCCAGGGGTAGCAAGTATAGCGATAGGACAGGACACTACGCTTCCTAATGATACTAGTAGGTACTGGCACGCTCCAACAGCGGAGGGGAAAATGTCAATAGCTATAGGGTTATCGGCAAAGTCACCAGCGGCCGAATCAATAGCTATAGGTTCAGACGCTGTAGTGAAGGTAAAAGATGCTGAAAGGGCTGTAATTATAGGTGAGAGTACAACTGCGAGTGTTGCGACGGGTGTTGCTTTGGGCGCTAGTTCTGATGCTGTAACTGCAAGTGACATTGTAGGTTATAGTCCTAAGACAGGGATAGCTTCAACATTAGACGATGATGTCGCATGGAAATCTGGGTATGGTGCAGTGAGTATTGCTGCGTATGATAATGGTAATGTTGCTAAGACACGGCAGATAGTAGGTCTTTCTGCTGGAACTGAAGATACCGATGCGGTAAATGTTGCGCAGTTAAAAGAATTAAGAGAAATGGTAGTAGAAGGTTGGAAGTTCACTATTGGCGGTGAAAATTCCACGAGCGTTAGCTTAGATACAGAAAATACGATAGATTTTTCTTCTGGAAGTAAAAATTTCAAAATTGCAAAAGGAGAGAAAGACAATAAGGTCACATTTGATTTAGCCAAGGAGCTTGAGCTCAATAGCATTAAAATAAATGATGATATAAAATTAGGTGCAAGTAGTTTAAGTGCAGCAGGTCTCATAGTTGCTGACGGTCCAGAGATGACGAAAGATGGCATCTCAGCTGGAAGTAAAAAAATTACAAATGTGGCAACAGGAACTGCAGATACCGATGCGGTAAATGTTGCGCAGTTAAAAGCAGTACAAGAGGCAGTAGCTATAAAAGGTTTAAAAATTAACACCGCTGGTAAAGATTTTGCAGATGCCGTGGCTGCTGCAGAAAATTCAATTGCTATTGGTAGTAAAGCTAACGTTGATGCATTATCCACAGGCGCGATTGCTTTTGGCCATGGCGCATCTGTAAAGAATCTGACTGAAAAAAGAGGATCAGATGGTGCAATTGCCCTAGGTGAAAATGCAACAGTATCAGTTGATAATGGTATTGCTTTGGGTTCTAAGTCCATAGCTGATGTTGCGGCTGGTGTTGGAGGTTATGATCCTAGTATTAGAGAAAACGCAGATAGGCAGGATAATACATGGATAGGCGGTCTTGGTGCACTCAGCATTGGTGATGCTAAGAAAGGAAAAACCAGACAGATTGTAGGTGTTGCTGCTGGAACTCAAGATACCGATGCGGTCAATGTTGCGCAGTTAAAAGCTCTACAAGACTCTATAACCCCAAGTTGGGATCTTTCTGTTAATGGTAAAAATAAAACGAATGTTAATTCAACCAATCCAATGGATTTAGCAGCCGGAAGTACAAATATTACGCTTACAAAAGGAGAGAAAGACAATAATGTAAAATTTGATCTAGCGAAAGATCTTACGCTGGAGAGTGTAAAAACAGGAAATACCACCTTAGATGCAACTGGTTTAGTGATTACCGGTGGTCCGAAAATAACCACTTCTGGCATTGATGCTGGCAGTAAAAAGATAACGGGAGTAGCAGAAGGTAGCAATAATACAGATGCTGTAAATTTTTCTCAGTTGAATAAAGTAAAAAAAGAGGTTGAACAACAAGTAGCAGCCAATAGTTTTGTAAAACAAGATGCCAAGACCCAGCATATCACGATTGGTAAGGACACTGGTGGTGATAGAATTAATATTGCCAATAATAAAGGAGAAACACGTACACTTACTGGTGTGAAAGATGGCAATATTTCCAAAGATTCAACGGATGCAGTAAATGGTTCTCAGCTTTTCGCAACGAACACTAATGTAACCAAAAATGCCAAGGATATTACACAAGCTCAGGGTGACATTGCTAAGAATTCTCTTGATATAACAGAAGCAAAAAATAATATATCCACTCTTGATGACAATATCTCGAAATATTTGGGTGGTGGTGCAAATGTTCTAAAAGGTACAGAGCCCACCTATACTGTACAAAAGGGAACTTATCACAATGTTGCCGATGCATTTGCAGGTGTGGACAGTTCTTTTACGAATGTTAACAATAAAATTACGAAGGTAGAAAATGCTGTCACGAATATTCATAACGAGATAGCGCAAAAAATTGATCAAAATGCTTTGTCATGGAATGAAAAAGAACAGGCTTTTGTCGCAACACATGGCGAAGAAGACAGCAAAACAAATAGCAAGATTACCTCTCTTCAGAATGGGGCTGTTTCCAAAGATTCAACGGATGCTATAAATGGTTCTCAGCTTTTTGATACGAATGAGAAGGTTGCAGCCTATTTTGGTGGTGATGCGAGCTACAAGGATGGCAGTTGGACTGCTCCAACATTTAAATTTAAAACCATCAAGGATGATGGCACTGAAGAAGATGGTACCTATTATAATGTAGCAGCTGCCTTTGCCGGTGTTGGTACTTCTATCACGAATGTTAAAAAGGAAATTACCAACCTTAATAATGAGATTACCAAAGTTGAAAGTGAGAGTATTGTTAAGTGGGATGAGACAACAAAGTCTATTAATATTGGTAAAGAAAAAGATGGCACTATAATCAATCTTCAAAACAAGGATAACGAGAACCGAACGATTGCAGGTGTTATAGGTGGAAAAATCTCTAAAGATTCAAACGAGGCAGTGAATGGTTCTCAGCTTTTTGATACGAATGAGAAGGTTGCAGCCTATTTTGGTGGTGATGCTAGCTACAAGGATGGTAGTTGGACTGCTCCTAAATTTGTGGTTAAGAAGTTTAATTCTCAAAACAGCGTTACTGATGCGACTTATGGTAATGTCACAGCTGCCTTTGCTGGTGTTGGTGAATCATTTGAGAAAGTAAAGGATTCCTTCAAGGAAATTAAGGATGAAATTACCAAAAAGATTCAAAAAGAAATTACCACTGTTCAAGGTGACGCCTTGTTGTGGGATAAGGCAAAAAGCGCCTTTGTCGCCACGCATGGTGAAAAAGAAGGCAAAAAAAGCAATAGCAAGATTACCTTTCTTCAGAATGGAGATATCTCTGAAGGTTCTACGGATGCCGTAACGGGTTCTCAGCTTTATTCTCTAAACAACGATATTGCGCATTATTTTGATAAGAATGCTGGTTATAATGGAGATGGGACTTGGAAAGCACCGACATTTAAGCTTAAAGCTGTTAAGGATGATGGTAACTCTGAAGAGAAAACTTATGATACTGTAGCAGAAGCTTTTGAAGATGTTGGTACTTCTATCACGAATGTTCAGAATAAAGTCACAGAACAAGTTAACAACGCGATTGAAAACATTAATACACAGATCACAAACGTTACAGAAAACAACCTTGTACAGCATGATAGCAAAACGGGAAAAATTACCATTGGTGCGAAAGAAAATGGCAATTTAATTGATGTTACTAATAATAAAGGAGAAACACGTACTATTACTGGTGTGAAGGGTGGTACTCTTTCAGCAAGTTCAAATGAGGCAGTAACAGGTTCGCAGCTTTTCGCAACGAACAGTAATGTAACCAAAAATACCAATGATATTAACAAGGCAACTGATAAGATTACGAAGAATTCTACTGATATAACAGTATTAAATAGTGAAGTTTCCAATATTCAAGGAGATGCCTTATTATGGAGCAAAGATGCAGGTGCTTTTGTAGCAACGCATGGAGAAAAAGGAAGCAAAAAAACCAACAGCAGGATTACCTCTCTTTTAGGTGGAGAGATTTCTGCTAACTCTACGGATGCGGTAACAGGTTCACAGCTTTATTTTCTAGGCAGTGAAGTTACAAAATCTCTTGGTGGTAATGCTAAGTATGAGAATGGTACATGGACTGCTCCTAAGTTTACAGTTAAGACCTTTCAAGCAGATGGCGGTGTTATTGACTCGACTTATGATAATGTAGCAGCGGCTTTTTCTGGTGTAGGTACCTCTTTTGCGAATGTTAATAACAATATAACGAATAAGTTTAATGAACTTACTCAAAATATCACAAATATTACGCAAGAAGTTCAAGGGGATGCGTTGTTGTGGGGCAAAGATGAAAATGCCTTTGTAGCGCAACATGGAGCAAAAGGAAGCAAAAAAACCAACAGTAAAATTACCTCTCTAAAGGATGGGGTTATTAGTAGTCTCTCAACAGATGCCGTAAATGGCTCTCAGCTTTATTCATTGAATAAGCAGTTTGCAGCCTATTTTGGTGGTGGAGCCGGCTATAATGCGAAAGGAGAGTGGACCGCACCTACATTTAAGGTTAAAGGCGTCAAGGAAAATGGGCAAACGGAAGATCAAGACTATACTGATGTAGCGGCGGCTTTTGCTGGAGTAGGTACTTCATTTAAGAATGTTGCAAAAAAGATTAACAAAGAGATTTCTGATGCAAAGAGTGACTCTTTAAACTGGAATAAAACTGCGAATGCCTTTGTTGCAACGCATGGCGAAAAAGAAGGAGATGCAAAATCCAACAGCAAGATTACCTCTCTTCAGAATGGAGCAATTAATGAGAATTCCACGGATGCTGTAGCAGGTCAACAGCTTCATCAATTGGGAACACAGGTTGCGAAATTCTTAGGTGGTAATGCGGCATTTAAAGATGGTGCATTTACAGAACCTACCTATAATCTATCTCAGATTTCTAAAGAAGGTGAGATAAAAGATGCTGAATTTAAAGATGTTGGTAAAGCATTTACGGGACTTGATGAAAGTATCAAGAATGTAAATAATCGGATTAAGGAAGTATCCCAAGGTGTTGCACAAGATTCTCTAAACTGGAGTGCAAAGGATAAGGCTTTTGTGGCGCAACATGGAGAAGGAGATGCAAAATCCAACAGCAAGATTACCTCTCTTCAGAATGGAACAATTAATGAGGAGTCCACGGATGCTGTAGCAGGCCAACAGCTTCATCAATTGGGCACTGGAATTGCTACTTATTTAGGTGGTGGTGCTAAGTATGAGAATGGTGCATGGACTGCTCCTAAGTTTACAGTTAAGACTGTCAAGGCTGATGGTAGTGATGTTGAAGATAAAGACTATAGTAGTGTTTCTGCAGCTTTTGCTGGTGTAGGTACCTCTTTCACGAATATTCATAAAGAGCTTAAGAAGGAGATTAGCCAAGTAGTCAGTGATAGTCTTGTTAAGTGGGATGAGACAACAAAGTCTATTAATATCGGTAAAGAAAAAGATGGTACAGCAATCAACATTGCTAATAAGGATAAAGGGGATAGAATCCTTTCTGGTGTGAAAGCGGGGCAGAATGATAATGAAGCTGTTAATAAAGGGCAACTTGATAAAAGTTTGGAGAAGCTTTCCAACAGTCTTCAGTCTGATGAATCAGCTGTTGTTCATTATGATAAAAAAGATGATGACAATAGCAGCATTAATTATGCGAGTGTGACTTTAGGAAAAGGTAAGGGGTCTGCACCTGTTGGTCTTCATAATGTTGCAGATGGTCAGATTGCCAAGGATTCACATGACGCAATTACCGGTGGTCAGATTAATACAATCGGTAGTGATGTTGCGAAATTCTTAGGTGGTAATGCGGCATTTAAAGATGGTGCATTTACAGAACCAACTTATAATTTATCTCAGATTTCTAAAGAAGGTGAGATAAAAGATGCTGAATTTAAAGATGTTGGTAAAGCATTTACGGGACTTGATGAAAGTATCAAGAATGTAAATGATCGGATTAAGGAAGTATCCCAAGGTGTTGCACAAGATTCTCTAAACTGGAGTGCAAAGGATAAGGCTTTTGTGGCGCAACATGGAGAAGGAGATGCAAAATCCAACAGCAAGATTACCTCTCTTCAGAATGGAGCAATTAATGAGAATTCCACGGATGCTGTAGCAGGTCAACAGCTTCATCAATTGGGAACACAGGTTGCGAAGTCTCTTGGTGGTAATGCGGCATTTAAAGATGGTGCATTTACAGAACCTACCTATAATCTATCTCAGATTTCTAAAGAAGGTGAGATAAAAGATGCTGAATTTAAAGATGTTGGTAAAGCATTTACGGGACTTGATGAAAGTATCAAGAATGTAAATGATCGGATTAAGGAAGTATCCCAAGGTGTTGCACAAGATTCTCTAAACTGGAGTGCAAAGGATAAGGCTTTTGTGGCGCAACATGGAGAAGGAGATGCAAAATCTAACAGCAAGATTACCTCTCTTCAGAATGGAACAATTAATGAGAATTCCACGGATGCTGTAGCAGGTCAACAGCTTCATCAATTGGGCACTGGAATTGCTACTTATTTAGGTGGTGGTGCTAAGTATGAAGGTGGCGAATGGACAGCACCAAGCTTCAAGGTTAAGACATTCTCTTCTGATGGTAATACAAAAGATGAAAATTATACAAGTGTATCTGCCGCTTTTGAAGGTGTAGGTACCTCTTTTGCAAATGTTAATAACAATATAACGAATAAGTTTAATGAACTTACTGAAAATATCACAAATATTACGCAAGAAGTTCAAGGTGATGCATTGTTGTGGGATAAGGCAAAAAGCGCCTTTGTTGCAACGCATGGTGAAAAAGAAGGAGATGCAAAATCCAACAGCAAGATTACCTCTCTTCAGAATGGAGCAATTAATGAGAATTCCACGGATGCTGTAGCAGGTCAACAGCTTCATCAATTGGGCACTGGAATTGCTACTTATTTAGGTGGTGGTGCTAAGTATGAGAATGGTGCATGGACTGCTCCTAAGTTTACAGTTAAGACTTTCAAGGCTGATGGTAGTGATGTTGAAGATAAAGACTATAGTAGTGTTTCTGCAGCTTTTGCTGGTGTAGGTACCTCTTTCACGAATATTCATAAAGAGCTTAAGAAGGAGATTAGCCAAGTAGTCAGTGATAGTCTTGTTAAGTGGGATGAGACAACAAAGTCTATTAATATCGGTAAAGAAAAAGATGGTACAGCAATCAACATTGCTAATAAGGATAAAGGGGACAGAACCCTTTCTGGTGTGAAGGCGGCAACACAAAATAATCAAGCTGTTAACAAGGAACAGTTTGATAAAGGTTTGAAAGATCTTTCTCTCAGTCTTCAGTCTGATGAATCAGCTGTTGTTCATTATGATAAAAAAGATGATGACAATAGCAGCATTAATTATGCGAGTGTGACTTTAGGAAAAGGTAAGGGGTCTGCACCTGTTGGTCTTCATAATGTTGCAGATGGTCAGATTGCCAAGGATTCACATGACGCAATTACCGGTGGTCAGATTAATACAATCGGTAGTGATGTTGCAAAATTCTTAGGTGGTAATGCGGCATTTAAAGATGGTGCATTTACAGAACCAACTTATAATTTATCTCAGATTTCTAAAGAAGGTGAGATAAAAGATGCTGAATTTAAAGATGTTGGTAAAGCATTTACGGGACTTGATGAAAGTATCAAGAATGTAAATGATCGGATTAAGGAAGTATCCCAAGGTGTTGCACAAGATTCTCTAAACTGGAGTGCAAAGGATAAGGCTTTTGTGGCGCAACATGGAGAAGGAGATGCAAAATCCAACAGCAAGATTACCTCTCTTCAGAATGGAGCAATTAATGAGAATTCCACGGATGCTGTAGCAGGTCAACAGCTTCATCAATTGGGAACACAGGTTGCGAAGTCTCTTGGTGGTAATGCGGCATTTAAAGATGGTGCATTTACAGAACCTACCTATAATCTATCTCAGATTTCTAAAGAAGGTGAGATAAAAGATGCTGAATTTAAAGATGTTGGTAAAGCATTTACGGGACTTGATGAAAGTATCAAGAATGTAAATGATCGGATTAAGGAAGTATCCCAAGGTGTTGCACAAGATTCTCTAAACTGGAGTGCAAAGGATAAGGCTTTTGTGGCGCAACATGGAGAAGGAGATGCAAAATCCAACAGCAAGATTACCTCTCTTCAGAATGGAGCAATTAATGAGAATTCCACGGATGCTGTAGCAGGTCAACAGCTTCATCAATTGGGAACACAGGTTGCGAAGTCTCTTGGTGGTAATGCGGCATTTAAAGATGGTGCATTTACAGAACCTACCTATAATCTATCTCAGATTTCTAAAGAAGGTGAGATAAAAGATGCTGAATTTAAAGATGTTGGTAAAGCATTTACGGGACTTGATGAAAGTATCAAGAATGTAAATGATCGGATTAAGGAAGTATCCCAAGGTGTTGCACAAGATTCTCTAAACTGGAGTGCAAAGGATAAGGCTTTTGTGGCGCAACATGGAGAAGGAGATGCAAAATCAACAGCAAGATTACCTCTCTTCAGAATGGAACAATTAATGAGAATTCCACGGATGCTGTAGCAGGTCAACAGCTTCATCAATTGGGCACTGGAATTGCTACTTATTTAGGTGGTGGTGCTAAGTATGAAGGTGGCGAATGGACAGCACCAAGCTTCAAGGTTAAGACATTCTCTTCTGATGGTAATACAAAAGATGAAAATTATACAAGTGTATCTGCCGCTTTTGAAGGTGTAGGTACCTCTTTTGCAAATGTTAATAACAATATAACGAATAAGTTTAATGAACTTACTGAAAATATCACAAATATTACGCAAGAAGTTCAAGGTGATGCATTGTTGTGGGATAAGGCAAAAAGCGCCTTTGTTGCAACGCATGGTGAAAAAGAAGGAGATGCAAAATCCAACAGCAAGATTACCTCTCTTCAGAATGGAGCAATTAATGAGAATTCCACGGATGCTGTAGCAGGTCAACAGCTTCATCAATTGGGCACTGGAATTGCTACTTATTTAGGTGGTGGTGCTAAGTATGAGAATGGTGCATGGACTGCTCCTAAGTTTACAGTTAAGACTTTCAAGGCTGATGGTAGTGATGTTGAAGATAAAGACTATAGTAGTGTTTCTGCAGCTTTTGCTGGTGTAGGTACCTCTTTCACGAATATTCATAAAGAGCTTAAGAAGGAGATTAGCCAAGTAGTCAGTGATAGTCTTGTTAAGTGGGATGAGACAACAAAGTCTATTAATATCGGTAAAGAAAAAGATGGTACAGCAATCAACATTGCTAATAAGGATAAAGGGGACAGAACCCTTTCTGGTGTGAAGGCGGCAACACAAAATAATCAAGCTGTTAACAAGGAACAGTTTGATAAAGGTTTGAAAGATCTTTCTCTCAGTCTTCAGTCTGATGAATCAGCTGTTGTTCATTATGATAAAAAAGATGATGACAATAGCAGCATTAATTATGCGAGTGTGACTTTAGGAAAAGGTAAGGGGTCTGCACCTGTTGGTCTTCATAATGTTGCAGATGGTCAGATTGCCAAGGATTCACATGACGCAATTACCGGTGGTCAGATTAATACAATCGGTAGTGATGTTGCAAAATTCTTAGGTGGTGATGCGGCATTTAAAGATGGTGCATTTACAGAACCTACCTATAATCTATCTCAGATTTCTAAAGAAGGTGAGATAAAAGATGCTGAATTTAAAGATGTTGGTAAAGCATTTACGGGACTTGATGAAAGTATCAAGAATGTAAATGATCGGATTAAGGAAGTATCCCAAGGTGTTGCACAAGATTCTCTAAACTGGAGTGCAAAGGATAAGGCTTTTGTGGCGCAACATGGAGAAGGAGATGCAAAATCCAACAGCAAGATTACCTCTCTTCAGAATGGAGCAATTAATGAGAATTCCACGGATGCTGTAGCAGGTCAACAGCTTCATCAATTGGGCACTGGAATTGCTACTTATTTAGGTGGTGGTGCTAAGTATGAGAATGGTGCATGGACTGCTCCTAAGTTTACAGTTAAGACTGTCAAGGCTGATGGTAGTGATGTTGAAGATAAAGACTATAGTAGTGTTTCTGCAGCATTTGCTGGTGTAGGTACCTCTTTCACGAATATTCATAAAGAGCTTAAGAAGGAGATTAGCCAAGTAGTCAGTGATAGTCTTGTTAAGCAGAAGAAAGAAGGCGATCCTATTACTATTGGAGCGGAAACAGATGGCACTATAATTAATCTTCAAAACAAGAAAAATGAAAACCGAGTTATTTCCGGTGTGACGGGCGGGACAATCTCTAAAGATTCAATTGAGGCGATCAATGGTTCTCAGCTTCATTCGTTTGGTGACAAAATTGCATCCTATTTAGGTGGTGGTTCTAAGTATGAGAATGGTGTATGGACTGCTCCTAAGTTTACAGTTAAGACTGTCAATGAAGAGGGCAAAGTTTCTGATGCAACCTATGATGATGTAACAACTGCATTTGCTGGTGTAGGTACCTCTTTTGCAAATGTTAATAACAATATAACGAATAAGTTTAATGAACTTACTGAAAATATCACAAATATTACGCAAGAAGTTCAAGGTGATGCATTGTTGTGGGATAAGGCAAAAAGCGCCTTTGTTGCAACGCATGGTGAAAAAGAAGGAGATGCAAAATCCAACAGCAAGATTACCTCTCTTCAGAATGGAACAATTAATGAGAATTCCACGGATGCTGTAGCAGGTCAACAGCTTCATCAATTGGGCACTGGAATTGCTACTTATTTAGGTGGTGGTGCTAAGTATGAGAATGGTGCATGGACTGCTCCTAAGTTTACAGTTAAGACTGTCAAGGCTGATGGTAGTGATGTTGAAGATAAAGACTATAGTAGTGTTTCTGCAGCATTTGCTGGTGTAGGTACCTCTTTCACGAATATTCATAAAGAGCTTAAGAAGGAGATTAACCAAGTAGTCAGTGATAGTCTTGTTAAGCAGAAGAAAGAAGGCGATCCTATTACTATTGGAGCGGAAACAGATGGCACTATAATTAATCTTCAAAACAAGAAAAATGAAAACCGAGTTATTTCCGGTGTGACGGGCGGGACAATCTCTAAAGATTCAATTGAGGCGATCAATGGTTCTCAGCTTCATTCGTTTGGTGACAAAATTGCAACCTATTTAGGTGGTGGCGCTAAGTATGAGGATGGTGCATGGACAGCACCTAAATTTATGCTTAAGAGCTTCAAAGAAGATGGCGTCATTGCTGATGCGACCTATGATGATGTTGCAGCTGCTTTTGCTGGTGTGGGAAATTCATTCACGAAAATTCAAGATTCATTTACAAATGTTAAGAATGAGATTGAAAAAGAAATTGCCACTGTTCAGGGTGACGCTTTGTTGTGGAGCGGTGATAAAAAGGCATTTGTAGCCGAGCATGGAGAAGGTAAAGAAAGAGCTAATAGCAAAATTACATCGCTTTCTAATGGTACCATTGCGGCAGGTTCTACAGATGCGGTAAATGGCTCTCAGCTTTTTGAAACCAATAAGAATGTTACGACCTATTTAGGTGGTGGAGCTGGATATGCGAATGGTGAATGGCACAAACCTGATTTCAAGGTTAATATTGTCAAAGAAGATGGCAGTGCAGTTGAAGAGAAGAGCTATCAGACTGTAGCGGAAGCATTTGCTGGTGTAGGGAGTTCATTCACGAATATTCATAAAGAGCTTAAGACTGAGATTAACAAAGTTGTTGGAGATAGCCTTGTTAAGCAGAATGAAGAGACACATGTTATTAGTATAGGAGGTGAAAAGAGTGGTACTGAAGTTAAGCTTGCGAGTATTGATGGGGCATCGCGGACTTTGTCTGGTGTGAAATCTGGTGTGCTTTCGAAAGAATCGACGGAAGCAGTGAATGGTAGTCAGCTTTTTGTGACCAATCAAAATGTAAGCACTGTCTCTAACAATCTTGAAACAGCCGCTACGAATATAGCTAAATCCTTTGGTGGTGGTGCTAAGTACGAGAATAGCACATGGACTGCTCCTACATTCACGGTTAAGAGCTTTGAAGAAGATGGGAAAACGGAAGATAAAGAGTATCTTGATGTTGCCTCAGCCTTTGTTGGAGTAGGTAATTCATTCACCAATGTTAATAATAGAATTACAAATGTTAAGGATGAGATTAGCAAAAAGATTAGCCAAGTAGTCAGTGATAGTCTTGTTAAGCAAGATGAAGAAACCAAGGTTATCAAAATTGGTGCGGAGAAAGAAGGGACAGCAATTACAATTGCAAATAGTAATGGTGATGCACGTAGTCTCTCTGGCGTGAAAGCAGCAATTCTCTCTGAAGGATCGACAGAAGCAGTAAATGGTGGCCAGCTTTATTCTCTGCATACGACCCTTGCTCAATATTTTGGTGGAGGAGCGAAGTATGAGAATGGTGTGTGGACGGCACCTAGTTTCAATGTTGCACAATTTTCTTCTGATGGGAGTTTCTCGACAAAGGAGAGCCATGATGTAGCTGGTGCCTTTGAAGCTGTCAGTGAGAGTATGACGCATATCAACGACCGTATTAAGGATGTTTCTGATAATATAGATAAGAATAATTTGCATTGGAATGAGGAGCAAGGAGCGTATGACGCAAGTCATAATGGTGAAGCGTCTCATATTACCAATGTAGCGAATGGAGAGATAAAAGAAGGTTCGCAAGATGCTGTGAATGGAGGTCAGTTATGGGAAACGAATGATAGGGTTACGAAGGTTGAGAACAGGGTAGATACGATTGATAAACATGTGCAAGATATTGCAACTGCGGTTACGGATGGAGCAGTTAACTATGACAAAGATGATAATGGTAAAAAGACCAATAGCATTACGTTAGTAGGTGGAAATGAGAGTGATCCCGTTTTGATAGATAATGTAGCGGATGGCAAGATTGAAACAGGCTCTAAGCAAGCAGTAACTGGTGGTCAGTTGCATGATTACACTAAGGATCAGATGAAGATAGTTCTTGATGATGCGAAGAAATATACTGATGAGCAAGTGAGCAGTTTTGTCAATAATGGTGTTAATGAAGCAAAGTCCTATACAGATATGAAGTTTGAAACGTTAAGTTATGCTGTTGAGGATGTTCGCAAAGAGGCAAGGCAAGCAGCGGCTATTGGTTTGGCGGTCTCTAACTTACGTTACTATGATATACCAGGATCTTTAAGTGTTTCATTTGGTAGTGGTGTGTGGCGTAGCCAGTCCGCGTTTGCTATTGGTGCTGGTTATACCTCTGAAGATGGTAATATACGCTCTAATTTATCAGTCACAAGTGCTGGGGGGCATTTCGGGATAGGTGCAGGTATTACTCTAAGACTGAGATGATGATGAAAAAAATGAATATTACTATAAAGAAGAAAAATATTTTTGTAATTATTCTGTTTGTCCTTGCCTTTATAGGCAAGGGCGAAAGCTTTGCTAATGAGAAAAAGGATGTTTATACAGTGCATCCACCACAATTATCTATTCCCAAAGGAGAACCTGGTGAAACGCGTCGCATTATTATGCAATTTGATTATTGGACATTAATTTGTGATGAAAAACAAAAACTTAAGCAAGGGATATGTAATGTAACGCAGACGGTTCATGATCAGAATGATAATACCATTTTTAGTTGGTCTCTTGTTTCTACCAAAAAAGGTCAAGCAGTAATGCTGTTCAGAACATTACCCAATACTGATATAAAGACTCCTATTCGAATTTTTTTAGAAGGTGTTAAAAAGCCTATCCTTGTTCGTTATACGCAGTGTAATGAAACCATCTGTTTGGCCCAATCGCTTGTAGGACCAGTTTTAAGCAAACAAATAGAACAAAACAAAAAAATACGTATTTCCTATAAGATTAAAGAAGGAAAGGTATTTTCTTTTACTGTACCATTTGAAGGGTTAAGTGCAGCACTTAATTCTTTACAACGATAACCTGTATAGAGCAATTTTAGAAGAGTTTATTTGTCCATAAATTATTGTTTTGTATTTTTAGATCTAAAGAAAAAATGCAGTAACTTAGTAATTTGTATAGTATAATAGGGAAATGCCTTAAATTATTCATCTATAACAGCAAATAAAGAATAAAAGTTAGAGTTTTTCCACGGGGCTAAAAATAGCAATATAATTCCTTTGAACAAGGAATAGTTAGTTTTATCTTTGTAAAAAATTCATACCAATTTAGTGCTGATAAAGAAAAATAACCCGCTTCTCTTTTTATAAAAAATAAAAGGAAATACTCTAACGCACTCTTCACTGCTATTTGTCTAAAATCTTATTGCGAAAAAGTGTTTAGTCTCCTTTGATATCAATAACGTTCAATGAAAATATTGTCATACTTTTTATGGTTATGGGGTTTGATGATTGCGATACTAAGAGTTTAATCACTCTGTAAAATGCAATTACAGTATTATTATATCGTGAATATAAAAGAGCAATGATAATCAAACATGCTTTAAGGGCACAGATTTACCTTTTTACAATAGAGATATATCTCGATGGGAGTGATTAAAAAGAGGTTAGTCACTTACAAAAATGAGTATAAACGTCAATGATGAATTTATAGTTTCAAACTTTATAAAGAGAAAGTCGATTTTGTAGAAACAGCCGAAAAGTATTCAGAAAGCTAAGTGACACGAGTGTAAACAATTCTGATGAGAGAAAAGTAAGGAATGTTTTCTTGATATTTGTAATTTAATGCCGCATTGTTACTTTATTTAGTTATAAAAATAAAGAGTTTTGCGTTTATTAATTGGGGAAAAGCGCTCAAGGGATAAGGAAAATGGCCCCATTAGATTATGATTCAAAAGAATCAAAGCAAGGAAGAGCGTATAATATCAGAGCCAAGAAATTATATGATTATAGCGTTGGTCATCAAAATAATCATTCTGCCTTGTTACAGATAGGAAGAGATTCTCTTTCCGGTGATATAAAGCACAAACAACGAAAGAGGTGTCGTCAACAGAAACTTATTCAATCGGATACAACTTTTGAATTTAATAGTCGAGCAATTGTAGATGTTAAAAAAGCGAAAGGCTCAAAAACGCCTTTTCATCCACAGTTTTCTCAATTGAAATCTCCACCTCTTTATGCAGCACTTGATTTGGGAACGAATAATTGTCGTCTTCTTATCGCATCTCCCAGTAAACCTGGGTATTTTCGTGTTGTTGATGCTTTTTCACGTATTGTACGATTAGGAGAAGGCTTAGTAAATAACGGTTTTCTTAATACGCAAGCAATGGATCGTACGATTGAAGCATTAAAGATTTGTCATTTCAAGCTAAAACAGAGGCGTATTAAACGTTATCGTTTAGTTGCAACGGAAGCTTGCCGTTTGGCAAAAAATGGGAAATATTTTATTCAACGTGTTTTGGATGAAACTGGTCTTGAATTAGAGATTGTTGATCAGGAAACCGAAGCACGTTTTGCTGTTTCAGGTTGTGGTACGCTTGTTGAGCCGAACACCGATGCAATTGTGCTTTTTGATATTGGAGGAGGATCATCAGAAATTGTACTCCTTGATGTTTCCAAAAAGCGTTCTTTACGTTTAACGGAACAGATTACGGCATGGACTTCTCTTCCTGTTGGTGTTGTCACACTTGCTGAGCGCTTTGGAGGAAGTGCTATTAGTTTAGATGATTTTGAACAGATGAAAAGTTATGTGCGAAATTTGTTAAATAATTTTTCAGAACGTCATCAATTGGGGACTCTCGCTCAAGGATCAAAGTTTCATCTTTTGGGAACTTCTGGAACAATTACAACTTTAGCAGGAATGCACCTTAATTTAGAACGCTATGATCGAAGACGAGTTGATGGTATCTGGATGAATGATGCAGACATTACACTTATGATGAAACGTGTATTGTCATGGGACATAAAAAAACGTGCAACTAATCCTTGTATTGGACGCGAAAGAGCAGATTTAATTTTGGCTGGTTGTGCAATTTTAGATGTTATTCGAGAAGTTTGGCCCAGTCGACGATTAAGAGTTGCTGATCGTGGTTTGAGAGAAGGAATCTTGATAGAGTTGATGTTACGCGATGGTGTATGGTGTCGATATAGGAAGGGAAAACGTTTCAGACGTTAGCAGTTATTAAAAGACGGAGACAATGAATAACGATGAAAAAAACGATAAAAACACCAGCAGGCGGATACGGTGGAGCAGGATCACATGAATTATATCAACGTGTAAAGAAGAAAGCAGGAACCATTAAAGCGTCGTCACGGCGGTGGTTAGAGAGGCATCTAAATGATCCTTATGTTCATCAGTCGAAAGTGGATGGTTATCGGTCGCGTGCGGCTTATAAATTAATTGAAATTAATGAGCGCTATAAGTTTCTCAAAAAAGGTCAAAAGATTATTGACTTAGGTGCTGCTCCGGGAGGATGGTGTCAGGTCGCTGTACGTGTAATCGGTTCCAGTGATAAAAAAGCAAGTGTTGTGGGCATTGATTATTTGCCTGTTGATCCATTACCTGGAGTTGTGATGTTGCAAATGGATTTTTTGCATGCAGATGCACCGCAGAAATTAACTGATGCCTTAGGGACAAAGCCGGATGTGGTACTTTCTGATATGGCAGCACCAACAACAGGTCATCGTCAGACTGATCATTTAAGGACGATACACTTGTGTGAAGTCGCTGCTGATTTTGCTCTTTCAGTTCTTAAGCCTGGAGGACATTTTTTAGCAAAAGCCTTTCAAGGTGGAGCGGAAAACACCCTTCTCACGACATTAAAACAGAATTTTAAAACAGTTCATCATGTCAAACCACCGGCAAGCCGATCAGAATCCGTAGAGCTTTACCTTTTAGCTTTAAATTTTAAGAGCAAAACAGAAGTGCAACAATAGCTGTTTTTTTTCAGAAGATTGAAGTGTATTGATATATTAAGAATGTAAGGGTATTTGCGAATAGTTGTTGATGACATTATGGGCATTTTTTCTGTTGTCAATAATGAAAGACTGGTAAAACTGGTACGTTACCTATAGAGGTAAAGGGATTGATTCCTCAGTGAGTATTTCCAATGAAATTTCTTGATCAAGCTAAAGTCTATATTTGTTCTGGTAATGGGGGGGCAGGGGCAGTCTCCTTTCGTCGTGAAAAATTTATTGAATTTGGCGGTCCTGATGGAGGGAATGGAGGACGCGGTGGTGATGTTTGGGCTGTTGTTGTTGATGGCCTCAACACGCTGATCGATTATCGCTATCAGCAGCATTTTAGAGCAAAAACAGGAGGACATGGTAAGGGACGTAATATGTCGGGTGAAAAGGGTGGTGATATCATTCTTAGAGTACCGGTTGGGACACAAATTTTTGAAGAAGATAATGAAACGCTAATCTGTGATTTAACACAAGTGGGACAACGTTACCGTCTTGCAAAAGGAGGGAACGGTGGTTTTGGGAATCTTCATTTTACGACCTCTACGAATCGGGCACCTCGTCGTGCAAATCCAGGTTTAGCTGGTGAAGAGCGCACATTGTGGCTTCGTTTGAAGTTAATTGCTGATGGTGGAATTGTTGGTTTGCCGAATGCTGGAAAGTCAACTTTTTTAGCATCAGTAACAGCTGCAAAACCAAAAATTGCCAATTATCCTTTTACCACCCTCCACCCTCATCTTGGTGTTGCATGCATTGATGCGCGTGAATTTGTTTTAGCTGATATTCCTGGTCTCATTGAAGGGGCCCATGAAGGTGTAGGAATTGGAGACCGTTTTTTAGGGCATGTCGAACGCTGTGGTGTTTTACTCCATTTGGTTTCTGCTCAAGAAGAAGATGTGGCAAAAGCGTACCAGATTGTGCGTAAGGAATTAGAGGCATATGGGAATAACTTAAGTGATAAGACAGAAGTTATAGCTTTAAGTCAGATAGATACTCTTACTATTGAAGAGCGAAAAGCCAAACAAGAGATTTTGCAAAAGGTAACGGGTAAATCTGTGATGATGTTTTCTGCGGTCAGTCGTGAAGGTTTAGAAAATGTTCTCCGTGCTGTCGCACATATTATTGAAATGGCGCGCAAAAAGGATGATGACAGAGAAGAGCAGGATTGATGAAGAGGGCAGTTGGATTGCAAAAACTTGCGCACTATAAACGCATTGTGATCAAAGTTGGATCTGCGCTTTTGGTTGATCCTCAGACAGGTTTACGGGCTGAATGGCTCAATAGTTTGGTAAGTGATGTTGCCAAGTTACGTCAAAAAGGTGTTGAGATTTTATTGGTGTCTTCAGGTGCGATTGCTTTAGGAAGAACATTGCTCCAGCTCCCTAAGGGAGCTTTGAAATTAGAAGAGAGTCAAGCATGTGCTGCTTTGGGACAAATTGAATTATCTAAAACATATGGTGATGCACTTGCTCAGTATGGATTAAAGACGGGTCAAATTTTACTCACTCTCTTCGATACAGAAGAGCGACGACGTTATCTCAATGCACGTGCTACGATTAATGTCCTTTTGCGTTTTGGAGCTGTGCCGGTTATCAATGAGAATGATACTGTAGCAACAAGTGAAATTCGTTATGGTGATAATGATCGTTTAGCGGCACGGGTAGCAACAATGATGGGTTCAGATCTTTTGATACTTTTATCAGATATTGATGGCCTTTATACGAAATCTCCCCATCGTGATCCCACGGCTGAATTTATACCTTTTGTTGCATCAATCACGAGTGATATCGAAAAAATGGCAGATGGAGCTGCTTCAGAGCTTTCTCGTGGGGGAATGAAAACCAAATTAGATGCTGGGAAAATAGCAAATTCTGCTGGAACGGCAATGGTTATTACTTCAGGTAAGCGTATGAATCCTCTTTCGGCACTTGATAGGGGGGAGCGCAGAAGTTTTTTTGCTGCGAGTGAAAAGCCTGTTAATGCTTGGAAAATTTGGATTTCTGGTCATTTAGATCCATCTGGTATTTTAACGATTGATAAGGGAGCAGTTAAGGCTCTTAAATCGGGAAAATCATTATTAGCAGCAGGAGTTATTGCTGTTGAAGGAAAATTCAATCGCGGAGATACGGTTGCGATTGTTGATATAAATGGAGTTGAGATTGCTCGTGGGCTTGTAAGTTATGGCAAAGATGAAGTTGTCCGCATTATGGGGTGTAAAAGCGAAGAAATCGCATTGCTTCTTGGATATGAAGCGCGCTCTGCTATGGTACATCGTAATGATATGGTCTTACGCTGCTTGACCGATTCTGCTTAAAAAAGTTATCTTTTACTTTGTTTATTGTTTTTGCAAAATGGATGACACTATGGCTTTAAAAGAACAAATGAAAGACATGGGGCAAAAAGCGCGCCATGCTGCGGCGGCACTAGCTATTATGTCTTCTGAACAAAAGAACAATGCTTTAGAAATGATAGCTTTAAGTTTAGAGGATCAAACAGCTGAAATCTTACGGGCTAATCGTCAAGATTTAGCGAACGCTGTTCAGAATAATTTAAATGCAGCCATGATTGATCGGCTCAAGTTAGATGAATTGCGTTTGGATGCAATCATAAAGAGTGTGCGTCAAATTGCTTCTTTACCTGATCCAGTTGGACAGGTGATGAGTGAATGGACACGTCCAAATGGGCTTCATATTAGCCGTGTCCGTACACCTCTTGGTGTCATTGGCATCATTTATGAAAGCCGACCAAATGTTACAGTGGATGCAAGCGCTTTATGTTTAAAGGCTGGAAATGCTGCAATTTTACGTGGTGGGTCGGATAGTTTTCATTCCGCTTATGCGTTCCATTGTGCATTGGTGAGAGGATTGGAAAAAGCTAATTTTCCTAAAGATGCGATTCAAATGGTAGGGACGACAGATCGGAATGCTGTTGGAGAAATGCTTAAAGGGTTGGATGGTATGATTGATGTTATTATACCTCGTGGCGGAAAAAGCCTCGTTGCACGGGTACAGTCTGATGCACGTGTTCCAACCTTTGCCCATTTAGAAGGGCTCTGTCATATCTACATTGATCAATCAGCAGATTTAGATATGGCGTGTAAGATTGTTATAAATGCAAAGTTGCGCAGAACCGGTATATGTGGCGCTGTTGAGACACTTCTCATTGATCGCCAAGCATTAAAAAAGTTTCTTCCTGTTCTCATTGTTTTACAAGAGAAGGGGTGTGAAATTCGTGCAACAGAGGATATTGTTTCTTTCATACCAGATGTTAAATTAGCCTCAGAGGAAGATTGGTCGCACGAATATCTTGATGCAATTCTTTCTGTCAAAACAGTTCAAGGTATTGAAGGAGCCATTGCGCACATTCAACGTTATTCCTCGGGGCACACAGAATCGATTATTGCTGAGGATATGAGGGTGGTAAAAATATTTTTTAATCGTTTGGATTCAGCTATTTTACTTCATAATGCATCTACACAATTTTCTGATGGAGGTGAATTTGGTTTTGGAGCAGAAATTGGTATTGCAACAGGAAAAATGCATGCGCGTGGTCCAATAGGTGTTGAGCAGCTGACATCATTTCAGTACCATATTAAAGGAAATGGACAGGTTAGGCCTTGAAAAATCCATTTTTTCCTTGGAAAGATCGTATGCCACATGTTGAAAAGTCCAATATTGTTGGTCTTTTTGGTGGGTCTTTTAATCCACCCCATGCTGGTCATCTTCTTGTTGCAAAAAGCGCAATTCGGCGTTTACATCTTGATCAATTATGGTGGATGGTAACTCCAGGAAACCCCTTAAAGGATTGTACACATTTACCTTCTTTAGATGAGAGAATGCGGCTCAGTATTAAACTCGTTGATCATCCGAAGATTCGTGTAACGGGTTTTGAACAGGCAATAGGTAGTAAAGTATCAATAGATACGATTTCTCATATTCTCACACATTGTCGTGGAGTCCATTTTGTGTGGGTGATGGGTGCAGATAGTTTTGCAACGATACATCATTGGTATCGATGGCGTGCTATTGTATCGATGCTTCCTATTGCGATTGTTGATCGTCCTTTTGCGCATATGTCAGCATTCTCTTCTCCTATGGCACATATTTACCGTTCTTTTCGTGTAGATGAGAGAGAAAGTATACGATTACCTTTTATGAAACCACCGGCTTGGACTTATTTACATGGTCCTTTATCTTTTCAGTCTTCAACGAATCTTCGTTTAAAGGAGAATAATTTTTCTTGAATATTTTGTAAGATTCTGCTTCTCTTTTCTCTATGTTTTAAATGATAAGAAAGGATATTGGCCTGAAAAACATTTCACAAAAATACTCTTACAGTATTGCATCTGCTACAGAAAAAAGAATTTTTTCTGTGAGTGATGGTCTTGAAATTATTCTCAAAAGTTTAGAGGATACAAAAGCAGAAGATATCGTTTCCATAGATATTCGGGGTAAATCATCTTTGGCTGATTACATGGTTATAGCTTCAGCGCATTCACAACGCCATGTTACTGCTATTGCTGATCATTTGTTATGTACTTGGAAAGACAGCGGATACGGTCTTGTAAGTGTAGAAGGGTTAGCGACGGGTGATTGGATATTGATTGATACAGGTGATATCATCGTTCATCTTTTTCGTCCAGAAATTCGTCTCTTTTATAATTTAGAAAAAATGTGGCTTGCTCCTGATGTAAACAATACAAAATCGGTTCTCTTTGGAGATCATTAACATGCAAATTTCTATTTTTGCTGTTGGCCGCATGAAGATGGGTGCAGAACACACATTGTTTCACCATTATTTGGATCGTTTTTCTAAAAGTTCTGGAACTTTGGGATTTCATTTCAAAAAATTACAAGAGATATCAGAAAGTCGTGCGCAAACAGCATGTCAGCGTATGGAAGAGGAGGGAAGAAAGCTTATCGGATTTTTGCCTGACAAGTGTCGGTTAATCGTGTTGGATGAACGTGGAAAGTCGATTTCATCATCTACTTTTGCTGAAAAGTTAGAATTTTATCGTGATGAAGGTATCCGTGATTTGATAATTGCTTTAGGGGGACCAGATGGGCATAATGAACAGATAAGAAGCCGTGCTGACTTTCTTTTGTCTTTTGGTTTTATGACATGGCCGCATCAAATTGCACGTATACTTCTTGCCGAACAGCTTTATCGTGCTGTAACGATCGCCAGTAACCACCCTTATCATCGTGTTTAATATTTTTAGACAATTTTTAGCACTTATTTGTGTATTTATTAATATTGTTTTAGTTGACGTCATTTAAAGCATCACTCATTTATGTGATGATGCTTAATGGTTGGGCAAATGGAACGGCTTCTTCATAGAAAGATGCAACATTTATATGAAGAATTTATGCTATTTTTCGTGTTGTTCTTGAGTATAGTTTTTTGTTTTTCTGTATCACATGCTGAAGGTACAGTAAGGAGTGTAGAAGAAGTACACAAAGCGTTAGCAGAGATTCACCAAAATATTTCACTTTCGCGTGAGCGGGTTGCTTTCCTTGAGCGTCAAGTTGAAGGTTTAAAAAAAGATCAACGTACTTTAAGTGATGCACTTATAAAGGTTGCTAAAGAAGAACGTGCAGTAGCAAATGATATTGCTGAAAGAGAAGAAAAGCTAAAAAAATGATAAAAAAGCGGGTGCAAGTTCAACAAAATCTAAAAAATCGACGTGCTGAATTTGCGGAAGTTCTTGCCATTTTAGAACGTATGGGGTTAAATCCCGCTCCTGCTCTTTTAGTGCGACCTGAAGATGTATTAACTTCTGTCCGTAGTTCTGTTTTATTAGGGGCTGTTGTCCCTCAAATGCAAGAGAAAACACGCGCTTTAACAGAAAGTCTGAAGGAGTTGACCAATTTAACCAATTCAATTACCATGGAGTATACAGCGTTAAAGGCTAAAATGCAAAAGCAAGCAGAACAGAAAAAGCATTTAGAGCTTTTATTAGGGAAAAAAGCTAAATTACAACAAAGATCAGAAGAAGAGCTTACAGAGCAACAACAAAAGAACATTGTACTTGCTAAACAAGCGCGCTCTTTAGAGGAGTTAATTTTAGAGCTTGATCGTCAATCAAAACTGAGTTTTGATGCATCAATACAGGTACAGAAAAATTTACAATTGTTAGAGCAGTCGAATTTTGAAAGTCGAAAAGGTTCTTTATTTTTGCCTGTTTTAGGAAAAAGAGTGCGGCATTCGCATAATAGTTCGCAGATGACGCGCTTTGGTGAAGTGATTGAAACAGAAGCATCCGCTGTTGTTATATCTCCTGCTGATGCTCTTGTTGCTTTTGCTGGGCCATTTCGTTCTTATGGACAATTAATTATTCTCAATGTTGGCAATGGTTATCATATCATTCTTATTGGGGTGTCGAAAATCAACGTAAGTCAGGGACAGTTTGTTCTTGCCGGTGAACCACTTGGAACGATGGGGATGCAATTTGTTGCGAACAGTGTTGCATTGGATATAGGAAAAACTGCTCCAATGCTTTACATTGAGTTTCGAAAGCAGGGGAAGCCTGTGAATCCGACTCCTTGGTGGCGGACTGAAAAAAACGAGAAGGAACCAAAATGATTCGTAAAGTTGTTCTTTTGGTCGCTGGGGTATTGCTCGGCGCATGTTCAATGATAATGGTGCAGTCTGTTGCTGCCAATAATGAAAATGATGTTTATAAAGAGCTGGCTCTATTTGGCGATATTTTTGAACGCGTCCGTATGCAATATGTGACGGTTCCAGATGATAAAAAGCTTATTGAAAATGCTGTCAATGGGATGCTCACATCACTTGATCCCCATTCATCTTATATGAATGCGCAAGAAGCTAAGGAGATGCGGGATTCTACGAAGGGAGAATTCGGAGGTCTTGGTATTGAAGTTACCATGGAGAAAGGCTTAATTAAAGTTGTTTCTCCAATGGATGATACACCTGCTTCAAAAGCGGGTATTTTAGCAGGGGATCTCATTTCAAAAATTGATGGTGTAGAGACGAATGGTCAAACATTGAGTGAAGCTGTTAATAAGATGCGGGGAGCTCCTAGAACACCAATTATGTTGACAGTTATTCGTTCTGGTGTTGATAAGCCTCTCGAAATTAAGGTTGTTCGTGATATCATCAAAATAAAAGCGGTAAAATATCGCGTTGAGGGTGATATTGGATATGTAAGAATTATTCAGTTTTCCGAGCAGACCTTTGGCAATCTTCAGGCCGCAATTAAAGATATTCAGTCTAAAATTCCTCAAGATAAGTTGAAGGGATATGTTCTTGATTTACGGCTTAATCCTGGTGGTCTTTTAGATCAAGCTGTGAGTGTTTCGAGTGCCTTTCTCAATAAAGGTGAAATTGTCTCGACCCGTGGGCGGAAGAAAAGTGATGTGACGAGATTTGATGCTAAGCCAGGAGATATCATCAATGAAAAGCCTCTCATCGTACTCATTAACGGTGGTTCGGCAAGTGCTTCTGAAATTGTTGCAGGCGCACTACAAGATCATCGTCGTGCTACGATTTTAGGGACGCAATCTTTTGGCAAGGGATCTGTTCAAACGATTATCCCCTTAGGTGAAAATGGTGCCTTGCGCTTAACAACTGCGCTTTATTACACACCGTCTGGTACTTCAATTCAAGGGACTGGAATTACACCTGATATTATTGTAGAGCAACCGCTTCCTGAAAAATATAAAGGCTACGATGTAAAAATTGGTGAATCGACATTAAAAGGGCATATCAAAGGGAAGCGAGAAAGTAAGAAAGGATCTGGTTCAGCTGCTTTTGTTCCACAAGACCCTAAAGATGATGTTCAATTGCATGAAGCTTATAAGTTGTTACGGGGTGAAATGGCGCATGCAGCATTTCCACCAGATCCCAATAAGGATATTTTAAAGTGAGAAAGGGAGTATACAGTTTGAGGATTATTGCATGAATAATGCAGAGGTTAATTTGAATGCCCTTCCTTATCGCAGATGCGTTGGAATTGCTGTCTTTAATCATGCAGGTAAAGTTTGGGTTGGGCGTCGTTTAATGACGTCCGATCATCCTATTACCGAAATGTCTCATCGTTGGCAGCTTCCTCAAGGAGGAATTGATGAGAATGAAGAGCCATTAGATGCAGCATGTCGTGAACTTTACGAAGAAACGGGTATTCGATCTATAAAGTTGATTAAGGAAGCAAAAGATTGGTTTACTTATGATTTTCCACAAGAACTTATTGGATGCAAATTAAGCAATAAATATCGAGGACAGATACAAAAATGGTTTGCTTTTCAATTTACGGGAGATCTTTCTGAAATCGCGACTAATCCTCCGCCGAATGGTCATAAAGCGGAATTCGACCAGTGGAAATGGATTGATCTAGAAACTCTTCCTTCGATTGTTATTTCTTTTAAAAAGCATGTTTATAGGAAAGTTGTTAATGAATTTCGAGGTAGCCTCAAACGATTATAAAAGCTATACAATTGTAGAAAGCTCTTTTTTATTAAGATGTTTTTATATATGTGTAATTATTAAAAGATAATGAGTATGTTTCTCTTTTATGTAAAGAACTGGAATATAAAATGAAAAAGTTATTGAATTTACTTATATTTTTTACTCTCTTGAGTATTTCTTCTGTAGCATTTGCATCAGATTCAAAACCTGCTGCAACCAAACCCGCAGCAGCTACATTACCAAACGGTGCCTCTTCTTTGTCTGAAACTTTCGGCTTGTGGACTGTTAATTGTGTTATACAAGAGGGAAAAAAGATTTGTTTTATGTACCGCCAAGAAGTAAATGATCAGGGCCGTGTTGTTGTGACTATGAATGTCCTTCTTAATGCTGATGGTGTAGTATCTGGCAATCTAACGATTCCTTTTGGTGTTTTAGTCTCTAAGCCTGTTCGCTTACAAGTTGATGAGGGAAAGGCTGTGATCGAAACCAGTGTTCGGACGTGTACATCAGCAGGTTGCATTGTTCCAATAGTTTTTGATAAAAGTCATGTGACAGCTTTACGTGCTGGAAAGCATTTGAAAATGGCTATGACAATTGCCGCTCCAGGTGAACCGCCTTTGAATGATTTATTTGTTCAGTTGAATGGTTTTAGCAATGCCCTTAATCGTTTAATTGCTTTGCAGAAATAATTTTAAAAAATAATAAAGACGACCTTTAAAGGTCGTCTTTAATTTAAGCGTTTTTTGTAAAAGACTTACAGTTAAAATGATGAGATTATTATGTAAGGAGCTTTTAGAGTTTTTTTTAAGATTCTCAGGTTATTCACTGTTTTTTCTGTTTTAATGAGTTCTTTTTTCTCATATTTTTTACGAGGTTTCTCATCATTGTAATAGAGAATAGAGATGAAGAATTTTAGTCTTTAGATTTTCTATTTATGGAAAAAGGAGCATTGAAGTGCAACACCATTGTTCCATAAAGAGATTAATTTTAATGAAAGTTTCTATACGCTCTTTTGTTTCTTTGATAAAAAGAGGAATAAAACATGGTTTATGCCTTGCTTCAAGTGATAGATCTCATTTTCAGTATTTATATAGATATTTTAATCGTAAGTGTCATTTTCTCTTGGTTGTATGTCTTTAATATCATAAATCCACGCAATCGCTTTGTTGTTTTGATAGGAAGCTTTTTATATCGGTTGACAGAGCCAATTCTAAGTCGTATCCGGCAGATTTTACCAAATTTGGGAACAATTGATATTTCACCTATTGTCGTTTTTATCATTATTTATTTTATTCGTACTTTCATGTGGCGTGCTTATGCAGGCATGTATTGGTAAAAATACTGCATGAGGTGCATGAAGATGTTTTATAAAATTGATGATAACCATGGCGTGAGTCTGTTTGTACACCTCACTCCAAAGGCTGCCGTTGATAGAATAATAGGAATTGAATGTAGGGATGACGGAAAGCAATATTTGGTTATACGCCTTCGCGCTGTTCCTGAAGATGGAAAGGCAAATAAAGCTCTCATTCAGTTTTTATCGAAGCAATGGAAAATTCCATCTTCTTGTATTTTCCTCAAAAGTGGAGCAACATCTCGCTACAAGCAGCTTTATTTTTTAACACATTTGGAAAAGTTAAAGAAAGTATGGCGATCTTTAGAAGATGATCTTACAAAGTAAAAAAGCCCATTTAAAAAATAGGCTTTATTTTTTGTAGTGGTTAGATTTTTTTGTTGCGCTCAATCGCTTGCTTAATGAGTTCACGGGAAAAATTTTTATCCCGCCAACCTTCTATTTTAGCCCATTTCCCAGGCTCGAGATCTTTATAATGTTCAAAGAAGTGTTCAATTTGCTTAAGAGTGATTTCAGGAAGATCTGTATAGTCATGAATGTTGATATAGCGTTTTGTTAATTTTGGGGTAGGAACAGCAATAATTTTTTCATCTTTGCCACCATCATCTTCCATTATGAGGGCACCGATAGGGCAAACATTAATAACACAACCAGGGATCAGTGGACGGGTATTACAGATAAGCACATCAATAGGATCACCATCATCCGAAAGTGTATGCGGAACAAAGCCATAATTTCCTGGATAAACCATTGATGTATGAAGAAAACGATCAACAAACAATGCTTCTGACTTTTTGTCCATCTCATATTTTATTGGTTGACCACCAAGAGAGACTTCTACAATAACATTGACATCTTCTGGTGGATTTTTACCAACGGGGATTTCTTTAATATTCACGGTAACATCCTTTCTGGAGTGATGAAACTAAATACAATAAAATATTCGACGGAGAAAGCTATAAAATTAGCTTGAAATTGATGCACGTGTTTTTTCAAAACGTTTACGTTCATTGGGATCTAAATAGAGTTTACGTAAACGAATATTTTTAGGCGTTACTTCTACAAGTTCATCATCTTGTATCCAGGCTAGAGCACGTTCTAACGTCATTTTAAGCGGGGGAGTTAATTTTACGGCTTCATCTTTTCCAGACGCACGCATATTGGTCAGCTTTTTTCCTTTTAAAACATTTACTTCTAAATCGTTATCACGTGAGTGTATACCAATAATCATGCCTTGATAGACTTTAACACCAGCATCGATCACCATAGGTCCGCGATCTTCAAGATTAAAGAGAGCATAAGCGACAGATTCACCGTTATCATTTGAAATCATAACACCATTAACGCGACCGCTAATATCTCCTTTATAAGGCTCATAGGCGTGGAAAAGGCGATTCATAATGGCTGTACCACGTGTATCAGTTAAAAGCTCGGATTGATAACCAATGAGTCCTCGCGTTGGTGCATAAAAGACAAGACGGACACGGTTGCCTCCAGAAGGGCGCAATTCAACCATTTCACCTTTACGTTCGGACATTTTTTGCACAACAGTTCCAGAATATTCTTCATCAACATCGATGACAACTTCTTCGATTGGTTCAAGGGTTGTTCCGTTTTCATCTTTTTGCATCACAACGCGTGGCCGTGAAACACTAAGCTCAAATCCTTCACGGCGCATATTTTCAATAAGAACGGCAAGTTGTAATTCTCCTCGTCCTGAAACATAGAAAGAATCTTTATCAGCTGATTCTTCAATTTTAAGGGCGACATTGCCTTCAGCTTCTTTGAACAAACGATCACGGATAACACGGCTTGTTACTTTATCGCCTTCGGTTCCGGCAAGGGGGCTATCATTGACGAGAAAGCTCATAGTAACAGTAGGAGGATCAATTGGTTGAGCGGTGAGAGGTTCATTAACTGTAGGATCACAGAAAGTATCGGCAACGGTACCTTTTTGTAGACCGGCAATTGCTACAATATCGCCGGCAACACTTTCTTCAATAGGTTGTCTTTCCAACCCACGAAATGCCAAAATTTTTGAAATACGCCCAGTTTCGAGAAGTTTTCCATCTTGCCCAAGCACTTTAACACTTTGATTGGGTTTTATAGAGCCCGAATGAATGCGCCCTGTAATAATTCGCCCAAGAAAGGGATCTGCCTCAAGAATAGTTCCGATCATACGAAATGGCCCCTCTGCGACATGAGGGGAAGGGACATGGCGGGTGACAAGATCAAACAAAGGAGTAAGTCCTTGATCTTTCGGACCTTCAGGAGTTTCAGCCATCCATCCATCCCGACCCGATCCATAAAGAATGGGAAAATCAAGTTGTTCATCGGTTGCATCAAGAGCAGCAAAAAGATCAAAAACCTCATTGATGACTTCATCAGCGCGTGCATCAGCGCGATCAATTTTATTGATAGCAACAATTGGACGTAAACCTACTTTTAATGCTTTTCCAACGACAAATTTTGTTTGCGGCATTGGACCCTCAGCAGCATCAACAAGCACAATTGCACCGTCAACCATGTTCAAAATACGTTCAACCTCTCCACCAAAATCAGCGTGACCTGGTGTATCAACAATGTTAATTCTGGTATCTTTCCAAATAACAGAGGTGACTTTTGCTAGAATTGTAATTCCGCGTTCTTTTTCGATGTCATTTGAATCCATCATACGTTCGCTGGTACGCTGATTATCACGAAAGTTCCCTGATTGTTTGAGAAGCTCGTCTACAAGTGTTGTTTTGCCATGGTCAACATGGGCAATGATGGCGATATTACGCAATTGCATAAATTTTCTTCTTTTCGTTTAATGAAATCTCATTTGAGGCAACGCCTTTGCGTTCCTTACCTTATTCTTACACAACCTTTTACATGTTTTTTTATAATTTTGGAAGAGGGATAAGAAAAACAATTCAATCAATTACTGTGTCTTACAGTAAAGAATTGAGTGATTATTGATTTCATTATATTTTTTGAAGTGTTATCTTTAGTTTCGGGGATTTTTAATCGATTCTAGAACACGTTTTTAAAGATCTGCAGTTTTATATAAAAGTTTTTTGATGTTCTGTTTATTTGAAGAACTTTTCCAAAAACCTTTGAATGTGTAAGCATTTCAAATGAGGTATGCACTAGAAAACAAATACTGTAATTTGCTCGTTTATAATATCGTTGTTCTTTTCTTATTATGTTGGAATGTTCAATACATAAAATAGTTTCCCATTTTATTATGCATTAAAAAAATATTTATTTTCAGGTTATGAAGAGGGGGAATTTTGTATGAATAAATGAGGTCTGAGAAAGGACGTGATATGCCTTTCATGAACGGTCTTAATGCAAGAGCATTTATAAAATTAGATGTTAGCAAATAGAATTCTAATGTTTATTTTTCTTTATGTTAACTTCGTTTTTTCTTTAGAGAGTACGTTAACATACATTCACTTTACTCTCATTTTTTTGACTCTTCATTGAATATTTTATGTTTCTTCATAAGTGAAGCATTTTAAATAATGAACTATGACAACATTAAAAGAATTTATTTAAAATGTATGGTGCTTTTTTATATTTTAAAAAACAAGGTTTTGTTCACACACTGCTTATAGAGCAAAGATTTTAAGTTGTATGAGGTGTATTTTTGCTTTCCATATTAGAGCAGAGTTCCAGATAAGATAAAGGAAGCAACAGAAAAATAGATCACGATTCCCATGACATCCACTAAAGTTGCGACAAGAGGAGCTGAAGCACTTGCTGGATCAAATCCAAAACGTTTAAGAATAAAGGGAAGCATAGAGCCGGATAAAGAACCAAAGGTGACAATTCCAACTAAAGCTGCACCCACTGTTATAGCAATAAAAATCCAATGTTCACCATAATTGTAAATACCAAGTTCTTGCCAAAGAGCAATACGCATCATTCCAATAAGTCCAAGTAAAAGGCCAAGAGATATCCCAGCTGGAATTTCACGGAGGATAATTTTCCACCAATCTTTGAGTGTGAGCTCACGTAAAGCTAAAGCACGAATAATAAGGGATGTTGCTTGCGAACCCGAGTTTCCTCCCGAACTCATAATGAGAGGGATAAACAGAGTGAGAGTGATGACTTTTTCAAGTTCTGTTTCGAAATATTGCATAGCGCTTGCAGTGAGCATTTCACCAAGAAAAAGTAATGCGAGCCAACCGCCACGTTTTTTCATCATTCCTAGAAAATTGATTTGCATGTAGGGCTTATCAAGAGCTTCCATACCCCCAAATTTATAAGCATCTTCACTCATTTCCTCAACCATTGTATCAAGTACGTCATCGACTGTCACAATACCAATGACATGATTACTATCATCAATAACTGGTACAGAGAGAAGATCATGGCGTTGAAAAAGACGAGCGATGTCTTCATGATGTGTAAAGGGAGATATTGTAATAGGTGTGTCATGTGTAGAGATATTGAGAATTTGATCATCAGGTGAGGCAAGGATAAGGCTACGCAGTGAAACAGCCTTGAGAAGAGTGCCTGTTTTAGGATCGATAACATAGCTCGTGTAAACTGTTTCGCGTGTTCGTTCAACATCACGAATGTAATCCAGAGTTCTTTTTACGGTCCAGTTTGCGGGGATCGCTATAAACTCTGTAGTCATTAGCGCACCCGCTGTATGATCAGGGTAACTGGTTAGTTTTTTTAGTTCAGCGCGCGTTAAAGGTTTGAGCAATGCATAAAGCTTTTTGCAGGTTTCCTGATCCATTTCTTGAAAGACATCTGCGGCAGCATCAGCGGACATACCATCAAGAATTTCAACTGAATGATTCACAGGGAGAAGTTCAAGAATAGCTGCTGGTTGTTCAAGCTCTGGTTTGTCAAACAGTTCAATGGCGTAATCAAGAGGCAAAAGGCTAAGAACAGCTACACGCTGCATGATATCGAGATCATTGATAATATCAATCGAGTCAGCAAAATGAAGATTTTTTAATTTCTCGGCGAGAACTTCAGGTGAAGAATTTTTGAAGTCGAAGGTCGTTTTAATTTCAGTCATAACAAAGTACCTTCCGAAGGATTGGAGAATAATAAATTTATATCATGGATAGGTATACAAAAGTTATGGAAGATTTTAGAAAACCTCCCCAATTGTGGTTATTCAATTGTTAATATTTGAAGAAAAGTCAAGGATAGATTACGGATTATAAACAATTTCATGAATAAGATATATAGAAATTTTCATTTTTTTATCTTCTTATAAGAAAAATAGTCTTGATGTTTGCTTTTAAAAGAGAAATCTGAAAAGCATTTTTGCAACGCACACAATAATTTTAGTATATTATTAATTTGTGTCGTAAAGGTAATTATTATACATCAAACTCATAATGGAGAGAGAAAATATTATGACAAAAGAAGCAGTGTTGGACTGGAAAGGATTTTCAGGGCTTCCTGATTTTTCTTCAATAAGCGATGAAGATTTTAGACCCGCTTTTGAACAGGCTCTTCAAGAAGCAGAACAAGAACTAGAGACAATTGCAACAGTTCAAGAACCAGCGACACTCGAGAGTTTTTTACAACCTTTTGAGCTTTCTGGCAAAGCGCTTGATCGTGTTTGTTCAATCTTTTTCTTGCGTTCGAGTGCAGATAGTAATGCATTGATTCAGAAGTTAGAACAAGAGTTTGTTGTAAAACTTTCTCGCTATTCTTCTAAAATTATGATGGATGCACGAATATTTACGAAAATAGATGCACTATATAAACAGTCACAACAAGGCATGTATGATAGTGAAACAACACGTGTTCTTGAATTATGGTGGAAAAAGTTTGTTTGTAACGGTGCAAGGCTTAATGAAGAGGATAAAAAACGGCTTGTTGAAATTAATGAGAAGCTTGCTTTTTTTAATGCTACTTTTGGTCAGCATGTTTTAAAAGATGAAGCTGAATGGGTTTTATTTCTAGAACAAACAGATTTGTCTGGTTTGCCTGATGATCTTATTGCTTCAATGAAGGAAGTTGCGCGTGAAAGAGGACATGAGGGATCCTATGCATTAACATTGGCACGCTCAATGGTTGATCCTTTTTTAAGATTTTCTCGTCGCCGTGATTTACGTGAAAGAGCATTTCAAGCTTGGTCCAAACGTGGTGAAAATGATAACGAGAATGACAATCGGCCGATTATTTTAGAGATTGTTGCACTTCGTGATGAGAAGGCTAAATTATTAGGATATAAGTCATTTGCAGATTTGAAACTTGATAATACCATGGCAAAAAGTGTTGATGCTGTTATGGATTTGCTCACACCTGTATGGGAGCGTGCAAGAGCTAAAGCTTCTAGTGAACAAATTGAATTGCAAAATTTTGCACATGATCAGGGAAGCAATGAGACTTTAGAAGCTTGGGATTGGCGTTATTACGCTGAAAAACTTCGCACTGAAAAATTCTCTTTCGATGGATCTGAAATTAAATGTTATTTTCAGCTTGATCGTATCATTAAAGCAGCTTTTGGGGTAGCAGAAAAGCTCTTTGGTATTACATTTGAAGAAAAGAATGCTATTACGCTTTGGCATCCTGATGCACGTTTGTGGGAAGTAAGGCAATCTGATGGAAGCCTGCTAGGGCATTTTATCGGTGATTATTTTGCACGCTCTTCAAAAAGATCTGGTGCATGGATGAGTAGTTTACAATCGCAACATAAATTGGATGGCGAACAAAAACCTATTATCTATAATGTTTGTAATTTTGCTAAGCCACCCAAAGAAGAGATTGCACTTTTATCGCTTGATGATGCGCGTACATTGTTTCATGAATTTGGTCATGCATTACATGGTTTGCTTTCTAATGTGACATGGCCATCTGTAGCTGGAACATCTGTTTCGCGTGATTTTGTTGAACTTCCTTCTCAACTTTATGAACATTGGTTAACCGTACCAGAGATTTTAAAATCGTATGCTACGCATGTAAAAACAGGGCTTCCTATGCCACAAACATTGATGGATAAAGTCTTATCTGCACAGAAATTTAATGCTGGTTTTGCTGCGGTTGAATTTACCTCATCGGCTCTCGTGGATATGGCTTTTCATCAGGGAAAAACAGTAACCAATCCAACACTATTTGAACGCCAAGAATTAGAAAAGTTACAAATGCCCAAAACAATTATCATGCGTCATCGTCCTGCACATTTTACGCATATATTTTCAGGAGATGGTTATGCCGCTGGTTACTATTCTTATATGTGGTCGGAAGTCCTTGATGCTGATGCTTTTCAAGCTTTTGAAGAAACAGGGAATGTTTTTGATTCAGAACTTTCTGATCGCTTAAAGCGTTTTATCTATTCTGCTGGGGGAAGTCATGATCCAGAGGAACTCTATAAAGCGTTTCGGGGACGGTTGCCATCACCAGAAGCCATGATAAAAAAACGTGGATTGTAAGAAATAACATATTGATTTTAAAGATAATTTATCGTTTTCCATGTTGAATAGGAGACACAGTATCCTAAGTTCTATCATTTCAATCCTGCTGATTTTAAATCAATCATAACTATCTCTTTGCACATTACAAGTGGGATTATCGTGTGGTAAAAACCTGTGAGGAAAGGCATAAAAATGCTTTTAATGAATCGTTTAAATGTAAGGGCTGTCGCAACATTGGTGGTTAGTAAAGAGAATAATGGTACAGGCTTGTTTCTTGATAATTGTAAAGATGGTGGTGCTCAATAAATTTATCAGTATACCATTTATAGGTGGTGGTGTGAAATGGGGTTGAGTGTTTTAAGAAAGGTTGATTTCTTTAAAAAAGCCGGTGAATATGTAGCACAATGGTATTTTGGTTTGTATGCGGGTTATGTGACTCCATCATTAACGAACGTGACAAATAAAAGCGTGAGGCAATTTGCGTATCTCTATTATCTAAAAGACATTGCTGTGGACACTTTTGGAAGTCGTAAAGCTGAACTAAAAATGATGCTAAAGATGGATGTTGGTTTTCTTTTAAAACTTCATATCTTCTCTTAATGAAGTTGTCTCGCCATTTCAGAAATGACACTAACAGATATACGCAATACGCTTGCACCCATTTGGCATACAAAAGCTAGGACAGCTAAAAAAGTACTAAATCGCCTTAATCTTTTTCTTAAACATGTTGCTACTTTAGGATTGGATGTTGATTTACAAGCAACAGAAAAAGTACGTGCGTTTTTAGGGAAACAAAGGCATAAAACCATTAAGAGTCCACCAATGGATGAGAAGGGGAGAATGGTATGGTGCGAGGTCATACCGTTGTTGTGTTCTTTCCTGCGGTTGAATTTTATGCAAAGTGCTACTCCATTACGGGTATATAAACACAATCTTCATTTGTAGAGAAAATGAAGATTGTGTGTTTTAAAGATATTAGGGAAAAGAAAAATTATCAGCGCGGTCTTTTTGATGACCATTTGCCGGAAGCCATGACTTTTTTATAAAGTTTTGATCTATTTTATTGAGTAATCCAGTATTTTGTTGTGCCATGTCATGAAGGCTTATTGGAGCTTGATGTTCAATATTCTGTATTTCTTGCGGAATATTTGACGTGTTGATATTGATCAAAAGTGAATTTTTATGAGCAAGTGTATGAAAATTTAAAATATTTTCCAATTTTTTTTCTATATAAGAAGCAAGTTTTCTCTTTCCTTCAAAGGTAAAACCGATACCATCGTGGGTGCGTAATCTTACGACTTTTCCATTTATATCATAACCTGAAAAAGAAAATTGCCCTTTTTCATCAATAAAACCATCCCAAACATCGATAAAATATCCTCCAGCCCTTTCTGTTTCTTGCTTGTAGAGCTCATTGAGAATTTTCATTTTTTGTGTCAAATTCTCATCTCCAAAAGCAGGTTGTCCCATCCATATCCATGGTTTTCCTGAAGTATGAAGGACTTCAGCAATTTCAAAAACTCTTTGCTTGTAGAGACTGAACCATTCTGCCTGCATTGTACTGAATATGCCATGAGACGTTGTTATTGATTGATTATCATTGGCACCAATCACCACGATAATGGCGTCAGGTCTATCATTCTCGATGAATTTGGAAATATTATTTTTCCAAGTGGTTTGATCGGTGCGGACCAAACCAGAATTTGATATTGTATGATTTACGACGATAAGATCATCCTTATCCATAAAAAGCTTTTTAAGCGCTTTAGCAACAGCAGAAGCGACAAAGTCCCCTATGACGAGAATACGTTTTGCATTTTCTTCTTTTCGCTTTTGTATTATAATCCTTTTTTGTGGTTTGTATCTCTTTTGTTCTATAATTTGTGGATGTTGTTGTGGTTTCTCTTGTTTGTTATGTTCTAACAACCACTTAAAAAAATTTGTCGCTTGACTTGGAGAGGGTTGTATAACACTCACAAAAAAGAGAGAGAAAAACAGGCAGATTAAATATATTTGGCGTAAATAAAACAATCACTTTACCCCAAATTATTGTTTTCTAACAAGAAAGAGGACTTCATGGGTTGGATATCCATTTGTCGTTAAGCCATGCTGCATTTGAAAAGCTTTCAGCGCTTTGTGAGAGGCTGCGCCGATTTTGCCATCAATTTCTCCTTTATAATAGCCAAGCGCCATTAAGCGCGATTGCAGTTCTTTGCGCTCATGAAAAGTAAGAGGTTTGAATGGCCGTTGCCAATCCTGAATGAGTCCAGGTTTTCTAGCAATACGGTTAGCAAGAAGGGCGACCGCTAAAACATAGCGATCGGCATTATTATAACGTTTAAGCACAAAGAAATTTTTTGTTACTAAGAATATAGGCCCCTTTAGCCCATCGGGATATTTTAATATTGCTTGTTCCGATGATAAAGGTAAAGGCTGTCCATTTGCGTTTTTTACGCTTAGCTTTGCCCACTGCTCAAAGGAATGCCAATCTTCAGGAAGATTTTTGCCTTTTGGCAATTTAACTTCTACGCCCCAAAGGAGGTTAGATTGCCAACCATTCATGTGGAGCAGGTTAGCAGAAGTTGCGAGGGCATCTGGAACAGAATTCCAGATATCACGTCGTCCATCCCCATCCATATCAATAGCATAAGCGAGATAACTGCTTGGAATAAATTGCGTATGCCCCATTGCTCCGGCCCAAGATCCAGTAAGTTGAGCGCGTTTAATTTCACCACGTTGGAGAATTTTCATTGCAGCAATGAGTTGCGCGCGCGCGTATTTTACACGTTTTTGGTCAGCATAGGCTAGGGTTGCGAGTGAACGAATGGTATCACACATAACAGTTTTATTTGCTAAAATTTTTCCATAATTGCTTTCCATTGACCAAATAGCGAGGAGAATATTACGGTCAACACCAAAACGTTTCTCAATTTGATGAAGCCAGTTTTTCCATTTTTGAGCTTGACGCCGCCCTTCTAAAATTGCAAAATTATGAATACGATTATCAAAATACTTCCATGGATGATCAACAAATTCTGGTTGGTATGCAGCTTTTTCTAAAACGTTTGGATCTATTACTGTGACGGTTTTAAAAGCTATATCAAACGTAGCAGGTGAGATTTTATTGGCGATGGCTATTTTTTTAAACTCTTTAATCCAATGTTTAAAACCACTGTCAGCCTGTAAAAATGATGTAAAAAACATTAAAAAGGCTGAAAGAAGAGCGGCTAAACCTATAATAAAAGTTTTCCAATTTATCGATTTTTCGAGAGAAAAGAAAGTGTTAGGTTTTGTCTTTTGCATTTTTAAATCCCCCCTCAATATTTAAGTGTTTTTATACGTAAGAGTTTCATTCTTTTATTTGGTGTTATCGATGATATTATCAAATGAATAAGAAAGGCTAAAACGGATTGTTTGTTTTGAAGAAAGATTCCCAATTAGTTATCATATTCTTTACATCTCTTTATATTGGATATTGGCAATCAAAAACAATAAGAGATCTTTTTTTACCATTTAATAAAAACTATGTTAACTGAGAACAGGAAATGATACGATAAATAAGAAGGGGCAAGGTGAAAGTGGGTAAAATCCGGAAAGCAGTATTTCCTGTGGCTGGTCTTGGGACACGTTTTCTTCCAGCAACAAAAACAATTCCTAAAGAAATGCTGACAGTTGTTGATAAGCCAGTGATTCAATATGTTGTAGATGAGGCGCGTGAAGCTGGTATTGAGCATTTTATTTTTGTTACTGGACGCAATAAAGCTGTTATTGAAGATTATTTTGATGCCCAAGTTGAGTTATATACAACTCTTGCTAAACGTGAAAAAAAAGAAGAGCTTGAGCATTTACACAGTTTACAGCCACCACCAGGAACGACTTCCTTTACGCGGCAACAGCAGCCTTTGGGGCTAGGGCATGCTGTTTGGTGCGCGCGTGAATTGGTTGGGAATGAACCTTTTGCTTTATTGTTACCGGATATGCTTATACAAGCTAAAAAAGGCTGCCTTTCTGAGATGATCAATCTTTATGAGGAAACCGGTGGAGGAAATATTGTTGCTGTTCAAGAGTGTGATCCTAGAGAGGCATATAAATATGGTATTGTTGGACGAGGAAAACAGATTGCAAACGGTTTTAAAATTACGAAAATGGTAGAAAAACCAACAAAAGAAACAGCCCCATCGAATTTATACATTAATGGACGCTATATCCTGCAACCAGAAATTTTTGATATTCTCTCCAATCAAGAACGCGGAGCAGGAAATGAGATTCAATTAACAGATGCAATGGTAAGGCTCTCAAATGAACAGGACTTTTTTGGCTTCCAGTTAGAAGGGCTGACCTTTGATTGTGGTTCTAAAGCTGGTTTCATCGAAGCCAATGTTGCATTTTCTTTATCACGAGCTGATATGCATAGCCAAGTTTCTGCTTCATTGAAAAATTTACTAAAAATCATTAAAATTGCAAAATGATTGTAGATCTTTCATTTAATTTCATTTATCAAATTTGATTATGGCAAGAAAATTTCCTCATATAGCTTTGCAGGATGCTGTTACATCAGCACTAAAAACACTTGCGAGTGAAAAGCAAGGGATAAAAGCTCTTGAAGCAGCTCTTTTGGGAAGTCTTTCTTCCTCTTTTGCAACGGCTGTTCAAACGATTAGAAATGCGAATGGTCATGTGGTGATTACAGGTCTTGGGAAGAGCGGCCACATAGGAACAAAAATTGCTGCAACCTTAGCTTCAACGGGAACACCAGCTTTTTTTGTTCACGCTGCAGAAGCCAATCACGGTGATCTTGGTATGATTGGATCTGATGATGTCATCCTTGCCTTATCGTGGTCAGGTGAAACTTTGGAATTGAGTGGTATTATTAACCATGCTGCGCGTTTTCGCACCCCACTTATTGCTATGACATCGGGTGAGCACTCTGTATTAGGACGACAAGCTGATATCGTACTTTTGTTGCCAAAGATAGAGGAGGCTTGTCCACACGGACTTGCTCCCACAACTTCAACAATTATGCAATTAGCGATGGGGGATGCATTAGCTGTTGCTCTTTTAGAAATGCGTGGCTTTACGGCAACAGATTTCAAAACGTATCATCCTAGTGGTTCGCTTGGTGCAAACTTGAAATATGTGCGTGATATTATGCATGAAGGTGATCGTATTCCTTTAGTGATACAGGGAACCAAAATGACTGAAGCGATGAATGTTTTGGTTGAAAAACATTTTGGTTGTGTTGGCGTTGTGAATCAAAAAGGTGAGTTAATTGGGATTGTGACTGATGGTGATCTTGCACGCAACATGCACTTTAACTTATCAAAATTTAATGTTGATGAGGTGATGACAAAAAATCCTAAAATTTTGGAACCAAAGACACTGGTCGGAGCAGCAACAGCTTTTATTAATGATCATCACATTGGTGCTTTTTTTGTGGTTGAGAATAAGAAACCGGTAGGAATTGTTCATTTTCATGATCTTTTGCGCATTGGTGCAGCATAAGTTGTAGTATGTACATCAAAGAAAGTTTTTGAGAATAATAGAGATTCAGCAATAAAAGAACAAAACTTTGTTGTACAACAACAGAAGATGCTTCTCAGAAAAAAGAGTGATCCATATCTTCCATAATGTTTGCAGGTTTTGTTATCAAAGTGCGGTATCAGTTTTTTTTGTATTTTAGAGAAAACTTTTCATCAGGAGGAGAGTTTATACCTCCTGAGTATGTGTATGCATACTGTCTTTTTAAGAGTCACTTGAGTTTTTTTATCTAAAATTTCTCTTAAGAGAAAATTGTGATCCTATCTGTGGTGTGCAGAAAAGGTGTGTTGCATCGGATGATATCATACAATTGACTTTAGATATTGTTCCACGGAGAATAGAGCGTATTTCAATCTCTATCTGTTGGAGATTAACATAATTATATGTACCTTCTGACAATTTTTCTTCTGTATCCGCTGCACGTGTTTCAAAAACGCCGTTGCGAAAAGAAGAAATAATACCGTTTTCATCAACCCATTTTCCATCAATTTTAGCTGGTATATTTTGCCCGTAATAATGTGAAGAACCACAGGCACTTAACACTAAAGTGATGATCATAAGATATAAAATATGGCAGGTATGTTTCATTTATTATACTCTATTTGTATTACTTGGTTCTTTATCTTCTATAACACTATTAAATTATTCTATGAGTCAACATAAAAAAATTGATGAAAATCAATGAAAAACAAAAAAAAATAGAAAAAAATGCCTTAATGTTGTATTTAATTAACAGCTTGATGAAATATCGTAGATAAAACACAAGAGGCTAAATATTTCTTATGGTTTACAACAATTTTTACATTGAGCCGTTTAGTAGTCTCAAAGGAGATTATTAAAATTATGGTTGGTCCTATTCTTGTTGCGAGTGAAGATTATGGAAAACGTATAGAGCTTTCTGCAATGCTTCGAGGTTTTGGTCACCGAGTTATTGAAGCAGAAAATGGTTTACGTACGATTGATCTTTTACACAGGCGTAGAAATATTGTGCTTGCACTCCTTGATGTTGCCATGAGTGATTTGGGTGTAGGTGATTTGATTAAAATGATTAGGGTTGCTGGTGTTTCTGTCCCTATTGTTGTGATAGCACAACAAGAGAATCAAAATATACTCCAGAAAGCTTTAACAGCTGGAGCTATTGATTATTGGATTTATCCAGTGACGTCATTACGATTGAGAGTTACTTTAGATATTCTTGCTCTTATTTCTGCATTGAAGCGTGAGGTTTCTTATATTCGGCGAAAAAATGAGGATCATTTGCGTTTTTCTGATCTCTTTGTGAAAAGCAGACCAATGCAGATCGTTCTAGAACAATCGAGGAAAGCAGCGGGTTCTTTACAGAATCTTTTGATAGAAGGTGAAAGTGGAACTGATCGCGAAATATTAGCGCGCATTATTCATCATGAGGGTTTGTCATCGGAGGGGGATTTTATTCGCTTCCAATGTTCAGCTATTGTTGATCCGGAAGAAGAAAATCGTCAGTGGTTTAAAGAATTTCTACCATTGGTCTCTTCTCTTGAGAAAGGAACACTTTGTCTTTGTGATGTTGATAGACTTGAGCCCATACAGCAAAAACGCTTGGCAAATTATCTTCAAGAGAGGGAAAAGGCAGCAAAGAATAATCTTCCTTCTTTTCGTATTATAGCTATTTCAACATCGCGGCTTTCAGATTTAGTGAAAGAAGATTATTTTTCGCACAGTTTGTTTGAACAGCTTTCCCAATTATCGATCAGTGTTCCTGCTTTGCGGGAATTAAGGGATGATTTTCCAGAGCTTACGCAACATTTGATTGATCGCATTATTATGGAAACAGGGCGATCACATGTTCATGGTTTAGCAGGATCAGCTCTTTCATTACTTATGCAGTATGATTGGCCTGGTAATCGGGCTGAACTTGAGAATTGTTTATTTCGTGCGGTTTTGTTAAGCGAGGGGCCATTGTTAACGGTTCGTGATTTTCCTCAATTAATAGGGGATCCATCAATGAGTGTTCCAAATATTGTTGAGAATGATGGTGAAAAACATCATGAACAGGAAACGATACAATTTTTAAATGCTGAGGGGCATGTTCGAACTTTTGCAGAGATGGAGCATGATATTATTGAGAAAGCGGTTGAACATTATAAAGGGCATATGAGTGAGATTGCTCGGCGTCTTCATATTGGTCGCTCTACGCTTTATCGAAAGATAGAGGAATCGAAAACAATAAAAAGTCGAGAACGGAAACAAAATCTACGATGAATTTTTATTTATAAGAGGCATGATTTTCAGAAAAAGTATAGTAGTTTTTCATAAAGACAGGGGTGGTATTTTTGCCTTTAAAAGAAATAGTGTTGATTGTAGATTTAGGTATAGAGGAGAATTTTGAAGACTTAATAAGTATTGATTTTATTTGATTTAATTATTTTAAATTCTCTTTTTTGTTTCAGTTTTTACAATTTTAGATAAGTTTGTCTTCATTAAAGCTAAAAGATAGTTTTTACATTTTTTATTACTGGAACGAAAATTCTATAATTATTGATAGTGAGTTTATATTCTCTTAAGCAAGAGGTGGCATTCTTTTTGTTGTCTGATTAAGATAGGATGATTGATTTTAATATTATAGTTCGTATCGGTGATGGTGCGCTGGCTTAAAAATGGAAAGTTGATGTTCTTTGACTCTGTTACAGATTGTTATCGGTTTTACCACATTTTTTTTTATTGCGTCTATGTTGGCAATTTACACATATGGACGTTTTGTTAAAAACGCTAAGGGGGAATGTTCTTATGCGTTGACTGTTAAGAAAGATGAAACTAAGTTTGATCGTATAGTGAGTAAATTAGCAGAAGAAACAGATGGATTAGGAGTTGAGAAAGATGCTCTTTCACTCATCATCAGTAATCTGGATGCTTTTTGTATTCGTGCGATAGGAGCTGCACAAGCGGGGCGTAGCCTTGATCTGATGTATTATATTTGGGACGATGATTTAACAGGGCGCTTATTACTAAGCGAAATAGTAGAGGCAGCTGATCGTGGTGTTCGGGTGCGTCTTCTTTTAGATGATATTAATGCGCAAGCGCGAGATCCAGCTTATATTGCTCTAGATAAACATCCCCATATTGAGGTAAGAATGTTTAATCCAGGGCGATCACGTAAGGGTGGTTTACGTCGTGGTTTAGAGATTATATTGCGGGCAATCACTGTTACACGTAGAATGCATAATAAGGCTTTTATTGTAGATGGTCGGGTAGCTTTTGTAGGAGGACGCAATCTTGCGGATTCTTATTTTGATGCTGGTGAAGAATCGCATTTTCGAGATTTAGATTTGATGCTTATCGGTCCCTCGGTTAAAAAGGTAGAAAATATCTTTGATGATTTTTGGAATAGTGCTGTCGTTTTACCAATTCATACTTTGGTTTTTCCTAAAAGTGCAAGCGACTTTGGCTATTGGAAGAATAAATTACGAGAGTTTCGCGATTCTAAAGTTGCAAAAGTTTATTTAGATTATGTCAAGGAGCATATTAATTTTGACAGTTTTATCCAAGCAGGAAAGCGATTATTTTTAGCAGATAAAGTTGTCGTTCTTTCTGATCCTCCAGAAAAGGCCTTACGCAAAAAAGCAGGCAATTGGCTCATGAAGGCGCTTGCACAAGTTATAGGTGAGGCTAAAAAAACAGTTCAGATTACATCACCTTATTTTGTTCCTGGTAAGTTAGGTACGCAGCATTTTAGCAAATTGGTTTCCAAGGGTGTTGATGTCAAAATTCTTACGAATTCCTTAGCGGCCACTGATGTGGCTCTGGTGCATGGTGGTTATGTACCATATCGTAAAGCATTATTGAAAAATGGTGTTAAGCTTTATGAATTAAAACCGGATAGCAATACGCGAGGATTGCGTCTTTTTCGATCCAGTAAGGCAAGTTTACACACCAAAGCTTTTTTAGTTGATCGTAAGACTGCTTTTATTGGCTCTTTAAATTTTGACCCTAGATCAGCTGCGTTGAATACGGAAATGGGCATCCTTTTTGAATGTGCACCGATTACAGCGAGGTTGGATATGCTTTTTTCTGAAGAAACAACAGGCGAAATGAGTTATCATCTGCGTCTTGGTGAGAATAACCGTATTTATTGGGATTTTATTGAAAACGAAAAACAATATAGTGTTGATTCTGAACCAGAAAGCAATTTTGGGCGCCGTATGTTTGCTAAAATAATAAGTTGGTTACCTATTGAATCACAATTGTAGATTTTATAAACTATAATAAGAAGATTATTTTAATTTTTCTTTTCATTTTTTTTGTCGCATGGCATAATTTTTTGCCAATTCGCAACGTGTGAGAACCGCAATTGTATTGAAACAGCTTGCGGTGTTTTTGTTATAAAAGGAATTTGGCTATGGCAAAGATTGTTGAAACAGGAACGGGTGCATTGGCACTGACTTTTGATGATGTGCTTTTACAGCCAGGTTATTCTCTTGTTATGCCTAGCCAAGTCGATCTTAGAACGCGTGTTGCTGCTGATATTACGCTCAATTTGCCGTTACTTTCTGCTGCAATGGATACTGTAACAGAATCGCGTTTAGCAATCGCTATGGCACAAGCTGGTGGTCTTGGTGTTATTCATCGTAATATGTCTCCTGCAGAGCAGGCTGAAGAAGTTCGTCAGGTCAAGAAGTTTGAGTCTGGTATGGTTGTTAACCCAGTAACAATTGGGCCAGATGCAACACTTGAAAAAGCAAAAGATTTGATGCGCTCTTATGGCATTTCGGGTATTCCAGTTGTTGAAAATGACGTTAAAGGTGAGATGGCTGGACGGCTAGTTGGCATTTTAACGAATAGGGATGTGCGTTTTGCATCGGATCCAAAACAGAAAATCTATGAATTAATGACCCATGAAAATTTAATTACGGTACGTGAAAATGTTCAACTGAGTGAAGCAAAGTATCTTTTACATCATCACCGTATTGAAAAATTATTGGTTGTAGATGAACAAAATCGTTGTGTTGGTTTGATAACCGTTAAGGATATTGAAAAAGCACAATTAAATCCAAATGCAGCCAAGGATTTCCAAGGTCGTTTACGTGTTGGAGCTGCTAGCAGTGTGGGGCGTGATGGGATTGAGCGAGCGGAACGGCTTATTGACGCAGGTGTCGATGTGTTGGTGATTGATACAGCGCACGGGCATTCTCAACGTGTGCTAGAAACTGTTGAACGAATTAAAAAGATGGCGTGTTCTACAGCGGTTATTGCTGGTAATGTAGCGACTTCTGAGGCAACGCAAGCGTTAATTGATAATGGTGCAGATGCCGTAAAGGTTGGTATTGGTCCTGGTTCTATTTGCACAACACGAATTGTTGCAGGTGTTGGTGTTCCTCAACTTGCAGCTATTATGAGTGCTGCAGAAGTTGCTGAAAAAGCGGGTATCCCCATCATTGCTGATGGTGGCATTAAAGCTTCAGGTGATTTTGCTAAAGCATTAGCAGGTGGAGCGTGTGCTGCTATGATTGGTTCCCTTTTAGCCGGTACAGATGAAAGTCCAGGCGAAGTTTATCTGTATCAAGGGCGGTCTTTTAAAGCCTATCGTGGTATGGGATCAGTTGGTGCTATGGCAAGGGGATCGGCAGATCGTTATTTTCAAGACGAAGTGCGTGATGAACTTAAATTGGTTCCTGAAGGTGTGGAGGGTCAAGTAGCTTATAAAGGTTCGATAGCTTCGGTTTTACATCAGCTTGCTGGTGGATTACGTGCTTCGATGGGATATGTTGGAGCAAAAGATCTCGCAGAATTTCGTGAAAAAGCAACATTTGTTCGTATCACAAATGCTGGACTCCATGAAAGTCATACACATGATGTTGCTATCACACGAGAGAGCCCAAATTACCGGGGCCCTGTTTGAGATGTAAGACTTTAGAGCTCTGTTGGGGCGTAAAAGTCTTTTGAGAAAATACAGAGAGGCTGCAATTTTTTCTTTTTATGATTTGGTATAAAGAATCCCAAAAAGAAAGAACTGGAGGTTTATGTTCCAATTCTTTCCAAAGGTTATATAAAATGAAGGGAATTAGCTTTTTGTAGTCTTCCGCTCCGTCTTTGACGCGCGTTGGCGAGTGTTCGCCTGATCACTTGGCACGGATTTCTTTCCAGTGTTTGAGGGCATTGTATTGTGACGGCTTTTAGATGAAGTTGTTTTTCCATTATTATAAGTATTCATAGTTTTCTCCTTTTAGATTATCTGGCTTAAAGCCATTACAGTAAAAACGGTCTTACTAAATAGAGGTTCCAAGCGTTTTTTAAAAAGTTAATATTTTGCTAGGAATAATGGGCGTGCTGGTTTTTTAAGAGAAGTATTTTTTCTGATTTTCAGAAAGGGAGCATTTTCAAGAGAGGAGATATTTTGTTACGTGTTTTTTATAGCAGTGCTATGAAAAATCAATTTTGCAAATCATAAAGCTTTGATGATTTTTGTATATGCATATTGGAAAAAAGAATTTAAGAACTTACACTGTTTTGTAGTAACAAACTGGCACCATCAGACTCTTTGCCGGCCCCCAATGTTGCGAAAGCTCTTGGTATTTAGACGATTCATGAAAGGCATTTTTACGCCTTTCTTTAGAGTTTTTTACCCACACGACAGCCCCGCTTATGACGTGCAGAAACATAGTTTAGGTTGATTCAATTAAGAGGATTTAAAATGGGGGAATCTTACAAGGCTTGGGGAGTCTCATTCAAAATACAAAACAGTAAATTATCATTATAAATCAATTCTTTGCAGTATAAAAGAAGTACATATATTTAAGTGACAAGAATGTGAATAATAAGTATATGAAATAAAGAATTTGAAATGCTATAAAATGATAATCGGAATCACTAATCTTTCAATGACAATTGTATATTTTTTTGAAAAAAATTAAAGTTTATAAAGGTAATTTTCCATATTATTTAAAGACTTATAAGAATTCAAATCGGAGAAATGAATGCGCTTAGGTGGGCGTTTGCGTGCGGCAATGGATATTTTACAAGAGTTAGAAACGCAGCATTGCTCTGTAGGGGAAGTATTAAAATCTTGGGGACTTTCGCATCGTTTTGCTGGAGCAAATGATCGTGCAGCAATTGGTACAATTGTTTATGATGTTTTAAGACGACGTTATTCTTTACAATGGCGCATGGAGAGTGATGATGTGAGGGATATTGTTTTCGGTACCTTATTAGATACTGGAAAAATGACCATTGAACAAATTGATAGTGAATTAGAAGGAGATCGATTTGCACCGCAACCCTTAGGGGTTAGACAGCGTCAATCATGGCAAAAACGACAATTAGTTGATGCACCGGATTATATTCGTGGTGATATTCCTCAATGGTGTCAAGCGCATCTTCTTCCTTTATGTCCAGATGATTGGGTCATTGAAGCTGCTGCATTAGCAACGCGTCCTTCTTTAGATTTACGCGTGAATAGCTTAAAGGCAACGCCGGAGAAGGTGCTTAAGGAATTAGCAAAAAACAAATTTCAAGCAATCTCATGGTTTCCGCAAGCTTTAAGAATTGCGCCAATAGAAAAGTTTGACCGTCATCCCAATGTTCAAGTTGAGCATGCTTTTCAAAGGGGAGACTTTGAAATACAGGATTTGGGGTCTCAGATTGTTGCTTATCTTGTCGAAGCAAAAGCAGGTATGCAGATATTAGATTATTGTGCTGGGGCTGGTGGTAAAACGTTGGCTTTGGCGGCCAGTATGCAGAATCAGGGGCAAATTTATGCTTATGATTCAAGTAAAGTCCGTTTAGCTCCTATCTTTGATCGTCTACGGCGCGCTGGTGTTTGTAATGTACAGCCACGAGGTTATGTAACGGAATTAAAGCCGTTAATAGGTTGCATGGATAGAGTTTTACTAGATGCACCATGCAGCGGAACAGGAACATGGCGGCGGCGGCCAAATACGAAATGGCGTTTGACATTAGAAAAAGTAAGACAACGCCAAACGGAACAGAAAGCTATTTTGAAGGAGGCTATCGATTATCTTAAACCAAATGGGCGTTTAGTTTATATTACATGTTCTCTTTTTATAGATGAAAATGAGGAACAAATTTCTCATTTTCTTCAACAGAATTCTAATTTTGATTGCGTAAATATGCGTGCACTTTGGCAGAAACATTTTCGTTTTTCACCGGTGCAGCCGATCTTTTCAAATTATGGTCTCACCTTATCTCCAGCAACAACAAAAACGGACGGTTTCTTTTTGTCTGTGTTGCAAAAAAAACATTGATATATGTTTTTCGCATTTTTTCTCTTAAATTTTATAAGAAAAATATTTTTCTCAAGTAGATAGGCTTGTGAAAAGAGAAAGATTGAATAATAAGTCTTACTGGTTCTCTTTATAATGATTGATTGGTTTTTTTATGAGCGTATCACATCCAGACACTGTTCTTATTATTGATTTTGGTTCACAAGTGACACAACTTATTGCTCGACGGGTGCGAGCAATGGGTGTCTACTGTGAAATTGTTCCTTTTCAGTCCGCTTTAGAAGGCATTAAGCGGAAACCTAAAGCTGTTATTTTATCAGGGAGTCCTTATTCCGTTGTTGATGTTGGTTCACCACGTGTTCCGATAGAAATTTTTGAAATCTCTGTTCCAATTCTTGGTATTTGTTATGGTGAACAAGTGATGTGTATCCAGCTGGGAGGAAAAGTTGAAGTTGGCGATGAGCGTGAATTTGGACGCGCTTTTTTGGAAGTAAAAGAAGAGAGTGCACTTTTTGAAGGTGTATGGGAAAAAGGCTCTTCTTATCAAGTATGGATGAGCCATGGTGATTGTGTAACGGCTTTACCAGAGGGTTTTCATGTCATAGGCACGTCAAAAGGTGCTCCCTATGCAGCTATTGCTGATGAAAAAAGACGCTTTTACGCAGTGCAGTTTCATCCTGAAGTTGTTCACACACCGGATGGTGCAAAGCTTTTGCAAAATTTTGTTTATAAAATCTCTGGTCTTAAAAGTAATTGGTCAATGGCCTCTTATCGTGAGCAGGCAATTGCTGCGATACGGAAAAAAGTTGGCAAAAGCCGTGTAATCTGTGGTCTTTCCGGTGGTGTGGATTCATCCGTTGTGGCTGTGCTTCTTCATGAAGCAATAGGAGATCAACTGACATGTATTTTTGTCGATCATGGGTTGATGCGCAAGAATGAGGCTGAAGAAGTTCTTACATTATTCCGAGATCATTATAATATAGAGCTTATTCACGTTAATGCCGCCAATATGTTTATCAATGCTCTAGAAGGTGAAACAGATCCAGAGAAAAAGCGCAAAACGATTGGCCGCCTTTTTATTGAAGTTTTTGAAGAGGAGACGAAAAAGATTGGAGGCGCAGAATTTTTAGCGCAGGGTACGCTTTATCCAGATGTCATTGAGAGTGTTTCAGCAATTGGTGAGTCAGTAACCATTAAAAGTCATCATAATGTAGGTGGATTACCAGAACAGATGCAGATGAAACTTGTAGAGCCCTTGCGTGAGCTTTTTAAGGATGAAGTTCGTTCGCTAGGGCGAGAATTAGGGTTACCTGAGCAGTTTATTGGTCGTCATCCTTTTCCAGGTCCCGGTCTCGCGATTCGGTGTCTAGGTGCAGTAACGCGTGAAAAATTAGAAATTTTACGTGAGGCAGATGCTATTTATCTTGATGAGATCCGTAAAGCTGGTCTTTATGATGAAATTTGGCAGGCTTTTGCTGTTCTCCTTCCTGTGCAGACAGTTGGTGTGATGGGTGATGGACGCACGTATGAATTTGTTTGCGCTCTTCGTGCTGTAACATCTGTAGACGGAATGACTGCTGACTTTTATCCCTATAGTATGGAGTTTTTAAGCAAAACAGCAGCACGCATTATTAACGAAGTGAGAGGTATTAACCGTGTCGTATATGATGTAACCTCAAAGCCTCCTGGTACTATTGAATGGGAATGATTAAAATAAAGTCTAAAGCTTTTAAAAAGAGAGCATTGTTAAAAATTTGATATTCAAGTGGAATAATCAGGAAAAGAGAATTTTTAAAAGATTGTTATTTATCTGGGATGATTTAAAAAAAACATTACCTGATTATAAATCGACTAATGATTGAAATTTGAGAAGAGTGAAGTTTTGCATGTCTGAAAAAAAAATTGTTGCACATCGTGGTGGAGCGCATCTTTATCCTGAAAATACTCTTTCAGCGTTTCGTCATGCAATTGCATTGGGAGTGGATGAAGTTGAATGCGATGTTCATCTGCTTAAAAGTGGTGAAGTGGTTGTCTTTCATGATTTTCATTTAGAACAATTGGTTGGCAAAGCAGGGTATATTCACGATATTGATAATGAAACGCGCAAGCAACTTTGTGTAAAAGGAAGTAGTGAATATCCTCCTTTATTAGAAGAACTGCTTGATCTTTTAGCATCAACCAATATTGCACTACATCTTGAAATTAAAACATGTGGTGAAGTTGAACGTGAAGCGATTTTATCCCAAAAAGCACTTGCATTGATAAAAAGCCGAAATTTAGAAGATCGGGTTTCGGCAATTAGTTTTGATCCTGTAAGCCTTCGTCCCTTTATTGAAGCCGGAATACCATCTGGCCCATGCATTGATAGCTTTGAAGGTGATATGTATCATCATTTTTCTGAGTGGAAACAATTGGGATATTCTGATCTGAGCTTAAATGGCTCCATTGTTTCACAGCACTTTGTTGAATCAGCGCTTGATGCTGGTTTTACGGTAGGGGTGTGGACAATTAACGGAAGAGCGCGGTTATCGCATTGGCTTGATATGCCTGTACATTACATCACAACAGATCAACCTGATTTAGCTTTACAATTGCGTACAAAGAGATAAAAAACACATCTATAATACGAAAGATTATCTCTCTTTAAAAATAGAATTACATGGAAGAATTATTTACGGATATTGCTTATACGATCAAAATTTCTAATCTCTTTATTTAATATTTGTACGTTTTCCATTGGTTTTATTAAAAGTGTGAAAATTTTGATGGGCAACGGTGAAACTGAGTTTTTTGCCATAATCGCTTGTAAGTCGCTCTTTTATTTCAATGGTAAAAATATTATTATTCCAACGCGTTAAGACATGGCATCCTGTCCCAACAGGTTTGATAAGTTCAATTTCTGTATGAAAGACAGGTCCTTTATCTGGATATTCTCCCAATAAGATGACTTCTGGTCTGAAGGCCAACAGATCAGTTTTTTCATTGTAAGGTAATGAATGACCTAAGTATTGTTCTAAGGTTTGGCGATCAAGAAAATTCATAGGGGGAGAGCCAATAAAATCAGCAACAAATATTGTTGCTGGGAAATCATAAATTTCCATTGGTGTTCCAATTTGCTCGATAGCGCCATTATTCATGACAACGATTCTATCGGCTAGAGTCATGGCTTCTAGTTGATCATGGGTAACATACAGGCTCGTTGTTTCCAGTGAACGCTGTAGAGTTTTAATCTCAATACACATTTGTGCTCGCAATTTTGCATCGAGATTTGAGAGAGGTTCATCAAAGAGAAAAACCCGTGGTTGGCGAACAATCACACGCCCCATTGCAACACGTTGGCGCTGTCCTCCTGATAATTGTCGTGGTTTACGGTTAAGGAATGGCTCTATTTGTAAAAGTTTTGCAGCATGCGTGATACGTCTATTTATTTCATCTTTAGGTGTTTTACGATTTTTAAGACCATATTCTAAGTTTCCACGCACTGTCATATGGGGATAAAGGGCATAATTTTGAAAAACCATAGCAATATCACGATCAGCGGGTTCTCGATCATTGATACGCTCGTTATCAATATAGAGTTCACCTGAAGTGACTTGTTCTAGCCCTGCAATGATACGTAACAAAGTTGATTTTCCACATCCTGAAGGACCGACAAGAACAAGAAGCTCGCTATCAGCAACTGTTAAGTTTAAATCATCGATGACCAGAATGCCGTTTTCATATTGTTTTTTTATATTTGATAACTGGATTATGGCCACAGTTATTTCTCCGTTTCAATAAGGCCTTTGATAAAAAGCCGTTGCATGCAGATAACAACAAGAACGGGCGGTACCATGGCAACGACCGATACTGCCATAAGGATATTCCATTGAGGATCATGTTGAATTGATTCTACGACAAGTTGCTTTAGAATAATAAGAATAGTTTGATGATTTTGATCCGTTGTTACGATAAGAGGCCAGAGATACTGTATCCACCCATAAATGAACATAATAATAAATAAAGCAGCGATATTGCTTTTGCTGAGCGGAAGGAGAATATCTTTAAAAAATTTAAATGGTCCTGCACCATCAACACGAGCAGCCTCTAAGAGTTCATCAGGAACAGTTAAAAAAAACTGTCGAAATAAAAATGTAGCAGTTGCAGATGCAATGAGCGGAATAATCATACCACCATAGGTGTTTATCATGCCTAATTGTGCGACAACTGCATATGTTGGAATAATACGAACTTCGACGGGAAGCATTAGAGTGATAAAAATAAGGGCAAAAGCAGTTTTTCGCAAAGGAAAGCGCATGTAAACAATTGCATAAGCAGAAAAGAGCGAAATAATAATTTTTCCAATGCTAATACCAAGCGCCATAATGAGTGAGTTGATTAAAAGTGGCCATAGCTTTGGCAGGCCAAGTTGTGCAAGACCATCACCAAAGATCGTTTTATAGTTTTCCAGAGTGTGCTTTCCCGGTAAAAGAGGGAGTATTCCTGAGCTAAATGCAGTTGAACTATGAGTCGATGCAATAATAGCAACATAAACTGGAAAGCAAATAATAAGAATACCAACAATGAGAATGAGGTGAGTGAGAAATTTTAGAATAGGGCGATTTTCAACCATAATTCGCTTCCTAATACTGTACGCGACGTTCAATCAAGCGAAACTGAATAAACGTTAAAACAATAACCATCAACATTAATATTGTTGATTGTGCTGCTGATGCGCCTATTATTTGATTTTTAAAACCATCATCATACACTTTGTAGACGAGAGTACTTGTTGCACGTGCAGGACCACCAGAGGTTATGTTATCAATGATACCAAATGTATCAAACATAACATAATTAATATTAACGATAAGAAGAAAAAAAGTCGTTGGTGAAATCTGTGGAAAAACCACAGTCCAAAATCGTTTAAAAGGGTTCGCACCATCAATTGCTGCTGCTTCTATTTGAGAACGTGGAATAGATTGAAGCCCTGCAAGAAAAAAAAGAAAATTATAGGAAATTTGTTTCCAGCAGGCGGCAACCACAATAAGGATCATTGCGTGAGTGCCATTGATACGATAATTCCATACGATGCCGATTTTCTCCAAAAGAAAAGGGATAACTCCAATAGTTGGATGAAAGATAAATAACCATAAAATACCTGCTAATACTGGAGCAACAGCATAAGGCCAGAGTAAAAGCGTTGTGTAAGCTCTTTTTGTGTGGATGACACGATCAACGCAGACAGCAAAAAGAAGCGATAGCGACATTGAAACGACAGTAACCGAAAGAGAAAAGACTGCAGTTGTAAAAAGTGATTTTAGATAAGCTGGATCAGAGAGAACTGTTACATAATTTTCAAAACCAATAAAAGTTGTCGCAAATCCAAAAGGGTCTTCACGCTCGAAAGACGATTTTATTGCTTGAGCAGCAGGCCAAAAGAAAAACAAAAAAGTCACAATGAGTTGAGGTAAAAGTAGCCAATAGGAAAGCAAACTATTTTTGAAATATACTTGTTTTTCTTGCATTCATAAGGATCTTTAATACAGAGACTTTAGAAGGGCGAATAAAAAAGAACGAAAGAGGCTTAACTATTTGGTTTTTTGATATTTACGACAATAATTAAACATTAATGATTGGCTTTTTCAAATTCACGTAAGAGTTTATTACCACGTTTAACGGCTTCATCTAATCCATCTTTTGGTGTTTTCGAACCACTAAGGACAGCTTCTAATTCTTGATCAAGAATAGAACGAATTTGTGGTAAGTTACCAAATCTTATACCCTTTGAATGAGGAGTTGGTGGGTTAAGATTGATCTGTTTAATAGCAATATCTGCACCAGCATTTTTATCGTAGTAATGCTGTTTTTTGCTCAATTCATAAGCAGCCTTTGTTGTTGGAAGGTAACCTGTTATCTGGTGCCACTTAGCTTGGTTATCTGCTCTTGAGAGATATTTAAGGAAAGCGGCTGCACCTGCATATTCTTTAGAGGTATGTCCTTTTAAAACCCAAATAGAAGCACCCCCAATAATTGAATTTTGAGGTGCACCTTTTACATCATCATAGTAAGGCAGCAGACCAAATCCGACATCGAATTGTGCTTCTGAAAGAATTCCAGCACGAGACCCTGAAGATTGCATAAAGATGGCACAATTTTGCGTCATAAACATTGGTGTTGAATCTAATGCGCCGGCAGGACCACCATAACGAAAAATGCCTTGATCAGACCATTTTTTAAGGTCGGTCCACATGCGCACTTGTAAAGGCCCATTAAAGGTAAGCTTTGAATCGAGCCCACCAAAACCATTCTCTTTTGTTCCAAAAGAAACATTATGCAAAGCTGAAAAATTTTCTATGCCAAGCCACTGAGAGGCATAAGACATTGTAAAACCACAATTTGCCGCCTTAGTCTCAAGAATTTTTTTGGAAAATTTTTCTATATCTTGCCATGTTTTAGGGGGAGTGTCTGGATCAAGTCCTGCTTTTTTAAAGATATCTTTATTATAATAAAGAATTGGTGTTGAAGCATTAAATGGCATAGAAAGCATTCGCCCCTGAACATCAGAATAATAACCACTGATAGCAGGTAAATAGCCAGTAGGATCGAATTCTTGTTTTGTATCAGCCATAAGTTGATAAATGGGATAAACAGCGCCTTTTGCAGCCATCATTGTTCCGGTACCAACTTCATAAATTTGGGCAAGAACGGGTTGCTGTTTTCCACGAAATGCTGCGATGAGTGAAACCATGCCTTCTTCATATTCACCACGAAATGAAGGAACAACTTTGTAATCAGACTGACTGGCATTAAAGTCGTTAATGAGACGTTCAGTTTGTTTTCCTAACTCACCACTCATGGAATGCCAAAAACTAACTGTTGTTTGTGTTTGCGCAAAACTCGCTGTTACCATGCTGATAGCAACTGTAAATGCGGCTAGAGAAAGATAAAAACGATTCACGTATCCCCCTTGCTGAGGTGATGAAATACAGGGTTTTCCCAAATTTATAGTATTACACATGAACATGCCATTATAGTTTCGTTTCAGAAATATGTTAGTTCATTTAAACAGGAACCACCAAAAGGTCAAACAAATTTGTTTAAACAGATAATTTTTCCTTCGTTAAGAGTTATTGTGTATTCACGTGATACGATTCTGTAACGATCGAATAAAAAGACGAAATGATTTAAATGGCAAAGCAAAAGAGAAAATTAAAGATACAAACTGTAAATATCATTGAGAGAAGGCTATTGTAGTTTTTGAATTTATTTCTTTCTAAAAAGAGTGTATTTTTTAGGCTCGACATAAACAAAAAAATATCCATAATTTCCTTTATTTAACCATCTCTTATCATGCTTCTATTCAATAAATTATTTCAGTACGGAACACCCTTTATACTATTATTGGTAAGATTTTAAGTTATATCCACTATGAGTTTACACCTTTTTATTCGCTCCTTTGTAGACTCGTTTTAGTTTTTTGTTATCGCATCAATAATAGTTTTAACATTATGTTCCATCATCTCGAGATATGTTGCAGCAGGACCGTTTTCGTCCGACAATGCATCGGAATATAAAGTTCCACCAATTTTTAAACCTGTTTCTTTTGAAATCTGTTTTATGAGGCGGGGATTAGAGATGTTTTCAACGAATAGGGCGGTTGCTTTATTCGCTTTAATTTGTTTGATAAGTTGGGCTACATCGGCTGCTGTTGCTTCAGTTTCCGTTGAAGCACCTTGGGGTGCAAGGATGGTGAAACCATATTCTTGTGCAAAATAGCCAAAGGCGTCGTGAGATGTGATAATGATACGCTTCTCTGTTGGGATAGTCGCAATCTTTTTGGTAAGTGCTTCTTGTGTTGCTTGAAGCTTTTGGATGTAGATGTTGGAATTTTTTTGGTAGCTCGCGCAGGATTGTTGATCGATTTTACATAAAGCAGCAGCAATATTTTTGGTATAAATTTCAACATTAGGAAGGGTTTGCCAAGCATGTGGATCAATATCACTGTGATGGTGGTGTTGATGGGAAGTGTGTTCTTGCGTTTGAATTTTAAGGGGAGAGATGTTAGTACTCACTTCGACAAGCAGTGCTTTTGTTCCGCTTGCTGTGATGAGACGATCCATGAAACCTTCTAAATGCAGTCCGTTGATGAAAATAATGTGAGCATTTCTAAGAGTTTTAGCATCACTGGGACTAGGTTCATAAGTATGGGTATTCGCATTAGGGCCGATTAGGGTCGTTATAGAAATATGATCGCCTCCTACATTTTTTACTAAATCTGCAAGAATGGAAAAGCTTACAACAACTTTAATTTTGTTGTGCGCAGAAGTAGAAAATGGAAAAAAGACAAACAATAAAAGAGTTCCAAGTAGAACAAATTGTTGTATAAATTTAGGCATATTATTTCCTTAGGGTAGGGAGGGATGTATAAAAGAGACGAGGAAACCATGTTACAATAAAGCCACGTGGACTTATGAGGCAAGAAAGAAGATAAATAAATCCTCCGGCAATAATAATAGCAGGACCGGAGGGAAGCGACAGATGAAAAGAAAGCAGGAGTCCACAGATGCTTGCAATGATTCCCAAGAAAATAGAGAGTATGCAGATAGAGCCCAAATGTGAAAGCCAAAAGCGGGCGGTAATGGCTGGAATCATCATAATGCCAACAGAAAGCAATGTGCCTAGTGATTGAAAGCCACCAACCAAATTCAATACGACAAGGATAAGCAGTGATATATGAACATATTTACTCAGTGGAGAGAGTGATTTAAAAAAGAGGGGATCAAAGCTTTCTAATACCAGTGCGCGCCAGAAAATATAAAGACTGCATATTGTGATTAGCATTATAGCGGTAATGAGTAAAAGAGCTTGTGTATCCAGTGCAAGTACTGAGCCAAATAAGAGATGAAGCAGATCAATCGTTGAGTTTTTAAGAGAAACAATGATGACACCTGCTGCGAGTGCAATAAGATAAAAGACTGTCATTGATGCATCTTCTTTTTGAAAGCTATTTCGTGAAATCAAGGCTGTTGCTAAAGCAACAATAATACCAGCTAAGATACCACCAAGTGTCATAGAGAGGAGCGAAAATCCACAAAGGAGAAAAGCAATCGCAACACCAGGAAGGATAGCATGGGATATAGCATCTCCTGTTAAACTCATTCCACGCAGCATCAAAAATACACCAACAGGACAGGCACTGATGGACAGTAAAACTGAACCGATAAGGGCGCTTTGCATAAAATGGAAATCAATAAAGGGAGCAAGAAAAAATGCGTACACGTATTATAACCTCATAGAACGAGAATCATCGAGGGGGAAATATTGTTTTAATGTGTTGATATCGAAAGAAGGTGATGTGAAAGATGGCATAACGTGATGAATGTTGTTATGGAAAAACTGTTGTGTTTCTTCATAAAAGGCATTTTTTCTATCAATTTGAATTATATGGGGGAAATATTCTTGCACGACAACAGGATCATGGAGAGCGGTAAGAACTGTTCGTCCTTGTTGTTGCCAGTGTGTGATCAACGCAAGAAGATCCCTTTGGGTATTACGATCTACACCATTGAAAGGTTCATCAAGCAAAATAATATCGGCATCTTGTACAATAATACGTGCAAAAAGGGCGCGCTGTAATTGGCCACTTGAGAGCGTATCAAGTGAACGCGTAGCCAGTGCTGTAAGGCCAACCATTTCGAGTGCATTCTGAATTTTAGGGTAATAAGAGCGATGACTTTTCCATAATCCACAAAAAGACCATAATCCTGTTTTTATAAGCGATTGTACATCAATGGGAAATGTTTGATCTATATCACATTGCTGGGCAAGATAAGCAATTCGGCTTTTTTTCGGTTTTGTAATTTTACCATTGAGAGGTTTAATCAATCCCGCCACGGCTTTTAGCAGCGTAGATTTTCCCGCGCCATTATCGCCTATTATTGCTACCAACGATCCAGCTTTTAATTTTGCTGAAAAGCTCTTGATAGCTATCCTATTTACATAGCCTAATGTTGCATTGTTGAAATGCAGCCTCATAATTCCACCTTAAATTATTGATCTCAAAAAGTTATGTTATAATATAACGTTTGTCAATAAAAATGTTATATTATTACATATGTGTTGAGAGTTAAAAATATCAGTGAGAAGATCGTGGACAATTCAAAATAATAATTGAATTTTCCTTGACGAAAAAAAGAGCGTGTATACTATATATAGTATCAGAATGATTGTTGATTCTAAATAAGCACAAGTGAGGGTAAAGTGTGTTTCGTTTGGTGTCTAAGTTATTTCCGTAATATAATCATTAAAGATTTTATTCAAAAAGGAGAGTCTTATCTCTATAGGAGTATTTCTCTCAAAGGAATCTCCTTTTGTTTTCGTCATTGGTTTTTGTCTTGAAAGAGTAAAACTAAGCTACGGTAAGTAGTTGCGGGGGTGTTCCTTTTTCAGACAGTAGGAGGGAATTGTAATGCAAGCAAAAGATTGTTGTAAACTTAAGGAAATTTGCCATTTAAGTTATAGAATAATTGTTTATTTTCATCATAATTTTTGAATTATTTGATGGGGATTGCTTTTGTGTTCAGGAGGCTATGTGCTATTGACAAGAGGTATAGCCCCTACGTGTTTGTGTACGATTCCTATTTTTTGTTATCCTTGAGTATTTATGAAGTTATCAGAATAAACCCTTTAAGGGTTGATTTGTTAGAATTTTGAAAGTTGAAGAAAATGCCGGTCACTATTTATAGCAAACCATCTTGTGTTCAATGTGATGCTACGCGTCGTGCCTTTGATGCTAAAGGTATTCATTATCGTGTAGTCGATATTTCTCGTGATGAACAAGCATATACTTTTGTTCAATCTCTTGGATATCGTCAGGTTCCTGTGGTTGTTTGTGGTGAAAATCATTGGTCTGGTTTTAGACCAGATATGATTAGTGGTCTTTGTGTTTAATGGAACTTATTGTTTATTATTCGAGTGCAACGGGTAATACTGAACATTTTGTTTCTCAGCTTGGCCAACGACTTTTCAAGATCGATAAGAAAAACCCGTCTGTGTTAGTTAATGAGCCTTATGTATTAGTTGTTCCTACCTATGCAGATGGTGAAGGGAGAGGAGCTGTTCCCAAAGCAGTTATCCGTTTTCTCAATGAGGTAGAAAATCGCAAATTGATTCGTGGTGTTATTGGTGGTGGGAATCGCAATTTTGGTCGCTATTATAGTTTAGCGAGTAAGATCATTGCTGAAAAATGTTTCGTACCTTGTCTTTATCGTTTTGAGTTACGTGGAACGGATGAAGATGTTATTTGTGTAAAGAAGGGATTGGAAAGATTTTGGAAACAATCGGTATAGAACAATCACAAAAATCAGGTCAGATTATGGATTATCATGCGTTGAATGCAATGCTTAATCTTTATGATGAAAATGGTCATATTCAATTTGATATGGACCGACTTGCTGCACGACAATATTTTCTCCAGCATGTTAATCAAAACACGGTTTTTTTTCATAACTTGAAGGAAAAAATAGATTACCTGATAGAAGAAGGTTATTATGAAAACGCTTTGTTTGAGCTTTATGATTTCTCTTTTATAAAAAAACTTTTTAAGCGTGCTTATGCATTTAGGTTTCGTTTTCCTACTTTTTTGGGTGCATTTAAATATTATACCAGCTATACATTGAAAACTTTTGATGGAAAACGCTATCTTGAGCGTTATGAAGACCGTGTTTGCCTTGTGGCGTTATATTTAGCACAAGGAAATAAAATGCTTGCTGAAATTTTGGTAGATGAGATTATTACAGGCCGGTTCCAACCGGCAACACCAACGTTTTTAAATGCGGGGAAAAAACAACGTGGCGAATTGGTTTCATGTTTTTTGTTGCGTGTTGAAGACAATATGGAATCGATAGGGCGTTCGGTTAATTCAGCTTTACAACTCTCAAAACGTGGTGGAGGTGTAGCACTTTGTTTGACCAATTTGCGGGAAGCAGGGGCACCAATCAAGCAAATAGAAAACCAATCTTCAGGTGTATTACCTGTGATGAAACTTTTGGAAGATTCTTTCTCTTATGCCAATCAACTTGGTGCACGGCAAGGGGCTGGTGCTGTTTATTTACATGCGCATCATTTAGATATTATGAAATTTTTGGATACAAAGCGTGAGAATGCTGATGAGAAAGTCAGAATCAAAACACTTTCGCTTGGTGTGGTGATTCCTGATATTACTTTTGAGCTTGCACGTAATAATGAGGATATGTACCTATTCTCACCCTATGATATCGAGCGTGTTACAGAAAAACCTTTTAGTGATATTTCTTTGACAGAGCATTATCGATCTTTTGTTGATAATGCCAAGATTCGTAAAAAGAAAATAAATGCACGTGTTTTTTTTCAGACATTAGCTGAGATTCAGTTTGAATCAGGTTACCCTTATATTTTATTTGAGGATACAGCCAACCGCGCCAATCCAATAGCCGGACGAATAAGTATGAGCAATTTATGTTCAGAAATTTTGCAGGTAAGTGAGGCCAGTGAACTGGAGACAGATTTAACTTATCGCACTATTGGAAGTGATATATCCTGTAACCTTGGTTCGATGAATATTGCAAAAGCAATGGAAAGTCGTGATTTTGGGCAGACGGTAGAAGCGGCTGTTCGTGCTCTTACGGCTGTTTCCGATATGAGCAATATTGACTGTGTCCCTTCGATTGCGAAGGGCAATGCTGAGAGCCATGCGATTGGTTTGGGACAAATGAATTTGCATGGTTTTTTAGCGCGTGAACAGATCTATTATGGATCTCCAGAAGCGATTGATTTTACCAATATCTATTTTTATATTGTAACGTATCATGCAATACGTGCATCCAATTTAATTGCACGCGAACGCCAAAAAGTCTTTGCAGGGTTTGACAAATCAGCTTATGCGGATGGTCGTTTTTTTGCAAAATATCTTGAAAAAGAATGGAAACCACAGTTTGCACTTGTACAAGAGCTTTTTGCACGAAATAATATCGTTATACCAAACCAAAAAGATTGGCAGGAACTCAAGAATTTAGTTGTTGAGTACGGGCTGTATAATCGCAATCTACAGGCTGTTCCCCCCACAGGATCTATTTCCTATATTAATCATGCAACATCTTCCATTCACCCAATAGCTTCAAAGATTGAGATTCGCAAAGAGGGAAAAATTGGGCGCGTTTATTATCCCGCTCCTTACATGGATAATACGAATTTGAATTTCTACCAGGATGCTTATGAGATAGGTCCTGAAAAAATTATTGATACCTATGCAGCTGCTACACAGCATGTTGATCAAGGTCTTTCATTAACATTATTTTTTCCGGATACAGCCACCACGCGTGATATTAACCGCGCGCAAATTTATGCTTGGAAAAAGGGTATAAAGAGTATTTATTATGTACGGTTGCGGCAAGTTGCGTTGAGTGGAACAGAGGTGGATGGCTGTGTTTCGTGTAGTCTATAGGAGATAATCATATGACAAAAATTACAACAAAGGATTCTGTTGTTTGCGCTGTCAATTGGAATAGATTGCATGATGAGAAAGATCTTGAAGTATGGAATCGCTTAACTGGAAACTTTTGGTTGCCTGAAAAGGTTCCGCTTTCTAATGATATCCCTTCGTGGGCAAGTTTGACTGAGGAGGAACGTCAACTAACAATTCGTGTTTTTACGGGGTTAACGCTCCTAGATACGATTCAAAATACCGTAGGAGCCATTTCACTATTAGCTGATGCGATAACAGAGCATGAGGAGGCAGTGTTAACAAATATTGCCTTCATGGAAGCGGTTCATGCACGTTCTTATTCTTCTATTTTTTCAACGTTGTGTTCAACAGTGGAAGTTGATGATGCTTTTAGATGGTCAGAAGAAAATATTCATTTGCAAAAAAAAAGCGAGATTAGTGCTTGAACGATATGAAGCAAATGATCCGCTAAAGAAGAAGATCGCTTCAACTTTATTGGAGAGTTTTTTATTTTATTCTGGTTTTTATTTACCCATGTATTGGGCAAGTCGCGCTAAATTAACAAATACAGCAGATCTCATTCGACTTATCATTCGTGATGAAGCTGTCCATGGTTATTATATAGGCTATAAATTTCAATTGGGGTTTGCAAAACTTGATGAAGCTGCAAGGCAAGAAATGAAAGATTTTGCTTTTAATTTGCTTTTTGATCTTTACAATATTGAATGCAAATATACGGAAGATCTTTATGATGCACTTGGATTGACAGAAGATGTTAAAATTTTTCTTCATTATAATGCAAACAAAGCTCTCATGAATATAGGTTTTGAAGCTCTTTTTCCTCCTGAGGTTTGCCGCGTTAATCCTGCTATCTTAGCGGCGTTGTCACCAAATTCTGATGAAAATCATGACTTTTTTTCAGGCGCCGGTTCTTCTTATGTCATTGGCAAGGCAATTGCTACCACGGATGATGATTGGGAATTTTAAGAACTACATGCAAAAAGAAGTGTGCGAGGTATGTCGTTAAGATCTTTGCGCATTTCTAGGCACTTGAAGCCATTTTTTTCAAACAAGCCGCAAACTTCTTTTTCTTGAGAGTAGCCTATTTCGACAGCGACAAAACCTTTTGCGTTTAAGTGGTTTTTTGCCTTATGAGCGAGTTTTCGATAACAATCAAGACCATCTTTCCCACCATTCAAAGCGCGTAATGGATCATATAGCCGCACTTCTTTTGCAAGATTTTGGATCTCTTTTTCTGGAATATAAGGTGGATTGGAAACGATAAGATCGAATTGACCTGTTACAGAATCAAACCAATCGCTAAGAAGAGGCATAAAACGATTTATAACATCAGCATTCTCCGCATTTTGTGTCGCTGTTTTGAGAGCATCTTCGGAAATATCGACAGCCACTGCGTAGGAGTGGGGAATGTGTTTAAGAATCGCAACAGCAATCACACCACTTCCTGTTCCCATATCAAGCAATGTTATTTTTTTTGATTTTTCACCACGTTTTTTGAGGAGTGGTAAGACAAGATCTACGAGCGTTTCTGTATCAGGGCGTGGTTCTAAGGTACCTTGAGAGAGTGCGAAAGATATACCATAAAATTCTCGTTTTCCAATAATACGATAGACTGGTTTTCCAGAAAGGCGTCGTTGTACAGCATGTTCTAATTGTGCAATTTGCTCACAAGAGAGGCATAGATCTGGTTGGGAAATTCTATCAAAGGCATTTGTACCTGTTATCCATTCAACAAGTATTTTTGCCTCAAGATTAGCTTCAGAAATTCCTTGATTGTGTAATTTTTTTGTGTTTTTCGGATAGCATCATTAAGAGTGTATACGTTCATTCATCGTTATCCATTTCCATAAGAAGTGCTGTCTGGTGATCGGAGATGAGTGCATGAATAATTTCATCAAGATCTCCTTCTAGGACGCGGTCAAGCTTATACAGAGTAAGATTAATACGGTGATCTGTGATACGTCCTTGAGGGAAGTTATAGGTACGAATACGTTCCGAGCGATCACCAGAGCCAACTTGGTTTTTACGCGAAGCTGAACGTTCATTTTCTGCTTTTTGTCGTTCGATATCAAATAAGCGCGCACGTAAAATTTGCATTGCACGTGCCCGATTTTGGTGTTGTGATTTTTCTGCTTGCACAACCATAATTCCTGTTGGAATATGCGTGATACGAACAGCTGAGTCAGTTGTGTTGACATGCTGTCCTCCTGCTCCAGATGCACGCATTGTATCGATACGAATGTCTTCTGGACGGATTTCGATATCAATTTCCTCAGCTTCTGGAAGTACTGCAACAGTAGCAGCAGATGTATGAATACGTCCACCTGTTTCCGTTTCAGGAATGCGTTGCACACGATGAACACCTGATTCAAATTTCAGTTTAGAAAAAACACCTTTGCCTGAAATGGTTGCAATAATCTCTTTATATCCACCAACCTCCCCTTCATTGAGGGAAACGACTTCAACTTTCCAGTTATGCATATTGGCATAACGTTCATACATGCGAAAAAGATTACCGGCAAAAAGTGCTGCTTCTGACCCACCTGTTCCTGCTCGAATTTCAATAATAGCACTTTTTTCATCAGCGACATCTTTGGGTAAAAGAAGAATCTGGAGCTCTTTTTCAAGTTGTTCCATCTTTTGATATAATAATGCTAGCTCTTCTTGAGCAAGATTACGCATCTCTATATCTGTTAGTTTATCACTGATGAGGGCCTCCAGTTCTGTACTCTCTTTATAAAGAGCATTTAAGGCATGTATGGAGGTAACGATTGGTTGCAATTCTGCATATTCAGAAGCGAGTTTTACATATGTTTCAGCATTGGGATTTTCAGCCATTTGGCTTTCAATTATTTCAAAGCGTTTTTCAAGCTGTCGCATACGATCTTGTGGCAAAGAAACCATGACAATATTAGCCTAATTTGTTAATAATACTAACGATTGATTGTTTTATAGTATCCTATAAAAAGGAGTAATAAAGCAGAAAAATTGCTCTGCCAATGAAAACTATAAATCATGAAGGTAAACTTGTATAAAGACCCATTTTCATGAAGTTTTCTTTGGCGATATATATAAAATCATTAATTTAAGAATTGCGTTTTTTTCCATAAAGTTCGAGACGATGGTAAATAATATCATAACCAAGGGATTTTGCGATTTTTTCTTGCATTTTTTCAATGATATCAGACTGAAATTCAATAACTTGTCCTGTCTCTACATCGATGAGATGATCATGGTGTTGCTCATCTGCTTGCTCAAAACGAGAGGGGCCACCACTAAAGGTATGGCGATGAATTGTTCCATTTCCTTCTAATGTTTTCATGGTTCGGTAAACAGTTGAGAGTGAAATACTAGCGTCTATTTTATGAGCACGCTGAAAAATTTCAAACGCGTTCGGATGATCATCTGTATCCGTCAAAATATCGAGAATAATACGCCTTTGACGAGTGACTCTTAAACCCGCGGTGCGTAATTCTTGCTCATAGTTTCGCTTTTTATTCATATTGTTTACTGTTTTTTAAACGAAGGATCCATGACAGTGTTTATATTTTTTCTCTGAACCACAAGGGCAACGCTCATTACGTCCAACTTTCCCCCATGTGGTGACATCGTTTGGATCTCGGTCTTTAGGGTTAACAATTTTATTTTCTTGTGTTCGTGCCCACAAAGTAGAAATATTTTCTTCTCCTTGATCATTTGAAACAGAGCTATCAGTATCTGTTTGCAAAGATGTGAGGGGATCTGTAGATTGCTGAATGATTTCAAAACGCATGAGCTTAGAAGTAACAATTCTGCGCAAATTTCTAAGCATAGACTGAAAGAGTTCAAAAGCCTCTGTTTTATATTCGTTGAGTGGATCGCGTTGTGCATAACCACGAAAACCAACAACAGAACGTAAATGATCTAAACTTACCAAATGTTCACGCCATAAAGTGTCAATGGTTTCAAGTAATATGGCTTTATGGAAATAAGCCATGACTTCTGGAGAAGTGCGTTCAGTCCGTTCATTGTCAAGTTTTGTAATAGCATCTGATATGCGCTGTAAAATTTGCTCTTCAGCAATTCCATCTTCTTTTGCCCATTCTTCTACTGGAAGCCCAAGATTGAAAAGTTGATGAATTTCCTCTTGTAGAGCCTTCACATTCCATTTTTCAGAATATGTTCCCAATGGGATATAAGCTTCTACCAGATCTTCAATGACTTCATTGCGCATTTCAAGAATCGTATCTGTTAGATCCTCTGCATTCATGACTTCCATACGCTGTTCAAAAATGACCTTTCGTTGGTCATTCATAACGTCGTCATATTTTAATAAATTTTTACGAATTTCGAAGTTTCGTGCTTCGACTTTTTTTTGTGCTTTTTCAAGAGCTTTATTAATCCACGGATGGGTAATAGCTTCATTTTCTTTTAATCCAAGTTTTTGCAACATACCATCCATACGGTTAGAACCGAAGATACGCATGAGGTCATCTTGAAGAGAGAGAAAGAATTTTGAGCGACCCGGATCTCCTTGGCGACCAGAACGACCACGTAGCTGGTTATCAATACGACGGCTTTCATGGCGTTCCGTAGCAATAACATAAAGACCACCAGCAGCTAATGCTTTTTCTTTGAGGCGTTTAACATCTTTTTTAATTTCTTCAATTTTAGCTGCTCGTTCTTCTCCATCAGGCATATCCTGTAATTCTTGTCGAATACGCATTTCAACATTACCACCAAGCTGTATATCAGTTCCACGACCCGCCATGTTGGTTGCGATGGTTAAAGCTCCAGGAACTCCAGCTTGCGCAATAATATATGCTTCTTGTTCATGATAGCGGGCATTTAAGACTCTAAAGTCGGAAATACCTTCTTTTCGCAAGCGCTCTGCCAATTGCTCTGATTTTTCAATAGATGTTGTTCCAACAAGAATAGGCTGTTCCTTTTCATGTGCTTGACGGATATCACTTACAATAGCACGGTATTTTTCTTCTGCTGTTCGGTAAATTTCATCATCTTCATCAAGACGCTGTATTGGTAAGTTTGTAGGAATTTCTACAACTTCGAGACCATAAATATTATTGAATTCTTCAGCTTCTGTTGTTGCGGTTCCAGTCATTCCAGACAATTTTCTATACATACGGAAGTAATTTTGAAAAGTGATGGAAGCAAGTGTCTGATTTTCTGGTTGGATCGCAACATGCTCTTTGGCTTCAAGGGCTTGATGAAGTCCTTCAGAATAACGCCGTCCTGGCATCATACGACCTGTAAATTCATCAATAATAACAATTTCATTATTGCGAACGATGTAATCTTTGTCACGGACAAACAGTTTATGGGCTTTTAGAGCGTTATTGACATGGTGGACGATAGCAACATTTTCTATATCATAAAGACTCTCACCTTTGAGATATCCGGCTTGTTCAAGCATTTTTTCAATTTTTTCAGTACCGACTTCAGTAAAGGTTGTTGTCTTTTGTTTTTCATCTATTTCATAATCTTCTGGAATCAAAGCAGGAATAAATGTATCAATAAGATTATAGAAGTCCGTACGATCTTCTAAAGGACCAGAAATGATAAGGGGAGTACGCGCTTCATCAATGAGGATCGAATCAACTTCATCAACAATTGCGTAATGGTGCCCACGTTGAACCATTTGACTACGATCAAAAGCCATATTATCGCGCAGATAATCAAATCCCAATTCATTGTTTGTTGCATAAGTAATATCACATGCATAAGCTGCTCTACGGGCATCATTATCAAGATCATGGAGAATCACACCTGTAGAGAGACCGAGAAACCCGAAGATTTTTCCCATTGTTTCAGCATCACGATTCGCAAGATAATCGTTTACCGTAACGACATGAACACCTTTACCTTCCAATGCATTGAGATAAATTGGCAGAGTTGCCATTAATGTTTTTCCTTCACCTGTACGCATTTCCGCAATGCCACAGTCATGAAGCACCATTCCACCAATGAGCTGAACATCAAAAGGGCGCATATCATAAACACGTTTTGCAACTTCACGAACAGTTGCAAAAGCTTCTAGTAGGAGCAAGTCAACGGTTTCACCTTCTCTGAGGCGTTTACGAAATTCATCAGTTTTTTGACAAAGTTGCGCATCGCTTAACTTCACGAACTGTTCTTCCAAAGCGTTAATTTGTATAACTTTTTGGCGAAGAACTTTGAGACGTCTCTCATGAGCGGAACCAAAAAATTTACGCGCAAAAACACCTAAACCGACCATCCCTGGTCCTTTCTTTTAATTGTTATTACTATCGTTGGGTAGAGTCATAGCTATCCCCACACTTCGCACCCTTCAAGCCATTTCCCTAAGCAATGAATATAAGATGCATATAGTACCATTATACTTGTTGATGTGCAATTTATCACTTTAATTATAAAGTAGAGATAAGAGGCTAAATGCACCGTGTCAACTTTAGTCATGCTATTTAATTGATACAATACAAAGTAATTTGGGATGTAATACGTCATTTTTTCATACTATCATATTTTCCATCAATATGAGATAGGATGCAATAAACTGAGATAAAAGGACAAGTTTATGCTTTTTAAAGTAAAATTACTGATTTATTTATCTCTATTTAGAGATTAAAATGTTATGGTAAAGAAAAGAGAATCTCGAACCAGCTTTTACTTTTAAGGAGTATATTTATGAAATTCAATTTTATCATGCTTTTATTAACATCAGCCCTGTTGGCAAACACGAGTTTAAGGGTGATAGCGCAAGAAAGTTTGAATTCATCATCGAATGATTTAAAGACTTTAGAGAAAGCTTCTGAAAAAACAGTCGCTCCCTCTCATATTATGGCAATTGTTGATGGAAAAAATATTACAGCAGGGCAATTGGATGAGTTAGCGCTTGAGATCAATCCTAATTTAGCACGTTTTCCTGATGAACAACGCCGTATAATGGTTTTAAAAGCTTATTTAGATATGCAAGCACTTGCTAAAGCAGCAATCAGTGAGGGCATAGATAAGACAGAAGCTTATGATAAACGTATGGCAGTTATGCGCGACAATGTTCTTCAGCAACTTTATTTTAAACAGACAATTGTTGATCAGATTTCAGATACTGATTTGGAGGCTCTTTATAATAAAGAAGTTGCTTCTTTACCGAAAGAGGATGAAGTTAAAGCGCGTCATATTTTGGTCAAAACGAAAAAAGAAGCGGAAGCGATCATTAAGCGTTTAAGTAAAGGAGAAAGTTTTGAAGAGATTGCAAAAAAAAGTTCAACAGATGGTTCTTCTGCTGTTGGGGGCGATCTTGGTTACTTTAGTCATGGCCAAATGGTCAAGCCTTTTGAGGATGCAGCATTTGGTTTGAAAGTTGGTGAATACACTAAAAAACCGGTTGAAAGTCCTTTTGGTTGGCATGTTATTAAGGTAGAAGATCGTCGCTTAAAGCAACCTCCTGTCTTTGATGATGTTAAAGAGATGTTGCGTACACAGTTGATAAAAGAGCGTTACCAAAAACTGATTGTTGATTTACGCAGCAAGTTAGATGTGAAATATCCTGATCCTAATGTTACAAAACTGATGGAATCGCTTAGTCAGAATGGAGCGTCACTTCCTAATGAAACATCGGATGAAGAAGACACAGAATAGCGAGAAAAAAGTGGATAATATTTTTGCTTGGTGATTTAAGAGATTTGTTCCGTTCAAAACTCTTAGTATCTGCCTGTTAGAGATTATTTGTTAGCAATCATGTGTTTGCACCTGCTTCGTTTGTTTTTATGGAAAATAGACTGTGACTTTAAAGACATCTCCTTTATCCCCCAAATACATACAAGAGCTTCCGCCATTATCTGGTGTGCGGATAGCAACAGCTGAAGCTGGAATTAAATATAAAGGTCGTACGGATCTTCTTTTTATCATATTTGATAAACCAGTAAGTGTAGCCGGTGTTTTTACACGTTCAAAATGTCCATCTGCCCCTGTGGAGCATTGCCGTGCCTCGCTTCCTCATGGGGTTGCTAGGGGTGTTGTTGTTAATTCGGGGAATGCAAATGCTTTTACGGGGCGCAGAGGGAGGCATACAACAAATGAAATCATGAGTGCAGCCGCGAGTGTTTTGGAAGCTAGCGAAAATGAAATTTTCATAGCCTCTACAGGTGTTATTGGTGAACCAATGGATGCATCGGGTATTGTAAGTCTTTTACCCACTATGGTGGAGACAGCAAAGGAAGGGCATTGGTTGGAAGCAGCAAAAGCTATTATGACGACGGATACATTTCCAAAACTTGCGACACGCAGATTTGAATGTGGTGGAGAGATTGTTACCATTAATGGGATTGCAAAAGGTGCTGGTATGATTGCACCAGATATGGCAACAATGCTCTCTTTTGTCATAAGTGATGCAGGTATTTCTTCGGAGATCCTTCAAGCCTTGTTATTAGAGGCTGTCCAGGGTTCTTTCAATTCAATTACTGTCGATAGTGATACCTCAACATCAGATACGCTCATGATGTTTGCGACAGGAAAAGAAAATTTTCCTTGCATTACATGTAAAACTGATCCACGTTATAAAGTGTTCTCAAAACATTTAAGCGCACTTTTACATGAACTTGCATTACAAGTTGTTTGTGATGGAGAAGGTGCACACCATTTAATTGAGGTCAATGTGATTGGTGCGACAACAGATAAAGCTGCTAAAACCATAGCCTTCTCAATTGCAAATTCACCACTTGTAAAAACAGCTGTTGCTGGTGAAGATGCTAATTGGGGGCGGGTGGTTATGGCGGTCGGCAAGGCAGGTGTTGAAGTAGACCGTGATCTTTTGACAATTTGGTTTGGTGAACATCGTTTAGCAGTTAATGGTGAGCGAGATCCTGAATATTGCGAAGAGACGATAGCGACGTATATGCGAGGTAAACACATCACAATTCGTGTTGATATCGGTTTAGGTGCTGGTAAAGCGGCAGTTTGGTCTTGTGATTTGACAAAAGAGTACGTCATGATTAATGGCGATTATAGAAGTTAATTGGTATACCATAAATTTGATATCGAAGATCTGTATATTTTTTAGAAAAGGTGCATTTTAGGTTCCTTTATCTTAAAGAAGAGGACATTATAAAAGATGTGATTATTTTACTATTTCTGCTGGAGAGTGATATGCGTGCAAAAAGTTCACTGCTTCTTGTTGTGGCGTGTGCATTGTTAGATCAAGATAAGCGTGTTTTGCTTACACAACGTCCTCAAGGAAAATCATTAGCTGGTTTATGGGAGTTTCCTGGTGGAAAGGTTGAGAAAGGTGAAACTCCAGAAGCATCATTGATTCGTGAGTTGGAGGAAGAGCTTGGAATCTATGTTCAGTTGAACGATTTATTCCCCTTAACATTTGCAAGCCATGCTTATGAAGCATTCCATCTCTTGATGCCGTTGTATCTTTGTTACCATTATGATGGTGTTGCACAAGGACGAGAAGAGCAAAGTTTAAAATGGGTTTCTATTGATGATCTTAATAAATACCCTATGCCTGATGCTGACAAGCCATTGGTCAAGCTGTTAAAAAAATTCCTTCCTTTAGTGGGTTCTTAAGAAAAAAATACTGCGTACAGAAGAGACATCTATTGCATAATACATTGATGACAGAAGATTTATTTCTTTTTGTATGATCAACAGCTTAATCATCACTGTGATAGATATTGATTTTATAAAAACAAATTACCATTCCAATGATCGATTATTTTCTTTAATGTCATATTGTTTTTGGGTTTTAAACACTCTTATCTCTCAATATTACCTATGAATACGTAATACAGAATCTGTGCATAGCACTATCTTTATGTTTATGAAGTCATAGGTTAGTTTTATCATTTTTGCTTTTCCTTCCATGTTGGTTTGCGCTTACATTGAAATATTTATTGAGTCATTTGTTTTTCAGTTTAAGATGGCTTTTCAAATCACATGGCAATTCTTAGTGTAACTGAACAATTTTAATAAATTTATTATTTAATATCAAAGTTTATCTGTAAAAGTCATTTGATGAGAACTATTCAGCAAGCTGGTTCACAGGCTTATATAATATCCCTATAATGCATAAATATTGATAAAGCTTTTTAAATGAATTCTGAATATGTGCTGTAAGTAAAAACCAATAATGAACCTCATTCAATAGAAATAATTTTATGACGGCGTTTCTGATCTCATCTCAAATAAGGAACGCATTCTGATTCATTTTATGATTTTTAAGGTTTCAAAATGAATTCATGGAAAAATGTAACAGCCGAGCTATTTTTTGAGTTGGAATCGTATAGGAGCATGTTTTTAAAAGACAACATATTGATTTATAATGATAAATCATTGCTTTTCAACTTGTATCATATCCCCAAATATTGTAAGATTCTCTCATCTCATCTTGAGTTACTCAAAATCATTTATTTGTACGTTATAAGCGGGGCTGGTGTGTGGATAAAAAACTCTAAAGCAAGGAGTAAAAGGCCTCTTATGAATCGTCTAAATACCAAGTGCTATCGCAACATTAGAAGTTGACAAATAGTATGATGGTGTCGGTTTGCACCTTCACAAGTATAAAGATGGTTGTGCTCAATCGCTTTATCGATTCATTCTCGGACGCTGTTATGAAACGGGTTTGGGTACTTTAAGAAATATTTTTTTAAGCATCCAAGCCCATCTCACGACAATACCCATGGATGGTATAACGTTAAAGCTATTGTGCATCACAATCTTTATGTTAGTGAAGAAAAAAGCCGGTACAATCATACTCTTTACCAGCCCCAATGTTGTGGCAGCCTTTGTATTAATAAGAGGTATTTTGTCTTTAGAGTTTTTTTACTTACACGTCAGCTCCGCTTATAACGTGCAGGCATATGAACTTTTTTCAAAAGGAAAGGATTTAAAATAAGAGAATCTTACAATGAGGGGTAAATTCAACAGGAAAAATATTAAATTATCATTATAAATCAATATAACATTAGCATGGGCGGCGTTTTTCTATAGGATATTGTTTTTTTCGAGCAATACGCTTAGTTGCTTCTTCCAATGGCTCGATCATAACGTCCATAGAGAAGCCATTTGCATGGATGATATTTTCATAATCAATCATAATGGCGACATGGCTTTTCCAAAAAATCAAATCACCTCGTTGAAGCTTATCACTGTCAGTAAGTTGTGTGCCTATAGTTTTCTGCTGCATATCAGTATCACGTAGAACTATTTGATTGGTCATGAATAGAGAGTTGGACAAGTCCTGAGCAATCAACGCCAAAACCACTAACACCACCTCAAAGGTAAGGCGTGTGTATAAATATTTCGGCAACGGCAACATAATCCTTATATATGCCGTCAATAGGACTGAGATGATGGGTAATAATTGCTTTTCCATTTTCAAGTATAGAATACATGGTGTCATGAAATTCAATTTCATCAACAACACTTACTCTGCTTCCCATGGGTAAGGCATACCCTCTTGGTCCACGTAAGTCAGCTTGTAAATATTGAAAAGTGGGTGGTATTGATACGACATGTGTTTGTTTACGGTTGATATACAAAGAGCTGCTGTATCAATATAACCGGCATAACCATCTTTAAGAGATTGTCCCCACGACATGGACTTTCCTTGTTCAAAGATGAGCAATTCTTCTCCAAATAAGCACTCTGTTTGTTTTTCGCTTTTTTTATTATTTTCTTTAAAAAGTTCAGCGACAGCTGTATTAACGCGCTTTTTTTTACCTTGAACAAAGCGTTGAGTTATCACTTTTGTTTCGAGACGTTGATCTGCTAGATTACCTCTAAATGCATATAATCTAGGATCTTTAAAGATCATCTGTTTACCTTTCATTTTTTATTTTTAAACAGAATGATGATCATTATATGGATAGGATTTTCATTCTCAAAATAAATGCTGACACAATTTAAAACGATAAACAATGATTTTTAAAACTTAAGAGTTATACATCTTTATGGATATTTTGTGTTAGGTTTTATTTTTAAAGAGATGATAAAGAGCTCGAATAACCTGCGCAGAACCACCAACAGGATAGCCTGGTTTTTCTTTTGGCACCCACCCGTAAAGATCAAAATGCGCAAAATGCTTGGTTTTTTCAACAAAAGAGTTAAGAAATAAAGCAGCGACTATGGAGCCAGCAAAGTTATTTCCACTTATGTTATTAAGATCAGCAATTGGTGATGATAACATTTCCTGATAGGGTTTCCAAAGCGGCATTTGCCAAAGAGGATCTGAAACAGAATAAGCAGAGTGAGAAATTTGTTGCGCCCAGAGTGAATCATTACAATAAAATGCAGGAAGATCTGGTCCTAATGCTATCCGCGCGGCTCCTGTTAAAGTCGCCATGCAAAGCATGAATTGTGGACTTTCTTCATCGCCATAGGTCAGTGCATCAGCAAGGACAAGCCGCCCTTCAGCATCTGTATTGCCAACTTCAACACTTAAGCCTTTACGACTTTGCAGAATATCGCCTGGCCTGTAAGCATTAGAAGAAATTGCATTTTCAACAGCTGGAATTAGAACACGCAGGCAAAAAGGCAATTTTGCATCCATGATAAGTTTCGCTAATCCTAAAACATGTGCACCACCACCCATATCTTTTTTCATGATTGACATATTATTTGCCGATTTAATATTAAATCCTCCCGTATCGAAAGTTACACCTTTTCCAACCAGCGTTATTTTAGGATGATTTTCTTGCCCCCAGCGTAGATCAATGAGTCGTGGTACAGCGCTACCGGCGCGTCCTACAGCATGGATCATCGGAAAATTATGTGTTAAAAGTTCATCTCCACAAATGCTTTTGACATCAGCACCATAAACTTTTCCGAGTTGGCGTGCTTCTTTCTCGAGGGTGTCAGGATTCATATCATTGGCAGGAATATTGATGAGATCACGAACAAGAAAGACAGTTTCATAAATGCGTTGAAGCTCATCGAGGTCAACCGTTTCGTTGACAGAGATCGATAACGATTTGGAGGAAGATTCTTGACGATAACGGTTAAATTGATAACTTCCAAATGCTAGTCCAAGATAGCTATTTATTTCATGGGACGCTGTCCCTTCTAAATGCCAATGTCCAGCAGGAAGATTGTTAGCAAGAATTCCTGTAATAAAAGGGTCATCACCATTGCCAATTCCAAAGAGAACTTTTTTTAAATGACCCGTTTCGTGAGGGATAAAGAGTATTTGTCCTGCTTTTCCAGTGAAATTGTTCACTTTCATCCATGCCGTTGTTGAAGCATCAAGCGATAAACCACCAAGATTTTCTTGGTTTACTAAGAGTATAGGACAACTATTCTCAACACGTGTTGAGCTGAAATAAATGTGATGTAAATGCATATTCATGAAATCCTCATAGTCGCCGAAGTGCGACATATTCAACCAAGTGGTTTTTTCCTTTACGTAGAATGAGATTAGAGCGTGGTCGTGTTGGCAAGATATTTTCTTGTAAATTTTTCAAATTAATCGTTTGCCAAAGCTCTTCAGCGATTTTTGAAGCTTCTTTCTCATTGAGATGTGCATAACGATGAAAGTAGGATTCAGGATTTTGAAAAGCTGTTTTACGCAAACGTTTGAAGCGTTCTAAGTACCAGCGACGAATGATTTCTGTTTCAGCATCTACATAGATTGAAAAATCAAAAAAATCTGAAACAAAAGGAATAACTTTCCCATCTTTAGGAAGATCACTGACCTGTAATACATTAATCCCTTCGACAATTAAGATATCCGGACGATCAATAATAATAGTTTGATTTTCTAGAACATCATAGATCATATGCGAATAAAGCGGGGCAGGAACATTACCAATACCGGCCTTTATAGCAGAAAGAAAACACAGTAATTTTTTAATATCATAAGAATCAGGAAATCCTTTACGATGCATACGATTTTTTTTCTGTAAAACAGCATTAGGATAAAGAAAGCCATCTGTTGTAATCAAATCAACTTTAAGACTGGATGTCCAACGTTTCAAAAGTTCCTGAAGAATACGCGCAGTTGTTGATTTTCCTACTGCAACAGAGCCAGCAATTCCAATGATAAAAGGAGTTTTTTTCGTTCCTTTTTGATGTAAAAATTGTTGACGCTTATGAAAAAGTTGCTGTACAGCTTCCACATGACAGGATAATAAACGCGATAAGGAAAGATAAATGCGTTGTACTTCTTCAAGATCAATTGGATCATCAATTGAACGTAAATTCTTAATCTCATCAAAAGTCAAGGTTAGTGGTGTGTCCGCACGGAATTGAGACCATTCTTGTGCAGTAAAGACTCGATAGGGTGAATATCGATCAGAAATAGATTTGACCAAATTATATTCTTGATCAATTTTTGAGGGAAGCGTGTCAATCATTTGTATTAGTCAAGAATTTTTTCTGTAATCGTTAATTAAGGATAAAGAAACAGGCTCTCTTGCATGTTTTCTTCTATAAAATAATAAAATCGTTCATTGGCTTATGGTCCAGTCATTCCATTGTGAATGAATTTGTGCCAATGATTGTCCTTGTGCCAAAAAAGCCCATAAAAGTAAACGTGCTTTTACGGCTGATAGATAACCAGACATGAGTGCACCAGAAGCAATCAGATCAACTTCTGAACCTTTATAGCCATAAGTTGTGCGTGTTGTTGAGCCAGTGCAGGTGCGGCTAGCGATAGTGATTGGTATTTTTTGTGTATATTGTCGTATAATGTCTGCTTCTTCAAAACTACAGTGTCCTGATCCAAAACCAGCAATGACAAGTCCAGCATAATGCCCACCTTCAAGACAGAATCGCATTAACTGTGTATCAGAGGATAAAGAGGAGTATAGGAGTGCCACTTGATGATTATAATTTTGGGGAAGATCAAATGTTTTTGGGAAAAAATTTCGATCATTAAAATAAACCACATTTCCTTCTAAAAGAGTGCCTAAAACACCTACCAAGCCTGATTGAAATGTTTCAATTTTAACAGTATGGCTTTTTTGGACCCAATAAGGTGAGTGAATGGTATCATTGATGACAACTAAAACGCCTCTGTTTCGACTTTGTGGATGAGCAGCGACACGTGTTGCTGCTAAAATATTTGCTGGTCCATCAGCACCTGCTTCACAGGGGATGCGCATAGCACCAGTTATAATGAGCGGTTCCGCTTTATCCCAATAAAGAGAAAGAAAAAAAGCAGTTTCCTCGATTGTATCAGTCCCTTGAGTTAGAACAATGCCTTCTGCACCAGCTTTTATTTGTTGTTTTGCCCACTCTATGATTTCAAAAAGAATTTTAAAGGATAAAGATCCACTCGGTAATTGTGTTAATGTTTGCGCGTGAATATCAGCAACTTTATTTAAATCAGGAACATTTTTTATGAGAACATCTGAGGTTAATGTTGGCTGCATTTTGCCAAAATTATCAGCAGCCATGGCAATTGTTCCTCCCAGTGTTCCTACAGCTATTTTTTTCATACTTTTTCCTTTAAAAGATACAAACTGTTTACTAAAACTATTTAGCAACAATTTGCATTGATAACAATGATATCATTTTTTTATTTAAATAAATTGAATTGTGTTAGATCATTGTGTTTTACAGTGTATGTTCTTAAATAAAGGTAATAGTAATTGGATGTTACATTTTATGAAAAGAAAACAATATTAAAAATAGAGGTCAATATTAATGAATTTTCTTATGGCAGAACATAAGCCAAACATAATGTATGGTACAACGATTATTACTGTACGAAAAGGTGGTAAAGTTGTAATGGCTGGTGATGGTCAGGTTTCACTCGGGCAGACGATTATGAAAGGCAATGCACGCAAAGTTCGTCGTCTTGGCAAGGGTGGAGCAGTTATAGCTGGTTTTGCAGGTGCGACAGCAGATGCTTTTACGTTGCTGGAAAGATTAGAAACAAAGCTTGAGCAATATCCTGATCAACTCATGCGTGCTTGTGTAGAACTTGCAAAAGACTGGCGCACAGACCGTTATTTACGTCGTCTTGAAGCAATGATGCTTGTCGCTGATAAGAAAGTAACATTAGCTTTAACAGGACTTGGTGATGTCTTAGAACCAGAAGATGGGGTTATGGCTATTGGTTCTGGAGGCAATTTTGCTTTTTCAGCGGCTCGGGCACTCATGGATGTGGATTTGGATGCAGAAACTATTGCACGTAAAGCTATGGACATTGCCGCTAAAATTTGTGTTTACACCAATGATCATTTTACCATTGAAACATTGGATGCAGAATTATCTTCTTTAGAGAAAGCTATTTGAATGTGTGTTGTATTTTCCCCTCGTGAGACTGTTTCTGAACTGGATCGTTTTATTATTGGTCAAAATGATGCCAAACGTTCTGTTGCTATTGCACTGCGTAATCGGTGGCGTAGGCAACAGCTTGATGGACCAATGCGTGAAGAGGTTATGCCAAAAAATATTTTGATGATAGGGCCAACAGGTGTTGGTAAAACAGGTATAGCGCGTCGATTAGCAAAACTTGCTGGAGCACCTTTTGTTAAAGTAGAAGCGACGAAATTCACTGAAGTTGGTTATGTAGGACGTGATGTCGAGCAAATTATTCGTGACCTTGTTGAGATTGCTATTTCTCTTGTGCGTGAAAAAAAACGAGATGAAGTCAAAGTAAAAGCTCACATGAATGCTGAAGAGCGCGTTTTAGATGCCCTTGTTGGTAAGACAGCAAGTCCCATGACTCGCGATAGTTTTCGTAAAAAATTGCGCGAAGGTGAATTGGATGAAAAAGAAATTGAAATTGAAGTGGCTGATAATAACGGTAATAGCGCTTCAACTTTTGATATTCCTGGTATACCTGGTGCACAAATGGGAATTATGAATTTGTCAGATATTTTTGGCAAAATAGGCAGTCGTACAAAGGTTCGCAAAATAACAGTAAAAGATGCTTTTAAGCCTCTTATTGATGATGAATCTGAAAAGCTCCTTGACCAAGATCAGATTATTCAAGAAGCACTTCGTGTTACTGAAAATGACGGGATTGTTTTTATCGATGAAATTGATAAAATTGCAACGAGGGATGGTAGTGCAGGTGCTACTGTTTCACGTGAAGGTGTGCAACGGGATCTTTTGCCTTTGGTTGAGGGGACAACAGTTTCCACAAAATATGGTCAAGTCAAAACAGATCATATTCTTTTTATTGCCTCGGGTGCATTTCATGTTGCTAAACCATCTGATTTATTGCCAGAATTGCAAGGGCGTCTGCCCATTCGTGTGGAATTGAATGCTCTCACAAGGGAAGATTTACGACGTATTTTAACCGAACCTGAAGCCAGTTTGATTAAGCAATATATTGCTTTAATGGAAACGGAAGAGGTTCATTTAGAAATTACCGATGATGCGATTGATGCTTTGGCGGATATTGCTGTGGACTTAAACGCAAGAATTGAAAATATAGGGGCACGTCGGTTGCAAACGGTGATGGAGCGTGTTTTGGATGAGATTTCTTTTACAGCACCCGATAAAGCGGGAACATCATTTAAAGTTGACGCTGCTTATGTCAAACAATCTATAGGTGAACTTGCTTCTGATATCGATCTTTCACGTTTCATTCTTTAGAGTCACCCTTTTTTCGTCTAGCGGTATGCTTCAATAACTTTAAAGCCGTCAGTTTTCTCGTGTATTAAGACTGTACGAAACATGTCTTTTAACACTTTTTCATAAGGGAGGTGTCGGTTTGCAACAAGAAGCAATTTTCCGCTAGGCTTTAGGCATTTTGCGGCGTTTATAATAAAATATTGTCCTAATGAAATATCTGTTGTTTGTTGCATGTGAAACGGTGGATTTGAAATGATTGTATCATAAAGACTTGTAATCGGTTCATGTACAAGATCATGCCAGTAAAAATGAATGGGACAAGAAGCTTTTATATCTTTAAGGTGTTTTTGGGCTGCTTTCAAAGCATTATAATCTGCTTCATAAAGATCAAGAGTTGTTATTTTGTCATTTCTTTCAAGGGCAGAATAAGAAAGAAACCCCCAACCAGCACCAAAATCTGCAGTTTTTCCAGAAACAATTTTGTTCATATGGCATGCAAGAGCAGCAGATCCAGGATCAATACGACCGTGTGAGAACATTCCAGAACAAGTCTGAAATTTATTTTCAAAAGTGAGGGGAGGTGAACGCAATTGTTCAATCTTCTGTTTATCTCTTTGTTGTGGAACTTGAAGCCAGAAGACCAACCCATGATTTTTGGATAATTTATCAGTGAGAGGAACGAGAGTTTTAACCCATTTCATCATTGAAGCAGCTCCAGCAGTTTTATTTCCACCGATAACAATCCATCCACCAGGTTGAACACATTCTAATAAATCAAGAAAACAATTCTGGTTGAAACCACGATATTTGCTTAAGTGCAAAAATGCTCCATCATAATTAAGAGTTTTATTTATTTGAGGAGAGCAATAAAACTGAGCATTGGTGAATTTTAAAAAGTCTTGGCGCCAAGGCGTTATGATTTTTAGATTTTTCTTCCATTCTAGAGCAGGAATTTCCGTTAAACCAAAACTCACCCAAAATTGGCTAGAGTGGGGAGGGGGGAGGTTGTGGTTTTCAAAAGGTAAAAACAGTAACACATATGTCTCTTTCAAAGAAAAAATGCCATTCTAAAAGGAGGATGGCATTTTATTTTATGAGAAGAGGGAAAAGTCATTCTTCTTTTATCGATCTCTCATTTGTAATTTCTTCACCGGTTTTTTGATCAATGATTTTCATTGATAACCGAACTTTTCCACGTTCATCAAAGCCCATTAATTTAACCCAAACTTTATCGCCTTCTTTAACAACATCTGTTGTTTTTGTGACGCGTTCTGATGCGAGCTGAGAGATATGGACGAGTCCATCTCGCGAACCAAAAAAGTTTACAAATGCACCGAACTCTGCGGTTTTTACAACCGTTCCTTGATAGATAGCACCAACTTCAGGTTCATCAACAATGGAATGAATCCAGCGCTTTGCAGCTTCAATGGTTTTAGCATCGGCAGAAGCAATTTTAATTGTTCCATCATCTTCAATATTGATTTTTGCTCCAGTTTGCTCAACAATCTCTCGAATAACTTTACCACCAGAACCAATAACATCACGAATTTTATCAACAGGAATATTCATCACTTCGATGCGTGGAGAAAATTCGCTGAGCTCAGCACGGGCACTGGTTAAAGCTTTAGCCATTTCGTTAAGGATATGGATTCGACCACCCTTAGCTTGCTCGAGTGCGATTTTCATAATTTCTTCTGTAATACCATCAATTTTGATATCCATTTGTAAGGCGGTAATACCATTTTCTGTTCCCGCTACTTTAAAATCCATATCTCCAAGATGATCTTCATCTCCTAAAATATCGGACAGAACAGCAAAGCGCTCCCCTTCTTTAATCAAGCCCATGGCAATACCTGCGACAGGGCGTGCTAGAGGAACACCAGCATCCATAAGAGCAAGTGAAGTGCCGCAAACCGTTGCCATGGAGGAAGATCCATTCGATTCAGTAATTTCTGAGACAGCACGAATAGTATAGGGAAAAGATTCCTTCGTTGGCAACATAGGATGAATTGCACGCCACGCTAATTTTCCATGTCCAATTTCACGACGCCCAGGAGAACCAAGACGCCCTGTTTCTCCTACGGAAAATGGTGGAAAATTGTAATGGAGGAGAAATGTTTCCTTATACATACCTGTTAAGGAGTCAACATACTGCTCATCCTCACCCGTTCCTAGTGTTGCAACAACAATTGCTTGTGTTTCTCCACGCGTAAAGAGTGCTGATCCATGTGTGCGAGGTAAAATACTTACTTCTGATTGGATAGGTCGTACTGTTGAAAGATTGCGTCCATCAATACGTTTTTCCGTATCCAAAATATTCCAGCGAACAATTTTTGCTTGCAACTGTTTGAAAACGGTTGCAATTTGATCTGCACTAAATTTACAGTCTTCCTCCGTTTCGGGCATAAATTTATGAACAACTTCGGTTTTAATCGCATCAATTGCAGCGTACCGCTCTTGTTTATCAGTAATTGTGTAAGCTTCCCGTATATCTTTTTCAGCCATTTCTAGCATAGATTTTTCAAGATTAGAAAGATCTTCAGGAGTAAAATCGCGTGGATCTTTTGCCGCAACTTCAGCAAGTTTGATGATGGCATCAAGAACAGGTTGCAAGCCTTTGTGCCCAAACATAACGGCTCCCAACATGATGTCTTCCGGCAATTCTTGTGCTTCTGATTCAACCATCAACACAGCACTTTCTGTTCCAGCAACAACAAGATCAAGTTTTGATTCAGGCATTTCATCGATATGAGGATTGAGAACATATTGGCCATTACAATAGCCGACACGAGCACCAGCAATAGGCCCCATAAAAGGAACACCTGACAAAGTTAATGCGGCAGAAGATGCAATCATTGCAAGAATATCGGGATTATTCTCAAGATCATGCTGTAGAACGGAAACAATGACTTGCGTATCATTTTTATAACCATCGGCGAAGAGGGGACGAATAGGACGATCAATCAAACGTGAAATCAAAGTTTCATTTTCGGTTGGCCGACTTTCACGTTTTAAATAACCACCAGGGATTCTACCAACAGCATAGGACTTTTCTTGATAATTAACAGTAAGTGGAAAAAAGTCTTGGTCTGGTTTTGGAATTTTTGCCGATACAACGGTTGCTAAGACAATAGTTTCCCCATAGGTAGCAATGACTGCACCATCAGCTTGACGAGCTATTTTCCCTGTTTCGATGGTGAGTGGTCGTCCAGCCCATTCAATTTCTATCTTATGCGTTTTGAACATTTTTTATCCTTAATGATCAGTGTTCATATTTTAAAGTGTTCATGTTTCGGTTTTGCGTAGCATATTTAGAAGCTATGGGCAGGACAACAAGATACTTCTGTCTTTTTGCAAGAAGAGAGGAGTAAATCGCAATTTAAACGCGAAACAACGAGCAATCCTGCTCCATGATAATGATTCATAAATTTTTAAGTTTTCAACGAAAAGCAGCAAACTGAAAAAATGGATGGTTTTTTTAGAAAAACCACCCACCCATTTCTTAGCGCCGTAAACCTAACTTTTTGATAAGTGCTTGATAACGATTTTGGTCAATTCCTTTCAGGTAATCAAGAAGCCGACGACGTTGAGACACCATCTTCAAAAGACCACGACGAGAATGATTATCTTTTTTATGAGATTTAAAATGGTTTGTTAAATTAGAAATACGTTCAGAAAGTACCGCTACTTGTACCTCTGGTGATCCTGTATCACCAACTTTATTTGCATATTCTGCGATAAGAGCTTGTTTACGTTCAGCTGTAATCGACATCGTATTATCCTTTCAAAAAACGAAGAAACTAAAGCCACCCATAGCCGAGATGTCGTCCAGCAAGGGTCTGTGAAAAAACAAGAAGAGTTTAAGAATCTTACTTGCTTTGGGGATTATATAGGAAAGAAGGTAAAAATACTAGTCCTTAAAAGTATCTTGAAAACCTTCTTTCAATAAAGGATTTTGTTTTTAAAATATTGATTTTAACAGAGCTTTATGAGAATTCTTTTAAAGAATTATGCATCCTTTTGATACAAAGATGACTGCTTTAGAGAATGAGTGTGATAAAAAAGCAATGAATATCGATTGGGAGGCAAAAGATGCAAAGCATTTCAACATTAGAACTTTTTCGTAATTCGGTATTTCGAAATTTGTGGTCGTCCACGCTCATTTCCAATTTAGGAGGGCTTATACAGGGTGTAGGAGCAGGGTGGTTAATGGCGTTGATTAGTTCTTCGCATTCCATGGTTAGTCTTGTTCAAAGTGCCACGACATTACCACTTGTTATGTTTTCTTTAATGGCAGGAGCGTTAGCAGACAATTTTAATCGTCGCCAAATTATGTTGTGCGCGCAGATTATGATGATGGTTATATCAATTATTTTGGCTATTTTAGCTTATCTAGGTGTTGTAACACCTTGGCTTTTGTTATGCTTTACCTTTTTGATTGGATGTGGAACAGCTTTTTATAATCCTCCTTGGCAAGCAACAATAGGAGATATTGTGAGCAGGGAAAATATACCTGCTGCTGTTAGCTTGAACAGTGTTGGCTTCAACTTGATGCGCAGTGTTGGTCCCGCTATTGGTGGTGCTATCGTTGCAGCCCTGGGGGCATCCACAGCTTTTTTGTTTAATGCGATAAGTTATATTCCTTTAATTGGTGTTTTATTTTTCTGGAAACCAAACTATGAAAACAATAGGTTGCCACGGGAAAGGCTTTTAGGAGCCGTTTCAGATGGTTTGCGTTATGTTGCAATGTCGCCCAACCTCCTGAGTATTATGGTGAGGGCGTTTCTTTTTGGTATTGGTGCAATTTCGATTTTGGCACTTTTGCCAATTGTCGTGCATAAAATTCTTGGGGGGAGTGCTCTTCTTTATGGAACGTTACTTGGTTGTTTTGGTCTTGGCGCTATGACAGCTGGTATGATTAATTCATCTGTACGGCATTATTTTCGTTTAGAGACAATAATTGCCGGTGCATTTATCGGTTTTGCCTTTTCTTGCTTTTTCTTAGCAATAAGCCGTTCATTGATTGTAAGCCATATCGCTTTGTTTCCTGCGGGCTTATGTTGGGTCTTGGCGTTATCACTGTTTAATACATCTGTACAGCTTTCTACACCGCGTTGGGTTGTTGCACGTGCTTTAGCGCTTTATCAAACCGCATCTTATGGGGGGATGGCCGTTGGAAGTGTGATTTGGGGTGTTTTGGCTGATGGTTATTCTCCAACAGTTGCTTTGAGTGTTTGTTCTCTCTTTTTGATTTTTGGCGCTCTTGCAGGGATAAAATTTAGAATTCAGGAAATTCCTCAGATAGATCTCGATCCCCTTGATCATTTTAGAGAACCAGAGCTTTTACTTGATTTAAAAGCACGAAGTGGTCCGATCATGATTATGATTGATTATCAAATTCATGAAAATGATCTCGAAGAATTTCTCACAGTGATGACACGTCGTCGCCATATTCGTTTACGTGATGGCGCTCGCCAATGGGTTCTCTTACGCGACCTTGAAAGACCTGAGTATTGGACAGAGGCTTATCACATGCCAACATGGATAGATTATTTACGTCATAATCACCGCCGTATAAAAGCAGATGCTGAGGTAAATAAGCTTTTGCGTCGCTTAAATCGCGCGCCTGATGGTATAAGGGTGCACCGGATGATTGAACGTCAAACAATACCCCATGCTGGTGAGATGCATTTAAAGCCTTCTGCTGATCAATTGCCTTAATGACACGAGAATTAAAAACGGTTTTTTATCAACTATTCAACCTATGCAATTTATTTTTAGGAAATAAATTATGTGAGTATGAAGAAAACAGAAGAAAAGTGAGATATTGTAATTTGTACTTTAACACTATTGGCAAATTGAGGATAAATGCTGCTGAAAAAGCAATTTGAGATCATAAATATTATGATTTTTAAAAGTGAAAGCCTACAGTTCCTATTCTAGGACGTCGTTGCCACGTTGATTTTGAACCTACTCGATTACATCATGAAGGTCTGATGCTAACCAACGGGATAAAGCACCAATTTTTAAAGGTTTTGGTATCGTTGCATCAGCAACACGCTGCCAAAGTGTTGTAACGCTTATACTAAGTAGTTTTACACTCTCACGAGCTGTGAGAAGCGTTTCATTTAGATTCATGGATTCTCCATCTATTTAATAGACATTTAAATGATCAAATCACCATTTAGTAAACACATATAAATAGCAATTCGTAGCAAACGTTTCCAGAGAAAACGTAAATTCTTTTCATAAAAAAACAATATATTGTGATATTGCGTTTTTTACTTCATAGTAAGCGATAGTTTGTGATTGCTATTATTCATTATGGACACAGTAAAGGCAGAGCTATAGAGTAATTCATAATTTGTATGATTTGGGACTGTGACATAAGCTGCCCATTTATTCCATAAAAACGCGATGCTTTTCTAAATGGTCCGTATGATGTGATAGGCACGCTTTACTTTGGCTCCCGACTGTATGACCTAGAATGATTTCCGCTATCTCATAAGGAGCATTGGTTGTCTCTGTTAGCTAATCCCTTAAACGAGAGCGAAAACTATTCGGGCGGACTTCAAGCCCAGTTTATTTGATATATTTTGCTATATTATTTCCACCAAGGGGCCACGACTGGTTGCAGAAAAAAAGATCATTACGTGATAGAAAGCGCGCTTGTTTCAAAATTTCTAATGCTTCCGATGATAAAGGCACGCGAAACTCTGCGGTAGCATCACGCTTTCCTTTTATATTATCAGCAGGAATAGTCCATATATCATCTTCAATCTGATCGAGTGTGATACAAAGGATATGTACGAATGCTTGTCAAAATAAACAACTGCAAAGCCAATTGTGGTATGGTTGTTGTTTTGCAAAGTGTTTTATAAAAAAGCCGGTATATCTTTCCAATCCATTGCTGGCCTATTTTGCGTTTTATGGCGTTGTTTACCTAACAAAGCTTTTTCTTTTGCTGTTGCTTGTAAATCAACATCCAATCCCAATGCAGTATGTTTGAAACAAATATTAAGGCGGTTTAGTGTTTTTTAGTTATATGCCAAATCGGTGCAAGTGTATTGTGTATATCTGTTTGTGTAATCTCTAAAATGGTTAGACAACTTAATTTTGGGGGGATATAGAGACGTAAACCAATCCCTAGCTTCACCATCTTCTTTTAATTCTGCATTACGATTTTCGAAAGTATCCAAAATAATATCTTTTAAATAATGCAGATTACGCATTGCTTCACGCTTTTGTTTTTCACGTTTTTGAAGAGGGTCATGCCCCTCATGCAAAACAGAACGCCATTGGGTTGCACATTCACAATCACGAGCTTTTTTTTAAAAGAAACCTTTCTTAAGGCACACAACTCCATCTCACGACGGCGCCCGTAAATGGTACACCGATAAAACTATTGAGCACTACCATCTTTATGCTTGTGAAAGTGCAAGCCGTACCATCCATATTCTTTGCCAGCCCTCAATGTCGCGACAGTCCTTGGTATTTAGACGATTCATAACAGGCATTTTTACTCCTTTCTTTAGAGTTTTTACCCACACGCTAGCCCCGCTCATGACGTGCAGAAACATGGTTTTACTTGATTCAACATAAGAGGATTTGAGATGAGAAAACCTTAGGATATTCGGATTTCTCATTCAACATGTAAAAATAAATTATCTTTATAAATCAATATGTTGTCATTTTAAAAAATCTTTGTAATGATAGCTATACGTGTATCTAGTAAAGATCAGAGAGAGGATCGAAAACAACAAAAACAGAGGCTTGTTCTTTATGGTGTAAGTTAAGATGGGCTTATGAACATATTGCTCATTTAGGTTATAATACGAAATATCGTAAAAAGGTGAGGGTAGAGCAATATCGATATAAAAAATCTCTTTTTCCAGAAGACTATTGTAAGACAGAATAGATCAAATTGTAAAGATACGTTTTGGCTTGAACAAGCTTTTATCGAGGGAGCCTATAGCAAGGAGTTGATCTTTATAAAGGACACAAATTTCATTTTCATCAGGAGGTGCATCGTGATTACAAAGAGATACTGGATTGCCCATCATGACACGCTGAGCTTGGGTTTTGTTAAGGGTATAATGAGTGAGGCAATCGAGAGCAGCACTTGTTTCAATTAAAAGTGCATCAAGTTTTGAAAAGTTTCTTTTGGAAGGGATATCATTTTCACTTGTCGCATTTTTATCCAATTCTACCGCTTTGAGTTCGTCCCATGTAATGAGATCATCTTCATAAAAAGGTGCTACTGCGATACGTCTTAAATCAGCAATATAACCATAACAACCAAGATCACGCCCTATATCACGCGCTAAGGAACGCACGTAGGTTCCTTTTCCACAGGTTATTTCAAAGAGTGTGCGCTCTTTAGTAATATTTTCTATTAATTTAAAAGTTTCTATTTCTACTTGGCGTGGTGGAATTTCAACAATTTCACCGTCACGTGCTAAATCATAGGCTCGATGACCAGCAATTTTAATTGCAGAAAATTGTGGGGGTGTTTGCAAAATAACACCTGTATATTGTGGGAGAAGAGCAAGTATTTCTTCTTGCGTTGGACGCTTAAGCGATGTCTTCGTTATTTCACCCTCTAGATCGTCTGTTGAACGTTCCTCACCCCAAACAATATGAAAACGGTAGGTCTTTATACCTTGCATAACATAAGGAACAGTTTTGGTTGCTTCACCCAATGCAATTGGTAGGAGGCCAGAAGCGAGAGGATCGAGTGTTCCGGCATGTCCTGCTTTTTGTGCATGAAAAAGCCTTTTGATTTGTGAGACAGCTTCTGTTGATCTCATCCCTTTTGGTTTATCAAATATGATCCATCCAGAAACAGAGCGACCTTTTTTTTTGCGTTGCCGTGACATATTTTTAGTTCTCAAGTTCATCACTATGGTGAAGGTCACGTGCTACTTCAGGCAAACGAAGCAAAGCGTCAATTTTTGAAAAATTATCAAAACTACTATCAAGACGAAAACGCAGTTCAGGCATATATTTCATCTGTCGTAACGCATGACTGATTTCTCCACGGATAAAACGGCTATGTTTATTGAGGATATCAACGACATCAATATGAGATGCATTTTTAACAGTAGTGAGAGGAGAAACAAAGCAGGTAGCAATTTTTAAATCTGCTGACATGCGTACTTCAGAGACAGAAACCACAATGTTCTTCAAGGTATCATCGAGTAAAATATTGCGCTGTAGCATATGCGCTAACGCATGACGCACTTGTTCTCCTACTCTTAGTTGCCGTTGTGATGGCCCTGCATTTTTCATCGAAGTGTTATCCTTATTACAATTATTTTTCTTTTAATCATCTGAAAAAATTAAAAAAGAATAGAAACATTGCATATAGATTCAATATTTTCTCGCTTTATAGAGAGTAAAGTCATGGGATTATTTTATAACGTACGACTGACATGTTCGATGCGGAAGGTTTCAATAATATCTCCTGCACGGATATCTTCATAATTTTCAAATGCTATCCCACATTCTTGACCACTTTGTACTTCATTAACCTCATCTTTAAAGCGCTTGAGTGTTTTAAGTTTTCCTTCGTGAATGACAATATTATCACGGATAAGGCGAACACCAGCCCCCCGTTCTATCTTCCCTTCTGTAACACGACAACCAGCAACTTTTCCGATTTTTGTAATGTTGAAGACTTCTAGAATCTCAGCATTACCAAGGAAAGTTTCACGCTGCTCTGGTGAGAGTAGCCCTGACATAGCGGCTTTTATGTCGTCAACCAGATCATAGATGATATTATAATAGCGAATTTCAATTCCTTGCGTTTTGGCATAATCACGTGCTTGTTTATTGGCTCGAACATTAAAGCCAATGACAGCTGAGTGAGAAGCTTCAGCAAGAGAAATATCACTTTCAGTGATCCCTCCAGCACCAGAATGCACAACACGCGCACGGACTTCTTCATTCCCTAGCTTTTCTAATGCTGAAGCGATTGCCTCAATTGATCCCTGTACATCTCCTTTAATAATAAGGGGAAATTCTTTAATACCCGTGGTTTGTAATCTGGTCATCATCTGCTCGAGAGAACCACGAGAACCAGTTTGTCGAGCTACAGCTTTATCACGTGCTAACCGCTGACGATATTCAGAAATTTCACGTGCTTTTGCTTCATGCGTGACAACAGCAAAACGGTCACCAGCTTGTGGCGTACCTTGCATCCCTAAAATTTCAATGGGTGTAGAAGGAACAGCTTCTTTAATATGATGACCATGGTCGTCAATCAAAGCGCGTACGCGTCCCCATTCATTACCAGCAACAATAATATCAGAAGGATGCAATGTCCCTTTTTGCACAAGAACTGTTGCAATGGATCCACGCCCCCGATCCAGTTTTGCTTCAATGACAACACCTTCTGCTGTTCTTTGCGGATCTGCTTTTAGATCGAGAATTTCAGCTTGAAGAAGAATAGCTTCGAGGAGTTTATCAAGATTTTGACCAGTTTTAGCAGAAACTTCGACTTCCAAAGTTTCTCCACCCATTGTTTCAACAAACACTTCATGTTGTAGAAGTTCTGTACGCACTTTTTGCGCATTAGCAGCTGGTTTATCAATTTTGTTGATAGCAACAATAATAGGTACGCCCGCTGCTTTAGCATGATTAATGGATTCAATCGTTTGCGGCATGACACTATCATCTGCGGCTACGACAAGAACAGCAATATCCGTAACACGGGCTCCACGGGCACGCATAGCTGTAAAGGCAGCATGCCCTGGTGTATCAATAAAGGTGATTTTTTGACCATTTTTCTCCACTTGATAAGCACCAATATGCTGTGTAATACCACCGGCTTCACCAGAAACAACATTTGCTTTGCGAAGAGCGTCGAGAAGAGAAGTTTTTCCGTGATCAACATGTCCCATAATTGTTACGACAGGTGGGCGTTGGCACATTTTTTGTGGATTATCAACGACATTAAAGATGCCTTCTTCTACGTCAGATTCTAAAACACGTTTAACAGTATGACCGAATTCAACAGCAATGAGTTCAGCAACATCCGCATCAATAACATCACCAGGTTTCATCATTTGTCCCTGTTTCATCAAAAACTTAATGACATCAACAGAGCGTTCAGTCATACGTTGTGCAAGTTCTTGAATCGTAATGGTTTCAGGAAGAACAACTTCGCGAGAAATTTTTTCTCTTGGCTCTTGATTTTGTGCCCGCTTAAATTTCTCCTGCCTACGGCGCATCGCAGCCATTGAACGCCCACGTGCACTCCCTTCTTCATCCAAAGCACTAGTAAGGGTTATCTTTCCACGGCGTCGTTCATCAGCCCCTTTTACAACTTTTGGTGCACGTGCTTCTGATTTAGAAAGGTTAGCGCGCCGACTGTATCGATCCTCTTCTTTGTTTTCATCTGCTTTGCGTTTTTCAATAACAGGTGTATTTTTAGGTGTGATAGGAATATCTATCGGTTCTATGACAGAAGTAGAGGAGGGAAGAGAGGGCTCTACAGGTAGATTTTCTTCTTCTTGATATTTTTTTGTTTCTTGAGTTTTTTGCCGCAAAATTTCTTCATGTTCTTTGATACGCCTTGCTTCTTCCTCAGCACGTTCACGCATTATTTTTTCTTGAATATGTGCTTCTTCTAAGGCACGAATCCTTGCTTCCATTTCAGCAGATGAGAGATTGCTTTTAGTGATAGGTTCACGAGGGGCTGCTTCTTCGAATCGCGGCTTAGAGCGTTGGGAAGCGACATGTGGTTTTGTAATTGGCTGTTGTACCTTAGTTTCGTCAGGGCGTGTCACTTTACGCCGTTTAGTTTCGACAACGACCGCTTTTGTGCGACCATGGCTAAAATTTTGTTTGACTGTGCTCGTTTCTAGAACTGACCGTTTTAAGGTTAAAGTCCTTTTGGCTGTCGTTTTGTCGTTATTATTTTCACTCATTGTACTTCCTTCACGGCTTGTGCCGTCATCTCACCAAGCTTACAGTGCTTGTCATCACGATAGGCGAGCAGTTTGTATATTGCTTTGAGAAATCCTGTAGCAGCTTTGGTATCCAATAAGGCTGCATGCATTACGGGATTAGCACCAAAAGCCGCGTGCATTTCATCACTTGTGAATAAAGATATGGTTTTTATCTTCCGATTTGTTTGTTGTTGTATTGTATGAATAGCTTGTGCAATTTTTCGTTTTCCATCTTCTTTAGTTTCTTTGGCATGAAGTACAAGAAGAGCTTGACCAGAGCGGATAGCTGCATCAACTTTTGTTGCCCCCATAACAATGGCACCAGCTTTTCGCGCCATGGAAAGGCTTGAAAGAGCAGTTTTTAATAAAAGTGCATCAACAATATGCGCAAGATTTGGTGAAACCTCAACATCTGTTTTAAAATTTTTCTTAAAAGCTTTCTGTTTTATTGCTGTTTCAATAGCAGAATGGCAAGCAGAAATCCAAACACCACGCCCCGGCAAATTAGATTTAAGATCAGGAACAATTTGATTATTAGGACCAATAACAAAACGGATCAGCGTTTCAGCTGAAGCATTTTTTCTTGTCACAATACAGGTCCGTTCTTTCATTTAAAGTTCATCCACGTTCAAATTAGTCTTTTTCATCTTTTACAGAGTTTTCACTTTCTGTGGGTATTTCGGCCACAAGATCAGCTTGGTCTATCCAGCCTGCTTGCACCCGTGCTGCTAAAACCATAGCTTCTGCATCAGCACGTGTAATATCAAAAGGGGTCAGAATACCAGAAAAACTCTGTGTTTGACCTTCTTTACGTTCTCTCCAACCAATCAAATCGTCGACTGCATAGCCAGCAAAGTCTTCCATTGTTTTTACACCATCTTCACCAATAGCAACCAGCATAGCACTTGTCACTCCAGGCAGTGTACGTAATTCGTCAGAAACACCAAGTTTTTTACGTTTTTCATCGAGCTCTTTTTCTTTATGTTCGAGATATTCGCGCGCACGGTTTTGAACTTCAGCAGCAGTTTCATGATCAAAACCCTCAATGGAAGCGATTTCTTCAAGATTAATATAAGCAATTTCATCAATGGAAGAAAAGCCTTCCGAGGCCATAACTTGCCCAATCATTTCGTCAACGTCTAAGGATTCCATAAACATTTTACTGCGTTCAGTAAATTCCTTTTGACGATTTTCAGATTCCTCCTGTTCTGTTAAAATATCAATATTCCACCCTGTTAATTGTGAAGCTAAACGGACATTTTGCCCACGCCGACCAATAGCAAGACTGAGTTGGTCATCAGGCACAATGACTTCGATACGTTCTGCATCTTCATCGAGAACGACTTTAGAAACTTCAGCAGGTTGTAATGCATTGACGATAAATGTTGCAGCATCAGGGGACCAAGGGATGATATCAATTTTTTCGCCTTGTAATTCTGCAACGACAGCCTGTACACGACTTCCTCGCATTCCAACACATGCCCCAACAGGATCAATGGAACCATCCCGTGAAATAACAGCAATTTTAGCACGAGAACCAGGATCACGGGCAACAGATTTAATTTCTATAATACCATCATAGATTTCTGGTACTTCCATCGTAAAAAGTTTTACCATAAATTGAGGATGTGTGCGTGAAAGGAAAATTTGCGGGCCACGCGTTTCACGGTGCACATCATTGACAAACGCACGAATACGGTCTCCATAGCGGAAAGATTCACGTGGAATTAATTCATCACGGCGCACAATAGCTTCACCACGTCCTAGATCAACGATAACATTGCCATACTCTACACGTTTGACTGTACCAGAAATAATCTCACCAATTTTATTTTTGAACTCTTCGTATTGCTGATCACGCTCTGCATCGCGGACTTTTTGCACAATGACCTGTTTAGCAGATTGTGCTGCGATACGTCCGAAATCCATAGGAGGTAAAAGATCTGCAAAAAAATCACCAATTTTCGCATCCGCTTGGCGTTTGAGTGCGTCGGATAAAGTAATTTCAGTTGTATAATCTTCAATGACATCAACAATTTTAAGCAGGCGTTGTAATTTAATTTCACCTGTTTTGGAATTGATGTCAGCACGGATATTGGTTTCTTGACCGTAACGAGAACGCGCTGCTTTCTGAATAGCATCGGCCATCGCAGAAATGACAATTTCACGGTCAATTGATTTTTCACGTGCAACAGCATCTGCAATTTGCAGAATTTCAAGCCTGTTAGCGCTTGTAGCCATCAATTTTCTCCTTCTTTGTGCTACACGATGGGCATTTCCCAGTGATATTAATTCTTATAAAGTGATATTAGCTCTTATAATTTGACGTTTTTGCCGAAACATGAGGACTATCTTCGGAAATGCATTGTTGACTTAAATCTTTATTTTTTTTCAACGCATCGCGAATGAGTTCATCTGTAAGGACCAAATGTGCATTTATGATATCACAAAAGGAAATAGAGGTATAGATGGCTTCTCCATAAGCGGCTTTATCAGTGTTTAAAATAAATCCATCTTGGGTGATATTTGTAAGTGTTCCACGAAATTTTCGGCGCCCATCAATTGTTATTTTTGTTTCAATTTTTGCGAGATGCCCTTGCCAATGAAAAAAATCAGATTTTCTTACCAATGGACGGTCAATTCCAGGAGATGAAATTTCTAAATGATATTTACGTTCAATAACATTTTGCACATCAAGAAGAGGAGAAACAGTACGACTAACAGTTTCACAATCTTCTATAGACATAGAGCCATCTGCGCGTTCAACCATAATCTGAAGTGTTAAGCCATTCAAACCAAGAAGCTTTATACGAACTAAACGAAAGCTCAACGGCTTAAGCAAGGGTATAATAAGGGCAGCAACACGAGCTTCAATACCATCTTCTTTAAACAAACGAGGTTCATCAAGGTCGCTTATTTTTTCAGTTTCGTTCATACACTTTATCCAAGTCATTTTCAGAAGTTTTATGACATTAAAAAAGAGCGGGTCCAACGGCCCACTCCTCATCATAAGACCAAGAATTTAGCTACTGATACTCCGTAATTCAAAATTTTTCAAGTTGTTTATAAGAAAAGCGTTTCAACATTTATTTCTTGATAAAGGTAAGATAAGCAGGTGTTCTTCCTTCGCGTAGAGCTTTTGCTTCATAGCGGGTACTTTGCCATAGAGGATAAGGCGTTTTCCAATTTTTAGGATTTTCAGCTTTCCATTCAAAACTTTGATGTTGTGCACAATGGTAGAGGGTCCAGTTTACATAACTGTCTATATCACTAACAAAGCGGAATTTTTTACCTGTTTTGAGAACGCGTGCAAAACGATTAAGGTTTTTTATGTTAATGAAACGGCGTTTCCAATGCTTTTTTTTAGGCCACGGATCTGGGTAGAAGAGGTCTATTCCGTCAAGTGACACATTTGGAAGCCAGTCAAGGAGGCGCGTGGCATCATCATCATAAAGGCGAATATGACTTTGATACTCTTTATGTTGTTCAAGAGACAACAACATTTTTGCTATACCATTAATAAAGGGCTCTATGCCGATAAAACCCGTTTGTGGAAAATGTTCCATTTCATAAAGCAAATGTTCCCCTCCACCAAAACCAATTTCAAGTCGAACTTCTGTTACTTTACCGAAAAATAAAGATGTTAAGTTTAAAGGTGGAGGAGACTTTAAATCAATATTAAAAGTTGGAAGAAGCGTTTTTATACGCGCAAGCTGACTGTCGCGTAACCGTTTTCCCTGTCGTCGGCCAAAAAATGCTTCACGTATACGTGTATTGTTATCAATCATGATCTTGAGTCATTGTTTGAAGTGTTTTAATGAGATCGGTTTTTTCCCATGAAAATGAACCGTCATCTTCTGGTCTACGTCCAAAATGACCATAAGCAGCTGTTTTTGTATAAATAGGTTTATTGAGATTAAGATGTTTTCGGATGCCTGTTGGTGAAAGGTCCATTATTTTGCGGATAGCTTCTTCAAGAACTTTTTCATCAACTTTTCCTGTTCCATGGAGATTAAGATAAATAGATAAGGGTTGTGCAATGCCAATTGCATAGGAAAGTTGAATGGTGCAGCGTTCTGCTAAATTCGCTGCAACAATATTTTTAGCAAGATAGCGCGCAGCATAAGCTGCTGAACGATCAACTTTTGTCGTATCTTTTCCTGAAAAAGCTCCTCCGCCATGGGGTGCTGCGCCTCCATAAGTGTCAACAATAATTTTGCGTCCTGTTAACCCAGCATCGCTTTGAGGACCACCAATAACAAATTTCCCGGTTGGGTTAATATACCAACGACATTGATCAGAAATGGGAATATCATGCAAAGCCTGACGAATATAGGGCTCGACCACTGTACGAACTTTATGGGAATCCCAACTCTCATCCAAGTGTTGTGTTGAAAGAACGATAGATGTTACTTCTATAGGCTTTCCATTTTGATACCGTATTGTTATTTGGCTTTTGGCGTCTGGTCCTAATTTTCCGGTTTCTCCTTCATTTTTATGGCGGGCCGCAGCAAGGAGCTTGAGAATTTTATGCGCATAATAAATGGGCGCAGGCATGAGTGCAGGCGTTTCACGGCAAGCATATCCAAACATGATACCTTGATCACCGGCCCCTTCTTCACCATGTCGATCTGTAGCATTATCAACGCCGCATGCAATATCCGTTGATTGTGGGCGTAAAAGAACATCAATTTTAACAGTTTTCCAATGGAACCCTGCTTGTTCATAACCAATGGCACGAATAGCACGGCGCGCTACTTTACGAAAAGGGGTAGGATTAATGAGAGGAGCTCCCATTTCATCGTAAATAAATTGCTTATTTTTATTTCTTTTTAAGAGTGTATCAGGAACACGCACTTCACCGGCGATAACGATACGGTTTACACTGACGAGAGTCTCACAAGCGATGCGCACGAGCCATGGATCTGTACCGTTTTTTTGAGCTTCTTTATAAATCATATCAACGATTTCATCGGAAATACGATCACAAATTTTATCAGGATGCCCCTCCGATACCGACTCACTCGTAAAAAAATAATCTTGATGCGGCATAGGAACTCCTTCAAAAAAGAAAACCGACAGTTCATTCATTGTTTCTTAAAGCCGCTTCTATTTGCCAACACCATGGCAAATCGTCAATGCTGATTTATAAGACAAGGAAAGAAAAGATGTAATTTTTATTTTATAACTTGGTTGTTATATCTTCTTCTGAAAGTGCTTTTGCTAAGTCAATGATTTTTCGACGCACTTTAGCATCAGAGATATTAGTAAAGGCACGCATGAGCTGGATTCCTTCATTACTGGAACAAAAATCCATAAAATCACTGTCACTTTCAGCAAAACCTTCTACTTGTTGTGTATGAATACCTTTGTCAAAAAAGTAAGAGACAGGAACATCCATAATTTCTGCAATTGCTTGAAGGCGGCTCGCACCAATACGATTGATACCTTTTTCATATTTTTGAATTTGCTGGAAAGTAATGCCTAACTTTTCACCTAATTTCTCTTGAGTAAGTCCTAAGATATTACGACGCAAGCGTATACGAGTTCCAACATAAACATCTATAGGATCAGGTTTTTTTCTAGTTTCAGTCATAATGCAACTCTTTATTTCCAGCACTTTACTTTTAAACCAACATCAAATTTATGTGAGGTTGATTTATCATATAATTAAAACAATATGTAATACTTTTTCCCAATATTACGGGTATACACAACACAAAACCGTATATGGGCATCTGATCATTTAAATTGTTTTGTAGAACCAAAACCAATACGGCACAATAGCATAAGAATAAATAAGATGAAAGTAGAGAATGTTCTATCTTCATTGCTTCCTATGGGAGTAATGGGTGATGGAATCGGTGAATCAATAACGCCAACAACATTTTGTTGGAGAGCTACAACGATTCGTCCATAAGAATCAATAACAGCCGATATTCCATTATTAGCTGCTCGTATGAGGGGAATTCCCAGTTCAATGGCACGAAGTTGTGCTTGTTGAAGATGTTGATATGGGCCGGGTGTGACACCAAACCACGCATCATTTGTGACATTAATGATTGCTTGAGGTGGTGGGCTTTTAAAAGTCATTTCATTGGGAAAGATAGCTTCATAACAAATCAGCGGAAGGTAAACAAAACCATTTGGCATGGTGACAGTTTTGCGTACGCTGCCAGCGCTATATCCACCAATGTTATCGGCTAGGATATGTAATCCAATTTTTTTTAAGAAATTTTCATAAGGAAGATACTCACCAAAAGGAACTAAGTGAAGCTTATCAGAAATATTGAGAATATTCCCTTTAGCATTAATAGCTGCAATGGTATTAAAATACTTTGTTTGTGCATAATGTGGATCATCAATGGCGCGTATAGCACCAATAATAGCCCATTGTTTGGGTTTTAGAAGAGAGCCAATGCGCATTGTCGTAAGAGAGTTGTCATAAAGAAGGTAAGGAATCGAGGCTTCAGGCCATACAATAAAGTCGGGTTCTGGATTGTGACCGGCTGTTGGTGTTGCACTCAAGCGCATATGGTCTGCAAATATTGCCTCTCGTGTATTATCACTCAATTTTACATTTTGTGGAATAGAGGGTTGAACAATGCGCACCCAATAACTGTTTTTTTGGTCATTAGCTGTATTTGCTATGGTATTAAGGCGGTAAAACCCAAAACCACTATGAAGGAATATAAGCGATAAGCAAAGAGAAAGTGCAGTTTTCTTTTTTTCATTCGTTAATAAAACAGTTGGTAAACTGTAGACTAAGACAGCAAGAATATTCATTCCGTAAAGTCCAACGATTGCATCAGATTGCATGAACAGTGGGGTTGGCATAGCTGTATAACCAAGAGAGTTCCACGGAAATCCTGTGAATAAAAATGAACGTAACCACTCTGCCAATCCTAGGGCAAAGGCTAAGACAAAGAAGCGTGCTATCCCTTTTGTCCATAATAAACCAATGATGAAACCAGAAAAAAACCAATAAAGCGAAAGATAGAAAGGAGGGACTAAAATGGCAAATGGCACCGCCCAACCCAAAGAAACCGAATCTGTTAACAAAGCATTACACAACCACCACAGGCTGCAAATAAAATAACTAAAGCCAAAGGTTCCACAACTTAGAGCGTAGGTGAGAAAGCGCTTTTTGTTGTTTTTGATAGTTCGTATTGTATCAAGAAGAACAATAAAGATGGGAAAAGTTAAAAAGCAGAGTGGTGTTAAATAAAAGGGTGGAAGTGCAAAAGAAGTCGCAGCTCCACACAAAAACACCCCCATTTGTCGTTTCCAACCGGTAACAGCAAACAAGAAAAATATGAAATGACTTAAAAAAGTTTGATTATTCTTTAGAGATGGCATTATTTTCAAAATTGTTATTTTCTGGAATGCGCAAAATGCGCAATCGTTTAATCCGGCGTTTATCAGCTTCTAAAATACGAAATTGATAGCCAAGTACAGCTTCAACGACTTCACCTTTTTCAGGAATACGATCAAGAATGGAGACGATCAAACCTCCAATGGTATCGACTTCATCACCATATTCGCCTACGATAAAATCAGGACCAAGGGCTTTTTCTACATCTTTTAGTTCGGTTTTTGCATCAACAAGCCATTTATTATTTTGTTCATAGACGATAGCATTGTCGACGTTATCATGCTCATCTTCGATATCACCAACAACCAATTCAACAATATCTTCCATCGAAACCAAACCGTCTGTGCCACCATGTTCATCAATAACCAAAGCCATTTGTGTTCGTGTGGTTTGCATACGTGTTAATAATTTGTTTGCCAGCATGGAACTCGGCACAAAGAGAACTGTTCGAATCAAATCCAATGCACCGATTGGAGTGTGTAGATCTTTATGGTTTAACTGAAATGAATTGGATTTCTGCTCGGTTTGGTTTGAATCGAGAATAAAGCGAGTCATATAATTAAGGATATCGTGGATATGGATCATTCCTCGTGGATCATCTAAAGTTTCGGCATAAACAGGTATGCGAGAATGTCCAATTTTTGCAAAACATTTAAGGGCTTCCCCAAGAGGGGTGTTTATTTCCAATGCTTCAATTTCAGAACGTGGAATCATAACATCTTCTACGCGTGCTTCACGCAAACGTAAGATATTATGCAGCATAGCACGTTCTTCAGGTGCAAAGAAAGTTGTGTCTTTTTCATTGTCAGTATTGAGTGCAACAGTGAGATCATCCCGCAAAGATGTGTAATGACGGCCACGTAAAAATGAAAACAAATGATTTAGCAGGGAAGTTTTTTCTGTATGATGAGCCTGTTGAGAGGTGTCTTCTTCAATATTGGAAGATATTTGACTATTATTATTTGGTGCATTTATTTTGTTTGCCATAATTTTAAAATCTTCAAACTTTTTTATTATAATAGAGCTATAAATTGTATGGTAGTGATTAAGAAGGTTCATTTTATCATTTTAAGACATTTCAAGAGTATCAATATAGGGGTTGTTTATGGAAAGCTTTTGCAGAATTTCTCTTTCAAGTTTTTCCATTTGATGCGTTTCTTCATCTGTTTCGTGATTATAGCCAAGAAGGTGAAGAACACCATGAACGATCATATGTGTCAAATGATCCTGAAATGATTTCCTTTCTTTTTTTGCTTCAAGCGCAACAGTTTCTTGTGCAATAACGATATCACCGAGTATTGGACCGGGCTTCTGTCCGATTTCAAGTGGAAAAGCAGGAAAGGATAAAACATTGGTGGGTTTATTCTTATTGCGCCATTTTGCGTTGATTTGTGCCATATGTTTGTCATCTGTAAAGAGCAAACTGACTTCACTTACAACATTTTCCAAGGAAAGATGATGCATTGTTGTTGTTAATACTTTTTCAGTAATATTATAAAGTATTTGTTTATCATTCCACTCAGAGCTTTTGACCATTATATCAATAGTAATCATAAGAAATCAAACTCAGTTTTTTGATGAAGCGCTTGAAGATGGCGTTTCTTGGATTTGTGTACCAGCATCATAATCATAGGCACGGACGATCGCGGTAACAAGGGGATGACGCACAACATCATTTTCATTAAAACGAATAATTTCAATTTCTTTTACCTGTGAGAGAATGCGTACGGCTTCGATTAAACCTGATTTTTGTCCGCTAGGCAAATCAATTTGGCTTACATCACCGGTGACAATCATACGTGTTCCTTCTCCAAGCCGTGTGAGGAACATTTTCATTTGCATGGGTGTGGTATTTTGCGCCTCATCAAGAATAACAGCTGCATGAGCAAGTGTTCGTCCGCGCATGAAAGCAAGAGGAGCAATTTCTATGACACCAGACGCCAAAATACGCTCTACTTTTTCGGCGGGTATCATATCATAAAGGGCATCATAAAGTGGACGTAAATAAGGGTCGACTTTTTCTTTCAGATCACCAGGAAGAAAGCCAAGATGCTCTCCAGCTTCGACGGCGGGACGTGAGAGGATGATTCGTTCAATGATACCACGCTCTAAAAGCATTGCAGCGTGAGCAACAGCAAGATATGTCTTCCCTGTTCCGGCTGGTCCCACACCAAAAACAAGTTCACTACGCTCCATTGCATGTATATAAGCATCCTGTGTTGGAGTTCTGGCATGAATTGTTTTTTTATGCGTACTTAATCGTGCAGGAATATGTTTTTTTACAGATTGGATTCTTGTTGGAGCTTCTTGCCGTTCCTGTAATAAATCTGCCATGGCAATCGCTCCTTCTGTATCGGATAAAGTGAGTTCTTGATGTCTTTTGGCACGTTCATAAAGCTGCTGTAATATATATTGTGCACGTTTTATAGCTGCGATATTTCCATGGATGAGAACTTCATTTCCACGTGGATGAATATCAATTCCAAGTTTTTGTTCGATATAAGCAAGATTTTCATCGAGTTTACCAAAAACCGCTTTTGCATATTGATTATTTTCAAAAATCAAAACAACATGATGAACATCTGGCGGACTTGCTTGTTCCAAGAGACCAGTATTTTTAGGGTAAGCTGTTACTTTTTCTTTAACGCGTTTTATTTTTTCGGTTGAAGTTTTCAACCTAGACTCCCTTATTTACATAAGTGTTATACACTTTTTTGAGAAAACTTTATAAAAGACAATCTATCTTTCATACAGCACGATTTCTAAATGTAATCATTTTTTTCAAAAATAAAAGAGCCTTTTAAAATCTATTTTGTAATTAAGATATCCGAGATATCTTCACCCATTTACCATTTCGCCAACAAAACTGTTTGAGCTCGCATTTTTAATATGGACGGCCATCACAGCCCCTGTAGAGGCTTCTGTATCTACAACCACAGGTAAAAGCCAAGGTGAACGACCTACCATTTGTCCCGAATGACGTCCAGCCTTCTCGATGAGGACATCGGTTATTTGACCAACTTTAGAATGCAAAAATGCGTTTTGTTGTTCAAGGAGAAGCACCTGTAAATGTTGAAGTCGAGCGTCTTTCACAGTCTCGTCAATATGATTCTTCATTGTTGCACTAACGGTTCCAGGTCTCGGTGAATACTTGAAAGAATAGGCCGAACTATATTGTACTTGTTGAATGAGTTTAAGTGTCTCTTCAAAGTCTTCCTCTGTTTCTCCTGGAAATCCTACAATAAAATCACCTGAAAAAGCAATATCAGGTCGCACATTACGAATTTTTTCGATAAGCTGAAGATAATGAATACTCTTATGTTGGCGGTTCATTGCTTTTAAAATACGATCTGAACCAGACTGTACAGGAAGATGCAGGTAAGGCATCAAGATATCAAGATCGCGATGTGCGGCAATAAGGCTGTCATCCATATCTCGTGGATGGCTGGTTGTATAACGCAGACGTTTTAAACCATCCAGTTTGGCAAGATGATGAAGAAGGTCGCCAAGACGCCAAGTTTTGCCATTCGCACTTTGTCCGTGCCAACCATTGACATTTTGACCAAGCAGTGTAATTTCTTTGACACCTGCTTCAATGAGTTGACGTGCTTCTTCGGTAATTTGCTCGACAGATCGTGATATTTCAGCACCACGTGTGTAGGGAACAACACAAAAAGTGCAAAATTTGTCACAGCCTTCCTGTACTGTTAAAAATGCACTAACGCCCCGCTTTCTTACAGCGCGTTTATTATGCGCCGGTAAGGATGCAAATTTATCTTCAACAGCATAGTCTGTTTCAATAATTTTTTCCCCCCGTTTGGCTTTTTCTAATAAATCTGGCAGACGATGATACATTTGCGGACCAATGACCAGATCAACTGTTGGAGCACGACGCAAAATTTCACTTCCCTCAGCTTGTGCAACACAACCAGTTACACCAACCATTAAAGGTTTGTCAGGAGCACGTTCTTGACGCATTATGCGCAAACGTCCAAGATCAGAATAGAGTTTTTCTGCTGCTTTTTCACGAATATGACAGGTATTAACGAGAATAAGATCAGCATCATTTGGGGTTTGTGTTGTAACATAACCTTGCGCGCTGAGACTGTCAGTCATTCGTTGACTGTCATAAACATTCATTTGGCACCCATAGGTTTTGATAAAAACCTTTTTAGGAGAGACAGGAGGCATATTTTTAGGATTTACTTTATTCATAATGCATGTCTAAATGTTTTTAATATAAATCTCAATCTATTTGCTTAAAAGTTTTTTGCATAACGATTGCATCTGTACGACTGTTTTGTGATTGGTAGTAGGCAAGACGTTTGGCAATTTTTTCAAATTTAAAACGTTGGTAAAGCTTCAAAGCAGAAAGATTTGTTTCTTCCACTTCCAAGAAGAGTTTTATAGCTCCTTTATGGTGAAGATGACAAAATATGCTATCAATAAGTAAGGTGCCAATTCCTTGTCGACGGTAATGAGGGGAAACCGCAATTGTGATGATTTCTGCTTCATCAAGAATAAGACGGCAGAGGCAAAAGCCTAAATTTTTTTTTGGTTCACTCATAAGAAAGGCTTTATATCCAAAGATAGAGTGATCTGTTAAAAAATCATCAAAAGCTTGTTTTTTCCAAGCAGGGGTAAAACAATTCTGATAAATTTGATGAAGAGAAACACTATCATCAGTTTGGAGTGGAGCAATTGCAAAATGCTTATTTGTTGATGAAAATTGAGACATTATTTTTTTCGTGGTAAAGTAAAACTGGTTTGCTGTTTTGCATCCGCATTGCGTAAATAGAGTGGACAGGGTGGGTGTTGCGGTTTTTTATTCGCGGCAAGATAAGCATAGTTTACAACATCAGCTGCTTCGCAGAAGATTTGATCGCGCACAACGTTTTTGTTTATCTTATTATTTTCAATATAAAGTCCAACGACACCAGCTGCTGGACCGGTTAATATCGTTTGCTGCGGTAAATCTTTGATGATACTTTCAATTGTTTTTAATCCCGGTGTTCCTAAAGGAGTAAGATCCTCATTGAAATTTTGATGATAGAACATATCCCTTCCTGCTTCAATAACAACAGTGATTGCCGATGTCGTATTTTTATTTTTTATCTGTGCAGCTAACGCTTCAAGTGCGCTTACTCCAATAGCGGGTATTTCGAGCGCTAATGCCAAAGCACGTGCTGTTGAAACACCCACACGCACACCGGTAAATGACCCAGGCCCCCTATTGACAGCAATGCGATCAACTTGATGAAGAGTAAGATGAGCTTGGTTTGTTATTTGTGCAATATGTCCAATGAGTTTTTCGGCATGCCCTTTATTGATGCGCTCGCTGATGCGGGCAATAACAGATTTATGACGAACAAGCGCAACAGCGCAATAAATTGAAGCCGTATCTATAGCAAGAATAAGCATAAAAACTTTAGTTAAATAAGAGGAGAAACAAAAGGTACACCATGTTTTTTAGTTTTTTCATTTTGTTCGCCTATTCTGGAACAATTGAAGAATATTGCTTATACCAATAAGAAACAATATCCTTTCTCTTAAAGAGTGACTTGATTATCATTCGTATTCTCTGCACCATACCGTGAGTAAAAGCAATTTGAAAGAAGAAATTTTGAAGTTATATTTGTTTTTTTCTAATAAGAATATCTTCTTGTAAGTCTTGTATAAAACTTGATTGTGATGAGCATAAATAAAGTAAAAGGCAGTATTTTTTATAAAATATCTCTTTTGTACTCTTTATAGTTGCAAAAAATTATGTGCTGAAAAGAAGTGCAAAACATGCACCTGATATCAAAAATGCGTTTAATTTTTCCTCTAAAAAATAAGGAAGTTTTTGTAATTTTCACTCAGTTTTATAAAAGAATTTCCCAATATGAATAAGCCTTTGGGATGATCACATGAGGTAGAAAAAGCAAAAATATTTGAGAATACACATTTCAAAATGTTATCTGTTTTAAATCATTCAGTTGTATCATGATAAGGCTACAAACACCGAGGATAAAGATGGAACAGGTTGAAGCCAAAATAACACGCCATCCTGCTTTTTTTAATGATCGGACATCAACGCCTAATCCCAAAGCTGCCATTGAAGTGACAGTAAACAACTGAGCAATAAATCGAATGGGGGGGAGCGCGGTTTCAGGAATAAGATTGCTGGAGCGGATCAACATCATGAGAATAAAACCAATGATGAACCATGGGACAAGAGTGTGCCAACGCAAACGCCTTTGTGCCGATCTATGGTAAATAATTGATAAGGCAAAAATAAGAGGGCCCAACATAAGAACGCGCACCAATTTAACAACTGTTGCAATTTGAACACTTATAAAAGAGACAGATGCTGTTGCTGCTAAAACCTGTGGTACGGCATAAACCACCATACCGGCAAGAACACCATATTGGCTAAAGGACAAATTGAGGAGTGGATGTAAAAAAGGGAGAAATAAAATAATAAGGATACCCAAAAGGGCGGTAAAAGCAATTGATGCTGCTATCTCTTCATGTTTTGCTTTAATAACAGGAGCAACGGCAACGATAGCTGAATTACCACAAATAGCATTTCCACAAGCAACGAGCATTGCTAAATGTGAAGAAAGCCCAAAAATTCGGCCGATAGAAAAACTCATAAGGATAGTAATGAATATAACGAATATGATACTAGCAAGTAAATTCCAACCAGCTGAAAAAACGGCGTATATGCTAATGCTTGCTCCTAGAAGAACAATAGCAAATTCAAGAAGTGTTTTGGCACAAAAAGTTATACCTCTTTGAAAATATGTTGGCAAAGCAAAGCAACTACGGATAATCGATCCTAAGAGAATTGCTAAAACAAGATTTTCGAGCCATGCTTGTCCCAAAAGTTGTTTTTCTACAACTTCTATACCATACGCTAAGACTGATATCAGTAAACATACCAAGATACCAGGAGCAAAGTCATTTAAAAGTGAGAGATTTTTCTTTATCAATCTAAGATTTTCCCCCTAAAGGAATGATAGCAAAAAAAGAGAAGAGCGAAGAGAAAAAAATTATAGATTTGTTCTCGCTTGTAAGGCTGCTGCTAAAGTCCCATCATCAAGATAATCTAATTCACCTCCTACAGGCACTCCATGGGCAAGCCGGGTTACTTTAATTGGAAAGTTAGAAAGCTGATCGGTGATATAGTGAGCTGTTGTTTGTCCTTCAACAGTGGCATTAACAGCTAAAATAATTTCCGCAATTGAGCTTTTTACAACACGCTGTATTAAGGGGGCAATATTGAGTTCATCTGGACCTATTCCATCTAAGGGAGAGAGCCGTCCACCTAAGACATGATAACGGGCTGCTAAAGTTTTCGCGCGCTCGAGAGCCCACAGATCAGCAATATCCTCAACAACAATAATTGTTGTATCATCGCGGCGGGGATCTGTACAAATGGAACAGGGGTCAGTTGTATCGACATTTCCACAAACAGAGCAAATACCGACGGTATCTACAGCTGCTTGTATCGCTGCTCCTAAAGGTTCCAATAAGGATTCCTTTTTTTTAATCAGATGAAGTGCCGCACGGCGTGCCGAACGTGGGCCAAGACCTGGTATTCGTGCTAAAAGTTGAATGAGACGTTCAATTTCAGGTCCAGCAATGTATTTAGACATATTTCTATTCCACGGGATTTCATAAAATCCGGTACATTAGAGTGGAAGTTTTAAACCTGTTGGGAGCGGGAGTCCTGCTGTTATGCTTTTGGTTTTTTCTTCTATAGCGATTTCAATTTTTATTTTAGCCTCATGATGTGCTGCTACAATGAGGTCTTCAAGAATTTCAGCTTCCTCAGGTTTGAGTAAGGAAGGATCAATGTGCAACGCTGTTATGGCGTTGTTACCATTTACAGTGACGCTTACAAGACCACCGCCTGCAAAGCCAACGGCTTGCATATTTGCCATTTCCTCTCGCATTTTTTGCATTTTTTCTTGCACTTCGTTGGCTTTTTTCATCATGTTCATCATTTTACGCATAGGGGTGGGTATCCTTATTCATCATTGATATCATTTTCATTTTTAATGGTATTGGAGAGTAAATCAAGATCGTTTTCTTGTTTATTCAGACGGATATCGACAATTTTTGCTTCTGGAAAATAGTCGAGTATTTTTGCAATGTCAGGATCTGCTTGTGCATTGGAAAAAAGAGTTTTTTGGAGAGCTAAACTTTCTTCTTGTAGGGTTGGTCCTCCTCCTTCATTAACAAAAGTTATCGTCCAACGTTTTTTTGTCCATTGGAGAAGAGTTTTTTCTATATCACGCGCAAGTGAAAGGGGAGAATTTTCAGCAAGCCTTAAGGTGATATGCCCTGGTTTAAAAGAAACAGGGTGAACAAATTCTTTAATAAGAAGTTTGAAAGGAACATCACTATGCTGTTCAGCTAATGTAACAATATCGTGCAAAGAATTGATGACTATGGATTGCGTTTCAGTTATCTCTTCTACTTCTTGCGTTGAGGAATGCGATAAATCTGCAATATCTTTAGAAAGATCAACAGATGGAGAAGTTTTAAAAGTTTTTGTTTTTTTAAGGGTGTTTGTGTTTTCAAGACTTGAAATTTTGACTGAATCTTTTTGTTGTAAAAAGTGGTCTAATGGGTTGCTCAACGGTGTTTTTATAGCGGATTGATTTTGTGATGTGTTTGCAATATCTGGAGCAGAAGAGGCATAAACAGCTGTTTCTTTTGTCAAATTATTTGTATTTGAGGTTTCTTGATGCGAAGCATTTGAAACAATTGTGAGGGGTGTTTTTTCTTGGGCAAGCTTTTTCAAAGCTTCATCAAGCGTTGGTAGATCAGCACTATGCGCAAGACGAATAAGGAGCATTTCAGCAGCTTGTAGGGGATGTGCGGTTTGACTCACTTCTTGTAAGCCTTTGAGCAACATTTGCCAGTTTCGAGACAAAATAGGGATGGAAAGTTTTTTTGAAAATTCTAGGCTTCTTAAACATTCGTCTTCAGCAAGCGAGAGATTTTCAGCTATCTCTGGAGTAAAACGGAGGCGTGTAACCAGATGATTAAAATCGGCCAATTCTGTCAATATAGTAAGAGGATCAGCGCCTGCATCATATTGGCTGCGGAATTCATGCAATGCTTCAACAACTTTGCCCTTCATGATGAATTCAAAGAGATCAATAATACGTGTTTGATCGGCTAATCCTAACATCGCGCGCATTGCAATGGCACTAACCTTGCCATGGCTATGCGCAATTGCTTGATCAAAAATAGACAGTGCATCACGTACAGAGCCTTCAGCAGCACGAGCGATCATAAAGAGCGCTTGCTCTTCCACTTCTACGTTTTCATATTTTGCAATTTGGCGCAAATGCGCAACTAACACTGCTGATTCAATGCGTCGAAGGTCAAAACGCTGGCAACGTGAAAGGATTGTAATAGGAACTTTGCGAATTTCTGTTGTTGCAAAAATAAATTTTACGTGTGCTGGTGGTTCTTCAAGTGTTTTCAACAAGCCGTTAAATGCTTGCGTTGAAAGCATATGCACTTCATCAATAATATAGACCTTATAGCGTGCAGAAACAGGACGGTAACGTATTTGTTCAATAATTTCGCGAATATCGTCAATACCTGTATGCGAAGCCGCATCCATTTCTATAACATCGATATGACGCCCTTCAATGATTTGCGTGCAATGTTCACCAAGCGTATTCAATACAGTTGTTGGTTGATGAATATCTTTTGTTTTATAATTGAGCGCACGTGCCAAAATACGCGCTGTTGTGGTTTTCCCCACTCCACGAATTCCTGTGAGCATCCACGCTTGTGCAATGCGCCCTGTTTCAAAGGCATTTGTGAGGGTACGCACCATAGCCTCTTGACCAATGAGGTCAGAGAAATTCTGAGGTCGATATTTGCGAGCAAGAACACGATAGGTCGTTTCTACCGGTGTATTTTCCATCAATGATTCCAATTTTGAAGCTCTTTATGCGTATGTTTTGATAACACAAAACTACAGATGACTACGGTACTTTAATATAAAAGGATTTTTTCTCAATCAAATTATTTTTTGAAGAAATGGGGTAATTTAAAAAAACAACCCACTCTCTTTATTTTTCACATCACACCATCACTTTGAAAAATAAAGACACTCCATGATTGATAAAAGTATAATTTACAGAACAAACAAAGGAGGCTGGTATAATGACCCGTACCAAAACTCGTTGGGGCTGCTTCTTTCCAGACCTGACCCAGTTGGCGAGTAGTTCGTCCACCACCAACCTCCCAATCTCATATTGTCGATTTAAAATGAAAAATCAAGCTAAGAAACAAAAAATATGCCAAGAATGATAAAGAAATTTTCTTTTGAGTTCAAATTTGTACCATAAATAATCGATAGGATGGGAATTCATTAACTTCTATTGTCAAAGAGCGCATCACATATTATTGGGTATGAACAAAAGTGTTTATATTGAAAATAAGGAGATGTTAATTAATGAAGATCTGTTTTGGAGTTTTTTGGTAGGAATATTCATTTTAGGGGAGTTGTTTAAAAATGATAGGAAGTTTTCAGCAACAAAAAGGAGAGATTTAACATACAGGTTGTTTACTAAGCTGAAATTAGAAAATTAATTGGAGGAAAATATTGTTACCAAGGAGTATATCCCCCATTATATTCGCTTTCTTTCGGTCAAGATCTGAAAAATAAAACCAAGTCCTTTTGATGCGATTTAACGGTTAAGGAGATCGGATATTTTTGTAAAAAATTGTTCTAATGCTCTGAGAATAAATATATAAAATCGAATTGGTTGCAAGAGTTGCTCAATGTTTAGTTTTCCGCAATTTAGTTTGAATAGTTTGATTTTGTTAAACGAAACACAAACGTTGCTTTAAAAAATGGGCAACGATAACTTACTCAGCCCGATGTTTAAAAGACCTACTTCAACAATCACAGTAATCTATATGCGTTTAAACATCCTTAGAAAGCTTATTAATCATAATCCCCTGTATCACAATTTCTTCCAATGATTCTTTTATTAGTAATATTCTTAAAGATATATTTTCCTGATGGAGGAAAGCTTACAGTAAGAGATTTTACACCTTTAAGCCTAAAGATTTGATGTTCTTTATCGTGTGTTATTTTTTTTTCATCATCAGCAACAATTTTTAATTTTTCTAAGTCAGCAGGAGAAGAATAAGATAAAGTAAAAGACACTTTCTTAGGATTAAATACTTTACAGGAGTATTCAACACCGTGATATATTACATCAGATGCACCAAATTTAACACTTTCATCTGGCGCAAAATCCCACTTTCTCTCACCAAATCCAGCAAGTGCAATACTAGAGTAAATAAGAATATTGGCAGCTAATAATCCTTGACTGAAAATTTTTTTCATTTTTTCCCTTTTATATAAAGTATAATTAATGATAAATCAGTTTTTGTAAATAGAAAAGGTCAAATCTAAAATAAAAAGCGGGGCACAACTGTACTTTGTAGCTTTATAAAAGTCATTTTGAGAATTTCCTGGGTCCAAAACAATTGAAAGCATTTTGATGTATTTTGAGAGAAATTAAAATTATTTTATGGCCTTATTTGGAAGATTTACAGTCATCACTTTAAAGTAAATGACACTAGAAGATCATGTCTTTTTTTCAAAGAGTTCTCTTTTGTATGAAGCAAATGGGGTGCCAAAGAAAATTGTAGATTGTTACTTAAGTTGTTTTTTGTCTATGCTTAGATTGTATCCTTTATTGTTCACAAGAACTAGACAATTAATTGTCCTTCACACATGTGCTGTTACGATCATTTTGAGCAGGATAAATACCAATAATGCGCAATTCAGCAGAGAAAAAAGCGAGCTCTTCTAGAGCGAGTTTCATCATAGGCTCTTCAGGATGTCCCTCAATATCAACGAAGAATTGTGTTGCATTGAAATTTCCCCCAATTTGGTAGCTTTCTAATTTTGTCATATTAATACCATTTGTGGCAAATCCTCCCAGAGTTTTATAAAGGGCAGCTGGTACATTGCGCACACGAAAAAGAAGACTCGTGATGATTTTTTTGCCATTTTGGGGTTTTGGTACATATTTTTGAAAACGCGAAAGAATGACAAAACGGGTAATATTATGAGGACTATCTTCAACATTTTTTTCAAGAATATCAAGTCCGTAGAGTTCTGCTGCGATTAGAGGAGCTAAGGCTGCCTGTGAGCGTTTTGCGTCGTTTTTAATCAATTTTGCGGCTCCAGCTGTATCCGCAGAGGTAACAGGTATCCAGCCATGATTGCGTATGATTTTACGGCATTGTGCAAGGGCATGTGTGTGGCTATGTACGGTTTTAATTTCTTCAAGCATAACACCGGGTAAAACCATGAGTTGGAAATGAATAGGCAAAAAATATTCACCAATAATATAAAGGGATGACTGCGGTAAAAGGTGATGAATATCCGCAACGCGTCCAGCAAGAGTATTTTCAATAGGAATCATAGCAAGATCAGCTTGTCCACTTTCTACAAAGTTGAGGGCATCTTCAAAAGTAGAAGAAGGTACAGCATCCATCTTGGGAAACAGTTTGGAGCAAGCGATATGAGAATTTGCACCATATTCTCCTTGAAAAGAGATTTTGTTGGTTTTTTTCAGTTTTTTCATGCTAAAATCTTACGGACTTTTTCAAGATCATATTGTGTATCGACGCTTAAGGGAATGGTATCAACTATTTCTACATCAATACGCATATTATGTTCTAATGCACGTAATTGTTCAAGTTTTTCACGTTTCTCAAGGGGAGAGGGTTTAAGCGCCACAAATTGCTCAAGTGCTTCGCGGCGATAGGCGTAGATTCCAATATGATGAAAAAGGGGGCCTTCTCCATAAGGTGCTGTTGCGCGAGTAAAATAAAGAGCACGAAGGCGATTTTGAGAAAGCGGTGTCCCAATAATTTTGACGACGTTTAGATCACTCTTTTCATTTTCTTCAATGATTTTGGCACCCAAAGTTGCAATATCAGTGAGACTGTTTTCTAGAGGACGTAAAGCACTGATAATTTGATGGGGCGTTATTGTTGGCAGATCACCTTGTAGATTCAAAATTGTCTTGTAGCGTTGTTCAGGATCAATACGTGTTAAAGCTTCATAAATGCGATCAGATCCCGATTTATGATCATGAGATGTCATAATACATTCATGCCCATAAGCTGTTACAGCTTTGGCGATATCATTATGATCTGTTGCGACAAGAGTCCGCCCTATTGGGGCTTTTTTTGCTTGTTCAACAACATGAACAATCATTGGTTTTCCAGTAATTTCAGCGAGAGCTTTTTGGGGTAGGCGGGTTGAGCCTATGCGAGCAGGAATAAGAATAATAGGTTCAAGAGCCATTGTAGCGTTCCAAATACCATGTGCAATGCATTTATAATATTGTATGTTATAAAGAAAAAGCTTAAAATGAAAGGGATAATGAAAAGATAAACATTTAAGTTTTTATGAATCGCTCGACAATTCTTTATTTTGTTTGTGCTTGTCTCTTTGCGCTGATTATATTGGTAGGAATTTCCACGCTCAGTGATATAATCTATGATAATTCTCCATCGGTTCAACATCCTCATACAGTTACCAAGAATGACGTATCCAAAGAGAAGCAGCAGGTCTCTGAGAGCTCTTTATCACTAAGAGATCGTCTTCAACAAGGCAATCTTGAAAATGGGCGTAAAATTTTTCACCAATGTACTATATGCCATACCTCTGGACGCAATGAATCTGGTCGTGTTGGCCCAGTGCTTTGGGATATAGTGAACCGCCCTTTAGCGGCGGCACCAAGTTTTGCTTATTCACGAGCATTGCGTACAAATTCTCATCAAAAATGGGATTTTATAACTTTAGATCGTTATATAAAATCACCTCGTAAAGCATTTCCAGGAACCATTATGTCTTTCCGTGGAATAAAAAATGCTCAAGATCGTGCCGATCTTTTGCTTTATTTACGCAGTTTGTCTGATCATCCTGTTCCTTTACCGATAGATAATAAAGAAAGCGAAAGAGATCAGCCTAAAGATAAATTATTTCAAGAATAAACTATTTTAGAAAGAGATGTGATTGTTTTTTAGACTTGCATTTATAATTATAGTTTCAATGTATTTTTTAGTCTATGCATCAATCTATTTTTTTGTGGATATTAGAATTCACGACATAACACAAAAATGTATAGATATTTGTTTAATGCGTTGGTTTATCATTGGCATATGATCGTTTCCTGTTATTAAAGAGTTTTCTATGAGAACTTTAAGATTTATGCAATTCATTTTTCTCAGAGAAGTGCCTTAATTTCCTTGTAACACATTGTCTATAAGAAAAATCTTCTTATCAAAAACAAAAGTATATGAGCAAAATTTATCCGGTAAAGAGGTGGAGGGAATGCGTTGAATCCGACATCCATTTAAAATTGTGACAAAGGTTCGGTTTGCATTCTCTCTCGATTATTGGAATGTAACAAAATATACTTATGGGTGATTAAATCACAATAATCCAAGCAAGGTTGGAAAATACAAATATCAGGCAAAGTTTCATTGAGAGTTTTGTTTAAAAATAAAATTGCTTTCATTTCTATCAAAGAAAGTAAATAAAGAGTTGTGTGGTGCTTCATTTGCATTTTGTTAAAGTTAGCCGATTAAAGATCATAGAAAATAAAGTACACCAAAAACAAGCTTTATTTATCGTTCTGAAGACAAAAGAGAGTTCTAATATGCATGGGGTGTTTTCTGTTTTTTTAGGGGCTTTATATGTATTTTTGTAAGAATTTTCACGCTAGGTCATATAAAGTGTATTGACAATAATGATATTTTAACAGAGATTTTTTCTTGTCACATGAATGATGAATCATAAAAACAGAGAAATTAATGGGAGCATTATGGATCGTATAGGTTTTAATTGATAAAAAGGCTTTTTTTCCTAGAATAAATTTTCAGGAAAAAGTTTATTTAGTGTATAAATAGAGGGGAAGAGTGGAACAGCAATATATTCAAGAAAATACACCTGTATTTTTATCCGTCAAAAGAATGCAATTTTGGGTGCCAGTTTAAAGAAGTTTGTTATCAACAAGAAGAAAGACTGCGAAGATTTTGTACCTCTCGTTGCATAATGGATCAAAAAAAGACAGTAGAAGCAGTTTATAATTTTCTATAGTCAATCATGTTAAGAGAAGATTGTAATTATGCGTTTGGCTTTCTTTTTTCAATCGTTTCCTTTTGTGAGTAGAGACATCAGATAAAATCTTTAATAATCGGTATTTGAGAAATCATCTTCATTATCAAAGTTACGGTACGGATCCAGAGTCCATTCAGCATATCCTTTCACAAAAAGTAGTAGTCATTTTAGGATGTGGGGGCATTGGTAATCAGGTATCAGCGATACTTGCATCCTCTGGTGTGGGAAAATTAATTCTTGTCGACAATGATGTCATCGAGATAACCAATTTGACCGAACAAATTCTTTTTGCTGAACAAGATATTGGACTTCCTAAGACAACAGTTCTTCGGCGTGAGTTAACACGGAGAAACAGTCGAATAGAGGTTAGTGAATTACAAATGTCGATTAATGTGAAAGAAGATATTAGCAAATTGCCTAAAGCCGATTTGTGGATCATTTCAGCTGATGAACCTGACCATTTAGTTCCATGGATAAATGAATGGTGTATAAAAAATAAACAAGCTTATATAAATTCCGGCACTGTCAATGACATTGCTGTATTTGGACCTTTTTATATACCTGGAAAAACCGGTTGCTATGCATGCAGCTCATCGCTAGGAAATCTTCCCGAAAAAAGTGAAGGTTTAATTTATGAGGCTTGCGCTGCTATTAATAATAATTTTAAAGTTGCGACGTTTCCTCCTGTGAATGCTCTTTCAGCGGCTATGTGTGCTAATGATGCTCTTAAATTTTTGGGTGGTTATGGTAAGCTCCTGTCCATTGATCGCCGTATAGGGATATGGAGCAGCAAATTTTTCACAGAAGAGCGTTGCCTAGAAAAGAATCCTCATTGCAAAGTTTGTGGAACCAAGCAATGAACAGACCTCGAATACTTGCTGTAACCTATGGATCTTACCATGCAATACGAATGCTCATAGGTGTTTATCACGCCATTTTTCTAATGTCTATGGGGGTTACTCTGTCCCAATTGGCTTTGCTGCAAATTGCCTTTTCGATAACTGTTTTGCTTCTTGATTTTCCTTGTGCTGTTTTATCTGACAGATATCGACGTAAATATTCCGTTACTGCTGGAGTTTTTATGACGGGAGTGTTTTATCTTCTCTGCCTTCAAGCCCCCAATATAACAGTGCTTATGATTGCACAAATCCTCTATGCAGCGGGAATTTGCCTCATTACCAGTGCCATTGATGGTTGGATTTACCATTCTCTAGGCCATAAACAAGATCGCTTTTCGTATTATGCACATCTCTCTCATCAGATAAACTCTTTTGGTAGCATTATCAGTGGTATGATAGGAATTATAACGATATATTATTCTGGGCAATATTTTATGGGATATATTATCTCAAGCCTGATGATGGGAATAATTTTCTTTATATTCCTTATTGTTCCTGAAGAAAAAATATTCATGAGTGAAGAAATAAAAACAAAAACTATCCTACAAAATGCGAGAGAAACACTCTGGATATTTCAAAACACTGTGGGAGGCGCATGGTTTCTTTTTCTGATGTGCTTGTTCAGCGCTGGCATTCAAGTTATTTATCACTTTTGGCAACCGATAATGCTCTCAGGTGGTAAAATCGACCATCTCAATAATTCGCAGTTATTGGTACTGATGTTCTGCCATATTGGCGCCTTTTCGGCTCAATATTTTTCCAATGCACTAATGTCTAAATATCATGTACTCGATAAAAAATATAAAAACTCGATAAAGTATTTCTCATTCTTTTCTGCTCTGATGTGTATGGCGCTTTATTTTTTTGTCCATAGCAGTCAAATTGCTGCGTCAGTTATTGCATTTTCGTTAATTCATGGCTTTATTTGTACTGTACCGATAGGAGCAAAGAGTTTGTTTTTTTCAGAGCTTAACCAACAACAAACGCGACATATTTCTAGCATTGTCGGTGCGACATCTTTTAGCGGAAGAATATTTGCAACAGTGGCATTAAGTGTTATTTCATTTCTTCCAGCAACAATTCCACCGTCTTATTACCTTGTATTACCAACTTTAACTTTTTTCATGTGTGGTTTGGTCATCATTAAGTGGATGTCATTCTCTGGTAAATCTATTTTGCAAAAAACTATATGAAAATACAGTTGAAAAAGTGATTGTTTTTGAAGTTTGATAGATCAGAAAAACGGTTATGATGGATGATACGAATGAAAGATTGATGAGCTGTTACTAAAAATTTCTATGTCGTAAATTATTGAATGAAGCATATTGAAATCATACAGAGTTTTACACCACTAAATCTGGTTTGTTCCATCTAACACAGCTTTTAAGATTTTTTGAAAAACGGCAACTTTGCTTTTATTCAAGAGCGTAGAAAAAAGAATTTTTTCAGAAGGAGTGAAGGATAATAAAAAAAAGAGATTATTGGTATATTGAAGCTTTTCTGAGATTGATGGTTCTTTTTTCCGCTATATTATCCACATGTTTCTTCTCGTTGACAGTGGCAGAGAATGACTCTCGCTCGCGCAATAATTTTCACACCACGCTTGATCACGATTGATGAACCGACATCTTCTTTTGGTGTCAGTATGCGGAGATACATCATTGATCTTTTGCATAAGATATAACAGATAAAATTTGATTTATAATGATAATTTATCATTTTACATGTTGAATTATCTCCTGAACATTGTCAGATGTTTTTATTTTAAATCCTCTCATTTTGAAGCAAATAAAATCATTTATTTGCACGTCATAGGTGGGGCTGGTGTGTGGATAAAAACTCTCAAGAAAAAAGTAAAAATGCCTTTAACAAATCGTCTTAATAAAAGGGACGTGTCGTAATATTGGAGGCTGGTAAATAGAATGATAGTGCCAGTTTGCTCCTTTATTAAGTGGAAAGAGGATGGTACTCAAAGGCTTTATCGCTATACTATCTACGAGCGTCATCGTGAAATGGGCTTGGGTGTCTTAGAAAGGTCTCTTAAAAGAAAGCCTGTGAATTTGGTAACACAATAGTGTTTTGTTTTATATGAAAGGCGTGTCCCCATCAAAGAACGTGATAAACAAAAGCGTAAAGAGATACACAATCTCGATTATATAAAAGACATTGCTTTTGAAAGCCATAAAGTTGAATTAAAACGATGATCACGATGAGAATAGATTTTCCCAACCTTTACAACTTCATATTCGTCCTAAATAAAGCTATTGATCTTTTTCAGAGATTATATAAACCGATATACGCAATGTGCCAGCCCCCATTTACATAAAAAAGCTGAACAACAGAAATGTCATTTAGTTTATTTGTTTATAAGCTATGATTTGAAAGATTATTAAAGTCTTGATACATAAAGTGATTGTTAAGTACGGTAGAAAGATGGTTGAGAATAGTTCTGCTGATTGTATTTTTTGTTCCCAAAATCCTTATATGCAAACCTTGTTGTTTGTTGTATTCTCTCTAGAATCTGATTGTTTATAGGTAATAACATTAAATTGGATTAAGAGCCCATTATAGAGGAGGATTTTTCCTACTAACGGCTCACCAATATTTGTGATAAGTTTAATAGCTTCCATAGCTTGGAGTGTTCCGATAACCCCTGGTATAATACCAATAATTCCATTTTCAGCACATGTCGGAAGAGTTCCTGGAGCTGGTGGATTGGGGAACAGATCTCGATAGTGAGGATTATTGTCTTTATACGGCATGAGCACTGTCAATGAACCATTGAAACGCTCTACAGCACCGCTTATTAACGGTTTTTCGCATTGGGCAGCATGATCAGCAAGAAGGTAATGTGTGGCAAAGTTATCACTGCCGTCAACAATGATGTCGTAAGCATTTAACAGTTTATCCACATTACTTTTATCTAAGCGTAGATTGTGTTTTTCAACCACAACATGAGGATTAATTTCTTTTAAAGTGGTTTTTGCACTCTCCGTTTTTTTTTGGTTAATCATGTTTGTTTTGTGTATTACTTGGCGTTGTAAATTGGAAAGCGAAACGATATCGTCATCGACAATACCAAGTGTACCAACGCCTGCAGCAGCCAAATAGATGAGAACAGGAGCACCAAGTCCGCCCGCTCCAACAACAAGAATGCGCGCAGCTTTCAGTTTTTGCTGCCCCGCACCACCAATTTCGGGCATAATGATGTGACGTGCATAGCGTTCGATTTCCTCATGGCTTAATTTTGTATCTGTTTTTTGCATCATGAGTTCTCTCTTGTCATCGTTCTTTTAATGTTTACTAAGTTTATAGCATATAGACTAGTCTCATTTTCGTATAGGGAGGTTTTATTTATGAAAATTGCCATTCAGATGGATCATATTTCGACGATTCAGATTCAAGGAGATACAACATTTGCACTTGCTTTAGCAGCGCAAGAACGTGGACATTCACTTTTCCATTATACACCAGACCATTTATCGATGCGCGATGGTTGTATAATTGCACGACTAGAGCCATTGATTGTCAATGATGAGGAAGGAAATCATTATGAATTAGGGGAGTCTGTACGCATAGAGTTAATGGATATGGATGTGGTTCTTTTACGTCAAGACCCACCCTTTGATCTCAATTATATTACCACGACGCATTTGTTAGAACGTATTCATTCTAAGACGCTTGTGGTGAATGATCCAGCATGGGTGCGCAATAGTCCAGAAAAGATTTTTGTTACTGAATTTCCTGATTTGATGCCAGAAACATTAATTACAAAAGATATTGAAGAAATAAGCGATTTTAGAGCGACATTTGGTGATATCATTCTTAAACCACTCTATGGCAATGGAGGAGCAGGTATTTTTCATTTAAAAAAAGATGATCGCAATTTAGCATCGCTTTTGGAAATGTTTGCACAAATTTATCGTGAACCTTTTATCGTTCAGCGTTATTTAGATGCAGTGAGAAAAGGGGATAAACGGATTATTTTGCTTGATGGTGTCCCTGTTGGGGCGATTAATCGTGTCCCGGTAGAAACAGATGCACGCTCTAATATGCATGTTGGAGGACGCGCGGAAAAGATTGATTTTACAAAACGTGATTATGAGATTTGCGAACGCATTGGTCCAGCTTTAAAGGAACGTGGTCTTCTTCTTGTAGGGATTGATGTGATTGGCGATTATATAACAGAAATTAATGTGACGTCTCCTACAGGTATTCGTGAAATCAAACGCTTTTGTGGTGCAGATGTTGCTCATCTTTTTTGGGATATTGTGGAATCCAAACGTTCAAATTAAATTTATTTCAAGAGAGAATATTATTTTTTTAGAAAAATTACGAATGTTTCTTTTTTATGTTTGTTATAATGCAAATGTGAATTACAATTGAGATATTATATAATTTGGGCAGAAGACTTTAATTTCTCTTCTAAGGAGTTTATAGATGAGCAAAGTGTTATTAGTTGGAATGGGATTGATTTTGGCAACTGTATTGACAAACGTTAGCAATGCGCGTGATCAAATACAGATAGCGGGTTCATCTACAGTTTTACCTTACCAAAAGATTGTTGCTGAGATATTTGGAGAAACCTATCCTCATTTTAAAGTCCCGGTTATTGAATCGGGTGGAACAGGGGCTGGTATTAAAGAGTTTTGCCGTGGTATTGGAGAAAATACAATTGATATCGTTAATGCTTCACGGCCGATGAAGCCAAGCGAATTGCAATCTTGTTTTGATGCTGGAGTAAAAGATGTAGAGGAAATACGCATTGGGTATGATGGTATTGTCTTTGCAACAGATATCAATGGTCCTGATTGGAAATTGCAGGCAGTGGATGTGTATAAGGCACTTGCTGCTCAGGTTTTTGTAGACGGAAAATTGCAGCCCAATAAGGTTTCGAAATGGGACGCAGTCAACAGTGCTCTTCCTGCGTGGACGATAGCAGCTTATATTCCTGGAGAAAAGCATGGAACACGTGAAGTTTTTGAAGAAAAATTACTTTTTGTAGGCTGTAAGGCCAGTGGAGCAGTTTATGCGATGAAATCTTTGGGAATGGATGATAAGGCAATTCATGCTGCTTGTGTTGCGGTACGTAAGGATGGAAAAGTCATTGATATTGATGGTGATTATTCTGAAACCTTTGCGCGTCTGACTTCTAATAGAACAGCGGTTGGGGTTTTTGGTTTGTCTTATTATGAAAATAATGCTGATAAGTTAAAGGTTGCCCATATTAATGGTTTTGCGCCAACCGTTGAAACGATTATACGTGGCGAATATCCAGTTTCGCGTCCACTTTTTTTCTACGTTAAGAAAGCACATCTAGATAACGTTTCAGGTTTGCGGGAATATATTGATTTTTTTCTTTCTGATCAAATGATTGGTCCAGATAGCCCTTTGGCTGAATATGGTTTGATTGTTGTTTCTGAAAAAGAGCGCCAAGCGCAGCGTTCTGCTTTTTCTGCTGGGAGAGTGATGCGTTTGAAATAATTTTCTAAATCCGCAGTGTAGAAGTTTTCTATGGTGTTTTTTTTGTAAAAATTGAAAGACAATATGCGCATTTCCGTCATTCTTTTTCTTCTATTTTTTCTTGGATTTGTTGGCTTTTGTATTTCTTATATGCGAGCTCGTTCTCTTGAATACGCACAATACAAGATGCATTCTCGTGCGTATTATCATGCGTGGTGGACATTTTTAATGACTGTGATTCCACCGCTTATTTTTTTAATTTTTTGGGATGGTGGGAGTACAATTTATTTAGAGTATAGCCTCTCTCGAGGAGTTGAGGCATATAGTTCCCATATAACGGGGCTTGTGAATCATGATCTTATTTTGGAGACTATTCGAAATTTGATCAAAATGATTTATCACTTTGATGGAGAGTTTGCGACTGCTTCATATGAAGAAGTGCGGACACAATTATTTGCGAAAGGATTTTTGTTACCTCATGGGTCATCAGAGGATCTGTTAAGAAGAGCGCAGTCCTGGGTTTCTTGTTCTGAAAAGCTACAGTTCATTGGTCATGGTTTTTGTTTTGTTATTGCATCCTTTGGTTTTATCTTTGGAATAATACAAATTGCTCCGCGTCAACGTGCGCGCAATAAGGTTGAATGTTTGATTGTTATTGGGTTGATTTGTGCATCTATAGTTGCGGTTTTAACAACAGCAGCTATAGCGCTTTCCATGTTTTTTCAAACGATCAGTTTTTTTCAATCTGTCCCCTTGTCCAATTTCTTTTTGGGAACGGTTTGGGATCCGCGTTTTTCAGCGAGCGGTTCGAGCAATACAGTAGGGCAATTTGGTCTTATACCCCTCCTTGCTGGTACGCTTTATATCGCGCTTGTGGCAATGCTTTTTGCTGTTCCTATAGGGTTGTTTTCGGCTCTTTATATGGCCGAATATGCTTCTACTCGATTACGATCAATAGTAAAGCCATTGTTAGAAGTGCTTGCTGGTATTCCAACCATTGTTTATGGTTTTTTTGCTTTGAAGGTGGTAGGGCCATTTTTACGTGATCTCTCTATGTCTCTCTCTGGTGGTGTTGGTTTTATTATGGCTCAAAGTGTTTTAACGGCTGGAGTTGTGATGGGAATTATGTTGATACCTTTTATCTCTTCTTTGTCGGATGATGTTATAACAGCTGTTCCACGCATTTTACGCGAAGGATCTTATGGTTTAGGAGCAACGCAATCTGAGACGATTAAGAAAGTGGTTATCCCGGCAGCGCTTCCAGGAATTATGGGAGCGATTTTATTGACAGCATCACGTGCAATTGGAGAGACAATGATTGTGGTTTTTGCAGCAGGTGTTGCAGCGAACTTAACGCTTAATCCATTTGAAGCAATGACCACGATGACGGTTAAGATTGTGAATCAATTAACAGGGGATTTTGAGTTTAATTCTCCACAAACTCTTGTCGCTTTTGCTTTAGGGATGACACTCTTTATTATGACTCTTTTGATGAATATTCTTGCTCTTTACATTGTGCGTAAATATCGGGAACAATATGAATGAATGAAGATTTTCTAGTTTCTCGTCGCAATATTGGACTCAAACGTCGATATTGGGCAGAACGTCGTTTCCGAGCGTATGGTTTGATTGCTATTTTTATTGGTCTCTTTTTTTTATTTGCACTTTTATGGTCTATCATCAGTCAGGGCTATACAGCTTTTTTTCAAAGTGAAATGGCCTTATCGATTTATTTGGATGAGCAGGTCATTGATCCCAATGGTCAGCGTGAGACAAATGCACAGGTCCTTATAACTGCCAATTATCCTCTTCTCGTACGGAATGCTTTGGTAAAAAAGCTTGATATAGATCAAAATGATCGGATTTCATTGCGAGATGTTAATCGTATGTTTTCAAATGGTGTCCGTGTTCAACTCCGTGAAATGGTGACAAAGAATCCAAAACTGATTGGAACAACGCAAAAAATCAAAGTTCTAGCGGCAGCAGATATTGATTCTGCTTATAAAGGACAAATTGATTTACATGTAGCAGAAAAAAACCGCAAAGTTTCTAATCGTCAAGTAGAATGGATAAAACGTTTAGCGCATGATGGGACACTTTATAAAACATTTAATTTTGGCCTTTTTACATTTGGTGCTTCAAGCCGCGCTGAAACTGCGGGGTTAGGAGTTGCGATAATTGGTTCTCTTTACATGATGGCTATAGTTCTAGTAATTTCTCTTCCAATAGGGATAGCAACGGCTCTTTATTTGGAAGAGTATGCACGCAAAAATAAATTCACAGATTTTATTGAGGTTAATATTAATAATCTCGCAGCTGTTCCTTCGATTGTTTTTGGTCTTTTAGGACTTGCTGTTTTTGTTAATTTTTTTGGTTTACCACGTTCAGCTTCTTTTGTTGGTGGGCTTATCTTGGCTCTTATGACTCTCCCCACCATTATTATTGCGACGCGTTCTGCTTTGCGGGCTGTTCCTCTTTCTATTCGCGCAGCAGCTTTAGGGTTGGGGGCATCAAAAACACAAATGGTTTTTCATCATGTTGTCCCTTTAGCAGCGCCTGGTATTTTGACAGGCACGATTATTGGTGTCGCTCAGGCTCTGGGTGAAACAGCCCCATTGCTTTTGATAGGCATGGTTGCTTTTGTTGTAAATATTCCTGCGACTCCCATGGATCCAGCAACGGCTTTGCCTGTTCAAATTTTTATGTGGGCAGGTGAAGCAGAGCGTGCTTTTGTAGAAAAGACCTCGGGTGCTATTATTGTATTAATGATTTTTCTTGCAGCCATGAATATTTCTGCTGTTTTTTTACGTCGACGATTTGAGCGGCGTAAGTAACTTCAATAAAGTAGTAACTTCGATAAAGTTTATGTTTTAAAGTAAGGTGAGCTTTTGTAATGAAAATTAAAATGCGTGGTCAGGATGTAAAAGTTTTTTATGGGGAGAAAGCAGCACTTCATGGCATTACTCTTGATATTCCTGAACATCAGGTTACAGCTTTGATAGGTCCTTCAGGTTGCGGCAAGTCAACTTTTTTGCGTTGCTTTAATCGTATGAATGATACGATTGAAGGAGCTAAAATAACGGGTCTTATTACCTTAGATGGAAAGAATATTTATGACCAGAGGATTGATGTTGTAGAATTGCGTGCTCGTGTTGGTATGGTTTTTCAAAAGCCTAGTCCTTTTCCAAAATCTATATTTGAGAATGTTGCCTATGGACCACGTATTCACGGTTTGGTTAAATCGCGTGCCGAATTGCATGATATTGTTGAAAGAAGTTTAAGGCAGGCAGGGTTATTTGAAGAAGTAAAAGATCGTCTTCATGAGGCAGGAACAAGTTTATCAGGAGGACAACAACAGCGTTTATGTATTGCGCGTGCCATTGCTGTGAGCCCTGAAGTTATTTTGATGGATGAGCCCTGTTCAGCTCTTGATCCAATTGCGACGGCGCGTATTGAAGAGCTGATTGATGCATTACGAAAAAATTATACCATTGTTATTGTGACACACTCTATGCAACAGGCAGCACGCGTTTCTCAATATACGGCCATGTTTCATTTGGGGCATTTGGTAGAAGTTGGTGCAACTGAAATGATTTTTACTTCGCCAAAAGAACAACGTACGCAAGATTATATCACGGGGCGTTTTGGATAGGCGAATTGAGGAGTATAAGATATGTCTAAGAACCATACTGTCCGTTCTTATGATGCAGAATTAAAATATTTGAAAGCAAGGATTACAGCTATGGGGAGCCATGCAGAACGAATGATTGAACGTTCTGTTGCATCAATTGTCTGTAGTGATCTTCAACTTGCGACGGCAGTTATTGCTGATGATTTGTTTTTAGATGAAGCAGAACGTGATATTGATGAAAAAGCAATTACCATTATTTGCAAACGCCAACCGATGGCTGTTGATCTACGTGAAATTATTGGTGCCATTCGTATTTCTTCTGATCTTGAGCGGATTGGGGATATGGCCAAAAACATTGCTAAGCGAACGGTTACACTTTCAGAAACACGTCAATCGGCTGCTTTTTATCATGGGCTTGAAACAATTACAGCTTTAGCTCTCAATCAGTTAAAGGAAGTATTGAGCGCTTACACGAGCCGTTTATTGGAACGTGTTGATGCGGTACGTGAGCGTGATGGTAAAATTGATGCTTTATATACGTCTCTTTTTCGTGAGCTTCTAACTTATATGATGGAAGATGCGCGCAATATTACAGTTTGTACGCATTTACTTTTTTGTTTAAAAAATATTGAACGGATTGGTGATCATGTTACCAATATTGCGGAAATGCTGCATTATATCATAACAGGTTACCATATGTCTTCTGATCGTCCTCGCGATGATCTTACCTATAAAGTTGGGGTGGGGGAGAAAAAAAGAGATTAAATTTTCTCTCAGGTTATTAAAATGAGTTTTTTTATGAAAGATAAAAACTATTGAGGCACTTTCTTGCAGTATGGCTGTAGGCAGAGTGTGAAAGACATATGATAGGTAAATGCAAGAAACAATGTGAAGATTTTTAGAGTCATATTGCGGGTTTTAAACCTTTCTTTTGAGGTTAAGAAAACATAAAAATCAATAAGTTATATTAGAAGTAAGGGATCGATCTGTTATTGATTCTCTTACGTTTTTTGTAGCTTTAGCAAAGCTAGCCAATTTGAGTTGTTAAAATATTGTTTAATCAGCCATGCAAATAAACCTTCAACCAGTTTTTCTGTCTCGGATTTAGGAAGGATAAGCCCTTGCAATTGGGCGAGTGCACTTTTGTAATTGTCAACAAATTTTTGTGTTCTATAGGTTCCTCATATTCTAATACGTTACCCATGACCAATACGCACATACCATACGATTTTATCATATTTGGTAATTTGTTTAACAGGATGAGGGGAGCGTGACTTTAGTATGAAAACACATCACGTAAAAAACTATAAAATCAATGTCTTATATCTCTATCTTATATGAATCCCCTTTAGAGTCCACACTTTTATACACGATTCGATTGACTACTTTTTATAAAAAATAACCATCTATAAAAAGAGTATAAAAAGTAAATCATGATGTGAATGTTATAATGCATGTAAGGATTTAAAGAAATGCAAAGCAATTATCATTCATGACAGCTCATAAATATTACAATACGTTTTTATCATATAAATCGCATTGTTAAAACGCAATCATTTGAAAATTGTTGATCAATATAAATTGTATAAGTTTAAAATCATATCTTGTTTTAAAAATTGGATTGATAGTGCATAATATATAACAAGATTTGCGAACGCCAAATTTGGCAAGCGCAAAATCAGATTATATTCTTAAAGGGAGGTAAAAAATTGCGTTATCATTATTTTAGAAATTAAGATTTTAAAACCTCGATATTTCTTTACCGGAATAGAAACTAGAATAGGGAATGAAAACCATCACATTATCTCTTATGAAATCTACATCCTTTTAATGATATCATGCAAAACACGTATCAAAAGCTGTTTTGATCATTACGGTTTAAAATAATAAAGCCCAATTTGAATTGACTAATTTTAGACACCTCAAAAATGAGGGGCTCTTTTTTCATAAGCAGAGAGAAGTTGGATATATCAAGATCATTAAACGCCATTGTTTAAAGAGAGCTCTACAAAGACACTCCCCTAAAAATTGGAGTGAGTAATTTTAACCAGTTCAAATTTGAGTTGGTTGATTAAAGAAAAACTTTTTTCCATTTTATGAGAGATTGCTTTAAAAATCAACGCTTGTTTTTGATTGGCTTGATATAACTTTACAAAGTGTTTTGATTTTAGAATGTAAATTATTTGAAATTTATTTAGCTCAAAAGTGCGCTTAGTATCTTAATACGTTTTAAAGAAGCTTTTTGAGAACATGCTTTATTTCAAATTAATCGCCTCAAATGTGATGATCTAACAGAACGCTTTCATAATCATTCCTTTATATTATTTTGGATAAGTTTTTATAAAGAGACTAGAGAGCTTACAATATAATACGTTTTGTATATATTTACTTGCTATCAATTTCTTTTATATGAGTTCCTTAATATATTCATCCATAAAGCCGTATCACATAAAAATGGCGCAACTTTCTTTTGAGATGACCTTAAACTAACGCCTCCCCCACGTTTGTTATTTATTCTTCAGTATCAACAATCTCTATAAGAATATCGCTCTTATTAACCTCCTTATTTTGGGGAATAACCTTTATCTTACTTTTGCTATGTGTAGATATAATTATGGCACATCCCATTTAGAACCAGTTCCTTCAAGAAAATCATGGAGGAAAAAATGAAACAAATTTTAAAATTATTAAGTACTATAATTCTGTTGAGTATAGTGGCATGTCAATTTAATAAAACTCCCACATCATCTCTAGCGGCATGGAAGAAGCCAGGAGCAGATTTTACTGAAGTAGCAAAAGCTTTGTTAGAATGTGGCATGCCAACTCCTTACGATGTCGATCCGGAAAATCAAAAGTTAAGTAACAATGCACTAGCAACAATTCATGCTTGTATGCTTCAGTCGGGATTTCGCTATAAAGATGAAGTAGGAACGTGGTGTGAGAATGTTCAGGGGAAGGATCTTCCGGCTTGTCGTCTAGGTGCTGTTATTCCGCAGCGCAGTGTCAAAAAGCGCTTAAATAGCCCTTTTTGTAATAGGTATAAAAACGCACCTGAATGCCAATCCTAAGTCTTACTTGTGATAATGAACAATCCTGCTCTTTTTGCTTTTGCTTGAAATGGCGGGATTGTTGTTTCAACTGCTAATTTCCTACACTATCTATCAAGCAATATGATTGTAGGGAGTTCTTTTGAGTATAAGTTCATATTCTCATCCTATGATATTGCATCACAGGACAGATTTTGCACCCTTAAATTTGCGATAATTTGAGAAAGTCTTGTCCGTCCTTACGTGACAAGTTTTTTATGCCACATCACTGAGATGTTGACGTTGCGTTTTGGCTTTTTCAATCACATTCAGCAGATCGGATTGTAACCAGCGCGATAAAGAACCAAATTTTAAGGATTTTGGTAAAGATCCATTGGTTACATGCCGACGGAATGTTGAAACGCTATGCAATAATTTTGCACTTTCACGGTCTGTAAGAAGAACATCATTTTCAGTCATAACTGATCCTTTCAATCTAAAAAATAGTAACAAGTCATAAGCGTTTGTTAACCATATTTTCTTAAATTGGAAAGTAAGTTTAATCATAAAAAACAGCACTTTATGATGTATTTTCTCATTTGATAATTTATGAGTCTTATTGAAACGGAATGAGAGAACGAAGAGAGAAAGTTATCCACAGATAATGAAATAAAAATGGGGTACAAGACTCCATCTTTTAAGATTTGCTCGTGACATAAGCCGCCCATTTATCCATATAAACACGGCGCTGCTCTAAATAGTCAGTACGACGGTAGGCACGCTCTACTTTACCCCCAACCGTATGACCTAGAATGGTTTCTGCGACCTCAAAAGGAGCATCAGTTGTTTCTGCGAGCCAATCTCGTAGACTAGAACGAAAACCATGCGGACAGGCATCAAGTTCAGTTTTTTTCATATATTGTGACATACAAGTTTCACCAAGGGGACCACGACCAGTTGCAGAGAAAAAGAAATCATTGCGAAAAAGCAAGTGTGCTTGTTTTAAAATTTCCAATGCTTCATTTGATAAAGGCATGCGAAACTCTGTTGTAGCATCACGCCTTCCTTTCATATTTTTAGCAGGGATGGTCCATATATTCCCATCAATTTGATCTTTATGGATATGACACAAGGGATTTGTACGAACCCCTGTCAGGATAAGCAGATGCAAAGCCAGTTGTGTTAGGGTTGTTGTTTTGCAGAGTGTTTTATAAAAAGCTGGTATCTCTTTCCAATCCATTGCTGGTCTATTTTTAACTTTATGGCGTTGTTTGCCTAACAAAGCTTTTGCTTTTTCTGTTGCTTGTAAATCAACATCTAAGCCCAATGCAACCGCATGTTTGAGATAGAGATTAAGGCGGTTTAGTGCTTTATAGGCAGTCCCAGCTTTTGTATGCCAAATCGGTGCGAGTGTATTGCGTATCTTTGTTTGTGTAATCTCTGAAACCGGTAAGCAACCTCATTTGGGGAGAATATGAAGTTGTAAAGATGAAAACCAATCTCCATTTTTACCATCATTTTTGAGTTCAGCTTTACGGCTTTCAAAAGCATCGAGAGCGATATCTTTTAAGTAATGCAGATTACGCATCGCTTCACGCTTTTGTTTCTCACGTTCTTTAATGGGGTTACAAGCCTCACGTAAAACAGAACGCCACCCAGTTGCCAATTCACGGGCTTGTTTTAAAGAGACATCTCTTAAAGCACCCAAGCCCATTTCACGCCGCCGCCCGTGAATGGTATAGCGATAAAGCCATTGAGCATCCCCCATCTTTACACTTATGAAGGTGCAAGCTGGCACCATCATACTATTTACCGGCCCCCAATGTTGCGACAGCCCTTGGTATTGAGACGATTCATAAGAGGCATTTTTGTTCCTTTCTAAACGGTTTTCACCCCACACACCAACCCCACTTGTGACGTGCAAAGGGATGGTTTTGATTGATTCAAGATAAGGGGATTTGAGATGAGAGAATCTTACAATATTCGGGTCTCTCATTCAATAGGCAAAACAATAAATTGTCTTTATAAATCAACTAGTTGACTGTGTAAAAGTGGCACGATCGATGCAATTATAGACAACAAATTACGCACGCTTGTAGCGACGTGTGCGCAAAAGGATATTAATCCGGCCGAAACGCTTTATGGGATAGCAAAAAACTCTTGTTATCAGAACAAAGCGACCCAAGCCAATAATCAGCTAGCTTTGCTTCAAAGTAGGCAGAATTCTGCGAGGACTCTAACGGCATCCGGAGGAGGCGGTAGTACAGAACCAATCACTTTACAAACCATTGGTGATATGTCCGATAAAGAGTTTGTAGAATGGTATAACCGACCAAACAATCAAGTTATTTTTAATAAACTCATGGGTTGGGATGGCTAATGATGGTTGAGACGTAACGATATAATCCATGTGTTTTTCGCCGGCTTTTAAGCCGGTTTTTTTTACAGCAAAGAAAGGTGAGATAAATGGCAATAACATATATTCCTATTAATGATGCGCAGGCGATTAAAGCTTGGTCAAAGAGGTTCAATTATGAAGCATCAAAAGCTCTTGATATTAATCGTTTAATGGGAGAAAGTTCCAATAGTATTATACAGGTCAAGAATGAACTTAGGAAAGAAGGGGGAGATTGTGTTATGTTTCGCTTACCTTACGTGCTCAGATTATGGGACGTGGTGTAAGCGAGGGCGAAACGCTTAAAGGGAACGAAAAAGCGCTTCAATTCCTCCATGATAAATTATATATCAATGAACTGAATCATGCTCTTGCAACGAAAAAAAGCACGATTGATCAACAACTATTTCATTTAGTTTACGTGATGAAGCGCACAAGGCATTGGTTGATTGGTATGCTAATCGCATGAGTTTGATGTTTTTTCTTCAAGTATGTGATTATACCGCACCTACCATTAAATTTGAAGAACGTGAAATTTATCTTGATGAATTGTATTACGGCTTTAATGCACCTTTGGCGCCAAGCAGTAAGCGCATTGTCCGCCCCGATGGCAAAACCAAAGATGAAGATGTCAAAGAGCTAGCAAAGCATGGCTTTAATCTTAAGTTGATTGATGAAGTCGTCAAAGTTGCGAAGTTGGCAAATCCGAAAGTCAGTCCTATACGTGTTGATAGTTTAAAGGGTCTATTTATGTGGTTGGAAAGATGAGCAGAAAGCGAAGAGAAAGAGCTCACAGAGAGAGAATAACGGCTACTTCATGAGATGATTAATACCTATCAGAGTATGAAGGTGATGTATCATTTTATGAAGAGGATTGCGTTCATTGTCTTTATGTTTGTTATCGATTTTGCCCGCCTTATGGATGCACTCGATAATATTTTCATGTATCTCAAAAGATGGATAAGCAAAAGTTAGAGACTCCAAAGCCTCTCAAAACGTACCTCAGCCTCTCAAAACGTACCTCGAAAAGAACTGTTGATTCGCAATAATTGAGAGAAAAATCTAAAAGTTTTTGCTGGAATCAGAGTGAATATTCATTTTTTCAATAGGATTTTTAGATAGTTACCCCCTTTGGTAAAAGCTTACGCAAACTTCGCATTGATCACTCTGAACGTCTTTTAGATATGGTAGAGAGATTAGACGTTTCTGTTTCATTTTTATCATCTGTAGAAATTAGCAAAAGATTTGGACCGGTTGGCATGGAAGAAAAAATCATTGAACTATACGCTTTAAGTCAAGAGACAGCCGCCCATTTCGTTTAAGGAAAAAATCGAATGCTTGTAGCGGTAGTTTTAGCGTCACATCTTCTGATCCGTTGTATCGTGAAGTTATTGGCATGTTTATTGGACTTTTAAAAGTTTTTTCGCAACAAGATTTAGAAACCTTCAAAGGAATATTAGAAGTGATTATAGAGGAGAAAAGCCAAAAAAATGCTCGTGTTGCGGAGAAATGTTAGAAAATCCTATTCCCATACATTTTTTTACTCATCTCGAATCTTGAAAATAATATAAAAAATCAATAAGTTATAGAGATAAAAAAGGTTATTATTTTAAAAAAGAGTATCACGCTTTCGTGTACTCAAAAATGTTACGTTGCTTTATAGTTTTTGAAGCTAACAGCTATTTTTTGTGAATGGTGCTATATCAAAATTTGTTATTATATTTTATAACAGCACGGTTTGTATGGCTTCATTTCTTTTTTATATATAAATAAATAGAGCATTTGTTTAAGTTGCGTTAAACTTGTTGCTGTTTCTGTTATTTTTGCAGAACAAGCTTTTTATTATGCAAAATTATGGTCTTATGAAGAATATTTCAGTCAAATATCAAACAATGAAAAAGAATATAAAAGAAAATGATTCTTTGACAAAGAAAACGGATGATTGTCATCCAATATTTCGATCTGCTCCTTCAACTGTGGAGTTTAATAAATTGCGTAAACGGCTTCTCCGTCATATGCGGCAAGCGTTAGACGATTTTTCTATGCTTTCTTCAGAAAAAAAATGGCTTGTTGCTTTGTCTGGCGGAAAGGATTCTTACGGACTATTAGCGCTTCTTCTTGATTTAAAATGGCGTGGACTTTTACCTGTTGAAATTCTCGCTTGTAACCTTGATCAAGGACAACCAGACTTTCCAAAGCATATTCTTCCAGATTTTTTAAATTCTTATCAAATTCCATATCGTATTGAATATCAGGATACTTATTCCATTGTTACAGATAAATTGGCAGATACGCAAACATATTGTTCACTTTGTTCTCGGTTGCGACGTGGTCATTTATACCGTATCGCACGTGAAGAGGGATGTTCTGCATTGGTTCTGGGACATCACCGTGATGATGTTTTAGAAACCTTTTTTATGAATTTATTTCATGGTGGTCGATTAGCAGCTATGCCTGGAAAGCTTATAAATGATGAAGGTGATCTTTTTGTTTTACGCCCTCTTGTTTACGCTGCTGAAGAAGATATGAAGAAATTTTCTCAAGCAATGAGCTTTCCTATTATTCCTTGTAATCTTTGTGGTAGTCAAGATGGGTTACAACGCAATGCAATGAAAGAAATGCTAAGAGATATTGAAAGAAGAATGCCTGGACGTAAAGATACTATGATTCGTGCCTTAACAAATGTTCGTCCAAGCCATTTGCTTGATAAAAATTTTTTTGATTTTGATAGTTTATTATAAAACTGACTTATTACGCATAATGCATTTCAATCTTATCTTTAAACTGCTATACCATAAAGATCATAAGCATCTGAGTGTTCAATTTTTACGGTAACAAATTCACCGACACGTAATGGTCGTCGTGATGATATATGGACAACACCATCTACTTCTGGAGCATCATATTGACTGCGACCTTTAGCAACTTTTCCTTGACTTTCATCGATGAGAACTTGAAGTCTTTTTCCAATTTTTTTCTTTAAAAGATGACTAGAAATTTGTTGTTGTTTAGCCATAAAGCGATGCCAACGGCTTTCTTTTATTTCTTTAGCAATGTTTTCTAATCCTAAATCATTTGCGGCAGCACCTTTTACCTCTTCATATTTAAAACAGCCGGCACGTTCAATTCTTACTTCTTCCAACCATTCGAGAAGTATATTAAAATCTTCATTCGTTTCACCTGGAAAACCTACAATAAATGTTGATCGTAAGGTGAGATCTGGACAAATTTCTCTCCACTTTTCAATTCTACGGTTTGTTTTTTCCATAAGAGCAGGACGTTTCATGTTACGTAAAACGGTTGGTGAAGCATGCTGAAAAGGGATATCTAAATAAGGGAGAATCTTTCTCTCTGCCATAAGTTCAATAACTTCATCAACATGAGGATAAGGATAAACATAATGCATGCGTATCCAAATACCCATATTCCCTAGTTCGCGACAAAGATCAAAAAATTTGGTTTTTATTGTGCGATCTTTCCAAAAACTTTCTAGATATTTTATATCCATACCATAAGCACTGGTATCTTGTGAGATAACCAAAAGCTCTTTTACACCGGCCTGTACAAGTTTTTCAGCTTCTCGAAGAACATCATCGATGGGACGTGAAATAAGATTACCACGCAGAGTGGGGATAATACAAAAGCTGCAGCGATTAGAACATCCTTCGGAAATTTTTAAGTAAGCATAATGGCGAGGTGTTAAGCGAATACCTTGCGGAGGAACTAAATCGACAAAGGGATCATGAACTGGAAGAATTACTGAATGAACAGCTTGTATAACACTTTCATAGTCTTGTGGTCCTGTAATGGCCAATACATTCGGGTGTGCTTGGCGAATAACATCAGGATCAGCACCTAGACATCCAGTTACAATAACTTTTCCATTTTCTTTGAGCGCTTCATCAATATTAGCTAATGATTCATTTCGAGCAGAATCAAGAAAACCACAGGTATTAACAATAACAACATCCGCACCTTGATGCTTACGTGAAATTTCATAACCTTCAGAGCGAAGTTTTGTAATAATTCGTTCAGAATCTACCAGTGCTTTTGGACATCCGAGAGAGACAAAACTAATACGAGGTGCTATCATAACACATCCTACAACTTTATGACGATTAAATTTTATTTATTATTTTTTATAAAATCTTAAGAGTAGAATATTTCATTATCGAGTGTGGTACAATACAAAAAATACCAAACAATTTTTTATTAAATCAATGTATGGAGTGTATTTAAGAAAATATTTTTATTTTTTAATATTTGCGAATAAGTCCGATAAGTTTACCTTGTATCTGTATACGGTCCGATCCATATATGCGTGTTTCGTAATGAGCATTTGCTGCTTCTAATGCAATGGAAGCTCCCTTACGTCGGTAACGTTTTAAAGTTGCTTCTTCTTTATCAATAAACGCCACAACAATTTCACCTGATGTGGCTGTATTTTGGCATTTTACAATTATAGTATCTTTATCAAGAATACCAGCTTCAATCATAGAATCATCTTTGACCTCTAAAGCATAGTGTTCACCCGAATGAATCATCTCTTTTGGTAAAGAAAGCGTGTTTGTCTGTTGCAATATAGCCGAGATAGGTACACTTGCAGCAATACGACCCATAATAGGAATAGTAACATTTTTTTTCTCTTCTCCCTTAAAATGATCACTATCACCGATTTTTTTCAATATTTTTCTTTTATTTTTTTCTATCATACTAGGAGAAATTTTACGCGCTAAAGAAAGATTAAATGTTATCTTTTCAGGGAGTCGAATCACTTCTATTGCGCGGGCACGATTTGGCAAACGGCGTATAAAACCTCGTTGTTCTAAGGCTACCATGAGTTTATGAATGCCAGACTTTGAAGAAATCTCCAATGCAATTTTCATTTCCTCGAAGGAGGGAGATACACCTGTTTCTTTTATATGATTATGAATAAACAAAAGTAGTTCATATTGTTTACATGTTAACATGCAATATTCCAGTTAAAAACATCAAAAATAAGAAAAAATAAAGTTAATATATATTAATCTATAAATATTGTACATTTTTTAGGAAAAATTCATCAAACAAAATTTAATTGTTTTTTATATTTTTATAAATATATGAAAACATTTTTATTATATTATTTTTATATATAAATATTAATGAATATCGTAATTTTAAAATATATTTTACTCTCTTAAATGAGGTGATTTGTTTTAAGATTAATTTTATATCTCATGGGAAAAGTTATCTATTTTTTCTTTAAAAGTATCTACATACGTTATAAATTCTATCACAAAGGGTTCAATTAAATAGTACTTTTCAAATTTGATAATGATGGTAACTTTTCATTACACATGGGGAATTATTTCATGTATCATTGCTCCTTTTCTATTTTTAGGAAGATTATATTTATAAATCTAATAAAAGAGTGAACGAGAATCTTTTTCTCGGCGTGACTGATATTTGTGATTATCATTTTAGTTATGCTAAAACTCTGTTTCAGATTTCCTTTATTTTTATATAAGAATAGGCCTCCCATACATCGACATTGTAACGTTACCAAGCCATGCTCATATTTGGAAGTTAAAAACCAAAAGATTTAAAGGTGGGTAAGCATAATTTGCGGCATTAATCTAACTATCTATAGATTACAATAAATATATTTTCTGCATTGCTGATAGGTTTAAAATATTCACTTTTTCGTATCTTGGATTCTATGAATCATTCTTGATTTTTAATTTTTTTTATTCAAATTTAGCAGAAAAAAAAGTTATACATTATAATGATGATGAATAGGAAAAACAGAAAAGTATTAATAACTAAACAAAATATAATATTTTTTTTCGAAAGGTGTTGACCAAATGAAAAGTCGACCGTATGTTTCATTCACTTTCTGCAAGCGATTTGGCTTGTGTGGGAGCGCGTAGCTCAGCTGGTAGAGCAACTGACTTTTAATCAGTAGGTCCAGGGTTCGAATCCCTGCGCGCTCACCAATATTAAGAGAAATCAAGAGGTTATAGAGAAGTTAGGGAGTTTTGATCCTTTGTTCTTTTAACTTATTTTCCTGTCTATCCCGAACCTTTTTGAAGCTTTTTGATGAATTCTATTGCTAATCGTTTTTTATCCGCCGTTTTCGTATAGAGCGAAGCCATACTATCTTCTGTCCAGCCAAAAAGCGCATTAAGTTGTGATACTGTAGCTCATGCATTAGCAGCACGCGTTGCTGCTAACTTTTTTAAGCTATGAGCTGATTTTTTTATTCCTGCTGCGTTACATGCCTCACGAAACAAGTTACCAAAACTTTCTTTGACAAGCTTATTTTCACTTTTTCCGCAAATAAATGTTTCATTTCCAATAGGTCCAATTTTAAGAGTTTCTGCGAGTTCTGGCAAAATGGGTAGAAAAACATCTATTTTAAATTGACTCTTTTCTGTTCTTAAGTGAATGATATTCTCTTTCACGTCTTTCCAACCAATTCGCACCGCATCACCACGACGCAAACCGGTGTACAGAAGAACATCAATCCAAACACGTTCATGCGTTCCTAGTTTCCAGCGATGATAGTATTTGTCAATATCTTCTTCTAACCATGGTGCTAATCCCTCTGTATTAAAAGATTTTGGTGCTTTAACACTCAATGCAGGATTTCTGTTTAAAAGAGCATTATCAACCGCCCAATTAAAAAGACCATTTAGAGCCGTTAAAAAATGCTTAGCCGCGGCTGGGGTCTCTCGTCTTCTGTCTACGGCATCAAGGATATGTTGTTTTTCTATACTTTTATAAGCGCGGTCGCCAATATGTTTAGAAACATTTTTCAGAATTCTATACTTAACTTTTTGGGTCGATTCTGATTGATTATGCCATTGCATGCTTTGTAATATTGATGTAACAACCAGTCACGAGACGATTTGCTGCTTCCGTTACTGTTAATCCCGAAAGCAAAACAATGAATAATGGCACTGAAGTGGTCAATTTTCGTATGGCAACTTCTGAAAGCTATACTGATAAGGCAACAAATCAAAGGGTCGACAAAACGGAATGGCATTCTATCGTCATTTTTAATCCACATCTGGCAAAAATTGCTCTTCAATACTTGAATAAAGGTTCAAAGGTTTATGTAGAAGGCAAGTTACAAACCCGTAAATGGCAAGATAAAAACGGTCGTGATCGTTATACGACAGAAATTGTCTTACCTCAGTTTAAAGGTCAATTGTTTCTCTTAGATGGGAAAAAAGAAAATCATGACAGTGATGAACTCTCTCCAGGCCCTCATACCTTATCACAGGATTATGCTGTTGCTTCAGGTGCTAGTGACTATGGCATATCTCTTCATGACAGCATGCCATTTTGATTGAAGAAATGTGATAAAAGAAAAAGTGTGGGCTCCTACAGATGAGGGGATGTATGAGAGAGAAAGATGCTTACATTTCACGGATGAGAGCACGTCAAGATCCTGTTGATCAATTAGCAATTGAAATGCGTGCTAAACGCTATGGTTTGTCTATAGAAGATGCCAAAAATCCGCTTGCTGGTACCTATATCGGGCGGCTTTGTTTGCGAGGCGTGCTTACTCAAGACCAGTATGATACTGCACAAAAATATCTACAGTTAAGAAATGACTATTTGTGTGCAAAAGGATTGCCGGCAGCAGTGTATGATGAGATGCCATCATCTTCTGATGATAAGGCAAGAGAGAAATGGGTAGAATTTGCAACCGAACAGTTTTTAAGTATGTAAGGAGTGATAAAAGAAGCACAAGCTTTAAATCAACAGCTTAATCTTCATGCGGCAATACAATATCTTGTTATAGAAGATCAAGGATTACCACATCTTGTAAGTTCATTACGTATTGTTCTTAATGCGCTACAGAAATATTTTACGCAAAAGCATAGCAAACCATTGAAAAATAGTCTTTAGAATGTTATATTTCTATATAATATTAGAGAGGGCGTTTTATGCACACAACAAAATTACGTAAAGTTGGAGGCTCAGTGATGCTTTCTATCCCGCCTGCATTGCTTGATGTTCTTCACTTGACTGAAAATACTGAGGTTGGTTTGGCTATTGATAATGGTCGTCTTGTTGTTGAACCATCAGTCCAGCCGCGCTACACGATGGCTGAGTTATTAGCTGCTTCTGATTATTCGCAGCCACAATCACCTGAAGACCGTGAGTGGGTTGATGCCTCTGCTGTGGGGGGTGAGATTATATGAGGCGTGGTGACGTCTATATGGTCGATTTGGAACCAATCCAAGGACGAGAACAGCGTGGGTATAGTCCTGTCGTCATTGTTTCTCCTGATGATTTTAATCAAGCAACAGGTTTGCCCGTTATTTTGCCGATCACAAGCGGTGGAAATTTTGCACGCCGTATTGGATTTGCGGTGCCGCTTATGGGTACAAGAACAAGGGGTGTTATTCGTTGTGATCAGCCCCGTGTTCTCGATTTGGTGGTGCGCAATGGGCGTAAAGTAGAAAGCTTGCCAACAGCTATTATGGATGAGGTATTGGCGAAGGTCGTTACGATCTTTAGTTAATCAATTACGTATGAGATCTAGTCTTTAAGATCAGATATAGTTTGTTGTTGAACATAGAAAAATATGTATACTTGCAACTGTTGGCCATATTTATGGCTCCATCATATAGTATACTCTTTGAATATCTGTACAAAATTGTGGTACCTTTTTAATAATTTTACTATAAGCGGGCATAGTAAGTGCTGCATTTATTGTAGACACGAGATCTGTTATTTGCGTTTCTGGGCTCATACCATCAGGAGAATTCAGAAATTTCTTTGCGTACTTAAACATTGGGTTCGTAAAATATTTGGACATATTTTGTGCCGAAATAAAAACATCTTCTTTCCAATTATAGTCATAGCTTAGCGTACGTATGTATGTTGGTAAGTTTGTCCATGACATCTCCTTATTATAATCACCCTGTAATAAGCTTGCGTAGCGCCCACACAAAGTAATAAGTATGTGGCGATGTCGTACCAAGTGAAATCTTGAAAAGAAATTATCATAACCACGAGAGTATATATATGCTGATGCTTTTTGCATCTTTTCAAAATGTTCAAAATTTTTATATTTTTCATTTGCATACTTGTTATAAAGTACATCGTATTGATTAAGATCATTTACGTTAGTACATCCAAACATTATTAAGGAAAATAATAAAACTATAAATTTGATTATACGTATCATAACAATCCACCCAAAAGGCTATTTTTATCAAAGTGTAGAGTATGTATTAAATATTATACGTTTTGTAACGGTTTGAAATACCAATAAAAATCGATTTGCCATGTATAGCAATTAGTATTGCAAAAAGAACCCATACAAGAGGTATTACAAGAATTACTAAACCGTGGGGTAGTGTGCCGTGGAGCTGGAGCCGTGGAGCTGGAGGTGGGGGGATATGGATAACCTCTGTTAAAATTATCAAGATATCGCCTACCATTTCTTAACGTTTCCCATCCTGATCTATATGGATCAGATTCCGCCATACCAGTTAAAAAAGCCTGAAGTCTTTGATAATACACCGATTGAACAACCTTTCCAGTTTGGCTATTAACTTGAGCAGATTATGTCTGAGTAGAATTCTCTGCACAACTGGAAAGCAATATTTCAATAATGACTATCGCTAATAGAGCTGCTTTTTTGAAAAATAACATTAATGCCCCCGCTTTTTGCTAATCGATAACTTTATTTTCGCATATATTTGATTCGATTAGATGATACAATTATGAATTGTTGGTTGTTGAGAACACTAGATTTAGATAAAAAATAAAAAAATATACAATATCGTGATTTTTTTTTGTTGACAATGTGTCAAAAGTCGTATTTAATGGTGCTGCTGTAGTTGGTCGAATTGCGTCTAAAATTACAGTGAAGGAGATATAACTTCTCTTAAAAATTATTATATGATTGTTCAGAGCCCTGCATTTGCGGGGTTTTTTGTTATCCTTTTCACAAAAAGAAATCCTCATGAACACTACTGAGAAACTCGCAAAAAGAACGCCCCCAAAGGCTGGTTAGGGGCGGGTAAAAGGCGTGCCAAACAAAACGACACGTATTCTGAAAGAGGCAGTGCTTAAAGCTGCAGAGCGTGCTGGTAAAAAATATGGTGATGATGGTTTGATTTCTTACCTTGAAAAGCAGGCAATCAAATGCCCCGCTGCTTATTTAGAATTGCTTGGCAAGGTGTTGCCTTTACAGGTTACTGGTGAGGATGGTGGAGCGATAAAGACGATAACGCGTGTAGAGATTGCTCCTTTGGTTGATGACGATAGCACAGATTAATATAGTACCAAAGCTGATACCAATCTTTTCAGGCAAGGCAGCAGTGCGTGCGGCTTGGGGAGGACGAGGGTCAGGCAAGACAAGATCTTTTGCCTTGATGGCAGCTTTAAAAGGCTATCAATTTGGTATGGGAGGAATATCAGGGACTATGAAAAATATTATAACAAAAAACACAATAAAATCAATAATTTGATTGTATTTATTTGATATGAATCCACTTAAGAATCCACACTTTTATGCACGATTCAATTGAACATTTTTGATAAACAATAGCCATTTATAAACAGAGCATAAAAAGCAAATCATGATACCAATGTTATAACACATGAGAGCATTCAAATGAAATACAACGCAGTTATCAGTCATAACATCTCATAAATTGTACAAGACGTTTTTATCATAATAAGTTGCATTGTTAAAACGCAATTGAATATGAGAGCTTGTTTAAATACAAATATTTGAAACGTTCTTTAAGAGGTTAATCCAAATTTGGATTGAGTGATTAAGGACTCCTCAAAAATGAGGGCACTGTTATGAATAGGTTTTAAATCATCACAGAGTTAATAGGCTTTTTTCATTCAAATGTGATGATCTAAAAGAACGCTTTCATAATCATTCCTTTATATTATTTTGGATAAGTTTTTATAAAGAGATTAGAGAGCTTGCAATATTAATACGTTTTGTATACATGTACTTATTCATTTGTTGATTTGTATTTTTTAGTTGTATCTCTTTCATAAAGCCGCGTCTGTAATAATGGAACGGCTTTCTTTTTTGCACTCTTGTCTTTTGAAAATGGCATGAAACCAACGCCCCCCGCATTTGGTATTTATTCTTCAGTATCAACAATCTCTATAAGAATATCGCTCTTATTAACTTCCTTATTTTCTGGAACCTCTCTTATCTCACTTTGTCGATTGAGTTTTGCACGCCCACAAACACGACCAAAGACCTTGATAGTATGATAAACCTGAGCTTTACCATAAACAGAGCCATAAATTTGCGCACAGCCACTCACTTTTGCATAGTCATAAACCTTGCCATAAATTTTTTCACGGCTATTAACAACAGCATAGCCATAAACATGCGCATAACTAAAAAGACAAGCAGAGCCTAACACCCTAGCATTGCCATAAAGCCTTGCATATTCAAAAAGATAACTATGATGAGAAAGATGCGCATTGCCATAAACATGGGCTTCAATTGAAACGCGACTATTGCCATAGACACGAGCTTTGCCATAAACAAAGCCAGCCACATGCGCATTGTCATAAACACGGGCATTTGCATAAACCAATGCATTATCAGCAACCCAGCAATTATCATCATGAGAGAGATTACTTTCATCTTCGATAAAACCACCCAATTGACCAGCTTTAATATCATCAAAATCTTTTAATGTTTTAATGCGATAAAGGGTATGATTATCAAAAACACGGGTTTCATTTGTTAATTCATATTTTTTAGATACAGTTATAGCGGTCATAGGGAGCTCCTAATCTAATAATCGATAAAATTTTGAATGAAATGTTCTTAAGAAGGGGTGCCCCCGCCGCGCCCACGGTGTTATTTACGCAGCATCTTTAAGAGACTGATCGTTAGTACAAATATCATCACGAATTTTTATATGGCTATTAACCACGGCATTGCCATAAATTTTTACATGATGATCGATATTTGATTTACCATAAACCTTTGCATTGCCATAGACACTTGCATAATCCTTAATCCAGGCATTGCAAAAGACATGGGCATTCCCAAAAACATAGCCACAAATATGTGCCCACTCATAAACCCGTGCATTATCATAAACCTTAGCACCATCGGCAATAGTAGCGTTATCACTTACAACGGCATTGCCATAGACATGACCACAGACCCTAGCGTTATCGTTAATTTTTGCATTTTCATAAACATGAGCTTTATAATCAAAAACCCATGCCTTTCCATTCACTATAGCATTTCCATAAACCTTGGCTTGTCTAAAAACTTTAGCTTCTTGATAAATTTTAGCATTCTCATAAAGCTTGGCATTCAAAAAAACCGCAGCATTATCATAAATCCAACAATTTCCATCATGAGAGAGATTATCTTCATTTTCAATAAAGCCGCCGAGTTGACCAGCTTTTACATCATCAAAATCTTTTAATGCGCGAATGCGGTGTAAAGTGATCCCATCAAAAGTGAAGTTTTCAGTTGTTAATTCATATTTTTTGGATGAGATAACGGGGGTATTTTTTCTATAGATTTCATTTGAAATTCTTTCTAATCGTAAATTGTTGTTATTGACACCCATAAGGGTGCCGGGTGCTAACAAACACGGCGATTAGTCCGTCGTTATGTTTTCCTCCATAAAGGAGTATTGTATGACATAACTACACCCGACATAATCCTCATATACTAATAAAAGCATAAAAGACAGTCAGTATTTTATAAGGTATGGGAAAGGCTGTTTCGTAACCTATCCGCTAATCGCAAGTGTTTGTTAAGTACTTGAGTATTTATATAACAAAATACGTATTTATTATCAATCATATTTTATTCTTTTTTGTGTTTTTTATAATTATTTTTTATGCCATTGTATATAAATATGCATCATATGCTTATGAATATTTTACGTTTTATTTCCTATATTTGACTCTATATTACGCAATTGCGTTATTTTCTCTTTTAAATATTATAATAAATAAAAACGCTCTTATGATGTTTATTTTTAACTTTATAATGCATCATTATTTTTATGAGATGCCTTGTGAGTATTTTTGTGAATTTCGTTGTCATTTTATAAAGAGACCGCGTTTTTATAACCAACGCTTTTGATTCAAATCTATGTTTTGATTCATTCTCTATAGCTACCGCATCATTCTCATAAAACAAACGATAATATGATCATGCGGTTTTGATTTGTTATGAAAACACTTTGAATTCTTATATCCTTATCAAAATATCTTTTAAGGGGCTTTTGTCTCTTGTCAGTTATTAGCAGTCATTTTACCCCCTCACTTTTAAAAAAACTTTTCGATAAAAATAAAAAACATTATATTTCAATTTGTTAGTGTGTTTTGAGAAATATTCAATGTTAATAAGATGATTTATATAGACAATTAATGAGATAAGTTGATTAAAGCTTGTCAGTATCTGTCTAAAAATTTAACAGACAACATTTATGATTTTAATGAATGATTAAACCATGTTTTATGAGAGGGCATATAACTCTTTAAGACTTTTAAAAGATAAGAGATGGTTATGAATCGTGTTATAAAGAGTAACTTATCAATTTAAAGGGGGTTTTGAGTTTTGAAACTTTTTGGTTTTAAGAAAAAAACACTAAAAAGATAAAAAGCATTATTTTTCAATATATTACGTTTTATCAATTGTTCAAAAAACAATCTCTATTGATAAATACAACCTATTAATACGCATAATTCTTTTTAAAGAGAGCTTTTGCAAGATATGAAAGGCATCATTTGAGATTGCGAGTTAATCTTTTAAAGGCAATGTAAAAAATCTCATTCTATTTAAGATAGGATTTCTTAAAAGCCTTAAAGCAATCCAAATGAGAGTATCTAAAAGTGCAAGGCTTCTCTTTTTAGAATAGCGCATGGTAAAGAATTTTCCTTTAAGATTGTACATAAGCAACATAACAAGAGGGGTATAGATTATGGTTATAAGATCTATACCCCTTATGAGATTGGCATGTTCATATGATAGGCATGCTTCATAAGTCTTAAATCTATTCAGTTTCTCTTAATTCCAAATTTGGTAGGTTTTTAACAATCTTCATTGTTTCTAAACTTACCGTAATAACCCTTTGGAACAATTTCAATGGATAAGCAGGGTTGCCAATGGTCTCAAGTGCATAGCGATTGGCATCATTAACAATGCCACTCTTTTTATCAGTTTTTACACATTGACGCCCCATAACCCATTCAAGAGCAGATTTACCATTTACGATATAGTCATAAGCTTTAAGAGGAATATCTGTTATTGTGATATTGCTATTGTAAATAACAGTGGTTTTATTCTTTTCCTTACCATTCCCAGCGAATTTTATTTCTGTAACGTAATAAAACTTTTCGGGGTTCTTGATATCTGTCAGTTTTGGATTGCCTTTTTTAAAGGTCACGAGATAAGGTTCTATGGTTTTATAATTAACGTGTAAATTTTCTAATTCACGACCAGCATTAACAAATTCCCAGAAATCTTCAGCACTCTTTACACAAGGGATGCGAGGGAGCTCTTTAGAGAGATTATCAGCATAACAAGCACGATAATCTTCTGAATGCAAGAGCTCGTAAACATAATAAAAGATATCTTCTTTAGTGATAATCTCATTAGGATAAGCTGTTTTAAAATGTGCTAATCCTTCATCAGTAATGGCATCACGACGTTGTAAACCAGTGATTGTGCTTTCCTCTGTAGAATTTATAAATAAATGAGGTTGTTTTTTATTTTTGTCTTTTGAAGAAGCGGCATATTCGTAAAGGTACAATGGAAAGCATTGGCTACCACCATCTATCATATTCAAATCAGGTAAATGTTTATTCATCAAAACAGAAAAACCACTTCGTGCTCCTACGCCTGTAACTTGAATCACTCTATTATCAACGGCTTTTCCCATTGGAAATATAAGCGGCATTTGGAAAACTATATGGTTAAAAATACGACTATAGTAAAGCCATTGCTGTATAAATGGACGATAAAGACTTTGAATCATGCAATCATTTTTAAATTCAGAACATTTGCCTCTTACAAACTCTTCTTTCAGACTACTACTCCAACAGATCTTTGTCGTATCAATGTTAACGAAATTGTCTACAGCCTTTGCACGTGTTTTATAGTCAGCATGTGGATATGTGTCATTAAAACGTTTTATTTTGTTATTATAAAAAGCAATCATATTTTTCATATTTTTTGCTAAAGATTCACGGCTTGAGTTGTATACCCAAGTATCACGGCTCGTCATAATACCACGAGAATAAGTCTCAAAAAGTTTTTTACCATGATCTTTTTTATTACATAAGGTTATAAACGTTTTAAAACTATCATCACGTTGATTTATCCAATCTCCGTGCTCGTCTGGTGTAATGATTTTCCAACCGCGATTACTCCGTGTAATGCCACCAATACTACTAAGGGACTCAAGAGTCGCAAGTTTACCTTCTATTGTAAGATTATTGCCAATATCATGATAGTAAATTTTACACTCTCCAGAAACATTGGGATTTTTGATAAATAACGTTACGGCAATACCGGTCATACTACCACTACCAAAAATATTTTCTCCTTCTTGAGCTCTACCACCGCTTAACATATTCTTACGAAAATCACCCCGTAGATTGAGCACATAAATACTGGTAAATTCCTTGGTTAAAGATTTTCGCAAACCATCCATGGCTGGTTTTTCTATGTAACCAGAACCAGAAACAAAACCGATGACCCCAGCATTTTCAATACGGTCACTTGCCAAGCGAATAGCACGAATATAACTATCATAAAGCGCCCGTATATTCGTTGCTTTTGATTGAACAGCATAGGTTTCACAAATACGGTTATCTAAGAGTGGATAAGGAGTATTCTTGGCATTATCATTTTCGCTTTTTTGTCCAACCGAATAAGGAGGGTTGCCAAAGATCACTTCAATATTGAGTTTTTTCTGAACTTCCAAATATTCACTGTTTTCTTTAAACAATGCTTGTAGCAGATTTTTTTCTTCAAGCATCTGAAACGTATCGGTTAAACCAATATGTTTAAAGGGAATATAATCTCCTTTCATAAGACTATGATAGGTCGATTCAATATTAATCGCTGCTATGTAATAAACTAAAAGAACAATCTCATTGGCATGGATATCATGACGGAACTTATATTCCATATCCTCTGCTTTAATGAGATTGGATTATAAAAAACGCGTGATAAAGGTACCTGTTCCCGTAAAGAGGTCAAGAATAGAAACACCCCGTGAACCGAAGCTCTTGCCAAATTCCTTGCGTAAAACATCATCAACAGGGCGAATAATAAAATCCACAACCTCAACAGGGGTATAAACAATACCAAGCTTATCGGTTGTACGTTTGAAAGCCTTGGCAAAAAAGCTTTCATAAAGCTTGATAATAAGATTTTGTCTTGCATAGGGTTCGGTAATCCCAGAGGCACGGAATTTGACACTGTCATAAAACTCTTTAAGTTCCCTCGAATCCTCTTCAATATTTGTCTTGTCTAATTCCTTTAAGATCTTTTCCATTGCTTGTGAGATGGCATTGTTTTGAACAAATTGATTGCCATCAAACAAAGCCTCAAAAACAGGACGCGTGGCAAGATGCTGTGCGAGCATCTCAATCGCTTCTTCTTGTTTAATATCACTGTTTAAATTGTTCTTTAATTCCTCGTGAAACGCATCAAACGCACGGCGTGCTTTACTCTTTTCATCAGCAAGCATATTTTGCAGGCGGTTGATATGATTTTGTGCAATCTCAGCAACATTGCCCGCCCAGTTTTCCCAATAATCGGTGATAGCAAATTTCTTAGCAAGGAGTGTTCTAAGGGCATTGGGAAACTCAATAAAAAAGGGTAATTTTCCTTGTACTTCAATGCTCTAAGAAGGTTCATAAGCAGGTATTCCAATTTTCAGTCCCGTACTTTCTGGTTTTTCATAGAGTAAGAGTTTTTCCTCAACCACAGTCATACTGTCTAAGGCGATAATCTCTAAGGTATGACTTACATCTTGCCCTAAATTCATTTGATTAAGGGTTTTGCTAAAATTCTCATCATGGGCAAGCAAAGCATTGAGAACTTGCCAAACAACACTGTATTTCTTATTGTTTTTTTAAAGCCAATTCGGGGGAGATCCCAGCAGGGACTCCAACCGGTAAAATGATATAGCCTCTTTTCTTATTGGGGGCCCGACGCATCACACGCCCCACCGCCTGTATCACATCCACTTGGCTTTTGCGCGGGTGTAAAAACATTACCGCATCAAGAGCAGGGACATCCACACCTTCTGAAAGACAACGGACATTGGTTAAAACACAGCAGGTATTTTTCCCCGCATCTTCTTTTAACCAATCAAGTTTTTTGTACGCTCTTTAGCGCTACAAGTTCCATCAATATGCTCAAATCTACAGTGAAGAGCAGGCGTTTTTTATGACTTTCATAAAGAGTACGTAATTCAGACTGAATTTCATCAGAATTAAAGGTATCACGAATGCGTTCAGAAGTTTTAATATCTTTACAAAAAGCCAAAGCACGGTGCATCGGATTTGGATCATCATTTAGATCAAGTTTAGATCGATTTTGCTAAGGGCTTGGTAACACCCTACGATTTTGGTCTTATCATCAAGAATAAGTTCATAATTATCATCGGTCATAAGATGTTGAATGGATTGGACTACCGCTTGTTCATTCACACCCAAGACAATAATCTTATAAGGCGTTAAGAGTTCATTCTTGACGGCATCGGAGAAACTATAAAAATACAGCTGTTTTCCATAGATTATCTCATTATCCATAGAAGCCAGCACGGCATCCAGTTCATTCGCACGCCTTTTCGCATGGTCACTAAAGATGCGCGGGGTTGCGGTCATGTAGAGACGTTTTTTGCCCTGAATAATGCTGTTATCATGAACCTTGATAAAATCAGATTCACTTTTATCAGTTCCCAAAGCCGCCCCCGTTGTACGGTGAGCTTCATCGCAAATGATCAGATCAAATTCAGGTAAATCATGATCCTTTTACGCATCGGCAATCACTTGGATTGATTGGTAAGTAGCAAAAACAACATTCATAACATGGGGAGAAACTTTGTTTCCTTTCTCTCCAAGCATTTGCGCATCGGTTGTGACAGGCAAGGCTAAATCCGAGGCACTCAGTTCAGCATCATCATCGTTATTGAGACGCCGCTTGCCTATTTGCTTATCAGAACAAACCGCAAAGGAACGTAATGGGACTTGTGCATCCGCTGTCCATTCGCGTATGGTTTGTGACATAAGAGCAAGAGAAGGCACCAAAAACAAAACACGCTTGCCTTGACCAGCAAGAGTTTCTGCTATTTTCAGACTCGTAAAGGTTTTACCTGTTCCACAAGCCATAATCAGCTTGCCACGGTCTGCTTCTTTTAAACCCTCACAGACAGCTTCAATGGCTTCTTTCTGATGGGTAAAAGGCAACTTTTGTTTCTTATCTTTAAGAACAATTTTCCCTTCTGTTTCAAAAATCCCCCAATCGATTGCACTGTCTTCCATATTAAAGAGATTAATGCGATAAACCGGAACCGCTTGTCCTACAATCATGGTATTGGCGTTTTCGCTTAATTCCCCTTGCGTGCTGTCAATAAGAAGGCGATATTTAAAACGATTTTTACCTGAGATGGCGATAAAGCTCTCAATATTCTCTTGTGTGATCTGATAATTTGTCTCATAAATTTACATTGAATGGCGACATATTCATTGCAATCACGTATTTTTGCCACCAGATCAATATCCGTATCTTCATCGCTTCCTTTCCATAAATGCACATCAGCCACGTCTCTATAGCTTTGGACCGTTTCATATTCTTGGCATTGGAGAGGGTTTTGCGTGAGATAAGCAATTACAAACTTTTCGAAAGCTTTTTGCTTCTCCTGTTCTGAGATTGGTTTTTCACGATAAGATTGTAAGAGAGCGTAAAGAGAATTGTTTATTATCAGAATTAATATTTTGAGACATTATTCAATAAACTCCATTGCCTTATGAGACTCAAAGAATTGCAATGGCGTTTTATAAATACATTTAGAACAAATATCGAGTGCCCAATAAACCAAAATGGCTCGAAAATCTATCAATTGCTTCAAAAAAATTTACCAAGATGCAATTATAAACAGCCTATAAACAGCAAAGTAATGAAATTTGCTATTCGTTTTTGCGACAATAAAGACAAATTTGAACCGTATTTTAAGTGATCAAAATGGTTATTTTGAAGTATTTTATTACCTCTAAAAAACATAACAATTATTTGTTAAATTTACCGATAAAAATTGACAAAACAAACAAAACTCAAGTCACTGATTGTCTATTTTGTTCACATTGCTTTTATGTATTGGATTGCAAAAGTGTATAAAATGCTAACCTATTGAAATAGAATATTTTTATTTTCTCTCTCAACTTTTTTAAATGGGAGGGGGTAAATCAACAGACAAAACTAACAAAAGAGGCAAAACTCTTATTTCAATAGAATTGTGATCATTCGCTTTGCAGAGAGGTGAGCGAACAGAATGCCATTGAAAAGAATTTTGCAAAATTGTTTTGAAGATCTTTAAAAGCACGCGCTTTTTTATTGATGGGGATAGGGAGCATTAAAGATTGACACTCCGAACAGTTTTGGTTAAGAAGTACATGATAAAAGCGTGGGGGAGAGATTTTCACAAAATTAAAATCAGGCAAGGTTTTGGTGCCAATTGTATTGAGATGCTGATATCTCTGGATGCGAACGCATGTACTTTTTTGCTCAAAATTTTCAAATATTTATGAAGCGTTTTTAAAGAGCGCTTTACTGGATGACCAAAAGTGGGGGCGTCTTTCATTGTTTTTTGGATATTTACGTCAAACTTATCGCTTAAGGCTTTTTCTAATCGTTTTTATCTTCTTTTGCATGTTTTGTGGTGGAAGGGGAGTTTTGGCGCGCTCTTCGGCTGTTTTCCAGTCTCCAGCAGATGTTTTTTCACGTCAACAGGCTGAGCAGCAAAGATTAGAGAAGATAGAGAGTTTGCGGGCTTTAACGCCCAAAGGAATGACCTCTTCTTCTGAAAGAGAGCAAGGCGCGCTGTTGGGTGGGGGACCGTGTTTTGCCATTCATCATATTGCTGTTGAGGGTGTGCATCATCTCAAAAAGCGCAGCATCGCAACCGTGACGAATCCTTATGTTGGGCGATGTCTTGGGCTTTCTGATATTCAGGGATTGATGAAACAGCTCACCAAGCTTTATTTAGAGAAAGGCTATGTGACGGCGCGTTTTTATATTCCCGATCAGGATATCAAAAGCAGCAAAACTCTCAAATTTGTTGTTGATGAGGGGCAACTTTCAGAGATCTATTATAATGGTTTTCCGGCTTCTGCTTATAACAATATTGTGTGGAGTGCTTTTCCTGGCCTTAAAGGGCACATTCTCAATATGCGCGATATTGAACAGGGCCTTGATCAGATCAACAGGCTTCATTCAGCGCATGCTAAAAGTGAACTTTTACCTGGTCGTGAAGAGGGCAGCACCATTGTCAATATTAGCCATCATCCTGGTCACACTTTAAGTATGACTGTTAGCCATGACAATTTGGGACCAAGCCTCGACGGGCTATGCGCGTTATAGTGCGGGGATAAAGGTTGAAAATCTTTTGCAGATTAATGATGCGTGGGATTTTAACTATCAACGCAGTGCAACAGATTATTGGGGTGAGAGCAAACAAGAGGGGCATAGCAATAATTTTTCGGCAAGTGTGAGTGTCCCTTACGGTTATTGGACATTTTCTTTGCATGGTTCTGTTTATGATTACCTGAGCATTATTAAGGGCAATTTTACAGAGATTGAGACGACGGGCAATTCCAGTGAATTGCACGGCAATGTGAGCAGAGTGATTGATCGTGATGGTCTTTCGTTAACGACGTTAAATTGGGGTCTTTCTTATAAAAGAACCAACAATTATCTGCTTGGCAATAAGATTGAGGTTGGCAGCCGGCAATACAGTGTTGCCAATATTGGTGTTTCGCATTCGCGCCAGATGTTTGGTGGGACTTGGACATTTGATATCAATTATTTGCAAGGGCTTGGTTTGTTTCATTCTGTCAAGAAGCATCAAGCAGGTGCAGGGGATGGGGAGCCTCAATTTACAAAATTTACAGGCACACTGAGTACGATGACACCCTTTAAGGTGGGGGGATTGGACTTTATCCTCAACACTCTTTTGGTAGGGCAATATTCCCCGCATAATTTATTGGGTGCGGAGCAGATTTCCTTGGGGGGTGCTTCCAATGTGCGGGGTACGCGTGAGAGTTTGCTCTTTGGCAATAACGGTTTTTTCAGCCGCAATGAGTTGTCTTTGCGTGCAGTGCCTTGGAGCAATAATGCTTCTTTGCAAAAGATTTTTGGTGAACTTCGTCCTTATGTTGGTTTGGACTATGGGCGTATTTTTTCACAAGCGTGTTATGGCTTGAAGAGTGAACAGCTTGCTGGTTGGACAACAGGGGTCAAGCTTGTGGGGGGAATTGTCTCTCTTGATGCAAGCTATTCGAATATTTTGTGGAGCACCGTAAAACACAACAAGTCGGGCACGGTTTTTGTGACGATGACAGTGAGTCTTTAAACACAGCGATGGGGAGTTAAAAGATGACACACAATCAGAGAACAAAAAGAACCGCTTTCTTTGGAGTTTCAGTCACAAGGAGCATGCTGAAGAAAACTTTGCTCGCGGGGCTTGGTTCTACTTTTCTCTTACAGGCACCAATAATTCAGGCACAGATTACTGTTGATCCTCACGTAGGTAGCGTACATCGTCCTAATATTGTAGAAGCCCCCAATGGGGTTCCCTCGATTGATATTGTCACCCCCAATGGCATGGGTTTATCACACAATAAATATCACGATTTTAATATCGGTCATCCAGGTGTTATTTTCAACAATCATACCAGTGAAGTTGGACAATCGCAGTTGGGGGGCATTATGCCGGGCAATCCGCATTTACGCTCTTCTGGTTGGGCAAAGGTGATTTTAAATGAAGTGACCAGCGGTAACCGCAGTGCCCTTGAAGGTCCAGCGGAGGTTTTTGGGCATCAAGCCGATGTGATTATAGCCAATCCCAATGGGATCAGTTGTAATGGCTGCGGCTTTATTAATACGCCTCGTGCAACCTTAACCACCGGTGTTCCCGAAATTGACGTGAGCGGTTTTCTGAAAGGATTTGCGGTCAAGGGAGGGGATATTAACTTTGGAGAAAAGGGTGCGAATTTTTTCTCTGGCAAGGGTTTGGTTGATATTGTCGATATTGTTTCACGCACAGTGCATTTTGAAGGACCTGTTGCGGGTCGAGAGATAGGGGTGAGTGCTGGGACGGGTCACTTTGATTATGCTTCTCGGCAAATGAAAGATCTCATGGATATTACCGGTAAACCGGAATATGCGATAGATGGTTCTGCGTTGGGCGCCTTACAGGGGGATCGCATTAAACTTGTTGCCACGGAAAATGGTGTAGGGGTTCGCATGCGTCATGATATGGCGGCGAATGTGGGGCAGTTGCAGCTTTCTGCGGATGGGAAAATTTCCTTGAAGAATGTTTTTGGTCATGGCGGTGTTGTCCTGAAATCAAAGAGCAAGAGCATTTTGGCAAAAAGCATTGCCTCGAAAAAGGATGTTGAGATTGCCGCAGCCAAGGATGTTACGTTAGAAAAAGTTGGAGCGGATGGTCATTTGAAAGCCGATGCGCAAGGTGGGGTTTTAACCATTTCAGGAAAAGCAACCTCTGCGGGCAATATGCATTTGTCATCACGGGGTGCTCTGAAAGTTTCTCAAGTTGGCTCTGGAGCGGATTTGACCTTTGCCACAGGGGGTGATCTCACCATTGATGGGATTGTTTTAGCACAAGGGGCTCTTAAAGCACAAGCTGGTGGCAATCTTCAGGCAGGTCTTTTCGCTGGTGGTGTTGATATGGAGGCAACGGGTGCTGCGGGTATTGTTGTTCTTGGTAGCAAAGGGGATGTTGCTCTTGAAAGTGTTAGAGGAAGCATTCATGCCGCCAATATTTATGGGGCAGGAGATGTGCGATTGGTTTCGCATGATGGGCTTTTTGTTTCGCAAACGATTCTTTCGCATCACGATGTATCCATTCATGGGCAACCAAACAGCAATGCTCCTGTTCATTTTGGGCAGCTTTTAGCCTATGGCAAAGCCAACATTGAGGGTGGAGTGGTTGATTTTTCCTCTTTAATGACGGGCGATGATGCCCTTTTAACGGTTGGAAGTTTGGCTGCTGGAACCGTTATGACAGCTGTTGATTTCGCACAATCGACCGAGGATGGGAAGATTGTTTTGCATGATAAAGGCTCTTTTGCGGTGACAGCGCGCGAAGGGATAAAAGTTGGGCAGATTGTGAGTGGTGAGAATATTGACCTTTTTGCTGGCAGCGACATTTATTATGATCATGTCATGGGCTATGGCACAGCAACCCTGACATCCGTGTCTGGAGGGATCAGTGTTGAAAATGAGCTGTCTGTTATGGGGGATGTGCGATTGACAGCCAAGACCCTTGATTTAAGCAATAATCGTTCGCATATTTGCACGCCGCAAACGCTGTTTTTGCAGGGGGATCATATTAATGTTTCAGGCAGCACGTTGACTTATGGGGGATTAGATTTTAACAGCACCAATGCTCTTGATATTCATCATGCTCTTTTACGAGCCATAAGGGATGAAGTGGGGACAGGAGATATTCTCTTTGTTGCTCCAGGCGTTATGGTGGATGAGAGCACATCGGTTTTAGCGGCGCGCGATTTTGTGATCAAAGCGGGGCGATTAGACAATAGCGGTCAATTGGCAGCGGGACAGGATTTAGCCTTTATGGTGAAGGGTGATGTCACCAACAGCAAAACGGGTTTAATCTATGCAGGGGGGCGTGGTGCCCTCAAAGTTGATGGTGCTTTGTTGAATGCTTTTGGCGCCATTATAGCCGAGGGAGATTTGCTATTCAGCAATGCAGAGGGCACGGGCAAGAGCCTTTCGCTTGTCAACAAAGCAGGTTTTATTCAAGCTGGTGGAAACTTGAATATCCAAACCACTACACTTAAAAATGAAGCTGATAGCACGCCGGTCATCACGGAAACATCGGAATATGCAAACATTGCCTTCGAAAAACCAGAGGGTGCTGATCGGCTCAGTGATGGAATGTTATATCAAGATGGACCTAACCTTTGGGGAAAGGGGCATGAACATCAAAGTCATACTGGGCCTTTTAAAGGGCACGTAAAAATCTTTTTGGATGTTCCTCTTTGGACGAGCAAAGAAGAAACTTATGGTACAGTAACCTTGGAAGATGGAACAGTTTATAAGGCATTTACTTGGGAATTTAAACCTGTCTATGATCAAAAGTCCGTAAAACAGTATTCTTGGAATGGTTCTCGGCGGAAGGCAGGATGGTTATGGTCAATAAACGAAAACTGGTCGCATATGACAAAGCAAACTGTCACGCAAGGGCTTTCGCATAAACCAACCGTGCAGGGGATGATACAGTCGAGCGGTGATCTCACCATTAACGCTGATAATATTGACAATCATTATAGTCTTATGAGTGCGGGTGGAAATGCCGATATCCATGCCGATGTGCTGACCAATTTAGGGGCAACAGCCTATAAAAATACGTATATGCATTGTAATGCCAATACAGACAATTGTTATGGCTATAAAGCTGATGGAAGCCGCGATGTTTCTTTAGACATAGCCAATGGCAAGAATCGCCAAATTAGCTCAGAAGCTCTTGATACGGTTTCTGGTCTTGTCCAAGCAGCGGGCACGTTGAATTTGGTGGTTGGGACGCTTAATAACACAGCGGCACAAGGTTCCATTACGGGGGATGCGCATTTTGAAGCCAAAGCCGTTGGAGGAAATCCACTGGATGCCTTAAATGGCTTAACTGCAAATGGCTTAACTGCGGCGGATGCTTTATTTATACCAAAAATCGCCTTGAATGGGACAACGGGTGTTTCCGATGGCAGTTCTTTGCCTGTACCAAAACCGCAATCGGGTGGAGTGGGTGGCACTTTGCCAAAACAAAATTTCCTTTATGAAACGCGGGCAGAATTCCTTGATGTTGGCAAGTTTTATGGCTCAGCCTATTATTTACATAGAATTGGTTACAATCCTGATCGGGAGATTTTTTTCTTAGGGGATGCTTATTTTGAAAAGCAATTGATTGAAAAACAAATGCGTGATCTTGTTGGTCAAGGTTTGGGTAAGGGCGCGTTTATTCCAGGCAAGGATAGCATTGAACAAGTCAAAAACTTGCTGGATGTGGGGGCAGAATATGCAAAAACACACAATCTTCCCTTTGGTGAGGCTTTAACAGCAGAACAATTGGCTTCATTAGAAAGCCCGATGGTGATCTATGTACAGCAAAAGGTAAAGGGTATGGATGTTTACGTACCCGTGCTTTACATTCCAGAAAAGGACAGAGCCTCCTTTGTTTCTGCTGGTGCCTTGATCATGGGGGATGATGTCAATATCACCAGCGAGAATACCAGCAATTCAAGGATTACCAATTCAGGGCGGATTGCGGCATCGCACAATTTATCTGTCAATGTTGGGGATATTCTTGCTCAAGGGGGGCATTTTGCTGCGGGTAATGATGCTGTTATGGTTGCAGAACACAATATTGGTTTTGCAGCAGGGCGCACAACGGTTGACGGTGTGGAGACTGTTTTAAACACGAAGGCGCTTTCTGCGGGGGGCAATGCGAGGGTGATTGCCAAACAAGATCTCACCGCTTCAGGAGTGGGGATCACCACAGGGGGTGATCTTGCCATGACCACAGAGCAGGGCAATTTGACGATAGGCACAGCCAAAACCCATCACCACACGGGGCGCAGTGATGCCACCATGCATCATAAATCGGAAGTTCAGTCTGGGGGGGCAACAACGCTTCTTTCTGGCAAGAAACTTAATGTTTTAGGTTCTGATGTTCAAGCAAAGGATGCACTTCACTTACAAGGCAAAGAGACCGTTTCGATTGATGCCACGCGCAACACTATGAACAATCAGAACGGCAGTGAAACATCCCATGTTGCCTTACATAATGGTTCTCATTTGCGTTCTGGACAAGAGACCATAGTTCTCTCTGGTCAAGATATTCACATAGCTGCTTCTGATATCGATGCCAAGGGCAATGTTGCTCTTGGTGCTCAAGGGGAGATCAGTATAGGGGTGAGAGAAGATGAGATGGAGTATCATCTTCATACCAACAATGCGAAAGCGGATATGCAAGCCTCTATTTCTCAGGGTTCTTTGATAAAATCGGCAGGGGATGTTAGTGTTGTTGCAGGGCAGGATGGCAAACAGCATGATCTCACCATCACGGGTAGTGATGTTGCCGCTGAGGGCAAGGTGGGGCTGAAAGCGAGTAACGATATTGTCATCACCAATGCAGAAGACAGCCTCCATTATGAGATGGAGTACCACAAAAAGGGAGGAACATTTAGCAGCAGCAAATCAGCGCACAACAAGATTGATGCGACAACAGTGGTAGGCTCAAGTGTTACAGGGGGTGAAGGGGTTGCCCTTGACTCTGGCAGAGATACCACCATCATCGGATCAACGCTTGTAGCTGGTAAAGTAGCTGGTAAACAAGAGAAAGCAGCAGATCAGGCAAAAGCGGAGATTTCCATTCATTCGGGTGGCAATATTACCATCAAAGGTGCAAAACAACAATTTGACCAGCAACAACAATCCTCGTCCAGCAGCTTTTTTCACGAGGAATCCTCAGAGAAATCTGAAGCGCACACCACAACGGTTGCTTCTGTTCTTGGCGCGACAGGCAATATTGACCTAGAAGCCCAAGGGAAAGGCAAAATTACGGCGTCTCATCTGGTGTCAAATCAAGATATCAATATGCGTGCGCAAGATGTGACGATTGATGGCATGACAGAGCACCATAGCAGCCATTCAGAAGAGCATAAATCTGGTTTTGGTGTGGGATCAGGAAGTGGCTTTGTGTCGATATACGGGAGTGAGGGAAAAACACAAAATGGAGAGCGTTTTGAATATCAAGGCTCTTCTTTAAATGCGGACGGAAATGTCAACATCATTGCTAGGGAAAAAGATGTGAACGTGGTCGGCTCTGATTTTAATGCGCAAGAAAATATTCATGTTTCGGCAGCCCGCAATATCAATGTTTTACCTGGTCACAATAGTCATAGCGCAAGTTCAAAGGAAGAACGCACAGGTTTTGGCTTTCAGTTTACCAAGAAGACCAGTGGTGCCTCTCTTGGTATTGGGATTGCCAGCACGAAAGACACGGGCGATCAATGGGAAACAACAGCAGTTCAATCGCATCTGATGGCAAAGAATGATGTGCAGATCAGTGCCGGCAATGATGTGAATTTACAAGCGACAAATGTTTCGGCAAATCGTGATGTCAACATTGATGCTGGCAATAATATCACGCTTTCGCAAAGCTATGATACCTCTAACGCAAAAGAAAGCCATGAAAAGTCTTTTGCCGGTGTTACAGCCTCTGTTAATATTGGTATTCTTGGCACCATACAGGATGTAAAGAATGCAGCAAAACGTTTTGACCATGGGGATACCAAACATAAAATTGGCAATGCCATTCTTGGCGGTCTAAAAGGCTATGATTTCTATGATAAAAGCCAAGGTTTTTATCATGGGATAAAGAATGGCTCCCCAAAAGGGGCTCTTGCCAATATCGCTGATGTTTCAGCCAATGTCTCCGTGGGCTTTCAGACTGAGAAAGCAAGTGCCTCTTCTCAGACATCAACCGCAGAAACCACAACAATAGAAGCAGGGCGTTCTGTCACGATGCAAGCCCATCAAGGCAACATCCATGGTGTTGGAACGGATATTATTGCCGGTACCAATCCACTTTATGCAACGGGTAGCGATACACAGAGTGGAAATATCAACTTGGCAGCAGGGAAAGATATCATCCTTGAAAGTGCCAAAAACACCCAAGACACACAAAGTCGCATGCAAAGTGCTTCGGTCAATGTTGGATACAGCTATGGTACGGGTGGTACAGGTTGGATGGGCAATGCCTCTTTTGGTAAAGGCAAGGGCTCCAGTGAACAGGTTCAGCAGAAGAACAGCCATGTCATTGGCACCGGCACGGTTCACACTTCCAGTGGCGCCAACACTACATTGAAGGGTGCCGTGGTTTCTGGGAATCGTGTAGAAATGGCAATTGGTGGGGATTTGACCATTGCCAGCATCAGTGATACGGGACATGCTACCAACGAGCAGAAATCTGTTTCTGTTGGGTTTGATAGTGCGAAGAGTACGGATACAGCTTCAACCAATGTTTCCTTACAAAAGGATCAATCCTCCAGTGAGTATAGCAGCGTTATAGAGCAGTCGGGGATTAGAGCGGGGACGGGTGGTTTTGAAATCACTGTAAAGGATAAAACAACCCTGACAGGGGGTCTCATTGCCAGCAGTGCACCGGCAGAAAACAACCGTTTGACCACCGGAAGTATTATTGCCACGGATATTGATAACCATGCTGAGGCAAAAGCCAACAGCCGTGGGATTAGCATTGCTATGGGTGGTGCAATGCAAAAAGGGACATATGGTGTTGCGAAAAATGTTGCCAAAAATATTTTAGATCATGCCAAAGCGCAAGATACAAAGGAAGGCGCAACCAAATCCGCTATTAGCAATGGCACTATCGTTATTACCGATGCAACGGGGCAGCAGGCATTGACAGGGCAAGGGGTTGAACAAACCATCGCCTCCCTCAACCGCGACACTGCGACAGCCCATCAAGCTGTACAACCGCTTGATGTCGCCAAGCTAGAACAGATCGTGCATGAAAACCGTGAAATGGCAACCCAATTGCTAGAAGAAGGGTTTAAATACAGTGATGAAGCTTATAAAACCATGTTTATCAAAAAGCACCCCATCTCTGTGGTGGCCCGTGATAAAAATGGCAAAATCATCTATAAAAAAGATGAAAATGGGCAATATATAAGAGACGCTCGTGGTCAACAAATTCCCGAAACGCGTCCTTTAACGGATGAGGATAAGCAGCATTTACAGAAAGGCGCTGATGGCAAAGTGCATATCTCTCTCAATGGGATTTTTACATCGCCTGAAGAGGCTGCTGTTTATGCGGTTCAGCATGCCAATAATCAAAATGATCCGATTTATTTTGTCAACTTTCCGCAAGCAGATTCGGCCATCTCAGAGCTGCTGGTCGCAGGCTATCAAAAGTTTCTAGAAAATGACTTTTGGGGTTTGAGCAATTCAACACAAGAAGCAAAAGATTTGATGTATGGCTACGGTAACAGCGGGTTGGAACTTTATGGCCATAGCCGTGGTGGCATGACAATTTATAACACGTTGAGTTCTTTAAAACATCAAGGCGTGCATGATATAGCAGAAAACACCAATATCAATCTTTATGCGCCAGCGGCTAATGCCGCAGCTACAGCCGGTCTGTTAGCTTATGTGAGCAATGGCAAACAAACAACAGTTGGCTTTGATGGGCATAAAGATGATTTTGTGAGCAGATGGATCGGAGGTAATGGCTATACCTTTGAGACAAAGCCTGCTGGCAGTAGTACTTGGAACGAAATGTCGAAAATGTTCAAAAATCCCATAAGTGTCCATACTTGTCTTGGAGATGCAAGTCCAAAATGCCAAAAGCTGTATGGCACATCCCATTTAGAACAAGTTCCTTCAAGAAAATCGTGGAGTAAAAAATGAAACAAATTTTAAAATTATTAAGTACTATAATTCTGTTGAGTATAGTGGGATGCCAGTTTAATAAACCTCCTCTAGGAGAGATAGCTGCGTGGGAGAAACCAGGAGCAGATTTTACTGAAGTAGCAAAAGCTTTGTTAGAATGTGGCATGCCAACACCTTATGATGTCGATCCGGAAAATAGAAAGCTCAGCTACAATGCATGGGCAACTATTGATGCTTGTATGGTTCAATCAGGGTTTCGTGATAAAGTAGGGGGTGGGACTTGGTGTGAGAATCACAAATCCGAGGACCTCCCCATCTGTCGTCCAGGTGCTGTTATTCCGCAGCGCAGTGTCAAGAGGCGCTTAAACAGCCCTTTTTGTAAACAGCATCCAGAACAATATGAATGTTATCCCTAAGTCTTGCTGATGATAATGAACAATCCTGCTCTTTTGGCGGGATTGTTTCTCTGGAGGCATCCTTTAACGGATGAGGAGAAACAGCATTTACAGAAAGGTGCTGATGGTCGGGTTCAGATCTCTTTCAATGGGATTTTTACACCGTCTGAAGAGGCCGCTGTTTATGCTGTTCAACATGCTAAAAATAAAAATGATCCAATTTATCTTGTTGAGTTTCCGCAAGCAGACTCGGCCATATCAGAGCTGCTGGTCGCAGGGTATCAAAAGTTTATGGAAAATGACTTTTGGGGTTTGAGCAATTCAACACAAGAAGCAAAAGATTTGATGTATGGCTACGGTAATAGCGGGTTGGAACTTTATGGCCATAGCCGTGGTGGCATGACAATTTATAACACGTTGAATTCTTTCAAACAAGAAGGCGTGCATGGTATAGCCGACAATACGCATATCAATTTCTATGGACCAGCCTTTAATGTTTCTGTTGCAGCCGGTCTGTTAGGTTATGTGAGTGATGGCAAACAAACCACGATTGGCTTTGATGGGAATAGATATGACTTTGTAAGCAGGGTGATTGGTGGCAATGGCTATACCTATGGGACAATGCCTGCTGGCAGCAACGTTTGGATGGAATGGTGGAGAGTGGTCACAAACCCCATAAGCTCCCATACTTGTCTTGGAGATGCAGGCAAAATGTGTGAAAAGCGTTACGGCACATCTCATCTAGAACAAAAACCTTGAATGAGATCATGGAGTAAAAAATGAAACAAATTTTAAAGTTATTAAGTACTATAATTCTGTTGAGTATAGTGGGATGTCAGTTTAATAAAACTCCCACATCATCTTTGGCGGCATGGAAGAAGCCAGGAGCAGATTTTACTGAAGTTGGAAAAGCCTTGTTAGAATGTGGCATGCCAACCCCTTATGATGTTTTTCCAGAAAATCAAAAGTTAAGTAACAATGCACTAGCAACAATTCATGCTTGCATGGTTCAATCAGGATTCCGTTATGAAGAAAGGGGGGGAGGATGGTGTGTAAATCATAAAGCCGAAAACCTTCCCATCTGTCGTCCAGGTGCTGTTATTCCGCAGCGCAGTGTCAAGAGGCGTTTAAACAGCCCTTTTTGTAAACAGCATCCAGAACAATATGAATGTTATCCCTAAGTCTTGCTGATGATAATGAACAATCCTGCTCTTTTGGCGGGATTGTTTCTCTGGAGGCATCCTTTAACGGATGAGGAGAAACAGCATTTACAGAAAGGTGCTGATGGTCGGGTTCAGATCTCTTTCAATGGGATTTTTACACCGTCTGAAGAGGCCGCTGTTTATGCTGTTCAACATGCTAAAAATAAAAATGATCCAATTTATCTTGTTGAGTTTCCGCAAGCAGACTCGGCCATATCAGAGCTGCTGGTCGCAGGGTATCAAAAGTTTATGGAAAATGACTTTTGGGGTTTGAGCAATTCAACACAAGAAGCAAAAGATTTGATGTATGGCTACGGTAATAGCGGGTTGGAACTTTATGGCCATAGCCGTGGTGGCATGACAATTTATAACACGTTGAATTCTTTCAAACAAGAAGGCGTGCATGGTATAGCCGACAATACGCATATCAATTTCTATGGACCAGCCTTTAATGTTTCTGTTGCAGCCGGTCTGTTAGGTTATGTGAGTGATGGCAAACAAACCACGATTGGCTTTGATGGGAATAGATATGACTTTGTAAGCAGGGTGATTGGTGGCAATGGCTATACCTATGGGACAATGCCTGCTGGCAGCAACGTTTGGATGGAATGGTGGAGAGTGGTCACAAACCCCATAAGCTCCCATACTTGTCTTGGAGATGCAGGCAAAATGTGTGAAAAGCGTTACGGCACATCTCATCTAGAACAAAAACCTTGAATGAGATCATGGAGTAAAAGATGAAACAACTTTTAAAATTATTAGGTGCGATAATTCTATTGAGTATAGTTGGGTGTCAGTTTAACAAACCTCCTACATCATCTTTGGCGATGTGGGAGAAACCAGGAGCAGATTTTACTGAAGTTGGAAAAGCATTGTTAGAATGTGGCATGCCAACCCCTTATGATGTTTTTCCAGAAAATCAAAAGTTAAGCTTAAATAAAAAGGCGCTCATTGATTCTTGCATGGTTCAATCAGGATTTCGCTATAAAGATGAAGTAGGAACGTGGTGTGAGAATGTTCAGGGGAAGGATCTTCCGGCTTGTCGTCCAGGTGCTGTTATTCCGCAGCGCAGTGTCAAGAGGCGCTTAAACAGCCCTTTTTGTAAAAAAAGTCCAGTACAACCTGAATGCAAGCCTTAATTTTTACTGGTGATAATGAACAATCCTGCTCTTATAGCGGGATTGTTTTCTTATTTCACCATCGCAATACACAAATATCAACAGGCTTACGAGCCATCTCACCGTAAAATAGATCCCTTAAAGGAGGGACAAAATGAAGAAAACTTTAAAACTATTGAGCTGCATAGCTCTCTTAAGTACGGCTGGATGTGTTAATTCAATTCCCTCACTTTCTCCAGAATTATGGAGAAAGAAAATACTTTTAGAATGTGGAGTACCGGATTTTGATAAGGTTGTGGCGCTAGATTTGAATCAATACGCCAGTATTGAAATGTGTATGGCGCAATCAGGTTTCCGCCCTAGCTTTCCAATACAAGGTTTTTGTGAGAATCACAAAGCCGAAAATCTTCCCATTTGTCGTCCAGGTGCTGTCATGCCTCAACGAAGTGTTGAGAGACGCTTAAAGAGCCCTTACTGTAAAAAGCATTCAGAACAATATGAATGCCAACCTTAACAGCATGCAAAGCGCTTCGGTCAATGTTGGATACAGCTACGGCACCGGTGGTGCGGGGGGAACAGGCAATGCTTCCTTTAGCCAAGGGGAAAGCTCCAGTAAAGAGCTTCAGCAGAAGAACAGCCATGTCATTGGCACCGGTACTGTTCACACTTCCAGTGGCGCCAACACCACATTGGCAGGCGCTGTAGTTTCTGGAAATCAGGTCAAAGTGGATGTGGGGGAAAGTTTGACCATTACCAGCCGCAGTGATAGTGGACAAACTTCCAACAAGCAGAAGACTGCTTCTGTTGGTTTTGGTGGGAGCAAAAGTTTTGATTCTGGCTCAACAAGCCTCTCCTCACAAAAGGATCAATCCTCCAGTGATTATAGCAGTGTTATAGAGCAATCGGGGATTAGAGCGGGTGATGGCGGTTTTGATATCAACGTTAAAGATAACACAACCCTGACAGGGGGTCTCATTTCCAGTACTGCACCAGCAGAAAACAACCGTTTGACCACTGGAAGCATCACGACCACGGACATTACCAACAGTGCCCATGCAAAAGCGAGCAGCCATGGGGTTAGTGTTTCTGGTGGTGGTGTTTTACAACAGGGGACATCTGGTATCCTAAAGAATCTTGCCAAAAATGCTTTAGGGCATGACAAAGTCAAGGACGCAGCGGAAGGGGAAACCAAATCGGCTATCAGTGAGGGCATCATTATCCTGACAGATGCAACCAACCAAAGAGCGATGGGGCAAGATGCAGGACAAATCATTGATGCCCTCAACCGCAACACCGCGGCAGCCCATCAAACCGTGGCACCGATAGATGTCTCCTCGCTTGAGGGGGCAGTGCATAATCGCTTAGATATGATCAATGATTTATTGGATGAAGGGTTTGGTTATTTTGGCAAAGTGCACGAAATTGCAAATGTCAAAAAGCATCCTGTGGGTGAGGTTTTGCATGATGAAAATGGCGACGTAGTCTATGCAACCAATGAAAATGGAGAACCTATAAAAGACAGCGATGGAGAATATATTGCTCTGTATCATTATTTAACACCTGAAGAAGAGCAGAACTTAAAAGCCGGTTCTGATGGCATCAGGCGTATGTTCTACAATGGCCTTTTTAACACACCAGATGACGCAGCGTATAATGCTGTCCACTTATCTGATAATGCGCATGAGCCGCTTTATTTTACATACCACCCACAAGCTGAAGACATGATCGTAGAGGTAGGATTAGCAATTTATGAGTATTTTGGGGGATGGAGTAATTCAAGCAAGAAGTTCCAAAATTTTGTGAAGCAATATGGCAATACGAAGACACGTGTGAGTGCGCATAGCCGTGGCGCTTTGACAGTGGGCAATGGATTGCGTGACTTTGAACGGCGTGGCATCCATGGTATCGCACAAGAAACAGATATCTATCTTTATGGACCAGCTGATAACGCTCAAGAGATGGTAAATGCACTATATTATGTAAGTGATGGCAAAAAAGATCATATTTATTTACAAAACCATATATTCGATCCCATTGGTATAGTGTTTGGTCATAATCCACCTACAACTTATAAGATACCTTTAAATCTAGATGCTTCACTTTTGAAGAAAGCTACAAAAAATCCTTTATATATGACGCAGTTTGTAGCAAACAGTTTATTGACTATAGCAACCTCTCCACTGAGAGAGCAAGGGAAAGCATTAGCGGGTTTCAAACCTAGCACCCATAGGTGTTATGGTAATGCGGATAAGGCGTGTGTAAGAGGTTATGGAACTCCTCATGATACAATAATTTATGCACCACATGCAATTTTAGATAATTCAGGTTTAGGTTATTTATGGAGGAAAAAATGAAATGGACTTTAAAATTGTTACTTGGGTTAGCGTTTTTAACTATCGCTGGATGTGACATTGAAAACATCGACAAACCTCCTCCAGGGTATGTGAATATGTGGGAGAAGGCAGGTGCGGATTCTACTGAAGTAGGAAAAGCCTTATTAGAATGTGGAATGCCGAGTCTTATCGATCCTGATTCAGAAAATAGAAAGCTGAGTAATAATGAGGATGCAACAATAGATGCTTGCATGGTTCAAGCAGGTTTCCATTATAAAGGGAGCGGTGACTGGTGTTATACTTTTAGAGAGGAAAACCTTCCCATTTGTCGTCCAGGTGCTGTCATCCCAAAACGAAGTGTCGAAAAGCGCTTAAACAGCCCTTTTTGTAAAAGGTATAAAAATGCACCTGAATGCAAACCCTAAGTCTTGCTGGTGATAATGAACAATCCTGCTCTTTTTGCTTTCGCTTTAAAGAGCGGGATTGTTTCTCTGAATGCATCCTTTAACAGATGCGGAGAAACAGCATTTACAGAAAGGCGCTGATGGTCGGGTTCATATCTCTCTCAATGGAATTTTTACATCACCTGAAGAGGCTGCTGTTTATGCGGTTCAACATGCCGACAATAAAAATGATCCGATTTATTTTGTCGAGTTTCCTGAAGCCAATTCTGCTATTTCAGAGTTGATGGTTGCGGGTTATCAGAAGTTTATGGAAAATAACTTTTGGGGTTTGACCAATTCAACACAAGAAGCAAAAGATTTGATATATGGCTATGGCAACAAGGGGTTGGAACTTTATGGACATAGTCGTGCTGGCATGACATTGTATAATACGCTGAATTCTTTAAAACAACAAGGTGTACAGGATAGAGCAGAGAACACAGAGATTAATCTTTATGGACCAGCTGCTAACGCCGAAGCTACGAGAGGTCTGTTAACTTATCTGAGAGGTGGCAAACAAACCACTATTGGCTTTGATGGGCATAGATATGACTTTGTAAGCAGAGTGATCGGTGGTAATGGCTATACTTACGAGACAATACCTGCTGGTAGTAATGCCTGGAAAGAATGGTGGAATATGTTCTCAAATCCCTATAACGTCCATACGTGCCTTGGAGATGCAGGTCCAAAATGTCGAAATACATATGGACTTTCCCATCGAGTACAAGTCCCTTTAAGGAATAAAAAATGAAACAAATCTTTAAATTATTGAGTTGCATAGCTTTATTAGTTATAACTGGGTGCCAGTTTAATAAACCTCCTGCAGGATACTTCACTGTGTGGGAAAAATCAGGAGCAGATCGGCTTGAGGTAAAAAAAGCACTTTTAGAATGTGGAATGCCAGCTCCTTATGATGTATTTCCGGAAAACAGAAATTTAAGCAACAATGGATGGGCAACCATAGAAGCTTGTATGATTCAAGCTGGTTTCCATGATAAATATGATAGGGGGGGGGGATGGTGTGGAAATCATAAAGCCGAAAACCTCCCGATTTGTCGTCCAGGTGCTGTTATTCCGCAGCGAAGTGTCAAGAGGCGCTTAAACAGCCCGTTTTGTAAACAGCATCCAGAACAATATGAATGTTATCCCTAAGTCTTACTGATGATGAGGAACAATCCTGCTCTTATGGCGGGATTGTTTCTCTGAACGCATCCTCTAACAGATGAGGATAAACAGCATTTACAGAAAGGCGCTGATGGCAAAGTGCATATCTCTCTCAATGGGATTTTTACATCGCCTGAAGAGGCTGCTGTTTATGCGGTTCAACATGCCAACAATCAAAATGATCCGATTTATGTTGTTGAGTTTCCGCAAGCAGATTCGGCCATATCAGAGTTGCTAGTTGCAGGGTATCAAAAGTTTTTGGAAAATAATTTTTGGGGTTTGAGCAATTCAACACAAGAAGCAAAAGATTTGATGTATGGCTACGGTAACAGCGGGTTGCGACCCTATGGCCATAGTCGTGGCGCTATGACATTGGGGAATATGCTTTATTCTTTCAAACAAGAAGGCGTGCATGGTATAGCCGACAATACGCATATCGATTTCTATGGACCAGCCTTTAATGTTTCTGTTGCAGCCGATCTGTTAGGTTATGTGAGTGATGGCAAACAAACCACGATTGGCTTTGATGGGAATAGATATGATTTTGTAAGCAGGGTGATTGGTGGCAATGGCTATACCTATGGGACAATGCCTGCTGGCAGCAACGTTTGGTTAGAATGGTGGAGAGTGGTCACAAACCCCATAAGCTCCCATACTTGTCTTGGAGATGCAGGTGATATGTGTGAAAAGCGTTACGGCACATCTCATCTAGAACAAAGACCTTGAATGAGATCATGGAGTAAAAGATGAAACAACTTTTAAAATTATTAAGTACCATAACTTTGTTGAGTATAGCAGGGTGCCAGTTTAACAAACCTCCTTCAGGATATTTAACTGCATGGGAAAAACCAGGAGCAGATTTTACTGAAGTTGGAAAAGCCTTGTTAGAATGTGGCATGCTAACCCCTTATGATAAGGATCCAGAAAATCAAAAATTAAGCGATAATGCATGGGCAACCATTGATGCTTGTATGGTTCAAGCAGGGTTTCGCTATAAAGATACAGAGGTGGGAACGTGGTGTGATGTTTTTAAAGAGAAAAACCTTCCCATTTGTCGTCCAGGTGCTGTTATTCCGCAGCGCAGTGTCAAGAGGCGCTTAAACAGCCCTTTTTGTAAACAGTATAAAAATAGTCGTAAATGCCAACCCTAAGTCTTACTGGTGATAAGGAACAATCCTGCTCTTTTTGCTTTTGCTTTAAAGAGCGGGATTGTTTCTCCAAACGCGTCCTATAACGGATGCGGAGAAACAGCATTTACAAGCCTTCTGATGGGGAAGTTCATATGTTCTACAATGGCATTTTTAACACACCAGATGAGGCAGCGCGTAATGCGGTCCAGTTAGCTGATAATGAGCATGAGCCACTTTATTTTACATACCACCCACAAGCTGAAGACATGATCGTAGAGGTAGGAGTAGCGATTTATGAGTATTTTGGGGGATGGAGTAATTCAAGCAAGAAGTTCCAAAATTTTGTGAAGCAATATGGCAATACGAAGACACGTGTGAGTGCGCATAGCCGTGGCGCTTTGACAGTGGGCAATGGATTGCGTGACTTTGAACGGCGTGGCATCCATGGTATCGCACAAGAAACAGATATCTATCTTTATGGACCAGCAGATAACTCTCTATCGATAGCAAATGCACAATATTATGTAAGTGATGGCAAAAAAGATCATATTTATTTACAAAACCATATATTCGATCCCATTGGTATAGTGTTTGGTCATAATCCACCTACAACTTATAAGATACCTTTAAATCTAGATGCTTCACTTTTGAAGAAAGCTATAAAAAATCCTTTATATATGACGCAGTTTGTAGCAAACAGTTTATTGACTATAGCAACCTCTCCACTGAGAGAGCAAGGGAAAGCATTAGCGGGTTTCAAACCTAGCACCCATAGGTGTTATGGTAATGCGAGTGATGCGTGTCAAAATAATTATGGGATACTTCATTCTATACCAATTTATGCACCACATGCAATTTTAGATAATTTAGGTTTAGGTTATTTATGGAGGAAAAAATGAAACGAACTTTAAAATTATTACTTGGGTTAGCGTTTTTAACTATCGCTGGATGTGACATTGAAAACATCGACAAACCTCCTCCAGGGTATGTGAATATGTGGGAGAAGGCAGGTGCGGATTCTACTGAAGTAGGAAAAGCCTTATTAGAATGTGGAATGCCGAGTCTTATTGATCCTGATTCAGAAAATAGAAAGAATAGTATTAATGCTAAAGCAACAACTTATGCTTGTATGGTTCAAGCAGGTTTCCATTATAAAGGAAGCGGTGACTGGTGTTATACTTTTAGAGAGGAAAACCTTCCCATTTGTCGTCCAGGTGCTGTCATCCCAAAACGAAGTGTCGAAAAGCGCTTAAACAGCCCTTTTTGTAAACAGTATAAAAACGCAGATGAATGCCAACCTTAATTTTTTCTGGTGATAATGAACAATCCTGCTCTTTTTGCTTTTGCTTGAAAGAGCGGGATTGTTGTTTCAACTGCTAATTTCCTACACTATCTATCAAGCAATATGATTGTAGGGAGTTCTTTTGAGTATAAGTTCATATTCTCATCCTATGATATTGCATTACAGGACAGATTTTGCACCCTTAAATTTGCGATAATTTGAGAAAGTCTTGTCCGTCCTTACGTGACAGTTTTTTATGCCACATCACTGAGATGTTGACGTTGCGTTTTGGCTTTTTCAATCACATTCAGCAGATCGGATTGTAACCAGCGCGATAAAGAACCAAATTTTAAGGATTTTGGTAAAGATCCATTGGTTACATGCCGACGGAATGTTGAAACGCTATGCAATAATTTTGCACTTTCACGGTCTGTAAGAAGAACATCATTTTCAGTCATAACTGATCCTTTCAATCTAAAAAATAGTAACAAGTCATAAGCGTTTGTTAACCATATTTTCTTAAATTGGAAAGTAAGTTTAATCATAAAAAACAGCACTTTATGATGTATTTTCTCATTTGATAATTTATGAGTCTTATTGAAACGGAATGAGAGAACGAAGAGAGAAAGTTATCCACAGATAATGAAATAAAAATGGGGTACAAGACTCCATCTTTTAAGATTTGCTCGTGACATAAGCCGCCCATTTATCCATATAAACACGGCGCTGCTCTAAATAGTCAGTACGACGGTAGGCACGCTCTACTTTACCCCCAACCGTATGACCTAGAATGGTTTCTGCGACCTCAAAAGGAGCATCAGTTGTTTCTGCGAGCCAATCTCGTAGACTAGAACGAAAACCATGCGGACAGGCATCAAGTTCAGTTTTTTTCATATATTGTGACATACAAGTTTCACCAAGGGGACCACGACCAGTTGCAGAGAAAAAGAAATCATTGCGAAAAAGCAAGTGTGCTTGTTTTAAAATTTCCAATGCTTCATTTGATAAAGGCATGCGAAACTCTGTTGTAGCATCACGCCTTCCTTTCATATTTTTAGCAGGGATGGTCCATATATTCCCATCAATTTGATCTTTATGGATATGACACAAGGGATTTGTACGAACCCCTGTCAGGATAAGCAGATGCAAAGCCAGTTGTGTTAGGGTTGTTGTTTTGCAGAGTGTTTTATAAAAAGCTGGTATCTCTTTCCAATCCATTGCTGGTCTATTTTTAACTTTATGGCGTTGTTTGCCTAACAAAGCTTTTGCTTTTTCTGTTGCTTGTAAATCAACATCCAAACCCAATGCAACCGCATGTTTGAGATAGAGATTAAGGCGGTTTAGTGCTTTATAGGCAGTCCCAGCTTTTGTATGCCAAATCGGTGCGAGTGTATTGCGTATCTTTGTTTGTGTAATCTCTGAAACCGGTAAGCAACCTCATTTGGGGAGAATATGAAGTTGTAAAGATGAAAACCAATCTCCATTTTTACCATCATTTTTGAGTTCAGCTTTACGGCTTTCAAAAGCATCGAGAGCGATATCTTTTAAGTAATGCAGATTACGCATCGCTTCACGCTTTTGTTTCTCACGTTCTTTAATGGGGTTACAAGCCTCACGTAAAACAGAACGCCACCCAGTTGCCAATTCACGGGCTTGTTTTAAAGAGACATCTCTTAAAGCACCCAAGCCCATTTCACGCCGCCGCCCGTGAATGGTATAGCGATAAAGCCATTGAGCATCCCCCATCTTTACACTTATGAAGGTGCAAGCTGGCACCATCATACTATTTACCGGCCCCCAATGTTGCGACAGCCCTTGGTATTGAGACGATTCATAAGAGGCATTTTTGTTCCTTTCTAAACGGTTTTCACCCCACACACCAACCCCACTTGTGACGTGCAAAGGGATGGTTTTGATTGATTCAAGATAAGGGGATTTGAGATGAGAGAATCTTACAATATTCGGGTCTCTCATTCAATATGAATAACGCTAAATTGTCTTTATAAATCAATACGTTGAATTGGATACCCTTTGTGCACGTCAGTTCCAGAATTCGCTCGCAGAGAGCTCTTTGGAGGAAATCAAACGAGCCATTGAAGGTCATGATTTCTTAAAGGACTATTACAAGGTTGGGGAGTCTTCAATTAAGTCTCGTGATGATCGTATCGCCTTTCAGCTTTCAGGTCTTGACCGCAGTATAGCAAGCATTAAGTCGATGGGGCGTATTTTGCTTTGTTGGGTTGATGAGGCAGAACCAAGAGGCGGCTGCCCGTTTAAGGACAGAATCGGATGTTTGTCGCGATAGTTTCACTATTACATCTTCTGATCCATTGTGTCGTGAAACTGTTGGCATGTTTATTAGACTTTTAAAGGTTTTTTCACAACAGGATTTAGAATCATTCAAAGGAGTATTAGAAGTGATTAGAGAAAAGAAAAGTAAAAAAAATGTTCGTGTTGCGGAGAAATGTTAGAAAATCCTATTCCTCTGCTTTTATTTGCAAGTTCACCACTTTCAAAATATAACTTAGATCAATATGTTATTGGTAATAAAAAAGTATATGAAGCCTTCTTTTAGTATATTTGTTTCAGAGAGATTCTCATCCATTTAGTTTGGAGCAGAAGAAAAACTTCTTTCTGATCATTTTCTCAAATTTGTATTGAAGAGGATATTCGTATTTGTTTTTTTATGCAGATAGTTTTAGCGTCATAACTTTTTTGTGTGTAAAATTGTTGGATATTTTTAGAGGCATAATATTTTATCGTTCTTAAAGCGTGAGGGATAAGAGTGTATAGCTATTATTCATAATAATGATAATAGAGATCGATTAACAATTTTTTATTTTTTACTTATCATAAATACCTTTTAATGACTCCTTGTATTAAAATTTTACTAAGTTGTAACAATTAATGGTATACTTTCTTTGAAGATACATTTACAACATATTCAAATTCAAATTTTGAATGCTTTAAAGACGTAAAAATTGTGTTATATAAGATGAAAAAAAATTATTGGACTGTTTTTTTTACCTGTTTTCTAGCACCATTTGTTATTGTGGGGTGTGCTACAAATCATTTTGGTGTTGGTAAAGTAAATGAAAATAAGAAGACGAAAACAGTAATGTATCCATTGACAGAGCGTCAATGCCTTATGCGTGCAATGTATTTTGAATCAAATCGTACAAGCTTTGAAGGGATGATTGCTGTTGGAACGGTTGTTATGAATCGTGTTAATTCAAGTGCTTATCCAAAAACAATTTGTGGTGTTGTTGGTCAATACAAACAATTTGCTCCTGGTGTTTTAACGCGTCCTATGACAGAACCTGCATCTGTTGCTCTTGCTAAAAAAGCAGCTGATGCTGTTTTGCGCGGTGAACGCGATAAGAAACTTAAAAATGCTAAGTTTTTTCATACAGCAGGTTTATCTTTTCCCTATAAAAATATGCGCTATGTTCGGGTTGCGGGAGGTAATGCTTTTTATGAAAAGCGTTCACGTAACGGATTGCTACAGGTTCCTTCTAACGATCGTCCTTATGATGTTGCTTATGCTTTTGTCCAAGAACGTTCTGGTAATGTAGCGAATATAATGCATGCAAGTTTGGCAAGTAAAGAAATAAAAACAGAAGAAAAGCATAATATATCTTCTTCGATAGAAGTCGCTCAGGTAAATAAAGTGCGTGAGACGTCTTTTGTTACAGTGCAACTTAATAAAGTTCCTATTCCTACATATGCGCCGCATCGTGTAGATCAAGAAGGGGAAAACAACACAATTGTAGCTTATGCTGTACCCTCATCAGATCAGTTAAATGCAATTGTTGCAATGTTAGAAAAACGATACATAAATAGATAGTTTTTCACAGCCAAAGTAAGGATATTGGTAATGAACTTTGATATTCACGAGGCGATTTCGCCTGAAAAACTTAATCGTCTTGCAGAAGTTACAGTAAAAGTTGGGTTAAATTTACAAGAGGGGCAGGATCTTATTTTGACGGCTCCAGTTTCAGCATTACCACTTGTTCGGCGTATTGCATATCATGCTTATAAGGTTGGTGCTGGTGTGATTACACCACTTTTTAGTGATGATATATTATCACTTACACGTTTTGAAAATGCACATATTGCTAGTTTTGATTGTGCACCTTCTTGGCTGTATGAGGGAATGGCAAAAGCTTTTGAAAATGGAGCTGCGCGTTTGGCTATTGTTGGTGATAATCCTTTGCTCCTTTCTAATCAAGATTTTGATAAGGTCGCCCGTTTAAACAAGGCTACGTCAATGGCTTATCAGCCTGCTCTTAAAAAAATATCGAATTTTGCCATGAACTGGTCAATTGTTGCTTATCCAACAGCAGGATGGGCTGAGGCAGTGTTTCCTTCTTTACCACTTAATGAGGCGGTTAAGAAATTAGCGGATGCAATTTTTGCTGCTTCACGTGTTACAGAAGAGAATTCTATGCAGGCGTGGGTTTCACATAATGCAACTTTGAAGAAACGCTCATCTTGGCTCAATGAGCAGCGCTTTTCTGCTTTACATTTTATAGGGCCAGGAACTGATTTAATAGTTGGTTTAGCAGATGATCATGAATGGCATGGTGGTGCATCGGCGGCTCAAAATGGTGTTGTTTGCAATCCTAATATTCCGACAGAAGAAGTTTTTACTACTCCTCATGCGCATAAGGTTGAAGGTTTTGTTCGTTCAACGAAGCCCCTTTCTTATCAAGGAGCACTCATTGATAATATTGAGGTACGGTTTGAGGCGGGGCGCATTATTGATGCACGTGCTTCAGCGGGGCAAGAGGTTTTGCAAAATGTTTTGCAAAGTGATGAGGGTGCAAGCCGATTAGGAGAAGTTGCTCTTGTTCCACATTCTTCACCAATTTCTAAGAGTAACCTTCTTTTTTATAATACATTATTTGATGAAAATGCCGCATGTCATATTGCCTTAGGGCAGTGTTATTCCAAATGCTTTTTAGATGGAGCATCATTGACGGTGGAGGAAATTGCTGCACGTGGTGGTAATAAAAGTATGATTCATATTGACTGGATGATTGGCTCAGATGAAATCGATATAGATGGCATTGCGCAGGATGGTACAAAAGTTCCTGTATTTCGTAAAGGTGAGTGGGCTTAATATTATTTTTCAATGGTACTTTGTTAGAAAGTACATAATTTTTAGAAAGAGTGATGCCCGAGCTTCCTGAAGTAGAAACCGTTCGTCGTGGGTTGGAGCCAGTTGTAACTGGTGCAAAGATTATCTCTGTCACGCTTCAGCGAAAGGATTTACGGTTTCCTTTCCCTGAGGGATTTTCTAAACGGCTTGTGGGAAGGACAATTCTAGAACTTGGTCGGCGTGCAAAATATTTATTGTTTCATCTTTCGCAGAATGAAACGATTTTAAGCCATTTAGGAATGTCAGGATCATGGCGCCTAGAGGATGATCTTTTGGAAAAAACATCTTCTGTTGCAGGAAAATTTGTTAAGCATGACCACTTTGTCATGGATATTCAGGTAAAGGATGGCAAAGTTTATCACCTTATTTATAATGATCCACGTCGTTTTGGGTTTGTGCTTTTAGTAGAGACATGCAGGCTTTATGAGCATCCACTTTTAAAGAAGTTAGGGCTCGAGCCGATGAGCAATGCGTTTTCTGGTCGTTATTTACAAAAGGCTTTTTTTAATAAAAAAATATCCCTTAAGGGAATTTTACTTGACCAGTCTATTATTGCGGGTCTTGGAAATATTTATGTTTGCGAAGCGCTATGGCGTAGCCGTTTGTCACCGCAGCGTGGTGCATTTACATTAGCATTAAAAACTGTATGTGCACGTGAATTGGCAGATTCTTTAGCACAGAATATACGCGATGTGATTTCAGAAGCCATTTTGTCTGGTGGCTCTTCTTTACGTGATTATGTACAGGTAGATGGTTCTCTTGGTTATTTTCAACATGCTTTTTCAGTTTATGGACGCGAAGGAAAAGAATGTTTGCAATGTGGAACGCCTATTATACGCATTTTGCAGTTAGGGCGTTCAAGTTTTTATTGTTCACAGTGTCAAAAATGAAAGAGGTCTCTTGCAAAATTCTACGAGAGGCTTAAAGTCACATTGATAATAATGAAGGTTTGAGAGGTTTTTTTATGCTTAATAAAGTACTAACACATCTTGATGATAATATAGAAAAGAGCCTTGAACGCCTTTTTTCTCTTTTACGTTTTCAATCGATTTCAACAGATTCGGCTTATAAGGATGAGTGTCGTAAAGCAGCAGATTGGTTAGTAGACGATTTAAAAAGTATAGGTTTTGATGCTTCACGTCGTGATACTCCGGGGCACCCTGTAGTTGTTGGGCATCATCCGGGGCCTTCCGATGATTGTCTGCATGTTTTGTTTTACGGGCATTATGATGTTCAACCTGTTGATCCACTGAGCTTATGGGAAGACAACCCATTTACACCTTCTTTAAAAGAAAGGGATGGTGAGAAAGTTATTTGTGCTCGTGGAGCTTCAGATGACAAAGGTCAAGTTATGACATTTATTGAAGCGTGTCGTGCCTATAAGAAAGAAACAGGACAGCTTCCTGTTAAAGTTACTGTTTTATTTGAAGGTGAAGAAGAAAGTGGCTCTCCTTCTCTTGTTCCTTTTTTAAAAGCAAATAAAGATGAACTGAAAGCTGATTGTGCATTGGTTTGTGATACAACAATGTGGGATGCAGATACGCCTTCTGTTTGTATTGGTTTGCGGGGTATTTTAGGAGAAGAGGTTACGATTACGGCAGCTAATCGTGATTTGCATTCTGGTGCTTTTGGAGGAGCGGCAGCCAATCCCATTCGTATTTTAACTAAGATTCTAGCAGGACTTCATGACGAAAATGGTAGGGTAACACTTCCAGGTTTTTATGATGGCGTAGAAGAAACACCTCCACATATTTTGCAATCATGGAATGCGCTTGATTGCACTGCTGAAAACTTTCTTGGTCCTATAGGACTTTCCATTCCTTTTGGGGAAAAAGGGCGAAGCATTTTGGAACTGGTATGGGCGCGTCCTACAGCAGAGATGAATGGGATTAGTGGTGGTTATGAGGGAGAAGGGATGAAAACGGTTATTGCTTCTCAAGCGAATGCGAAAGTGTCTTTTCGTTTAGTGCATAAGCAAGATCCAGAGAAGATACGCCAGGCTTTTCGTAATTATGTATCCAGTTTTATACCTGCTGACTGTACAGCTGAGTTTAAAGAGCATGGTGGTTCTCCAGCGATTCAGATTCCCTATGATTCACCTTTTATCAAGGTAGTAAAGGATGCTTTATCGCAAGAATGGAGTAATCCTGCTGTGCTTGATGCTATGGGGGGCTCGATTCCGGTTGTAGGAGACTTTCAGTCAATTCTTAATATGGAAGTGGTTCTCGTTGGATTTGCCTTATATAATGACCGTATTCATTCACCTAATGAAAAATATAATCTAAAATCGTTTCATAAAGGGCAGCGGTCTTGGGCACGTATTCTTGCGGCTTTAGAAAATAGGAGGGTAAATGACTGAGATCCGTGTTCATCAAGGTGATTTACCAAACTTAGATAATTATCAAATTAATGCTGTTGCAATTGATACCGAAACTCTAGGATTACAGCCATACCGTGATCGTCTATGTGTTGTGCAGCTTTCTTCTGGAGATGGTACTGCTGATGTTATACAGATTGCGAAAGGGCAGAAGTTTGCTCCCAATTTGGTTAAATTACTTGAAGATAAGGCCATCACCAAGATATTTCATTTTGGGCGTTTCGATCTTGCTATTTTAGCACATACATTTGGCATTATGCCTGAGGTGGTTTTTTGCACCAAAATTGCTTCGAAACTCACACGTACTTACACGGATCGTCATGGATTGAAGGAAATTTGTAGCGAGTTGCTCAATATAAATATTTCTAAACAGCAGCAATCTTCAGATTGGGCAGCAGAAACTTTATCACGCGCGCAAATTGAATATGCTGCATCAGATGTTTTATATTTGCATCGTTTGAAAGAGATATTTGAAGAACGTTTAAAGCGTGAAGAGCGCGAGCATGTTGCAAAGGCATGTTTTGAATTTTTGCCAATGAGGGCGAAACTTGATCTTTTGGGATGGTCAGAGGTTGATATCTTTGCGCATGGTTCAGTTTAGAAATGTGCTTTTAAACGGAATAAAAAAGTTACTGATATGACAGAACAAAATGCTCATATACTATGGGCATTTTGTTCTGTTGTGTTTTTTATGACATAATTTTAATAGAGAGAGCTATTTTCTTTGAAGATTATGCAATAAAATACCATTTATGAATTCAATTTTTCTGCTTTTGTTTTGCGGTTTACAAAAATCTATGGGGGAAACGAGAGTAAAAAAATAGGGATAATAAGTATTATAGGCAATTTGCTATACAAATGCTATCGAGTTTGTATCGTGACATACACTTATCAGCAAGGGGACCACAACCGGATGCAGAAAAAGAAACCGATTGCACGATAGAGGGCGTGCTTGTTTAATCACTTTTAATGTTTTCGATGATAAAGGTGCACGAAACTCTGCTGTAGCATTACGCTTTCCTTTCAATTCTCAGCAGGGATGGTCCATATATCATCTTCAATCTGATCCTTATGGATATAACGCAAGGGATATGTACGAAAGCTTGTTAGAATAAGAAGGCGTAAAGCTAAATGTGTCGTAGTTTGTGTTTTGCAAAGTGTTTGATAAAAAGCCGATACCTTTCTCCAATCTATTGCTGGTCTATTTTGTGTTTTATGCCTTTGTTTCCCTAAGAGGGCGCGTGTTTTCGCTGTTGCTTGCAAATTAACATCTAATCCCAGTGCAAAAGCATGTTTGAAACAAATATTGAGGTGGTTAAGAGCTCCATAAGCAACATAAGCTTTTATATGCCAAATCGTTGTAAGTGTATTGAATAATCAGTTTCTGTAATTTCTGAAATGGGTAGAAAGCCTAATTTGGGGAGAATATAAGACATAAAGGTGAAAACCAATTCCCAGCTCTTCTCATCTCCTTTTAATTCAGCTTTACGACTTTTAAAAGCGTCTAGAGCAATATCTTTTAAATAATAGAGATTACGTATTGCCTCACGTTTTTGTTTTTCACATTCTTCTTGAATAAGGTCGCGCCCCTCATGCACAACAGAACACCATTGTATTGCCAATGCACGGTTTTTTTTTAAGAAACATTTTTTAAAGCTCCCAAGCCCATTTCACGACGGCGCCTGTGGATGCTATAGCGATAAAGCCATTGAGCACCACCATCTTTACGCTTATGAAGATGCAAGCCGGCCCCATCATCTATTTATCTGTCCCAATGTTGCGACAGTCCTTGGTATTTAGACGATTCATAATAGGCATTTTTACTCCTTTCTTTAGAGTTTTTTTTACCCACACGCCATCCCCGCTTGTGATGTGCAAATAAATGATTATGATTGATTCAAAATGAGAGGATTTGAGATGAGAGAATCTTACAATATTCGAGGGTCTCATTCAACATGCAAAACAATAAATTATATTTATAAACAATATGTTGTCTGAATTGTGCATACGAAATAAAATATACCTCTTTACTAGAGTCATGCTTCAATAAATATCCATTATCTATCTGTGTGGGTAGTTTAAACTAGCAATTTCTATGTTACCATAGCTTAAAAAATTCATTTTTTAAATAAAACTGTTCTAAAATACCGATATTTAGATTTTGTACTTTCTCTCTATTAGCCATATCATTTTTTTATGGAATTTTGAAACGATAGCACTAGATAGAATTCATTATGGATATTTGCTAAGGAGTTAGATTGATGAATCTGAAATATTTTATTACAGCTTTCGCTACTTTTTTTTCAATTTCTGTGGCTCAGGGGGGGCTTATGACTGTTCAAAAGCAACTACAGGAAATATCATCTGCTGTTTTTTCAAATGAACAAAGTAGCAATACCTTGTCTGAAGTTTTTCAAGCAAAGTTTTCTTGTCTTGATAATGATCAGCAGCAACGGGCTGTTGAGTTGGTACCGGTATCCTCATCAGTAAAAAAAAGAAGGAGCCCAGGATCTGGCAAAAAAAGAGGTCGGCCAAGTTTGTTTACGAGAGGGCCGATGAGTTTTTAATAAGCAAAGAAACAAAGTTAAGAGGCGCCGACCCTTTATTTTGGGTAAACGGGGGGGATTGAGGGGAAAATAGTTTAAAGAGAGGCAAGTGTTTCTTTACGCTTTTGGGTGTGATGCCATTTTGTGGTTGGAGAATATATTATTTATACAATTTGAAAAAGAAAGAGAGGTATGATTGAAAAAGAAAGAGAGGTATGATTGAAAAAGAAAGAGAGGTATGAGAGCAATAAAGAGTTGCGGAACTCGTGGTTTTTCTATTTTGAGGCTTTTTATCGTAAGGAGAAAGGGAAAAGCTTTTTTTTCAGTTGGGAGAAAAGACTAAGGCGTTAAGTGGTTACATATAGAATTTCGGTAATTACAATCGAAGACGTTTTTTATGTAATTTTTAAGAGAATATTTCATTTTGCAATCAGCGTTAGCAGATCATTTTCATAAAGAATGCTGTTCAGGCTTTAGAGAGAATGCGTAAAGAACAGTATTGAATTTGATTGAGAGGATTATTTTGACAGTGGTAAGTTTACAAGTTCGCATTCATTATAGAACAAGTGGCTAAGGGGGAGGGGAGTTAAATTTTTTGTTTTTTATATGAGTGTATCATTTTTACTACAGATATCTGTAAAGGGGGCTCTATATGGAATTGAGTGTTCAAATATTCAGCTATGGAGAGAAATTATGAATATGAAATGGTTAATAACAGCTTCAGCTTTCGCTTTTGTTTCAGCTTCAGCAGCGAAGGCAGCAGATGTTATTGTTCCCCCTAACCCTACACCTGTTGCACCGGTTGTTGTTGCGCCCACTTTTTCTTGGACAGGTGTTTATCTTGGTGGACAGATTGGTGGTTTTTCAAGTAAAACAAAGATGGATATTCTCAGTAATGGAAAAGCTATTCCTGTGGATAATGATTTTTTACCTAAACTATCAGGTTTTATGGGGGGGCTTTATGCGGGTTCCAATATTGATCTCGGCAACGGTCTTATTTTAGGTGTTGATACAGATATCATGTGGTCTGACAAAAGTGATACTAAAATGGGAAAAGAGTATCTGATTGCTCAAAATCACATAGGGTATATTAATAAGATCCTGAACAAGGCTGGAATTAAGATTGGTGACAAGGCTCTCGAACATGGTGATAAACGCTCTCACAGTTTTACTTTAAAAGAAAAGTGGTCTGGTGCTACGCGGGTACGGATTGGTTTTGCTGCTGAGCGTATTATGCCTTATATCGCTGGTGGTATTGCCTATACACAGCTCCAGGATATCGCGTCGATATCAATAACAGGAAAGGATACAAGTAAAGTAAAAGTTTCTGGTAACCTCTCTGATGAAACAAAAACGTTTGTTGGTTATACCCTTGGTGCTGGTGTTGATTTAGCGATGACCAATAATGTTATTGTTCGTGCGGAATATCGTTATTCAGATTTTGGTAAAAAGAAATATTCAAACAATAAATATGAAACTTCTTACAAAACCAATGATTTTCGTGTTGGTGTCGCTTACAAATTTTAATATATTTGTAAGCTAAATTGTGCAGAGGTTCTATCTTTTATAGAACTTCTGTTATTTTCTGTAACTGTATTGTTACATTCCTCATAGCGCATGCAAAATATCATTATGCATTGTTTTGGATAAACCTTTTATAATGACAAAAGTGAAATTTCTTACAACATCAATAAAGGCCGCATATGTAATGGATAGATTGTAATACACAACGAATTTATTAAGCTGTTTTACCTTGGGTAGAACTCTATTTTGTACGAGAGTATCATTTTTATTATAGATTTTTTGCATGGTTGTTCAATATTGATTATTTAGGAATTTAGGAGAAAAATTTATGAATACAAAATGCTTAGTGATGACCTCTGTTATTGCTTTAATTTCAGCGTCTACGGCACAGGCTGCTGATATTATCGTGTCCCATGAGGGAATGTCTCAACGTGTTCCATCCATTGTAGCTCCTTCTACATTTTCTTGGACAGGTTTTTATGTTGGTGCTCAAGTTGGGAATTTTTCAAGTAAGGTTGAGATAACGGATACAGACACAAAAAATAAACTTTTCAGTAAAGATAATGCCCCTAAACCTTCAGGTTTTATGGGGGGCATTTATGTTGGCTCTAATATGGATCTTGGAAATGGTTTTATTCTAGGGGTTGAAACCGATGCAGTTTGGGCTGATCGAGGAGATACAAAAACACTCTCTACAAAAGAGCTTGAGGAGGGAGATCTTGAGGATTTTAATGCGACATTTGCAGAGGCTGGTATTAAGTTGAGTAATGATGAAAAATTTGCAGCAGGCGATACCGGATCATATATTTTTACTTATAAAGAAAAATGGTCTGGTGCGACACGGGTCCGTGTGGGTTTTGCGGCTACTGAACGCATTATGCCTTATTTTGCTGGTGGGATTGCTTATGCGCAGATGCAAGGTATTGCCATGGTTTCGGGAACAAAGAAACCCGTAGAGAATAAACCAAGCAAAACAATTTCTGGAACGGTGGGCGACAAAACAAAAACAATGGTTGGTTTTACCCTTGGTGGTGGTATCGATTTTGCCGTGACAGACCATGTTTTATTGCGTGCGGAATATCGTTACTCAGATTTTGGTAAAAAGAAATTCAAAGATGATGAGGCTGAATTTAACTATAAGACAAATGATTTCCGTGTTGGTGTCGCTTACAAATTTTAACGTATTTTAAGCTTAAATGACGAAGAGACTCTGTATTTTTACGGAGTTTCTATTTTTTTCTGTGACTATATTACCACATAACACATATTATTGCATATGTTTAAAATCGTTAAGTCTTCATTTTAGTAAAAAGGAATGGATAGACGACACATACTGATTCATATTTACTCTCAATGAGTTATAAATTTTTTGGCATAAAATCTTTCCTGTAGATAAACTTTCTAAGGGGCCTCGTTTATGAACAGGGCCTTTATTTCTATAAAAGTGACATTTTTGTTACAGATTTTTTTTGCCTAGTCCTATAAGATACGCTTCATAAATAAATTAGGAGCAAAATTTATGAATGTAAAATCTTTAATAACGACTTCCGTTATCGCTTTGGTTTCAGCTTCTGCCGCACAGGCTGCTGATGTTGTTATCCCTCATGAATCCGCACCAGTTGTTGTAGCCGCCCCTACATTTTCTTGGACAGGCTTTTATATTGGTGCTCAGATCGGTGGCTTTTCGAGTAAGGTTGAAATAACGGATCCGAAGACAAACAAGAAAATTTTCGATAAAAAAGACACACCGAAGCCTTCTGGTTTCATGGGTGGTATTTATGCAGGTTCCAACTTTGATCTTGGAAATAACGTCATTTTAGGTGTGGAAACCGATGCTGTTTGGGCTGACCAAGGAGACACAAAATCATATCTTTTTGATGATGATGATGCTCCTGCGACCCCTAACACAGGCAATAATGAAACTGGTACGAACCCTAACAATAGACCTGAAGAAGGTACTGGTGACAATGCTGCTGTTCAGAGATCTCTCAGAATGAACAGAGTAGCAGCTAACACGGACAAGGACAATTTTACTTTTAAAGAAAAATGGTCTGGTGCTACGCGGGTACGTCTTGGTTTTGCAGCTGCTGACCGTATTATGCCTTATTTTGCTGGTGGTATTGCTTATACACAGGTGCAAGGTATTTCTACATCTTCAACAACAGATGCAGCCGGTAAAAAAACTTCCACTAAAGATTTTGATAAAACGATGACAATGGTTGGTTATACCCTTGGTGGTGGTGTTGATTTCGCTATGACTGACAATGTTTTGTTACGTGCGGAATACCGTTATTCAGATTTCGGCAAAAAGGCCTTCGAGAAGGGTGATGCGAAGTTTAGCTATAAAACCAATGATTTCCGTGTTGGTGTTGCTTACAAGTTCTAATTGAGCACAAAGCTCAACTACTCTTACAAAATTAATTGCCTAAAGACCCTGTCAAAGACCGGGTCTTTATTTTTTTGTGAATGTGATATTTTTGCTACAGATATTTCAAAATAGATACACTATATACAACCCGTTTTGGATATTTGGAGATATTTTATGAATACGAAACGTTTAATAACGGCATCTGTTTTTGCTTTAATTTCAGCTTCTACAACACAGGCAGCTGATGTAATGATTCCTCATCAGACAACGCCGGTTTTTTCGCCAGCTTTTGTAGCTCCTACTTTTACATGGTCCGGATTTTATTTGGGTGGACAAGTTGGTGGTTTTTCTAGTAAAACGGATATGAATATTATTGGTAAGCATAAAAGCACACCGTTAAGTAAAGATTTGTCCCCTAAGCTTTCAGGTTTTGAAGGGGGGCTTTACGCAGGTTCTAATATTGACCTTGGCGACAATTTCGTTTTTGGTATCGATACGGATTTAATCTGGTCTGGTCAGAAGCACACAAAGTCTATCACTCTAGGTGCGTCTAATAATGCTGAAATGGATAATTTAGTAGGAAGATCTCGCCGATCTGTACGGTCAGCGCCTACACAAACACCAGCAGCACCAGTACCAGTAAAACCTGCAGCAACAAAACCTGTAACAACAAAACCTGTAGCAACAAAAACTGTAGCAACAAAACCTGCAGCAACAAAACCTGCAGCACCCGCAAAACCGGCAGCGGCCGCAAAACCGGCAGCGGCCGCAGTACAAAGAGCATCGGTTGCACGATCATTACCATTACCATTACCAGTACCAGGGGATGGTACGCAGCAGGTGTCAGCTAAGCCAGAGACATCCACACCAGCGGAAGCTCCACTATTATTGGCAAGATCAGCATCAGGAGAATCAGCACAACCAACCGTTTCTGCAAATCAAGTTTCAAAAGCAGGTGCCGACGTCAATGGTAGTTACAGCCATTCTCATGGTGGGCAGAATAGTGGTGGACATGGTTATCATGGTGTGGGCAATGGTTCACATGCGCACAGTGGCGCGCCTCACGGCATTGGCACTCATTCACACGGAGCTCATCCACATAGTTCTTCTAATCCCCATGGTGGACAGAGGGAGAGTGGTCTTGGTGCACAAAATGCAAAAGCTGCGGATGAAAACAGTAGCAGTATATATGGTATAGAGCACATTAAGAAAGAAATTTCGGCACTTGGTTTGGAGCAAAAGGGTAAAGAGTTGACTTTAAGTCATACTTTAAAACAGGATTGGGCTGGTGCAACACGAGTACGTATCGGTTTTGTTGCTGATCGCTTTATGCCTTATCTTGCTGGCGGTATTGCTTATGCACGGCTTCGAGACACGGTATCAATATCATTGAAGAAAGAGGATGGAAGCGTCATTTCTTCTAAAAACTTAACCGATGAAGCGAAGACGATGGTTGGTTATACTCTTGGTGGTGGAGTTGATTTTGCAATTCTGGACAATGTTATTGTGCGGGCAGAGTATCGTTACTCAGATTTTGGTAAAAAGAAATTTGTGAAGGAAAAACTCGAAATAAATTACAAAACCAATGATTTCCGTGTGGGTGTCGCTTATAAATTCTAATTTTTTATAAGGATGAATTTTCAAGAGGCTCCACTAATAGTGGAGCCTTTATTTTTTCAGAAGATTATTTTTGGGTTTTCTTTCTTGATCGTTTCATGATAAAGCCCATAGAATATAATGATGTATCTTCTTGATCACTGCTTAATATGAAAGATTAGCTCGGCTTTCCCTATAGATTAAAAAAACCAGAGTTGCAGGGTTCAGGGAAGTTATGCAAAAATGAATTCGTAAAAGTGGACAGGAATATTTCACAATGACTGTGAAAAATGAAACAATAGATTATTCGAAAACTCTTTATTTACCGCAAACAAATTTTCCTATGCGTGCTGGATTACCGCAAAAAGAGCTTGAATTAATAGAGCAGTGGGAAGATATGGGGCTTTATACGCAATTGCGTCAACAGGCGAAAGACCGCCCACTTTACATTCTTCATGATGGTCCGCCTTATGCAAATGGACATATTCATATTGGTCATGCTTTGAATAAAGTTCTAAAGGATGTGATTGTTCGTTCATTTCAAATGCGCGGTTTTAATGCAAATTATGTCCCTGGTTGGGATTGTCATGGACTGCCGATTGAATGGAAGATTGAAGAAAAATACCGTGCACAAGGGAAAAATAAGGATGAAGTGCCCCTTAATGAATTTCGTCAAGAATGCCGTGAATTTGCACAACATTGGATAACTGTTCAAAGTGAAGAATTTAAACGCCTTGGTGTTATTGGAGATTTTAAGACCCCCTATACCACAATGGCTTTTCATGCAGAAGCACGCATTGCCAGTGAGTTGATGAAATTTGCTTTGTCAGATCAGATTTATCGTGGTTCAAAGCCTGTGATGTGGTCTGTCGTGGAGCGTACGGCTTTGGCAGAGGCAGAGATTGAATATCATGATCATGAATCAGAGATTATTTGGGTTAAGTTTCCTGTTTTTAAAACAGATTCTGGAGATTTATATGGCTCTTATGTTGTGATTTGGACGACGACTCCGTGGACCATTCCTGGTAACCGTGCGGTGAGTTATTCGTCGCAGATTTCTTATGGTGTTTATGAAGTTGAAAGTGCGGAAAATGATTTTGGTCCTCAGTCTGGAGAAAAACTTCTTTTTGCTGATGCGTTGGCACTGAACTGTGCAGAAAAAGCAAAACTTGTTTTGAAGCGTTTACGCAGTGTTTCTGCGGATGAACTTAAAACGCTTGTTCTTTCTCATCCACTCAAAGGTTTGGCTGGAGGATATCATTATCAGATTCCACTGCTTGATGGTTCGCATGTAACAGAGAGCGCTGGTACAGGTTTTGTTCATACAGCGCCAAGCCATGGGCGTGAAGATTTTGAAATTTGGAATGCTTATAAGCCTTTATTGGAGCAAGCCGGTATTGATTCGTCTATACCCTTTCCTGTTGATGCTGCTGGTTTCTATACGAAGGATGTTCCTGGTTTGGGCCCGGATCGTGAAGGGAGACCCGCACGTGTTATTGATGATAATGGAAAAATGGGTGATGCCAATAGAGAGGTTATTAATGCTTTAATGAAAGCAGATCGGTTGTTTGCACGTGGTCGTTTAAAGCATTCTTACCCTCATAGTTGGCGTTCAAAAAAACCAGTTATTTTTCGTAATACGCCACAATGGTTTATTTCAATGGATAAAGATCTTGGAGATGGATCAACTTTACGTAGCCGTGCTTTAGAAGCTGTTTCGATGACGCGTTTTGTTCCTTCTTCTGGTCAAAACCGTTTAGCTTCTATGATAGCGGATCGTCCGGATTGGGTTCTTTCTCGTCAGCGTTCTTGGGGTGTTCCTATTTGTATTTTTGCCAATGAAGAGGGTGTCGTTCTGAAAGATGAGTGCGTAAATGAACGTATTTTACAGGCTTTTGAAGCGGAAGGTGCAGATGCATGGTTTTCTGAGGGAGCGCGTGAGCGTTTTTTAGGGGACCGTGTCCATGAGCCTTGGGTTCAGGTTTATGATATTCTTGATGTTTGGTTTGATTCTGGAGCAAGTCATAGTTTTGTGTTAGAAGATCGGGATAATTTGAAATGGCCTGCCGATGTTTATTTTGAAGGATCTGATCAACATCGTGGATGGTTTCAATCTTCTCTTTTGGAAAGCTGTGGTACGCGTATCTGCTCTCCGTATAAAACGGTGATTACACACGGTTTTACTTTGGATGAGAATGGCAAGAAAATGTCTAAATCCTTAGGAAATACAGTTGTTCCACAAGAGATCATTAAAACATCTGGTGCGGATATTTTTCGTCTTTGGGTTATGACAACGGATTATTGGGAAGACCAACGTTTAGGCAAAACAATTCTGCAAACGAATGTAGATTCATATCGTAAATTACGCAATGCAATTCGTTGGATGCTTGGGACATTAGCGCATGATGAACGAGAAGAAATACCTTATTGCCAATTACCGGACCTTGAAAAACTTATATTGCATCAGCTTTTTGAACTCGATCAATTGATTAATCGCGCTTATGATGAATTTGATTTCAAAAAGATTATGCGTGCATTGTTAGATTTTTCAATTACTGAATTATCAGCATTTTATTTTGATATCCGTAAAGATTCTCTTTATTGTGATGCGCCTTCATCACAAAAACGTAAAGCTGCTTTGCAGGTTGTTCGTGAAGTTTTTAAGCGCATGGTAACATGGCTTGCTCCTATGTTGCCTTTTACGATGGAAGAAGCTTGGCTAGAGTATTATCCAGAAAGTCAATCAGTGCATTTAGAACAATTTTATTCTGTACAAGAGGAATGGCAGAACGAATCTTTGGCTGAACGTTGGAAAAAAATTCGACAGGTTCGTAAAGTTGTGACGGGTGCTTTAGAGCTTGAACGCGCCAACAAGCGCATTGGCTCATCTTTAGAAGCCGCTCCTGTTGTTTTTATTTCTAATCCAGCTTTACTGGAGGCGTTAGAGAATTTAGATATGGCGGAAATTTGTATCACAAGTGCTTTAACAATTAGACAGGATGTACCACCTGTGAATGCTTTTACTCTGAGTGATGTTGAAGGTGTTGGTGTGTATCCAGAGAAGGCATTGGGTAAAAAATGTGCTAGATCTTGGCGTTATACACAAGATGTTGGAAGTGATCCAGCTTATCCTGACGTATCTGCTCGCGATGCTGCAGCGTTGCGGGAATTACAAATACTTGGCAAGATTTAAGATCAAGAGATAGAAAAACAGATTTGTAAAGAGCATTATTATGGTTTGAATTCTATCATTGATGCATAGAGTCTTTTATGGTAGGGGTGAAATCCATTATTTTTTTGTGAGGGGGGTGTATGTGTAGATCAGATCTCCAGTAAATCGCGAGAAGACTAATGAGTCATATACTTAGGAAAATGGGATAAGCAGTGAAAAAACGTGAAGTAAGAATATTGCCAATAAGTATTTTGGGCATGTGCTTTGTTTTAACAGGATGCGGTCTGTCTGCTCCTACCTATGGTACAGATAAGCCGGTTTCATTACAATTTTTTGAAGATGTTGCTAACCTTGCCTCGCTGACACCGAAAAATGACAACAGTCAGCTCATTATGAAGTCTCATCCAAAACTTGTGATTCCTGAACCCAGTTCGCGCAGATTTTTACCATTGCCACAGCAGGATAATTCTTCTGAGAAAACAGAAAAATCGAAGCAGCGCTTTAGTGGGAGTCAAGGTTCTATTTCCGCTAAACATATTGATTCTGTTGGTACTGAAAGTATTTCACGATTGAATGCTAAACAACGGCAGGAATATCACCGTCGTCAAAGAGCACAAGTTGGAAGCCCCAAATACCGTCGGTATCTCACTGAACCACCTTTAAGTTATCGTCAACCGGCAAAGATTGCGCCTGTTAATCGCTCAGAGGGAAAGGTGAAGCATTAAAAAGGCTTAAAAAGGGGTACTCAAGAGGACAGGCTCTGATGAAGAGAACAGTTATCACCAGAGATTTTTGATATTTTTAGAGATAATTTGTTGTTGAGATGATGCGTTGTTTTTAACTTCGCTTTTGTGCAAAAAAATCTTTAAGCAGTTGAGCAGCTTCTTTTTCCTTGAAACCAGAATAGATCTCAGGTTTGTGGTGACAGGTTGGTTGCTTATAAAAGCGAGGACCGTGTTCAATTGCGCCTCCTTTAGGGTCGCTTGTGGCGTAATAGAGACGTCGTATCCGTGCAAATGAAATGGCTGCGGCACACATAGCACAAGGTTCGAGTGTTACATATAAGTCGCAATCAGGAAGCCTTTCGCTTTGGAGTCTTTCACAAGCTATACGGATTACACGCATTTCTGCGTGTCCTGTAGGATCATATGGAGTTTTTATGGAGTTACCAGCGCATGCAATGATTGTTGTTCCACGTGTGATAATAGCGCCTACAGGGACTTCGCCTTTTTTTTTTCGCCTCTTGCGCTTCTAAAAGAGCTCTTTCCATCGGTGTCAAAGTCATCGTATTCTTTCTGCTGGAATATAGGGAATCAAGAAGATTTTTCCATGAAGAAGAGTCCTATAAAATAAAAACCTTCTGATCCTTTTTAATAAAGGGGTGTTGTTTTTTTTAATATTTAAAAGCAGCTTAAAAGTAAACAGGTGCATTATTGCTGCTAAAGGATAGAAAATAACAAATGATTGTGTTACTTCCCCTTTTCAGAATAAGAGCGCTATAGTCCAGGAAGGTGATTTGCTAAACGGACGAGAAGAGATTGGTGTGCAGAGCAAATGAATGAAAATGAAAGTGAACGGATTGCCAAAAGGTTAGCACGTGCAGGGGTTGCTTCACGTCGTGATGCAGAAATGATGATTTCTGCAGGCCGTATTGTTGTTAATGGTAAAGTTGTGACAACACCCGCTTTTAATGTTAGCCGCTCTGATGTTATTAAAGTTGATGGCAAACCTTTATCTCCTATAGAAAGAACACGATTATGGCTTTACCATAAGCCAGCGGGTCTTGTTACCACGCACCGTGATCCTGAAGGAAGACCAACAGTCTTTAGTCATTTGCCGAAAGGAATGCCTCGTGTTCTTTCTGTAGGGAGGCTTGATATTAATACGGAAGGGCTTTTGTTGTTAACCAATGATGGTGGTTTAGCACGTATATTAGAGCTTCCTGTAACGGGGTGGGTGCGTAAATATCGAGTTCGTGCGCATGGAAGAGTAAAACAGAGTGCACTTGATAATCTTAAAAATGGCATCGCGATTGATGGTATTTTCTATGGTTCGATTGAGGCATCGATTGAACGTGAACAAGGGACAAATCTATGGATTTCTGTAGCTTTGCGTGAAGGAAAGAATCGTGAAATAAAAAATGTTCTTGGTGCATTAGGATTATCAGTTAATCGTTTAATTCGTATCTCTTATGGTCCATTTCAGCTCTCTGACTTGGGAGAGGGGGCCGTTCGTGAAATAAAAGGGAGGATGTTGCGTGAGCAATTGGGTGAGCGTTTAATTATGCAAGCCAATGCAGATTTTGACTCTCCTATTCTTAAGCCATTTTCAAATTCTGCGATTGTTGCAGAAAAACAAAGTGATAAAAACTTTGCTATCAACAATGATAGCTGGGTTTTCTCAAGTGGAAGAGATGTGCAACGCAGACAACGAGGCGGTTCTGCTAAGCATGGTCAATCACGATTGGGTATAAAAACTGATGAGAAAATTATCCGTAAGGATAAGGGTGAAGAAAAAAAAGCAGAACGTATTTATCCTCGTTCGCGCCGTTCTAATGTTTGGATGGCTCCTGGTGCACGTCTACATAGTGCGCATAAGAAGTCTTCCTATAGTGAGGATAGTTTTCATGATCATAAGAGCAATTTGATTGGTAAGAGATCTTTTCATAGAAGAAAGGAAAAGCCATCAGAAGTTCAATTTCGGGAAGAACGAGACACGCATTTTGAGAAAAAACAGGGTAAAAAATCTTTTGGTAAGACGCGTTTTATTGACAAGAAGGAGCGTTTTTTAAAAAAAGAAGAAAAGGTTATGAAGGGTAATAATGATGCGCCTTCTTTTGAAAGAAAACGAAGGGCAAAATCATTTGAGAGTGCCATGAAAAAATCTAAAGAATATAGCAGTGATGCGAAGACACCAAAAAAATTTGGAGGATTACGTGCGGGTCGTCGGCGGTAAATTTGCTGGGCGTATTTTATTTTCTCCTGTAGGACAGTTGATTCGTCCAACCAGTGATCGTACGCGCGAAAGCCTTTTCAATATTCTTGCTAACCGGGAAGAACATTTTTGGACCAATAAACGCGTTCTTGACCTTTTTGCGGGGACTGGTGCTTTAGGCATAGAGGCTTTGTCACGTGGTGCAAAAACCGCAGTTTTTGTTGAAAATTCAGTTGAAGGGCGTGGATTGCTTCAAAAGAATATTGAAGCTTTTGAATTGCAGTCTATAGGGCGTATTTTGCGTCGTGATGCAACAAAATTGGGCAATATTGGGACAATGCTTCCATTTGATGTTATTTGTGCAGATCCTCCCTATGGTCATTGTTTAGGTGAGCGTGCTTTTGTTGAGGCTCTGAGGGGAGGATGGGCAAAAGCTGATACACTCTTTGTGCTTGAAGAAAAGAAAGATGCAATTATTCATTTACCTGATACATTTTATCTTGATGATGAGCGTTTTTATGGGGAGACGGCAATACGGTTTTATAAACTATGCTCATAATTTCAGCCTTGAGAAAGTTCTTGTTTTTATTCGATAGGATGAGAAAGAGTATTTTATAGACCGTTTTCAGGGTATTTTTTATGCAGAGATTACTGCATTCATAAAGAGTCGTTTCTAAAATCAATCAAAGATAGAAAAATTGTATACATCTATTTTTCATCACCAACGTATAATTTCTTATTTTAAACGTGATACATTTCAATGTATATGGTGGTTTGAGTGCTTTTCTCATGGTTATTACAATGCGTTCATTTTAGGTAGGCAATATAAGCAGTATATAAAAAGTGTCATTGCTATTGCAATGTTGTTGTACGCTTATAAAATTCTTGCGAACATTATATAAAATGCCCCTCTTAAAATCGATTTTTCAGTATCTTTTTATTATGCTTTTGTAAAAATATTGATGAAATACATAAAAAATATTTTTAAAATAAATTGGCTATTTTTACATCCTTGATATACTCTCTGTACAATTTTTATCAGATATAGCATTTTTTATCATGGAAATTATTCTATCCGTTAAAAATAAAAGATAAGTAACGTATAAAATTATGGTTTGAGAGTATTTCTTTAAAAAATCTTCTAAAGGTGGGGAAGTATGGCTTATGCGACCAACAAAGCGGATATTTGCGATGCAATTTACGCTCTGCGTTTGCGTCTTAAAATATTGAATCTCATTAGAAAAGCAAAATCCGGACATATAGCTGATAGCCTTTCTTGTATTGATTTCATTTATATTTTATACAGATATATTCTGCAAATAAATCCTACACGTATCCACGATCCCAATCGTGATCGATATGTTCAAAGTAAGGGACATGCGGTTGAGGCGTTGTATATTGTTTTATCAGAAATGGGATATTTTTATCCTCAACAGCTCGATACTTATCTGAAATTTGATTCTCATTTTATTGGTCATGTAAGCAAAAAAGTTCTTGGTATCGAGCAAAGTACAGGGTCTCTTGGCCATGGCTTATCTCTTGGAGCAGGCATGGCTCTTGCTGGGCAGTTTAATTCTCAATCCTATCGTGTTTTTGTGCTTCTTGGTGATGGCGAAATGGCAGAGGGATCCGTTTGGGAGGCTGTACTCTTTGCAGCACACTATAAACTCAGCAATCTTATCGCCGTTATTGATAGAAATAGGCTACAAATTACTGATACAACTGATGTTTTAATGAAAACAGAGCCCTTAGCAGATAAATTTATAAGTTTTGGGTGGCATGTTATGGAAATGGATGGTCACGATATAACACAATTGAAGGAGTCGTTAGGAACACTTTCATTACATAAGGAAAAACCAACAGCAATACTGATGAACACCATAAAGGGGAATGGAATTTCCATTATGGAAAACGACATACGCTGGCACCATAAAAGTTCCAACAGATGAGGAATACAATATTGTGGTTAATGAAATTCAGAGCAAAATTCAATTAATGGGAGAATAAACGTGGGTATTCCTCATCAAGAAACGCAGACTGCTGTGAAATTTTCAAACCTCGAGATTGTGAATAAAACGCTTATAAATATAGCGCGATTTGATAAAGACATTGTTGTTTTAACTGCTGATTCACGCATATCTGGCAAGATTGATTAATTTGCAAAGCTTTATCCGGAACGTATTGTAGAAGTTGGTATTGCTGAACAAAATTTGGTCGGTGTCGCTGCGGGACTTGCCTCATGCGGAAAAAAGCCATTTGTTGTTTCACAAGCTTGTTTTTTGACGACGCGTGCACTTGAACAAATAAAGATAGATGTTGCTTATTGCGAAAATTCTGTTCGATTGATTGGGATTAGTGCTGGGATTAGCTATGGATCCCTCGGAGCAACACATCACGCTATTTCCGATTTTGCTTCGCTTCGCGCTATTCCTAACATACGCATTATTGCTTCTGCTGATAATAAAGAAACAAAAGCTGCCATACTCTCTACTCTAAACGATCCCATGCTTGTTTATATACGTTTAGGAAAGTGTGCAGTAGAAAATATTCATAGCGATGCTTCAAAAATCGATATTCGTAAAGTTTCTGTTATAAAAAAAGGCAAAGATATTCTTTTTCTTGCTACTGGAGAGACCGTTAAGATTTGTCTCGATGCTGCTGAAGAACTCCAAAAATATCAAATTATACCAACAGTTGTCAGTATACCGACAATTCGGCCTTTAGATGATATCTCTGTACGAGAATTATGCAAACTTTACAGATCTGTTCTCGTCTGTGAAGAGCATAGTATAAATAGGGGGCTTGGAGATGCAATTGCGAGATTACTTATGGAACAGGGTATTACCTGTAAATTTGTATCGTTAGGAATACCGGATCAACCGATCTGTAATGGAAGCCAATTGGATGTTTTAGCACATTATGGGATCAGCCAAGATAATATAACGAAAACGATATTAACTCTGCAACAATAGACAAAAATCTTAAATTATATCTCACTATACGTGTTTGTTAAAAAAGAATGTCAATCACCGAGAATATGAAAAAAATAAAACAGACGGGCGTAAGAAACCATACTTTCCTACTTTTAATAAAAAAAACACTCTTTTGTTAAAGAGAGTATAAGGCAGTTTTCTCATTGTTCAAAAGTATCTATATTTACTAAGCTTTCACTGGTAATGTTTTTAATTGTTTGTGCACCAGTCAATGTCATCGCTACGCGCATTTCATTTGCAAAAAGATCAAGCAGATGCGCAACACCTTTCTCACCTGCTGTTGCAAGTGCATAAACAAAAGCACGACCAATCATAACAGCATCCGCACCTTGCGCTATCATACGTACAACATCAAGGCCAGAACGAACACCAGAATCCACTAAAATAGTCAAATCACTTTTTACCGCTTCTGCAATTGCTGGCAATGCACGTGCAGTTGATAAGACACCATCAAGTTGGCGTCCTCCATGATTGGAAACAACAATACCATCAGCACCAAATTGTACGGCTTCTCGTGCATCTTCTGGATCAAGAATACCTTTCAAAATCATTTTTCCCTTCCAAAAATCTCGAATCCATTGCAGATCACGCCAACCAATTGATGGATCAAAATTTGCACCAAGCCAACCAACATAATCGTCTAATGCAATCTTCTTTCGCAAATAGGTAGAAACATTTCCAAGATCATGTGGATGTCCCATAATACCAACATTCCAAGTCCAATGAGGATGGGTAAAAGCTTGAAAAATACGGCGCAATCCAGCATGGGGTCCAGACATTCCCGAATGCGCATCACGATAACGTGCACCAGGAACCGGCATATCGACTGTAAACACCAAGGTTTGTACACCAGCTGCCCAAGCCCGCTCTAAGACATCACGCATAAATCCACGATCTTTGAGAACATAAAGTTGAAACCAAAATGCACTTCCAACGGCCTTCTGAACTTCGGCAATGGGGCAAACTGAAACTGTGGATAGGGTAAAGGGAATACCTTTTGCAACGGCTGCACGTGCAGCTTGTACCTCACCACGGTGTGCATACATGCCTGTTAATCCAACAGGTGCAAGTATAATCGGTAAATGAAGTGTTTGATCAAGAAGCTTAGTTGAAAGATCAACGTCACCAATCTGCTTTAGAATTCTTTGACGGAGTGCAAGTTCTTGAAGATCAGTACAGTTACGTCGTAGCGTTTCCTCAGCATAAGCGCCGCCATCAATATAGTGAAAAAGGAAAGGAGGGAGTCGACGTTTTGCTGCTTTGCGATAATCAAATGTTGAAGAAATAATCATAATAGTGCCATTGGTTTTTGAATAAAAAGCGACAATACTCTAAAACGAATGAAGATTCATCCACGCACTTCTTATTTAGAGGGTATCTCAAATCATGTCATTGAGTAGAGGCAGGCTATAAAGATAGCAACTTAAAAAAATACATGGATAAAACAACATTTCTTTTATCAAGCTTTATGAAAGCTTCACAGTGTTTATCATTGAGAAATATTTGTACATTCATACCTTGTGAATAATTGAGAATAGAGCTCTTTGAAAATTGAGAGGCTCTCCCTTATAATTAAGGTTCCTTTAAGAGATATTTTTTCAGTCATTTTTTGTAATTTATAAAACATGTTCAAAAATATTCCTTATATTTTAGTCCATAATTAATAAAGTCAATTATATTTTATCAGCACATAGAATTAAAAAAGTCTTTGTTAAAATTGAAAGCCAAGCTTTTGAATACACCCAATAATCTTCTCATATTATAATACCCAAAACGAAGTTAGGTTTCATTTTCATTGAAATTTATAAAAATATTTTTCATGATTTACCTGGAGATTTTTCAGAAATTTTGAATATTAATACATATTGACAAAAAAATTTTGTGTTCATAGTTATAGATGGAGGAAAATTACTTACATAAAATCATCAAAACATTGTCTCAATGAGAAATGAGGTGTTAAAGAAAGCTAACAACAGTGCCAAAGGAAAAAACTATTACTGTATTGTATAAGAAACAGTTTATTCCATAATAATAGTAAAATGCATTGAAGATTTTTATTTAAATTTTTAAAACTAAAACCTGTGGGCACAACCGGTTCTATCTGATGATTTTGTAAAATATATCAACAAAGAGTGCTCCACATCCTCCACATCTATGAAAAATCGAAAATGTTCTCTCAATCGGATACTCTTTCTGCATAGAGTTTACCAGAGCCTATATTTTTTTAATCATTTAAAATGTTTAGATAATTTTAATCCCTGTGCTTGGTAATGTGATCCAGTATCCTGCCCATAAAGTGCTAATGGTCGATGAAGCATATGTTCATAGACTAAGCGACCAATAATTTGACCATGTTCTAAGATAAAGGGAACCTCATGGCTACGTACTTCTAAAACCGCTTTTGCTCCTTTTCCACCTACTTCCATATGCCCAAATCCTGGGTCAAAAAAACCTGCATAATGCACCCTAAACTCACCAACTAAGGGGTCAAAAGGGGTCATTTCCGCGGCATAAAGTGGAGGAACATGGACAGCTTCTCGTGAAACCAAAATATAAAATTCATCAGGATCAAGAATCAGTTCCCTTTGACCACGATCAAAGAGTGGTTCCCAAAAATCGAGAATATCAGCAGCAGCGCGTTTATCGATATCAATAACACTTGTGTGGCGCTTACCACGATAGCCTATAAGTCCATTTTCGTTGCCCTTCAAATTAATGGAAAGCCCAAGACCACCAGCACTAATATTAGGCAAATCATCTGATATCAGAGTTTCATCTCTATGCAAAGCATGGAGTTCAATTTCATTTAAAGAGCTGTACCCTTTGCGGAACCGAAGTTGAGATAAACGTGATCCGGTACGTACCAAAATAGGAAATGTCCGTGGACTCATTTCAAGATAAAGTGGACCATGATAACCATCACGAATTTTATCAAACTCTTGTGCATTATCTGTAATCACACGGGTAAAAATGTCTAATCGCCCAGTAGAACTTTTAGGATTGGCAACGGCTGATAAAGTTTCTGGTAAAGCCAAGCTTTCTAAAAGAGGAACAATATAAACACAACCTGTTTCTAACACGGCTCCGTCTTGCAAAGCAAATTCGTGCAACTTTAACTGTTCGAGTTTATCTAAAACTTTTACGTTGGCTCCTGGCATAAAGGAAGCACGTATACGATAGGCTTTGTTCCCTAATCGAAGATCAAGACTTGCGGGTTGTATTTGAGTTTTGTCAAATGGACACAGAGCTTTGAGAATTTCATTATCAATCAAGGCTTTTATATCATTGTCTGCCAAAATACCGCTTACACGCGTCATATGTTACGCCTTCCATTTTTACTTTATTTCTTTTTGGCTCAGATAATTGATTGACACAAGCTTTTTTAAGGCGATAGAATCATTCCCCTCTGATTTTGCCAATCAATTTTTTGCTACAATTCATACAAGAATGTTACAAGCAATAAAACAATATTTGATACAATATTTCTTGAAAGTAAACTAAGAGTTGTTTTGTGCATAATATCTCTCACAGACTCTCATTCTTGAATGTTGTACAAATAATGCTATCATAGCTCAGAGTTTCTATTTTAGAATCCACGAGAATCCTTTTAGAATTTATTATGATCATACGTCATCTTAGCGAAAATATTATTAATCAAATTGCTGCCGGTGAGGTGATTGAACGGCCAGCAAATGTTGTCAAAGAACTTGTTGAAAATGCTATTGATGCCGGAGCTACGCGAATCGAAATTGTCACGGCAAATGGAGGAAAAAATTTTATAAAGGTAAGCGATAATGGTTGTGGTATTCCAGCAGATCAGCTAACGCTAGCAGTTTCTCGCCATTGTACTTCAAAAATTACGGATGATGTACACAATATCTGTTTCCTTGGGTTTCGAGGAGAAGCTTTACCCTCAATTGGTTCTGTTGCGAAACTGAAATTAACCTCACGAACGCAAGATGCTGATAGTGCTTCTGAAATTATTGTTACAGCAGGAAAAATCATTGGACCAAAGCCCTCTTCTGGCAATCTTGGAACGATTGTTGAAGTTCGTGACCTTTTCTTTGTAACACCAGCACGACTAAAATTCATGAAAACTGATCGTGCTGAAGCGAATGCCATTAGTGATATGATTAAACGAATTGCGATCGCATTTCCACATATTCGTTTTTCTCTTTCAGGTCCAGACAGAACGTCTATAGAACTCCCTGCTACAGAAAATAACACGCAAGGGCAGTTACAGCGTATTACGCAGATTATGGGTAAAGAATTTGCTCAAAACAGTATTGCTCTTAATGCTGAGCGTGAAACAGTGCGTTTAACAGGGTTTGCTTGTTTGCCATCTTTTAACCGTAGTAATAGCCTTCATCAATTTGCTTATGTTAATGGGCGCCCAGTACGAGACAAGTTTCTTTTTGGTGCAATTCGAGGAGCCTATGCTGATGTCATGACACGGGATCGTTATCCTGTATCGATTCTTTTTATTGATTTACCACCAGCTGATGTAGATGTTAACGTTCATCCAGCCAAAGCAGATGTGCGCTTCCGCGATTCAGGATTCATTCGCGGTTTAATTGTTGGAGCAATTCGTGAAGCGTTGCATCAAATTGGTGTTCGTCCTACTTCAACGCGTTCTGAAGCAATGTTAACAGCCTTTCAGACACAACATTTCTTGAAGCCTTTTAAAAGAAACCATCAATCTTCTTCGTACACCCCACAGCATCATCATTTTGCATCCGCATCAATGTTTCATAAACCATTAGATATTACCAGTTCTTCTGGTTTCAAAGAAGAGACGACTCCTCTTATGGAGGGTTTAGATACGCCAAGTGGTGATGCCTATATTACTAGTATGGTACCATCATCAGAAGAACTATCTTATCCATTAGGAGCAGCGAGAGCCCAAATTCATAAAAACTATATTATTGCTCAAACCCAAGATAGTTTGATCATTGTCGACCAACATGCTGCTCATGAACGATTGATTTATGAAGCACTCAAGAATGCACTTTATTCTGAACCACTTCCCTCACAAATATTACTTATTCCTGAAATTGTAGAACTCTCTGAAGAAGATCTAACATGCCTTTTAACGCACAAAGAGACTTTGCAGAAGTTTGGTTTGGGAATAGAGCCATTTGGGCCTGGTGCAATCGTTGTGCGCGAAACACCTTCTATGTTAGGAGAGATCAACATACAAGCACTCATTAGAGATCTTGCAGATGAGGCGGCAGAATATGACACGACAGACAATTTAAAAGCAAAACTTGATTATATTGCCGCAACGATGGCTTGTCATGGTTCAATACGGTCTGGGAGGATTTTACGCCCTGAAGAAATGAATGCATTGTTACGACAAATAGAAGCAACCCCTCATACAGGAACGTGTAATCACGGACGACCTACTTACATTGAACTCAAATTAGCTGATATAGAAAGGCTTTTTGGTAGAAAATAAGTTTTTGTTTACTCTTGTAGAAGAAAATATTTTTTAAATCATTCTCGACTCTAGAAGGCATTTTATGGCACTGTATTTTTATAACTTCTCATAAAACAGGAAGGAATTATGAAGAATGTTTTCCAGTGATGAACGTGAAGCAAAGATTCATTATACCAATAATGGCTATAAAATTGTAGAATATGGAACTTATACTCGCTGCGCTGTTAGCGGAGAAAAAATCCCAATAGATGATTTAAAATATTGGAATCATCACCGGCAAGAAGCATATGCGAGTTGTGAAATTTCCTATCATCGTGAGCTTGAATGCAATCCTTATCTCAGTCAATTGTTAGAAGCACAGAAAAAGTAACCAGTTGAAAATTATAAATTCAGTCTTTTTCTTCAAGAGGGCAAATTAAAGGGGGGGCTTTTTGCGCTTTCTAAAACGGGTTATGACTTCTTCAAGCAGAAGATGGCAAAAATCTTTTTGAGAAAAATGAACGTTAACATCAAAGATAATAAGATTTTTCAAGTCTTTTTGTGCACTGTTTGTTTGTATACGGACATAATCCTTAGCTGTTGTAGCGAGCCATAAGTTTTCCATTTTAGCATTTTGTGCAAGATTTTTTAAATCTGTATCGGTAAAAAAATAGTGGTCAGGGTAAGAGTAAGTTTGCACAACATGGCCAGACAGTTCTTTAATGGATTTAAAAAATTTATCTGGATTGCCAATACCGGCAAATGCCAAAAACGATTTTCCTGCAACCTTATCAGATGCTAAAGATTTAAGGGAAGCATAATGCAAAGATTTTCCAGCACGCGTGACAAGAAAAGCGATCTTATCATGTTCATCCGAATGACCAATCAATAAAACACTGTCTGTTAAAGAAAGCTGTGTTTTTAATGGTACACGCAAAGGTCCTGCTGGAAAAACAGCACCATTACCAAAACCACGCATTGCATCTACAACGAGCAATGCATAATCCATGTAAAGACGGCGGCTTTGAAACCCATCATCCATTAAAATAAGATGACATCCTTTTTGCTTGAGCCGTTGTGCTGCTGCATAACGATCGACTGATAGAGCAACAAAAGCATGTTGAACAAGTAAAAGTGCCTCATCCCCAACATCGCGCGCATCATCATATTCTTTATTTACAAGATGCACTCCTTTAAATGCTCCGCCATAACCACGCGATACAATACCGGGCACGAAACCAAGCTCTTTTGCGGCTTTTGCAAAAGCAATGACAACAGGCGTCTTACCAGTACCACCACATGTAAAATTGCCAATACATAAAACTGGAAGATCGATAATAGGAGGCTTTTTTTCTATACGGCAGCGTGAAAAATAGCCATAAACCCAAGAAACCGGAGTGAATAAAAGACGTAAGAAGCTTTTATCTTTCCACCAAAAATTAGGTGTCTTAATGTGCATGCTTTCTCTGATGTTGATTTAAACCTGTTTGTATCACAAGAGGTTGCAAAAACGGCTCAAGAAGCTTTAATGTGCGCTCGAGTGCACCCGCCATGCTGGTTGCTACTTCATAGGCTTTATCGACCATTTCTTGTCGTAAGACCTCATTTGTTAAAAGCCTATAGACCTGAATAGCGAGCTGTTTTGCATCTTGAATCATATATGCTGCATCACGTGCTAGAAATTTCTCAAACATTTCTTGAAAATTTGTAACATGAGGTCCAGTTAGAATAGCCGAACCAAGCAAAGCTAATTCTAATGGATTGTGTCCTCCATCTCCACATAATGACTTTCCAATGAAAGAAACTTTCGATAAGCGAAGAAACAGTCCCATTTCTCCAATCGTATCTCCCCAAAAAATGTCTGTATTTGCATCTGGTACAGCATTGTTACTTCTACGGATAAAACGCAAGCTCTTATTATGACAATTTTGCATAAGATTTTCTAAACGTTCAGGATGACGAGGCACAATGATTGTCAATAAATCTGGCAAATAATTTTTAAGAATCTTATGAACCTCAAAAGCAATTTCTTCTTCCCCTTCATGGGTTGAAATAGCTGCCCAAACTGGGCGATTGCCAATAGCACTACGATAATGCGCAAGCAAATCTTGATTTTCAAGTGGTAAAACATCAGCCTTAAGATTACCAGAAAATGCCACAGATTTTACCCCAAGCGCTTGATAACAAGCGACATCTCTTTCGTTTTGACCAATAGCCAAGTCGATATGCTGAAAAATATGTTTGGAAAGAACAGGTCGTTTTTGCCAAGCTTTAAAAGAACGTTCAGACATATGAGCATTCACTAAAATTTGTGGAATGTGCATTTTGGCAAGTTCTTTAATCCGGAGCGGCCAAATCTCCGATTCACAAACCAAAGCTAAATCAGGCTTCCAATGATCAATAAAGCGGCGCACAGCCAAATCTAAATCCAACGGAGCATATTGATGAATGAGCCGATTACCAAACAGCTTTTTCGCAAGAGAAGAAGATGTTACAGTACCTGTTGTTAATAATATATTGATTTTCAATGATAAAATATAATTAATGAGCGAGAAAAGTGCGAGAGTTTCTCCAACACTAGCCGCATGCAACCAAATTAATGGACTTTGAGGACGTATTTTATAGTTTTTACCCAAACGTTCTTTTTGGCGACTCCACTCTTCTTTTCCACGTACAGCACGAAGAAACAAATAGAAAGGCACAACGGGACGCAAGCAAAAACCAATCATCCGATAGATTGAAAGAGCCGTACGTGCCTTTAGTTCCATCACTAAAACTACCTCATTCACTTATTTTGAGACGTTTATAAGCTTTTTCCATTAAACAATTCATCATCTCTGTTAATTGCATTAATTTTTTCTCAGCGAGTAGCTAAATATAAATATCCTTTATATTTTAAGTAACAAAAACGCTTTCTTCATAAGAATGTTTTGAAAAGCAGAATTGCAATTCTACTCTGTTTTTTCAAAAATCTCCTCCTGCAAAAATGCAGGTATACAAAGTATGATAGGACAGTAAAGAATTTTGCGAATAAAATAATCTTTTTTCTAGTTTCAAGGACTTTATATCCACAATTATGGTATTTTTCATTAGATTTAAGAGCATTGTAAGCATGAACACTCTTATCGTTCTCTTTATAAAATAAGGTATTTCACTTTATATCTTTAAATTATGAATAAATTTAATTTTTCACTTAAAGAGTACATTTATTTCCGAATTTACCACAGAAAATTGCACAAATCATGCTTATAGGAGTAAAATTACGGCTTCATGCACCAAAAGTATCTTAAAAGATGCAACTTCTTTTTCTAATTTTTTTATTCATCCTAAATATTAAATCTAAAAAATTTAATCTTTCCGGACGTGTATAACGAGGAAAATAAAAATCAAGAAGGCAATTTTTTACGCATCACTCATCTCACTATCAAGAAAGCGATGCAAATCTACAATGTAATAACGTTGTAATGCATTATCGACACTGCTTTGTGCTTTTGCTTGCCATGCTTCTTGAGCTGATTGATAATCTGGAAAAATACCAACCACATCTAAATCATCAGGATTTTTGAATTGATTACTATTAAGGTTTTTCAATTCCCCACCAAATACAAGATGCAAATATTGTTTTTTTTCAATGCTTTCAGTCATATGTGCCTCCATATCATTAAGAAATTTTAGCGCTTTTTCATCCGTGATTAAACTAACTTTGCTTTATGAACAACATCTATCATATCTTGACAGCAATTATTTTTTCCAGCAATTAAAAGCCCATATTGATAGGATTCAATTCCGTAAGATATGAAAGATGTATCAAGCGATAGAAAACATCCTCCACATTCTTGTAAAATGAGATCTGCTGCGGCAATATCCCACGCATGACAATTCGGACGAACTAACACAAGATCAATTTCATTTTGAGCAACAAGAGCAATACGATATGCGAGAGAAGGGATATGACGATAAAGAGTGATTCTCTTGAGAAAATCATCTGGCAATTTTTGAGCGAGCGATTTATCAAGCGAGACTTTATATTTGCGATTAATTTGCGATTCTAAAAGAGGAAGCGCTCTGCTATTTAATGTAGCCCCTCCGCCAATAACAGCGGCATAAACATCGCCTTGTGCTGCACATTGCAGGACTCCCACGATAGGACGTCCATTCTCAATAATAGCTATCGATACACACCAATAGGTGCTACCAGAAAGAAAACCACGCGTTCCATCAATAGGATCAACCACAAAGTAACGTTCGTAAGCTTTTTGCTCTCGATCATCTTTTGTTTCTTCTGAAATCCATCCATAATTTGGGCGTGCTCCAAGAAGTTTTTTTTTTCAAAAAGCGATCAACTGCAAAATCTGCTTCACTGACTGGTGAATGACCATCTTTTATCCAAACATCTAACGCACATCCAAAATACCTCATTGCTAAATCCCCTGCTTCTCGACTCGCATCAAGCAAGAGCTGTAAATCAGAAGTATGATGCGTGTTATTTTCCTGCAAGTGTCATCCCTTCAATTAATAATGTTGGAGCTGCTATACCATAGCGCCGATCAATATCATTCGCAGGCGTTAAATGCGCTAACATATGGAGCAAATCAGAACCTAGAGTTACCTCACTTACTGGATAAGTGATTTCACCATTTTCAATCCAAAAACCAGAAGCACCCCGACTATATTGACCTGTAACAAAATCAATGCCATGTCCGAATAATTCTGTAACATAAAAACCACGTCGCAAATTTTTTATCATATCGTGAGGCGATATTAAACTTGGTTCAATAGCAAAATTGGTACTTGCTGGTTGAACCAATGATGCTGAACGTATGCCATGACCATTGGTTTTAAGCCCCAATTCACGTGCTGTAGATGATGAAAGAAGCCAGTTTTTTAAAACACCATTTTCAATAATATTCAATGTTTGCCCTTCTACTCCCTCTCCATCAAAAGGACAAGAAGCATTTCCACGCAATCGTAAAGGTTGGTCTGTTACGTGAACATCCGGTTTCATCACTGCTTTTCCCAAAAAGTTTTGTAAAAGACTCGTTTTGCGAACTACAGATGCTCCATTCACCATAGATGCGATATATCCAGCAATTCCGCGAGCTGTACGCGGATCAAAAATAACATCTACTCCCCCTGTAAAAGCACGAACTGCTCCTAAACGTCGAACTGCTCTCGTTCCTGCATTTTTTCCCACAGTTTCTGCTGATTCTAAATCAGAAAAGTGTAAGGCAGTTGTATAATCATAATCGCGCTCCATTGCTGTACCATCACCGGCCACAGCACCACAGGAGCGTGAAAAATAACTGGATTGATAGGTCCCACAAAAACCATCGCTCGTTACAAGAACAAATCCACTGCGTCCATAAGCTGTTGCGGCCCCACCAGAATTGCTTACTCCTTTAACATCAAGCGCTGCTGCTTCCGTTTTTAAAGCATCTTCTGTTAAAAAATTACTATGTGGAACAAAATCATCAAAAAGATCAAGATCTTTAGGATGTCTAACCAAAGAATCTTTATCTGCCAACCCTTCAAATAAACTGTCAGGAGAAGCCTTCGCCATTGCAACAGCACGTTCTGCAAGTTCTTGCGGATAAACCGTTAAATTAGCAGAAACACTTGCTACTTTTTTACCAACAAAAACTCTTAATGTGAAATCATTGCTTTCTGAAGCTTCTGTTGATTCAACTTTTCCAAAACGGACTGAGACACTGGTAGAATGTGCATGAACAACAACCGCATCAGCAGCATCTGCTCCAGAAAGCTTTGCCGCTTTAACCAACAAAGCAGCTTTATCAATCTGGTTTTTGTCAGTCATCATAATCTCCCTTTAATATAGTATTATATGGATAAGCAATCGGACAAATTTATATAAAAATGCAATTTTTATATGTCATCAATAAAATTGTGTACCATTCATGCATTGTTTTTCTTTTAACGAATCGACAAATTTCTGTCAGCTTCTCTTGAAAAATGCAACAAGTCATAAAATCTCTTTTGTTTCAATTCTTTTCATTCTCTTCTGTCATCCAAAATTTAAATCGATATTTATAATCAAACCAATAGAAAAGGGTAAAATAACGCTTAATTTTAAAATCAAAAACGACAAACGGGCTAGATTACATACATATCCACCATTAAAAATTAAATCAGTTTTTATGTTATTTTTTCTATAATACTCTTCCATTTGCAATTAAGCATAAAGAAATACTTCGCTGGTAAGTGTTTTAAAAAATATTAACAGTTCAAGGCTTTAACTTTATATGGGCTATAAATTACAAATTGCCTTCTTTAAAAACTATTAATTGTCTTTGTGAATGAATATAGCTATGAAAAATCTTTATTTCCAATGAGAGTATGCCGGCTCATTTCAATTATAGAACTGCGAAGATGCAATTTAATTTTTGATTCAATAATGGCTCCAAATAAGGGAGCAAGTAAGCCAGACATCGTTACAGTATGATAAATTTTATTGTTTGAAGAACAAGACTTTGTTGAACAAATATACTCATGGTCGAAAGTCATGCCTGTAAAAGGAAGTTTAGCATAATCAGAAAAGCAAACGTTTTTAATAACTTTATCAAGTGTAAAAGTTACTTTCGGTCCTTTTTTAGGCTTCATTTTTCCTACAGCTCCTGCTTTAAAAGCACCAGAAAGCTCTACCCACACAAGCTCGTGATCCCAACAAGGCCATGTTGCCACGTTTTCCCACATAGCCCAAATTTGCTCAGCACTCGGTTCTGTATTAATCTCTTCACTATGTGTTCATTTAAACATTTGAGTTCTCTTTATTTTACAATAAATTTCCATATTAATAGATTAAATATTCAATCTAAAATAAACTTTTAAATTTAAGTTATTCCTTCTTCTAGTGCAGCTCTAAACAGTATTATCATAACGAAGAGTGAATGAATAACAATCTATTTATTGCAAATTATGCCTTAGTGAGATAAAGCTATTCAATTTCTCAAAGAAATCTCCTTCAGATATTTTATCAAAAACAACCAAAATAATTGAATAATTATCCGTCATAAATCCCCATTGCTTCACGAATTTTATTTGCATCATAAGTTGTAATTTCAAAAAAACCTCGGCGAGCTAATATTTCCCAATGAGGGTTTTTCAGAAATTCAAGCCCTTTAATCTCTTTTAAAACAATATGTTGTGATTGTTTATTAAAAATGACATCTTTTCGAAATGGTACAAAATGAGGAGCTTGCTCTACTTGATAAATATGATTATCTTTAAACACGCACTGAAACTCTATTGTTTGAAGAATTTGTCCTGTACCTATTTCATTGCGTGGGCAGTAAATGAAAATTTCATCTCCCTTAGATGTGTTTCGAAGGGGACTGGCTTTTCCGTGATAGACTTGAAGAAAGCCAAATTCAACTGCCAAACGTGCATGAATTAGAGAAATTACAGCGATCCAATGTTTTATATTGCCTCTTTCAATGATTCACTCTTTCACAAAGTGAAAGTAAGCAATTTTTTCTACACGAAATGAAATCTCTTTTTTTAAGTTATTTAGTAACAAAGCTGGGCTTTCCGTGTTGATGAAGACATAAATCTACACTAAATATATGAAATCTATAAATTGCCGATATGCTGTGAATAATAATTATATAGACAAAAAGAAGATAGAATTTTTGTTGTAAGCTATGAACTCTCAATGAGAAAATCATCTAAACGATTATTGAATGAGAATTAAAAATGTATAAAGGAAAAGGAACAATTTTATTTAGCGCTAGAGCCGTTTGATGAGAGATAAGTTTCTATGTTTTTCTGCTCATAAAAATACAGCTTACATATATTAGTAATACTTCTATTCAATGCGTGTTTTGCCAAAATAGATTTTTACACCTGAAAACTGCAAAAAGAGTGAAAAATGACAAAAATCAAAATTTTGCTATAAGAAAGTGAAAAGGTTTTGAAAAAGAGGTCATTTTTACAAAATTTACGGGTATCTGCGCCCATATTTTATAGATTCTGTTTGCCCAATAATATGATTTCTATAAAAAATTGATCATCATAAATTGCTATAAAAACTGGTATCGAATTGTGCAAAATCAGGTAGCAACATACAATGAGCTTTTTAAGAAAAAGATTATATATTTCAATATACTATGATAATAATATGGTGCTGCATGCCGGCAGAGCAGGCTTTATTAGCAAGAATCAAATAGTATAAAGATGTGCAAGAGTGTATTGATGTATATAATTTTTTATGTTCCAATAAAAAAATAAGTATTAAAGAAAAAATCTCAAATCAGAAATTAAAGGTGGTCTAAAAGGTGGACCAAAAAAGGTGGACGGGCAATGCCTGAAAAGGTGGACGGAAGGGGGTGTTAAGTGAGGGCGATTCACCGGTTATCGGCATCATTCGTAAAGACGTCTCCACAGGGTAAATATTGTGATGGGGCAGGGCTATGGTTAAATGTTCGAAAAGACAATACGCGTTCTTGGTTTTTTCGCTATACGCACCACAATAAGCGCCGTGAAATGGGGCTTGGTCCTGTTACAAAGCTTTCTTTAAAAGAAGCGCGCGAGCTTGCTAGGCATTATAGTGATATTCTTAAAGAAGGTAATGATCCTATTGTTTTTAGAGAACAGACTATTTTAAAACAGCAAAGCAATATCTTTCAAGAAGTTGCGCAAGCAGCTTTTGAAAGCAAAAAAGCAGAGTTGAAAAATGAAGGGAAAAATGGTCGTTGGTTTTCTCCATTAGAGTTGCACGTTATTCCACACATAGGCAAATTATCTATAGAAAAACTGACAGCCAATATCATTCGCAATGTTCTTGCTCCACTTTGGCATGAAAAAGCAGATACAGCGCGAAAAGCACTGAATCGTATCAATATTTGCTTGAAATATGCTGCTGCTCTTGGCTTAGATGTTGACCTACAGGCTTGTATGAAAGCACGAGCTCTTTTAGGAAAATCACGTGCGACATCGACGAATATTCCTGCTATGCCTTGGCAAGAACTTCCAGATTTTTATCAAAACTTAGAGGATAATATCCTTTCAAATTTAGCACTAAAATTACTGATTTTGACAGGTGCTCGATCATATCCATTGCGCTATTTGCGTCTTGAGCAGATTGATAAAAATATATGGACCATACCAAAAGAAAATATGAAAGGTATTGTAGGAAAAGTTTCAGATTTTCGTGTGCCACTGAGTAGTGAAGCTATGAAAGTCATTGAAAAAACTCTGCCTTTTGAAAAAAAGGGCTTTCTATTTGCGGGGCTTAAAGGCAAACCCATTTCTGATACAACGCTTTCTAAATTCATGAAAGACAAAGGCTTTGATTATAGACCTCATGGTTTTAGATCGAGTCTTCGTGGCTGGATAGCGGAGACAACATCAACACCATTTGAAATTGCAGAATCTGTTCTTGCGCATTCAGTTGGTAATTCATTGACAAAAGCTTACATGCGAACAGATTTCTTAGAGCAACGCCGTATCCTCTTAGAACAATGGGCGTCTTTTATATCAGGAACATCTTTACCAAACATTTCAGACCGTTAAGCCTAAAATATAATTGCTGTTACTCTATTGTAATGGCATCCCTAGAACTTCAAAGAAGCGTTGCTGTCTTTTTTCGGCATAAGCAATGAGTTTGTCAAATGAAACAACCTCTATATAGGACTTGTATTCGTTGTGATATCCAAAATATCCCATATGATCACCTGTCTTTGTTAAATTCCAACGTTTACAACATTTTTTTACTTTTTCAGTTAGATCACAGATGACATAACAGTAACCAGGAACTTCTCCATCCAAATTTATTGGGCGCCCCTCTGGGGTCTGTACTTGACCTTCGCGAATTTTTTCTAAATAAGTAAAGACCTGATCAATAGGATCTGTTTTGGTATCAGCTTTTGCATCGTCTCTCATTGGACGCTTGATTTCCACTATGGTAAGAGATGCCAAAGTAGAAGGTATTGAATCCCCTTTTTTTTCTGATACTAAGAGAGGCTTATCATATACTTCCAAACTGCATACATCAGGTCTGTCCTTATCTTTAGAACCTGTAAAAGGGACACTATTTAATGGAAGATCAGAAGCTAAATAATCATGAAATGCTAATTTTTCATCAATCAACCATAAATTACAATTATTCATAGCAACAGAGCCAGAATCGCATTTCATGGGTACTATGAGTTCATGAATAACCTCTTCTGTAACATATCTTTTTTTGTCACCTATAGAAATACAATTTAAAGATTCTTTCAAAAGTTCTATGATAGTTTTTCTATGGAATAAGTAATTTGCCAAATCGGATTTTTTAAGATCACCTACAGCATTTACATATTTATTAATTCTTGCTTTATAATTGTTTGAATCTTCTCCTTGTTGAACTGCTAAAACATTATGACCTTCTTCTAAAATTTCATTTTCTATTCTAGCAAAACATTCATGCAAATACAGTTCCACGCCTTTATTGTCTTTTGTAGAAGAAATCATATAATCATTGTCAGTTAAATATTTTAGGAGTGGGCGATAGCGTGGTACTTTATGTGTGAACTTCTCAACTCTCTCTTTACTGTCTCGAATGTTGTTCTCTAATTCTTTAGCTAAGTATTTTTGAATTCTATCAACTATAGCGTTCCGTATCATATTAAATGATATCTCTATTTCCTCAAAGAACCCTTCAGTATTTTCTTCAATATCAAAGCTTGTTCTTTCAGAACGTACTCTCTCATCTAAAAAAAGAGAGCTTACATAGCAGGAATAGATAAATTCACCTATATCATCCTGTAGTTTTGAAGGCATACCAGGAATCTTCTTGGATATTGCTTCTTCTTTGATAACTCTATTGGCTGCACAAAAAGATAAAGTTTGTTTAGCTACAGATAAGTTTCTAAATTTAATATGCATAATAGAAAAATTGTGATCTTCTATTTCTATTTCTTCATTAAAAATCGCTTCAAGCTTGCACTCCTCATATAGTTTATTCAACGATATTTTTTCAGAGCCATCTTCAATAGTTATAGAAGGGCAACTACCAGTTCTTGCAAAATACCAGAGAAAATGTTCCAAGAGTGCCTTTGATATAGATTTTAGAGTTTTAGGAATATGATTTTTATAGTTTTTTTTCAGACCTTTTAATTCAACAACAGTCTCTCTCTTTGCACAATCATCTTGAAAATTGCGTAATGCTTTTATACCTTTATCAGCATCGAATGAAAATTCACGCCCTTTGAGCCGTTTATCTATTTCATAAACACTCTTGATTTTTATATCATCAAAAGCTTTAAGCCATAGAAGTCGTCCTACACCACGGCAGCCTTTTTCTCTTTTATTATCTGAATCTAAAGTTTCAAATGATTGTAAATTATGATCATCAAAGCCTATACCATTATCTGTTATTTTAAAACCTACAATTTCTTTTGGTTTTTCTGTATCTTTTTCAAGTGGTAGTAAAGCTTGGTCCGATCTTATGATTGAAACTGTAATGCGACTTGAGGAAAAATCATTACCTATATCTTCAATGGAATGAATGGAGTTCACAACTGCTTCAAAAAGAGGCATTAAAGCATGCGTTGATGGTAAAGACGTATTTCTTACGCGGCCACTGAAATTTGTTCTCATGATTCCCCCCGATCTACATAAGACAAGCAATTATGTCGTTTTATAAAAACCAATTCCCTTATCGTCCTTAAAAGACGAAAATCCTGAAGTTGGTCATATCAAGTATATATTATTATAATCTTTAAATCCATGAAACAACTAATTCTTTGAAAACCACTGTTTTAAATGGGCAAAGACATTATCTATCGCATCCATAATCCGAGCAAAATCAAGGATCAGCAAAAAGAGAAAGAAGGCTATCCACTTCATCAAGCGAGACATCATTTTTACATTTTGATAAGTGATGATCATTTCTTGAAGCATTTCTTTTTCTGCTTCTGTAAGCGCGGTGGTTTTTTTAGTGTTTTTGCTAACCATGTTTCCACCCACACAAATATTCACCCTGTTTGTTATGCTTTAATATCTCTCTTGCTAAGTTTGAACTGATGCTGTTCAAATCTTGGCTTTCCAAATATATCGGCAACCACCCCACACAAGAAGAAGCAACTTTATTTGTCGCGCAACCAGTGAGAGAGATCAGCACGCACATCAGTATCACTTTTTTGATTAATTTCATTTTCTACCTCAAGCCGTGTTGTTGCAGTCTTTAAAATCTTCTCTGTTTGCTTTTGCTGTTCAGTTTTTTTACCAAGAACAAAAGCTTTTGCTAAAATCATAAAAAAAGCGGCTAAAGCCGCACCTGTTAGCATCAGATTTTTTTTCATCCATAAAATCATAATTTGTGTTCCTGAAAGCGTTTGGCGACACAGAAAAGACCGGCACAGGCGGCTAAAACCATAATGGTTGCCAATGCCCATTGGATAGGGCCATTGCCCGCTAACAAGCCTCCAAGTCCTGAGAAAGATCCAATGATGGGGGCAAGGGCTTCTGCTTTGAAAATCCCCATTGGCTGTGTGGTTTCTACTGGTTGATAATTGGAGGAAACATAAGCGCCTTTTGCCCATAAGCCTGCTTCTGCTGTACGCCGGTGTACGAGACCTTGAAGGCGCTTTCCATCCGCTTTGGTCCATTTCTGTAATTCAGAGGGCACTGCTTCATATTCACCTTGATTGAGTTTTTTTAACAGTGTCGAATTGCAAAAGGCTGCTGTTCCTACATTATAACAAAAGGAGACGAGTGCTGCGAATTGTTCGTCTGTTAAGGAAACTTGAACGGCTTGTTCAACAGTGTTCTCAAATTGTTGCAAATCACGGCAAAGAAACTCTTCGGCTTGTTCTTCAGTGATTGTCATGTCTTTATGAACAAAGGGTTTTCCAGCAGCGTTTGTATGTCCATAACCAATGGTCCATACACCAATAGCATCTTTATAGGCGTTGAGACGCAAGCCTTCCCATTGTTTAATCAGTGCTAATCCTTCTGATGATATTTTTCTCATAGGTTTCTCCATAAAAAAAGTCCACCTCTATGGATGGACACTTAAAGTTTCTTGATTGAGTAACAACCAGAAAATTCAATAGCTGTTATTTGTTTTATTAATGATAAAATTCTTTCTCAATATCTTAATAATTAGTAAATTATACAGAATAACTCATCAAACATTTCTTGATTTTATCTTGATATGGCAACAAAGAAGGGACTGGAGCAGGTCGGGACATCCAGTGATACTAAGGTTCGTGCAATTATGTTGACGTAAATGACCAGTCAAGTCCTTTGCTCATAACGGATCATATTTTTTCGATATCTGTATGGATAAAATCGTTTCCTTTAAATAACAGTGGTAATTCATAATTTTTGCTACAAGCATAAGCAAAACAATCACCCATATTAAGTCGTGCTTTGCTGCCTGTTCCCTTACCAAAATTCATATAAGCATGAACAGCAGTTTGATATTCGCGATCCTCAATAGTGACAAATTGAATATTGTAAAATTCTAGAAAATCATCAACTAAAGCTTTTGCTTCTAAAACTGTTGAGCGTGCAACAGGTTTTCCTTCTTGTGTTTTCTCAAAGCAAAGTCCAGCGACAGCTTCCCACACAGCCATTGCTGACGTATGATTTTTCTGAGTTTTTTCCATCTTTTCGATAAAAATAGGTGCCTCTTCCTCACCTAACAAAATAGCAAGAATAGCCGAAGCGTCGAGAAACATTTAAAAGCCTCCGCTTAAATCATCAAAAAACGCCTTGCGCTGTTCTTCCGTATAAGAATTATATTCTTTACCTAAAAATTTTTTGGTTCGTTGCTGAAGCTCTATAGCCTTTTCCTGATAAGAAACTTCTTTTTTCTTAGCTTCTTTTAACATCAAAAGTGCTGCTTCAATTGTCTGAGTATAAGTATTATAACCATAAAGGTTTTTGACTTCATCAGCTAATCTTTTAACATTTTTATTCGGAACAAAAAGTGTATCAGACATTTTCTAACCTCCAAAACTAATATTAATTTCTTACAATTATAATATCATATAATTAATATTAGTTCCAGTGTTGTTAAAAATCTCAAACAACTCTCTGTCCTTTAAGCTGAGAGAAACATTACAATTTCTTTAAATATCCTCCTCATCCATATGGATGACGCCTTCACCTTCATCATATGCATTTTGTGGAGCGTTTGGATCAAGAGTATCATCCTTATCTGGCGTTGTGTTTGCAACATTTCCAGCGGCGTCTTCTTGTCCTTCATCAAAAAGTTCGCACTCTATTTTTGTGGTGTAACCACCCGTTTTATCAAGCTTGTGCTTGACGCTTTTGATGCGCCATTCTGCTGGTATATAAGGACGGAAAGGGGGATCTTGAACAAGTTTTGCCTCTGCTTGCACAAAGGGATCACCACCAATATCACAGGAGAAAGAAGATTTCCCCCGTGACGATTTGTTACGATAAGCGGCAATAGCTGCAACAGCCTCTGATTGATTATGGTAGGTATATTTGAGTTCATGAAACGGTGGATTACCGGACTTGACTTCTTTCTTTTCACCACTGCGCAGATCATAATAGGTTGCGATAACGCCGCCTTTTTTCTCTTGTTGTTGCTTCTCCGCTTCTTTTTCTGTTTTTTCTCCTCTCTCTGGTTCAGATGGCTCTGGTAGATCATGTTCATCCATATGGATGGTGTTTTCATCCTCCTCTATCTCTTCTGGTGCACGTGCATCCGCTGCGGCTTTTTGGTCCTCACCATCATCCGTTTCTAAACCATTGGCTGCACCTGCTTCATCCCGTGCACTGTATTTAAAATCCCAAGAGGTGCACTGTTTCTCATGAAGTATCACTATGGGCAGTGTTTCGCCGGTGATGGCTTTGCCTTCTCCCCGTTTGGCAAGGACTAGCTTGCCATCAACGGGCTTTGCTACCGCATCATATTCCTCTGCAAGGCGGGCGGCAAAAGCCATATCACTTTCAGCGGTTTGATCAATATGACGCACAACAATTTTTGCAAGAGAAGGGTCAACTTTTGCGGTGTAACCATTACGCTGTGCGATTTCTTGAACAATATGGCCAAGTGTTTGCTGGTGATAAGATTGGCTTTTGGGTGTTCTATAAGACGTGTTCATTGCTGCGGCGCGCCCTGTAACAGTTAAGCTTTGCGGTGGACTGCTTACAGAGATTTCATCTATCAGATATGCTCCCATATCGCGTATTTTGCCGCTTTCATAGCCAAGTGTTACGGAAAGAACTGTTCCAATGAGGGGTATATCAAGAAAGCCATTATCACTATTGCGTGCACGGTCATCAAGCTCTATGGTGATACGGTCGCTTTTGTCTTCTGCCTCATCGGTTATTTCAATTGATAAAACATAATTCATGAGAGTTTTGGTGATGTCTTGTCCATTTGCCATAACCATGCAAAAAGGTTTCATGATTTGCTGCCCCAAATTCTCATCACCGGTGTGGCCTTGGGATAGGGGAGGGAGGGCAAAATGATTGTGATGCCTGCTGTCAAAATGGGTCCATGGTCTGCAAGCCCAAAATTTGCTGCATAGACCCGTTCGACAGCAAGCGCTTGTTGACCTTTGGCATAATATTTCCAACAAATGGCATCAACCATATCGCCTTGTTTTGTTCTATAAAGATCACTCATAGGTCTTCACCATACTCTCTCAGTTTTACTGTAAATTCTTGTTTTTTGGGGGCACCGTTATGATGAAAAACGCTTTGCTTTTCCTCCACGGAAAGGATAACAAATTTGCCTAAAATTTTGCCTTGCCCTGTTACAAGAATGTGAGGTCCCTGATGGGCGATTTGCCGCAAATATTCGAGTTGTCCATGCCCACCTTTGAAGTCTGGATAAATCACACCCGTTAAGAAAAATTCCGCATTTGCAACAGCAGGCAATTGAAGAGCCGCTTTTCGTCCCAATCGTCCTTGCTCGACCCATGGCACGCCATAAGACAGATCAAGAGTTTGATAGGCTGCTGTTTCAATTGAAAAAATAAAACCACCCAAAGCAAGCATCATGGTCTTTAATCCGAAAGGCTAGAGGCTATCGCCAAACGTTGCTGTTTGGCATAGCGTTCAAGGGCTTGATTGACAGCGTCTCTGATTTCATCTTTGAGACCATTTGGCACTGAAATATTGAGATTTGTAATGGTTACACGGGCGTCTACTTCAACAGCTTTATGACCCGCAATTGGTTTGGGAGCTTTGAAGGCATCTGCTTTTGCATTGGGAGTTTCTATATGCTTTGTTGCAATTGCCCCTTTATTAAAACCACTGTTGCTTTGTCCAAAGGGGGACTTGGTGACAACAGCGGTATCCATTATTCTTTTTGCACGTGCATTGGTTTCATCGGTAAAGGTTTTAATCGTTTCTGTTGAAGTTTTGTTGATTGAAACATTGAAACCAAGTTTTTCTTTCATCCAATCAGGCATCCAACTGGTTAATTTGCTTATCATGCCGCTAAACCAATTGCATAGAGCGGTCCATTGGCTTTTGATGCCGTCCCACAAGCTGCCAATCAGATGAGCCCCTGCGTCCATTAAATTGACGCCGAACAACCAATCAATCAATGCGTTGACCTTTTTTGCTATCCAGAAGAGGGGTGAAAACTCTTTAAAGAGCGTAAAGAGTTTACTGAAAGTGTTACTGAACAAACTGGCAAAAGAATCCCATAACTTGCTTATGAAATTTACGACTGTATTCCAGTTTTTATAGAGCAGATATCCAGCTGTGACAAGCGCCGCAATGTCCCCGATTATCCAGCCTACGGGAGTGGTCATGATTGCGACCCCAAGCGATATAAAAGCAGAACCAACGGCAGTTATTGCTGGAATAAGTGAAGTGACAAGAGTTACAGCAAGACCAGCAACTGTGGAGGCAGCTGGTGCCATTGCCGCAATGAATGCTCCGGTAAGAACTGCTCCAACTGCGGCTAAAGAAGCAGCAACCCAACCATTGATTTTATCCCAATATTTATAGAGTGCAACAAGTGCCGCAATACCACCAATGAGCCAACCAATAGGAGTTGTCATGATTGTATAGTCAAGCGTGACAAAAGATGCGCCCACGGCAGCTAATGCGGCAATGAGTGGACCAAAAATAAAGCAACCAAGTGCTATAAGTCCTACTTTTAACAGGGTTATTTCACCAACAAGCGGTTTCATCCAGAAAAACCAGCCTTTAATCCTCTCGGTAAGATCACTGATGCCTTTTCTCAAATCAGAGGTAGGATCAAGCAAATCATGAAAGACTTTTTTTAAGGTTTTAGCCCATCCAGCAACGGTTGTTTGTATGAGATCACGGTTTTCATCAATCAGTTTTGAAAAACTGTCAATCATATCGTTGAGAATAGGCATAAAGCGTGTGCCAATAAAGCGCGCGATACCGCCTATTTTTTTCTTAAAAGCACCAAGCTTATCACTGAGATCTGCGGCATAGCGTGCGACATCGGCACCAATCAACCATTTTCCTTTCCGTGCTTTTGCAAACAGCTCTTTGATGGGTGCCATCCCTTGCGCAAGCATGGCTGCCATTTCCTTGCCATCACCACCAAACAGCAGAGCAGCAATATGCTGTCTTTGCGCTTGATTTTTCATTTTACTCATCTTGTCGGTGATTTCTTCTAACAAGGTAGAGTTTGATTTGAGTTTTCCAGAAGCATCTTTGACAGAAATGCCAAGTGCCTCAAACCCCATAATGCCTCTTTTTTGTCCGGCATATGCTTGTGCCGAACGCCTATTTAAAGTTGCTAAGGATTGTTGAAAAAGTTCAGCAGAATATCCTGAATTGTCTGCCGCATCCCCCCATAACTGAAGCGCTGTGACACTCATGCCTAAATGCCGTGATGCGTGATGAAGACTATCCCCAAGATGCATGGTTTTCATGGTGACGGCGGTGACACTTGCGATAAGACCTCCACCGGCAAGCCCTAAAGCACCGGTAAAGAGTGAAGCACGGCTTGCCGCTGTGCCAAGGGCACTTTGAACGCCTTGCAAACGTGATGTCATATTTTTGACTGCAGCAGAAAAGCGAGGGATACTCAATCTATGGGAGAGTGTTTTTGACAATGTATCAAATCTTTTTTGAAGATGTTTAAGAGGCGCGGTAAGTTTGTCTTCAAGAGACAATTTTACCTTTGCATCAGCAACTTTTTCACTCATTTTGATTTATACCTTTCTGCTGCTTGTTTTCGCCAGAAGATTAATTCTTGCGGATCCATTTCCATCATGTCTGCAAGGGACCAATGAAAAACAATGGCAATGTCCGCTATCAGTTGAGCGGCGGTTTCCCAGTCGAGGTATCCCGCCGCTTGATAAAAGACTCTAAAATTTCTCCAATGCTCGATAAGTCACTCATATCGAGTTCCCCAACAGCTTCATGGGGCCATCCAGAAAGGCGTGCAACCATAGCAATTGTTTGTTCAACACCTTCCTTTTTGTCGATTGCTTGCACATCTTTTGTTTTGGGGCGCTGTAAGGTAATTGTGGTATGCTCTTTTCCTTCAAAGGTCACAGGGATAAGCAATTGATGCGTGATGCTTGTTTGTATGGTCATTTTTATATTCCTAAAAAGTTTTTATGTTCTGCTAATTGATTAACACCATTGAATTTTCTGATTAAGTTGAGGACATCTATCTCAACAATTTCAACATCCTTTTGGACATATTTGAAATACTGCAATGTAAATGTAGCAGTGGATGTTGCTTTGCTTCCCGGTTGCCATTCTGCCATTTCAAAGCCTTTGCAAAGCCCCCTCATAGTGATGACAACACCTTCTGCTGGTGTGCCTTGTGCTTGCATTGAACTTCGCAATGAAATGTTCACATCAGAGCGCCCTAACAGTGCCATCAGTTCTGGAGAACAATCAGAAATGGTCATAGTGAGGATGAGTGTTTCAAGGCCAAGATCAATCTCAAGAGAGCTATCCATGCCACCACCGCGATACTCTTCAACAACCAAACTTAAATTTGGCAGCGTCACGCTTTCGCATTTTGCTTGATAGGGAATGCCATCAACAAAAATGTTAAAATATTTTAGAACTCTCGGTAAAACGGGTACAGTCATTAAAAGATCTCCTCTAGGTAATCATTGATGATGCGTGAACGGAAGGTGATATGTTCTGCTGGTGTTGTTGGTGTAAATTCAACATTGAAATAGACTCTGCCGCTCTCAATGGCGCTTGCTGTATTCAACTCTGGATCAGGCGTGCACTGCCCACCAAGAATGGCACCTTGTGCTTTCAAATCACGCAAATAGGCATTGACGCTTTCACTCACATCACTCATGTAGGTTTTTTTGATATTGCGGTCGACCGCCCACATGTGCCCACGCAAGATGGCGTCATTGATCATATCCGCGGTTCTCACAACGGATAAGAAAGCGAATTTTGTATCGCTTGAAAGGGTGCGATTGCCCCAAAGACGATAACCATTCTCACGAATAATTGTTGTGATGTTTTGTTCATTGAGAAGGTTGGCACGGCTTGATCTGTCACCAATGGAAAAATCAATCGGGCGGGTAATTCCTACAATGCCATTGATCACTTTGTTTGAAGGGGAATGCCAAAAACCATGTGTGAAATCTGTTTTGGCAATGACACCAGCAACCGCCGCACTTGCGGGCTGTTCTATGATTTCTCCATCACGATTCACCTTTACAAAAGGATCAACAATAACAGCGCGTTTTGAATCAAAATCCTTTGCAGCATCAAGAGCTGCTTCATCGGTTGTGTTTGGTGCGTCAATGACCACAATAGCGCGCAGACGTTCGGCAATGCCAATCAACTCTGCTGCTACAGGATTAGAGGTTGCACTGATTTCGGCTTTTGCTGTTGCGCCAGTGCCATCACCTTCAATCACTACATTGGGGGCGGTTTGATAATCAAAGCCATTGTCCTTGAGAACAATCGAGGTTACTTGTCCATTGGCAAGGATTGCTTCTGCTTTTGCACCGCCGGCAATTTTAACAGTTGCTTGGGTATAACCGCTGCCTTTGTTGGTGACATCAATCTTGCTAAGGCTAACGGGGCGTTTATGGGTAAAGCCTGGAGCAATCAGAATGCGTGGTGTTTGTCCAAGCAGGGATTGTGCTCCAATCAAAGCATGCACACCTTCATAAGCACCATTGGTGTTCACACCGCCTAAAACATTGGTCAATGTTGCATTTTCGTTATCACCTTCTTGCACACGCACGACAACAACAATGGCACCCACTTGCTTAAAAATAAGATCAAGAGCATTGGGTAGGGTGCCTTGACGTTTTCCTGTTTTATCCAGTTTTGCTGCTTGTGAAAGTGAACCGGTAACCAACACCGGTGTATTGAGGGGAAAAGCCTGTTCATCGGCATCGGGTGCTGTGCCGACAATGCCGATAACTGCCGATTGAACCGCACGAAGGGGACGCGTTCCATCGTCCACCTCGACAACTTCAACACCGTGTAAAAAACCTGTTGTCATTATGATGCTCCTTTGCATGATTGGTGAATGAAAATGAATGGGAAAAAATGAGAGACAAAAAACCGTTCTTGAGAACGACTTGACAAAAACTTTAAAACCGTTAGATTCATAAAAAGGTGCTTAACAAACACCTGAAAACAACAAGCGGATTGGTTACCGAAATAATCAGTCTTCTGTACATTAAAGACTTTGACTCGTTATATGTTACACGCATATAATAGCTTTGTCGGGTGTGGTTATGCTATACAATACCCTTTCGGGGGAAAGGCATAACGACGGGCTTGTTGCCGTGTTTGTTAGCACCCGGCACTCTTTTTGAGTGTCATTAACAAACATTTATCAACAAGGAGTTCATGATGAACACTCTTATTAAAATTACAGAACAAACCATTGATCAAGAAACTGTTCAAACCGTCAATGCACGCGAATTACATATATTTTTGGAAATAGGAAAACGCTTTGCTACTTGGATTACAGATCGTATTCGTCAATATGAATTTGAAGAGGGAAAAGATTTTATAAAAACACAAGATTTGCGGTTCCCAAAATTGGGAAGCACAAAATCTAGGGCTGTTACAGCAATTAACTATCTTATCACTCTAGATATGGCGAAAGAACTTTCTATGGTTGAGAGAAATGAGAAAGGTAAGCAAGCTCGTCGTTACTTTATTGAGTGTGAAAAGAAACTAAGAAACCAAGCTGTTGATTATGATAATGATACACGTTTTTCTTTTCCAAAAGATTGGGAAAAAATGTCCCCTACTAAAAAGGCTGTTTACATTTATGGACCTCTCCATATGCATCTTGTTAAAGCCTTCACATTAGCAGAAGAGAGTAAACATTATAAAACGCTTATTGAAGAAGCCAAACGTGTTTTAGCAAACCCTGTTGCAAAAGGTGCTTAGATTAAAACATAATATCATCTCCTCGTCTTGAAGGGCGGGGAGAAAATTAACCTTGTAAAACATCTTTACATAATACATATTATACGTACAATACGTATTATTTAATTGAGGATAGGATGTGCCTATGAAGAAATATAGTTTTACCGATGTAAACCGTGGAGCTGGCGATATTTTAGACGAAGCGATGTCTACACCTGTCGCTTTAACAAAGCGAGGACGTGAAAAAATTGTTATGCTTCCTATCAATTTATATAATGAATTAATCAAATCCCATTCCAGTGTACAAGCTTTTTCTTACATGGATGCACCAAAGAGTATATTAGATGATTTAGATCGTGGTTTAGATGATATTTTAAATGGCGATGAACATGTTTAAAGCAGGTGATGTCGTTAGATATTATTATTTGTGGCATGAACAAGCGCAAAAAGGTGAACATTCAGGGCGAAAAGCACGTCCTGCCTGTGTGATGGTTAAAACTGAAATTCATCTTTTCTTGTTTCCGATTACTTCTCAAGAACCTCTTAATTTGCAATTTAGCTTAAAAATACCTGAGATAGAATGTAAGCGCGTGGGCTTACAAAAGCAGTCTTGGGTGCGTGTTGATGAATTTAATGTTGTTCCTTGCAAAGCTTTTTTTGACTTTGAAGATTTAAAACCACAAGGGCGTTTTAGCCCTGCTTTCATGCGTAAAATTGCACTTAAAATTAAAGAAGTTAAAGCAATAAAACCACTCGGAAAAGTCTCTAGAGACTGAATCACAAAGTTAAACAGCGTGGAGTATTGGAACTTTCCCACCAATATAAGCAGCAGCTGGTGTGACTGGATCAACAGATTTTAATGTTTCCTTGTAAAGTGTATCCATAATTTTTTAACACTCTTCCCTCTATATTAGCCATCTTCTCATTGCTTCAAGTGATAAGAAGTGGCTGCGATGTTAAGAGCTTTTACATCGGACGGGTTGTCGCAAAACTTGTCCCGTTGGCTGGACTACCAGCCCAGCCTCTATTTTTGTGCTTTGTTTTCCTTTGTTTTGTGTTTCTAGGATAATTTCTGCGGTATATCGGCTTGATTTTTTACAGTGATGGGTAATTAGAGCTGCTTGTCTATAAGCTGTTCATCTCTGCACGAAATCTTTGGAGTAAAAATGGGGTGACTCGCTATGATTTCGAGACACCGCTCTAAAGACAAAGAATGACTTTGCTTGCTATAGATTAGATTTGTTCATCTTTCTCTTGTGGTTCTTTCATAGATTCTACTGCTGTGTCTGTCTCAGCCTTTTCAGAAGACAAAGAATTGTTTTCTTTATCAATGATGGGAGGAGAGAACACCCCATCTTTATAAGTCCAGCCGATTTGCGCTTCGCTTGAGGGGATTGCCTCACCATCAAAGGCATGAACATAATTTTCTGAGGCAATAATAATGTTTGTTACCACACCCTTTTCAACAACTGCATATTCCATAAAAAACTCCTATATAAAAAATCTCAACAACACTGCTCCGTTGCCACCATTGCCACCTTCGTCACCAGACTTTCCTGGAAAATAGCCTCCACCTCCACCAGCTTTATTGCCACCACTATTTCCACCATTTCCTCCTTTCCCACTGTAGCCTCCTTGGCTCTTTTGTGCACCACAACCACCTCCAGCACCACCATAAATAGAGCTTCCACCATGACCAATAGATGTAGAGTAGCGGGCATTAAAAGTGCCACCACTGACTTTATAGTGTGCATAGCAGCCACCACCACCGCCTCCGAAAGTAGAACTACTACCATTGACACTGGTATTGGTAGAGTAGGAGCCGCCACCGCTACCGCCGCGACCATTGCCATTTATTTCTCCATCGCCACCACTGCCACCATAACTACTCAAATTTCCAGTACCACCGCCGCCACCACCTGCACGGATAATGTCTTTAATAATTGTACTTCCACCTCCGCTGCCACCACCATAGGAAGCATCACCACCTTTTCCACCACATCCAATTTGAACGCTTCTTGAGAATTTCAACTGAGATCCTTTAATTTGAACACGCGCGCGTCCTCCACCGCCACCTCCACCACTGCTATTTCCATATCCACCACCTCCTCCGCCACCCCACGCCCATATTTCGATATCGGTGTTATCGCTAACACCTTCAGGCCATGGAATGGGACCACTTTCTGTTACAAGAACTTCTAGGGGAGAGGTCGCTTTCCTCAGTTTTGTGATTTCATCACGTATTTCTTGAAGAGCAATAACAGCTTCGTCTTTGCTATAAACTTCCGCACCATCAACCTTGAGCGGTCCTTTAAGCTTGCTGCCCGTGATGCTGAGACTTGTGACGATTTCCCCATTATGCATGAGATTCAATGACGAATTGCTTATGAGTTCCAAATCACCAGCAATGGTGACTTTACTGGTAAACTTGTTATAATTCTGCCATTCATTGGCTTGTGCTAGGCGCCCATAGCTTGTCAGATCTTCATTAATCTTGGCTCTAAATCTATCAAGACCAACAATATCTTCAATTTTATGTTGGTGCGCTCCAAGAAGGGAGACAGCACTGCCAAAGGTAAAATGATTGTTGCTTGCTTTGTAGAGAACATAATTGTTCGCAGCATCCTTAGCGCCCTCAATATCGCCCAAATCAGCAAAGGAAAAGGTTTTATTTGCTGGCATCTTGCTTTTGAGGGCTGCCTCAAGATTTGTAACATCCCCTATGCTATGCGTGTGTTTTGCAGGAGCTTTTTCGTCTAGCTTTTCCTCAACTTCCATTATGGCTTGATCAAGTTTTGTCAAGTTCTCACGCAAAATAGGAAATTCAGAACTGATAAAACGCCCTTCTTTGGGCAATTCCATTGCAAGCTTTTTGGTTTTTGTCATTTCTTATTCTCCAAGTCTCTAAAGCAGCCCCAAATCCCATTTTTCAAAGCGAGGGGGTATCACAAAATACCCGCACCAAAATCACGCAGCATTGACCGTGCGCAAGGTCCACCGGTCAGTGTCAGTTTCAAGCGCGCTTGCTTTGCTGTTTGGTCGTGACTGACAAATTTTCGCTCCACCCAAAGGGGTTCAGTAAGCTGTTCTGTTTCCTCTAAGGTGAGAGGGGTAAAAGCACCATCATCCCGTTGCATCTCGAGGGTGAATGTGGAGCCGCCTGGTAAAAAGGTCTTGATATAGCTGGTCAATCTTGCTTTCTCACCAAAGGCAAAAGCACGGGTAACATAGGTTGCTGTGTTATGGATCTTGCCGGCAATCAACTGAACAGGAGCAAACAGAATGGGGGAGAGTTTCTCCGTGCCTTTGAGAATGGCACGTAATCGAACCTTTTCACTGATATATTCGGTGAGGCTTAACAATTGAAAGGGTAAGAGTTGATAAATCGTGCCGTTGTTTCTTTCAATTTCAAAGATCACCGAACAATCACTAGAAGGCAATTCAACCGCGGCACGGATTTGCAAATCAGAACAGTTAACAAGATTAAAGGTACCAAGATCAATGGTCTTTGTTGTTTGTCTGTAGCGTGCTGCCAAGACACGAAAAGCCAAAGCCTCATCTTGATGGGCACTCCAACTTTGCGCATTGACAGAGGAAAAACGAGGACCGGTCACATAGGGGTGGCTTGAGACAAATCTTTGCTGTTCTTCATCAAACCCTCCAAGCTTTGCGAGTGAGAGGGAATGATCACTATCATCGGTCTTAATGACAAAAGCCGTTAACCGATCATTGGGGACGAGGAGTGGGACATCATAGCGTGCCTGTGCCCATCCGGTTTTTGCCCCCTTCATGGAATAAAAGCTTTGGGCTTGGATATTGGCGGTGGGATAACCGTTTTCGGTTGTGACCAAATCAATCACCAGATCATGATTGGGATTGCCGATTTTGCAAAGATGAAAGTCAAGACCGGTGATTTGCCGTGTTTCTTCTGGTGTAAAGACTTGCGCTTGCGGGTCCACTTGCGTCCAGATCTTGACTGTTGTGGTGTGCCGAATCACTTTCACATCAATAACACCTTGCCCGGTAAAGAGACCCGTCGCAAGGGTTCCCCCTTTGCCTCGTGCTACAACATTCTGGGTGCCGGCAGGAATATTTTCAGGGATTTTGAAAATGCTTTCCAAAATGCCATTGTCATTGGCAACAAGGCGGCTTTTTGGCAAGACATTCACACCATCAAAGGTGAGACTGTCTAAAATTTCCCCCTTGCCAAAACCTTCAATTTTAAAGCCAAGGGTAATTTGTCTTAAGAAATCGATTTGTTCTTGATGCGTATTGATGAGATCATCATGCACTTCTGTGTTACGGATAGTTCTCCCACGGTTCCATCCCATGTTCAGTTGATTGGTCACGCTTGAGAGCCAATCGGTGCGCTGGACATGCCAAAAGTCTGTTGCGGGATTGAGTGTGATCGTACCAGGCAGAGGGGCAAAATTTTGATAGGGGTTGATTTTTTCGCAAGCGGTTGTCAATTCTTGGGCAATGATCACTTCATTGGTCCAGTCAAGGGTGACAGGAGCCTTTAAGGGGGCGGTATAAAAGGTTGGATCAATAGCCAGCTGTAAAATGCCATTGCCAACAGCTCCTGTTTGCGTGAACCCTTCATCGCGATAACTGTCATCAAGAAACGGGTCAGCAAACATGCCTTTTTTGGCAACGGGCTCTTTAGAGTCAACATTGCTTTTAATGCGCTCTAATTGCATCAAGCGATCAAGGGACAGCACCCTTTGAAAATAACGCCACATCTCATCATAGGGGGCAACACGCGTGCCATCATTGACCACAAGCGGAAGATCTAACCAACTATTGGTGATGGTGGCAAGGGAGAGGACATCTTCAGGAACGCTGGGCGCCATCGGTTGATCTGCCGAAATCCCCTTGATATAAACCACACGGCCCTCTGTATTGAGACCTATACGGTCAATACGGGGCAATTTGTAAGTGTAACGAACAATGATATCCCCCCCTTGTGCCCCCCCTGAGAGCGTGATTTCCTGTGCCGTGACCTTATCGGCGGTTACTTGTGCACGATAGCGATAGGTTACCGTGTAACTGCTGCCAGGACGCGGTTCATCCCCCATCGGTGCCCAGTCAATGGTATCACCGGTCTTCTTAAAATCTGTTCCTTCTTTAAATTCCTTGTTGCCTTGCATGACTTTGAGAAAAGAGGTGATGCTTTTATCGGGAACACCATCTCGCCCAGCAACGACCGCACCGCGGGTGAGGGTAACGGTTTTTTCTTTTGTCAACAAAAGAGAGTGGATATCGGCAATGGAAGCATAATAGCTTTTAAAGGTAAAGCTTGTTTTGCCTTTTTGCGGGGCAAAAATATGCGTTTCACTAGGCACAAGCCCTTGCGAAAACTCTTCCCTCTCTTCATGGCGCAAAGCAGCAAGGCGTTTGCGCTTAAAGCCATTGATATTGGCTTCTCCTTCTTGAATGCTAAACACTTGGCATCCATTCTTTCGTCCCAGAGCCGTCACCCGGCATCCATTGACGATATAATGACCATGGGCACGGTCATAAGTCGCAATGGCTTGCATGGCGGGTTCAAGCAGTGAGGGGGACTTTTGGTCAATCAAAATGCCGTCTTGTAAGATATAAACAGGAAAGAACGTGCCTTGCTGCCCATCCTCTTTTAAGGCCCAAACAAGCTTTGCTGTTTCGCGCGCCGCACCGGGCTCTCCTTGTGCCAAGGTGCCGGGAACCTGCCCCAACAGTTCTGGATCATCCTCATGGGTAATCCATGTTTTTTGCAACTTCACACCGATTTCAAGACGCCCAACCATCGAAACAGCATTCAGAACCGCTTGTGAGACCGGAAAGATATCCCCTGCGATATAGATTTTGCCTTCTGTTAAAGTAACGGTCTTTGCGTTTTTATTGACAAAGGCATCGGCTCGTTCAACACGGTCTCCCTCTTTGGCGACCAAGCGCCCCAAACGGTCATGGCGCCCCCTGATGATGGTTTGCATCTCATTGAGTTCACCACTTTGGATAAAGGGACGTTGCCCGTAGAAAACAACGCTTTGTTGGTCGTCTTTGCCGCAAGATCTGTCAATTGCAAAGGGTAAACCGCTTTCATGCTTCATGTTAAAACCTCAATAAAATCTTGAATTGCTCGCGAACATCACCACGCAAAGGAATATTGATGGGCGTTTTGATGATCTCCACCCCGCCAATCAGTTCATTGCACGCACACCAAAGTTTACCCAAAGGGATATGTTGTTTAGGGGTCGCATGCACGAGAACAGCAATAGAGGCGGCTTTTCTGCCGTCAACATTTTGAAAATCCGTGCGTGCTGCAATAAGAAGGGCTGTGCCCATCGAGGAGGGTTGATAACGATCGCCCAAATGGTGATAAACACCCGCCAAATTCTGTTCTACTGGTTGGACAATGTTGCATCTGCGAGTGCCAATGACATCATCCTCACAGTCTCTTAACACGAGATAAAGGGTGCGGTTATAAAACCACTCTGCCATCAGTATATCGCGTTGATGTTTTTTAACAGAACACCAGGGAAAATTTGCCATATCCCATGGATAATCAATTTGGTCGAAGCTTAATTCCCCATCCCCGTCATCCATCCAATTGCCAATCAGTGTGCCTTCTGGTTTGGTAAGCCTGTGCATAATTTCTGTTGTGCGCCCAAAGGAAAACAGTGTGTCCCCCGCTGTTAAGCGTACACCGCTCTCATAGTCCAGCAGACTGTCATCAAGGCGTGACATATTGCCTTCCAGTGCTTGCACGTCATAACCATTGACACCACGGCGAAAATCAGAGCGTAAGCTTTTGGAAAGCTCTGTGATGGCTTCAATGGCTTCAAGAGCACTTTGTTCAGGCAATTGATCAAAGTAAAGTTGGAAGGAATTCCACCATAAACGCCCCGACCATGCTGGTGTAAAGCGTGCTGAAATCTGAAGCCATGCAAGCCCTCTCTCAATAGCCGCTAAAGAACCGCGAATATTTTGCCATTGGAGCCCTTGGTCAATCAAATCATAGAGGTTTGGAACATAAGGTGTAAGCTCTCCAAGCCCATATTCTTCAATCAACCATGGCAAGAAGCGAGGAGGGCGGGTGATAAGCTTAGAGCGTGAAATCCCCAAAACAGCGCCATCAACATCTTGATGAAAGTCGCAAACATCGGCAAGGCGCCTTTCAAATTCTGTTGCATTGTTTGGGAGGAGGGCGCCAATCATTAGCGTGCCCGTCCTTTGAAGTTTAAGGTGACCTTGCCAATCGCTAAAACTTCTTCATCACCGACGGTTCTGTCTTGTGTTGGTGTAATGGCAATCACTTTCTGGACACCCGCAATCATCAGTTTAGAAACCCACCATGAGAGGCTTAATTCACGACCAATGGCTTGTTCTTTTCGCCATGCTGCTCTTAAATTTGCTTCCATTGTCATGAGAATTTTCAAGGATGTTTCGGGTAACAGCCAAACATCGGCTTGCAAATCCACCACTTTTTTGACAGCAGCGTGCACAATGATTGTATCATTGGTCATGATGATATTTTTTCTGTGAAGGGCTTGTGAGACTGTTTGTAGGAGATCTTCAGATGCCGTTCCTTCTTCATTATTGCCAAAAAGCGCAACATAGATGGTTGGATCTTTGCCTTTACGGTAAATAATGGCATCTTTAACACGGCTATCAGTTTGTAATAGGGTTCTGTTCCGCTTCCCTTGCCACCACGGGCATGAAGCCTTATGCGTTCGCGATATCTCTCGTCACTTTCACCCTCCATGCGGGCAATTCCATGCCAGTTTCCCAAAGCGTCAAGAGATTCACCGGTTGCAAAATCAAGAATATTGTTGCGCGCGGCTTCGTTAATACGTTGCCTTAAAAGCAGTTCTCGATAGCTAAAGGCTTCAATAACTTTTACGGCTGGATCACTTTCAAGAACACTATATCCGGGCAATAGTTCTTTTAAGTGGTCGAGAGCTGCTGCGCGTATTTCTTCAAAGGAAATTTCTGTAATGATTTCTGGTTTTGCAAGTGCTCCATTCATTTTATCAGCAATCCTTCCATGGTGATGGGCTTGCCTGAAGGCAAATAAAGACCTTCAAAGGACAAGGAAACTTGCCCATTCTCATTCCATTTACAATCAATCTTGTTTAGTTTAAAACGTGGTTCCCACTTGTCTAAAGCCTCGGCAATAGCGGCATAAAGGCGAACAGCAAAGGCGTCATTGACCGGTGCATCAATAATATCCGCAACGTGTGAACCATAATCACGACGCATTACACGCGTGCCAATGCGTGTTGATAAAATATCAAGGATGGATTGGCGCAAATGTTCAATGCCGGTCAAGGATTTTCCTGTGCTACGGTCCATTCCTATGTTCAATTGGGACCTCCTGTCATGGAGCCACCGGGAACAACACCACCGTGAACATGGGTTGCTCCTACATTGGTGCCGTTATGGATCAAACCACTTGAGTTCATGGCAACATTGTGAGCAGAATGAAGAGAGAGACTCTCATCCGAATGAAGTGAAACACCACCACCAGCCTGTAAAGAAATATTGCCCTTTGCATTGAAAGTGATATCGCTTTGTGAAACAATTTTTATGCCTTCTGGTGCGGTAAGCTCTAGCTTGCCACCATCACCTTTAAGAGACGCGCCATCCGTAATTGTAAGAATGAACTTTCCACCTGATTTGATCTGAATGCTATAGCTGTTTTGTTCATCATCATATTCAAGGATGGTGCCATCGGGATAAATTGTTCTATGAATATTGCCTTTATCGGCTGCTTGATGAGCATCGGTATGGATGGAACCAACAATCACCCCTTGCGCTAAATCCCCTGATGATGCAACCACCACCACTTGTTCTCCAACATCCCGCCCTTCATAAGAGCATGTTTTACCGGCGCGGGCTTGGGTATCTGGAATCCAGTCACTGATAAGATTGCCGCTTTTTACCCGATAGCGTGCGTTTTTATGGTCGATATGGCTAATTGTGCCCACCATAACCATATTTGCGAGGCGTCTTTTTAAATCGGTGATGTCTTTATCGCGCCGCTCTAACATGGGGGACCTCAATTTTATGATATTTGTCTTCATTGCCCACGCCTATTTGTGGTGTAATCCTCAAGAAAGGTTCAACAGGTTTTGCGTTTGCACCATCTTCTTGTGTCTCAGGGGAGGGGATATTGGTCACATAAGTAACCTCAAAGGTTAAAATTGCCCCATGGAGTGCTAGAGCACCATTATCGCCAAAGGCAAAAGCAATATTTTGCAGGGAGCATGTTTCCACGGTGTTATTGAGATTGGGATTGGCGTAGAAGATCTCTTCAACTTCCCATGCTAATTGGTCGACAAAACGCGCACCATCTTCTTGTGTCGCATAACATTCAACATCTACGGTTAAGACACGGCGCCTTACTGCATTCTCATAGCCATCTTCAATTGTTTCGCTTTGTGTTGAGATATTAATTGCCGGTGTGTTCTCAGCGGAAAAGTTGAAATCACGCATATTAAACACATTGTCACCAGCCGTTGTCTTTGCTGCTTTGATCAACGCAACAAAGCTTTCTCTTATCGTCTCTCTCGGATGCATAAAAGCTCCTGTTTAATTGATGCCATTTTTACTCTAAAAATGGTTGACTAGGATTAATAATGATACTATTATTGGTTATGAACAATAAAGTTGAAAAAATAATCAGCTTGATGAAAGCCTCACCAAAGAACATCAAGTTTTCAGATTTGTTAGCTGTGTGTGTGCATTTTTTTGGAGAACCGCGGAACAACGGTACAAGCCATTTTGTTTTTAAAACACCGTGGCTTGGTGATCCCCGTGTGAATATTCAAAAAGATACTGGTAACAAAGCAAAAGCTTATCAGGTCAAGCAAGTCTTACAAGCGATAGAAAGGATAAAACATGAACAATAATCATTATACATATCGTGTTTTGTGGTCGCAAGAAGATAAGGAATATGTCGGTTTGTGTGCAGAATTCCCATCCCTTTCATGGTTAGACGTTCAAGCAGAGAAAGCTTTAAAAGGTATTATGGATCTCGTTTCAGAAGTTGTTGAGGACATGCAGCACAATGGAGAAGAAGTTCCTGTGCCTTTGTCACATGGTAAATACAGTGGTAAGTTCCAATTAAGAATACCACCAGAACTCCATAGGAAGCTTGCAATTCAAGCTGCTGAAAATGGTGTGAGTTTAATCAGATATATTTCTTCTAAACTTTGAAAAATTTATACGTACTAAAAGAAAAATAATTTTTATGAAAACCTCTCAATTAAAACAAATGCCTGTTTTTAAAACAGATGAAGAAGCAGAAAACTTTGTTGATACTGCTGATCTCACGGATTATGACTTAACTGATTTTAAGCCCGTTCATTTTGAATTTTTACCTAAAGAAGCCTCTTAACCACCTCCCCATTTTTGAGAACGGGGAGGGGATATGTTTTACTTAAGCAACCTTTTTAATAGGGTTTTCCCAATTCGGCTGGTAAGCTTTTAAAAAAGGATCTATCGCTGCGGGAAACTCTGAAGCTCCAAAATCTGTAAGAACTGCTAAAATCTTTGTAATATTTGGCACGTCATCTTGAAGTTTTAAAATCAAAGCTTTCTCTACCATGTCCATAACCTCAACTAAATTATTACAATCTTTATCTCCAAGTCCTGGATAGTTAGAAAATTGAGACAACGCCATCCACAAATCGCATAAAAAATCGATACTGGTATTCATTGTACACCTCCATGGATTTGTTCTCTCAAGCAAGCCAATCCTCTGGATGTTATTTTTGTTGAAGGCAGGACCTTTTCTGTACCATCCGGTCTTTGAATAGTAATAGCAGGGCAATCCATCAAACCTTTCTTGATCTTATCCTGATAAGGTAACAAAGGAGCACCCGGAGCCCGTCTATAGACCCAATCATGTTTACGCAAATAATCGGTTAGATCTTTTGGTCGTATTTCTAACATTTTTGCAGATTCAATCAAACCAAACAGACCATCAGAGCGTTTTAAACCATCAAGTGCCTTTGCCTTAGGTTCTAACTCAGCAATCACGTGATCTTTCTGCTCGATTTGGTTTTGTAGATGATTTAAGACACCAAGTAAGGCTTGAGGACTCGAGTAATCTATTTGTGGTGTGGCTACTTGCTTTGCAAGTTTTTCACATTCAATGAAGTACAAACGAGCTTCTCTACCTTTCTTATTGTTCTCAAGCATAGAAAGTTCTTTGGCTACATTTAGTATGAGGTAATATTCTTTCAATACCACATTTTGACGTTCGCCAATTTTGGCGAGCGTTAAAATATAATCTCTTCCCTCTTTTAAATCGTATTTGTTTATGCGATCTTTAATCCAATTAGAAAAATCTCGTTTTACTTCTAAAAATGCATGCAGCTCACGTGCGTTAACAGTTTTGACGGTTTCATGGTCAATAATTTTTTCTGATATTGTTATAAGAGTATTCATATGAACTCCTTGGTAAAAAGATGTTTTTCATTGACACTTTTTAAAAGTGCCGGGTGCTGAAAAACACGGTACCAAGTCCGTCGTTGTGCTTTTCCCCTAAGGGTATTGTATAGCGCAACTACACCCGACAATGCATTATACGCATGCAGCATATAATGAGTCAAAGTCTTTAATATGCGGAGAAGAGATTATTTCGGCAATCCATCCGCTTGGTATTTAAAGTGTTTTTCAAGCACCTGATTCGATTATTCATATTCCAATAACATTGTCAAGAAGTAATATAAGATTTTCTAAAAATGATAGACACATATTTACTTTATCTGTCGACTTACTTTGAATTTATTAGCCTTAATTTATAGCGGAGGGGAGAATAATGCTCGATATACTTGATACAATTACGATAGTTGTTGTTTAAAAGTAGAAAAGTTTTTTTAAATTAAACCTTAAAAGGCCATCTTTGAGCACTGTGAAGCACACGCAGAATGGTTATAATTTCATTTTCAACTGAATAAATCGTAACATAATTCTTAGCAGTTAGCATTTCACGAGTATTATCGACAATTCCTTCACGATAGCGAAATGGATATTCTAACAAGCCATCAAATTTTTCAATTATTTCTACTTTTAATCGCTTAGCTGCAATAGAGTTATGGATATTAATGTACTCAATGATTTTTTCTAAATCTCGCACAGCATCCTCAGCAATGACGATACGATATTTATTACCCATTATTGCTGATTTTTTCTAATTTTTTTTTAAACTCCTCATAAGATAGACGAGGCTTTTTATCATTAAATGCTGCTGTCACATTTTCATAAACATATTCAATATATCCTTCAGGATAATTATTTGTTTCTCATGATTTCATCTCGCTAACCTTTAAAGTCCTAACAACAGAAACATCGCTATGCAAATGACAATGGTCCATTTTATTGTTCAGTGTCCCTGAAATCGAAAACTTTTGTACCATAAACCTCACTCCAGGACATAACGAAATCTTTTCCTAATGGATGCATACTAATACAAATTTCTATAAAAAACACTCATATTTTTGTTTAAATACTTAAAAAAACACATATTTATTTTTTTTTATGTTTGCTTAGCTACCATGAACCTCCCTTAAAATAAGCTTATACATACCGGATTCTGAGGCTTGGACATCTGTGACAACGAAGCGCTCTTGGGTTGTCTCTTCAATATTTTCAGGGGCGAGCACTACGACACTATCTTCAGCTTTTGGTGGCAATCCGCCAATATCATTGATAAAAAGATCAAGTTCTTTTCTTGGGATTGTTGTTGGTATTCTGCCACCAGCATCCGATTCCGAATGTTTGATGCCGTAAATTGCTGTAATCCGAAAAGATTGCTGGTTATCTTTTCGCGTATAGATGACGGGCTGCCCAAAGGTGTTGCGTACCTCTTTTACCATTTTGTTAAGCAGCCCGTGCCATAGCATGTTATTTCCCTCCAATGACGGCTTTGAACAGCATTTCAGGACGTGTGCAAATGTAAAGCGGATAGCTGTAGACTTCAGGCTTTACCCATGCATTACGGTCGTGATCGACGATTAGCATCGTGTAGAGAGGTTTTCCAACCGTATTGGCAAAATCTAAGCTTTCACCAGGTGCAAAGGTTTTCTGGAATACACCAGGCGCATTAACAGGAAAGAATTGACATTCATCAGGCTTAATTCCTATCGCACGCTTTGTCCCAGCCTTTGCACTCACATTATAGTTATGAATACTGCGATAATTGATAAAGGTCACACCGGCAAAGTCAAAACTGCCAAAGCTCCCCGTACCAAGAGCACTTGGTGTTGCAACACCTCCTGCGCTATTGAGTGTTTGCGCTAAGGTTGTGTTTAAATAGGTTTCACGAATGGTTTTATGGTTTTTTAGTTTGGAAAAGAATTCATTCCCACAAAGTCCAATAATCCGTGAACGGTCAGAGAACGCTCCTTTTGAAGCTTCAATCATTCTCATAATGACCTGATCAACATTATCAGCAACATTGGTTGTTTCACTCTCCAGTTTAAAGTCAATTGGCTTTGGTGGTGTAATTTCCCATTCCTTGTACCAATCGACAATCACCGAACCATCAGCATCAAGGACAACACCTTGAACAGCACCAAGCTGCATATTTTCCCATGTCAATTCGATTTCAGAAATCAGTTTCTTTTGTTTTCTGGCAATATATTTCATTGCCGTCTCTAACTGATCTTCTGTGCCAAATTCACGCCGGTCTTGGATTTCTTCTGATTTCACAGTATCACTTTTGGCAATACGGGTTGTTTTAAAAAACCGAAGATTACGACTGTCTCTGTCACCTTCTGCTAAAGGGGCTCCGCGTTCACTGGTTTGAATAAGCGAAAATGTATTGTCACGCCGTTCAATACCAACCACTGTGGTGCTGGTTTCAACGTCTTCAAAAAGATTGAGAGAGCTTACAAGACCCGGTTGAAACTCATAGTTTTCAATCGCTTTCATCATTGTTATCGTTGAGAAAGCATCATGTTTAAAAAAATTCATATCCATGTGCGCATTCTCCTATCGCAACAGAATTTTATTGTTGTCTTCTAAAGACTGAATAGCTGCCATTTTTTCTTGCTCGAGTATTGCATCGGGCCAGATCAGTTCCGAAGCTTTTACAGTACTCAAACGCGCTGTAATGACGGCATGTTGTTCTTCACCTGTTGCATCAACAGTAGCATAAGAAATCCCTGCGGGCACCGCACTGCCATCTGCTGCTGCCGGATTAAGAGGGACATATTTTTCCGTTTTTGTTATCTTTCCCATGACAGTCCCCGCCTCAATGAAGGCTCCTGATGCAAATACCACTTGTTCATTTGACATGTCAGGGTCGTAGCGCCCAAGATAAGCGCCATTGCGAACATCTTCATAAATAATATGACTCATTTTATTACCTTCCAAATTGATTGCCATTTTGTATGAATTTTTGCCTTGCTCTCTCCATCAGCATGAGGAACATAAGGCGATAGTTTTAAAGAGGCGCTTTGAGAGCTAGCCTCTGTCAAGACGCACTGGCGTGCTTTCTCGATACTCATACCGTTTTGAATAGCCTTTGCGGCATCGAAAGAAACGCTGAGGCGCTTTGCTTGCCTTTCAAGGGTTGTCAGGGCTTGAGCGCGCTTTCTTTCTTGTTCAAGGATGGCTTTTATGTTTTCGCGCTTGTCCTCATTGTCTTCATCCTCCTCTTCGTCTTCGTTGTCGTCAAAGATTTCGGCGTTTTTATCGATGTCGTGATCATTTTCATCCTCTTCTTCATCGAGGATGTCGACACTCCTTTCATCATCTTCTTGTTGGGCGCGATATTGTGTGCGTGCCATGTGTTTTGTCCTTCTTTTGCTGTTACTGTTGGGTTTGGTGAGATGAAATCCGTTAAGGATTCCAAAGCTTGCGCAAGAGTGCCTTGCGCATCTGCTAATCCAAGCGCGATAGCTTGGGTGCCTATAAAAGTTTCTGCCTTTGTGTCACGAATAGCATCAGTATTCAGGGGTCTATTTTGTGCTACCCAATCGACAAACATTTCGTAGAGCAGGGCGCAATCTGCTTGCATTTTTTTAAGCGCGGTATCAGCCAATGGTTCGTGAGGATTACCATGAACCTTGTGATCACCTTCAAAGACAAAGGTCCATTTAAGCCCTTGTTTTTCATCGGCGCTTGATTGGTCAAGATGTGCACAAACCACCCCAATTGAGCCGACAACGCCTGTGCGAGCAACCCATATTTGCGAAGCAGAACAGGCAATGGCATAAGCAGCAGAACAGGCAAATTCATTGGCATGCGCCCAAATTGGTTTCTGATGGTGTTGTGAGAGTGCTTGGAATTCTTCAACCAAATCAAACACCCCGCCGGCTTCTCCACCACCACTGTCAATATCGAGCAAAACAGCTCGGACATCAGGTTGTTTAATGGCTTCACGAAAGGAGGCGCTTAAGCCTTCATAAGAGGTTAACCCTGAAAGGGCACCAAGCCATGCACCGCGGCGCACCAGTGTGCCATGAACAGGTAGGATGGCAACATTATTGCGCACCACGTAACTCTCAGGTGGTTTGAAAGATGCGCTATCCCCTTGCGAAAAAGCCTGAGGGGTAAACTTTTCTCCAGCAAAAAGACGCGGTGCAAGAGCATTAAGAATGACATCAAGCTTTGTCGAGGCAAGCATATGTGGAACACCAAAAAGCCGTGATACTAAAAACGGCATGTCAAGATTATTGGTCATTTTTGTGCGCCTCACTGCCTTGGTTGCTTTCATAAGTCTCAGAAGGATCTGAATCTGTGAAATTCGTCGTTTGATTTTCACCAGAGGGTGCCGCCATATCGGTATCAAAAGATAAACCACGGGCGCGAGCATCGGTGTGCTCTTCTTCAAGTTCGGCATGAATGCTGTCGATATCAAAACCCCGTTCGGCAAGTGCCATTCGTCGTGTTTTTAAACCGGCGCGAATTTCTTCTTTTTCTGCCGAGATATCTTTGTTTGGATCAATCATTTCAAGCGGGGGCGCAAAGCTTTCACATTGAAGCCATGGCAAGGGATTTTCTTCCCATCCCGGTAATTTTACGCATCCAGCAAGGACAGCCATTTCCACAAAGCGCTCCCAGACAATACGGTTGAATTGAAAGGCAATGATATGTTCGCGCCATTGTTTGACGTGACGTCTAAACTGAATAATGGAGGTGCGCACATTGGAAAAATTACCCCGCGTAACGTCTCCAGTGACAACGGCATAGGGCATATTGAGAGCCGAGCAAATTTTTAAAATATTGCGAAATTGAAAGGCTTCATAAGAACCACCAACTTCAACAGGATTTGAAAATTTTATCTCTCTATTCTCTCCTAAATAAAATGATCCACCTGGTTCAATGACAGGTAATTCGGATTCTTCTTCAACGTCTTTTTCGTTACGATTATCAAGTAATTTGGCGTCGTTTGGGGGATTTCTTGAGATAAATGCCGCGAAAAGAGCTGCTGTTCTTTTTCGATCAAGCTCTGCATCATCATAGGATTCCAGTTGAAAGATCTTTGTCATACTGCGTGTTATTTTAGGAGAACCGCGCAATTGTCCGGCAATACGGCGCTCTTTGATATGAAGGACCATTCTTGCGGGGATACGCACGCGCTCTTGGCTCTTAAATGCACTGTTTGCAGGGCAATCATCATAGGGGTGGTATTCCCAGAAATGATAAGCAACACGCTTGCCACTGGCATCAAATTCAATACCCATACGAATGTAATTGCCTTTAATTTCCGCAGGTCCATTGTAAGTGAGGTCCAGCATTTCGGTTGGATAGATTTGTAATTGAAGAGGCACCCCAGAGCGTCCATAAAGGTCAACATAATGCAGTCTTACAAAACATTCGCCGGTTAAAAAGACTTCTCGTGCAATTGTTGCTTGCAGACCATAAAAGCTCGCATCCTCATCATAATCCGCCTCATCAACCCATTGCCACCATAAGTCTAAAAGCTTTTTCTTTTCTTCTTGAAACCCTTCAATGCGAGGATAAGGTTTAATCCCATCACTCACAGCTGCGGAAACCCATTCTTCTGTTGCCGAGCCATAAAGAGATTCATTGTCATAAAGCCATCTTGAACGAGCAGTAATGGTATCACCGCATTCTTCAATTGCTTTATTGATGTGTTTTTTTGCGGGGTCAAACCCACCCATGCGACGGCTTTTGCTTGCAGCCTCAAAAGGCGGATTGTGTTGACGAGAAATTTTAAAAAAGTCCGTGAGTTTATTGATAAAGCCAGCCATTAATAGCCTCGTGATATATTAAAATAGAAAACACGTGAACGCTTGCGTCCTTCAAGGTTGGCTATTTGTGTATTCAGCATCTCAAGTGCTCTGCGCAATTCTTCAACAGAACGGTTGCTTACTTGCTTATCGCCATGACGCACTGATTGTGCTCCCGAATAGAGAGCCTCTTCAATTTGTTCGCGCCGCCTTTTTAAACTTTCCAGTCTGTCAGTTTTGCTGTTTATTTGCTTCAATTCTTCATCCACAAATTACCTCCAATCCCCGTGCATATAAGGGCTGATCACCATTCTGATTTTTTTCTTTTGAGGCTGTGCTGCCTGTGTTCTTTTGGGAGAAGTGGATGAAGAAATCCCTGATGTTGGCTGCTCTAAAGAAGCGTCAACTTTAAGTTTTTCCAAACGCTCTTCTAAGATATCAACTTCTCGATTAAGATTTATTCCTGCCGAAATTAGCCCCTGTAAAGCGGCATAAGCATAGACCCTACAATCCAAAGCCTCGTTTCTTGCTTTCTCACTTTTTTGCCATTCTATGCGCTTGAAGCCTTTAAAATATTTGATGACTTTTCTTTCAGCCGTGAGCTGGTCAAAATATTCCCGATCAAGGCTTTTATGAAAGTGTGTTGCACCAGCCCCCGATGCTTCAGGACCGGATTTTTTTAATCGTGCCGTGATAATATCTTTTGCTGCATCAACACCAACAATATAGAGATTAATCTGTCCTTTATTGTTTCTGCTTGGACGGCGTGGCCATACCGCACGCCATCCCGCCTGTCCTTTAAGTCCCCAGATGCGTCGTCCTTCACGGGGGCGTACATAATTGTAAACGGCTTGTGTATGTCCACCACCGGTATCAATACAAGCCGCTGTTATTCTGATGCCATCTTTGTAACCAGGGTGTGACCAGCGTCTTGTCAGATATTCATCCAGTTGGTCCCATACTTCAAAAGAAGATGGATCACCGGGAATGACTTGATAATCAATGTGCCAGCTTTCTTCACCACGCCCCCATCCAACCACTTCAAGCTCTAAGCGGTCGTTTTGCACATCGATGCCGGCGGTCAATAACACGGCTTGCGGCGGTGCAATGGGATAATCTTCGCGTTTTGCATAGAGGCTATCAGGATCAACAACTTCACCTGTTCTGTCCTCCCATGGCTCTCCAAGCACTGTGTTAACAAAAGGTTGCAAAAGCGCTGGATCATCTTTCGCTTCTAAAAACTCTCTTGCGCATTCTCCCCACGTTAGCCAAGGTGAATAGAGTGCCGAAATATGATAAGAGCGTAAATTCGGTCTCGTTGATTCACTTGTAGGAACCCAGCACGCACCTCTTTCCTCACTCATGAGATCAGTTTTTCTGTGCTCGGCATGTTCATGACCACAATGGGCACAAACAAAAACAGCTTTTTCGGGGGCACCTTTCGGCCACTTGATTTGCGACCAAACAATGGGCTGTAGAACCCCACACTTATCACAAGGGACGTTGTAATATCTTTGATCACCAAGCACGAAATCTTTGGCAATACGGCTTGTGTCACGGTGTGTTGGCGTGGACAATTTAAAAATCTTTCTCTGCACAAAGGTTGAGGTACGCTTTTCGGCAATCATCACGGGATCACCTTCGTTATCCACACTGAGAGGATAGGCATCAACTTCATCCAAAATCAGATAACGAATAGGCATGGAACGCAAACCAGCAGCACTGTTTGCTCCGGTAAGCATCAATGCTCCCCCATCAAATTCTTTCGAAAACATTGTATTTCCGCTGTCGCGTGCACGGGCAGGGGCAATGCGTTCACTTAAAACAGGGCTTGCCATAATCATTGGATCAAGACGCGTTTTTGACAGTTTCTTCGCGGTCTCGACAGTAGGCATCACATAAAGAGCGGGTCCCGGACTATAATGAATAGCATAACCGCAGAAGTTCAATCCTGCTTCAGACATTCCAATTTGCGCTCCTTTCATGACAATTGTTGTTTCAATTGGCATGTAAGAGGAAAGGTTATCCATGATTTCGCGCAAATAAGGGGTACGCTTTGTTCTCCACAATCCAGGCTCTGCACTTGCTACGGTGCTAAGGTATCTATTCTTATCCGCCCATTGCGAAACCGTGTACGGTGGATCTGGTTGTCGTGCGTCATTGGCATAGGCGAAAAATTCTTTGATTGCATTTTCATCCATTATTCGTTTCTTGCAAGATTTCTAACTCCGGAGAAGGAGGATCATGAAAAGGCACTGGAATGTTAACTGCCTCAAGCAAAGCTGTTCTCATGTAATAATCAATGGCACCAATAAGGCTCGCCGCATCACATCCCACTTGTGCTGCAATGCTTGCACCGAAACGGTGAGGAAATTTTAACATGGCATCACGGTGTGCTCTTCCAAATTCACGCGCTGCTTTTTTCATTTCTTCACGGTCAACAGTTGTTTCGCGTAACTTTTCCAGAGCAATCTTCTCTCTTTCAAGTGCAACTTGCATTCTCTCCAGTTTGATCTTGTATTCGTTGGCTCCATCTGTTGAAGCTTTTTTGATCTTTGTCCGCCGTTGTCCATCAGGTGCTAAAAGTGAAGCAGTGCGCTTTGTAGGATTCTCATTCCATATCGCTGTTGCAAGGGTTTCATCAATTGAACCATCTTCAAAAAGAGCAGCATCAAATTTGCCTGTTTTAATCCGAGAAACCACCGCATTATGCGACACACCCATCTTCTTGGCAAAAGCGCGAACCGAGAGACCTTCACGATGCTTCTTGTTCATTAGGTAGTCTCTTTATTCTAAAAAGTGATACTTAATGGCGTATCAGGAAAGCAAAATATTTTGCGGTTGAAATCAAACTTCAATTGTATTACATTGCAATACAGTTAAGAGAGGAGAAATCATCATGGCTACCAGTCGCATGGTGCAAGCGCGTGTACCAGAAGAGATCCAAAATGTCGCTAATCAAGTTATTCAAGCCTCTGGCTTATCGGTGAGTGATGTTGTGAGAGTGTTGATGACGCGTATTGCCCAAGATAAAGCTATTCCGTCCTTCTTATTTCAACCCAATGCAGCGACCATAGCGGCTTTTACTGAATTAGATGAAGGCAACTTAAAAAAGTTTAATTCTGTAGACGAATTATTTGATGATTTATATGCGGACGATTGAACGTACCACTGTCTTTAAACGTGATTTTAAGCGTGAAATGAGAGGGCGATATCGGCATCTTTTAGAGACTGATTTGCGCCAAATCATTGCAGCGTTAGCAAATGATCAACCTTTAGAACTTCGACATCATGATCATGCATTAACTGGAAATTGGAAAGATTATCGAGATTGCCATATTCGACCTGATTTGGTTTTGATTTATCGATTAATTGGTCAAGATAGGCTTATTTTGGTGCGTCTTGGTTCTCATTCACAGCTTAATCTGTAGTTTTAATTAACATCCTCCCCACTTTTGAGAACGGGGAGGGATATGTTTTTGTTTAAGCAGCTTTCACAACAGGGTTTTCAATATTGGGAGCATAAGCTTGCAATAATGGATTCATGATATGCGGTAATTCTGAAGTTCCAAAACCTGTAAGGACTGCTAAAATCTTTGTAATATTTGGTGCATCATCTTGAAGTTTTAAAATCAAAGCTTTTTCTACAATGCCCATGACTTCAACCAGTGCGCTACAGTCTTTATCTTTAATATCTTCACAATTGACAAGCTGAAACAAAGCCATCCACAAATCGCATAAAAAATTGGTATCTACCTTCATTGCACACCTCCATGGATTTGTTCTCTCAAGCAAGCCAATCCTCTAGATTTGATTTTTGTTGAAGGGAGCACCTTTTCTGTACCATCTGGTCTTTGAATAGTGATAGCAGGGCAATCCATGAGACCTTTTTTGATCTTATCCTGATAGGGTAACAAAGGAGCACCTGGAGCCCTTCGATAGACCCAATCATGTTTACGCAAATAATCGGTTAAATCTTTTGGTCGTACTTCTAACATTTTTGCGGATTCAATCAAACCAAACAAACCATCGCTTCGTTTTAAACCATCAAGTGCTTTTGCTTTAGGTTCTAACTCGGCAATCACATGATCTTTCTGCTCGATTTGGCTTTGTAAGTGATTCAAGAAACCAATCATTGCTTGAGGACTTGAGTAGTCTATTTGTGATGTTGCTACCTGTGTTTCGACTGCCTGCCAACGATCTATGATCTTTGCTCGTAACGCTGTGCTGTAACCTGAGACAAGAATTAAACATTCGCGTTTAGGCAAGTGGTAACAATTTTTGGCTTTACCTTGTTTGTCTAAATAGGTGGCTTCAAATTTGAATTCACCTCTTTTCTCTCCTAATTCAGTTAACATATTTCTTATATCCCGCATAACATTGCTATGTTGTTTTCCACATAACTCAGCAATCTCACGACTAGACATAGTTTGAGTGTTCGCACTATTAACAGTGCTTTCTTTAATTTCTATAAGAGTGTTCATGTGAACTCCTATTGGTTAGACGTTTTTCATTGACACTCAACAAAAGAGTGCCGGGCGCTGAAAAACACGGCCAATAGTCCGTCGTTACACTTTTCCCATAAGGGTATTTTATGGCGTAACCACACCCGACAATATCATTATATGCGTGTAACATACAACGAGTCAAAACTTTTAATCGGCGGAGAAGAGACTGTTTCGGCAATCCATCCGCTAGTTGCTTAAAGTGTTTTTGAAGCACCTGATTCGAAAATATATATTACAGAAATAATGTCAAGTCTCTTTCGATAATTTTTGTCTTTAAATAATCATATATTGTACAGTACACATATTGAAATCGTTATTTATCAATGTGTTATGTGTACAATGTACAGCCAATTTAAAAAATTCTAACGCTAGCGATAGTTCGCGCTGTCCTGCCCCGCAACACTCCCAACCCGCTGGGAAGTGCCTTTTGCATTGATTTTATTGCATTTTTTATGGAATAGAAGAGACATAATTGACAATTTTCTTTTAATTAGCATCCTCCCCACTCTAAAAGTGGAGAAGATGAGATTATATTTTATCTAAGCAGCTTTTGTCATAGATCTTGCTAACACCTGTTTAGCTTCTTTGATTAAAGTTTTATAGTGCTTGCTTTCTTCTGCTAATGTAAAAGCTTTGACAAGATGCATATGAAGAGGTCCATAAATGTAAACAGCCTTTTTAGTAGGGGACATTTTTTCCCAATCTTTTGGAAAAGAAAAACGTGTATCATTATCATAATCAACAGATTGGCTTCTTAGTTTCTTTTCACACTCAATAAAGTAACGACGAGCTTGCCTACCTTTCTCATTTCTTTCAACCATTGAGAGCTCTTTCGCCATATCTAGAGTGATATAATATTCTGTACTTGGACGACCACTTTTAGATTTCGGTAAATTTTTACCGAAACTCACCAAGTCTTGTTTTTCTTGAGAGGTGTTAGGTTTTACTAAATTTTTAGTAAAACTCATAAAGTCTTTGTTTTCTAAGAAACCATACTCTTTAATACGGTTTTTTATCCAGTCTCTAAAATTAGAATTGACTTCCAAAAACGTATATAGTTCGCGTGCATTGACAGCTTGAACAGTTTCTTGATCAATAATTGGTTCTGTAATTTTAATAAGAGTGTTCATCATGAACTCCTTGTTGTTAAGGTTTTCTATTGACATCCAAAGAAGATGTCGGGCGCTAGAAAACACGGCAACAAGCCCGTCGTTATGCCTTTCCCCCGAAAGGGTATTGTATAGCATAACCACACCCGACAAAGCTATTATATGCGTGTAGCATATAACGAGTCAAAGTCTTTAATGTACAGAAGACTGATTATTTCGGTAACCAATCCGCTTGTTGTTTTGAGGTGTTTTCTAGGCACCTGACTTAACGATATATCCTTTCCGTGAATCTTGTCAAGAAAGAAAATATATTTTACTGAAATCAGACAAATCATAACAAAAATATTAGGAAAGAAATTTTGCTTTCTGTCCTTTTTTCGTTAGTAAATTGATAGCTTGTTTATCGAATGAGAAAAAAGTTTTACCACCTAACCAATTGCCTTCATAAGCCATAATGCCGTCCGCAAAATCACCACCAGCTTCAAGAATAGAAAGCCCTGCCTCAACAGCAGGTCGATTCATTACTACATTACTAGCCGTAAGAAGGTCACGAAGTGTTATCGCTATATCTTCTTTTGAAAGTTTAGCACCTCGACGAAGTATCCAAACAAGCTCGCATAGACAAGGGAGAGAAACAGCGATGAGTGAAGCATGCTTTAAGAGCTTACTCGCTAATCTACTCTGTTTTTCATCATCTTGCAAAACAGCACGAGCTAAAATATTTGTATCAACAGAAATTTTCATTCTTCACCCGCCCAACCAGAAGCAACGATTTCGTTCATTTCCTCAATGGTTAGCGGCTTTTTTACCTTTCCAGCATGTCGTCCTATAAAATTATCAATTGTGCCGACAGCTTGTGTTGCTTTTACCCGAAGTTCACCACCTGGTAGCTTGTCAAAATTGATCTGCTCACCTGGTTTGACACCGAGATGTTGCAATAAATCTCGCTTTAATGTAATTTGCCCCTTTGTCGTAACAGTTAGTGAAACCATGAAAAATCCTTTTCTATTTGAGTATTTATAAACATAAATATATAGAATGTGAATTTCAATTACTATAAAAGAGTTTAAAATACGGTTTAATGTTTCTTATTAGCAACATATTTTTGACGATCAAGTTGTCTCTGGATATTTTTGATTAATCTCTCATTGGCATATTGTGTAATAGTATTTGCAATTTCTGGCTTGGACATTACCCCAGCAATTGAGGGGCCTTCTTGTTTGGCAATAGGGAATTGATCACCATCGGCTCTTTGAAAAACATTGTTGCCCATTTTTAATTCAACACGCTTAGGAAAACTTCCACCTCGAATAAAAGCATGGGGTAAGATTTCTTTCTTACCAAACATTGTGTAGGTCACACCATGTTTTGTTTCTCTTGCTTTAAAAAATTTAAGAGGTATCGGTGTTCCAGAGCCAATGATATCTGTCTCGAGAAGCTGTGCTGTAGCCTTGCCTTTAATATAAACACCTTTCTTGATACGCTTTGATTTGGCTGATGTAAGTTCAGAAACTTTCTTTTCGGCAAAGCGCTCCACTTGTTTTGCTGCGGTATTTACAGCGTTACGCAAAGCCCAATTCAGGCGTGGTGCTTGAAGATTTGTAAAGGTATCTTTCATTTGTTGAAGATACCATTTTTGGTGGATAATTAATTTCAACGTCTAAGCCTTTTTTGGAGTAGATGTTGCTGGCTTAAAAACTTTAGATGTTTTGGTTTGTTTGGGTGTGATTTCCTCTACCACTTCTTCAGTTGATATTTGACCATTTTTATTTTCTTCTTTTTCAACCTTTTTACTTGTCGTATCAGGCTTTGCATTTGTTTTGCTTTCAACAAAAGGTTTTGCAGCATTGGCACGCTTGAGACGAGCATAGACCTGATTTGAAACCTCAACAAAAGGGGTATTTTGTGTAGAAGGTTCAAAACGAACGGTGCTTTTATTGTCGCCAACGACACAGATTGGTTTAGTGATGATAGCTTTCATTATTGCTCCTTTTGAGGAATGATTTAATGACATCATGCGTCAAATATTACTTGTTACGATTTGAAAGAATGGACAAGCCAGAATTACCAAGAAAACCAGGCTCTTTAGCCCTGTTTCAAGTCTACATCTTACTAAATTTTTGGGGAACATTTTTGAATTTTAGACACAATACAACTAGTGCCGTGCCGTCATAAAATACGATTTTTTACACGATGTCAACAGAAAAAATCATAATCTAGTATTTTTTTTATTTTTTTAATCAAAATCTGGTGTTTTTAGAAAGTGTTATTTATTTTCTTTTAATACAACATTTGTGTTTTGTTAAAACATTTTAGATGTTATATTATTATAATGAACAGTCAAGAATTGAAAAGATATCTTACAAAGCATGGTTGTAGTTTTACTGCAGGGAAGGGTGGACATTTGCTTGTAAAGCGCGGTTCTAAAAAGTCTGTTTTACCTATGCATGGTACACGTAAAGAATTAGGAACAGGATTAGTTCAGAAGATTCTTAAAGATCTTGGTCTAAAATAAGCTTGAATATGGAGGTGCAAATGAAATATGCAATCAAATTTATCAAAGATGATAATGATACTCTTCTTGTCATCTCTAAAGATTTTCAGGAATTTATTACCTACGGTAACGACGAAAAAGAAGCTTTAGAACAGGCTAAAAATGCCCTTTTAACAGTTATTATGGGGCGTTTCCAAGATCGTGAAGTTGTTCCTTTGGGAGCGTATGATGCTATCTATCCTTTTGTTGAAGTTTCTTCATTAGTGACTTTAAAAATTGCAATACATAACGCTATGATTGAAAAAAACTTACGTAAAGCTGATCTTGTACGTCTTTTAGAACTTCACCCAATACAAATTGATCGATTGTTGGATTTAAATCACGCAACAAAGTTAGACGCTTTAGAATCCACTCTCCTTACTCTTGGAAAAGAGGTTACCATTCATGTTCAAGATGCCGCTTGACAACTATCGGTTTTGCGCAAAATGTTTGTGAAGCGCATCAAGTACAATACAGAGTGAATTAACAAGATGTGGTAGCATTTGATCTTCTATAACAAGATATTGTAATGCGGCATAAAAATTGTGTTGGCGATATAGATATTGTGCTTCTTTGATAATCTCTTTCATTTTTTCATAACAATCAGTTGCTCTTTCAATCCACCGTTTTTGTGCTTCTCCATTTGATGAAGGAGTAAAATTATCATAAACAGCACTAGGTAATACTTTTGCACAGAGGTAATTGTTTCTGATTTGGAGATACTTTTGTGCAGCCTCATATTGATCTTGAGTAAGTTGACCTTGCAAATAAAGCCGCCCGATATAGGTACCGGAAAGCGGATTTTTGGCATCTTCTATGGATAAACCAAAGCGTTTAGCACGCATTTCTATAGCCAATTGATCAACAGGTTCACGCGGTGTTTTTGCTCTTGAGATGCGTCCATTTGGTTCTCTTACACATCCCTTAATTCGTGGACGTCCACGTTTTGCTCGTTTCTTTTTCACTTATGTTCTCAGATATCTGTTGAATATTTTGCCAAATCTTATCTGACATTGATCGTGTTTTTTGATCCAAAAGGAACAGCCATATTATTAAACCGAAACCTATGATAAAAAGTGGAATAATCTTTTCTTCTACTCCACCACGTAACTAAGCCAAAATGGTAAAAGATAGCACCGCAATTATAACACCTGCCATGCTGCTAAAATTCTTTTGCAATCTATAATTATACTTTAATGCCTCTATCTGTTGCTCTGTTATAAGATAAATATTTATGCCTTGCACTTGTAACAGCTTTATTCATTAATGCCTCCAATCAAAAAGGAACTTCGTCATTTAAAGTGTTTGTAGGCATATCAAGAGGTCGCTTGTAGCTTTTGTCATAAGGCGATGATGCGTGTTCTTGATTGTCATCATTTTTGCTATCTAAAAGTTTCAACTCGCCTTTGAACTGTGGCAAGACAATCTCTATTGCAAGATGTTCACTACCATTTCTATCTTTCCATTTGCGCGTTTGTAATTTGCCTTCTACATAGACCTTTGAACCTTTATTGAGATACTGAAGAGCAATTTTTGCCAGATGTGGATTAAAAATGACGATAGAATGCCATTCGGTTTTGTTGACTCTTTGATTGGTTGCTTTATCAGTATAGCTCTCAGAAGTAGCCATACGAAAATGGACCACCTCAGTACCATTATTCATGGTTTTGCTTTCGGGATTAGCCCCCAAATGCCCAATTAGCATCACTTTGTTCAGCATGTTTTTTTACCTTAAATTTGTGCTTTAATACGTGCTAAATCTTAGCATAATTTTTAATATTATTCAATATTCTCAATTATTAATAACACTTTTTTAAAGTATTATATTATGTTTTATATGCAAAAAAAAACATCAATAGTTCAGTATTTATTTAAAACCCTTGATATACATACAAAAATGTATTAACATAAGATATGAAAATAAGATTTGAGTGGGATAAGACTAAAGCAAAAAGTAATCTTAGAAAGCACCATGTGAGTTTTGAAATAGCCGCGCGTGTTTTTGCAGACCCATTCGCTATGGTTAGACAAGACCGTATTGAAAACGGAGAATATCGTTGGCAAACTTTAGGACTTGTGGATGGTTTTTTACTGCTGCTCGTAGCGCATACTGTCCATGACGATAAAGAGGGCATAGAGGTAATCCGCATTATTTCAGCGCGGCGAGCCAATTCGAAAGAAAGGAAACGTTATGAAGAAGAAAGTTCATTATGAAATTGATGTAGGTAACTTATCACCTTTGACAGATGAACAGAGAGTTGAAATTGATAAACTGGCTGCAATGCCGGACAGCACGATTGATCATAGTGATATTCCGACTCTTGATGATGCATTCTGGAAAAACGCCGTTCGCAATCCATTTTATAAACCAACGAAAACTGTTACAACAGTGCGTGTGGATTCAGACGTGTTAGCATGGCTTAAAAGTCAAGGAAAAGGCTACCAAACGCGGATCAATGCTATCTTACGTGATGCTATGATGCGTTCAATGCGTTAATATCCACTCCATCTTTTAAGGCGAGGTGAAAGTCAGCAGTCCACTCAACTAAGCAGTTTTTGCTATGGGATTTGTTAAACCCCACTTAGCTTCTCCAGCTTTTAAGCTTTTCAAAAGACAAAACTTCTATATAGGTTTTGTAATTCTTATTGTAACCAAAATATCGCATACCATCGTTTGTTTTAGTTAAATCCAAAAACCTGCAAGATCTTCTCATACTTTCAGTTAAATCGCAGACAATATAGCAAAATACAGGAACATTTTGAGATGGTGGTATTGGACATCCATCCACTGTGAAAGCCTCACCTTTACGAACTTTTTCTAAATAATCAAAAACATGCGTAACTGGGCTTTTATCCATTGGATCTCTTTCATTTTCTGTTGGTTGTTCGATATTTACGATTATAATGGATTCAAGTGGAAAAGACTTGGTTTCAGAAACTAAAAAAGGACCGTCGTATATATACTTAAAGTCATAAAAATCAGTTTTTATAAAACCATTATTTTTTTTCAGATGGACATCAAGCATATCAAGGAGAACCTTAGTCTTTCCATCAAATTGAGGTGTTAATCTGTTCACTGAAGTCTCCTGTATAGATAACGAAAACTCTATCAAAATCGGAAATTTTACTATGGCTTTTTAATGGAGCACTGTAGTGTGTAAATAGATATATTTATCAAACTGCGTGTACGTAAAATAAGAAATAATACACAGACTAAGAAAGAATACCAAAGTACAATATTTAAATACCAAAGAGCAATATCTAAGTACCAAAGTACACTATCCAATGAAAAAGAAAGCTTGTGCTCTACGTACTGAGAAATGACGGGCAAAGAAACCGTTTCTTTATAACTATTTGGAAAAATTAAAACGACAAGCGCTAAAGTTATGAGCTTTAAGAGCCTATGCATATATTGTTGTAAATCACGTGTTAATCTCTGCCAACCTGTTGTATTGCCGCATTGATATTTTAGATTATTTTGCAATTCATAAGGAATATGAGAATTGCATAAAATTGCAAAAACAATTGTTACTATTACCAAAGAAACAGACGCGAATGTCAAAATAGTCTGAATAAAGTCAATATTTTTTTATTCCTAAAAAACATAAAAATATAAAACTTATAACGCCTAACAAGGCTCTTAGCTGCTTATGTGTAAACATATCTATTTCCCCTAGAAAAATTATGATCTCAATTTCTTAAATTATTTTTTTATATAAAGTTACAAACCACCTTGTCTTCTCTTGCATCTACTTGAAATCCTTATATGGGAATGAACTGAAATCTTACACAATATAAAAGTATTAATACATTACGGGTTGTAATCACAAATAAAATCATTATAACATATTGAATCTACAATATGAATCCCATTTTTTACTTTTCAATTGTTTATTTTTTTTTAATTAAAGCCGCGTCGTTATATGACACGGCTTTTTTGTAATAAAAAGGCACCCCCCGTGCCATTATTTATACTACGTGTTCTAAAGTTTTTTCACGACTATTGATTATAACATCACCACTCACTTCATTACGAACATACGCATTGCCAAATATTTTTGCATTTTCAGAAATGACGGCATTCATTGCAACTATAGCATCATCATAAACCCAGCAATTGCCATCATGAGAGAGGTTTTCTTCTTTTTCAATAAAACCACCAAGATCACCAGCCTTAACATTTCCAAAATCTCTTAAGGCACGAATGCGATAAAGTGTGACACTTTCAATTTTTCTGGTTTTATCTGTAAATTCATATTTTTTAGATACATTTATAGTGGTCATAGGTAAGTTCCTAATCTAATAGTTGATAAAATTTTAATAAGAATTTGAAAAGAGGCGCCCCCGCCGCGCCTAGGCGTCTGTTTACGCTGCCTTGACGACACCTTCGTTAAAACGCGCTTAGCTTCTTTTGTGACGGATTTGTAATGATCAAGCTCTTTTTCAATTTCATCTATTTTTAAAAGACGACCAAAAATTATACCCATGATTTTAGGATAATTTGTCAAAACATATTGGCGAAGATAGTTAAAATCATCAAAGCGTGTATCATTATCATAATCGGTTTGTGTTTGTCTCTCAAGTTCTATCCAGCGATCAATGATCTTAGCACGTAACACTGTACTATACCCCGAATAAAATAAGGCATTCACGTTTAGGAAGGTTGTAGCAGACTAATTTACGTTCTGTAGAATCCTTATAAGTTCCTTGAAATGCACTCACCTCAATTTTGAGGTCAGTACATATTTGCAGAATATCTCTTACAATATTGTCATGCCTTTTATCGCACAACTTTGCAATTTCACGGCTAGACATTGTTAACGTAGTTTGAGTATGTACTAAAGTATTCATAATATTGGTTCCTTTGTTTTAAAAGTTTAAGTATCCAGGGCTAAAACAACCGAACCAATTCAGTCCTTCACGTCTTTAGGTTACCCTTGGACATCCACGTGAAGACCCTGGACTAATTAAATGAAGAGCAACAGATCTTTCGGGATACTGTTGAACCGATTGGTTACAGGTGTTTTAAGCCTACCTTGTAACCTAATAGCTTTAAAAAATTTGTCAAGCTGTTCATGAAATCATCTAGCATTTTATCGTGTCCTTTTGGGTTGCAAGGGCTTTAATTTCCTTGTTGATTTCATCTATGAGGGGCTCGTAATTCAGGACGCTTTTAGGCACTCTACCACCATATAGCCATGCTTTCACTTGCGCTTTGGTACTGTAATCTGCATTTTTTGGTATAGTGTAATACTGCCCACCATCAAATTTTTCACACTCTCTTGCGCCATCTTCGTATTCGTAGAGATTGTAAAAATATTCAGCTGCTCCATCCCCCCATGGTACATATCCGACAGCTGTTGCAACAAATTTTTTTTGCGGTTGCTTACGTTTTGTTAAAAACAAATCTTTGAAAATTCTCATGTTTTTAGTCCATAATTTTACCACTTGGTCTATTTGCCTCAAAATTGACTGTACAGAGCGTTTTTAGATTTTTATGTTTGGGCATCAAAAAATCTTTAGATTGCTTTGTATGGTCTCTTTTTGTCGATTTAAACACATATCCAATCACAAAATGATCAGCACTTTTCACTATTTTGCTATCTCGTCTTCAAGACCCTTTAAAACTTCACTCAGCTCTGCTTCAAACTTTTCTGCACCCTCTGGTGTTAAAGGCATCTCTTTCCCTTTGTCCTGTATCTCAGGTTTTTGAAGGCTTCTAACGAGGTAATCGATATTCATGTGTATGTTGCTTTCAAGCTGTTCACAATAGCGATAAAAATCGGCTGTTGATGGCATAAAAGTTGCATTTAAACCTTCTGCTTTGCCTCTCAAAGCGTTCTTTGTTGCCGTTTGCAATGCCCAGCTGCTTATACCGTCCAGCGTGTAAAAATACGCAAGCGCTGTTGATTTTTCATCATATTCTGATGGGCTTTTGAGACCATTTGACAACACTAGATACGTGGTTTGGATTTCCTCTTCAGTTGCTTTGTTTTCAAGTTTTTTCAACGCATCATTGGCTAATGAGGTAATTCTCTCCGCTTCTGCAATCGAGGGTTTTTGTCCCGGTAACCAAAGGAATGGTGGTTCTTTCATCGTCCTCGAATAAAAACTTGTACGCACTGTCTGAATTTTTGATATCGGACATGTATTGTGCAACTCGATAAGATTTACCGCGCTGTTCTCTCGTGTTTTCAATGATCGGTTTTCCATACCGTTTTTCCCTTTCTAATTTTTCTTTTTTCTTGGCTAATAGTCCATAATCCGGATGTGTAATCCAACTGTACCACGCCTTTTGCCAATCGCTTTTGGTCGTATCCTTTCCTGATTTCGCCTGCCAAAAATTTCTGAAGCGTTCTACTTCTAACAGCGCCTCATCATGCGTTAAGCCTTTATCGATTGCGTATTGCAAATTAGGTTCAAAATCGTCCGGTAATCGACAACCACGATTGGTTTGAGAACGCTTGGCTTTTTTGGGAACGTTTTCTTGCTCGTGAATGAGAGGTTGATCCTCTGCCACCGTTTCGATTGCATCTGCTCGCTTTTCGCAATCATGATCTTCTGAAGGCTCGTCAACCTGTTCGTTTGTTTCTAAATCTTCAAAATCAATTTCTTTTTTTGCTAACACGATAGTGTTAGTTTTTTTATTATAACTGTTAATGTTATTGTTAATGTGTTGTCGTGATGAGGTCATGATGACATCATCATGATCTTGTGATGATGTCATGATAGACGCATCATATTCTTTTGATGCATTATCTTTCTGCTTATTTTTCCTAGTGTTTGCAGCTTTGATAGCTTTTTCCGAAAGCCTGTTTAAATTTTCATTACAATTTTTTAATTCTTCTTCGACTTGTGTACTCCACAAATTGCCATCTTCTAATTGAAGAATTAATTTTTTTCGAATGAGTTTTTCTAATGATTTTTTAAACGTTTGCACTGAACAACCAACAATGCGTGCTAAAGCAGAAGTGTCATCATAAATCGGTTCACAGGCTCGATACATGAGAGCAGTGAGTGTACTATAAGTAGCTTTCTCTGCTGCATCAGTACCAGCAAAGTCCATAATCCACTCTTGATAAAAATTACGGACCCAAGGTAATTGATTAGCCATTCTCTTGTTCTTTCTTGTGCTTATGCCATATGGCTTCTGATTATTGCGTGTTATTTTTTAGCTCTTCTTCAACATCTACACTCCAGATATGTTCGTCATCCAAAAGAAAGATGTGTCCAGTTTCAGATAAGAGATCAAATGCATCATTAAGCTCGTCAATTGAACAGCGTGCTAATGAAGCCAATGCTCGTAAATTGTTCGTAAGAGGTTTGCCAGTATGTAGCATTCTTAATCGCAACCTCATGTAAATATTGCCTTCAGTAGGGGGCAAAGCAGCGAGGTCAAGAAGCCATTTTTCTACATTAATTTTTATCCAAGATGTTTTTTCAGACATTACTTATTCCCCTTCTTTCATTAAATCTAAAATTGCTAAAGCATCCGCTTCATTATCATCCTTAGGCTTGTGTTCCTTTGCACACATCGCCTGTATTATCTCTTCTTTTGAGGTATTTCCTTTTCCTGTCGTTGCCTTCTTAATTATGCCAACAGGGATGCCTTCATAAGGTATCTCATGATGTTCACACCAAGCTGTTAAATGACCTAGAAAACCACCGTAAACATGCGCCGCATCAGTACCAACATGCCGGCGCACTTCTTCAAAATACACGGCATCAATACTACCGGCTGTTGATTTCATTTCTGTAAGCCATTGTTTAAAGCGCAGATAACGCATACCCCCGCCTGCAAAACGGCGTGATTGAAAATTAACCGTGCCACTGAATATGTGACCATCTGCACCGCATATTGCCCAGCCCGTTTTGGTACCTAGATCAAGGCAAAGAATTGTATGAGACATCTAAATTACCAGTACCTACTTCTCATTAATCTTGTGTTTTAAACTCTCAATCTCAGCATCTAATTCCTTAAGAATTTTCTTCTTTTTTATGACGGGTTGCGCAGAAGTATACACTATGTAAATCGGTGCAACTAAAAATATAAAAACCATCATTGCAGTAAAAAACACTACATTTATTGATATGAATAAGTAGAGTATTAATTCACCTAGATTCATGTTCCCACCCCATTCTTAAAGATATGCATTTTCAAATCGTGTAAAATTTTCTGTTTTTTCGAAATGATCTCACGGAGTTTATCATTCTTTTTGTTTAATATTTCCGCGACAACAACGGAGATTATAATTAAATCAGAGATCACAAATACAATACCTAAAGCTATCTCTGTCTCACTCATCTTTTTTTCCTCACTTTCTTTTCTTCTTATGGGATGGCGTTTTAACCACTTCACTACGCATCTTTAGATCTTGTTTCAGTTTTTCAATTTCCTCATCGCGTGCTTTAAGCATCTCACCATACCACTCAAGATCTTGTCTCAATGCTGTAATAGTCTCATCTCGCTCTTTTACCGCAATATTCCGATCACTAACTGTCTTTGCCACGTTTTTTGAAGCTTTACTCATTGCCCATGTGTATTGTTTATCAACAGCTTTCATACTGTTTTTTAAAGTTATGAGCTGCTCTTTAAGCGCTTTAACTTGGTCACGATAATGCAATGCAAAACGAAACATCACCCCGCTAAAAAGCAACACTATAAACATCAAGAATGCTGCCGCTAATAAAATCTCACTAGCATTTAAACGCATAGTCATCTCTGTCCATTGCTCTTAACGCGGTCATCATGACCTATCTGTTTTGCTTCGCATTCCATTAAGAAAAGAAGGCAACAAGCCGCATGTGCCAAATGTGATAAACCACTCTCGACATCTTTATCCTCTCCACCAAACCATGTTAATAAATGACGTGAAGCAGCTCCATACAAACGGCTCCAGTTCATGCCATGACGCCAATTGTTAGCACTGTATTTGTTTGCTCCAAACTCTAAAACACGACCAATATCAAGCAACGTTAGTGGTGGAATAAGATCAACACGCGGTTTACCAATATCATTCTTATGTGCTTTTAAAACCATGATTATCCCCCTACAGTGCGTGTTATATGTGTGCACCATGATGGCGCACAATTAATTTGATCTCTTTTAAGAGTGTGAATTGTGCTGTTGCGACATGCTACGTTGTTTGGGTGATTTTACACGAACAGACAAATCATCAACAAATGCGGGTGCTTGTAATGTTGCTTTTTTTTGCATTACAGTAGCAAAATTTTCTTGATACCAATCATTAGGACTTACATAATTATCCGTAATCTTCGCTATTTTTTTATTATTCTAGGCTGAGGAAATCTCTTGTTATTTATGTAACGTGCTATTGATGTCTGTGTAACACCTACAGAAATTGCAAACTCAGCGTAAGTAATATTATTCTTCAATAAATATGATTTTAGCTTAAACATTCGCTAATAATACCATAACGGTAATCTCAATGTAAGAAGATTTTTACCACATTGGTATTTGAAAGATATTTTTTTTTAATAGGATAAGAATCATGAATAATTTAAAATTTTTCAGAGAAAAAATGGGGTTAAGCTCCAAAAAATTAGCCGAATTAGCCGGCACAAGTCAGCCACAGATTTTTCGCTTAGAGAATGGACAGCGAAAATTAACAAAAGAATGGGCTATACGTTTAGCACCTCACTTAGCTGTTACACCTAAACAACTAATGTTTTCAGAGCAACAAACAAATAGCTTAGATGAACAAATAGAAGATATGCTTGAACACCTAAGCTATGATAATAAAGTTAAGCTTCTTGATCTTCTTTCTTCATTTTATCAAGAAAAAAAGTAATGAATTTCTTTTTTTCTTCCTCTGTTAATTTTTCCCAAAACGCTAGTATTTGTGCATTAATCAGTAGATTTTTATCTATCATTTGTCCCTCTTTCAAATATAAAAATACAAAAAATAACCATTTTGGTATTGACTAAATATTACCATTACGGTATAAACATATCCATAAACCAAACACAAGAGATCGCCAAGAGGCATCAGGGAGGGGAAATTATGGATAAGCCAATTCTTATTAATTCCGATGAAATTTTATTAGTTGTCTGTGATGATGAACACATTGGGCATTCGGGCCCACTTGATGAAAGCCAAGTTTTAGAAATGATTGACGAGGCAGATGATGCCATAAAAATCTTTCGCATAAATCCTTCTGAAAACAGTTGCGAAGATATTTCTGAAGAAATCGCAGAAGTATACATAAAAGAAAACAGAGAATTTCTCGATGAGGACAGTAAGGTTCATTATTATGTAGGTGAAAGCGCTGCCTACGATAGTCTTTTAGAAGAAATTGCAGACGAAAAATATAATGATGAAGTCTACGGTACTTATGAAGAGCAGCACCGCCTGACTTTTTGGGATGTTCTTCCAAATTATCCAAACTATTAAGGGCGTTTTTAAAAACGCCTCCTTTCCTTTCTTTCAAATATCATCACAAATGGAGCACAGGCATGCATAATCTTGTCACAACAGCAGAAAGTCCTTTTAAGAACGAAGCTATTCAAACCATATCGAGTGTTGAAATTGCCGATTTGTGTAGTAAACGGCATGACCATGTTATGCGTGATATCAAGAAAATGCTTGAAGAATTATACTATGAAGGGGGTCTCCCCAAATTTGGGGGGACCTATTTAGACACGCAAGGTAGACCTCAAAATTGTTATAATCTTCCAAAACACGAATGTTTAATCCTCGTCTCAGGTTACAGCACAGCATTACGAGCAAAGATCATAGATCGGTGGCAACAATTAGAACAGCAAGTAGTGGCACCGCAAATCGATTACTCTAGTCCACAAGTCATGTTAGGGGTTTTAAATTATCTCAAAAATGAGAATGAACAAAAAGACAATATGATTGCAGAATTAAAACCAAAGGCAATGGCTCTTGAAAGTTTACAACGCCATGATGGGCTCTTTGGTCTTACCGAGACTGCTAAAATACTCGAAATGCAACCAAAACAGTTCATTCTCTTCTTACAGCAAAAGGGTTGGGTCTATCGACGCATGGCAAATGGGCATCTGTTACCTTATCAAGACAAAATCCAAAAAGGTCTGATGGATTGTCCTACCATCACTATTCAAACTTCTGGTGGAATGAATAAAGTCATTCCTTCTGCAAAAATCACAACAAAAGGCATTGGTGTGCTTTCTCAAGAAATCAAAAGACAAAGCGTGCATTAAGGGGTGACCATCATGGAAAAGAAATACGAATTCACTGATGCAATCGATATAGTTTATAGGCGTAAGGTTCGCCGTATCCGTGCATTGAAAAACTTTGGTGATGTAAAAAAAGGTGATTTAGGCGGTTTTATAGAGCATGAAGGCAATTTAAGCCATGAGGGGGATTGTTGGGTTGGGGATGATGCTTGTGTTTCTCATAATGCTAAAGTTTGCGGTAATGCAAGAGTATTTGAAAAAGCACGCATTGCAGACAGAGCATATATTAGTGACAATGCAAATGTTTTTGGAAATGCTTGTATTGAATCTGAAGCGTGTATTTTAAATAAAGCAAAAGTTTACGGAAAAGCAGAAGTCCTTGATAATGCTATGGTTTGTGATAATGCACAAGTTTTCGGTAATGCGGTAGTTTGTGGCAAGTCTCGTGTTTATGGAAATGCACAAGTTTACAACAAAGCACGTGTCTATAATAATGCAGAAGTTTATGAAAATGCAAAAGTTAAGGGTATGGCAGAGGTTTACGCTCTTGGAAAGATTTATGGAGATGCATGTATCTGTTGGAACGCATGTATTGGCGGCAATCAGTCCATCTCAACTGGAGAAAAAACCATATGAAAAAATACGAATTTACAGGTGAAACAATAGAGGTTTCTAGTAGAACTCTTCGCCGTATCCTTGCATTGCAAGACTTTGGTGATGTCAAAAAAGGTGATTTAGGCGGTTGGATAGAAAGGGAAAAGAACCTCAGTCACGAAGGTAATTGTTGGGTTGGAGGCGATGCTAAGGTTTACAGTGATGCCTGTGTTTTGGGAGATGCTAAGGTTTATGGTGATGCCGATGTTAGCGGCGATGCCTATGTTTATGACAATGCCAAAGTTTATTGCAATGCTAAAGTTTATGGTAGTGTGCGCATTTATCAAAATGCACAAGTTTATGATAGTGCTTATATCCGTGATGAAGTCAAGATTTTTAGAAATGCTAAGGTTTGTGGATTGGCTAATATTCGCGGCAACACGAGAATTCCTGAAGACATAAAAATTTAACAACAAACATAGAGGTTCATGGAAACAGTATTATTACAACGGGTGAGAGACAATAAATCATGTATAAATATGAAATTAAACCTACTTTGTGTTCGCAGCTGGTTGTGAGAAGCACTCACAATTCAGGTGAACTTTGTATTGCTATTTCTGGAGATAAGGGCGAGCCCTATGTAGATACCATAATTTCGAAAGAGAAAGTAGATGCTTTTTTAAATGAAGATAATGTCGTGCAAATGGAACTTAAAAAATCGCAATGCTTTGCATTCTCATACGAATTCAGACCATTTGCGTGTACTGGATTTGAAATGATACCACCAATCTCAGATGAAAGTTTTATATTGACGCTATATTCTGATCATTGTTCATATCTAAAATGCATTCCAATTGATCGGATTGTGCAACCCGTAAAGACAAAACTCTAGCAACAAACAACGACCCTTTTAACACAAGCGTGATTCACGCAACGGGTGAATTGCGCACAATGGAGGAAAACATAATGAATGAACAAAACACGAACCTAACAGAAGTTAAAGAAAATCCAAATTTAGCAGTTAAACAAACAGCTATGGATCTCATTTTAACAAGAGCCCTAGAAAATGATGTTGATATGGATCGTCTCGAACGCCTTATCTCCTTGAGAGAAAAAGAAATCAATAGACAGCTTTATAAAAGTTTTGTTTCTGATCTTTCAGATATGCAATCCAAATATAAGGAAATCACAGCAAAATCCACAAACGCCTATACCCTAAGCAAATACGCTACTCTCGACTGTTATATCGAGAGTATCAAGGAGGCACTAAAAGAACATCATTTTGCTTTGTTTTCCTGTATTAAAAATCAAACTCATGCACAGGTTACTATAGAGATGACTTTGGTTCATCCATCAGGAAATAAAATCTCTACAGAAGGAACATTCCCTCTTGATGGGAAAGGCAACAAAACAGATATTCAATCCATAGGATCAACCATCACTTATGCGCGCCGCTATTTGTTAGGCATGCTTCTCAATGTCGCAAGCAAAGAAGATGATACAGATGGTAACAAAACAAAACTCTCAGGACCAGCTTCGCCTCAACAAATGGCAGACATTAAACGATTAGTCCAAAAAACAAATGCAAACGAAACAAAAATGTTGGCTTCTGTAAATGTAAATAGCATTTCCGAAATGACTTTTGAACAAGCGCAAACCGTCCTGAATAATTTGTATAAAAAACAAAACCGTCAAGCTTCTGAAGCAAAACAAAGATTAGGTGCGTGAGATGGAACAAAGAACAGCAGAATGGTTTCAAGCAAGATTAGGGAAAATTACCGCGTCTAATGTTTACAATGTCCTCAGTAGAACAGCCAAAGGATTGCCGACAAGCAAATATGAAGACTACAAAATGAAACTCATGACAGAACGCTTAACAGGGGAAATAAGCCAATCTTATATAACACCATCTATGCAATGGGGGATTGAACATGAAGAGGACGCCCTGAAAGAATATGAATTCATTTATGATGCCGATGTCATAAAATGCGGTTTTATACCTCATCCTACCATCAAAATGGCGGGGGCTAGTCCGGATGGTTTGATTGGTGAAGACGGTTTAGTTGAAGTCAAATGTCCACAATCAACGACACATCTTCGTTTTTTTATGTATGACGAGATTAAGCCTGAATACAGAGTGCAGATGCAATTCCAAATGGCTTGTACAGGGCGCAAATGGTGTCATTTCATCAGTTATAATCAACAATTTGTAGAGAGGTCATCTCACTTGCGTATAAAATACAACGCATCCACCGTGATGATGAACAAATTGAACAGATTACTAAAGCAGTCGAGGTCTTTTTAGCAGAAATAGAGCAAGACATGAAGCAGATCTTGACAAAAGCTGCATAACCCTATGGGGGTGCTCTCCTCCTCTCAGCACCCACACCCATTATGTAAGGAAGTAAAACGTGTGTAATATCAAACAGAGTATCCTACACCCAGCTAAAGATGAGAAAGCTTGTTTTTTTACAATTGGCTATGAAGGAAAGTCCCTTGAGAATTATCTTGATTGTCTCATAGAAAACAATATCAAAACTTTATGTGATGTTCGTAGAAATCCAATAAGTAGAAAACATGGGTTTTCGAAAAGACAATTGGAGAAAGCTGTAAACAACATTAATATTGAATATATGCATATGCCTGAACTTGGCATTGCCTCTGAAAAACGACAAAATTTGAAAACACAAAAAGATTACGAACGTCTTTTTGAAGAATATCAAAAGACAACACTCAAAAATCATTTGTGTGCAATAAACACATGATATCAAGTCTTTTTAAACAAAAAGCGCGTTGCAATTACTTGTTTTGAAGCCAATGTATGCATGTGCCATAGAGGGCAAATAGCCTTGGCTCTTACACAATTACAGGATTGGAAATATGAAATTAAGCATATCTAAAAAATAAGCATACAAATTTTTAAAAATGTGAAAGCTCCATATGTTTCCTAGTATGGCCGCCCATTATGTAACGTAAAAGAGTGAAAGGTCATGAGATGATATTTGATGATGGTGATAGATATGTGACAACACGCGAATGTGCAGAGCTTTTTAGCGTATCAACCACAACGATTCGCAATTGGGTGTTTCAAGGGGTGTTTCCTGAGCCTTATAAGCTAGGGAGAGCGGTAAGATGGAGAAAAAAAGAAATCTTGGCCTTTACCCCGAAGAAAAATAAGCAGCAAATAACAACAAATGAGGTAAAGTTGTATAAACTGTAGAAGGTGGTCTAAAAGGTGCTCTGAAATTGGCTTTTTTAAGAAAAAAATTATATATTTCAATATGTTGAGGATGATAAATGGTGCCCAGACGCGGAATCGAACCACGGACACGCGGATTTTCAGTCCGCTGCTCTACCAACTGAGCTATCTGGGCACACTTTACAAACCATGTGCGGTTATAACATTAAAATTTTCTCTGTCTAGTCATCAAAAAAAATAATTGCTTTTTTATAAGTTTATTTCCGTATTCTGGCAATTATAATGGCTCTTTTCGTAAAATCAACTTGATAGGTATATTGTGATACGTTAGTGTGTTTTCGTCAGAATGTTATCTTATCGTGATGAAAGCGCAAGGAGATCTTTCTAGAGAAAAACTTTAAAAGGTAATTGAGAGGGGTATTTTTCACAAGATTTCCTTGTGTTGTAAGCTTATGCAATAAAGAGGAAATGTTTTTGATTTTTTAAGGGGACTTATTGGCACAGTCTTTATAATAATTAGCTTTTCTTTAAAGAAAGGCAAGCCATTTGATAAGGGGAGAAATAATGATAATGTTTCAAAAACCAAATTGTCGTCCAAATAATCCTAATTTTTCTTCAGGTCCTTGTAGTAAACGACCTGGTTGGACTGTTGAAGTTCTTAAAAATGCATTAGTTGGGCGTTCGCATCGATCTAGAGAAGCAGAATTAAAACTTGCTGAAATTGTTGATTTAACGCGTGAGATTCTTGAAGTCCCTTCTGATTATCGTATAGGAATTGTGCCTGCTTCAGATACTGGTGCTGTTGAGATGTCCTTATGGTCTCTCTTAGGTGAGCGTGGCGTTGATATGGCAGCGTGGGAAAGTTTTGGATCGGGGTGGATTGCAGATGTTGTTGAGCAATTAAAGCTTTCTGATGTGCGTCTTTTTGAAGCTCCTTATGGTGAACTACCAGACTTAACACAAATTGACTTTGATCGTGATGTTGTTTTTACATGGAACGGAACGACTTCAGGTGTACGTATTCCTAATGCCGATTTCATTCCAGAAAAGAGAGCAGGGCTAACAATTTGTGATGCAACATCAGCAGCTTTTGCGCAAAATCTTGATTTTTCAAAATTAGATGTTGTTACTTTTTCATGGCAAAAAGTTCTCGGAGGAGAGGCTGCTCATGGTATGTTGATTTTAAGTCCTCGTGCTGTTGAACGACTTGAGAGTTATGTGCCATCTTGGCCAATCCCGCAAATTTTCTGTATGACAAAAGATGGAAAGTTAACTGAAAATATTTTTAAAGGAGTAACCATCAATACGCCCTCTCTGCTTTGTGTTGAGGATTTTCTTGATGGATTGAGGTGGGCAAAGGCGCAGGGTGGTTTGCGGGCATTAATGGCACGCGTTGAGAAAAATTTTTCTGTACTCGATGATTTTGTTCGCAAAACACCGTGGTTAGACTATTTGGCAAAAGATCCTCAAGTACGTTCTAATACATCTGTTTGTTTAAATATTGTTGACCCAGTGATTACTTCTTTGAATATTGAAGAGCGGGTATCTTTTATAAAAGCAGTAGTGAATCGTCTTGATGAGGAAGGGGCAGCTTATGATATTGGCTCTTATCGAGACGCGCCTCCAGGAATTCGAATTTGGACAGGTATAACAATTGAGGTTTCTGATCTAGAAGTTTTAACACAATGGCTTGAATGGGCCTTTCAGGTCGAAAAAGCGCGTCTTTAATTAACGATTAGCAATTTTTATAACATATTTTTTTCCAAAAGAAGAATACGAGAGATGATGATGATCTTTCGTATTCTTGTATGCGGTAATAACCTGTAAATGGCACATAGATTATCAAAGATTAAGAGAGGAATATGAATAATTTATCAGGTGTTGGCTAAGGGAACAATTAAAAGTTCCAAATTTTTCTACTTTTACGGAAAAATGGTAAATTTAAAATAGAGATATATTTTATATTTTTTTCCTTTATTATTATCATGAATATGAAAATTTAATAACCAAGATTGGAAAAGGCTAAAATGAAGAGTCGCGCTTGCTCTAAGGTTTCGTTATAAGAGGCATTTGTTTTTGAATGCTGATTTTATTTGACAAAACACGACGGAGAAAATTATGACCAATGTAGTAGTTGTTGGTACACAATGGGGTGATGAAGGTAAAGGAAAAATTGTAGATTGGTTATCTGAGCGTGCAGATGTTGTGGTAAGATATCAGGGAGGGCATAATGCAGGCCATACATTGGTTGTGGATAGAGTTAGTTATAAATTATCGCTTTTACCATCTGGTTTAGTTCGTGGAAAGTTATCCATTATTGGTAATGGGGTTGTTGTTGATCCTCATCATTTTGTGGCAGAATTAAAAAAACTACGTGAGCAGGGTGTGAAAATTACACCGGATATTTTGCGTATTGCTGAAAATGCTCCCTTAATTCTTTCTTTGCATCGTGATTTGGATGCTATTCGTGAAAGCGGTTTATCGGGTTTAAAAATTGGTACAACAAGACGTGGTATTGGTCCGGCTTATGAAGATAAGGTGGGACGTCGTGCTATCCGTGTGATGGATTTGGCAGAATCTGATACGCTTATGGCCAAAATCGAACGACTTTTGCGACATCATAATGCTTTGCGTCGTGGGATGAGGGTTACAGAGATTAATTCTCAAGCACTTTATGATGAGTTGATGCAAGTAGCAGATGAAATTTTACCCTTTATGGATTGTACATGGCACCTCTTAGATGAAAGTTATCGGATGGGAAAACATGTTCTTTTTGAAGGTGCACAAGGTGCTTTATTAGATAATGATTTTGGAACTTATCCTTATGTGACATCATCCAATACAGTTGCTGGGCAGGCGTGTACCGGTTCAGGTATGGGACCTAACGTGATTCATTATGTTTTGGGTATTGCAAAAGCTTATACAACACGTGTTGGAGAAGGACCATTTCCGACAGAGCAAATAAATGATATTGGCGAATTTCTGGGAATGCGTGGGCATGAATTTGGCGTTGTAACGGGGCGAAAACGTCGATGTGGCTGGTTTGATGCAGTCTTAGTACGACAAATGGTAACGATTTGTGGTGTTCAAGGGATCGCCCTGACAAAACTTGATGTTTTAGATGGTTTAGAAGAAATTAAAATCTGTGTTGGTTATGAGCTTGATGGTAAAAGAATTGATTATTTACCCTCTTCTATGGGGGCGCAAGCGCGTGTGAAGCCCATTTATGAAAAATTAGAAGGTTGGAAGGACGCAACAGCGCATGCATTAAGATGGGAAGATTTACCGGTTCAGGCTATCAAATATATACGCTATATTGAAAAACTAACCAATACACACGTGGCTTTATTATCTACGAGCCCTGAACGTGAAGATACAATCCTGATTACGGATCCTTTTGAAAAATAATTATTATTTTTTAATTGCTGTATAGAGTGTAGATTTCGCTCTGTGCTTTTCTATAAAGAAAGGCTTGAGAATGAATGAGAGAAAGAAACAGAAGAGCATTGTTTATTTTTCATATTCACTTTAGAAGATTATTATGAGTGTTGTACCATGTAAATGGCAATTAATTAAAAAAGCTAAAATAAAGGTATTTTGGGCCTGAGAGCTGGGGTTTTTCTCAGTTTGAGAAAGATTATAGAGGATATGGTAGATTTCGTTGGAATCTTAAAAAGGGCAATTAATGCGCAAAGTAATGTTACACTACAAGTGCGTAAGCGGATTTATGAGCGGGCTATTGAAACACTTGAACATCAGTTTGCAACAGCAAAAGTACCACAAGAAATAGCCGATGGGCAAAGGAAGATTTTACAGAGTGCTATTGCAACTGTTGAAGAGGAATATTTAGCTCTTGAAAAGAATTCACTTTCTTCAGTTATTGGATGGAATCCTACAAAGAGTGCTAAAGTTAATAAGTATACACAAAGTTCTATCTTACAGCGAGATAAAACATTTTCAGAGATGAAAACGGAAGAAAGACAGGTTTCTATTACAAGTGCAGGGGACAATAAAGCACTTGATAAGTCTTATGTATCAGTTACACCAGACGCAGAGCCTGTCAATATCGACACTTATTTAGCTTCTCAGCGTATTGATGACAATATATTAAAAGCTTCTCCTTTAGCTTCTGTTTCGAAAGGAGATAATCCGTACATTGTTTCACATATTTTTTCTCAGGCTTTGCGTCGTGCTAATCGATCGTCAATGCAAAAACGTATTGTGATAACTACTGCTGTTATTGCAAGTCTTGTCATCTTAACGATAGGTATCTATTTCGTTTGTATCCGTATGTTTGTCTTAGATGATCATCTGTTGTCTGAAGAAAATCAGCAAGTTTCTCATCCTTTACCAAAGGCATTTTCGGTTAATAAAAAGTTAACGAAACGTTTATTAGAGGACGGGAGAGAAGTTGATGTTGGTTTAAATCAAGCAGCCAATTCTTCTCATAAAGAAGGAAATTCAACAGTTGTTTCTAGGAGCTTGCAACCGTTTGAAAAACGAGGGGAAGCTATTTTTTATCAAGCGCGTACAAATTACGAGGCAGAAAAAGTGGCAACAGGGAGTGCTCATTGGACACTTATAAAGGAATCGCGTGAAAAGGAGGGGGAAGAGGAATCAACTATACAAGGTGATATAACAATTCCAGATGAAGGGTTATCATTACGATTAATTTTACGTCGTAATACCGATGTGTCTTTTCCTGCTGCGTATATTATGGATCTTATTTTTATTTCTTCTGATAAGTTTTCCGGTCAAGCGATAAGCAAAGTCCAAGCATTTACTTTTAAAGCAAGTGAGCAATCCATTGGACAGGCATTCACAAGAGCTATTGCCGCAAAGATTGACGATAATCTCTTTCTTGTTGCTTTAAGCGGCAATCAACCATTTCTTGAGCGAAATTTACAATTGATGCGAGAATTGGATTGGATACGTGTGGTATTAACTGATAAGAATGGACGTATAAGTGAATTAACCTTTACAAAAGGACAAATAGGGAAGTCTATTTTTAATGAAGTTATTGGACAATGGCTTACGCAACCAGATAAGCGAACAATTCTTGGTCAGGAAAAATAAAACATCGATATATTGGCAGACGAAAATGTTACGTCAAGACTTCCTTTCATCAAAACGGTTTTCGCTCTAATTTAACAATGTGGGGCAAACATACTCCTGTTGCCCCTTTTAAAGAATGCACAAATAAAATTGGATGTATATTTAACTTTAAAGGCTTTCTATTTGATTTTGGGATAAGACAGAAGCTTTGATAGCATTTTGTACTTTTTCAAATGCACGCATTTCAATTTGTCTTACCCGTTCTCGACTAATATTAAATTCACTAGAGAGTTCTTCTAATGTTAAAGGTTTATCGTTTAAACGACGTGCTTTGAATATACGCTTTTCACGTTCATTCAGATTATCCATAGCATTTACGAGCATAGAGCGACGATTTTCCAATTCACTTTGTTCTAGTAAAACCTGTTCCTGATTATTGGAGTCATCGACCAACCAATCTTGCCATTCACCATTTTCACCTTCTTTTGTGCGAAGGGGCGCATTGAGTGAAGTATCACCGCCAAGTCGACGATTCATTGAAATAACTTCATCTTCTGTGACATTTAATTTTGTTGCAATCTCTTTTACGTGTTCTGCATTAAGATCACCACTGTCAAGTGCTTGAAGTTTGCTCTTTAATTTACGAAGATTGAAAAACAGACGCTTTTGATTAGCCGTTGTCCCCATTTTTACCAAACTCCAAGAGCGCAATACATATTCTTGGATAGATGCTTTAATCCACCATATTGCATAGGTTGCAAGACGGAAACCACGTTCTGGATCGAAACGTTTAACAGCCTGCATAAGTCCAACATTGCCTTCTGAAATGACTTCGCCAATAGGCAATCCATAGCCTCGATAGCCCATTGCGATTTTGGCTACGAGACGTAAATGACTGGTTACCAACTTGTGTGCAGCTTTGAGATCATTATGTTCATGATAACGCTGAGCCAGCATATATTCTTCTGTGGGCTCAAGCATTGGAAAACGACGAACTTCCTCCAAGTAACGATTCAACCCTCCGTCACCTGTCGTTATGGATAGTAGATTTACGTGGGCCATAGAGCACCCTCCTTTTATATGAATTCCCTGATAAGGCAAATTCCATTTGCAGATATTATAAACATCCCTCTCACTTTTTATACTAGCATAATTTTTCATTTTATTCAAAAAGAGATTTGGATCGTCTAATTGTGAAATCCTGAACAGGTTAAAAGTTTCAATTTATCTTTTAAAATTCTTAATAAGTTCAGCCATATCTTGAGGAAGTGGTGAAGAAAAAGACATAATTTGACCTGTCGTGGGATGTTCAAAAGTAAGGCTAGCTGCATGAAGTGCTTGTCGGTTAAATTGATCGATTGCATTTTTAATAATGGGATTAAGCGTATTTGATTTTGTTTTAAAAGCATTTCCATAAACGGTATCACCTATAAGAGGATGGCCAATATAAGCCATATGAACACGAATTTGATGTGTGCGTCCAGTTTCCAGACGACATTCCAGAAGACTAGCAAAAGGTGTTGTATCTACGCAGGTTTGATATTTTTCAAGAAGAGAAAAATGTGTAACAGCATGACGTGCATGAGTGTTTTTGTGATGGATGACAGCTTGTTTTATCCGATTATGGGGGGAACGACCAAGGCATGCATCAATGGTCCAAACATTCCGACTAGGTCTGCCCCAAATCAAGGCTTGATAACGCCGATCTAATGCGCTGGTACGTCCATGGTCAGAAAATTGGCCACTGAGGCTTTTGTGAGCAAAGTCATTTTTAGCGACAACCATGACACCAGTTGTGTTTTTATCGAGACGATGAACAATACCAGGGCGCTTAAAACCGCCGATACCAGATAAACTATTCCCACAGTGATGGATAAGAGCATTCACCAATGTTCCGGTCCAATGACCATTGCCGGGATGAACAACAAGACCAGCAGGTTTATTAATGACAATAACGTGATCATCTTCAAAGAGAATGTCTAATGCAATGGCTTCACCGCTAGGTTCTGCATCACGAAGGAGTGGCATTGTGAGTTCGATAATTTGATGAGGTTTTAGTTTTGTTTTTGGCTCCTTTATGAGTTGACCATCAATTTTAAGATAGCCTTCACGGATAAGAGTTTGCAGGCGTGAACGTGACAGCGTATCGTGGTATTGTTGTGCAAGCCACTGATCAAGTCGTTTCCCAAGAGCACTCTCATCCGTTTTTCGCTGTGTTATCATACAATCCCTATTAAATTGTAATATCTTTACCAGTATGAAATTGCTTTGGTATCAAGAAACTCTTTAATTCCCCAGTGACCGCCCTCACGCGCACGTCCAGAAAATTTCACGCCTCCAAAGTAACTACCACTCGGTAATCCATATCTATTAACTTCTACCATACCAGACCGTATTTGTGCCGCGATACGGCGACATTTACTACGATCTTGTGATTGTATATAGTTTGTAAGGCCGTATTGTGTGTCATTAGCTAAAGCGATGGCTTCTTCTTCTGTTTTAAAGGGAATAATCGAGAGAACTGGACCAAAGATTTCTTCTTGAAAAATACGCATATGAGGTTTCACATCAGCAAAAACGGTTGGGCGTACATAATAACCGCGTTCCATTCCCATTGGTAAACCAATGCCGCCTGCAACAAGAGTTGCCCCTTCATCAATTCCAGATTGGATAAGATCTTGAATTTTATCGTATTGCTGTTTTGAAACGACTGGACCAATATGATTTCCTGCTTGATGGTTTGGTCCCACTTTTGTTTGTTCAGCAATATCTTTCGCCGTTTGAATGGCTTTTTCATAGAGGGCTTGTTCCACAAGCATACGTGTTGGTGCATTACAGCTTTGTCCACTGTTATAAAAGCAATGTCGTACACCACGTTGAACAGCCTCTGTATCAGCATCGGCAAAGACGATATTCGCTCCCTTACCTCCCAGTTCCAGACAAACCCGTTTTAAAGTATTGCTCGCATTTTTAGAAATATCTTTTCCTGCTCTCGTAGATCCGGTAAAACTGATCATTTCTAGCTCTGGATGAGCAGAAAGGTAAGAACCAACGTTGGCTCCATCACCATTGATTAAGTTAAAAACGCCAGCAGGCAAAGCAGCTTCATCTAAAATTTCAGCAAAGAGCATAGCGGAAAGAGGAGCAATTTCAGAGGGTTTTAAAACCATTGTACAGCCAGCCAAGAGAGCAGGTATAACTTTAAGAGTTACTTGATTCATGGGCCAATTCCATGGAGTAATCAATCCTACAACGCCGATAGGATCATAATGAAGAATTGCTTCTTCATTTCCTTCTACTAAAATCTCTTGAAATGAAAACTCTTTATAAGCTTTGATAAAGTTGCGAATATGGGAAGCGCCCGCTGCTGTCTGTGCATTGAGAGCCATATCAATCGGAGCTCCCATTTCCATTGAAATAATCTTTGCCATCTCTTCTGAGCGTTTTTCATAGATTTCTAAAATTTTTTCAACGAATTTAAGACGTTCACTAGGCTGAGATGTTTGCCAAGTTTGAAAAGCTCTTTTAGCCGCATTAATGGCTTTATCCGCATCTTTTTTGCTTCCAAGGCTAATAACAGCACAAGCTTCTTCTGTTGATGGATCAATGACATGAAAATCATGAGGAGTGCTTGGATCGTCCCATAGACTATTGATATAAAATTTCTTCTTATTCAACATGATGAGCTCCCTTTATTTCTCTGTATGTTATTAAATTTTATTCTATTTGAACCTTTTTAAACCAGAATAACAAGGGTAATTTTATTAAAAATAAGCAATTGATTTATTTTATAACAAAAAGGCATGAAGAATTAGAAAGAGTTCATATGAGAGTAACCGTTTATATTATTGTGCTTAAAAAGAGGCAGAAAAGAGAAGTACGGGCAATTTTTCGTAATTTTTTATCATAGAGTTTTTTTCACGAAAAATGACGTATAGCTGCATGAAATCATGATTTTGTAATTTATCCAATATTGATGGAAAAAATCTCTGTGAGAGAAATAACGACATTATTTTTTGTTAAAAAATGACAGTTAGCAAAAGGTTATTAACCTTCATATTATATTCTTTTTGAAGAATCCCTTTTTCCATTGCTATAAGTTTGTTGGATACCATGCATAATTTGAAAACAAAATCTCTTTCGACGTCTTCTTCTGATAAGAGTACACAAAGTGCATCAGAAGAGGATTTATCTACCAAGATTGCTGAGATATTTTCTTATCCGGAAGTATGGAAAAAGGCATTCACTCTCGGAAAAAACGTGCGTTTTACGCGAACACCAGAGGTTGAGATTTTACGTCGTCGTATAGAAACAGATCCAGTTTTTGCCAAGCAATTTCAAGCTTTTACAAAGAAAGAGCAAAAAAATCTTACAAATATTGTAGACAATAAAAACACAACAAGCCCCCACTCCACAAAGAGGGTTATTAATTCTCAATCGCTAGCAAATAAAGCGTCCGTTTGTTATGCAGCTGTTTTGAAAGAATTGTCACAGCAAGCTGTTTGTAAGCCGTTTGAGGAGGGAGAAGGCAAACAGACATTACAAGCAGAAAATGTGGTGCAAAAGATAAAGCCTGCTTTTCATCTTTCTGACGACGCATTTTTTGAGTGTGGATCCTTTATATTAGAACAGGTTGATGCTAAAATTTTAGGAGAGGATACAATATCGATTGATTGCATTAGTAATGAGATTATCCCCGATACAACTTCCACCTTTAATGAGTCTATTACTGCTCTTTATCGTGTTCTTGAATACCGTTTTCCGCAATTTTACGATTCCATTACATCAGAATTGCCAGCGGAGAAGATTCAGGGAATAGAGCAAATTTCTCATTTAAGGCATGCAAAGAATGATACTGTTAAAGAGAATCAAAAATGGCATTCTAAGCTTGTGGTTGAAGATTCTGCTGATAGGTTAAACAATATTGAAGCCCCTATAAAAAGACAAAGTACCAATGAGATTGTTGCCAATGAGATTGTTGATTGTACAACAGAAAGTCTTGCCAAAGATTCAAAAGACTTTTCTATAATGCAACCTAAAGGAAAAGTTTTTCGATCCGCTCGTGCATCATTATGCAACTATGATTCTGCTTTGACATCAAATATTCAATCTTTTGATGAAGGTACTTATGAATTTCCTCCGATAAATTTATTGCAGGAACCTGTTTTGCATGAAGAGACGCTGATATCGCAAGAAACATTAGAGCGTGGTGCTGGACTCTTGGAAAATGTTTTGGAAGATTTTGGTATTAAGGGTGAAGTTATCCATGTTCATCCAGGACCAGTGGTGACAATGTATGAATTTGAACCTGCCGCTGGTGTGAAATCATCACGGGTTATTAATCTTTCTGACGATATTGCACGTTCTATGTCTGCTATTTCTACACGCGTTGCTGTGATTCCTGGACGCAATGTTATTGGGATTGAGTTGCCAAATGCAGTTCGTGAAACTGTTTATTTACGAGAATTAATCCAAACAAGCTCTTTTCGTGAAAGCCAGTTTAAACTTGCTCTTGCTTTGGGGAAGGGGATTAATGGTGAACCTGTCATTGCAGAATTAGCAAAAATGCCTCATTTATTGGTTGCGGGAACAACGGGATCGGGAAAATCTGTTGCGATTAATACAATGATTTTATCAATTCTTTATCGCATGACTCCTCAACAATGCCGTTTGATCATGGTTGATCCTAAAATGTTAGAACTTTCTGTTTATGATGGTATTCCACATCTCTTAACGCCTGTTGTAACTGATCCCCAAAAAGCTGTAACAGCTTTAAAATGGGCGGTTCGTGAAATGGAAGAGCGTTACCGTAAAATGGCTAAATTAGGTGTACGCAATATTGATGGTTTTAATGCACGTGTTGCTCTTGCAGCACAAAAAGGCGAAACAATCATGTGCACTGTACAGTCAGGTTTTGATAAAGAAAGTGGGGAAATGCTTTATCATGAAGAAGCAATGGATCTAACACAACTTCCTTATATCGTTGTCATTGTTGATGAGATGGCTGATCTCATGATGGTAGCAGGGAAAGAAATTGAAAATGCCATTCAGCGTTTAGCACAAATGGCTCGTGCTGCAGGTATTCACCTTATTATGGCCACACAGCGTCCTTCTGTTGATGTTATTACAGGTACCATTAAAGCAAATTTTCCTACCCGCATTTCTTTTCAGGTAACATCAAAAATAGATAGTCGTACAATTTTAGGAGAACAAGGAGCTGAAACACTTTTGGGTCAAGGCGATATGCTTCATATGGCTGGTGGTGGGCGTATTGTACGTGTTCATGGTCCTTTTGTTTCTGACGAAGAAGTTGAATCCATTGTTGCGCATCTTAAAAGGCAAGGAAAACCTGAATATTTAGCAACAGTAACAGATGGTGAAGATGAAAATAAAGAGGATGGAGCGGCTGATTCAGTTTCTGGAATTTTGAGGGAAGAAAACCTTGGTGAAGATGGTGAAGAACTTTATATGCAAGCTGTAAAAATTGTTATGCGTGATAAAAAATGCTCGACATCTTATATTCAACGTCGGCTTGCAATCGGTTATAATAAGGCTGCTTCTCTTGTGGAACGTATGGAAGAAAGAGGTATTGTGGGAGCCGCTAATCATGTTGGAAAACGTGAAATTCTAGTTACTGAATAGAATAATAAGTAAGACATTTTAAAAATGCATAATTTTAAAATGTCTGATGATCGTTATTTAAATGGTTGATGCTTGTTTTATTTTATGAAAGCAGCTGTTATTTTGTGCTTATTTTCAAACGACGAAATATTAAAATATGAATGAGAAATGACAAAACAAAAGCAATATTTCTCGTATGAAGACGACTGATATGTAATATAAGACCATACAAAGAAGAGATGAAAATATTTTTTACATTTTTAGATTATCTGAAATGTAAAAAACTACATATGATTGAGAGAGGGCTTTGTGTTGTTTCTCTGAGTGTAGAGATCTTCTTTGATTCAGCGGAGATGGAGCGTATTTTTTGAGCTTTTTTTTATGTCCGCACAAAAGAAAAGAAGTTTTTTAGATCAAAGAAATGATCACAAGAGAGTGAAGAATACGAGAAGTGCAAGTTTCATTGCATTGGATGGTTTAAAGGCGTGTTATTGAATTTTCTGTAGTCTCTCTTAACATTATTGGTTGAGGGAAGGTCTTTATTATTGGAAATTTTTTGGGAAAATATTTCCCTTATTGCTAGCTTAGGTGAGATACGAATGTTCGTTACAATAATTGATGAACATGCAATAGTTTTGAAGGCTTCTTCTCTTTTTTCTTTTCATGGTGAAACGGTCAAAATTCTGCTACAGACGGTTGATAGTAAGGTGACAGTCAAAATATTTATTACATAGCAGGTGTATGTATACAGGTTGGTATTATTAGCTTAAAAATAAAATCAGTCATTTTTTGATTTTGTGCATAGCATGAACAGCAGATCAGTTGAAGAATAAACAGAAACTTTTTCATTTTATGCCGAAACATTTGCTAAAATGGTTTTGCTTGGAAAATGAATAAGAATGTTTAATTTAGAGATGTTTCTAAAGGATAGCCTAAAAGGGAGGCTTCTATTGGTCTAATTTTGGTAAGCTTACCAGTAGATTTAAGAATGAATGTTATCAAATATAGGCAGTTTGATTGAAGACGCTTTACTTTGGAGAGAATAGGCCGCTTAGTGGAGTGTTGATGATATCCAGAAAGGTTTAAATGTTGAATGATCTGCTGTGCCAATGTTTGATGAAAGAGTGTCGCTTGAGAGATTTCATGGCTTTGGTGTTTTAAAGATGCAAGAAAAAGAACAAGAGAAAAAAGATGAAAATTCGGATGCAAACAGATCAAGTCTTTCGGAAATAGAGTGTTCAGCTTTTCATGAAATTGCACAGCGATTGCGTGGAGAATTGCATTCATCTTTAGAATGTGAGCATTCTGATAAAAAAGCGATAGAGCTATTGCCAAATACACAGGATTTGTCGGAAAATACTATAGAACAAACGCTTATAAAAGAACCAGCAGTTGTTTTATCATTATTGGATACAGCGACTGATGGTATATTTTGGTTAGATGGACAGGGCTTCATTCAAGCGGTCAGTAGAACTGCTTTGACATTAACTGGCTATGAGATCAAAGAATTGCAGGCACAATCATTCTCATCATTACTGACTTTGCAAAGTCGCTCTTTGATTGAGGAGTATTTTAAATTAATCCGTGTGAAAGGAAAAAATCCGATTTTTAATCGTGGGGAGACAGTTGAGTTAGTAACGAAAAGTCAGAAAAATATAACGGTTTCTATAACGATTGTGCCTTTGGCACGGCAAGACAATTATGCTGTTATAGTGCATAATTTGCCACGAGCAATTCTATCAGTGGATATAAAAACAGAAGAGAATGAAAAGGTTGGAATTGTTCATGAAATGCGAACGCCTTTAAATGCTCTCATTGGTTTTGCAGAAATTATGAGAGAGGGGCGTTTTGGGACGATCGACAATGAACGGTATCGTGGGTATTTATGCGATATTATTGCATCTGGAAAACATATATTATCGCTGGTGAATCAGTTACTAGAATACTCAAAAAAAAATTATTCTGATTTAAATAAGCAGAATAAAAAACCTCTTATAACTGAAGCATTTGATGTGATAGCGTGTTTACGAACGAGTGTGGCTTTTCTTGAAACACAGGCTAATCATAATGGCATTATCATGCGTATTGCTGCTCCAGTTCATGTACCATTTATTGGTGTATCACAACAGACATTTCGGCAAATTATATGGAATCTTCTGTCTAATGCCATTCGTTTTACCCCATCGGGAGGGCAAATTATTGTTCACGTTTCTTATAGAAAAAAACAACGTGTAAAGATTTCAGTGAGTGATAACGGTATAGGAATGAGTGATGAAGAGATTATGCAGGCATTGCAACCGTATGGTCAGGTAAAGCGCAAAGACGGACGATCTGGTGATAGCGCCTTTAGGGGAACGGGTTTGGGACTTCCAATGTGCAAGGCAATGGTAGAAGAAAGTGGTGGTCAATTTTTGTTATTTTCAAAACCCAATCATGGAACAACTGTGGAAATGTTTTTTCCTGTGTTCCATGAGGAGAGTCAAGAATAAATTCATTTTTTCTTGGCTAAAAGATCTCTGATTTCTGATAGAAGCTGTTCTTCTAAAGACATTTTTTTTGAACTTTCCTCTTCTTCTTGTTTCCTGCGTATTTTATTCATACCTTTAACAAACAGGAAAAGGACCCAAGCGATAATAAGAAAATTGATCAGCAAAGTGATAAAGTTGCCGTAGCTAATGGTTGCTCCCGCTGCTTTAGCGGCACTTAATGTCGCTTGTTTTTCACCGGCAAGCTGGATAAACATGTTCGAAAAATCGATTCCGCCTGTAATAAGTCCAATGATTGGCATAAAAATATCATTGACAATTGAATTGACTAAGCTACCGAAGGCTCCCCCTATAATCACACCGATGGCAAGGTCAATCATATTACCTTTTAGGGCAAATTCTTTGAATTCTTTAAGCATTACATCTTCCCCTTCATATAAAAGACATATGATAATTTTAATTACCGCTTTTGATAAAAAAGAAAAGAGCGATTTTTATTTTCTTTCTAACCATTATATTACAAAAATTAAAATTCCTGCCCAAAAATATTTTGGCATATTAAAAAGTCTAAAATCTATTGCATGGGTCAGTCCTGTTTGGCTTTAAAATGAAGGGGATCTTCAGAGAGAGCAAAGTGATGGAACGCTTCTCGTAAAAAAGTTCTAACTCCTTTTTAAACAAAAGGAGGGAACCGTTTTTGATTGATAAAAATGTTATCAATTTTTTATGACAACATATTGAAAAAAAGAGATCTATTTTGCGGGATTCTTGTTTTTTACAGATTTAATATTTGAACAATTTTGAGAGAGTAAGAAAGTTTTTTCAAAGACCAAAAGGCTCTTTTTTGTTCAATGTACGCAAAAATAAATGTAATGGCGAAGGTATTATAAATTCTCTTGTCGTATGATAAACATTCTTGTTTAGATGATATGCTATCTTTATTGGCGATCTTTTGTGTTAAGAGTTTATATGAGGTGCAGCGGATGAGTTTTATTTTGGAGAAGGATTGATGAGTTTCTTTCGTTGTATTGGTCGTTCTGCTTTATTTATGTTAGACCCAGAATATGCACATCGTTTAGCGATTATGGGATTAAAAAGTGGGTTGAGCAGTTGTCAAAAGGTTTTTGATAAGCGTTTGTGTGTGACTGTTGCAGGTCTTGAATTTGAAAATTTTATCGGTCTTGCTGCGGGGTTTGATAAGAATGCAGAGGTTGTTGATGCTGTTTTTCGCTTAGGATTTGGTTTTACTGAAATTGGTACCGTTACACCAAAGCCCCAAGAGGGAAATCCTAAACCGCGGCTTTTTCGCTTAAAAGAAGATGAAGCGATTATTAATAGAATGGGTTTTAACAATGATGGGCATAAAATTGTTTATGGTAGACTTCGCACGTATAAAAAGACAGGCATTATAGGAATCAATATTGGCGCCAATAAGGATACGATTGATAAAATTAGCGATTATACTTCTGGAATTGCTCATTTTTATGATATTTCTGATTATTTTACGATTAATATTTCCTCGCCTAATACACCAGGTTTACGCGCTTTACAGGCTCGTGATAGTTTACATTTTTTGATAAATGCGATTTCACAGGCACGTGATGAACAAAAGAAAAAGCATGGATTTTCCGTTCCCATTTTTTTAAAAATTGCGCCTGATTTATCAGAAAAAGAATTGGATGATATCGCTGAAGAAATGAAGCTTTCTGATTTTGATGGTCTGATTGTTTCCAATACCACTCTTTCACGCCAAGGACTTAAAAATAGTCTACTAAGTGGTGAGGAGGGGGGGCTTTCTGGGCGTCCACTTTTTGAGCGCTCTACTATTGTGCTTGCAAAAATGCGTCAAAAATTAGGTAAGGAGATTGCAATCATTGGCGTTGGTGGTATAAAGGATGCACAAACGGCTTTGGAAAAAGTGAAAGCTGGTGCGGATTTGGTCCAGTTATACAGTGGAATGATTTATGAAGGACCTAGCCTTGTTATAGCGATTCTGAAAGAGATTGTGCAATTGATACAACAAGATGGGGTTGAAAATATAAAAGCTTATCGTGATCATCGTGTTGAACATTGGGCAAAGCATGCTCTTCCTTAGTAAAGGATTTTTTTTGATAAAAAATGCAGGATTTTTTCAAAGGGGCTTGCAAACTCTTTTGATCTTCCTTATGTCACACAAACAGAGAATAAGTGTTTATGAAATAGTAAACAGTTATGGTATATTTATTTTTTATGCGGTTGTAGCTCAGTTGGTTAGAGCGCTGGTTTGTGGCACCAGAGGTCGTAGGTTCAAATCCCACCAACCGTACCATTTATCTTGTTACAACTTTTCTCATTCTCATTTAGTGCGATTTTTGCTGTGGTTAGAAGCCGCAGTTATTGGCTTTTGTTGCGTTTGAGCCGTCACAGAGCAAAGACCTTGCGCGGGTGATTTTATGCGTTTTTTTCCAAAAATGACCAATTTGTCTAAAAGAGCGGAGACTTTTTTGCAGAAGGTCTCGGCTCATTTCCCCCTTTTTTTTCAATCTGTTATAAAAATAGCACTTTCTGAAGTTTGAATACACCTCATGGGGTGCAGATAAGAGACGAACCGACGAACTTTATTGAGAAGACACTAGAAGTCGCATATAACCAACTGTTTATTAAGCATAAATTTATCATTATGGCAGAATATAGCATCTTATCTTTATTCTAGCGTAGGGGAGCACCAATATGACGATTATAGCGGATGAGAAGAAGATAGAGGGCTTGAACCAAAGCCCACAAGAGCAAGACATAGATAAGTTAAAGGCCGCCTTTCCGCAATGTTTTAGGGAGGGCAAGCTGGATATAGATTAGCTTTTAAACCTATGCCGTGAATATATCGACAATGATTTTGAGAAGTTTAAGTTTGAATGGAAAAATGCATTGAAGCAGTTTATCTGGGAAATACCTATCAGTTGACCATTAAACAGGATACAGAGTGTGAACTAGGTGGCGTTTTATTCATACGGAAACTAAAAAAACGAAGCACTTGCGGTAAGTTTTCTATCAAATATAAAAGGAGGATGCACCATGTTTAACATAATAATCGCTTTTATTTTGTGGAGTATTTACTCTTGAAGTTATCAATGGAAACGTTTTAACTCTGGTCGAACGCTTTCTCGTCTTAACTGTGATTTTATTGCCCATTATTGCTGTGAATATTAAAATCGTCCGACAGGGACAACCTGTGATCATTACTAAAATTCTGACAGTGATTGTCTTGTTTGTTAATTGTTTCGCTGGATGGTCTACACTTTTACTGAACTACCCCACAGTTTTTTACTATCTGTCACTTGCTCTGGTTTCATTGATTAGCTTGCTGGTAAAGAAACCCTTTACCATTTTTTATTCCAGTGCTGGTGTTTTTGAAGAAAAACGCAAACATATCTTATTTTATCTCATCAATAAATATATTCCATAGATTCGGGTAATCATCTTTTTTGCCAATGCTCTTATAGCGGCTTTTTTTGCATGAATCCCCCAGCTTTGGTGGGGCACTATGGGTTTAATTTGTGCTGGTATTCTTTTTTCTAAATATCTTCCTCACATCATGCAATATTTTTATCGCGTCAAACATCATGGAGCGTAATATGTCATTATTTAACATTCTGACCGGAACTCCTTTATGGGCCTAGGTTTTGCTTATTTTTCTCATTACGAAGGGAATAAGCGCATTGAAAGATAGGGAAATGAAGGTTAACCGACTTTTTCTATTGCCGTTAATCTTTCTTTTTTTGGGCGGAAGCGATGTGATTAAAAAGCTGGCGTTCCTAGGCTGGTGAGCAATCTCAATGTTGGCGGGGCTGATAATTGGCTTTGGCGTTGGCTGGTTTTGCTCTGGCGTGCCGCTCCGCGTTTAAAAATCAAAGAGGGAACGAATTTAGTTATTTGGCCTGGTACGCCGTTGACGCTGATATTTATTCTTATCGCTTTTTTCATCAAATTCCATTGATTGTTTTTCTCAATGTTGAACATGATTTGAAATATGCATTTGATTTTAAACTTCTTTTTGGTTTTTTAAGTGGATTCACTGGTGGTGTGTTGTGGGGAGGCACATTAAATTTATATATAACATTTCGAAAGAATCCAAATTAATCCCTATACCATTAGCTGTGGATGCCTCCTATCAGAACTATCTCAATAGAAGCTTATTCCTAACAACAACGCTGCATATAAACGCAGTGTTGCCTCATAGTTTCAGATTTTTTTGTCCTAGCGCGTGAATGTGACGGAAGTGATATATCTGACTATGCCCCCTTTGGGAGCAGAGCGAGCCTAAAGGTTTAGAATGCTATGAGTTTAAGCTAGCTGGGCTTTGAGCAGATGGTTTATCGCTCATGGTAAATCATTTTGTTTCACGATTCAAAAAGAGGAGAGTGATGACCTCATTGGTGTAGGTGGGCAAGAAAACTCTTAGCTTAGCAATGTGTCAACGTTTGTAGAACTATGTTGTGGAACCCATACGCAAAGCGGTCGCTATGATGGCATGATGCTTTTGTCAAGCATTATGATATATGGTCGGGACCTGTGTTTAAGGGTGCAACTGTGGTCACTGTACGACCCTGTAGAATTGCGTCTGAGTATTTAGACAATGCATTGATTTATAAAGATAAACAATGTTTTTACAACTTGTGTCATCTTCCCAAATATTGTAAGATTCTCTCATCTCATCTCAAATCCTCTTATGTTGAACCAAGTGAAATTATGTTTGCACATCATAAGCGGGGTTGGTGTATGGGGTGAAAACTGTTTGGAAAGGAGCAAAATGCCTTTAATGAATCGTCTCAATACCAAGGGTTGTTGCAACATTGGGGGCTGGCAAAGAATATGATGGCGCTAGTTTGCACCTTCATAAGCGTAAAGATGGTGATGCTCAACGGCTTTTACGTTATATCATCCACGGGCGGCGCCGTGAAATGAGCTTGGGTAGTTTAAAAGATGTCTCTTTAAAACAAGCCCGTGAATGTGCAACCCAATGGTGTTCTGTTCTCCGTGAGGGCCGTGATCCCATTAAAGAACGTGACAAACAAAAGCGTGAGGCTATGCGTAATCTCCATTATCTAAAAGATATTGCTTTGGATGCTTTCGAAAGCCGTAAAGCTGAATTAAAAGGAGATGGTAAGGCTGGAGATTGGTTTTCACCTTTACGTCTTTAGGAGCTGCAGACTCCATACAGGCTATGCGTACAATATGTGAAGCATGCTTGCGCGATCAGTGTGTCATTATTGCGTTGTGCACGCAACCCTCTAGCTAGTACTTCATTGGTAAGGCTTTTTAAAACGCTGGTTGTAATTATCTGTGTGTTTTTAAAGAGAACGTTAGCACCGATGTATCGCGTGCAGTACCAATTTTTCCACTATATTTGATATGGTAAGCAGCTTATAATAGTCTCAAGGTCTCTTTTACCTTGATAGGATTTGTGGCATTCTTTAAAAATGAAGTTGATAGAGTTTTTTCATAACGTTCATGTATGGGGTAATACCTAATAGTGAGGCTTGAATGTTTTTTTGAGTTGGTGTGTTATGGCTGTAAAAAATGGTAAACAAATAAAAAATAAGGCTTCTAAACCTGTTTCTGGTTTTCTCAAAAATTTACGTGGTGTAGACAATTGGAATCAAGTTTCGCAGTGGCTTGCTTCTCGTAATGTCGAAGATATTGAATGTATTACACCTGATCAAGCAGGTGTACCGCGTGGCAAGATGATGCTTTCTAAAAAATTTACCTCAGAAACATCATTGGCATTGCCTTCAGCTGTTTTTGTTGCAACAATTTCAGGAGATTATCCTGAAGATGGTCATGGTTTTGAATATCCTAAAACAGATGGGGACCTGCGTCTTGAGCCTGATCTTTCTACGTTGAGCATTGTACCATGGGAAGAAGCTCCTACCGCACAAGTGATTTGTGATCTTGTCTATCAAAATGGGCAGGTTGTAGATTATACGCCACGAAATGTTTTGCGAACAGTGCTTAATCTTTATAAGGAAATGGGTTTAAAGCCGGTTGTTTCACCAGAAATTGAGTTTTATTTAGTACAGAAAAATCCTGATCCTGATTATCCTTTAGTTCCTCCAGTTGGCCGTTCTGGCCGTTCAATTGGTGGGGGGCAGGGGTATTCGATTGCGGGTGTCAATGAATTTGATGAGTTCATTGATGATATTTATCATTTTTCAGAAGCGCAGGGGCTGGAAATTGATACGCTCATTCATGAAGAAGGAGCTGGTCAGTTTGAAATTAATTTACGTCATGGTGATCCGATTGAATTAGCTGATCAAGTCTTTATGTTTAAACGCACAATTCGTGAAGCAGCACTTAAGCATGATATGTATGCCACTTTTATGGCCAAGCCTATTCAAGGGCAACCAGGTTCTGCTATGCATATTCACCAATCGGTTGTTGATAAAAAGACAGGTATGAATATTTTTACACAAGAAGATGGTGAGGAAAGTGTTTTTTTTCGTCATTTTATTGGTGGATTACAAAAACATATGGCGGGGGGACTTGTAATGCTTGCACCTTATGTGAACTCTTATCGGCGTCTCATGCCTGATGTTTCCGCACCTGTTAATTTGCGATGGGGGTATGATAATCGTACCACAGCTTTTCGTGTCCCTCGCTCTGCTCCACAGGGACGGCGCGTTGAGAATAGACTTCCTTCATCAGATGCTAATCCTTATTTAGCTCTTGCAGTCTCTTTGGCTTGCGGTCTTATTGGATTACAGCAAAAGCTTGAACCTGATGAACCAACAACAAGTAATGTGAATGCTGATAGCATTGAATTACCACGTGGTCTCATTGAGGCAGTTAATTTATTTGAACAAAATACGGCAATACGTGCCATTCTAGGAGATGTATTTGTCAGTACCTATGCTGCAATCAAACGACAAGAGTTTGAAACTTTTATGGAAGTCATCAGTCCGTGGGAGCGCGAATATCTCTTGCTTAATGTTTGAGGTTTATCACGATGATTGATTATAATCCGATTTCTCCAGGAATTTCTTGGTATGAGGATACTTTAGAGGAGCGTCCCTCTTATCCGTTTTTTGACGGTCAGATACAGTGTGATGTGGTTATTATCGGAGGTGGGTTTACTGGGCTTTCAGCGGCCTATCATTTGGCTAAGGCTGGAGTGCATGTTGCTTTGTTTGAAGCTTCACGGTTTGGTGATGGTGCTTCAGGGCGCAATGGTGGGCAGTTGGGAACTGGGCTAAGACAATGGGTAGAATCATTAGAGAAAAAATATGGTTTTGAGCGAAGTAAGACATTATTTGATTTAGCTGAAGAAGCCAAAAGAGATGTTCTATCTTGGTGTGCAATATCCGATTGTCAGTGTGATTTTATGGCAGGGCATCTCTCTGTTACCCATAAAAAACGCGAATTAGCATCTTATCAACGGCATATTGAAGTGATGCAGCGTTATGGCTATTCCGGTCTCACTTTTATGGACAGGGATGAAACAATTAAACGACTTGGTTCTTCTTTTTACCATGGTGGTATTTATGATGCGGAGACTGGTCATATCAATCCTTTAAAGCTCGTTATTGGGTTGGCCAAAAACGCCAAAAATGCTGGTGCTACACTTTATGAGAAGACACAAGTAACTGCGATAGAGCGCAATGGTAGCCATTATAGAGTGATAACAGAACGGGGGAATATAAGGACTGAGCATGTTTTATTAGCAACGAATGCGTATAAACTTGGGCTTCAGCATTTTGTTGAGAAAAATATTTTCTCTATTCGCTCTTATATTGGAGCAACAGAACCTTTATCAAAAGAGTGCCCTATTCTTCAGGGGGGCGAATCGGTAGATGATTCTCGCTTTATGATTCGTTATTTTCGCAAAACTACTGATAATCGCTTATTATTCGGTGGGGTAGAAAGTTACGATAGTCAATATCCTGCAAATTTAGATAAACGCATAAGACGGCAGATTTTTGAAATTTATCCTCATTTACACTCTCTAAATCTAACCCATCATTGGGGGGCAACGGTTGCTATCACGGTTGAACGTATGCCTTATGTTCGTCAACTTTTTCATGGGATCACTTATTGTGGTGGTTATTCGGGGCATGGGGTTATACTTGCTCCTTTTATAGGAAAATTATATTCTGAATGGTTAACAGGTAAACGTGAGCGTTTTGCATTTTTTCAAGATTTAAAGATTTCACCTTTTCCAGGTGGAAAAATTTTACGTTACCCGCTGGTGTTTTTAGCAATGCACTGGTTTTCTTTGATGGATCATTTTTAACTGAGCACTGTTTGAAATAACGAAAATTAATAGCTTATTTAATATCTATCTGTTTTAATGATTGGAATTTCTATAAATTTTAAAAACTGTTATATGAACAAGGAAGAGAGACAAGTTCATGGTGAGTAAAATTATTCCAGTCTCTCCCTTTGACTGTATTGTTTTTGGCGGCAATGGCGATTTAACATCACGCAAGCTTATACCTGCTCTTTACCATTGTCAGTGTGTTGGGCAATTGAGTGATCCGACGCGTATTATTGGGGTTTCACGCTCTTCATTAAGTCGTGAAGAATATCAAAATTTTGTTTGTGCTGCCCTAGAGAAACATGTTCAACCAAAAGATCTCAACCAAATTGAAGTGGACCGTTTTCTTGAACGCTTAACCTATGTTTCTGTTGATATTACATCAAATCGGGGATGGAAAGATCTTTCTCTTGTTCTGTCAAAAGATCCTGCTGATATTCGGGCCTTTTATTTAGCGGTTGGTTCACCACTTTTTGGTGATATTGCTGTGAGATTAGGGCAAAATGATTTAATAACGCAGCAAACACGGATCATTATTGAAAAACCTATTGGTCGTGATGCAAAAACAGCAGCTGAACTCAATGATATTTTTGCAAGAGTATTTGATGAAGATCAAATCTTTCGTATTGATCATTATCTTGGCAAGGAGACAGTGCAAAATTTAATGGCCTTGCGGTTTGTGAATACACTTTATGAACCGTTATGGAATTCCAATTATATTGACCATGTTCAAATAACGGTTGCTGAATCGTTAGGATTGGAAAGGCGTGCAGAATATTACGAAAGTGCAGGTGCGCTACGCGATATGGTCCAAAACCATATGCTACAATTGCTCTGTTTGGTTGCTATGGAAATACCCTTTACCAATAGGGCAAATGCTGTACGTGATGAAAAACTGAAAGTTTTGCATTCTTTAACGCCTCTTGATGTTCATAATGTAGGGCAATATACTGTACGTGGGCAATATCTTTCTGGTCTCTTAAATGGTCTCTCTGTAAGATCTTATTGTGATGATTTGGGAAAAAAAGTCAGTGAGAGCGAAACATTTGTGGCGCTGAAGGTTAAGATTAATAATTGGCGTTGGGCAGATACACCTTTTTATTTACGAACAGGTAAGCGCATGTCCACGCGGATGTCTGAAATTGTTATAGTTTTTAAATCCATCCCGCATAATATTTTTGAAGCGAATGCAGATGAGATTTTTTCTAACCGGCTTGTTATTCGTCTCCAGCCTGATGAGGGGGTCAAGCAATGGTTGATGATTAAAGATCCAGATCCCAGTGGTATGCGATTTCGTCATATTCCATTGGACATGCGTTTTGCATCTGCGTTTTCTCAGCGTAATCCTGATGCATATGAACGCCTCTTAATGGATGTGATTCGTGGAGATCAAACTCTGTTTATGCGTCGTGATGAAGTTGAGGCGGCTTGGCGTTGGATTGATCCTATTCTTGAGGGATGGCAAGCAATAAAGCAGCCGATTCATGGATATAGAGCTGGTTCATGGGGGCCATCTGCTTCAACATTTTTGATGGAACGTGATGGGCGTATATGGAACAATTTAGTTTAGAGCAATAAGTGTGTATAGAATGAATATTGATCGTTTAAATTTTGAAACACCCACGGATTTAGCGTTAGCATTGGCTGATCGTGTTGCAGCAGAGCTTAGTATTGCTGTTCTTGAACGCAAACGCGCGATTTTAGCAGTCTCTGGTGGTAAAACACCGGAACTATTTTTTCATTATTTATCAAAAGCTGATATTGATTGGCAAAATATTATCATCACGTTAGTCGATGAACGCTTTGTTCCCACGCATGATGAGCGTTCAAATGAACATATGGTACGCTGTCATTTGCTACAAAACTTTGCTTCTAAAGCACATTTTGTAGGACTTTATCATAAAGCAATTACTGTTGAACTTGCTGCTTTTTCGGCTGCTAGTCGTATTAATACTTTGCCTAGACCCTTTGATGTTATTGTTTTAGGAATGGGAAGTGATGGGCATACAGCGTCCTTTTTTTCTGATGCCGATCGTTTGAGGCAAGCGCTTGATCTTCACACTCAGGCACTTGTTTTACCACTTCATGCAAAAAGTGCTCTGGAGCCAAGACTTACACTGACTTTGCCAGTCATCATGCAATCTCGTTGCATACTTCTTCATTTTGAAGGCTTTCAGAAACGCGATTGTTTTGAAGTCGTTTGTCAAGAGGGCTCTGAAATGGAAATGCCTGTTCGTGCGGTTTTACGCAATGCGCATCACCTTGTTCAGGTTTATTGGTCTCCGGGTGAAAATGAAATAAGTGAAGCGGAAACATGATACAAAGAGAAATGATACGCAATTTCTGCGTTAAAAGTGGGAAGCGTAAATGAAAGGGGGAAATAAAGATGGCATTTTCCAAGACAATTGCTACGGTTACACGAAGGATTTATGAACGTTCTCTTCCAACGCGAGATATTTATTTAGATCGTATTGCTCAGGCGCAAGAAAAGCGTCCTAAGAGAAGTTTTTTGGGATGTGCTAATCAAGCGCACGGTTTTGCGGCTTGTGGTCAAAGAGACAAAGAGCGTTTGAAGCATAATATTGTTGGCAATATTGGTATTATTACTGCGTATAATGATATGCTTTCAGCACATCAACCTTTTGAATCTTTTCCTCACTTAATTAAAGAGGCTGCTCGTATGTTTGGTGGTGTAGCACAAGTCGCAGGTGGTGTTCCTGCGATGTGTGATGGTATAACACAAGGAAATACGGGGATGGAGCTTTCTCTTTTTTCACGTGATGTCATTGCAATGGCGACGGCTATAAGTTTATCACATGATATGTTTGATGCGGCTCTGTATCTTGGGGTGTGCGATAAGATCGTACCTGGTTTAGTGATTGGAGCGCTAACATTTGGTCATTTACCAGGAATTTTTGTTCCAGCAGGTCCCATGACAAGTGGTCAAGGCAATGATGAAAAAGCAAAGATACGCCAGCTTTATGCAGAAAATAAGATAGATCGTCAAACATTACTAGAATCAGAAGCTCGGTCTTATCATGGACCTGGCACATGTACATTTTATGGGACTGCTAACTCAAATCAGGCGATACTGGAGATGATGGGGCTCCATATGCCGGGAAGCTCTTTCATCAATGCCAATACACCGTTGCGTGATGCTTTAACACGAGAAGCTACGCAGCGCGTACTTGAAATGACCGCACTTGGCAATAGTTATAAACCACTTGGTATGATAGTCGATGAGCGTTCTTTCGTAAATGCTATTGTAGGATTAAATGCGACAGGAGGGTCTACCAATCATGCTATTCATTTAATTGCTATGGCTGCTGCTTGTGGTATTCAATTAACATGGCGTGATATTGCAGAAGTTTCATCAGTGGTGCCTCTTTTAGTACGAATCTATCCTAATGGTTTGGCTGATATAAATCATTTTCATGCTGCTGGTGGAATGGGATTTGTTATTCGAGAACTCATTGAGGCAGGGTTAGTGCATGAAGATGTTTGTACAGTTTTTGGTAAAGATCTCAATGCTTATGCAATCGAAGCAAAGCTTGGCACTGATGGTAGTGTGGTGCGTGAGCCTGCTCTCAATGAAAGTGGGAATGATAAGATATTGGTGGGGTGGAAAAAACCGTTTCAAGCTGATGGCGGTATTCGCCTTTTATCGGGAGATTTAGGCACAGCGATTATTAAAGTATCCTCTGTTCGATCTGAGCATTGGCGCATTGAAGCTCCCGTCTTTGTCTTTAATGATCAAGAGAGACTACAAGAGGCTTTTAAATCTGGTGCATTAAATGACAAAGACTTTATCGCTGTTATTCGCTATCAAGGACCAAAAGCAAATGGGATGCCAGAGCTTCATAAATTAACGACAATTTTAGGTCTTTTACAAGATCGAGGCCAAAAGGTCGCATTGGTAACGGATGGACGTATGTCAGGTGCATCAGGAAAAATTCCTGCTGCAATTCATGTAACACCAGAAGCGTTGGATAATGGTCCCATTGCGCGTTTGCAAGATGGCGATATCGTTTGTCTTGATGCTCATGTGGGTAAATTAACTATTTTGCAAGATTTATCAAAATTTAATGCACGAACAATCATCTCTCCTGACCTTTCAAAAAATGAATATGGTGTTGGGCGTGAGCTTTTTCATCTTTTTCGCCAATCAGTTAATCGTGCAGATCAAGGGGCATCTGCCCTTATGGCGTGAGTAAAATGATATTTTTATAGTGAAGATACACCAAACTTCTTAGAATTTTGGTACAGGAAGATTATGAGCTCGAGCGGCAGCTTTAAGCGTATTAACCATGAGCATGGCAATCGTCATAGGTCCAACCCCTCCTGGAACAGGTGTGATTGCGGCAGCCTTGCCTTTTACTTCTTCAAAATCGACATCACCAACAAGGCGCGTTTTATTTTCACCTTTTTCGGGAGCCGCAATGCGATTAATACCAACATCAATAATAATCGCACCATTTTTAACCCAATCTTTTTTAACCATTTGTGGGCGACCTACCGCTGCTACTAAAATATCGGCACTACGACATACATCATCAAGATCACGGGTACGGCTGTGAGCAATTGTCACAGTAGCATTGGCTGCTGTTAAAAGAGAGGCCATAGGTTTTCCAACAATATTAGAGCGCCCAATGACAACAGCATCAAGACCAGATAAATCCTGTCCACATTGTTGTTCAATCATCATCATGGCACCAGCTGGTGTACAGGGAATGATAGCATCTTCAAGGTCATTAGCGGCAAGTTTTCCTACATTGATATAATGAAAGCCATCAACATCTTTTTGGAACGCAATGGCTTGTGTTATACGATTTGTATTAATATGAGGCGGCAAGGGAAGTTGTACTAAAATACCGTGGATTTTAGGATTAGAATTTAAGACAGCTATGCGTTGGAGGAGTTCTTGTTCTTGCGTTTCTTTTGAAACCATATGTTTGATTGAAAAAAAACCACATTCTTCGGCTTTTTTACTTTTCGATGCAACATACACCTGGCTTGCAGGGTCATCTCCGACAATGACAACAGCGATACCAGGTTGTATATTATAATTGTTGCGGAGTTTTTCTGTTTCAGCTTTCACTTTTACAATAATCTCTTCAGCAAGCTTTTTTCCATCGATAATATTATTCATTGAGAGAGATCCTTTCGGTAGAGAGCTGTTTCTTTTGTAAAGCATTTGCTGACAATACAATAGTGTTTAATAGCAATATTCATATGAGAGTGGTAAAAATAGTTTGATAATATTACGTATTTTATAATTTTTGAAAGTCTTAAAGATAATTGTTTTGTTAGGAAGCAGCAATATTGCTGTTCCAATAAACTTTGGATAAGAACAAGAATAATGAAATTATTAAATGAGATATAACGGATTTTAGAATGATAAGAATTTTTTAACGATCATTTAAGTTTGCTTTTAATCTGTTATAGGGGCGAAAATATAGAGGAATATTGTGCGCGCCAGAATAATAAAATTTTTGATCGGTTTTTTTGTTGCAATTATTTTTTTGTTTGGAACTGGTATTCTCATTTTACCTTATCTTGTGTCAACAGATACGATTCGCATTCGTTTGTCACAAGAGTTGAGTGCGTGGACGGGTTATAATGTGCAATTACGTGATCCACCACGGTTGAATCTTTTTCCTTACCCTAAAGCGTTTCTTTCCGGTGTTACTTTAACAGCAAAAATGAATAATGTTGCTCCATTGATGGAAGCAGAATCAATAGAAGTTGATCTTTCCTTGGTAGAACTTCTTTGGGGACATGTTTCCTTTTCAGAGACGCGAATTGTGCGCCCCCAATTCGTTATGGAAAAGCCTATTAAAACAGTTGTGGATTTTTTTGATAGATTTTCGCGGTCACAAGGTGCATTAGGATTAGCGATACGCAATGCTCGTGAAATATTGAAGCATAATCCTGATCATCCAGATATAGAGCATCTTTTAAAGCAACCTTTTGGACGGATTGTAATCGAAAATGGCATATTCGTTTATCATGATAGCATTTCTGGTGTACCAGAAAAAATAACAGGATTAAATGCAACTTTAGACTGGCCCGAATCGACGCAGGAAGTACAGTTTCACGCAGATGCGCGTTGGCGCGGAGAGTTTACAAAATTATCAATTGATGCCGATCAAGCATTATTGCTTTTAGCAGGAGGGAAAAGCAAAGTTAAGGCAAGTCTCAATTCTGTACGTGGTGGTATAACTTTTATAGGGCAGGTACGATTATCTGAATATTACATTTTTGATGGAAAAGTATCGATGCGTTCTCCAGGGTGGAACCAAACATTAGTATGGATTGGAGGCAATCAATTTTGGGGATATGGATTAAACGCACCTATTGTATGGGAGTCTCATTTTTTAGCGCAGCCAATGCACATTCAAATGAATAATGTTACCTTTACAATGGGAACAGCAAATGCACGTGGTGCTTTAGAAGTTGATTTTCAGGACGATGTACCAATTGTTATTGGATCTTTAGCATTTGATAACCTAGACTTTAACATTTTTGGATCTATGTCTTCTTCAGTTAAAGAGCAGAACGCCTTGCTTGATACGACAGTTTTTGATCGTATTGGGGTGGATCTCCGGCTTTCTTCGCCACAAGCAAAAGTAGGAAATATTGCGTTTACGAATTTAGCTGCTGCTATGCAAATAAGAAAAGGGCATGGCATTTTTGATCTTGGACATGCAAATGTTTTTGGTGGATCTCTTCAAAGCAATATTGAAATTGTATCGGATGATAAAAAAGTTCAACTTGAAGGACGTGCTTCTGGAACTTCCATTGATATAAAAACTGCTTCAGAAGCTTTGGGAATAACGCCCTTTGCACAGAGTAAAGCAAACTTTACCATGACGGTACGAACACTTGCCAATTCTTGGTCAGAAATTTTTGCGAAAATGCAGGGTGAATTAACACTGAAACTGTCTTCTGGTCGATTATTAGGATATGATTTGAATGATTTACAGATAAGGCTTTCAGAAAAGGAACAATTTCCTTTAACAAAGAGCGATGTTCTTGCAACAACTTTTGCTTTCTGGAATATTCAAACAATTTTTTCAAATGCTACAATAAAGATAACAGAATCACTGATGCATACGGCAGACTGGAATTTATCCATCTGGGGAATAATTCCTTCTGCTATTATGCAAGATCAACAGAATGGATTTACATTACAAGCACAATTGCGAAAAAGCCATAGCTCAGAAACGCTCTGTAGAGATATCCAATGCCTTACGAACAGTCTTATGCGGCCCTTTACTTTTTCTTTGAGCTCTAATGGACAGGAAGGTGGTAATTTTTGGGTAAAGAAAAATATCGATACAGATTGATCATTATTTTCATTTTGCATTGGCAAGAATTTTAGAAAATAGCTAAAAAATTATCATCTTTTTATGAAATTTTAAGAGTAAACGAGCCATTGCTTATTGAAGCTCAGCAGAAATTCCGTAGCCATCTTTGGTGATTGTATGTTTCCCATCTGCTCCAACAGAGCCAATTCCTACAGTAATAAGAATAAAAGCCAAAAGGGCAGTAATAGTAATAATTGTTGCTTTTTTAGCAGACATACTTTTTCTCCATTCATGCAATCAATGACTGAATGCAATGCTAAATAGTGTATTTTTATAAAATTGTAGAGAGTAGAATCAATTAGTATTCCATTTGTTCCCGCTCTTATCTCATAAAGATAAAAAACTCCATAATTCTTTATATGTGATAGTTCTATAGATATATTTTTTTCTTTTTGTTATATATTTTTCCCGATCATTATAGTTAGATTTGGCACAATTTTTAATGCGTATAAATTATAAACTGAAAAGATTATTTATTCGTCAGCCACTTATTTTGAATGAAGAAATAAAGATAGAGGGAGCGCAAGCTTCTTATCTCATACATGTTTTGCGGATGAAAGAAGGAGCCGAAATTTTACTTTTTAATGGACAGGATGGCGAGTGGCTTGCTAAACTCATCGTTGTTAAGAAAAAAAGTGTTGTGGTTCAGCTTCTCCATCAAGAAAGATTACAAACGACGCATTCGAATTGCATTTATTGCTTTGCTCCACTCAAAAATGCACGTTTGGATTATATGGTTCAGAAAGCTGTTGAAATGGGGGTATCGGTTTTGCAACCTGTTATGACGCATCACACACAGGTTACACGTATCAATATGGCGCGTATGGAAGCGAATATTATTGAAGCTTCTGAACAGTGTGGTATTTTATCTTTGCCTAAATGCGTCTCTCCTGTTTTGTTAACAGAATTTTTAGCAGGTTGGGATGAGACTCATCCTTTATTCTTTTGCGATGAAGCACACAAATCACATAATCCATTATATTTTTTAAAAAAGTATAAAACGATTACAACGTTTGGTATTCTCATTGGACCAGAAGGTGGGTTTAGTGAAGAAGAACGGAACTTATTAAAAAAGTGTCCTTTTGTGATTCCGATATCTTTAGGACCGCGTATTTTGCGCGCTGACACCGCTGCTGTTGCTGCTTTGGCTCTTCTTAATGCTAGTGTGGGGGATTGGTCAATTCATTGAGAAGTTTGTAAAATCATTCTAATCAGCTTATTTAAAATGATAGAACTCATGATAGGATAAAATAAGTTATGGCGCTTGATATAACTGATGAAAGTGAAATTTATAACTTAGATTCCCTGGTTAGCTATTTCCAGGGGGGGTGTAAAGCAGAAAATGATTGGCGTATTGGTACAGAACATGAAAAATTTCCATTCTATAGAGATGGTTTCCGTCCTGTTCCATATAATGGTACAAGAGGAATCCGTGCACTTCTAGAAGGAATGCAAGAAGTTTTAGGATGGACACCCATTTTAGATGAGGGAAATATTATAGGACTCGTAGGGTCGGTTAATCAAGGTGCCATTTCTTTAGAACCTGGGGGGCAGTTTGAATTATCTGGTGCACCGTTGGAAACAATTGGTCATACTTATTGCGAGGTTATGGAGCATTTAACGCTTCTCAAGAAGATTTCAGAGCCATTGGGTATTGGTTTTCTCGGTATGGGTGCGAGCCCAAAATGGACATTAGCTGAAACGCCGCGGATGCCCAAGTCACGTTATCAAATTATGACCGATTATATGCCGAAAGTTGGCACAAGTGGCCTTGATATGATGTATCGCACATCAACCGTTCAGGTTAATCTTGATTTTTCTTCTGAAAGTGATATGCGGCGAAAAATGCAAGTGTCAATAAAATTACAATCCATTGCAACAGCATTATTTGCTAGTTCACCTTTTACAGAGGGGAGTCCGAATGGTTTTTTATCTTGGCGCTCTGAAATTTGGTGCGATACTGATAATCAGAGGTCCGGAGTTCTCCCCTTTGTATTTTCTGAGCGTTTTGGTTTTGCAGATTATGTTGAATGGGCACTTGATGTACCAATGTATTTTGTCGTGCGTGATGGCCGTTACTATGATTGTACACATATAACTTTTCGTCAGTTTATGAAGGGGGCATTAAAGGGAAAAGTTGCAAATTCAATACCCAATATGGGAGATTGGATTAATCATCTATCAACTTTGTTTCCCGAAGTACGCTTAAAACGATTTTTAGAAATGAGGGGTGCTGATTGTGGTTCTTGGCAGCATATTTGTGCGTTGTCTGCTTTTTGGGTTGGGATTCTTTATGACAGTGAAGCACTGAATGAAGCAGAAGCTTTAACAAAAGATTGGTGTTTTGAAGAAGTTTTAGATATGCGTAACCGTGTTCCTAAAGAAGGGTTAAGGACACCTTTTCGTCGCACCATGATTTTAGAAATCGCTCGTCAAGTCGTTGCTATTTCGCGCAAGGGGTTAAAAAATCGCAGACAGTGTGATGCTGACGGTCTAGACGAAACAAATTTTCTGGTTCCCTTAGAAGAGGTAATTGCGTTGGGTCAAACAGATGCGGATAGGTTGTTATCTCTGTATCATTCTATTTGGAATGGAGCTGTGGAACCTGTATTTTTAGAATGCGCCTATTAAATTTTTAAACAAAAAATACCACTTTTCATTTTCGAATAAGTGCGTATGGTTTTTGCTGCTCATTTACAAAATTTCTTTAGAGAGCTATCTTATTTCCCATCATAATCTCTTGATACTCTTTATGAAGGGGATAATGCAATCCAGCACCATACTCTTTACCAGCCCCCAAGGTTGCAATAGCCCTTGCATTTAAACGATTCATGAAAGGCATTTTTATTTCTTTCCTAAAGGTTTTTCATCCACACCATAATCCCATTTGTGATGTGCAAGGCGAGGGTTTGACCCAACATAAACAGGTTTGAAATGAGAGAATCTTAGGATATTCCATTCAAAATGCAATAAAATAAATTATCATTATAAATCAATTTGTTATTTGCGTACTTATCAGTGCGTTTATCTTTATTTATGCAAGAAAAAAGATCAATATCATCATGATTTTCATAATTTAAGTGATATTCATTTTACATTAAGAGGATTTATGAGAAGAACATTTGTTTTTTTTAAATGGTTTTACATATGCCCATTCTGCTTGTGATGCACGCACAAACACTCTTTGTTGTTTACGAGAGATATTATACTGTTTTCATTTTTTTAATGGTAATGACATTTGCTCTTATTCCTCCTTTCATATCCGTGATATGGTATATCTGTATAGCAAGAGCGTAAACAGGAGCTATCTTTTAAAAATGCGTTATAGAATGATGGGTTATTATTTCTCTTACATTTTTACTTTGCTCATTTTGGTTAACGCCAATGGGAAAATCTTATTTTCTGATGTATTCAAACATCGAGTTGTGAAAATTTTTTAAGTTTTTACGAGGGAAAAATTCCTTCTAAATTATTCCAATTGGTTTCGTATTTGATTATATTAACTTGAAAAAGTTTAAGTTTTATTTGTTCACTTTAGCTCTGATATTTCTTTATTTTCTTGCCAAAAATCGGCAATTCGTCCATAAAAAGAAAGTTGTTACACTGATGTATGAAAATATCTAATTTGGAATGATCACTTTGTAATTCTACTAAGTTATCCGCAAAACTGCTTGGTGCTCTATTTTGTAGAGGGAACAGGCTTTATTTTTCTCTTGAGAGTTTTTAATATACTCTTCAGTTGGCTTTGCCTTCTTGTTGCGCTCTGGTTTTTGTGGTTTTTAGATACATATAACAAATAATAAATCTTATGGTATGGATTTAGATTTTCTATTTAAGTGTATTCAAAGCAGATGCATATATGAAGATAAAGCTTTAATATTATTAAACTCTGTATCCTTTCGCATTTTAGCATGATGTTATAAATTTGAAAAATTTTCGTATTTATGTTTTTTTGGTTTAGAAGAGCTATTTTGTAATAGTCAATAAAAAAGAAGTCTTTATCAAAAAACCTGGAAGATTTTGTAAAGATCATTTTAATAAGATAAAACGTCTTAAAAAGAAACGGTGATCAAAGCGTTTGAGGATGTCGGGAATAAAATTGGCAAAAATCGTTTAATTGGCTGTCGTATTTTTAGAAAAACAAGCTATGCAATTATTTTAGCATTCTATTTATTATTTTTGCAAGGATTCTATGACTCAAAAGAGCAAAACAGAACGCCATTGGGTTGCACATTCACGGGCTTTTTTAAAGAGATATTTCTTAAAGCATCCCAGCCCATTTCACGACGGCGCCTGTGAATGGTATAACAATAAAGCCATTGAACATCACCATCTTTACGGTTATGAAGGCGCAAGCCGCCCCATCACACTATTTGCCAGCCCTCAATGTTGCGCAGCCCTTGGTATTTAGACGATTCATAAAAGGCGTTTTTACCCCTTTCTTTAGAGTTTTTACCCACACACCAGCTTCGCTTATGACGTACAAATAAATGATAATGATTGATTCAAAATAAGAGAATCTTACAATATTCGGGAGACACATTCAACGTGCAAAACGATGAATTATTGTTATAAATTAAAGCGTTATAGTAAGAAAGAGTGCTTGCGTTATTCAAATGATAATGCATATTGAAATTGTTTTTTGTGATTGAAATTCAATGGCAGCATGTTGATATTTTGATTCCTTATTAGAAATATTTCTCTTGAGAATAAGATTTTATAAATAATTGGAAAATGAACGCATCATTTAATTTTTTATTTCCTTTAAATCGCTATTAATAGACAAAAAATTCTCTCCTAGCCTATAAATTAAAAATAATGATTTTGTAAAAGCGTTGTAAGATTTATATTTTATATTCAAATAGCATACATTGATTTTGAGCTATACGTATTATTCAATCTCAAGCATAACAATAGTGAGCATAAACAATGGCATTTAATTTTTTCATCAATTTATTTCTATTTGTTATTCTCTTGTTATCGATTGCTCAAAGTAACAGAATGAAATGGAGCCTTTCATTACGTGTTATGCTGGGGCTTATTCTTGGCATGGTTTTTGGAAGTGCTTTACAGATTATTTATGGAGAAGGTGAAGCCACTTTGTTGAAATCCGTTGAGTGGTTTAACATTGTTGGTAATGGCTATATCTTATTGCTACAAATGATTGTTATGCCATTGATTTTTGTCTCTATCGTTTCAGCCGTTGCTCAGTTGCATTCTGTCTATGCTGTTGGAAAAATGAGTATAATGACCATTTCAATATTGCTTTTCACAACGGCTCTTTCAGCGTTGGTCGGCATTTTTGTGGTTAATTTCTTTGGATTAACAGCGAATGGTTTGTTACATGAAGGGCAAGATATTTCTGCTCTTTTGGGAGAACGTATTTCGCAACTTGGAGATATGAATATTCCGAAGATGATTTTATCCTTGATTCCTAAAAATCCATTTGCTGAATTAAGCGGAGCCAAGCGTACATCAATTATCAGTATCGTTATTTTTGCATCCTTTTTGGGAGCTGCGGTTCTTCTTTTAAAGAAAGATGATTCAGAAAAAGGGGAACAAGCGCTTTTATTTATTCAAGTAGCACAAGCGTGGGTTACGCGGTTAGTCCGTATAGTAATTTCTTTGACACCTTATGGTATTTTTGCGCTTATGACGAAGGTCGGAGCGACTTCACGCGTTACGGACATTTTAGATTTATTGATTTTTATTATAGCTTCCTATGTTAGTATTATTTTTATGTTTGGAATTCATAGTGTGTTGCTTGTCATATCAGGAATTAATCCATTTCGTTTTTTCAAAAAGGTTTTGCCTGTCTTGACATTTGCTTTTAGCAGCCGTTCAAGTGCGGCAAGTATTCCTTTAAATATTGAGGCGCAAACGCAATGGATTGGTGTTCCGCAATCAATTGCGAGTTTTGCGGCTTCTTTTGGAGCAACGATTGGGCAAAATGGTTGTGCAGGTATTTATCCAGCGATGCTTGCAACCATGATAGCACCCTCTGTGGGGATTAATCCCCTTGATCCTACTTGGGTTGCTACTCTTGTTGGTGTTGTAACGTTGAGTTCTATTGGTGTTGCGGGTGTTGGTGGTGGTGCTATTTTTGCTGCATTGATCGTATTGCCAATAATGGGGCTACCTGTTTCTTTGGTTGCTGTACTTATGTCTATCGAACCCTTAATTGATATGGGGCGTACAGCTCTCAATGTAAGTGATTCAATGTTGGCTGGAACGATGACGAGTCAAATGTTACGGGTAACGGATAAAAACATCTTTGAAAAATAATTGTCATGTAAAATCTAAGGTTTCGGAGACTTTTTCCCTAAAACATCTGCAAGAGATATTTGTGCCGAACCAGGCTGGATAGGCTTTTGCTGATTTGGGTGAGGACTCCAGCCAGAGAGCCAGATGAAAGAAAACTGCGCGCGAATGCGTCCATCGGGATCACTAAATCGTTGTGCATAAATTTCAGCTGCGCGAAGAAAAAAGCGTTTAGATACAGGCCTTCGTGAGCGATTGATAAGCGCATTTTGCATTCCCATCGCTTTAAGATCATGCATAAGATCAAACATTGTATTGTAGCGTATAGTAATATTTTCAATATCTGCAACAGGGAGTGCAAAACCAACACGCTGTAAAAGAGCACCGACCTCACGAATATCGGCAAAAGGATAAATTCGAGGACTTGCGCCGCCATAGATTTCAATTTCAGCTTGGAGGAGACATTCACGTAATTCTACGAGTGTGCCAGCTCCAACCATAACAGCTAGGAATAAGCCGTCTTGTTTTAAAATATTTTTGATCTGGCTCAAAACACCAGGGGTATCATTGGTCAATTGTAATGAAAGAATTGAAACGATAAGGTCACAATAGTTTTGGGGAAAGTTTAGAAATTCTCGAGGACGCAAATGAAACTTTTTGTCACGACTTTGATAAAGTATATCGGTTTCAACGCGTTCTACGGAATGAACTTTTTTAGAGTACAGTAAAGTTTGCGCTACCAGATCTGTATGGCTGTGTAAATCTAGCGCTAATAGAAAGAAACGATCAACAGTACTGAGACGTTTATAAAGATCCTCGGCCATGTAGGACAATAAAAAGTCACATCCTTCTTTTGCTTTTTTGAAAGCACGTTTTCGGAATTGCTCAATACGATCATGATCAAAAATTAAAGGATGCGACATATTGTTAAAGACTTTCACTCTATTATTAAAAGTATATTTTACAAAGGTTCATTTTGCGCAAGATCTGTCAAGCTTATGAAGTGAAAGAAAAACAAATTTATAAAAAGTAAGAGTTTTTAAAGGAATTAAAATTAAAAAAGAGAAAAGATTTTTTCATACAGGGAAGCTGTAAAAGCCTGAATTAATAATGTTATGCTTTCAAGGAACGGCTTTAAATAGCGGAAATATATTAAGCAAGTTGATTGAATGCTTGCTAACAATTTTGTATCCGCCGATTTGTCCTGGATGTAAGCGAAGCGTTTCTGCTTATGGTACGATTTGCTCTGAGTGTTGGAAAGGTCTTCAGTTTATCACAAAACCTTATTGTCCTGTTATGGGAATTCCTTTTGTTTGTGATATGGGGGAAGGTTTTCTCAGTGGTGAAGCTCTCAAAAGTCCTCTTCCTTTTTCGCGTGTTCGCTCGGCTATTGTTCATAAAGGAGTAGCGCAGGCGTTGGTAACGCGATTGAAATATAGTGATCATATAGAATTAGCGTCTTTTATGGCCAATTGGATGATATCTGCTGGGCGCGAGATTATTAATGATTGTGATGTTATTATTTCCATTCCCTTGCATTTTCGTCGTTTTTTGAAACGACGTTATAATCAATCTGCAGAGCTTGCTCGTTATATTGCAATGGCGCAGAAAAAAGTTTTTAAGCCCGGCTGGCTTGTCCGTTGTCGACATACCCGTCCGCAGGTGAATTTATCTGCGAGAGAGCGAAAAATAAATGTATTGAATGCTTTTGAGGTGCCACATAAAGTTAAAAAATATTTAAAGGGACGTTCTATTTTGTTGATTGATGATGTTTTCACAACAGGCGCGACTGTTACAGCAGCGGCTGTAACATTAAAACGCGCAGGTGCACGACAGGTTGATGTGTTAACATTTTCGCGTGTCCTAAAAGAAGCCTCTATACTTCCTAGTTCTTGAAAGAAACTTAAAATTAACTTAGAAAAAAACATGGGAGAATAACTATGAAACAGATAACAATTTATACACGTCCTAACTGTCCTTACTGCACGAGGGCACGTGATTTGCTTGATAGAAAAGGAGTAAAATATACAGATATTGATGCTTCAACATCTCTTCGCGAAGAAATGGTACAGCGAGCAAATGGGCGCAACACATTTCCACAAATCTTTATAGGTGATTATCATGTCGGTGGTTGTGATGACCTTTACGCCTTAGAAGATGAAGGAAAGCTCAATTCTTTGTTACAAGAGATGTAGGAATGATAAATTATTTTACCTAAGACTTTTGTGCAAGAAGCATATAGTTAACGTCCATGTTTTTTGATCGATTCCAGCTGTCGTTTAATGGATTGTAAATAATACCAATTTTATCGATAACAGTAAGAGAATTTTTTGATAAAAGATTATTAAGTTCCTGAGGCTTTAGGAACTTTTTATAGTCATGGGTTCCTTTCGGAAGCCAATGTAAAATATATTCAGCACCTATAATCGCTAGTCCCCATGCTTTCCATGTACGATTGAGTGTTGAAACAAACATCAGCCCTTGTGGCTTAAGCATTTTTGCTGTAGCTGCCATAAAGAGGTTAACATCAGCGACATGCTCAACAACCTCCATATTAAGGATGATATCAAATTTCTCTCCTTGATTGGCTAATGTTTCTGCAGTCGTGGTACGGTAGTCAATAGAAAGGCCACTTTGGGTTGCGTGGATTTTTGCAACTTCAATGTTGGTTTGTGCCGCATCAGCTCCTACGACCATAGCACCAAGACGTGCCATTGGTTCACATAACAAACCACCTCCACAGCCAATATCAAGAATTCTCAAATTTTCAAAGGGCATAAATGAAACAGGATCACGATGAAATTCTAAACAGATTTTTTCTCTAATGTAAGCAAGACGTGTTGGATTGAACTGATGAAGTGGACGAAACTTTCCTTGTGGATTCCACCATTCCGCAGAAATACGTGAAAAATGATCAATTTCATTTTGATCGATGGTGGTATGCATTTCATTCTTTATCATGTCGTTCTCTTTTTCCTTTTTCATGATCAAGTCAAATAGATTTTATTATAAAGTCAAGAGAAAATAACATAAACATAACTGAACTTGCACAAATGATAGATATTCTATATGTGAAAAGATGGTTTGTTGATACGAGAGTAAGTTCTTATTTTTACAGTCGTTTGGGATAAGAAATATAAAGGTAAGAGTGTTATTGATGGCGCGGATTGTCATGAAATTTGGCGGAACATCTGTAGCAGACATTGAATGTATTCACAATGTTGCACGGCATGTTAAAAGAGAAGTAGATGCTGGTAATGAGGTTGCCGTTGTTGTATCCGCGATGGCTGGAAAAACCAATGAGCTTGTTCAATGGACATGTGATGCTTCACCAAGACATAAAGATGCTTTTGAATATGATGTCGTTGTTGCTTCTGGTGAGCAGGTAACAGCAGGTTTGTTGGCTCTTGCACTCCAAGAAATGGGCATCAATGCGCGTTCATGGCTTGGTTGGCAAATCCCTATTCATACGGATAGCGCACATAGTCGTGCACGCATTACAGATATTGATGGTTCTTTTTTGATAGAACGTTTTCAGAAAGGTCAGGTAGCTGTTATTGCGGGTTTTCAAGGGCTAGCTCCGGATAATCGGATTTCTACTTTAGGGCGTGGCGGATCAGATACGAGCGCTGTTGCTATAGCGGCAGCTATACAAGCGGATCGCTGTGATATTTATACAGATGTGGATGGCGTTTATACAACCGATCCACGAATAGAACCTAAGGCACGTCGTTTACCAAAAGTTGCTTTTGAAGAAATGTTAGAAATGGCTTCTCTTGGGGCAAAAGTTTTACAGGTTCGTTCTGTTGAATTGGCAATGGTTCATAAAGTTCGTACCTTTGTGCGTTCAAGTTTTGAGGATCCTGATGCATTAGGCATGGGGGATTCAATAAATTCTTCTGGAACACTGATTTGCGATGAGGATGAAATTGTGGAACAACAAAATGTTACTGGTATTGCTTTTGCTAAGGATGAAGCACAAGTCTCTCTCCGTAGACTTTCAGATCGCCCAGGGATCTCCGCAGCAATTTTTGGACCTTTAGCCGAAGCGCGCATTAATGTCGATATGATTGTACAAAATATTTCTGAAGATGGTTCAAAAACCGATATGACTTTTACTGTACCGTCAGCAGATGTAGAGAAGGCGGTCGCCCTTCTTAAGAAAAACCATAAAGAAATTGGATTCGATGTTATCCAATTTGAAAGCGATCTTGCCAAGGTATCTGTTATTGGTATTGGCATGCGCAGCCATGCAGGTGTTGCGGCTACAGCATTTCATGCTTTGGCTGAAAAAGGTATTAATATTCAAGCAATTACAACTTCAGAGATTAAGATTTCTATTTTAATTGACAGTGCTTATACTGAGCTTGCAGTGAGAACACTACATGCTGTTTATGGGCTTGATAAGGGCTAAACATTCTTTAGCTTTAAAAAGATTTCTCAGTAATCTGAAGTATTCATGTATGAAGAGAGTTCTAGGTTTCTCCCTAACTGTTTAGGAGGAGAGAGTTGTTTCTCGTTCAAATAAGCGCATAGGAATTTTTGTGCATGTTGAGATCAGTGATAGAATCATCAGACTTGATTTTATAAGATTATTGATGAAATTACGCAAAATGGAGTTGATGAGATATTCTCCATTGGGATTTTGTTTTTCTCCATAATGATGATCAACGCTTATCAGGGTATGAAGATGATGTCCGTTTTATGAAGTGGATCATGTTTTTTGTCTTTATGTTTGCTATCGATTTTGCCCGCCTTATGGATGCGCTCGATAATATTCACGCATTTCAAAAGATCGATAAGCAAAAGTTAGACACTTCAAAAAGAACTCTTGATTTACAATAATTGAAAGAAATGTTAGAAAATCCTATTCCCATACATTTATTTATGCATTCCGAATCTTAAAAAAGAATATAAAAATCAATAAGCTATATGTATAAAAAAGAAGGTTATTATTCATCGATGAGAGTGAATAAAAATTTAGAGTGAAGGTTTATGCCATAATGACTCGTAAAAAGTATCTTCAATTTAGGAAAAACACAAAAGCCTTCTTTTTCCTTAAATATATCAACTTAAGGTTTTTGGTTTGTTTTCTCTTTAGCCTTAGAGACGAAGCCATTTACATCAAATAGAATAAATTTTTTTGATAATTTCCAATAAACCAAGCGATGCGCATTTTGTTATAAAAACCATAGATTGCACAGTTATAGGAATAATGCGTTGAGATATTTGAAATCTATCTCGTTTTCTACAAAGGTTTGCAATCAACCATCTATTTTGTATTTTTTTGTAGATTATCTCGACAGATATCATCCTTTTTCATTAATTCGTTAAGCTTTCAATGTTGGAAATGAGATAAAGACGCATTCCTGTTATGAAAATCACAGGTCATTTTTTATGAAATTTTTTGAGAGAGTTTACCAGTAAAGTGAAAGAATTTCCAAAGAGGATAAGATTTCTCTTTTGTTTAGTGGTAGAGCAGTAAAGTAAGGGAGAACTTTTCTCCTTATACGTTTCCACGGTTATACTAAATCAAAACCGCTTAAAGTTATGATAAACAGCACTGTTCTTTGAATGATTAAGAACTACGAAGATTCTTTTTATTGCGCTTGATGTAAATAACTCCATATCCAAGGCCAACAAGAGCAGATAAACCAGATCCACAAAGGACACCAATTTTTGCGGAATCAAGTAAGGTAATCTCTTTAAAAGCAAGCATTGAAACAAAGATAGACATTGTAAAGCCAATTCCTGCCAAAAATCCAATGAGCAAAACACCTGCCCAACTCATTTGGGGAGGCAGGCGACATAGTCCTGTTTTTACTGCTAAATAACTAGCAATAATAATCCCCAAAGGTTTACCTAAAAAGAGACCAATAACAACGCCGAAGACGATCAAGAATGATTCATAAGAAGAAAGGTCAAAATTTTCAAAACTAACACCAGCATTTGCAAAGGCAAAAATTGGCATAACACCATACGCAACCCATGGATGTAATATTTTCTGCACACGTATTACTGGTGCAATCATATCGCGTTGCCCTTTGCGCATTTTTTTCAATGCAGTTGAGATATGATGCAAATCTGTTTTGACATTTTTTTCTTGAAGAATTTGCATCGCGTTGCTTAGCATGGTGAGTGGTGCTACTAAAGTTCTGGTAGGAAAAACGGGAGTCATCATACCTAAGATTACACCAGCAAGTGAGGGGTGAACACCTGTTATCATTAAGCCCCACCAGATGATTGCACCAGGCAGAACATAAAGCCATGCTGAAGCAAGACCAATCCATTGAAAAAATAACACTAAAGCAATCCCTGCTGAGGCAATAATCAGTCCACTAGGATCAATATTTGTAGAATAGAAGAAAGCAATAATGAGAACAGCAATAATATCATCAATAATTGCTAGAGATAAGAGAATAATATGAAGGTTAGAAGGAATATTTTTTCCAAGAAGAGCTAGAATGCCTAGAGCAAAGGCAATATCTGTTGCTGTTGGTACAGCCCAACCATGTGTATGCCCCCCATTAAAGTTAAAAATGAGATAAATAATTGCAGGGAGACAAACACCACCTATTGCGGCAACAATTGGCAAAATTGCTTGTTTCAAATCAGCGAGAGCACCTTCATGAATTTCACGCCGAATTTCCATTCCTGCAACAAGAAAGAAAATAGTCATGAGAGCATCATTAACCCAGAAATGCAAATCCCATGAGAGGGTAAAATGGCCGAAGTTGAAGCCAAAAGGAGTATGCCAGAAAGATTCATAGAGAGAAGCATATTGAGAATTAGCAAAAACGAGTGCAGCAGCGGCAGCTAATAAAAGAACCACACCGCTGAGAGCTTCAATATGGAGAAAACGCTCAAGGGCTGAAAGTGCTTGATTTGTGACACGAGAAGCACGATTAGGCAAGCGATTTGAAGATAAATCAGACATGAACAACTCCAAATATCGACAATTTTTAAATATAATTTTTTTATGTAAACTAAGCTATAGAATGTTGCTTTTATCATAGAAAAGAAAAAAAAGGAATAAAGTTCTTAACTTTATAGAGAAGTTTATTATGTCCAAAAATGAACAACCTTTTTAAGGTGATGCTTCATTCTTGATAGTAAGATCTACTTTGTTCAAAGCTGTAGATAAATCATTTTGTAGTGCCTTTTCAAGGTCAGTTATTGTGAGACCTTTGTTGTCTTTTGCTTTAATTTTGATGGTCAATGTTTGAGGATTTTTAGCAAAGTCACCAAAAGACTTTGAAATATCTTCAGCTTTATCATAATCTTTTAGAAATATTTTTGGACTTTGTGTCATTATCAGATAGAAATCGTCATAGAGTTCTTTTTTGAGATCGTATTTGCTGTCATTTAGTTTTTGTGCAAGATAAGAAAAAAGCTTATCGATAAAACCAGCATCCGTATAGCGGAAATCAATTTGATTAATTCCAAGTCCTTGAGAAGCAGCAATCATTGTATTTTTCTGACCAGAAAAGAACGTTTTATCAACATCAATAACTTTAGCTGATATTTTTCCAGAACCAATATCTTTGATGTTAAAAGACATAGTATTAAGAAAAATCATACGCTTTTCCTCATCGTAGGCAACATCAAGTTTTCCTGAAACATCAAAGCGTTCAAGGTTCATTTTTTTGAAGAAATCTAAATCTTTTTCTTCTATTTTTTTAGGTAAAATTGAAAAGTTATTGAGAGAAAGAAGAATTTTTTTTGGTATAGGCTGTTTCCACAAACTGGGTTTGAATTGAAATGATTGAAGTGTTGCTTTCAATTGTGGGGTATCAATTGTGGCATTATCAATTTGGGCATCAGCTGAAGTAATGGCGAGCAATGTATTTAGAAGAATATCATTTCGTATTGTTTTTTCAGTGACCTGATTATTCTCCTTTTTTGCTTTAAGATAAGCTTTGATCAATTTTTCAGGTGTCTGTTCAAGTGGCTTCATTTTTAGACCAGATGTTTTAAATTGGCCAAGAGAGAAAGAAGTGCTTTTTTCTGTTTCTTTAACAAGATTGACTATGATATTATTAAGAGAAATAGGGCCGGTAACGGTTTTTTCTTGAGTGAAAGCGTTGTTTTTTCCAAAAACGATAGAATAAGCATAATTAATGTCAATGTCATGCGCTTTTATGGTATCGCTTTTGGCCGTAAGGTGCATTTGTTCAGCATTATTTTCGGCTATTGTTGTAAGGTCCATGTTTTTAATGCTAACAGAACGAATATAACCATTTTTAAAACCAGAAAGCTGAAAATTTTTAACTTCAACTGTTTGGGTTAATTTATTTTTATTTTCTATAGAAAACTGTATATTTGGAGCAACAATTGACGTAAGTTCAATACGCATAATTGATTGCAAAAGACGTGATGTAATCGCGGTATCTTTTTCTTTTAATGATACACTGTTAAGAGAGATTTGAGGAATTTGTACGTGAATATTATTATGTTTTAAATCAACATTGTACAGTGTGAAAGTCCCAGGAATAAAGGAAATAGGAGGGCGAGCAGAAAGAGCACCAATTTTAAGTGATGTGCCAGTAGGGGTAGGGAGTGTAACATTTGTCAAATTGACTTTTCCAAGGATACTGACTTCAGATGTTTCTGCTTTTATAGAACGGTGGGCGAGTTCTCGTCTCACAAAACTGTCAAGATAGGGTTTTACCATATAAAAACCACCAACAACTATAATTGCCAAGATAGCAACAAATCCAATAATACAAGTGAGCCAGTATGTGAGATTACTTCTATATCCGTTATTAAGATTGTCCATCAGTTCTTCTTTCACTTTTATAACTCTCTCATGAGAGCAGAGAGAGATTTCTTTAAGCAACGATAAAGATTAAGATATAGCATATATCCGTTTCAACAGTTATCTATTATCTCTTTTTACCCACTATTGACCTGTAGAGTTATTTCCATCTTTTTTGCAATACGCTTTTACTAACTTTTACCAATTTTCTTTGCTTGCAGCATTTTATAAAAAGCATTTAAATAATAAAGGGAAGGGAAAAGTAGATGCTATTTATAATTTTTTATCGCTTTGAGATGCTCTAAAGTGTATTCATAGCTGCTTTCGTCTTTTTGCTGTTTATAGGAAAACAGTTAAAACATATTATAGTCTAATGGGGAGAGATGGGTATTATGACAGAAAATCAAATAATGGCTTTTTCTATCATTGGTCTCATGATGGTGGTTTTTATTTGGGATCGATTCCGTTATGATCTTATCGCTATTTGCACATTACTGGTTTCTTGCATCGTTGGCCTTGTCAGTCCGAAGGAGGCCTTTAGTGGTTTTAGCAATGATATTGTTATTATTGTGGGGAGTGTATTTGTTGTCAGTACCGCTGTATCACGCTCTGGTATAATGGAGTTTATTATACAGCGCATATGGCCAGATGTAAAATCAGTGCGCCTTCAATTGGCTTTTTTGGTTATTTCTGTCGTATTTTTATCAATGTTTGTTAAAAACATTGGTGCTTTGGCTATCATGCTTCCTATTGCTTTTCAATTTGCGCGTCGTTCTCAGGTTTCACCTTCTGTCTTTTTGATGCCTATGGCATTTGGTTCTTTGCTTGGTGGACTTATGACCCAGATAGGGACTTCTCCTAATGTTGTTATTTCAGCTATGCAAGAACGTTTAACGGGTGTTTCTTTTACCATGTTTGATTTTACACCAGTTGGTGCAGCTGTTGCTACTGTTGGTGTACTCTATTTGGTCTTTTTTTCTTGGCGTTTACCAGTACGTGTGCGTTCAGGTGTATCGTTTGATGATGCAATTGATATTCGTAACTATGTTTCAGAAGTCCATATTCCAGCAAATTCACCAATTGTGGGAAAAACGATTGTTGATCTCGTAAAACCATCAGGTGGTGATGTTATGGTACTTCAAGTTATCAGAAACAAAGTGTCTATTTCACCATTGCCAGATTTTGTTCTGTCTGAAAACGATATTATTTTGCTAGAAGGTTCGCATACAGGGTTGGATAGCGTAATGAATTCTGCTCGTTTGGAATTTTTCTCTGGTCGCCTCATTCCCACGAATGATAAGGACAGCGATGTTGATATTATTGAGGCCGTTGTCACGCATAATTCACCTCTTATTGGTATTAGTGCAAAAGACTTCTCACTGTTTGATCGCTATGTTGTAAATTTGCTTGCCTTAAGTCGTCAACATGAAAGAGTGCGGGGGAGGCTTGGAGATATTGTTTTCCATCTTGGAGATGTGGTCGTCTTACAGGGCCAAGATACGGTTCTGCCAAATTTATTACGAGAACTGAAATGTTTGCCATTAGCCAAGCGTAATATTGTATTTGGTAATTTACGGCATGGTTTTGTCTCGTTAGCCATTCTTTTTATAGCAATTATTTTGACAGCTTTTCATATTGTTCCAGTTGCCTTTTCTTTTTTTTCAGCAGCTGCTGCTATGGTTATCTTTCGCGTTTTGCCAGCGCGTGACTTGTATCAAGCATTAGATGGTCAAATATTGGTTTTATTAGCAACTCTTATTCCTGTGAGTGAAGCGCTAGAGAAGACAGGATGTACCGATCTTATAGGTCAATGGCTCAGCCAATTAGCGGTATTTTTCCCACCATCTGGTGCATTAGCGCTTATGCTGGTTACAGCCATGTTGGTAACACCATTTTTGAATAATGCAGCGACAGTTATGATGGTCGCCCCAATCGCATCAAGTTTTGCTCATTCCCTCCATTATAAGCCTGAAGCTTTTCTGATGGCTGTTGCAATTGGTGCGGGATGTGAATTTCTCACACCCATTGGGCATCAAAGTAATATGCTTGTAATGGCACCAGGAGGATATCGTTTTAGTGATTATCCACGTTTTGGAGCGCCGTTGGCAGTGTTGATAGTCATAGTTGCTGTTCCAATGCTCATGTGGGTTTGGCCATTACAATAGAGTATTTTAGAAATCATAAGTTTTAGTTACAAAAGGTCGTCGATTCGATAAAAATCAATTAAAAAAGATATTTTGTGCAAAGAGGTGTGTTTGCAGTTTTGATTGTAAATAGAGTTTTATCGTAACGTTTCAGCATTTTTTTATTTTGGATAACAAGGCTTGTTTATTTGATTCTAGGTATTTTCAATTATAAAAATGTGGTCATATCTTTTTGTTAAAAATTTTCTAATAGATTGATTTTTCATAACCATTCTACAATAGCGGGTTTGGAAAATATGATGAAAATATTATTTTTAAGGTTTTTAGAAGTAATTCTGGTATATAGAACGAGGAACTAAGAAGGGGCTACAAATAGCTTTTAAGATTATAGAAAAATTTGCATAGTGAATATGAGGGCTATGATGACTTTTTTACAAGAAAGGCTGTAAAAACTTTAATATAAATAAAAAGGCAGTTATATCATTTTTGATTGATGCAGTTGCAAAAGTCCAACCGATTTTTATACAGATGTAAGATTAATAAGTTAGAAATTTTAAGTTTTTTAGTCCATGCGGGCTACCATCTTTTTTCATTTATGCGTACAAGCATAGAAAGTAATTTTTTCAAGGTATATTATATGTCATATGATAGTTTTATTGCTGAAGTTAATGCAGAGGTTCGTCAGGAAAGAGCTCTTGCTTTTTGGAGGCGTTATGGTTTTTCAGTGATTGCTGCAATCATTGTTTTCATTCTGATGATCGTGACTTATCAAATTTATCATCATGAGCAAATAAAAAAAGCTGGTCATATTGGTGATGCATTTTTAAAAAGCCTTGAACTTGCTGATACGGGTCATTTTGATGAAGCGATGAAGCAATTAGAAAATGTTAAAGCCTCTCATTTTGGTGGCTATCCTTTTCTAGCGCGTTTGCGTGAAGCGTCTTTATTTATGGAACAAGGTGATGTCATTAAATCGGTGGAGGTGTTTGATTCTGTTGCAGAGGATAAAGCAGCACCGCAAATTTTGCGAAAAGTTGCAAAAATTCGAGCCGCTTATATATTGGTTGATAGGGGGAGCTTTGATGATGTCAAAAAGCGTGTCGAAGAGATGGCAAATGATATTGATCCTATGCGTATGTCGGCAAGAGAGGTATTAGGCTTAGCAGCCTATAAAGCAAATAAAATGGATGAGGCTGTTGCTTATTTTCGAAAAAATTCTGAAGAAGAGGCAGTAGGATTAAAAATAAAAGATCGGGCTCGAATGATGCTTGAGCTGATACAAGCTGAGGGCAAGGCAAATAAGGAATGAGTTTATGAGCCTTACCATTGCTATAGTTGGCCGCCCCAATGTTGGGAAGTCAACGCTCTTTAATCGTTTGGTTGGGCAAAAGTTGGCTTTGGTTGATGATAAGCCAGGTGTGACGCGTGATCGACGTATTCATGCGGCAAAGCTTCAAGATCTGCGTTTTGATGTAATTGATACGGCTGGGTTAGAAGAAGCGGGTGATCATACACTTGAAGGTCGTATGCGTTCTCATACAAAAGCTGCGATTGATGAAGCAGATCTTATTTTATTTGTGTTTGATGTGAAGAGTGGAATAACACCGAGTGATTTAAATTTTGCTTCATTGGTTCGTAAATCAGGCAAACCGATTGTGCTTGTTGCAAATAAGTCTGAATCAAAGACAGCAACAGGAGGGGAATATGAAGCATGGTCATTAGGTTTGGGTGAGCCTTGTCTGATATCTGCTGAGCATGGTTTGGGTCTTACAGATCTTCGTGATGCAATTATAGATGCTGTTGGGAGCACGCGCGCTTTTGAAAACAACAATGAAGAAGCATATATTGCTGTGCAGCCTGTGTTTGTTGGCGATGATAGAGATGATTTAGAGGAGGAAGGATTTGTTTACGATGAAAGCAAATCCATTCGTATCGCAATTGCGGGGCGTCCAAATACAGGAAAATCAACCCTCATCAATAGCATGTTGCAAAAAGATCGGTTGTTAACAGGTCCTGAAGCGGGGCTTACACGCGATTCTATTTCTGTAGATTGGGAATGGCGTGGTCGCCATATTAAACTTTTTGATACTGCGGGTTTGCGTCGAAAATCAAAAGTCCAAGAAAAATTAGAAAAACTTTCCGTTGCGGATACTTTACGTGCAATTCGTTTTGCAGAGGTGGTCGTAATCGTTTTTGATGCAACGGTACCTTTTGAAAAACAGGATTTACAAATTGCTGATCTTGTGATTCGGGAAGGGCGTGTTCCCCTTATTGCTTTTAATAAATGGGATCTTATTGAAAATAGCCAGGAAACATTGATTGATTTGCATGAGAAATGTAGCCGCCTTCTTCCTCAGGTTCGTGGTTTAAGAGCTGTCCCTTTATCGGGTCAATATGGTCAAGGGATTGATAAACTCATGGAAAATATCACGATGATGCATTGTGTGTGGAATCGCCGTATTTCTACAGGAAAATTAAATAAATGGCTTGAGACTGTCGTTGCGCATCATCCACCACCTGCAATTTCAGGTCGCCGTCTTAAGGTTAAATATATAACACAAGTTAAGACACGTCCTCCTGGATTTGTGATTTCTTGTTCACGGACAAAGGGAATGCCTCAATCATATTTACGTTATCTTTCTAATGGATTACGTGATACGTTTGATATGCTTGGTGTGCCAATTCGCATATCATTACGCGCCTCTGATAATCCTTTTGTACCACGTTTAAAAAAGAAATAATTCTTTTCTCTTTTTAAAGCGAATGAAGCCTGTATTTATGATAAAATAAGTTTTTCCATAAGCATTTTTCTAAATTTTTACATTTTAATATAGAAAATATGTTCATTATTATCAGAAGATAAGGACATTGCTTTTAAGAAAAGAGGAATGTTTTTTATTAAGCAATGTATTGATTTCCAAAAAAGTTTATCATTACATTGAAGGATAAGCCGATTTTCTTAAGACTCTCTTATTTATTGCAAATTTTCTTAATCAAAAGCAAAAGATTCATTGCATCATAGGCTGCGAGGGCAATCAGCACACAGATTAAAACTGATTAAAAAAGGAGACACTCCTTTTAATAAGGCATCCCAATGCTGAGAAAGTATAACAAATGTAAGCAGGAGAAAGGAATATGGAGCTAAAAAAAACATTTCGGTATTTATAATTGTGAGATAAAAATTTTAATAGCAGTTTATTGAAACAAAAACATTTTTTGTACGATTAATCTTAAATCATAAGGACGAAAACTCAGGAAGTTGATGACAGAAATACAAAATATTGGATTCTTTGTGTTTAAGATCTTGTTTCCATAAATTTATTTGCATAACGTCTATCAATGATAGTTCTATGTTGAGCATTAAAAAGAGAGAGGTTTTACCGATACTATTTTTAAATTTTATCATGTGAAAATTTGACAATGGATGAAGGGTACAAGATTTAATTTTTCAAAGAATATTTTATCAATTGTTTCTAAAGTTATGACATCAAATATCATTTTCTAAAAGTAAGAAGGAACATATGCGGCTGCTTATAATGATGGCAATGCATTGGTTTATAACGATAATTTATTGTTTTGCATGTTGAATGAGACCTCCGAATATTGTAAGATTCTCTCATCTCTCATCTCTCATCTCTCATCTCTCATCTCTCATCTCTCATCTCTCATCTCTCATCTCTCATCTCTCATCTCTCATCTCTCATCTCTCATCTCTCATCTCTCATCTCTCATCTCTCATCTCTCATCTCTCATCTCTCATCTCTCATCCTCTTATGTTGAGTCATTAAAAACGATGTTTCTGCACATTATAAGCGGGGCTGTCCGTGTGGGTAAAAACCGTTTAGAAAGGAGAAAAATGCCTTTTATAAATCATCTAAATACCAAGGATCGTCGCAACATTGGGAACCGGTAAAGAGTATAATGGTGCCGGCTTGTACCTTCATAAGTGTAAAGATGGTGACGTTCAATGGCTTTTACGCTATACCATTCACGGGTGCCGTCGTGAAATGGGCTTGGGGGCTTTAAGAGATGTCTCTTTAAAACAAGCCTGTGAATTGGCAACACAATAGCGTTCTATTCTTTATGAAGAGCGTGATCCCATGAAAGAAAATGATAAACAAAAACGTGAGGCAATGCGTAATCTCCATTATTTAAAAGATATTGCTTTGGATGTTTTTGAAAGCCGTAAAGCAGAATTAAAAAATGATGGTAAATGATGGTGAGTGGTTTGCAACTTTAAGACTTCATATTTTGCCTAAATTAGGTTGTATGCCGGTTTCAGAGATGTAAAGGTGTTTGAGTGATAAGATTCATAAAACTGATATGCGATAAAGTGTGATAGTTTTTTTTTAGCGTCTTGACGAACAAATTTGAGAACAATATGATGCGTACGGTTTTGTGAGACAACCTTATACTTTCTTTTGGATTAAGGAGCCAAACATGGTGAAGGGCAGTGAACCAAGTGTACCGCTGCAGGAATCTGAAGGAAAGAAACAGGAGGAATGCTTTCAGTTAGAGGATTTAGAGTGTCGTAGGGAAAACTTAGCAAGAGCTTTGATGCATAAAAGAGCATTAAAAGAGCGAAAGGGTGATAAGGAGGGAGAAGAGTCACAAGGAAAGATAGCCCAGGCCGTTAAGCTTTCCAGTGATTTTTTAGCGAGTGTTATTGTAGGTGCTGTTTTGGGGTTAGGTTTTGATAAATTAGCAGGTTCATTGCCATGGGGGTTGGTATTTTTTCTTTTTCTTGGATTTGCTGCAGGTATATTGAGTATTCTTCGGTCTGTGGGGTATGTTGCTTCCAGTCCATTAAGGCAGAAAGGCGTATTACGCCAAGATAAAGGGGCCGATAAAAGGCCCGATAAATGAGGTTGAAGTGACATCGCACGCTCCAGATCCTATTCATCAATTTGAAATTTCACGGTTGATTAAGATTTCCATAGGAAATATAGATTTTTCTTTTACGAATGTATCGTTTTTTATAGTAGCTACAGTTTTTGTAACTTCGTTTTTTCTCTTTTTTTCATCATCAAGTCGTGGATTAGTTCCAACGCGAATGCAGTCTGTTTCAGAAATGGCGTATGAGTTTGTAGCGTCGACTCTGCGAGAATCCTCTGGTGTACAGGGAATGCAATTTTTTCCTTTAGTTTTTTCCCTATTTACTTTTATTTTAGTTGCGAATTTTATTGGTCTTTTTCCTTACTTTTATACGATTACCTCTCAGATCATGATCACTTTTTCGTTGGCTATGTTGGTGATTTTAACGGTGATAGGTTATGGTTTTTATAAGCATGGAATCGGTTTTTTGAAACTGTTTGTTCCCAGTGGTGTGCCTGTTGTGGTTTTACCTCTTGTGACGATGATTGAGGTTATTTCTTTTCTTTCTCGTCCTATCAGCCTTTCGCTGCGTCTTTTTGCAAATATGCTTGCGGGTCATATTACCCTTAAAGTATTTTCTGGTTTCATTGTTTCAATGATTGGGGTAGGAATCGTAGGGATTGGTGGTTCAATTTTGCCACTTATTATGACTGTAGCGATTACTGCTCTTGAATTTTTGGTAGCATTTCTTCAAGCTTACGTCTTTACAGTTTTAACATGTATGTATCTTAATGATGCAGTTCATCCAGGACATTAATAGAACTGGCGGTTTTCCGTCGAATGGTGCGGTTTCGCTTTAAATTTAAAGGAGAATAATATGGAATTAGTGCTTGCAGCAAAATATATTGGCGCTGGGCTTGCTTGCTTTGGTATGGCGGGGACAGCTTTGGGCCTTGGAAATATTTTTGGTAGCTATCTTTCTGGTGCATTACGCAATCCATCAGCAGCAGATAGTCAGTTTGGTCGTCTCGTCTTTGGTTTTGCTGTGACAGAAGCTTTGGGTATTTTTTCATTGCTTATTGCTTTATTGCTTCTTTTTGCGGTTTAATTACTATAAAGAGGGTGTACCTATTTTCTCATGAGAGGCAGGTATGCCCTTTATTTCTTAACGAAAAAAATGTGAGCGAGTTGTTATCGGTTGTGGGGGGGATTAAGTTGTTGAAGGATGGAGAAGATGTTTATTTCCAGCGTTTATGCACAAACTACTGAAAAGCCGATAGAACATATCAAGAATGTAACAGAGCATGCCGATCGTGTGTTTCCGCCTTTTGATTTTGTGCATTTTGGTTCGCATTTTTTTGGTTAGCAATTTCTTTTGGTCTTTTTTATCTTTTTATTTCTCGTGTCATTGTTCCTCGTATCGGTGGTGTTATTGAAACACGTCGAGATCGCATTGCGTCTGATTTAGATCAGGCGATGCGTATGAAGCAGGAAGCAGATATTGTCATTGAAACCTATGAGCGGAAATTAGCAGAGGCTCGTTTTCAGGCTCATGTCATAGCGCAAGCGGCTAGTGAAGAATTAAAAGAGAAGGTTGAGTTTGAACGCAAGGAAATTGAAAAAATTTTAGAGAAAAAACTAGCCGATGCTGAAAAACAAATAATAAAAATTCGAGATAAGGCTATGCAAAATGTTGGTTCTATTGCTGAAGAGTTAGTTCTTGAAATTGTGAAGAAGTTGGCAGATGTTAATGTCAATAAAGAGACTGTTCGTTCAGTTGTTAAAGTTGCAGATTACTGAAGGATATAAAAATGACTGATACTTTTTGGGCTTTTGTGGGGTTGCTTCTTTTTTTTGCTCTTTTGGTTTATTTTAAAGTTCCGCAGATGGCTATACGCCATCTTGATGTGCGAGCAAAGCGTATAAAAGATGAACTTGATGAAGCTCTTCGTCTTCGCGAGGAGGCTCAAGAGATGCTCGCTGAGTATCAGCGCAAACATGTGGAAGCAGAAAAGGATGCACAAGAGATTATTGCAGCAGCTAAGCATGAAGTTGCAGCTATTATTGCAGAGGCTCATACGAAAGCCGAAGAATATGTAAAGAATCGTAATAAATTGGTGGAGCAAAAAATTGCTCAAGCAGAAGCTGATGCAATACGTATGGTTTCCTCATCTGCTATCGATTTGGCGATTTCCACTGCTCGTATACTTATTGCAAAAGAGTTAGATTCTCATAAAGCCGATGAACTCATTAAGGAGTCTTTTTGTGAAGAAACTCTTACTAAAATGAAAACATCTCTTAATTAAAAAAAGCTAAACTGTTCAAAGAACTTGCTCTTTATAAGAGAGATTCCTTTTAGGAGAGGGACTCTTCTGCAAGATAGGGTTATTTTGCCTTTTTCCTTTTTGTCGCGCGCGACTCATTTGCGTGTTTATTTAGAAAGGTATTTTAAAAGTTTCTAGGTGATTTTTTCTATTGTCTGTGAAGAGCATAACGGTCACCTTATTCAACATCATCGTCTTTACATTTATGAAGTAACAACAAGCATCATCATGATGTTGGTTTGCCTTCAGTGTTTCGACAGTTCTAGCATTAAGACGATTTATAAAAAGCAGTTCTTACCTTTTTCTCAACAATTTTTTATCTAGGCGCTCATTCTTCTTGTAACGTGCAAAGGGGGGATGATTGGTTCAGCATACACAGATTTGCAGTGAAGGAATTTTACGATATTCAGGATTCTCATTGAATATGCAAAAGGATGAATGATTATTATAAACAATATCTTGCATATTTTCGTTTTCGCTTTGCACGTGACGTTCGTGATGATATTCTATATATGCCAATATTAAAAGGCAAACCGTTTTCTTCATTTACATATAAAAATATGATAAAAATAAGATCTGATGCAATATATTCTAAAGTGATGATTATCTGGCTTTTATTTCAGAAGAAATGCTAGCGTAACCGACAAGATTTTTTGCGCGTTTCTCTATTTATGAATTTTCATTCTCATTGGTAGATTATAACTTCAAGTCACTTTTTTAGAAGTAAAAATATGAGTGCGTTAGGTTTTGTTAAAAAAATACCTAGAAAAGCAACCTTAATTTGTAATACATTGGTGTGTTTGCAAATTTTATTCTCTTCTTTGTATTTTCTCATCTATTCATTTTTAACTATGAATCAAAAGAGAATGTTAATTCTTAAAAAAGGAAGTTAAGAGGTGTCATAGAATGATAAATTTTCTTCCTTATTGTTTTGATATTTTGCGTGCTACTGATCGTGATCGCTATATATCGGTTTTGTTTTCTCCTAAAGAAAAGCGTAGAGCATTGGCTGCTCTTTACGCTTTTAATGTAGAAGTTGCTCGTATTCGTGAAACTGTGCAAGATCCCCTTATAGGTGAGATACGATTACGTTGGTGGTATGATTCTATTGCTAATGGTGAAATGCAAGAGAATACAAATAATCCGATTTTAAATGATTTATTGACAGCAATAACTCTTTTTAATTTACCTAAGACAGCTTTTTTACGTTACTGTGATGCGCAGATTTTAGATCTTTACCACAATCCAATAGAAACACTTCATGATCTTGAATCCTATTGTTGTGAAACAGCAAATATCATTTTACAACTTTCTTGTCAGATATTAGACCCTGATACGGCACAGGATTTTACAGATATCTGTAAATATGGCGGTCTTGCTCAAGGCTTAAGTGGTGTGTTGCGTCTTTTATCATTTATGCAATCACGATATCAATATTATTTACCTACTGATATGCTAAAGGCTGTAGGAGTGGATAGGAAAGATTTAGAAGACAATCGTGCAAATGACAAACAAAAATGCTTTATTGTTGAAGCTATGGTAGCGGTATCGCAAAGTCATTATGCCAAGTTTTACGAATATTCTAGTACTTTGCCTAGAATACTTAAACCAGCATTTCTTCCATTGGCAATTATACCAGCATCTCTTAAAAAAGCGGTACAATTGGGAGCCGGAGTTTTTCAAGAAAGTGCAGCTTTATCATTGATTCGTCGTTATTGGTTAATAACGAAAGCGGCCATAAGCGGTAATTTTCCAAGGATATTATAAGAATAAAAGCGTTTTATCAGGGACAGAAGAATAAAGCTAAATGCGTTGGGAATAATTGCAATGACTCGTGGGAAAGTAAGTGCTTGTGAGTTGAGCACGCAATATTATAAAGTAAACCCCTTTTAGGAAATACTACGAATGCATTGATAAGGACGATCGAACGGTTAACATTGGATTTGGTAAGAAGGTATCATGTACTCCTTTTGTTTTGTGCCGTGTGATCAAATGATTTCGAGAATATAAAATGTAAGATCAAGTTTTGAAATACATAGGCTGGTTCTCTGGTGATATTGAGAGGTTTAGTAGATAATGTATCATCTTCTTGTAGAATATGATTTCTATTTTATAAAAGAAACCTCTCTAGTCTACAGGGAAATATTTAGCTGTAGGCAAATCATAAGACTACAATAGATGTTTGTTATCACGACAATATTTATAGTCTCAGCTTTATGGGGAGCATTTTATTTTATTACAAAACAGTTTTCCAGTTTAGCTCTATTCTTTTCCTATAGACCAGAAAATTTGCAAAGAATCTTATCATTTATAGAGTTTTTACTTATCCCGATACTAAGAAAAAAGACATCCCTTTCGTTTTTCCATTATAGAAGAAATCTTAAAGACCACAAATCAGTTACAGAATTTTTACGGGAAAGTGTTAAAGATCTGATTATAAAGAGTGCTGTTAATTTCCAAAGGATGTTCTTCATGAGCAACTTGCAGCATTTCTAGTCTTAGATCTTCTCTTATTACACTATCTATCTTGGTACGGATATCGGGTGAAAGGGTATGAGGGGTGATGTCTGTAGGCATGGTTATGGTCTTTATTTGATAAACAATACGTTTTGTCGCAACTGGGCCTTTTACGATACCATAATGACCTTTCGGACCAGAAAATAATGCTCTAACGCCTTCAACATCAAAGATTCCAGATGAATCTTGTCGATGTATGGTTTGTGTTGTTTGTTTTTTAACACCAAGTGTACGGGCAAGAGAAATAAAACTTTTTCCTTCAGCGAGTTGTTTGAGAGCATTTTGAGCTTTTTCATCAAGAAGTCGCTGAATTTCCTCATTTTTCCATTGAGAAAGTGCCTCTTGCTTAGCTTCTTCAAGTGTTCTATCGCGTTCTGGAATAATTTTATCGACCTTATACCAGAGATATCCGCCTTTTTGAAGGGTAAGAGGATCAAGATCGACACCTTCATTTGCTTGATAGAACGCATTCAATAAAATATCTTTCTGAGGGAGATCTGTGAGTGTTTTGCCCTCAACTGTTTTACCTGTCCTATCAAGAGTTATTGTACGCAGAGGTAATTTATATTGGTCAGCAAGTTCTTTGAGAGAAGCTCCCTCAAAACGGGCGTTTTCAATTGCTGTATAATTGTTACGTATAACATCCACAGCACGATTTTGAGCGAGTGTTTGGCGAATATTTTCTTCCACCTTTTCGAAGGGCATTGGAGCTGAAGGTTCAATATCTGTTAAACGAATGATAACAGGACCTTGTAAATCATTGATGACAGCACTGACTTGTCCTTGTTTGAGTTCAAAGATTTCAGATGCAAGATGACTAGGAAGTTCGCTTTCTGTCAGAGGTCCTTTTTTTATGTCATTGAGAGTCTTATTTTCCGCTTTAACCAGCTCATCAAAACTCAAGCCACCGGCTATTTTTTTTGCTGCATTATCGGCAGCTTCACGTGTAAAGAATCGCAATTCTTCGATGGTGCGTTTTTCAGGATTCATAAAACGCGAGGTATTTTGTGTATAATAAACTCTCGCTTCATCTGCTGAAATATCTTCGGGTTTTACAATCTCATCTGCAGTCATAGATAACAAAGAAACAGTACGGTACTCTGGAGCACGAAGTTCACTTTTATGTGCTTCAAACCATTTTTGCAGGGTTTCTTGATCGGGATCAGGATTTACTTCCTTCTCTTTAAGATCAATAATGAGATAATCAGCGATACGGGCTTCTTTTTGATAAAGAGCAAATGCTTTATAAAACAGATCTGGTGTCTTTATTCCGGATAGTAAAGCGGAAATAAGTTGGTTACGCTTTTCTTTTTGGGCATAATAATCAAGAAAATTGTTTTCGTTGATTTGTAGATGCTGAAGATAGTTACGAAGCAAATTGTGATCAAAGGCTCCATTCATTTGAAACATATTATCAGCACCAAGAATACGAGCTATTGCATCTTTTGAGAGACTAATTTTCATTTTACGCGCTTGTTCATCAAACAGGACATTTTGTTGTAATTGATTAAAAACAAAAGCGGGGATTTTATATTGCTGCATTTCGCTTGGTGTAAACATTCGTCCAAAATGAGATGCGAGTGCTAAACGTGCGCTTTGATCGGCAAGTGCGAGGCGATAACCATCAACAGTTATTGTGGACTTTCCAGAAGTCATCAGGTCTCTTTCACCCTTTGTGCGTAACTGTGGTATTCCCCATAAAAGGATGAAGCATAAGAGCAAAATAGCAAGAAAAATCTTGGCAACCCAAGAGTTTGTAGCATTTCTCATGATGTCAAGCATTGTTCAATTCCATTTTTCGCATGCGTTATTATCAAAGCAGTAATGGAATTTGCAATAAAGATACGAAAGATGCAAGCTTAAAGACTTGCTTTCACTTTATAATTTGATACCTATGAGATGAAGTATATGTTGTGATAATTTCTGAGGTGAAAATATGTCTCCAAATATTCGGCCTTTTATTGCTGGAAATTGGAAAATGAATGGAACCGGTGAATCGCTTGGAGAATTGCGTGCCATTGCTGCTGGTGTGAGCTCTGATTTAGGCCGTTTATTGGAGGCGCTTATTTGTGTTCCAGCAACACTTTTATCGCGAGCTTCTGATACGTTAGGTGGTGAGAACTTCCTTTTAGGAGGGCAAAATTGTCATTTTGATGATCATGGCCCTTATACTGGAGATATTTCAGCTTTTATGCTTAAAGAAGCAGGGGCGAGCCATGTCATTATTGGCCATTCAGAGCGTCGTACATTTTATCAAGAAAATGATGCAATTGTTTGTGCTAAAGTGCAAGCAGCATGGCGAGCAGATCTTGTTGCTCTTGTTTGTATTGGTGAAACATTAGAGGAGCGAAAAAGTCATAAAGTATTGGATGTGCTCACGTGGCAGCTTGAAAGGTCTTTGCCAGATGGCGCAACAGCAGAAAATATGATTATTGCTTACGAACCAGTATGGGCTATAGGAACAGGCAATACGGCGACTTCAGCAGATGTAGCAGAAGTGCATCATTTTATTCGTAATAAGATATGTTCTCGTTTTGGTGATGAAGGAAGTAAGATGCGTTTGCTTTATGGTGGATCAGTAAAACCATCCAATGCATTTGAGCTATTGAGTACTGATCATGTTAATGGGGCTCTGATAGGTGGAGCAAGCTTGAAAGCAACGGATTTTTTAACTATTTGCGATGTTTATCGTAAATTATAACAAAGGAATCTTGGTTTTCCCTTGGAATATGTGTTATTTCTGTGTAAAGAGCCGTGAAGAGTTATTTAAAGAGCAGGGTTTATGCAAACAGTACTTATTGTTATCCATTTTTTGGTTGTTATTACTTTAGTTGGTGTGATCTTAATTCAGCCTTCGGAAGGCGGTGGGCTTGGTGCAAGTAGTGGTTCTGGATTGATGAAAACGCGTGGGACAAAAAATCCACTAACACGTTTGACCGCTGTTTTAGCTGGGTGTTTTTTTGCAGTGTCCATTGGACTTACTGTTGTGGGGAGCATATCAAACTCGAGTTCTGATATTCTCAAGCGTATTCCGGTTAACTCAGAACAAAATACAAATAAAGAGACTGAAGGGGGTCCCTCATCTGATGGTAAAGCTCAACCTTCTATTCTTGAACAGCTAGGGGGTGATTCAACTTCCCCTCAGGAACAGAAAAAATCTACAGTTCCTGAAGTTGAAAATCCAGTTCCTGAAGTTCGAGAAAATCCAGTTCCAGATAACAGTGTAAAATAATTTTACAAAAATAGGGATTTTAAAAAAGGTGATTTTTTCACCTTTTTTATTTTATAGAAGAAAAGTTGTTTCTTTTTGCATTTTTTGCTGGAAAAATTATTATAAACTGCTTATCATCATAAGCCCATGGCACGTTATGTTTTTATTACTGGTGGTGTGGTTTCCTCTCTTGGAAAAGGCATTGCAGCGGCGGCATTAGCTGCACTATTGCAGGCTCGTGGATATCGGGTACGGCTTCGCAAACTTGATCCTTATTTAAATGTTGATCCAGGGACGATGTCTCCTTATCAACATGGTGAGGTTTTTGTAACCGATGATGGTGCAGAGACGGATCTTGATCTTGGTCATTATGAGCGTTTTACTGGGTGTTCTGCGAATAGCCAAGACAATATTACGACAGGGCGTATTTATCAAAATATCATTGAACGAGAACGACGTGGTGATTATTTGGGGGCAACAGTCCAAGTAATTCCTCATGTTACCGATGAAATTAAAAAGTTCATTACTACCGGACATGAAGAATTTGATTTTGTGTTGTGTGAAATAGGTGGAACGGTTGGTGATATTGAAGCTATGCCTTTTCTAGAAGCGATTCGTCAGCTTCATAATGAATTACCAAGACAAAATGTTGTTTATGTACATCTGACATTAATGCCTTATATTCCTTCGGCGGGTGAATTAAAAACCAAACCAACACAACATTCCGTTAAAGAGTTGCAAGCAATTGGGATTGTGCCCAATATTTTGTTGGTGCGTGCAGATCGACCTATTCCGGAAACAGAGCGGAGCAAATTATCACTTTTTTGTAATGTTCACTCAAATGCAGTGATTCAGGCATTGGATATGCCAACGATTTATGATGTTCCTATAGCATATCACAAAGAGGGGTTAGATTCAGCCGTTCTTTCCGCTTTTGGAATGCATGCGACTCCTAAACCACAAATGAACCATTGGGAAGATATTACACATCGAATTCACCATCCTGAAGGAGAAGTGGTCATTGCTGTTGTTGGAAAATATACCGGATTGAAGGATGCTTATAAATCTCTCACCGAGGCTATTGCCCATGGTGGTTTAGCCAATAGAGTGAAGGTTAATATTGAATGGATTGATGCAGAGCTTTTTGAAAAAGAGGATCCGGCATCGACTTTACAAAAAGTTCATGGAATTTTGGTGCCTGGTGCTTTTGGAGCACGTGGTGCAGAAGGTAAAATTCGAGCAATTCAATTTGCACGGGAACGTAAAGTTCCATTTTTAGGTATTTGTTTTGGAATGCAATTGGCTTGTATAGAGGTTGCACGTAATATTGCTCAAATTGAAAATGCGTCATCAAGTGAATTTTGCGAAACCAACAATCCGATTGTAGGTTTGATGAGAGAATGGCTCAAAGGGGATATTCTTGAGAAACGGACACAATGTAGTAATCTTGGTGGGTCGATGCGTCTTGGAGCTTTTCCCGCTGAATTAAAAGAAAATAGCCATATTGCCAAGATTTATGGGACAACAAGGATTAGTGAGCGACATCGTCATCGTTATGAGGTCAATATCGATTATAAAGACAAGCTAGAACAGTGTGGTTTAATTTTTTCTGGTATGTCACCCGATGGTATTTTACCAGAATCAATAGAATACGCAGATCATCCATGGTTTATTGGTGTTCAATATCATCCAGAGTTGAAATCACGTCCCTTTGAGCCACATCCACTTTTTTCTTCTTTTATTGAAGCCACTATAGAACAAAGTCGATTGGTTTAGCTCATAAATCAGTTTTTTGCTTTTTGAGGGATAAAATGTCTGAACCAAACACCATTGTACAAGTTGGGAATGTTGTATTTTCAAATGACGCTCCTTTTTCATTAATTGCCGGACCATGTCAGATAGAAAGTCGAGAGCATGCTTTTGAAATGGCAGGCCGAATTAAGACGATTACAGATCAAGTTGGCATTGGGTTTGTTTATAAATCAAGTTACGATAAAGCCAACAGGACATCCTTAGGGGCAGCACGTGGTATTGGTCTTGAAAAAGCAATGACGATTTTTTCTGATTTGAAAAAGGAGTTTGGTTGTCCGGTATTGACTGATGTACATACAGAAGAGCAATGCACGGTTGTTGCTTCCACGGTAGATATTTTGCAAATTCCTGCTTTTTTATGCCGTCAAACAGATCTTTTGATAGCGGCTGCCAAAACGGGACGTGTTATCAATATTAAGAAAGGTCAGTTTTTAGCTCCGTGGGATATGGAAAATGTTTTAAAAAAAGTCATAAAAAGCAGGAATTCAAATGTTATGCTTTGTGAACGAGGCACTTCATTTGGTTATAACCGGCTTATTTCTGATATGCGTTCATTGCCTATTTTACGTTCATTTGGTGCTCCTGTTATTTTTGATGCAACGCATTCTGTTCAGGAACCCGGTGGTCAAGGCAATTCATCTGGTGGACAGCGTCAATTTGTTGAAGTTTTGGCTCGTGCAGCTGTTTCTGTTGGGGTGGCAGGTATTTTTTTAGAAACGCATCAAGATCCAGATAATGCACCTTCTGATGGACCTAATATGATTAAAATTGATCATTTACAAAGACTTCTTGAGACTTTAGTGGAATTTGATTATCTGTCGAAGAAAATGAATTGAACAGAGACGATATTTGATCATTATGACGTTTAAAATGAATCAAGACTTTTGTTGGATAAGGAAACGCACATGACTATAATTGTTGATATCATTGGACGTGAAGTGCTCGATAGCCGCGGTAATCCAACGGTAGAGGTTGATGTTCATTTGGAGAATGGAGCTTTTGGCCGCGCTCTTGTGCCCTCAGGGGCCTCGACCGGAGCCCATGAAGCGATCGAGCTTCGTGATGGTGGAGTGCGCTATCAAGGGAAAGGTGTTGAGAAAGCGGTTGCAGCAGTCAATGGCGAAATTCTTGAGGAACTTGGTGGGCGAGATGCAAGAAACCAAATCGCTATTGATCAAGCAATGATCGCTTTAGATGGAACACCAAACAAAGCACGTCTTGGTGCGAATGCCATTCTCGGCGTTTCATTAGCTGTTGCAAAAGCAGTTACAGAATCATTAAATTTGCCTTTATATCGTTATATTGGTGGTACACAGGCACATATTCTTCCGCTACCAATGATGAATATTATCAATGGTGGTGCTCATGCTGATAATCCAATTGATTTTCAAGAATTTATGATTATTCCTGTTGGTGCACCCACACTCAAAGAAGCGGTTCGCTATGGTGCTGAAGTTTTTCATACATTAAAAAAACGTTTAAAAGATGCCGGACATAATACCAATGTTGGTGATGAAGGTGGTTTTGCGCCCCAATTTAAAAATGCGGAGCAGGCAATAGAGTTTATTATAGAAGCCATAAGAGCATCTGGATATAAACCAGGAGAGCAAATTGCTCTTGGTTTAGATTGTGCATCAACAGAGTTTTATAAAGATGGTTCATATTTTTATAAAGGTGAGGGTAAATGCCGTGGTATTCAAGAACAGGTGGATTATTTAGCGCAACTTGTTGAAACTTATCCCATTATTTCAATTGAGGATGGGATGGCTGAGGATGATTGGGAAGGTTGGAAGTTACTTACGAATTCGATTGGTAAAAAATGTCAGCTTGTTGGCGATGATTTGTTTGTCACAAATTCTGCGCGTTTGCGTGATGGTATTAAAATGGGCGCTGCCAATTCTATTCTTATTAAAGTAAACCAGATAGGGACATTGAGTGAAACGCTTGATGCTATAGAGACAGCTCATAAAGCAGGTTATCGTGCGATTATCTCGCATCGTTCAGGTGAAACGGAAGATTCTTTCATTGCTGATCTTGCGGTTGCAACGAATTGCGGGCAGATTAAAACGGGTTCGCTTGCGCGCTCAGATAGATTAGCAAAGTATAATCAGCTCATTCGTATTGAAGAAATGCTAGGAGAGCAGGCATGTTATGCGGGTAATTGGAGCGTTGTATGATGAGTTTAAGATTTTAAATTGTGATCTCATTGCGATTATAATATTCATTTAACAGTCAGATATATATGCAACGATTTTATAGGTGCTAAAGATGAGAGGTATAATTATCAATCAAGAACAAGGGGTTTATCTTATCTCTGGTGATGATTGTAAGCGTTATCAGTTTGCAACTTTGGATTGGTTAGGAAAAAATCCACCTAAGTTAGGTGATGCCGTTGATTTTGTGTGTGAAGAAGGCAATGCTAAATCTGTTTTCCCATTGTTGCAACAAGATTCAGATCCTACAAGACCGATGCTTACACTCATTTGTTGGTTTACGGGTATATTTGGTGTTCATCGCTTTATGATTGGTAAAGTTTGGACTGGTGCTTTAATGCTTATTCTATCTCTATCCATTGTCGGATTGATAATTACAGGGATTTGGGCCATTGTTGATTTTATAATCATTACGGCTGGAAAATTTAGAGACAAAGATGGGAGACAAATTACACGTTGGTAGAAGCTATGTGAGTACTGATTATATGCACGCAGTAAGGTTAATCGGCATATCATCCTATCAAGTTAGACAATGATCTCTCTATGCGAAACATATGGGAAAGAGCTTTATAGGTAATCAAGGAAAAAAGGTCGATGATTGGTTGAGATCAAGAGGTCTATCTTGACTCCGAGGATGATGGTAAGGGCTATCAATTTTTGAGTAAGGATTGATTAGGGAAAAAGCGCCGAATATAGGGGATGATATTGATTTTGTGCAGTGAAGGAGACAGTATTAAATCTTTTTTCCCTCTTTCGATTCAAAAAAATCAGAACAATCAAGGTTGGCTTTGGCACTTATTTGTTTTTGTTGTGTATTTGAGATTTACCACTTTATGGCAAATAAATTGGAAAATGGCCTTATAATGTTTTTTCTAAGCGTAAACAATTATAGGAACAATTATAACTATACTTTGGGCGTTTATTGATTTTATAGTTATTTTATCTGGATATTTTAGAGACGCAAATAATAATAAAATTACAACGTGGTAGAGGTCTGTCGTATAAAGTATCAATAATATGCGTTGCCATTTACTTTTATAGAGTAAATCTGTTGATTGTGTAATATGAAAATTGTTATTTTATATATTGATAAAATTATGTATATTTGAATAAAAAATGTATTGTTCTTCATAAAAGCAATGAAATTATAATTAAGATCAGGTTATCTTATACTTTGTAGAAGTGGTAATTTTTTAACGGTTTTAATTATATTTGTCATACGGGATACGGATTGTATCGAGGGAATAGAGTTTATCAATTATCATCAAGTTAGAAAAAGAGCTTTTTTATAAATAACTATGAGCAACAATTTTATAGGTGGTGAAGATGAAAGGTGAAAATATTATTCAGAATAAAAGAAGTTAACTTATGTCTGATGATGATAAACGTTATCACTTTTAAAGTGAGGATCGGTTAGGAAACAAACGCCAAATATTGGTGATACCGTTGATTTTATGTGTGAAGGTGATACCATTAAATCTACTCTTCCTCTCTCGGTTGGCAGCTAGTCACAACTATCAGGAACAGTGCGAGCAGTGCTTTCTGTGGGAGGGATTAGGTATTTGCCGTTTTATGGTTGGCAAAACAGGGACAGGAATCGCGATGTTTATTCTAAATGTGATAATTATAGGAGCGGTTATAGAGGTTATAGAATTGCACATTAGTAAAAGCTTTGTATACAAGGTGATAGCATTTATTTTTTTTGTAGATAATGTAGTACAACAAAGTTTATCGGGTATGGATTTGGTAATGGGATATTAATTAAAATTATATAGAGTTGAGCGAAATATATAAGAGAATTGTGCTATAAAGTGCTATAAAGACAGTGCTATTTTATGTGGACAAAGCAAAAACGCAGATCGGTAAAAGTGCGCTTTGTACTCCCATTGATGACTATGGGGGTTTTGAGCTATTTCAGTTATCATATTTATCATGGTGAGTATGGGTTGTATTCACGAAGTGAAGTTAATAAACAGATTATCGAATTAGAAGAGGAACTTCATAGAGTAAAATCTAAGCGGATGTTTATTGAAAAGCGTATTTCTCTTTTACGCAACGGGCATATCGAAAGAGATATGTTGGATGAGTATATCCGGAAGAATTTAAATTTTTCCAAGCCGAATGAATTAACAATACTTATCCCCTTCAATGATACGAAAAGTTAATGAGACTCGCTTCAATTCAAGAAATATTTTAACACAATCACTTGTGATATTCTCTAAGCTTATTGATAGTGCTTGTAACTTTTGTTCGTAAAGGTTATTCCTAGATAATTACAAAAGGGAGTTTAATATGGCAGAAAGGTCTAAAAAAGGTTCTGCGTCGGTGGTGCATAATGCATTATCAAACACCACCAAGAAAGCGCCATTAGCTATTTTTACAAAAGAAGAAGAGATTGATGCTTATCGTAAGATGCTTTTAATTCGCCGTTTTGAAGAAAAAGCAGGCCAACTTTATGGTATGGGGCTGATTGGTGGTTTTTGTCATCTCTATATTGGACAGGAAGCTATTGTTACTGGAACGCTGAAGGCAGCAAAAGAAGGTGATCAGGTTATCACCTCTTACCGTGATCATGGGCATATGTTGGCGGTTGGTATGAGCCCGCGTGGTGTTATGGCCGAACTAACGGGGCGTCAAGGCGGGTTTTCCAAAGGGAAAGGGGGGTCAATGCATATGTTTTCTAAAGAAAAGAATTTTTATGGTGGGCACGGTATTGTTGGTGCGCAAGTTCCGATTGGTTCTGGTTTAGCATTTTCGAATCAATATCTTGGTAAAGATAATGTAACATTGGTGTATTTTGGTGATGGCGCTGCTAACCAAGGGCAGGTTTACGAAAGTTTTAATATGGCTTCTCTGTGGAAGCTTCCTGTTATTTATATTATTGAAAACAATCAATATGCGATGGGAACATCTGTTGCGCGTGCTTCGGCGGAGACGGATTTTTCTCGTCGTGGTCTTTCTTTTGAAATTCCAGGTATTGTTGTTGATGGTATGGATGTTCGTGCAGTAAAAGGAGCTGCTGATGAAGCAATTTCTTGGACGCGTTCCGGTAAAGGGCCGTTCATTCTTGATATGCAGACTTACCGCTATCGTGGTCACTCGATGTCTGATCCAGCGAAATATCGCTCCAAGGAAGAGGTTCAGAAAGTAAAAGAAGAGCACGATCCAATTGATCAGGTGAAGACGCGGATCCTGGAAAAAGGTTGGGCGAGTGAAGACGATTTAAAATCTGTTGATAAAGAAGTCCGTGCGATTGTTGCAGATGCAGCAGATTTTGCGCAAAAGGATCAAGAGCCAGATGTCTCTGAGCTCTATACTGATATTCTAGTTTAATGCGAGGGAAGCGAGTATGTCTATTAATATTTTGATGCCTGCGCTTTCTCCAACGATGGAAGAAGGTAAGTTATCTAAATGGCTCAAGAAAGAAGGTGATAAAGTTAGTTCTGGTGATGTGATTGCCGAAATTGAGACTGATAAAGCAATGATGGAAATAGAAGCTGTTGATGAAGGCACGCTTGGTAAAATTTATGTTCGTGAGGGTTCTGAAGGTGTCAAGATTAATACTGTTATTGCTGTATTGTTAGAAGAAGGTGAAAGTGTTGAGGATCTTTCACAGACTGACAGTTCTTTGAATTTGCATCAAAAAAAATCCAAACAAGAATCTCCGTCTCTTCCACCGGCGGTCCCTGCGTCTTCTGCTTTTGAAACGCGTTCTGATTTAGATATTCCAGCGGGGACATCAATGGTTACCATGACAGTACGTGAAGCGCTTAATCAGGCTATGGCTGAAGAAATGCGGCGTGATGAGCTGGTTTTCTTATTAGGTGAAGAAGTTGCACAATATCAAGGCGCTTATAAAGTAAGCCAAGGTTTATTGGAAGAATTTGGAGAACGTCGCGTTATTGATACACCAATTACAGAGCATGGCTTTGCAGGGTTAGCTGTTGGTGCTGCTTTTGGAGGGTTGCGTCCTATTGTCGAGTTTATGACATTTAATTTTGCTATGCAGGCAATTGATCAGATTATCAATTCTGCGGCGAAAACCCGTTATATGTCTGGTGGACAAATGACTGCTCCGATGGTTTTTCGTGGGCCAAATGGTGCTGCTGCGCGTGTTGGTGCTCAGCATTCTCAGTGCTATGCGGCATGGTATGGTCATATACCAGGTCTTAAGGTTGTCATGCCTTATAGTGCGGTGGATGCAAAAGGTTTGCTAAAGGCTGCTATTCGTGATGACAATCCTGTTATTTTCCTTGAAAACGAGATTTTGTATGGTCATCAATTTGATGTTCCTCAAATAGATGATTTTGTTTTACCTATTGGTAAGGCGCGTATTCATAAATCTGGACAAGATGTTACAATTGTTGCATGTGGGATTGGAATGCATTATGCCGTTCAAGCATTGCCAGAAATTGAAAAGCTTGGTATCGATGTTGAATTGATTGATTTACGGACCATTCGTCCAATGGATCTTACAACGATTGTCTCTTCAGTTAAAAAAACAGGTCGTTTGGTAACAATTGAAGAGGGGTATCCTCAGTCATCTGTTGGAACTGAAATAGCAACACGTGTTATGCAACAAGCTTTTGACTATCTTGATGCGCCAGTTGCGACAATTTCTGGTAAAGATGTTCCAATGCCTTATGCCGCCAATCTTGAAAAGTTGGCTTTGCCTGACATTGCTGAAATTGTTGAAGCCGTTAAGGCTGTGACTTATAGAGCGTAACGGAGGAAAGCACGATGCCTATTAAAATTACAATGCCCGCGCTTTCGCCAACAATGGAAGAAGGGAATTTGGCAAAATGGAATGTTAAGGTAGGGGATAAAGTTTCTGCTGGTGATGTTATTGCTGAAATTGAAACGGATAAGGCAACAATGGAAGTAGAAGCTATTGATGAGGGAACGGTTGCTAAGATCGTTGTTCCTGCTGGCACGCAGGGCGTTAAAGTGAATAGTTTAATTGTTGTTTTAGCAGAAGAGGGCGAAGACTTAGCTGAAGCAGCAAAGGTTGCACAAGAAACGCCTTCCTCTTTTGCGGTTAAAGAGACGAAGGAAATAAAACAGACAGATTCGACGACAGCACAAACATCTCATATATCATCAGTTCAGCAAGGCGTACAGCGAGATAAAAAGGATATGCGTCTTTTTTCTTCTCCTTTAGCGCGGCGATTGGCAGCTCAGCATGATCTCGATTTATCTCTTATTTCTGGAAGTGGTCCCCATGGGCGTATTATCAAGCGTGATGTAGAACAAGCCATGAAAAGTGGGACTGTTGAAGATGCTGTTTCATCACAAATAAGGCCGTTGATAGCTTCTGGTGCATCTGACGGACAGATATTGAAGCTATTCAAAGAGGATGAATATACATTTACTCCCCATAATAATATGCGTAAAACGATTGCTAAGCGTTTGGTTGAATCAAAGCAGACAGTACCACATTTCTATGTAACGCTCGATTGTGAACTCGATGCTTTATTGGAACTTCGCACGCAATTGAATGCTGCCGCGCCCATGATTAAAACGCAAGAAGGGGCTAAGCCCGCTTACAAGCTTTCTGTTAACGATATGATTATTAGAGCTGTGGCACTTTCTTTGAAAGCGGTTCCCGATGCGAATGTATCTTGGCTTGAAGATGGAATACTTCATCACAAACATTGCGATGTTGGAGTGGCTGTTTCTGTTCCAGATGGGTTAATTACCCCTATTGTTCGCCACGCAGAGGAAAAATCTCTGTCAATTATCTCTCATGAGATGAAGGATTTTGTCAAGCGGGTACGGGAACGTAAGTTAAAAATGGAAGAATACCAGGGGGGAACAACAGCTGTCTCAAATATGGGAATGTATGGTGTGAAAAGCTTTTCTGCTATTCTTAACCCCCCACATGCGACGATTTTTGCGATTGGCGCAGGGGAGCAACGTGCTGTTGTTAAAAATGGTGTATTAGGGATTGCGACAGTCATGTCAGTTACACTTTCTGTGGATCATCGTGCGGTTGATGGTGCTCTAGCAGCAGAGCTTGTGCAGGCTTTTAAAAAGTTGATTGAAAATCCATTAGCAATGCTTATTTGAGTTGTTTAAAAGTGCTTCACGTAAATTTATGTATAAGTATGGTATGTTGATAGAGTGGAAGTGAATTTAAAGAGTTTGAAGAGCAATGTTGTTACATTTTTTAAGTGGGCGAAGGTATTTTATGGGAAGTTTTCAAATGAAAGATACAAGAAACCTTTGTCATATTGTTTTTTGGTTTTAAACGCAAAAAGTGCCTCTCTGTTTTTTGTATATCCATGGAAGGGATTACGGTGATGAGTCTTTATGATGTAATTGTGATTGGATCAGGTCCTGGTGGATATGTAACTGCGATTCGTGCGGCGCAATGCGGTTTTAAGACTGCGATTGTTGAGCGTGAACATCTGGGTGGAATTTGCTTAAATTGGGGCTGTATTCCAACAAAGGCGCTTTTGCGTTCAGCAGAAATGAAGCATTTTTCTGAACATGCGAAGGATTATGGTTTAAAGCTTAATGGTACAATCGAAGCAGATGTTAAAGATGTTGTTACACGTTCGCGTGGAGTTTCAGCGCGTTTAAATGCTGGTGTCGGTTTTTTAATGAAAAAAAATAAAATCGATATTATTTGGGGTGAAGCAAAGCTTACTAAGGGGGCTAAAGGGAACCAGCTGGCAGAAATTGTGGTTTCCTCTTCATCTAAACCGGTTATGCAACCACAAAATCCAATCCCTAAAGGAACATTGGGAGAAGGGACTTATCAAGCAAAGCACATCATTATTGCAACTGGAGCACGTCCTCGCTCTCTTCCTAGTATTGAGCCAGACGGAAAGCTTATTTGGACTTATTTTGAAGCGATGATTCCACAGACAATGCCGAAGTCACTTTTGGTCATGGGATCTGGGGCCATTGGCATTGAATTTGCTTCTTTTTATCATGATATGGGAGCGAAGGTTACTGTTGTTGAAATGATGCCTCATATCATGCCAGCTGAAGATGTTGAAATTTCAACCTTTGTTCGTAAACAGTTGGAGAAAAAAGGTCTTCGCATTCTCATACAGGCAAAAGTAACCAAGGTTGAAAAAGCCTCTGATTCTGTTACCGCACATATTGATGTGAAGGGTAAGACAGAAACCATTACAGCTGATCGATTGATTTCAGCTGTTGGGGTTCAAGGTAACAGTGAGAATCTTGGGTTAGAAGCATTGGGTATAAAGACCGATCGTGGGTGTATTGTAACCGATGAATGGAGTTGGACAGGTATCGAGGGTATCTATGCTATTGGTGATGTTGCTGGTCCTCCTATGTTGGCACATAAAGCAGAAGAAGAGGGCGTGATATGCATTGAACATCTTGCCGGTTTGGAGAATGTTCATCCACTTGATAAGATGAAGATTCCAGGGTGCACATATTGCACACCGCAAGTTGCCTCTGTAGGGCTTTCAGAAGCTGCTGCAAAAGAAGCGGGTTATGATATCCGTATTGGCCGTTATTCCTTTTCAGCGAATGGTAAAGCGATTGCTTTGGGTGAAGATCAAGGATTAGTAAAAACTATTTTTGATAAAAAAACGGGACAGCTTCTTGGTGCACATATGGTAGGAGCAGAGGTAACAGAACTGATTCAAGGTTTTGTCATTGCCATGAATCTTGAAACAACTGAGCAAGAATTGATGCATACTGTCTTTCCACATCCGACATTATCGGAAATGATGAAAGAAAGTGTATTGGATGCATATGGTCAGGTTTTAAATGCTTGATGACGAGAGTGTATGAAAGATTTTGTTTTAATTTTTCATCATTCTTCTATATTGATGGGGCAAAGGCTTAAATGGTTACGGTTGTTGATAGAGTTACGAATAGACGTTTGCGTCATCCTGAAAAAGCACACCGCCCGGATACAAGCATTCAAAAAAAACCGGATTGGATTCGTGTAAAAGCACCAACATCACAGGTCTATAAAGAAACGCATGGCATTGTGCGTGCTCATAAATTAGTGACAGTCTGTGAAGAAGCAGGATGTCCAAATGTTGGTGAATGTTGGAGCCAGCGGCATGCCAGTTTCATGATTTTAGGTGAAATATGTACGCGCGCTTGTGCGTTTTGCAATGTTGCAACAGGTATTCCCCTTGCCATTGATGATAATGAGCCGGAACGTGTAGCGGATGCTGTCGCACAGATGGCTCTAAAACATGTTGTTATTACATCGGTGGATCGTGATGATCTTGCTGATGGTGGTGCTGAGCATTTTGCAAAAGTGATTTATGCGATTCGTCGAAAAGCACCAAAGACAACAGTTGAAGTTCTTACACCAGACTTTCGCCATAAGGATGGCGCTTTAGAAATTGTTGTTGCTGCTAAGCCTGATGTTTTTAATCATAATTTAGAAACAGTTCCTTCTAAATATTTAAAAGTTCGTCCAGGAGCACGTTATTTTCATTCAGTTCGGCTATTACAACGTGTTAAAGAACTTGATCCAACAATTTTTACAAAATCAGGAATTATGGTTGGTCTTGGGGAAGAGCGAAATGAAATTCTTCAATTAATGGATGATTTGCGTTCTGCTGATGTTGACTTTATGACAATAGGGCAATATTTGCAGCCTACGCGAAAGCATCATCCAGTTATTCGTTTTGTGCCTCCTGAAGAATTTGAGTCTTTTGCTAAAATTGGTAAAGTGAAAGGTTTTTTACATATGGCTTCCAATCCTCTGACGCGTTCATCTCATCATGCGGGTGATGATTTTGCAATTTTACAAAAAGCACGTGATGAAAAATTTACTTTACAGAGATAATGATGCCGACTTTTGCCATACATCGGCAGATTGCCCATAGTGCTAGTGAAATGTTTGATCTTGTTTCAGATATCGAGCGTTATCCTGATTTTTTACCAATGTGTGAAGGGTTAATAATACGTTCTCGCAAAGAATATGGAGAAAAGATCCTGCTTATTGCTGATATGACAGTTGGCTATAAGGTTATCCGAGAAACTTTTACAACCCAAGTCTTTCTTCAGCCAGAAAAAAATCTTATAGAGGTTCAGTATATTGATGGTCCATTCAAATATCTTGAAAACCGTTGGGCTTTTCATAATATTGAGAAGACCAATGTATGTAGAGTAGAGTTTTTTATTGATTATGAATTTAAAAGCAAAATGCTTGGCTTAGTGATGGGCTCGATGTTTGATATTGCTTTTCATAAGTTTACCGATGCTTTTGAAATGCGTGCGCATCAAATTTATGGATATCCGGCAACATAATTTATTTAATTGATGTTTTTAGACAACATTGATCGGAAGTCACGGGTCATCATTGTGATGGCATGAAATTTTAAAATCGGATAAGAAAATGCTATCCAAGAGATTGCAAAATCATTTTCAAAGCATTTTCAACAGCGGCATAGCGGATAGCGTTACGATCAAGATTTCCAAAATGTATCTCTTTATGCAAGGGTTTATAATTTTTGTAAGCCACAGCAAAATGCACAAGTCCTACAGGTTTATTGAGACATGCTCCTCTTGGTCCAGCAATTCCTGTTACAGAAACGGCAATGCCAGCACGTGAATATTTTAATCCACCCTCAGCCATTGCAAGAGCCACTTCTTTTGAAACAGCACCGTACGTTTTTATCAGTTCAGCACATACGCCAACGAGGCGTGTTTTCGCCTCGTTTGAATAAACGACAAATCCACAGTCGAGAACATCTGATGATCCTGCAATATTGGTAAGATTTGCAGCAATGAGGCCCCCTGTACAAGATTCGACAGTCGTTAAGAGTAAACTTTTTTGCCGACAAGCTGTCAGAACGTCACGTGCTTGTTTTTCACAAGAATCTGTCATTTTGGAATTTCCCCTGGATAAAGGATGTTTGCTGTTGCTAAAGCCGCAATGCCTTCACCACGACCAATAAATCCGAGTTTTTCGTTTGTTGTTGCTTTGATGGAGATTCGATCGGATGAAATTTTAAGTATTTTCATAAGATTTTCTATCATTTGATGACGATAGGGGCCGATTTTGGGTTCTTCGGCGATCAGTGTGATATCAACATTGGCAATGCGTCCTTCTGCTTGTTTAATAATATCAAGAGCATGACGCAGAAAAATTTCTGAAGAGGCATTTTTCCATTGAGGATTAGAGGGGGGAAAATGTGTGCCGATGTCTCCTGCTCCTTGAGTAGCTAGAAGAGCATCGGTTAATGCATGAAAAGCAACATCAGCATCGGAGTGTCCATTGAATTTTTTATGAAAAGGAATTTTGAGACCGCATAACGTAAGAGAAGATCCTTCTTCAAAAGAGTGAACATCATAACCATTGCCAGTACGGATATCAGGAAATATTTGCATGTTTTTTTGGAGATATAAATGTGCAGTCTTAAAATCTTCACGCCATGTAATTTTTATGTTGTTAGGATCCCCTGGAACAGTCCGTATAGGAATCCCAAACCATTCGGCAATTGCACAGTCATCTGTAAATTCTTGTCTACAAGCTTGCCTTGCCTTTTCATGAGCGGCTAGGATGTCTTCAAAGGGAAAACATTGTGGAGTTTGGGCCATATAAAGATGGGTGCGTGTAATTGTTTCTAAAACATAACCTGTGTTCTTTACACGTTTGAGGGTATCCGATACGGGAAGAACAGGGAGAACACCTTCTTGAGGACTGAGAGTGATATGAATTTTCTCGAGGAGTTGGTTGTCGATAAAAGGGCGAGCACCATCATGAATATGAACATATTGGGGCTTAAACTTTTTAAGTGCGTGAAGTCCATGTAAGGTGGATATTTGACGTGTATTCCCTCCTTCAACAAGAATGAGATGGTCTTTAAAATCAGCGATGGCTTGCTTACAGATTTGGTGGTCTTCTGGATGAATAACAAGAATAATCGTTGTAATTGCTGGATTTTGTAAAAAACAACGCACGGTATGACAAATAACCGGCTCTTGTCCTAGAAGGCGATATTGTTTGGGAATTTTTTGTGGAGATCCTGCTCTTTCGCCACGTCCAGCGGCTAATATTATCGCTGCAATAGAAATATTTGATCTCCTTTTATATTACTTTAATTCACTGTTTTATGAGCATCCAATTTAAATTGATTTTGGAATTTTTTTCGTTTTAGATCAGCAAGAGATATCATGGATAAGACATCAAAAAAAGCATTTAATGCTTTTTGAAGGGCAGTATTTAAACCACAAAAATCGATCAATGGGCAATTCGATTCTGCGGTATCAAAGCATTCTGCCATAGAGAAATTATCTTCTGTTACTTTCACGACATCAGCGATTGAAATCTCTGTTGCGGGTTTAGCCAATTTAACGCCTCCATTGCGTCCACGTACTGTTTGTATAAACCCTGCTTCAACAAGCGGTTGAAGTATTTTAAATAAAAAAAGTTCGGAGACGGCATATGCTTTGGCTATTTCTGGAACACGACTAAGAGTCTCTTGATTATCTGCACAATACATGAGCATTCTAAGCGCATAATTTGTCTGTTTGGTTAACCGCATTTCATCTCCTTATAAATTATCACCACAGGTGTTTCATTTTAAAGATATTTTCAAAATGTAGAAGTTCTTTCTTTATTTGCTAGATTGCTCCATTTTAAATGTGGCATTGCTATTGTCAACTTTTGTCACAAGAGGTTATATGGAGTAATGGGATAAGGGTATGTAAGCGCATGATGAAGACAACATCTGTAACGAGTCTCCAAGATATAGAGCAAAATACCTCTAGTGATGAGTTGTATCACCTAAGTAAGATGTATATCTTTTTAGGGATAACAATTATTGTATTGGCTTTGCTAACAGCGTCTGTTTCTTTTATCATTCTTATTGGATTAACGCCTGTTGTTCCTAGTAGAACTGTAACTCTTATACTTATAGGGATTAATAGTGTTTGGATTTTAGGGCTTGTGATCATTGTTTTTTATGAGATGATCCCTATCATTCGTGCGTGGCGTTCAAGGCGTGCTGGTTCTCGTCTTCATGTTCGCCTGATTTCATTGTTTGCACTTGTCGCAACAATGCCGGCTGTTGCGGTTGCTCTTGTATCGGGGCCTGCACTGAATTTAGGGCTTGATCGATGGTTTGATACAACAACGCGGCAAATTGTAGGTTCTTCTATCGATTTAGCAAATGCTTATGCGGATGAAATGCTACAAAATTTGAAAAATTTATCCTATGCTATGGCATTTGCACTTGATAATAAAAGGCTTTTAGAACGTAATCCATCTGAATATAGGATGCAACTGACACGTCACGCTATAGGACGCAATCTACGTGGTGCATTTTTATTAAGTTCTAGCGGAACTGTTTTTATATCCAGTGATCTTGGTGATGAAGATAAACTTCCGATTCCTCCTTCCAATCTTATTGAACGTGCAACCAGTGCGAGGCCATTTTCTTTTCAACCGGGGGTTCATGATTATTTTGGCATTGTTTTAAAATTTTCCAATATTCCAAACACATTTTTGTATTTGGTGCGCGATGTTGATAAAGAAGTTCTCTCTGCTTTACGTTTGACGGAAATCAATACGGATCGTTATCGCGATTTAAATGAAAATCGCCTTCTTACACAAATAGCATTTGGTATGCTTTATCTATGTCTTTTTTTTAGTTTATTCTTATCAGCTATTTGGGCTGGTATTGCTGTTGCTGATCGTTTAGTGCGCCCTATTCGTCGTCTCATTAGTGCTGCTGATGATGTCGCTTTAGGGAATATGGAAGTTTTTGTGCCAGTACGTGCGAAAGATGGGGATATTGGACAATTATCGAAAACTTTTAATTATATGGTCAGTGAACTGAAAAATCGACGCAATGAGTTGATTGCAGTTCGCGATCAAATTGATGAAAGACGACGCTTTTCTGAAGCTGTTTTATCTGGTGTAACAGCAGGGGTAGCTGGTATTGATGATAATGGTGATATTACAATTATCAATCGGTCTCTGGAAACGATGTTTGGTATTCGCTCTAAACATGTTATTGGTTATAGTCTTTTATCGTTAAGCGGTGAAATTTGGCAGGTTTTTCAATCTGCGCGTTCACTAGATCGTAAGAATCATCGAGAGCAGGTTACTTTAAACGTAGCCGGACAAGAGCGCGTTTATAATATACAAATTACAATGGAAGAAGATGACGGGCAGGGGCAATCTTGGGTTTTAACGATTGATGATATTACAGACCTTGTAGCAGCACAACGGACATCAGCGTGGGCAGATATTGCGCGGCGTATTGCACACGAAATCAAGAATCCGCTTACACCTATTCAATTATCAGCTGAACGTATTCGCAAACGTTACAACAAAGTGATTACGCAAGATCGAGAGGTCTTTGAGCGATGTATTGATACGATTATTCGACAGGTTGGAGATATTGGGCGTATGGTTGATGAGTTTTCTTCTTTTGCGCGTATGCCTAAACCGCAAATCAATCTTTTAGATATACGTGGATTGCTACGAGAGGCATGTTTCTTGATAGAAGTTACGCGACATGATATTCACTTTGAGCAGGATTTGGGAAGTGTACCGCTTGTGGGTGCTTTTGATAATCGTCTGATTGTACAAGCTTTTTGCAATGTTATCAAAAACGCGAGCGAATCTATAGATTCGGTTATGCGAGAAGAGAATATTCATGGTCATATTCTTATACGTTCTTATTTTAAAGACGAATGTGTGATTGTAGATGTTATTGATAATGGTAAAGGGCTTCCTAAAGAGCAGAGACAAAAAATATTAGAGCCCTATATCACAACGCGGGAAAAGGGAACCGGTCTTGGGTTAGCCATTGTGCGCAAAGTTATAGAAGATCATGGTGGTTCCATGGAGTTGCATGATGCACCGGAGAGCTTTTATGAAGGTCGAGGTGCAATGATCCGTTTGATATTTCCGGCAGATGGAGGTAAGCAGGAAAATGTTATACAAGCTACAAGTCATAAGATAGGGGAATAGAATGGTGTCAGATATCTTAATTGTTGATGATGAAGCAGATATTCGTGAGCTTGTTGCTGGTATTTTGGATGATGAAGGCTATGAGACACGTGTTGCTTGTAACTCTGACGAAGCCTTAGCACAAATTGGTGAACGTATTCCAAAGCTTATTTTTTTAGATATTTGGTTACAAGGAAGTCGTCTTGATGGCTTGGCTCTTCTTGATGAAATTAAAACGCGTTATCCTTCTCTTCCAGTTGTTATGATTTCTGGTCATGGTAATATTGAGACGGCTGTTTCTGCTATAAAACGAGGGGCGTATGATTTCATTGAAAAGCCTTTTAAAGCTGATCGACTTGTCTTGGTTGCAGAACGGACTCTTGAAAATTCAAATTTAAAACGTGAGCTTTTAGAATTACGAAAACGCTCACATGAAACATTAGAACTGTTGGGAAAATCGACAGCTATAAAACATTTGCAGCAAATTATAGAAAAAGTTGCACCAACTAATAGTCGCATCATGATTACGGGTCCGTCAGGAGCGGGAAAAGAGATGGTTGCACGTGCGATTCACGCGCTTTCGACGCGTTCGAATGGGCCATTTGTGACAATCAATGCTGCAACGATCACTCCGGAAAGAATGGAAATAGAATTGTTTGGCAGCGAAATAGAGGGGGAAGAGCGTAAAATTGGTGCATTAGAAGAAGCACATGGCGGAATATTATATCTTGATGAAATTGCTGATATGCCACGTGAGACTCAAGGTAAAATTCTTCGTGTATTGACGGGACAAACATTTGAGAGGGTTGGTGGTACAAAACGCGTCAAGGTAGATGTTCGTATTATTTCCTCAACAGCACAAAATCTTGAAAATCTCATTTCTGACGGTCGTTTTAGGGAGGATCTTTTTCATCGTCTTTCGGTTGTTCCCATTGCTGTTCCACCACTGTCAGCGCGTCGTGAAGACATTCCAGAACTTGTGCGGCATTTTGTTAAAACAATATCACAGCAGGTTGGTATTAAACCTCGTGAAATTAGTGATGATGTTATCGCTATTTTACAAACACATGCTTGGCCGGGGAATGTACGGCAATTACGCAACAACATTGAGCGTCTTCTCATTCTTGTTCGTGATGGTGATGGTCCAATAACAGCAGAGTTTCTTCCTAGTGAAGTGAGTGATTCTTTACCGCGCATTCAAATGGATGCAGATGAGAGCATAATGGATTTACCATTACGTGAAGCACGGGAATTATTTGAAAAGAGATATTTAGAGGCGCAAATTGGACGTTTGGGTGGAAATATATCACGGACAGCCGAATTTATAGGTATGGAGCGTTCAGCTTTGCATCGTAAGCTTAAAGCGCTTGGAGTTTCTTAAAGTTATGCGTGTTATTATTTGTGGAGCAGGACAGGTTGGTTATGGAATAGCAGAGCGTCTTTCTGCTGATAATCACGATGTCACTGTTATTGATATCGAAACGAGATTGATTGAAAAAATTCGCGATACATTAGATGTGAGAGGTTTTGTTGGTCACGGTTCACGGCCTGAAGTCCTTTTGGAAGCCGATGCAGACAAAGCGGATATGTTGATTGCAGTCACTTTATTTGATGAGGTCAATATGGTTGCTTGCCAAGTAGCACACTCATTATTTAATGTTCCAACAAAAATAGCACGTATTCGCTCACAATCTTATTTAGAACCGCGTTATAAGAAACTTTTTTCTAGAGAGAATATTCCCATTGATGTGGTCATTTCGCCAGAAGTTGAAGTTGGGGAAATGGTTTTACGTCGTATTGCTTTACCTGGAGCAATAGATGTCCTTTATTTTTGTAATGATGATATTGTTGCGTTAGCTTTGGAATGTATGGAAGATTGTCCAGTTATTAATACACCTTTGCGTCAATTAACGGAGCTTTTTCCAGATCTTCGCACGACAGTCACCGCTATTAAACGTGGGTCAGAATTATTGGTTGCACACTCACAGACACAATTACGTGTTGGCGATGTGACCTATCTTGTCGTTGCGCGTGATCAGATGCGTCGAGCAGTTGGGCTTTTTGGTCATAAAGAACAAGATGCTCATCGTATGATTATTGCAGGAGGCGGTCACATAGGTCTTTATGTTGCGCAGGCTATTGAAAAGCGTCTTCATAAATTAAAATTGAAGATTATAGAGTCGCATAGAGAGAGAGCGTTAACAATTGCTGATCAGCTTGAAAAAACCACCGTTTTATATGGCAATGTGTTAGATCCAGTGATTCTTCAAGATGCTGGAATTAATCAAGCCGATTTAATGATCACCTTGACCAATCAAGACCAAGTCAATCTCTTAAGTGCTATTATTGCTAAAAGACTAGGGTGCAAAGCCAATATGGTTTTGATCAATAATGTTGCTTACCAAGAATTTAGCCGCGCAGTTGGTGTGGATGCATATCTTAATCCACATAGTGTGACGATATCAAGAATTTTGCAACAAATGCGCCGAGGTCGTATTCGTGCTGTTCATTCGGTTTTTAATGGGAGGGCAGAAATTATTGAGGCTGAAGTGATGCAAACATCTTCATTGGTTGGTAAGTCATTATCAGAGCTAGGTTTATCAAATGGTTTGAGAATTGGTGCAATTTATCGCAATAAAACAATTATTCAGCTTTCAGCAGATACGCGTATTTTGTCTGGTGATCGGATAGTCATTTTTGCTCTTTCTGAGCATGTTCGTGATGTTGAGCAGCTGTTTCGGGTCAGTTTAGAATATTTTTGATATATTTTCTTATAGATATTTGTACTTTTTGGTATAGGGGACAATTAAGGTTGGTTGATAGACTATGTTTGTCTTCAATGGTTAAAATTGGTCAACATGTTAAGCTTTTTAGTTATGATAAAAAAATAAATAATCTCCCTGCTGGTGTTGAATTGTGTGAAGCCGAATTAATTCTACCACATTCGGCTATTTATCGTCTTGATCCTCATGTTTATGATAATAAACCGGGGTGTACAATTGTTCAGTTTTCGGATTTTTTCGTGTTATGTTGATGAAGTATCAGCAAGGTGTTTGGTTAGATACAGACGTTTATCTGGTTAAACAATTTCATCCAGATGCGGATAAGTTTGGCTTGCTAGAGAAAATGCTGTAAGAGTAGGCGTTTCTGCACTTTATTTTCCACCCAATACCCCTATTATAAAAGTGTTTGAAGAGTATTGGACAGGTACACAAATGGTTCCTCATTGGCTCGGATTTAAACGCCGTGTTTGGAGACCGTTTTGGTTAAAGAGAAAAAATGCCGATTTTACCAGGGAATCTTGGTATTACGATATTTGGTAATGATGGTATTTCGCGATTAGCTAAACGTCATGGTTTTTTTCATGAGGCACAGGCAAAGGAAACTTTTTATTATTGGACGGGAAGAAAAGCTGAATACATCTTTGATCCGGCGTTTGGTATTGAACCACTTACAGATCCTTGTTTGGTAGGGTTTCATATTCACAGAAAGGCAAAGACCACTCAACGATCACAGGAAAGAAGCTTTTACCATTGGGCTGTGTCTCGCATTCCTGATGCAGATTTTTTGTTTGGGTAGAATTATTATTGCTATTTTAACCACTGGGATTTTAAACTTACTTAAAGAGCGTTATTGTAGCTTGCGTAAGGGATTAATGTTAGCCTATGAAAAGCTATTGAATGCGTAAAGGGCGATTGTTATATGAAGAAGAAAGTAAAAACATGAGTGATCCAATGAAAACAGCATTAAGCCTTGTGCCTATGGTTATTGAACAAACGAATCGTGGTGAGCGAGCTTATGATATTTTTTCTCGTCTTTTAAAAGAGCGGATTATTTTTATTAATGGTCCGGTTGAAGATGGTATGGCGATGCTTGTTTGTGCACAATTGCTTTTCTTGGAAGCGGAAAACCCTAAGAAGGAAATTAGTCTTTATATTAATTCTCCTGGTGGTGTTGTGACATCGGGTATGGCAATTTATGATACTATGCAGTTTATTCGCCCTCCTGTTTCCACGCTTTGCATGGGGCAGGCTGCTTCCATGGGGTCGTTACTTTTAACAGCTGGAGCGAAAGGGCACCGTTTTACATTACCTAATGCGCGTATTATGGTGCATCAACCCTCTGGAGGTTTTCAAGGACAGGCTTCAGATATTGAACGACATGCGCAAGACATTATAAAGATGAAACGTCGTTTAAATGAAATTTATGTTCAACACACAGGTCAGGATTATGAGGTCATTGAAAGGACACTTGATCGTGATCATTTTATGACAGCGGAAGAAGCCAAGCAATTTGGCCTCGTTGATGATGTTATAGAATATAGAGCAGAAACTGAGAAAGATTAAGAATTTTTATAGAAAAAGGAATTACTTTCAAGAGAGATTTTTGTAAAAATAACGCGAAGATAAGAGGGAAATGCCCAGAAATATTATGATACGCAGTTTTTTATATGTCTTTATAATCTTCATTATAAAACACTGACTTTGAAAGATGAAGTATTCATATACCGTGGTGAAAGGAAAGAAAAATGAGCAAAATTGGCAATAGCGGGAGCGAATCGAAAAATACTCTCTATTGCTCGTTCTGCGGCAAAAGTCAGCATGAGGTGCGTAAGCTCATCGCGGGTCCGACTGTGTTCATTTGTGATGAATGCGTAGAGCTTTGCATGGATATTATTCGTGAAGAAAATAAATCTTCTGGGGTTAAGGCGCGTGATGGTGTTCCTACTCCACAGGAAATTATAAAAGTTCTTGATGATTACGTCATTGGTCAACAATATGCAAAGCGTGTTCTTTCTGTTGCTGTCCATAATCATTATAAGCGGCTTGCGCACCAGTCTAAGGGCAATGATATCGAATTGGCAAAGTCAAATATTCTCCTTGTTGGTCCAACGGGATGTGGTAAGACTTATTTAGCGCAGACATTGGCGCGTATTATTGATGTCCCTTTTACGATGGCAGATGCTACCACTTTGACTGAAGCAGGTTATGTGGGTGAAGATGTAGAAAATATTATTCTAAAGCTTCTTCAAGCTGCTGATTATAATGTTGAACGTGCGCAGCGTGGCATTGTTTATATTGATGAGGTTGATAAAATTTCTCGCAAAGCTGAAAATCCTTCTATTACAAGGGATGTTTCAGGGGAAGGTGTTCAGCAAGCGTTGTTAAAAATTATGGAAGGAACGATTGCTTCTGTTCCTCCTCAAGGTGGTCGTAAGCATCCACAACAAGAGTTTCTACAAGTTGATACAACAAATATTTTATTCATTTGTGGAGGCGCTTTTGCTGGTTTGGAACGGATAATTTCAGGGCGTGGTGAAAAAACTTCTATTGGTTTTTCTGCTACTGTTAAAGCACCTGACGAGCGTTGTGTTGGTGAAATTTTTCGCGATTTAGAGCCTGAAGATCTTATAAAATTTGGTTTGATACCAGAGTTTATTGGCCGTCTTCCTATTGTAGCCACTTTAGAAGATTTAGACATTAACGCTCTTGTGCAAATTTTATCACAACCAAAAAATGCGTTGGTGAAGCAATATCAACGTCTTTTTGAGATGGAAAATGTTGAGCTAGCATTTCATGAAGATGCTTTACGGGTTATTGCTAAAAAGGCGATTGAGCGTAAAACCGGTGCGCGTGGTTTGCGTTCTATCATGGAGAAAATTCTTCTTGAAACGATGTTTGAGCTACCATCTCTTGAAGGTGTTCAAAAAGTTGTCATTTCGAGTGATGTCGTTGATGGGAAAGCGCGTCCCCTTTACATTTACTCAGAACGTGCAGAAGATAAAGAAAATGTATCGGCATGATGTTGTGCGATATGAGAAGTAGTAATAATATCATTTGAAGGTGGAACTTTTTGAATATTATAAGCGCAATGCTTGATTTATATATTCACAGTTACCATTTCATGCATTTTAGGATGGGAGGTTTTCTAGGGGTGGGCATGTGTAGTGGATAGATTATAAGCTCCAGAAAGGAGAGTTATGCGAGATATTGATGAACAGACAGGTGAAGTAAGAGAGGGGTTTTACGCTGTTTTGCCTCTTCGTGATATTGTTGTCTTTCCCCATATGATTGTCCCGCTTTTTGTGGGGCGAGAGAAGTCAATCCGTGCCCTTGAAGAAACAATGGCTGTTGATAAACAGATATTGTTGGTTACGCAAAAAAATGCTTCCGATGATGATCCAAAATCAGAAGATATCTATGATATTGGTACGTTTGCTAACATTCTTCAACTTTTAAAGCTTCCTGATGGAACTGTAAAGGTTTTGGTTGAAGGCACAGCACGTGCAAAAATTAGCCAATTTGCTTTGAGCGAAGATTATCATCAAGCTTATGCTTCTGTTACAGAAGAGCTTAGAGAGGATGATGTTGAGATTGAAGCTCTTTCAAGATCAGTCATTTCTTATTTTGAAAATTATGTGAAACTGAATAAAAAAATTTCTCCTGAGGTTGTCAATGCTATTGGACAGCTTGATAATCCTTCTAAGCTTGCCGATACTATTGCTTCCCATTTGATGATTAAGCTTTCAGAAAAGCAGGAAATATTAGAGCTCTTACCTATACGCGATCGTCTTAGACGTGTTCTTTCTTTCATGGAAGGAGAAATTTCTGTTTTGCAGGTTGAAAAGCGTATTCGTTCGCATGTGAAACGGCAAATGGAAAAGAATCAGCGGGAATATTATCTCAATGAGCAGATGAAAGCTATTCAGAAAGAGTTGGGAGCAGGTGATGATAGCCGCGATGAGCTTTCTGAACTAGAAGAGCGCATTAAGAAGACAAAACTTTCGAAAGAAGCAAACGAGAAAGCGGGGGCGGAATTAAGAAAATTACGAAATATGTCCCCTATGTCTGCAGAGGCAACAGTTGTGCGTAACTATCTTGATTGGTTATTAGCAATGCCCTGGGGGAAAAAGTCAAAGATTAAAGACAATTTAGACTTTGCTGAAAAGGTCATGAATAATGAGCATTTTGGTCTTGAAAAAGTCAAAGAGCGAATTATTGAATATTTAGCAGTACAAAGTCGCGCTTCAAAAATAAAAGGTCCCATTATTTGTTTATTAGGTCCTCCTGGTGTCGGAAAAACATCACTAGCACGCTCTATAGCAAAAGCGACGGGGCGGGAATATGTTCGTATTTCATTAGGGGGCGTGCGGGATGAAGCAGAAATTCGTGGACATCGCAGAACTTATATTGGCTCCATGCCTGGAAAAATTATTCAGTCTATGAAAAAATCTAAAAAATCTAATCCGCTTTTTTTACTCGATGAAATTGATAAAATGGGGCAGGATTTTCGTGGAGACCCTTCCTCGGCTTTGTTAGAGGTACTCGACCCTGAACAAAATGGTACCTTTATTGATCATTATTTGGAAGTTGAATATGATCTTTCTGATGTCATGTTTATTACAACGGCCAATACGCTTAATATTCCAGGGCCGTTAATGGATCGAATGGAAGTTATTCGTATTGCTGGTTACACTGAATGTGAGAAAATGGAGATTGTTAAGCAGCATCTTTTACCAAAAGCCTTGAAAGATCATTGTTTATCTAAAAAAGAGTTCAGTGTTTCTGATGGTGCGGTAAGATCGATCATTCAATATTATACGCGTGAAGCAGGAGTTCGTAACCTTGAACGTGAATTAATGAAGATAGCACGCAAATCAGTTACAAAAATTCTTAAAACACATCAAAAATCCGTAAAGATTACAGAAAATAATATTGATGATTTCTTAGGTGTTAAACGTTACCATTATAACCAAATTGAGGGAGAAAATCAGATTGGTGTTGTGACGGGTCTTGCTTGGACAGAGGTTGGTGGAGAGCTCTTGACTATTGAAGGTGTTATGATGTCAGGTAAAGGCAAGATGACTGTAACAGGAAATTTGCGCGATATCATGAAAGAATCAATTTCAGCGGCAGCATCTTATGTGCGTTTTCGTGCTGTTGATTTTGGTATTGAACCTCCACTTTTTGACAGACGTGATATCCATGTTCATGTTCCAGAGGGTGCTACACCTAAAGATGGTCCATCAGCAGGGATTGCTATGGTAACAGCAATTGTTTCAGTCCTCACAGGGATAGCGGTCCATAAAGATATAGCAATGACTGGTGAAATTACTTTGCGTGGTCGTGTTTTACCGATTGGTGGATTGAAAGAGAAACTGTTGGCAGCTCTTCGAGGGGGAATAAAAAAAGTGCTTATTCCTGAAGAAAACGCAAAAGACTTGATTGATATTCCTGACGATGTCAAAAACAATATGGAAATTATTCCAGTAAATCATGTGAGTGAAGTTCTTAAACATGCTTTGGTTCATTCTCCTGAACCTATTGAATGGACAGAGCCTCCCACACTTCCTATACCTATCAGAACAGAGAGCGATAGTGAAGGAATACAGATTGCGCACTGATTCATGAGTCTTATTTGTACCAGCATTTTCTGAAGTAACAGTCAGTGTTTTCATGTTTATTTTTTATTTATTTTGCAAAAAAGTAAAAAATTCCGTGAATAACTTTGATTATTGCTAAAAAAACAATGTTTTGAATAAAAATAAGGCTTCTGTTTGCTGTACTTTTCAATAAACTGTCGATAACACGGCTAAGTTGTGTTATCCGCTAATATAGGGAAAGGAAATATTCCATGAATAAAAGTGAATTGGTTAGCTCCGTTGCTGAAAAAGCAGGTGTTTCGAAGGCGCAGGCTGGTTCTGTTGTTGATGCTTTTATCGCTTCTGTAACAGAAGCTTTGGCTTCGGGCGGAGATGTTCGTCTTCCAGGTTTTGGTTCTTTTGAAGTTTCTCATCGTGCCGCTACAAAGGGGCGCAATCCTTCAACGGGTGCTGAAATTAATATTCCAGCACGTTCTGTGCCAAAATTTTCCGCAGGAAAAAGTCTTAAAGAAGCTGTTAATAACAAGTAATTTGAGAAACACTAAAAAAACCCGTTTATAGATAAAATCGGGTTTTTTTTAAATGTTCTATTTGCGCTTTTTGCGTAAAGGTTTCTTATCTGTGTTTATTTTGGCATTTTCAATAAAAGGTTTTCTTGTAGACATTCTTGATGAATTATAAAGATTGCCTTTTATTTTATTACGTTGATGCAGGCGGTATTTTCGTATCGCGAAAAGTTATGGTAGTAATCTGGAAGCCATTATTGTGAGGGATATGGTGCGTGTTTGGTTTTCTCTCGTTACTATAACGTATTTTATGGTATTATTCAGTTTTAATAATTGAAATATCTTTGAAATTTTTGCGTTGATAAGTTTAGGGGGCACTTATAATAGAAAAGCCTTCTAAGTTTTTCATGCTGTTTAATAAATAAGAAGAATAGAGTGTGGTCTTCATGAGTTACAGCAATGAGTCTCATCAAAAAAATTGAGGACAATTTTACACAAAAATCATTGCGGTTTGTTGATTAAAGAATATTTTTTATAAAAAGGAGCTCTTTTGTTTTTTGCCAGTTAACCATTGAAGACAGTCATTGAGAGCTCGAGCCGTTAGTGCTTGTTTTTTTACTAATTTCTTTTCTTTGCTTGGTAAACGTTTTTCTGAGAGATCACGAGGATTGATGGGAGGAAAAAGTCCAAAGTTAATATTCATTGGTTGGAAGGATTGTCTTTTTTCTTCCATGTCTACGATATGTCCTCCCGTAATATGGTTCAAAAGAGCTCCAAATGCTGTGGTTAATGGTGGTAAGCAAGGGCAGTTATTGTGATATTCCGCAGCGGCAAAACGCCCAGCAAGAAGTCCTATTGCTGATGATTCGACATAACCTTCACATCCCGTAATTTGCCCAGCAAAACGCAGTTGAGGTTTTTGTTTTAAACGAAGAGTTTGATCAAGAATGGTTGGTGAATTGAGATAGGTATTACGATGGAGTCCACCAAGGCGTGCAAATTCAGCGTTTTCAAGACCAGGAATCATTCTGAAAATACGAGCCTGTTCTCCATATTTCAGTTTTGTTTGAAAACCAACCATATTATACAGGGTTCCAAGCTTATTATCTTGGCGTAATTGGACGACGGCATAGGGTTTAATTGTAGGCTTATGAGTATTGGTTAATCCCATAGGTTTCATTGGACCATGCCTAAGAGTTTCAAGCCCCCGTTCAGCCATAACTTCAATTGGTAGGCATCCATCAAAATAGGGCGTTTTTTCAAAGTCGCGAAATTCTATTTTTTCTGCACTTTTTAATGCTTGAACAAATGCATTATATTGTTCTTTATCAAGGGGACAATTAAGATAATCCTTCCCTGTTCCGTCAGGACCAATTTTATCATAGCGAGATTGATGCCAACAAATATCCATATCAATACTATCAGTATAAATGATAGGAGCAATAGCATCAAAAAAGGAAAGTGCTTCTGTTCCGGTTATTGCTCGTATTGCTTGCGCAAGAGCCGGCGAGGTAAGGGGTCCTGTCGCAATGATAATATGATGCCAATCCTCAGGAAGCTTTTGAATCTCCTCGCGTTCTATTTTTATAAGAGGATGATTTTCAAGTGATTCTGTAACAATTTTGGAAAATCCATCGCGATCCACGGCAAGAGCACTTCCAGCTGGTACTTTATTGGCATCAGCAACTTTCATGATCAGGGATTTTGCTAATCGCATTTCAGCGTGTAAAAGTCCTACAGCATTTGTTGATGAATCGTCGGAACGAAAGGAGTTTGAACAAACCAGTTCGGCAAGTTTATCAGTTTTATGGGCATCAGATTTCTTATGAGGTCGCATTTCATGCAAAATAACGGGAATTCCTGATTGAGCAATTTGCCAGCACGCTTCACTACCTGCTAGACCGCCACCGATGATATGGATTGGAGTATCGAATATATTTAACATAATGTACTTTTAGCGAAAGCAGTTCTGTATGAAAAGCATAGATTTTTTATATAATTTGTAAGAATGAAATACATTTGTTTTTTTTTATATATTTGTTTGCTTTTTTTCTTGAATTAATGCTATAGAAACGCCTCCTGTATAAGGTTATTGGCTTGTAAGTTTGAGCGGATGTGGCGAAATTGGTAGACGCACCAGATTTAGGTTCTGGCGGGAGACCGTGGGGGTTCGAGTCCCTCCATCCGCACCAAAGGAATTTTTGAGCACTCAAGATTTCGGTGTGTTGGGAATTCCATTTTATGGTGATTTAACACTCAAGTGTTAGAATGTGGTATTATTATCAGAGTGGGTTGGTCCCCTCTCCTCGAGAAAGATAGAGGTTGTTTGATGCAGGTTACCGAGACGCTTAATGAAGGATTGAAGCGCGAGATTAAGATCGTGGTTCCGGCGCGAGATTTAGAAGAAAAGTTAAATGAACGGTTGGATGGCACCAAAGGTAAGATCAAGCTTAATGGTTTTCGTCCTGGTAAGGTGCCGGCTGGATACTTAAAGAAGATGTACGGTAAGTCTTTTATGGCGGAAATTCTCAATGAGATAGTCAGTGATGCACCACATTCTATTTTAGCTGAACGCAGCGAACGTTCGGCGTTACAACCGCAAATTGATATAGATGAAAATGAACAAATTCTGGATGGCAAAGCTGATTTTGTTTTTAGCTTAAAATACGAAGTCTTACCAAAATTTGAAATTAAAGATTTTGAAAATATTGAGATTACCCGTGAAATTGCTACCATTCCTGAACAAGAGATTGATGATCAAGTAAAAAAAGTCCTTTCTTCTACGCGAAGTTATTCACCAAAAGATGGTCTTTCTGAAGAAGGCGATCGTGTTACGATAGATTATCTTGGGAAGCTTGAGGGGGTCCCATTTGACGGTGGGGCGGATAGTGATGCACAATTGGTTCTTGGATCAAAACAATTTATTCCGGGTTTTGAAGAACAATTGGTTGGTGTAAAAGTAGGTGATACGAAAACGATTTCTGTTAAATTTCCTGATAATTACAATGCGGTGCATTTGGCTGGTAAAAATGCAGAATTTGACATCACTGTTAAAGCTGTCTCTAGGCCGGATGCGTTAAAGATTGATGATGAGGCAGCACAAAAAGTTGGGTTAGAATCTCTAAGTCGCTTGCGTGAAGTCGTTCGTGGACAGATTGAAAGTCAGTATGGCTCAATGACACGTCAAAAAATTAAACGTCAAATTCTTGATGCTTTAGATGCTGATTATAATTTTGAAATTCCTGAAGGGCTTTTGGAAATTGAATTTAACAATATATGGGCTCAAGTTAATGATGATTTAAAAAAAGCGGGGCGCAGTTTTGAAGATGAAGGTGTTACAGAAGAACAGGCGCGGGAGGAATATCGTGTACTTGCACAGCGTCGTGTTCGCCTTGGTTTGGTGCTTTCTGAAATTGGATTGAAGGTTGGTGTTAAAGTCAGTGAGGATGAGTTAAAAGCAGCGGTTTTCGATCAGGTTCGTCAGTATCCTGGACAAGAGAAGGAGATTATGGATTTTTTCCGTAAGGCTCCGGAAGCTGTTGCAAATTTACGTGCTCCAATTTTTGAAGAGAAAGTCATTGATCATTTGTTGGCAAGGATAAAAGTCACAGATAAAGAAGTGTCGGTTGAAGAGCTGATGAAAGAGTATGACGAAACAGATTTAATAGAAAAAAAACCAGAAAAGAAAAAATCTGCAGTAAAGGAAAAAACCGCAGAAAAAGCTCCAGCTAAGAAAAAGACAGCTAAAAAGGGTTAACATTGAGGTCAACAGAACAAGCCCGATGAAGTCGGGCTTTTTTATGAGATTTGTATTCTAGGCTTGCGGTTAGAGTCATTTTAGATTAATCATCAAAGTATATTAAGAAAAATTGATAGTGGATTAACAATGGGCATCGTTGATACGCGCACTCCTGATTCCAAGCGTTTCATTTCTGGAGCTACAGGTGATTGGGAAGTCATCATTGGCATGGAGGTTCATGCGCAAATCATATCAAATTCAAAACTTTTTTCAGGAGCGTCGACAAAGTTTGGTGCAGAGCCAAATAATCACGTATCATTTATTGATGCGGCTATGCCTGGTATGTTGCCTGTCCTTAATCAGGAATGTGTACGTCAAGCGGTCCGAACGGGTTTGGGATTAAAAGCGAAGATTAATCTAAAATCTGTTTTTGATCGTAAGAATTATTTCTATCCAGATTTGCCACAGGGATATCAAATTTCTCAGTTTCGCTTTCCGATTGTAGGAGAGGGAAAAATTATTATATCTGTTGGTCCGGATTCGAATGGTCAGTTTGAAGACATTGAAATTGGCATTGAAAGATTACATCTTGAGCAGGATGCAGGAAAATCGATGCATGACCAACATCCAACGATGTCTTTTGTTGATCTTAATCGTTCTGGTATTGCTCTTATGGAAATCGTTTCCAGACCGGATATGCGTTCATCAGATGAAGCCAAAGCGTATATGACGAAATTACGTACGATTGTCCGTTATTTGGGAACCTGCGATGGCAATATGGATGAAGGTTCCATGCGTGCCGATGTGAACGTATCCGTTCGTCGCCCCGGTGAAGGTTTTGGAACACGCTGCGAAATTAAAAATGTTAATTCTATTCGCTTTATTGGGCAAGCGATAGAGTATGAAGCACGTCGTCAGATCGCAATTTTAGAAGATGGGGGTATCATAGATCAGGAAACGCGGCTTTTTGATGCGGTTAAAGGTGAAACGCGCTCTATGCGTTCGAAGGAAGAAGCGCATGATTATCGTTATTTTCCTGATCCAGACCTTTTACCATTAGAATTTGATCAAGCGTTTGTTGATGCTCTGGCAGAGGAGTTGCCGGAATTACCGGACGATATAAAAGCACGTTTTATTAAGGAGATGGGGTTAACGGCGTATGATGCTTCCATTCTTGTGACAGAAAAAGCTATTGCTGATTATTTTGAAGAAGTAGCACATGGGCGTGATGGAAAAACCGTTGCCAATTGGGTGATTAATGATCTTTTGGGTGCTTTAAATAAAGATAATCGAGGGATTGAAGAGACACCAGTAACGCCCGAGCAATTAGGAGGCATTGTTGATCTTATCAAGGAAGGGATGATTTCTGGAAAAATTGCCAAAGATCTCTTTGAGATTATTTGGAATGAGGGAGGCGATCCGCGTCAGATTGTAGAAGAGCGCAATATGAAGCAGGTAACAGACACAAAGGCTATTGAGAAAGCTGTTGATGAGATTATTGCCAAGAATTCTGATAAAGTTACACAAGTAAAACAAAAGCCTGCTTTAGTTGGTTGGTTTGTTGGACAAGTCATGAAGGCAACAGGGGGAAAGGCAAACCCTCAAGCTGTCAATAAACAGGTTAAGGAAAAACTTGGATTAGAAGATTAAGTTTTATGGAAGTGAAAAAAGTCCATAAATACAATATCTTATAGTTGATGGTTATAAATTAGCATTTCAAATGAAGCTGTGGTAGGTTTTCTGTAAGTAAAATTTTGTTTTCAACCATTTAAAAGTTACTATACGTTTTATTCTAACGATTAATTTCGTAACGATATGAGAAGAAATGAAAGAGAAGATGGCTAGTTTTTTGAAGCAAGTCTTCACGTGGTGGAGTGGAAATACTATAAACACACGCTTTTTTACGTGGCGCAAAGGTAAGCGCGTCGGGGAAGATCAGTTTGGCAACGTTTATTATGAGGGAGGCACGCATAAAGATGGTTATTCGCGGCGTTGGGTAATCTATAAAGGTTATTCTGAAGCTTCTACTATTCCACCAGGTTGGCATGGCTGGATTCATCATCGCTGTGATAATCCTCCAACACAGGAGGATTATCAACCCCATGAATGGGAAAAGCCTCACATCGCTAATATGACAGGGACAAGTGATGCTTATCGTCCAAAGGGGGCTATTCCTTACGGTGGTGAGCGCCCTTTGGTATCTGAAGATTATGATGCATGGTCGCCTAAGAGGTAAAATATTTTGTTATATCTTATTAGTAAGAATTGTTTTTTATTTGCGGTTTATTTGATATGAAGAGAGCTTTTTAGTGTTAGTGTTGAGACGTTTTTTTTGTTTTTTTTTTCATGCAAATTGTAGTGGTTATGTCCTCTGTTGGTGGGGTGCAGGCTGAGCGTATTAGCAATGGCATTGCTGTTTTTGCAGGTCTTGATAAAATTACCGGTCGGACTACGCGTTTTGAAGTTTTTCTCGGTAAAGTTTATCAATACGGTGCTTTACAGGTTATTCCACGCGCATGTTATACGAGTTCTAAGGATGAACCAACCCGCACGACAGGTTTTGTTGAAGTCAATGAAGTAACACTCGATAAAAAAGTGCGGCGTATTTTTACAGGGTGGATGTTTGCAGATAGTCCTGGCCTCAATGCTGTAGAGCATCCTATTTATGATGTGTGGTTGAAGGATTGTAAACAGGATTCTTAAAAGCTGCTATTCAAATAATTTTTTGTATGAAATGATGCATTAAAAATTAACGTATTATTTTTTATCAATATTCGCTAAAGGTAGCTTTTAAAACTGTAAGGATAAGATATTGCAGTAAGGATTTTTTATGTTTTCACTTCTTTGACGAATAAGTTGTTTATTTTACGTTTATATGAATTTTCGTGAGGACGCGAGCTATCGAATTGATAAACTATAAAATACTATTATTATACAAAAAAAACCAATGCATAGGGAGAATTTTGTTTCCTGTTGGGAAGCATTAAACGAATGAGCAGTCATGATATGGTTATTAATATCTAAAGATTTTAGCTGACTTGAATAGTTTTCATTGAAATTTAGTAGAGTGTTTTGTGGATGGTTTTCTTTATATCCGCTTTTAAGGACCTTGTATAAGATACAAGTGTTTTCACGGTGAAATATTTGGCGTTTAAGAGAGGAAATGAAAAAGATATTAAGTTTAAAAGTTCTTTACTCGTTAAACCAATATTTTTGAGCAAAGCACTGTGTCCCCTAGAAAGTATGGTTTGTACAGCATATTGATGTATAAAGATAAATATTTTTACTTGTATCATAACCAAAAAAATATTGTAAAATTTTCTCACCTCATCTCAAGTAAAATCACTTGCTTACATATCACAAAGGGAGCTAGTGTGTGGGTAACAAACTCTAAAGAAAGGGGTAAAAATACCTCTTATGAATCGTTTAAATACAAGGGTTGTTGTAATATTAGCGATTGGCAAATAATATGATGGTGTCGGCGTGCTTCTTCTTCATAAGCGTAAAGGTGGTGGTGCTTAGTGAATTTACCAGTATACTATTTACGGGTGCCGTCATGAGATGGCTGAGGTGCCTTAAGAGATGTTTTTTTAACAAGTTCGTAAATGTGTAACACAATAATATTTTGTTTTACATGAAGGGCATGCCCCCATTAAAGAACATGACAAATAAAAGCATGAGGTTATGCCTAATCTCCATGATACGATGGACTTTTATAATGAAAGATATTGATCACCAATATAAGAATGTTTTGTTTTTACCAAACCAACCTAGAGAGCCATTGTTGAATGTTCCATTGATAATAGTTGCTTTGATAGCACTGTGTTTTGGTATTTATTTTGTTCAAGAGTATTTTTTTTCTGAGAAGCTCTATATTAAAAGTCTTGAATTTTTTTCATTTACACCAAGCCTCTTCAAGGCTGATCCTTTAACATTTTGTTATACTATTATTAGTTATTCCTTCATGCATGGTAGTTTGAAACATATTACTATCAATATGGTTTGGCTTTTGGTTTTTGGATCTCCTTTAGTAAAGCTTTTTGGTAATTTACGTTTTTTGATTTTTTTGGGATTAACAGCAACTTTCTCTGTGTTGACTTATTTTGTTGCTCATCCAGACAGTGTAATATCGCTTGTTGGTGCATCGGGCGCAATTTCTGGAATGATGGGCGCATTTGCCCGTTATGGTTTTCCTCAGGGCTATTGGGGAGGAAGTTTGCAGAGTGAAAGATTTTTAGGTCCTTTGTTGTCTATCAAACAAGCACTCTGTTCAAGGGATGTGCTTGTTTACATAACTATATGGCTGAGCGTTGATTTTATCATCGGCATTTCTTCTTTTCTGTTTGAAGAAGAGGGTATTTCAATAGCATGGGAGGCGCATGTTGGTGGTTTTGTTTCAGGTTTTTTGTTGATTGGTTTTTTTGGTCTTTCACGGAAAAAATAAAACACTATGGTCTAAGATATTTATGAGTCGCATAAAGTGCTATTGTTGCTGCGTTTGAAACATTTAATGATTTAATATTTCCAGGCATATCAAGACGGGCTAATGTATGGACGGTTTCGCGCGTTTTTTTACGTAAACCTTTCCCTTCTGCTCCTAAAACAAGAGCAATTTTATTTCCTGTTAATATTGTTTCTAGAGGATATTTGCCTTCTGAATCGAGTCCAAAACTGCTAAAACCTCCTTTATGAAGTTCTTGTAGTGCTTCGGCGAGATTTCCTACCGTGATATAATTAATCAGCTCTAAAGCTCCGGATGCGGCTTTAGCAAGAACTCCACTTTCTTGGGGGGAGTGACGACAAGTTGTGATAAGGGCTTGTGCTTTAAAGGCAACAGCAGAGCGCATAATAGCACCAACATTATGGGGGTCAGTAATTTGATCCATTACGATGACAAGATCGGTATTTGTGAGTTCAGACAATTGGCATGGTTTGAGTGGGGCAGTTTCCACAACAATACCTTGATGTACTGCATCACTTCCAACAAGTGTATCAAGTTGTTTGGGGCAACAGAATGTAATAGGACAAGGTAAATCTGATTCGGGTATATTTAATCGTTTTAGAGCATTTGGTGTAACATAGAGACAACCAAAAATTCTTTTTGGGTTTTTTAAAGCAGCATGAACCGAATGGAGACCATAAAGGCGAATTTTCCCATCTTGTAAGGGAGCTACTGCTTTTTTTGGGGGGAGGGTAGATCGAGAAGGAGAGCCTTTTGTATCGCGATATCGGCGACGTAGACGAGCATAATGAGAATTTTTTGATATTTTTTCTTTCATAATTTTTATAGCCTTTTAACAGCAGAAAGAGATAGAAAAAAGCTGTGATTTAAAATTATTAGCAGAAAATTTGTAAAGAATCATATTTATTCTGTTGACAGATACGATGGTAATCGTCATAACCGCCTCGCAACCATTTTGAATTGAATAGGTGATCAATTTTGGTTGTAGTGATGCCTCATCGCGCGACTTTGCCGGTGTAATGGAGGGGTGCCCGAGTGGTTAAAGGGGGCGGACTGTAAATCCGTTGCGTATGCTACGTTGGTTCGAATCCAACCCCCTCCACCATTCATCGAAGGAGTGTTAGTAGATACGTGGTATGCGGGTATAGCTCAATGGTAGAGCAGCAGCCTTCCAAGCTGAATATGCGGGTTCGATTCCCGCTACCCGCTCCAAACAGTTGCTGATGCCAAATAGTTGTGGATGATTGGGTTCATGGTTATGATGGGAGCTCTTTCCATCATAGATTTGGCGGTTTTTTCCGTCTAAGGGTTGTAGTGGTCAGATTTATGTGGCAATCTGGTTTAATTCAGTTTCGTATGACTGTTTCTAGGTGCTAACAGAACAAGAGAACAAAACAAGAGATTGATAGCGATGGCAAAGAGCAAATTTGAACGTACGAAGCCGCATGTTAATATTGGTACGATTGGTCACGTTGACCATGGGAAGACCTCGTTGACAGCAGCAATTACGAAATATTTTGGTGAATTTAAAGCATATGACCAAATTGATGCGGCACCAGAGGAACGTGCCCGTGGAATTACCATTTCTACAGCGCATGTTGAGTATGAAACAGAGAAGAGGCACTATGCACACGTTGATTGCCCTGGTCACGCAGATTATGTGAAAAACATGATCACAGGAGCAGCACAGATGGATGGAGCGATTTTGGTTGTTTCTGCTGCTGATGGTCCAATGCCTCAAACACGTGAGCATATTCTTCTCGCACGCCAAGTTGGTGTTCCAGCGATTGTGGTTTTTCTAAATAAAGTTGATCAGGTTGATGATGCTGAGCTTTTGGAGCTTGTTGAGCTTGAAGTGCGTGAGCTGTTATCAAAATATGATTTTCCAGGAGATGAAATACCCATTGTGAAAGGTTCTGCATTGGCTGCTCTTGAAGATAAAGATAAAAGCATTGGTGAAGATGCGGTTCGTCTTTTGATGAGTGAAGTTGATAATTATATCCCTACACCGGAACGTCCTGTTGATCAGCCATTTTTGATGCCGATTGAGGATGTTTTTTCGATTTCGGGTCGTGGTACGGTTGTTACTGGTCGTGTTGAACGTGGTGTTATCAAGGTTGGGGAAGAAATTGAAATAATAGGGATTCGTCCTACATCTAAGACGACGGTTACAGGTGTTGAAATGTTCCGTAAGCTTTTAGATCAAGGGCAAGCAGGTGATAATATTGGTGCACTGCTTCGTGGTGTTGATCGAGAAGGAATTGAGCGTGGTCAGGTTTTGGCGAAACCTGGTTCAGTTACACCACATACGCGTTTTAAGGCAGAGGCTTATATTTTAACGAAAGATGAAGGAGGCCGTCATACTCCGTTTTTTACGAATTATCGTCCGCAATTTTACTTCCGTACGACGGATGTGACAGGAATAGTGACGCTTCCAGAAGGAACAGAGATGGTTATGCCTGGCGATAATGTAGCGATGGATGTTTCTTTGATTGTTCCCATTGCGATGGAAGAGAAGCTTCGTTTTGCTATTCGTGAAGGCGGTCGTACTGTTGGCGCCGGTATCGTTTCTAAGATCATTGAATAAGAGTGGTTGTTAAAAAAACGCCTTGTTCTTAAAAAGGCGTTTTAATCTTGAGGGTTAGGGGTATAGCTCAGTTGGTAGAGCGGCGGTCTCCAAAACCGCAGGTCGCGGGTTCAAACCCTGCTGCCCCTGCCAAATGGGAACAGCATTTTAGCTGTGAGGAGGTAGATTACTAAACTGCCTGCTTTGCTTTTTTTTCTATGGGGCTTGTTTTTTTGTTTATGAATCGGTATTGAATAGAAAATGAAGAAGTTGCATGAGGCTGGAGGTTAGCTTTTCGCATTTTTATCGTATTTATTTTGTTATATAAACACAAATAAGGCTAGAAAGAATATAGTGTGACTGATGGCATCTAGAACCAATCCAATAACCTTTTTAAAACAAGTCTATGCAGAAACAGTTAAGGTAAAATGGCCTACGCGTCGTGAGACTGTGATCTCTACTGTTATGGTTTTGCTGGTTACAGCATTTGCTTCAGTTTTCTTTTTTATTGTCGATCAAGTGATGCATTTTAGTGTTTGGCGGGGTATTGATCTTCTAAAATATCTTTTTAGTTGAGAATGCAAGGAAGTGTGACTGTGGCTGCTCGTTGGTATATTGTTCAAGCATATTCGAATTTTGAAAAGAAGGTAGCAGAAGCTATTGATAAGGAGGCGAAACAAAAAGGGCTTGATCATCTTTTTGAGAAGATTTTTGTTCCCACTGAGCGTGTTGTAGAAGTTCGTCGTGGCCGTAAAGTTGATACTGAGCGGAAATTTTTTCCAGGTTATGTTCTTGTTTGTGCTGAGTTGACAGATGATGTTTATCATCTCATTAAAAATACTCCTAAAGTAACAGGCTTTTTAGGATCGGATTCACGTCCTGTTCCCATTTCTGAGCGAGAGGTTGAACAAATTCTAAAACAAGTTCAGGAGGGCGTTGAGTCTCCTAAATCTTCTGTATTGTTTGAGGTTGGAGAGCAGGTTCGTGTTGCTGATGGGCCTTTTGTTTCGTTTAATGGAATCGTTCAAGAGGTTGAAGAGGAGCGTTCTCGTCTTAAGGTGGAGGTGTTAATTTTTGGGCGTCCTACGCCTGTTGATTTAGAGTTTGGTCAGGTTGAAAAACTCTAATGAACTTAGAGTGGTTTTAATCACTATGAGTAACTGGTGGGAGGTGATTTATGGCTTTTGTCGGCTTAATGATCCAGACCACTTAACTGCAGAGGGTAGCAGGCAAAATACGTTGTCGGCATACCGATTAAATTGAAGGCAGATTGTTATGGCAAAGAAAAGTATAGGACAGCTTAAGTTGCAGGTTCCTGCAGGTGCGGCTACTCCGTCTCCACCGATTGGCCCTGCTCTTGGTCAGCGTGGTATTAATATTATGGAATTCTGTAAGGCTTTTAATGCGGCTACGCAGGAAATGGAAAAAGGTGCACCCATTCCAGTCGTTATCACTTATTACCAAGATAAATCTTTCACATTTTCTCTAAAGACACCTCCTGTATCGTTTTTTTTGAAGAAGGAAGCGAATTTGAAATCTGGTTCAAAAGAACCTGGTAAAGTGTCCGTAGGGAGCATCTCTCGTGATAAGATTCAGTTGATTGCGCAGGCAAAGATGAAGGATCTCAATGCAAATGACATTGAGGCAGCGATGCGCATGGTTGAAGGTTCGGCTCGCTCTATGGGCTTAGAAGTGGTGGGCTAATGTTATGGCAAAAGTAGCAAAGAGAATAAAAAATATCCGGAAAGATATTAATTTTAATGAGCTTTACGCTTTAAAAGATGCAGTTTCGATGGTTAAAGAGCGTGCTGTTGCTAAGTTTGATGAAACAATTGAAGTTTCAATGAACTTAGGTGTTGATCCTCGTCATGCAGATCAAATGGTTCGTGGTGTTGCGCATTTACCTAATGGCACAGGGCGGAATATTCGTGTTGCTGTTTTTGCACGTGGGGATAAGGCTAAGGAAGCGAAAGATGCTGGTGCTGACATCGTAGGGGCTGAAGATTTATTTGAGCGTATTAACGGTGGAATGGTTGATTTTGATCGTTGTATTGCAACGCCTGATATGATGCCTCTTGTTGGTCGTCTTGGTAAAATTCTTGGTCCACGCAGTTTAATGCCAAATCCTAAAGTTGGCACTGTCACACTTGATGTTGCGAGTGCGGTTAAGGCTTCTAAAGGTGGTGCTGTTGAGTTTCGTGTTGAAAAAGCTGGTATTGTCCATGCTGGTATAGGTAAGGCTTCTTTTGGTGTTGAGAAGATCGTAGAAAATATTAAAGCTTTTGCGAGTGCTGTTATTAAAGCTAAGCCACAAGGGGCAAAAGGTGAATATGTTAAACGTGTTGCCGTTTCTTCGACTATGGGGATTGGAATTAAAGTTGATCCAGCAACTGTTCGTTCAGAGTAGATTTAGACGAATTGATAATTTTGTTTTGGGGCATGTGAATAACGGGGTTATGTTTTAAAGTGTCGATTTTTATCGGCATTGAGCTATCTAAGCTTTAACGAGCTTAGGGTATGTCGGAAGGAATTCCGAAATATCCTGTCCGAGATTGTGGGTGATACTATTTGAAGTATCTTAATCGAAAAAACCCGCATGAGACTGGGGTAAGAACTGAGAGTTAAAAGACTTAAAGGGTTTGAGCCAAGGTTGCCTTTGATCGCTTTGCGTGAAAAAGGGGACAGGATCCTCATCGATGGCATAAAGTATTTTATGCTATCAAAGGTAACCAACAGGTTTTCAGAAGGAAAACTGTTAAATGGAGAGAGACAGTGAATAGAGCGGAAAAACGCGAATTTGTTACATGGCTTAACGAGGCTTTTCAAAAGTCTGGTTCTGTTATTGTTGCACATTATTCCGGTCTGACAGTTTCGCAGATGAACGATCTTCGTTCTAAAATGAGTGAAGCTGGCGGTGCCGTTAAAGTCGCCAAAAACCGTCTTGCTAAAATCGCTCTTCAGGGCACGGAATCTGAATCGATAGTGGACTTGTTTGTTGGACAAACACTTATTGCTTATTCAGAAGATCCAATTACAGCACCGAAAGTTGCTGTTGATTTTGCGAAAAACAATGACAAATTTGTTATCCTTGGCGGTTCAATGGGTGCAACAAGTTTGAGTGTAGATGCTGTGAAGTCTTTAGCTTCATTGCCTTCACTAAACGAATTGCGAGCAAAACTTGTAGGTATGATTTCTACTCCTGCAACCCGTATCGCACAGATTGTTAATGCACCTGCTGGTCAGGTTGCACGTGTCATTGGAGCATATGCTCAGGAGGATAAGGCGGCTTAAGGCTGTTTTGTATTCATATTTATAGAAGAGCTTTGATGTTTTTCTGTTTTTTGAATAAGTTTAAATAATGGTTCAAATCTTTTAATTGAAGGAATGTAAAAATGGCTGATCTAGCGAAGATCGTAGAAGACCTTTCTAATCTAACACTTTTAGAAGCTGCTGAGCTTTCTAAGTTGCTTGAAGAGAAATGGGGTGTTTCAGCTGCTGCTCCTGTAGCTGTCGCTGCTGTTGCTGGTGGAGCGGCTCCAGCTGCTGAAGAAAAAACAGAATTTGATGTTATTCTTGTTGAGGGTGGTGCGCAAAAAATTAATGTTATTAAAGAGGTGCGCGCTCTTACGGGACTTGGTCTTAAAGAAGCGAAAGATCTTGTTGAGGGGGCACCTAAGCCTATTAAAGAGGGTGCGTCTAAAGACGAAGCGGAGAAAATTAAATCGCAACTTGAAGCTGCTGGTGCTAAAGTTGAGCTTAAGTAAATTTTATTTTATCGGCGGGCGTTTATGTTCGCCGATTTTCTTTCTCTTGGAAAGAAGGGAGATAATGAATAAGAACCTTTTCCCAAGTATTGAGAAATTGTAATGGGTAAGGTCTTATTTCTCGTTCCTTTATCATAGGGCCAAGTAAATGAGTAGCTTATGTTAATGGGGCAAATGAGAGATATCCATTATCGGGTATCAGGTAAACAGGTCTGCATGTGCAGATTAATGATATAAAGCTTTCAAGGTTTAGTCTACCTTGGAGAGTAAAAATCAAGGAGCAACGATGGCTCAGACCCTAGCGATGATGTCTCAATTCAATGGTCGTAAGCGCGTACGCAAATTTTTTGGTAAGATTCCTGAGGTGGCGGAGATGCCGAATCTTATTGAGGTTCAAAAAGCGTCATATGATCAGTTTCTCATGGTTGAGGAGCCAGAAGGTGGACGACCAGATGAAGGTTTGCAAGCTGTTTTTAAATCCGTATTTCCTATTTCGGACTTTTCCGGTACAGCTATGCTTGAGTTTGTTGGTTATGAATTTGATTTACCAAAATTTGATGTTGAAGAATGCCGTCAGCGTGATTTGACTTATGCTGCACCATTAAAGGTGATATTGCGTTTGATCGTTTTTGATATTGATGAGGATACCGGATCAAAAGAGATCAAAGACATTAAAGAGCAAGGCGTTTATATGGGCGATATGCCTTTAATGACAACGAATGGTACTTTTATCGTTAATGGTACTGAGCGTGTTATTGTTTCACAGATGCATCGCTCTCCTGGTGTCTTTTTTGATCATGATAAAGGAAAATCGCATTCATCGGGGAAGTTTCTTTTTGCTGCTCGTGTTATTCCTTATCGTGGTTCTTGGCTTGATATTGAGTTTGATGCTAAGGATATCATTTATGCTCGTATTGATCGGCGGCGCAAGATTCCTGTTACGAGTCTCTTGATGGCATTGGGTATGGATGCATCAGATATTTTGTCAACCTTTTATAATAAGGTTACTTACGAACGAGATGGAGAGGGGTGGCGGATTCCTTATTCTGTTGATCGCTTTAAAGGCATGAAACTTGTCTCTGATCTTGTCGATGCAGATAGTGGTGAAGTTGTTGCTGAGGCTGGTAAAAAACTAACGCTTCGCGCTGCAAAATCTTTAGCCGAGAAGGGTCTTAAAGCGGTTAAAGTGAGTGAGGATGATTTATTAGGATGTTATCTTGCAGAAGATATAGTAAATTATCAAACAGGTGAGATTTATCTTGAAGCTGGTGATGAAATTGACGAAAAAATATTGAAGGTTTTGTTTGATGTAAATGCGGATCAAATTAATATCCTTGATATTGATCATATGAATATTGGTGCATATATCCGTAATACTTTAAAAGTAGATAAAAACGAAAGTCGGCAGGATGCATTATTTGATATTTATAGGGTTATGCGTCCTGGTGAGCCGCCAACAATGGATACAGCGGAAGCGATGTTCCATTCATTATTTTTTGATCCAGAGCGTTATGATCTCTCCGCTGTAGGGCGCGTTAAGATGAATTTGCGTATGGATCTTGATTGTCCAGATACGGTTCGCATTTTACGTCAAGAGGATATTCTTGCTGTTGTCAAAATGCTGGTTGAATTGCGTGATGGCCGTGGTGAGATTGATGATATTGATAATCTTGGTAATCGTCGTGTTCGTTCCGTTGGAGAGTTGATGGAAAATCAATATCGCATTGGTTTACTTCGTATGGAACGTGCGATAAAAGAGCGTATGTCGTCAGTTGAGATTGACACAGTTATGCCACAGGATTTGATAAATGCAAAGCCTGCGGCAGCAGCTGTTCGTGAGTTTTTTGGATCTTCACAATTATCGCAGTTTATGGATCAAACCAACCCCTTGTCAGAAATCACGCATAAGCGTCGTCTTTCTGCGCTTGGTCCGGGAGGTTTGACTCGTGAACGTGCTGGTTTTGAAGTTCGTGACGTTCATCCTACGCATTATGGTCGCATTTGTCCGATTGAGACACCAGAAGGTCCCAATATTGGTTTGATTAACTCCTTAGCGACATTTGCGCGCGTTAATAAATATGGTTTTATTGAGAGCCCATATCGCAAAATTATCGATGGTAAAGTAACAACAGAAGTTATTTATCTGTCTGCTATGGAAGAATCCAAGCATTATGTCGCTCAAGCCAATTCTTCATTAGATGCTGAAGAGCGCTTTACAGAAGAATTTGTTGTTTGTCGTCATGCTGGTGAAGTTTTGATGGCACCGCGCGATCACGTGGATTTGATGGATGTTTCACCAAAACAGTTGGTTTCCGTAGCGGCGGCTCTTATTCCATTTTTGGAAAATGATGATGCGAATCGTGCGTTGATGGGTTCAAACATGCAGCGTCAAGCAGTGCCACTTGTACGTGCTGAAGCGCCATTTGTTGGGACAGGGATGGAATCCGTTGTTGCACGTGATTCAGGGGCAGCGGTTAGTGCAAAGCGTGGTGGTATTGTTGATCAGGTTGATGCAACGCGTATTGTGATCCGTGCAACAGAAGATTTAGACCCTTCAAAGTCTGGTGTTGATATTTATCGTTTGCAGAAATTTCAACGTTCCAATCAGTCTACCTGTATTAATCAGCGTCCGCTTGTGCATGTAGGGGATCGGATAGAAAAGGGCGATATTATTGCCGATGGTCCCTCTACCGATCTTGGTGATTTAGCTCTTGGGCGAAATGTTCTTGTGGCCTTTATGCCTTGGAATGGATACAATTATGAAGATTCCATTTTGTTATCTGAGCGTATTGTTGCCGATGATGTTTTTACTTCAATTCACATTGAGGAGTTTGAAGTTGCTGCACGTGATACAAAACTTGGGCCTGAAGAAATAACGCGTGATATTCCTAATGTTGCAGAAGAAGCGTTAAGAAATCTTGATGAAGCTGGTATTATCTATATTGGTGCTGAAGTTCAGCCTGGTGATATTTTGGTTGGTAAGATTACACCAAAGGGTGAAAGTCCCATGACGCCAGAAGAGAAGCTTTTGCGTGCCATTTTTGGTGAAAAAGCATCCGATGTTCGTGATACTTCTATGCGGATGCCTCCTGGAACTTTCGGGACTGTTGTTGAAGTTCGTGTTTTTAACCGCCATGGTGTGGAAAAAGATGAACGTGCAATGGCAATTGAACGGGAGGAAATTGAGCGTTTAGCTAAAGACCGTGATGATGAACAGTCGATTCTTGATCGCAATGTTTATGCACGTCTTTCTGATATGTTGACAGGTAAAGTTGCCGTGGAGGGTCCCAAAGGCTTTTCGGGGAGCGAGAAGCTTGACAATACGGTGATGGCTCACTATCCGCGCTCACAATGGTGGCACTTTGCTGTTGAGGACGAAAAGCTTCAGAATGAAATTGAGGCTTTGCGTAAACAATATGATGAATCAAAAGAAGCATTACAACGTCGCTTTATGGATAAAGTTGAGAAAGTCCAAAGAGGCGATGAAATGCCTCCTGGTGTCATGAAAATGGTAAAGGTTTTTGTTGCTGTAAAACGCAAAATTCAACCAGGGGATAAAATGGCAGGGCGTCATGGTAATAAGGGGGTTGTGTCACGTATTCTTCCTGTAGAAGATATGCCATTTCTTGAAGATGGAACACATGCTGATATCGTTTTAAATCCACTTGGTGTGCCTAGCCGTATGAATGTTGGACAAATTCTTGAGACCCATCTTGGTTGGGCGTGTGCTGGTATGGGCAAAAAGATTGGCGATTTGGTTGAATTGTATCAAGAGACTGGGGATATCCTTCCTTTGCGTCAGCGTATCGAAAATCTGATGCCTGATAATGATCATAATGAACCAGTACGTCATTATGATAATGAGAGCCTTTACAAATTAGCACTACAGATGAAAAAAGGCGTTTCAATCGCAACACCTGTTTTTGATGGGGCACATGAAGCTGATATCAATATGATGCTGGAAGAAGCAGGTTTAGACAGCTCAGGACAGGTTACACTTTATGATGGTCGGACTGGAGAGCCTTTTGATCGTCCGGTGACAGTTGGATATATTTATATGTTGAAATTGCATCACCTTGTTGACGATAAGATTCATGCACGTTCAATTGGTCCGTATTCGCTTGTGACACAGCAGCCGTTAGGTGGTAAGGCACAATTTGGTGGTCAGCGTTTTGGTGAAATGGAGGTTTGGGCACTTGAGGCATATGGTGCTGCATATACTTTGCAGGAGATGTTGACTGTAAAATCCGATGATGTGGCTGGTCGGACGAAAGTTTATGAAGCAATCGTGCGTGGTGATGATACATTTGAGGCGGGTATACCGGAAAGCTTTAATGTGTTGGTAAAAGAAATGCGTTCACTTGCTCTTAATGTAGAACTTGATGACGCGCGCGAGCTTATTGCACAGCGAGCCTTATCTGATACAGCGGAATAATAATTTAAGGAGCGCGCGAATGCGCTTTGATTATCTTGAGAGGCTAAATAAGAAGTTTTTGTTAAGAGAACACAGACAGTTTAAAAAAGTAGAAATGGTTTTAAATGTGCTCTGTGATAAAAATTAATGAGATGTAATAACAGGTTCTAAGAATCTTTGAAGGAGAACGGCATGAACCACGAGGTCATGAATCTTTTCAATCCTCAGGCGCCAGCGCAGACATTTGACTCTATTCGTATTTCTATCGCGAGCCCTGAGAAGATTTTGTCTTGGTCGTATGGTGAGATCAAGAAGCCTGAGACTATTAATTATAGGACTTTTAAACCAGAGCGTGATGGTCTTTTTTGTGCACGTATCTTTGGCCCTATTAAGGACTATGAATGTCTATGCGGTAAATATAAACGCATGAAATATAAGGGCATTATCTGTGAAAAATGTGGTGTAGAGGTGACGCTTTCGCGCGTACGTCGTGAGCGCATGGGGCATATTGAGCTTGCGGCACCTGTTGCGCATATTTGGTTCCTTAAATCATTACCAGGTCGTATTTCTACACTTTTAGATTTAACTTTGAAAGATATTGAGCGCGTTCTCTATTTTGAGAATTATATTATAACGGAACCAGGATTGACATCCCTTAAGCTCCATCAGCTTCTTTCTGAAGAAGAGTATATGCTTGCTATTGATGAGTTTGGGGAAGATCAGTTTACTGCTATGATTGGTGCTGAAGCTATTTATGAGCTTCTAGCCAGCATGGAATTAGAAAAACTTGCCAATGATTTGCGTGTTGAATTGTCTGAGACAACGTCAGAGTTAAAGCAAAAAAAGCTGATTAAACGGCTTAAGATCGTTGAAAATTTCCTTGAATCTGGCAATAAACCAGAATGGATGATTATGAAGACGATTCCAGTCATTCCACCTGATTTACGTCCGTTGGTTCCACTCGATGGTGGGCGTTTTGCGACATCGGATCTCAATGATCTTTATCGGCGTGTCATAAACCGTAATAATCGTTTGAAACGATTGATTGAATTGCGTGCCCCTGGAATTATTGTCCGCAATGAAAAACGTATGGTGCAAGAAGCTGTTGATGCATTGTTTGATAATGGTCGGCGTGGGCGTGTGATTACAGGAGCAAATAAGCGTCCACTCAAGTCTCTTTCCGATATGCTAAAGGGAAAGCAAGGGCGTTTCCGTCAAAACTTGCTTGGAAAGCGTGTTGATTATTCAGGACGTTCTGTTATCGTAACGGGCCCTGAATTAAAATTGCATCAATGTGGTCTCCCCAAAAAGATGGCTCTTGAGTTGTTTAAGCCATTTATTTACGCACGACTTGATGCGAAGGGGTATTCATCAACTGTAAAACAGGCAAAAAAACTTGTAGAAAAAGAGCATCCGGAAGTATGGGATATCTTAGATGAGGTTATCCGTGAACATCCTGTTTTGTTGAATCGTGCGCCGACGTTGCACCGTTTGGGAATTCAGGCTTTCGAACCCATCTTGATTGAAGGAAAAGCGATACAGCTTCATCCATTGGTGTGTACTGCTTTTAATGCTGATTTTGATGGCGATCAGATGGCGGTTCACGTTCCACTTTCTCTTGAAGCACAGCTCGAAGCACGTGTTTTGATGATGTCGACCAATAATATTCTTCATCCAGCCAATGGTGCACCAATTATTGTTCCCTCACAGGATATGGTTCTTGGCCTCTATTATCTTTCGATTGTTTCTGAAAAAGAACCAGGTGAAGGAATGGCTTTTTCGGATATAGGCGAGCTTCATCACGCCTTGGAAAATAAGGTTATAACTCTTCACACGAAGATTAAAGGCCGCGTTAAAAATATGGGAAAGGATGGAAAAGAAATTTCCAAACTTTACGATACAACGCCTGGACGTTTGATTATTGGGGAACTTTTGCCGAAAAATCCAAATATCTCATTTGATATTGTCAATCAAGAAATGACTAAAAAGAATATCTCTAAATTGATTGATCAGGTTTATCGGCACTGTGGACAAAAAGAGACAGTTATTTTCTGCGATCGTATTATGCAGCTTGGCTTTTCATATGCTTGTCGTGCAGGAATTTCGTTCGGTAAGGATGATATGGTTATCCCTGATAGCAAATTGCGTTTGGTTACAGAAACCGAAGCTTTAGCTAAAGAATACGAACAGCAATATAATGACGGTCTCATTACGCAAGGTGAGAAATATAACAAAGTCGTAGATGCGTGGGGTAAATGTACGGATCGCGTTGCCGATGAGATGATGAAACGTATTCAGGCGGTTGAATTCGATCCTAAAACAGGTCGTCAGCGGCCAATGAATTCAATCTATATGATGTCCCATTCTGGTGCGCGTGGCTCTGCTAACCAGATGAAGCAGTTAGCTGGTATGCGCGGGTTGATGGCAAAGCCATCGGGTGAAATTATTGAAACACCAATTATTTCAAACTTTAAGGAAGGTCTAACCGTTAACGAATACTTCAATTCGACGCACGGAGCACGGAAAGGGCTTGCCGATACTGCGTTAAAAACAGCCAATTCTGGTTATTTAACACGGCGCCTCGTTGATGTTGCACAAGATGCTATTATTTCAGCAGTTGATTGTGGTACGGCAAAGGGGCTTACGATGCAGCCTATTGTTGATGCAGGACAAATTGTTGCATCTCTTGGGCAAAGGATTCTTGGTCGCACAGCGCTTGTCGATATTTTACATCCAGTTTCTGGAGAAGTTCTCCTTGAAGGTGGTGCGATGATTGAAGAAGCTGATATTGCTAAGATTGAAGAAGCTGGAATTCAGTCTGTGCAAATTCGCTCTGCTTTGACATGTGAAACACGCCTTGGTGTTTGTGCTAAATGCTATGGTCGTGATTTGGCACGTGGAACACCAGTGAATCAAGGTGAGGCGGTTGGTGTTATTGCTGCTCAGTCCATTGGTGAACCGGGAACACAGCTTACTATGCGGACTTTCCACTTAGGAGGAACGGCGCAGGTTGTAGATTCGTCTCATTTAGAAGCCTCCTATGAAGGTATAGTAGAAATTCGCAATCGCAATGTCGTGCGCAATTCTGAAGGTCACTTGGTGGTTATGGGGCGTAATATGGCTATCCTTATTAAGGATGAGTCTGGAAAAGAGCGTGTCGTGCATCGTATTAGCTATGGTGCGCATATCTTTGTTGATGATGGTGACGTAGTTAAGCGTGGGCAACGTATAGCAGAATGGGACCCTTATACACGTCCAATTTTAACTGAAGTTGAAGGTTATGTCGGTTTTGAAGATATGATTGATGGTTTATCAGTTACTGAAACAGCTGATGAATCTACCGGTATTACGAAGCGTCTGGTTATTGATTGGCGTGCTAATCCCCGTGGTGCTGATCTGAAACCAGCTATTATCATCCACACAGATAAAAAAGGTGAAACCATTGCAAAACTATATAAGGGGGGTGAAGTCCGTTATATGATGTCAGTAGAAACTATTCTTTCTGTTGAGCCTGGTTCCCATGTTAAGGCTGGTGATGTTATTGCTCGCTTGCCAATGGAAAGTGCTAAGACGAAAGATATTACGGGTGGTCTACCACGTGTGGCTGAGCTTTTTGAAGCACGGCGTCCGAAAGACCATGCTATTATTGCTGAAGTGAGTGGTACAATTCGTTTTGGTCGTGGTTATAAGAATAAACGTCGTATTATCATTGAACCAAATGATGCAGCTCTTGAACCTGTAGAATATTTGATTCCGAAAGGTAAATTGTTTCACTTCCAAGAGGGTGATCAAATTGAAAAAGGGGACTATATCCTCGATGGTAATCCAGCCCCTCATGATATTTTGGCGATTAAGGGCGTTGAGGCTTTGGCATCTTATCTTGTTAATGAAATTCAAGAAGTTTATCGTTTGCAAGGTGTTTTAATTAATGACAAGCATATTGAAGTGATTGTCCGACAGATGTTGCAAAAAGTTGAGATTACTGAATCTGGAGATTCAGGCTATATTGCGGGAGATAATGTTGATCGTATTGAACTTGATGAAATCAATGATAATTTGATTGCAGAAGGGAAAAGGCCTGCATCGGGTACTCCCATTCTTCTTGGTATTACGAAAGCATCTCTTCAAACACCGTCGTTTATTTCGGCAGCATCGTTTCAGGAAACAACAAGAGTCCTTACTGAAGCAGCAGTTTCTGGTAAAATTGATACTTTGCAAGGTCTTAAGGAGAATGTTATTGTTGGTCGCCTTATTCCTGCGGGTACAGGTGGTACGATTGCTCAAATTCGCCGTATTGCAACAGTTCGTGATGATTTGATTATAGATGAGCGGCGTAAATCTAGCAATAACGAGATGGCTAAGGCTATGTTGACAAATATGACAACTGAAGCAGTTGCTGAATAATTGTCAGACATGTTAAAAAATTGACAGGAGAGCGCCCGAATATGAAGTTTGGGCGTTTTTATAAATCTTAGAATATAAAATCCTCGCGTTTTCTTAAATATGGTTTAAAAGTTATAGGCGATTATTGTTTTCAGCGTTCTTTCTGGTTTATTGCATTGTCTTATAATGATATTCATATTTCTCTTACTTTATTTATAAAATTCTTATTTTTCAGATAGATAGGAAGTGTGTTTCTAATATTGAAAATATGCTTAAAGTGATAGATTTTAAAAGAGAAGGGTAATCTCTTTGAAAATGAGAGAGCCAATGTTTTAAATAGTTTGAGATTTTACGATTGATATCTTTTATAAAAATAAAGGCATGCGAAACTCTGTTGTATTATCACACCTTTCTTTCATATTCTCAGCAAGGATAGTCCAGATATCATCTTTAATCTGATCTTTATGGATATAACGCAAAGGGTTTGTACGAACACTTGTAAGAGTAACAAATGCAAAGCCAATTGTGTTAGAGATGTTGTTTGGCAAAGTATTTTAAAAAAGCCGGTATATCTTTCCAATTCATTGCCGATTTATTAATGGTTTTATGACGTTGTTTACCTAACAATGCACGTGCTTTTTTTTGTTGCCTGTAAATCGATATCCAATTCCAAGCAGCAATATGTTTGAGACAAATATTGAGACGGGTAAAGAGTTCTATTCGCTGTTGCAGCTTTTTTGTATGCCCAATAGGGGCAAGAGTGTTGCGTATATCTGTTTGTTTAATCTCTTGAACGGGAAGAACGCCTCACTTTGGAAGAATATGAAGTTTTAAAGGGAGAAAACAGTTTCTATCTTTACCATTGTTTTTTAGTTCAGTTTTGCAACTTTCAAAAGTATCTAAAGCAATATCTTTAAGATAATGAAGATTACGCATTGCCCTATATTTTTATTTTTCACGTCTTTTAATGGGGTCACACTTCTCATGCAAAACGGAACGCCCTTAAAAAAGAGCACTATTGTAATTCACAGGTTTTTTTTTAAAAACATTTCTTAAGATTCTCAAGTCCCTTTGACGATGCCATCCGTGGATAGTATACTGGTAAATCCATTGTGCACCACCATCTTTACGCTTACAAAGGAGAAAGCCGGCACCATCATTTTCTTTACCAGCTTTTAATGTTGTAACAGCCCTTGCATGAAGACAATTCATTAAAGGCATTTTTACTCTTTATTTTTAGAGTTTTTTACCCCCATACAAGCCTCGCTTCTGATATGCAAGCACATGATTTTATTTGATTCAAAATGAGAGGATTGAAGATGAGAGAATCTTACAATATTCGAGATTATGATAGAAGGTGAAAAATAAATTATCATTATAAATCAATATTTTATCTAAATTTGGAAAAGCTACCACAATGAAGGAGTAAAAGTCTTTCTTGCATAATCCGAACAGTAATTGCTTTTCTTCTTTAAAATTCTTGTATGACAAGAAAATTCTTTATTTTATTATATCGAATAACTGAGGAAAGTAGAGGACAAAATGCTAATTAAAAATTTTATAAAAAGCAGATATCTGACTCTATAAAAATAGAATGATAAAATGTGCGAAAATGATAAAATGTGCGAATGTGATTCAATTTATAAATTGACACACGAATTTTTAACAACTGCTCAGACTTTGTATTATTACTAAAAAAGCAAGGCTTCTTGTGTTTTTTCTTCGTGAAAGTGCAAGGCTTTATACGCAAACAGACCGTCATAAATTAAAATAAATACTGTGTGCTAAAAGAGTTAAATTCTCTTTTTCTGAAATATTCGATATGTTAGCTATAATGAAAAAATGACTTGATGCTAAGAAAAAGCTTAAATGATTAGTTACATGGATTAATCAAAATGGGGCTATTGACAGCAGGGGCAGCATGATATTGATAATCTCCTCCATGATTTAGAATGCATAGAGAACATTTTTTAAAAGAGTTTAGCTGAATGAGGAGTTGGTTGCTGATTATAAAATTTACTTTACATGGTATTTTTGATGATTGTTTTCTATTGATAGAGAGAGGCTATATTTTTATGATAGGTGTTGATAGAACGTCAGATATAGCCAGTTTTTCAAAAAAGCAGAGCAAATAAAAAGAGTTGCAAAGGTTTTTGCAACACATTTAGCTATGAATGAGAAAATAGCGATATTTAAATTTATTTTCAAAAGAGAAAGTAAAAACAATGACAGTCGATTCTTCTATTGATATTTTTCAATCTATTTTGTCACGTAAGTCGATACGAGCCTTTACGCATCAGCAAGTTTCACAGGAAACAATCAAAGAAATTTTGAAACTTGCGGCTCGTGCACCATCTGGAACAAATACCCAACCATGGCAAGTCATTGTTCTTACAGGGAATGTATTGCAAAAAGTAGGACAAGAACTTTCACACCTCGCACTTACAGGTATAAAAGGAGAACGTGAAGTCCATTATTATCCGCGTCAATGGCGTGAGCCTTATCTTTCAAGGCGTCGAAAAATTGGTTGGGATCTTTATAAGAGCCTTGGAATTCAAAAAGATGAGCGAGAAAAAATAAATCAACAGAAAGCACGGAATTTTTCATTTTTTGGTGCGCCTGTAGGACTTTTATTTACTATGGATTACGACATGGAAATGGGGAGCTGGCTTGATTTGGGGATGTTTATGCAGACAATCATGTTAGCTGCCCGTGGATTTGGGCTAGACACATGTCCTCAAGCAGCATTTGCTGATTATCATAAACAAATTCGTACACTTTTATCAATTCCTTCTGATCGGCGCATTGTTTGTGGTATGGCACTTGGCTATCGCGATGAGAGTGCTCCAGAAAACAATTTTGCGACGGAACGTGAAGCAATTGAGAACTTTGTACGCTTTATTTAATGATATTTATGGGAATATTTTTATGTAAGTGAGCATCATTTTTGAAGAGTTTGAGGTATTATAATAATATTTCGGTGAGAACCTTTTATTCTTGTTTAATTTTAATATTGCATGTTAACATTTATTTTACTACGTTTGAAAAATTAAAAGAGTAGTTACTCTAGGTTCATCATCTATTTTGAAGGTTGGCTATGGAAAGCGCTATAGAAGGAAAGTGTTGGTTGGTGGCAAGACGGGCAACAGTTATATTTATTGCGATTATTTTTTTAGCTTATCTTGCAATTTGATTTTAAATGGGACAAATGTGATAAAAAGATGTATGCTCAAGCTGTATAGAGTTTTGGGGTGACGCGTGTTTTTATCGGTTTTTGAACTTTTTAAAATTGGTATTGGTCCTTCTAGTTCCCATACCATGGGGCCAATGACGGCGGCTAATATGTTTTTGCAAGAGATTCTTGCACAAAATCCTTCTCAACCATTTGATTGTGAAGTTTTTCACATACGTGTTTATCTTTATGGATCTTTGGCTTTTACGGGAATTGGTCATGCTACAGATAGAGCTATTGTTTTAGGGCTTTTGGGTGAAAAAGCTTCTACTGTTAATCCTGATTGCATGGATTTCCTTTTAGACAAAGTTACACGTGAGAAAAAAGTGCAACCAAAAGGCCATCCTGCGTATCAATTTGATTTGCAAAATGATCTTATTTTTGAACGAAAAAAAGTCCTACCGGGACATGCTAATGGACTTGTGTTTGAAGGACTTGATAGGAATGGGAATATTCTTTTGCGGCAAATTTATTATTCTATCGGTGGTGGTTTTGTTGTGACTGAGGATGAATTAAACCGTATGAATGGTAATGCACAAAAAGAAACGTTTGATGTGCCGTATCCTTTTGATTGTGCATATGAAATGTTATCAATGGCCGAAAGTTCAGGGCTTTCTATTGCTGAAATGAAGCGTCTTAATGAAGAAACAAAGATGGAGCGTTCTGCTCTCGATACAGGGCTCGATGAGATTTTTTCCGCTATGACCAACTGTATTGATAGAGGTCTTGCACAAGAAGGTGAGTTGCCAGGGGGATTGCATGTTCCAAGACGTGCTAAAAAGCTGTATGAAAAGCTTTTAGAAAATCGAAAAAAAAATCACAATTACCCGCTTTGGGCAAATGATTGGCTTTCAGTCTATGCTATAGCAGTAAATGAGGAAAATGCCGCAGGTGGTCGTGTTGTTACAGCACCAACAAATGGGGCAGCTGGTGTTGTACCTGCGGTTTTGCGTTACTATCTTCAGTTTCATGATGATTTAAATCGACAGGGAATCCATAATTTTTTGTTAACGGCAGCAGCTATTGGTGGTGTCATCAAACATAATGCCTCTATTTCTGGTGCAGAAGTTGGTTGTCAAGGGGAAGTTGGGACGGCATCTTCAATGGCCGCAGCAGGGTTGACAGCGGCATTGGGTGGAACACCAGCTCAAATTGAAAATGCCGCAGAGATTGCGCTTGAGCATCATCTGGGGATGACGTGTGATCCTGTTGCAGGTCTTGTGCAAGTTCCTTGCATTGAACGTAATGCTATGGGAGCTGTTAAGGCGGTAACAGCGTCTTCTCTTGCCTTACATGGTAATGGAGAGCATTTTGTTTCTCTTGATGCTTGTATAAAAACAATGCGCCAGACCGGACATGATATGAGTGAACGCTATAAAGAAACCAGTAAAGCTGGTCTCGCAGTCAATGCAATATCCTGTTAAAGTAACAGATATTTAATCTGATAAATTCTTGACAGTGTATTGTTTATGAAGATACAAGAGCGTATCATTATTCTATTTTTTAACCTCCCTAATATTTCTAACTGCTTTTGTTATTGAAGCAGTTTATAAAAGGGGTATATTGAGTGCTTTCTTAAACGTTTTTTATTTATACACTAACATCTCCTTGTGATATACATGCAAGTGATTTTTATTGTTTTACTTTGTATGGATTTGCAATGAGAGCATATTTCTATGGTAGAGCTTTTCATTCAAAATGCAAAAGGATGTGTTATCTCAAAGTATATTGTTCAATAAAAAGTCGCTTTTTAAAATTTCTTTACATTTCAAAAAGAACATTATGAGTTTAGGTAGTTTCGTATACCATTTATATTTCTTAGGTGGATTTATAAATTATTGAGAAGCTTTTTCTTAATTAAATTAATGATAACAGTATCTAAACAATGAGAAAAGCTGGTATTCAATGGGAGCATTTTTTCTTACGAAAAAATATCAAGGATAATTTTTGATATTAAATGCAAAGATAAACCAACATTTGATATTTTTATACCTTTTATGGCTTAACTGCGGCTGTTGCTTTGTTTACACCAAATATTGCTATGAATGGTACAGCGGATATTTGGGATGAGGGGGATTTGCTTGTACCCAAACCGCAATCGGGTGGTGTTGGCGGCACGTTGCCGAAACAAAATTTCCTTTATGAAACTCGGGAAAAATTCCTTGATGTTGGCAAGTTTTATGGCTCAGCCTATTATTTACACAAAATTGGTTACAATCCTGATCGGGAGATTTTTTTCTTAAGGGATGCTTATTTTGAAGAGCAATTGATTGAAAAACAAATGGATAATCTTGTTGGTTAATGTTTGGGCAAGAGTTCCTTTATTATATTTACTGGCCTCCAATGTTGCAACAGCCTTTAGCATTTAGACGTTTCATAAGAGGCATTTTTACGCTTTTCTTTAGAATTTTTATCCACACAATAATCCCACTTGTGATGTATAAGGGGATGGTTTTAATTGATTCTACATAAGCAAGTTTGGAATGAGAAAATCTTAGGATATTCGAGGCTCTCATTCAACAGGCAAAACGATAAATTATCTTTATAAATCAATATATTGAATGGATAGTTTTATTGAAAAATTAATCAAATGCTTGGAGTGCAATTTATAATCTCACATAAATTTAAAGGAAGATGCGTGTACATTAAAGAATTTTTAAAAACGCTTTAAGTGACATGAGAATATTCTGATGCAAAAAATCTTGCAAAAGTTATCTATAGAATGAACCATTTGTTGCACCGAGATGGATTTTAATAGGTACATTACCAGTTTGGCTTGCAACGCGTAAATGAATGCGTACATGGGGCATTAAGAGACGACGATTTCGCGTTGTTTGACAAATAAGAAGCTTGACAAGAGACTTCGTGTTCAATGTTGCTGGAGTATATTTTAAATTCGCCAGTTTTGTTGCAGCATCGTGAAGAGAACGCAATGAAAGAAAAGATGGTTGCTTCAATAAATTTTCTTTTTCAGAGGATGAAGCAAGAGCATTATGTATCATGATACTATCCTTAATGCAGAATTCAATAACTTTTAGTAAGCTACAGCATAGCAGTTAAAATTTGCTTTCTTTAACGTAGAACAAGCGTTAAATGCAGCTTTTTTTGATTGAAAACCTGTAAACCGAGCACGATAATAGCGGCGCCCACTTTTTTCAAAAAGTTGCATATGTGACGATGTGCTTTTTAAAGCAGAATAAGCTGTATTTTTTGCTTTTAAAAGCAGAGTTTTTGCCTGTTCTTTGCTCGGGAGAGAACCAATTTGGATGGCCCATCCGGCGTTTGTAGACAAAGAAGCTGTAACAATTTTATGTGTCTCAACGGGTGTTGCTTTTTGAGGATTAGGAATTGGTATAATTGCTTGATTGACAGCAGCTATAGCCGTATTGGAATTTCTAGGTTGCTCAGCAAACGCTGTTAACAGAGTAGAGATTTCGTCATCGAAATTGGCTGACTCGGCTTTTACGGTAGGTATAGGAGTATTGGCACCTGTCGGTAAGTTATAGTGCGCAGAAGCCATTAAGTGTTCATTCCTTTTCATGAGGCTTGCTTTTGGCAAATATTGGCTCAATAAATTGGCCATATGTTGATCTCGTGCGGTAGAGGATTTACCTCCCATAACGACAGCGACAATAGAACGCCCCTCAAGACGCATTGACGTTGCTAAATTAGAACCTGACATTTGTGTGTAGCCAGTTTTAATTCCATCAACGCCTTTCATTATTTTCACCAGTTTATTATGGGTGTTAATTGTGTGTCCACGGAAAGTAAAACTTTTTATTTTGAACAATTTATACTGTTGTGGAAAATTTTTTCGTAATGCTAATGACAAAGTAGCCATATCACGTGCTGTGGAATAATTATGGGTATCTGGAAGTCCTGAAGCATTGGCAAAATGTGTATGTTTCATACCAAGTTTGCGGGCTTTAGCTGTCATCATTCGCGCGAATTTTTTTTCATTACCGCCAAGGTACTCTGCAATTGCAGCCGCTACGTCATTTGCCGATCTCGTAATGAGTGCTTTGGCAGCAGCTTCGGCAGAAATTGTTTGTCCTGCTTTAAATCCGATTTTTGTTGGTGGACGTGTTGCTGCATAATGTGAAACGGGAATAGGTGTATTTGGTGTGACGCGACGCATCTTCATAGCTTCAAAGAGGAGGTATAGCGTCATCATTTTTGTTAAAGAAGCAGGATAACGTTTCAGGGTTGCATTGGCTTGAAATAAAGTTTTCCCTGTATTTGCATCTATAACGATAGCAGCATATTTATCAGGATAAGTGCCTTGAGGAGTAGCGGATGCAAAAGAGTAAGAAAGAATTAAAACAACAAAAGCAATTGCTATCTTTTGATAACAACGCACAATTTTTTGACAGTTAATATTCACACGCAATATCCTATTTCTTTGTTTACTCCGAAAGCTCTCTAAAGCCCCTTTATATCTGCAGATTTTTGGTACAATCTAGATGAATGATATTACCAATTCATTTACAAAAATTATTTTGTAAGTTTTCATATTTGCCTTAAAACTAATCATAAAAGAATTTTATTTTCAATGAATCGATTGTTGCAATAGTGATAAAAGAACTTAAAATTAATAAAAAATGCGATGCACAGGAAAAAAGAATGGTACAAAAGCACATCATAAACCCTATAGCCCTTGTTATGCACAATAAAAAGGGCAAAAATTTGGATGAAAGCAGGCATGACACCATTACCCAAATGAGATCAAGACTTCAAAATCCTAAGTTGTATCGTGTTCTTTTGCTTAATGATGATTACACGCCTATGGATTTTGTTGTTTTTGTTTTGAAAAACTTTTTTAAAAAAAGTTTCGAAGAAGCAACCTCTATTATGTTACATGTTCACAAAAATGGGATAGGCGAATGTGGAGCTTATAGTTATGAAATAGCTGAAATGAAAGTAGTACAAGTTAGGGAGTGTGCACGTCAAAATGAATATCCATTACAATGTATAATGAAATGGAAGTGAGGGGTTATGCCATCTTTTACACCTAGTCTTGAAGAAGTTTTGCATCGCGCATTAACAATTGCTACGCAAGCGCAGCATGAATATGCGACATTGGAACATCTTTTACTTGCTTTACTAGATGATGCTGATGCAAATTCAGTCATTCAGGCGTGTCAGGTAGATATAGAAGAATTGCGAGAGCGCTTAACACACTATATCCAGTCAGAATTAGATGAACAAATGAGGGCTGATGAAGATACAAAACCGACAATGTTTTTCCAGCGTGTTATTCAACGTGCTGTCATTCATGCTCAATCAGCTGGAAAGGATGAAGTATCGGGAGCCAATGTTCTCGTTGCAATTTTTTCTGAACGAGAAAGTCATGCAGCATATTTTCTTCAAGAGATGGGAATGACACGCTATGATGCTGTGCGTTTCATTTCACATGGTATTACGCGGGATGAGGGATTATCCATGTTACTTGAGGGGATTGAAGAACAATTAGATCAACAGATTTCAGACGATAGTGAAAAGGTAACGAGTGCACTAACTGCTTATTGTGTTGATCTCAATTGTAAAGCCAGCAATGGAAAAATTGATTTATTAATTGGTCGTGAAGTAGAAATTTCACGCATGATTCAGGTTTTATGTAGAAGGCTAAAAAACAATCCGCTTTTGGTTGGAGATCCTGGGGTTGGTAAAACCGCTATAATTGAAGGATTAGCAAAACGTATTGTTGATGGGCAAGTGCCTGAAGTTTTATCAAATGTAACGATATTTTCTCTTGATATGGGAGGGCTTGTTGCTGGCACGCGTTATCGCGGTGATTTTGAAGAACGATTAAAGCACGTCATTAAAGAATTTGAGCAATATCCAGATGCTGTTTTATTTATTGATGAAATTCACACTTTAATTGGAGCAGGGGCTACATTAGGGGGGAATATGGATGCAGCAAATCTTTTAAAACCCGCATTATCTTCTGGAACTATTCGATGTATTGGTTCAACGACTTACAAAGAATATCGCAAAATCTTTGAACAAGATCGTGCTTTAGAACGCCGTTTTCAGAAAATTGATGTTAACGAGCCTTCTGTTGACGATGCTATTAAGATTTTGCATGGGTTAAAGCCTTATTTTGAAGATTTTCATCAAATTAAATACACGGATCAGGCGATGAAAGCATCTGTAGAATTGTCATCACGTTATATGCTTGATCGTCGCTTACCTGATAAAGCAATTGATATTATTGATGAAAGTGGTGCAGCGCAAAAGCTTTTACCAGAAAAACAAAGAAAAAAAAGTATAGGCGTTAAAGAAATTGAAGCAACCGTTGCGACTATGGCAAGGATCCCACCAAAAACAGTTTCTGGCGATGATCAAAAAACGCTTGGCAAGCTTGAAAGAGAACTCAAGCATGTTGTTTATGGACAAGACCAGGCAATTTCTGCATTAGTTTCGTCAATTAAATTGGCGCGAGCAGGATTGCGCGAAGCAGATAAACCAATAGGAAGTTATTTATTTTCAGGACCAACAGGTGTTGGAAAAACTGAAGTTGCAAAACAGCTTGCATCTTCTTTAGGTATTGAACTGTTACGTTTTGATATGTCAGAATATATGGAGCGGCATACAGTAGCACGTTTAATTGGGGCGCCTCCAGGTTATATAGGGTTTGATCAAGGGGGGCTCCTTACAGATGCAGTTGATCAAAAACCTCATGCAGTTCTATTGCTCGATGAGATTGAAAAAGCGCATCCAGAGTTGTTTAATATTTTATTACAGGTGATGGATTATGGTAAGTTAACAGATCATAGTGGTAAAAAAATTGATTTCTGCAATATCATTTTAATTATGACGACAAATGCTGGTGCTTCAGAGTTGGCAAAGTCAGCTATTGGATTTGGCAAAGTTCGTCGTGATGGTGATGATATTGAGGCAATTAATCGACTCTTCACACCGGAATTTCGCAATCGACTAGATGCAATCATTCCGTTTGCACCTTTATCTCAGTTAACCATAAATCAGATTGTGCAAAAATTTATTTTTCAGCTTGAAGCACAATTGGTTGATCGAGGAATTTGTTTTGAATTAAGTTCTTCTGCTATGGTTTGGCTTGCCAAAAAAGGATACCATTCTCAGATGGGGGCACGTCCATTGAGCCGTGTTATACAGGAATATATTAAGAAACCATTAGCTGACGAAATTTTATTTGGAAAGTTACGTAATGGTGGTACAGTGCGGGTGATGACGCAAAAATTAAACGGGGAAAGAGAGAAGTTGCAGTTAAAAATTTTATCTTCTGATATGTCTGTTGGTGCAAAGAACAGCAAAGTGACACATTTTACAAAAAAACGTATGAAGAAAAAAAGCTCAACAACTTAAAGCAGCCCTTTAAAGGACTGCACGGATTTTTTTTGCGTTTTCTTCAAGTACCTCTGTAGGTATTATAACGCCATTATGAGGAGAAAGCTCTACCCCCTCCATACGTGGTATAATATGGAAATGGAGATGATAAACGGTTTGTTGACTTGCTGCTTCATTAAACTGCATGACTGTTATACCATCTGCTTGAAAAGCTTTTTTAACAGCTTTGGCGATTTTTTGAACAGCTTTAATAACGGGAGACAATATTTCAGGGTCAGCATCAAGGAGGTTTCTAGAACCCTTTCTAGGAATAACCAGTGTGTGTCCTGGTGCTTGTGGCATAATATCCATAAATGCAATGACATCATTATCTTCATAGACACGAACAGAAGGAATTTCATTGCGAATCAATTGAGCAAAAATATTGTTGCTATCATAAGCCTGTTTCATACAAATATTTCCTTTTATACGTTTTAATTAAGCATTTTAATTTCAAGATTAAAGGATGGGAAGATTACTAAAGGAAGATTTCGCATTCAGTTATCATTTTATGGAGATATGGTATCGTTTGTAGAGGTCTAGACTTCTATGATGGCTTCAACTTCTACTGGAACATCCATAGGAAGAGAAGCAACACCAACAGCAGAACGGGCATGTTTTCCAGATTCACCAAGAATATTGACAAACAGGTCAGAAGCGCCATTGGCAACAAGGGGAATATCGGTAAAATGAGGATCTACAGCGACAAAAACAGTGATTTTCACGATGCGTTTTATTCTATTGAGATCACCAAGAGCTGCTTTGATTTGTGCGAAAATGTTAAGCGCACAGACTTCGGCTGCTTTTTTTGCTTGTTCGGCACTAACGGTTGCACCAACCTTGCCGGTTGCTACGGGCTTTCCATCGGAAAAAGGCAATTGTCCGGAAATAAAAAGTTGGTTTCCATTTTGTAAAGCTGTTACATAATTAGCGACAGGTTGTATTGCTTCAGGAAGAGCAACTCCCAATTTTTTAAAGTGATTTTCAATAAAATTGGTCATAATTTAAACTCCATAGTTTTTCTACAATGCATTCATTGCATAAACTATTTTTTGATTTAAGGAAATGTGTGGTTAATGAAGAAACAATCCTTTTTTGCCTTATTGTATGATGTTATGGAACGGCAATAGAATGGGACGTTGGGAATGATTAGATCATTATTGATAATAATTTTATATATTGCCTTTTTATGTACTGCCAAAGCTGAAGAAAGCATTTTTATTGCACCTCATCGAGCTGTTTATGATTTTCAACTTGATAATGTTTCTCATGAAATGACAATTTCAGGAATGACTGGGCGAATGGTTTACGAGCTAACGGGTTCCGTATGTCAGGGTTATACCACACGTTTTCGTTTTATTAGCCGTATCCATAGTGAAGATATGCCAGTGCGTTTGACTGATCAACAGACAACGAGTTATGAAACAGGGGATAGTCACACATTTCATTTTAATGTTACAGATCAAGTTGGAGAAGAGGTTACCCATCGGGCTGAAGGAGTAGCAGAACGTATTCAAGATGAAATTATCGTTAAATTAAAAAAGCCCAAGGAGAAAGAATACAAGCTCGAAACAGCTGAGTTTCCAATTATGCAGCTAAAGAATATCATCCGTCATGCAAAAGCGGGTAATCATTTCTACCATGTCAACGTATTTGATGGAACAGATAAAGCAGACAAAGTCATAAAAGAAAGTATCGTCATTGGGGAAAAGAAGACGCGGCGCTTTGATGGTGAAACAAAAACAATGGGAAAATTAGTTGAAGAGGAATATTGGCCCGTTACGATTTCTTATTTTGATGATATAGAAAAAAAAGATGGCTTGCCAGTCTATCGTACCAGTTTTTTCTTATATGAAAATGGTGTTATGCGTGATCTTCATGTAGACTATGGAACCTTTTCAGTGCGTGCAAAATTGAACAGTCTTGAATTTTTTGAGTCTGAAAAAGAGATGAATAAATGTAAATATTAAATGATTATAGAAAATAACTTGAAAAAGAATCAAATATTAGTATGGTAGCGCTATTCCGCACGCGGAATTTGGGTGTTTGCAAAAAATGAGCGAATGTCCCCCGGTAGCAGGTTCACCTGCTTTTTCCGCGGAGGTTGAACCGGAAAGGATAGACTATGGCATTACCAGATTTTACTATGCACCAGCTTTTAGAAGCAGGTGTACATTTTGGTCACCAGACTCATCGCTGGAATCCAAAAATGACTCCCTATATTTACGGTGAGCGTAATAATATCCATATTATTGATCTTGCTCAGACCGTTCCTCTTTTACACCAAGCGCTTAAACTTGTTTCAGATACGGTTGCGCGCGGTGGACGTATTCTGTTTGTTGGTACGAAACGGCAGGCATCTGATATTATTTCTGAGGCAGCGAATCGTTCAGCACAATATTATGTTAACGCACGTTGGCTTGGTGGCATGCTTACAAATTGGAAAACGATTTCCCATTCGATCCATCGTTTGCGTAAGCTAGACAAAATTCTTGCTGCTGAAGCGCAAGGTTTTACTAAAAAAGAACGTTTGAATCTTGAACGTGATCGTGAAAAGCTTAATCGTGCACTTGGTGGTATTAAGGACATGGGATCTGTTCCAGATCTTATCTTCGTTATTGATACAAACAAAGAAAATATCGCTATTCAAGAGGCAAAACGTTTGGGGATTCCAGTTATTGCTATTATTGATACCAATTGTGATCCTGATAATGTGACGCACCCAATTCCAGGTAATGATGATGCATCCCGTGCAATTTCTCTTTATTGTGATCTTTTTGCTCGTGCGGCTCTTGATGGTATTGCTCGTCAACAAGGTGCAATGGGTATCGATTTAGGAGCTCAAGTTGATGCACCTGTAGAACCTATTTTGGAAGAGGCGCCTGTAAAGCCTGTTTTGGAAGATGCAATTCCAGTTTCTGAATGATATTAAAAACGCCCATTAGGGTACTTATTTTCTAGAGAAAAGGTTACAACAGGCATGTAGGGGATTTTCTTCTTGCATGCTTGTGTTATTACAGAATAAAGAGGCAAATATGAACATTACTGCTGCACAAGTAAAAGAACTTCGGGAATTGTCAGGTGCTGGTATGATGGATTGTAAAACAGCGCTGGCGGAGACCCACGGTGACATGGAAGCCGCTGTTGATTGGCTTCGTAAAAAAGGGATTGCCAAGGCAGATAAAAAGGCTGGTCGTACCACAGCTGAGGGACTCATCGGAGTCGCATCAAACGGTTTAAGTGCGGTTTTAGTTGAAATTAATTCTGAAACAGATTTTGTGGCGCGCAACGATCTGTTCCAAGACATTGTGCGCAATGTAGCGACAGCTGCTTTAGGAACGCAGGGGAGTGTTGATGCTGTTTCGGCATCTCTTTACCCTGGATCTGAGAAGACTGTGGAGTCAACAATTAAAGATGCAATTGGTACTATTGGAGAGAATATGGCGTTTAGGCGTTCTGCTAAACTTTCTGTTGAGAATGGTGTCGTTGCTACTTATGTCCACAATAGTGTGGCTGATGGGCTTGGTAAACTTGGTGTTTTGGTTGCTATTGAAACAACAGGCAATAAGGAGACAGCTGCTGCTTTTGGTCGACAAGTTGCGATGCATATTGCTGCAACGAATCCGTTAGCGTTAACGGCGGAAGATGTTGATTCCGGTGCTATTGAGCGTGAGAAAGCAATTTTTTCAGATCAAGCACGTCAGTCTGGAAAGCCTGAAAATATCATTGAAAAAATGGTAGAAGGGCGAATGCGTAAATTTTTCGAAGAGGTTGTTTTGCTTTCTCAAGCTTTTGTTATGAATCCTGATATGAGTGTTGAGGCTGCTTTAAAGGATGCTGAAAAATCTATTGGCGCTCCAGCAAAGATTACAGGTTTTATTCGTTTTGCACTAGGAGAAGGTGTAGAGAAAGAGGTGTCTGATTTTGCGGCAGAGGTTGCTGCAGTGGCAAAGGGATAGTGATTTGTAAATTTTTTTCAGAGATTTGAAATTTCATATCTTTAATTATAAAATCACTGAGAGAGAAAATATGATTATTGAGAGGGCGTCACATGAGAAAGTGGTGCCCTTAGTAGTGTCGAAAGCAAAAATTAACGGTGCTTTTGGGGAGATTATCGATGACATTAGCGCTACAGTATAAACGTATTCTTTTAAAGGTTTCTGGTGAAGCTCTTATGGGAGGGCAAAGCTTTGGAATCGATGTTTCCGTTGTAGATCGTATTGCAGCTGATATTGCTGAGGTGCGAGCGATGGGAGTAGAAGTTGCTATTGTTATTGGTGGGGGAAATATTTTTCGTGGAGTTGCTGTTGCTTCGCATGGTGTGGACCGTGTGACAGGAGATCACATGGGCATGCTTGCAACAGCAATTAATTCTTTAGCATTGCGAACATCATTATCAAAATTAGGAGTTGAAGCGGTTGTATTGTCTGCGATTGCTATGCCACAAATTTGTGAGAGTTTCTCGCAGCGTAAAGCAATAGGTTATATGAATCAAGGAAAAGTCGTTATTTTTGCAGGAGGTACAGGGAATCCATTTTTTACCACTGATTCTGCTGCGACTTTACGTGCAGCAGAAATTGGTGCAAATGTTCTTTTAAAAGGAACACAAGTGGATGGTATTTATTCTGCAGATCCAAAGGTAGATCCTACAGCTAAACGTTTTGACCAATTAACACATGTTGAGATTTTGCAGTGGGGATTGTCTGTGATGGATACAACAGCGGTTACTTTAGCAAGAGAGAACAATGTGCCAATTATTGTGTATTCCATTCATGAAAAAGGTGGTTTGGCTAAAGTTTTAAATGGAACGGGACGATTTACGATAGTAACGGAATGAAATATAATCTTCAAAATATATTGAAGGAGAGAAAAATATGAATGTTACATCAATTATGGATGATCTGAAACGTCGTATGGATGGCGCTATTTCGGCTTTTAAACATGAGTTAGGTGGTTTACGGACTGGACGCGCTTCGGCTAGTTTATTAGAGCCATTAACAGTTGAGGCTTATGGTTCTGTTGTACATATCAATCAAGTTGCCAATATTTCTGTTCCAGAACCGAGAATGATTTTGGTGTCTGTGTGGGACAAAGCTATGGTAGGAGCTGTAGAGCGTGCTATTCGTGATTCGAGTCTTGGTTTAAATCCTATCACTGATGGCATGAACTTACGCATTCCTTTACCTGAATTAAATGAAGAGCGCCGAAAAGAGTTGGTAAAAGTTGCACATCAATACGCAGAGCAAGCGCGCGTTGCTACTCGGCATGTTCGTCGTGATGGTATGGATAATTTGAAAAAATTAGAAAAAGAAGGTGAAATGAGTCAAGATGAAGCACATGGTTTTTCTGAGAAAGTTCAGAAACTTACAGATGAGACGATTGCTGATATTGATAAAATTTTGGCTGTGAAAGAATCCGAAATTATGCACGTTTAAGATGATTTTTAGCCATAAGATATTGGATCTCTTCAGTATAGAATCTTTTGAGGAATAAAAATACGAAATGGTGTGTGCTGTTGAGAGAAAATCATAGGATGAAAACGAACGCATTTTATCATCATCACAATTTTTATATTATAAAAAGATTGATTTGAAGTGGCAGATATCTTTTAAAGGCTTATATTTATGTTTCGAATAAGGTTGTTTCCTGAAAAAGTTATCTAACGGAAAATGAGAGATTTTCATTTAACGTGTTTTTGTTGAGTTGCATGATAGAAATGTTTTTCATCATTGAAGAGTGTTGAAATCTTTTATGGCGGATGGTGGAGGAGGAATGTAACACAAAGAGTAACGCTTTAACCTTGCTATTTTTTTATAATAAGAAATGCAGTAGGATAGGCCAAATAATTTCTATTTTGCACAATTTTTCAGATGATTTGTCGTTTGCTCAAAAAATGTTGTTACATAAGGGGAATATTAGAGTGAGGTTTCGTAATGCACGAAAGGAATGAAGAGCAGTTCCATTGTTTCATGTTGAAAGAGTGTTGAAAAATATATTTTAGGATTAATTTTAATACAGAAACTTTTAACGTTTTTACAAGGGTTATTGGTCTTATAAACGCTATTTTAGTCTATCAGCTCATAGAGTATAGATTGTAAGGAAGGTTTACAAAAGTACATGCACAAAAAGAATGTAGCAAAGTTTTTTTCTTGTATCAATTTTTGAGTTTGTCTTTATTATTTTTATTGTTTGGAAGTTATTTTGTCTAATCTTACTTATCGTATTCTAACGGCTTTTGTTTTTGGCATTATTGCTTTGTCTTTTACATGGATGGGGGGAGCACTCTTTTTTTTCTTTGTATGGGTTATTGGTGGTTTTATCCTTTATGAATGGATTATTATCACTCAAGAGAAATGGCGTGTTTCACAAAAAATATTAGCAAGTATTTTTTATTTGATTTTTGGTTCTTTTTTGCTATCGGATGTATCTGCTTCATTAATTTTTTGTGTTTTGATAGTTTTAGCGGTATTTTTGGCTATTGGGTCTATAAAAAACAGTGCTTGGGTTTTTTTAGGTTTTTTATATGCGTCTTTTCCGGTTGTCGCTTTATGCTTTTTACGAGGCTATGAAACGTTGGGATTTCAAGTTGTTATTTTCTTATTTACGATAGTATGGGGAACAGATATTGCTGGTTATTTTAGTGGACGAGCATTCGGTGGTCCTAAATTAGCACCGCAATTTTCTCCTAATAAAACATGGGCAGGGGCGATTGGTGGTACACTTGTTGGAGTTTCTGGCGGTATATTGATTGCTTATCGTTTTTTTGACATAAATTTAACCAGTTTTTTTGTACCACTGCTTGCTCTTATTTTGTCAATTGTTTCGCAGTTGAGTGATTTGGGGCAATCATGGCTAAAAAGGCAGTTTTCTGTTAAAGATTCTAGTTCTTTATTGCCTGGACACGGAGGTTTTATGGACCGGATGGATGGGTTGGTAGGAGCAGCCTTTTTCCTATATATAACCGGTTCGTTGATGTCTGATATGGATAGACCTTTTACCCTCTTTTTTATGGTTTAATGAGGAGGAAATATTTTGGATTTTTTAAATCATATCATTACTGGGAGCAGTTTACTTTTAAGAGGTTTAAGTATTTTTTTCGTCGTTATGATTATTATTTTTGTGCACGAAATTGGGCATTATCTTATTGGGCGATGGTGTGGTATTAGGGCATCCGTTTTTTCACTTGGGTTTGGACCACAAATAATAGGATATACAGATAAGAATGATACACAGTGGCGTTTAGCGCTTATTCCCTTAGGTGGATATGTAAAGTTTGTTGGGGATGGAGAAGATGTGACATCTTTTCGATCCTCTTCAGTTGTTGAGGGTTCATTTGCTAATGCGCATGCTTGGAAAAAAGCGTTAACTGTTTTTGCAGGTCCCTTATTCAATGGTCTTTTTACTGTTGTTATTTTAACATTTTTTTTCTTTTTTTATGGCCGTGTAGCCATTGAGCCGGTTGTTGGTTCTTTGGTAAAAGATTATCCTGCTATTCAGTCTGGCTTAGAAGTAGGTGATCGTTTTATTGAAATGGATGGTCGACAGGTTGAAAGTTTTGAAAATTTGATGAATTATGTGTCTTTACATGGTGAAGATCCTATTGAATTTAAAATAGAACGCATGGGGCGGATATTTACGACAGTGATTACACCAAAAGTAATCGAACGAGATGATGGATTTGGCAATTTGGTTCGAAGTGGTATGATAGGTGTGGGCATTCCTATTAATCCAGATAATCCTGCGCATTTAGATCCCTTTTATGTAAAGCATATTCGTTACGGTTTTATAAGGTCTGTAAGAGAAGCGATAGAACACGCTACATTGATTGTTAACCAAACAATTTTTTTTATTGGTCGTTTAATAAAGGGCAAAGGAGATTATTGCCAGATAAGTGGACCTTCTAAAACCGTTAAAATTGCTTGGAAAGTAAGTGAAAGAGGTTTTGTTTCTTTGCTAAATTTTACAGCTTTTCTTTCGATAAGTGTTGGGCTTATTAATCTTTTTCCACTTCCGCCTCTTGATGGTGGGCATTTATTATTTCACGTTATTGAGGCTCTTACAGGAAGGCAGGTCTCTTCTCCAATTCGTCAAATTGTTTTCCGTTTAGGTTTTTTCGTTGTTCTTCTCTTTATGTTTTTTGCACTTTTTAATGATTATTTTTGTTGGTTTAGCGAATAAATGATAGAAAACATTTTACAAATTGGATAATAATGGAAAGAAGAGATGAAGTGCCGTTTACCATGTCCACAAAATATTGTGGTAGAGTATGTTATAATAAATTAAGGGGTGGAAAATTTTACTGTATAAGCTGTATAAAGCTATGTAAAAAGGATTGTTATGGCAGTTAGTTTTTGAGACGTTGTGTCCAGAGAATGTAAGAGTAAGGTAAAGAGAGCCAATGACTACAAATTCAAAGTTTTTAAATGCAGTGTCTGTGTTTGTATTAGGCATGGGAGTAATTGCTCCAACAACAGCCTTGGTGTCGGTTGCGATGGTTGGAGAAGCACAGGCATCTGTGGTCCGTTCTATTGAAGTTCGTGGGAATAAATTTGTAAGTGCGCAGGTAGTTCGAGATAATATGGACATTCGGGTTGGACAGAGTTTTTCCAGTGGTGATGTCGATGCTGCGGTAAAACGTCTCTTTGCATTAGGCTTGTTTTATGAGGTTAAAATAAATCAGGTTGGTGACAAGCTTGTTGTGTTCGTCAAAGAATATGAAGTGGTCAATCAAGTGTTGTTTCAGGGCAATAAAACTCTTAAAGATCCTGATCTTAAGCGGTTTATTTCCTTAAAACCGAATGAACCATTTAATTCTGCTAAGCTTTCAGCTGATGTTAATACGATTCGTGAAGCTTATAAGACGGTTGGTCGTAATAATGTTGCTGTAAAAGTGCAGACCATTAACTTGGGAAAAGGGCGTGTAAATGTAGTGTTTAATATTACTGAAGGACGAAAGACAAAGATTCGTGATATCATTTTTAAGGGAAATCATGCATTTGGAAGCCGCCGTTTGCGAGATGTCATTTCAACAAAGCCTTCAGGGATGTTTTCCTTGTTGTTGGGAGGTGATGTTTATAGTGAAGAGCGTTTAGCTGCTGATGAAGAAGCTTTACGCCGCTTTTATTATAATCGTGGTTATGCGGATTTTCGTGTTATTTCTTCTAAAGCAACTTTTGATGAAGCAAGTAATACATATAAAATTTATTTTGTTCTTGATGAGGGTGTACGCTATAGAATTAGTGATATTCAGGTTGAAAGCGATGTCGATGGAATTGACATTCAATCTGTAAAAAGCATTCTGAAAACACAGCCGGGAAACATTTATAGCGCGGAGGACATCGAACAGTCTGTTGTGCTTATCAATAATAAGGTTGCTGATTCGGGATATGCTTTTGCTAAAGTTGAACCACGTGGAAATCGTAATTTGGCAAATCATACAATTTCAATTTTATATGATATTGAAAGAGGAACGCGGGCTTATGTTCAACGTATTGAGATACGCGGCAATGAAAAGACACGTGATTATGTCATTCGTCGTGAGATTGATTTAAATGAAGGGGATGCTTACAATCAGACTTTAGTGCAGCGCGCGAAACGTCGTCTAGAAAGTTTAGGTTTTTTCAAAGCCGTTAATATTTCAATGGTCCCGACAGATCAATCTGATCAGGTTACTTTGGTTATAGATGTCATTGAGGCTCCAACAGGAGACCTTTCTTTGTCTGGAGGGTACACAACGGGTGGTACAAGTCCTGGTATGTCACTTGAGGTCTCTGTTACCGAACGTAATCTTGGAGGACGAGGTCAATATGTTCGTTTAGGATTAGGTGCAGGGCAAGAAAAATCTCGTAATTATAATCTGTCGTTTGTTGATCCTTATTTCTTAGGTTATCGTTTGTCTGCTGGTGTTGATATTTTTCGCAGTACCTATCGTGCTGATAAAGCGTATGATGTACGACAAACAGGTGGATCTCTTCGGTTTGCGCTACCTATTAACGATCAATTATCTGCTAATGTAGCTTATTCCTATGTGCAAGAAGAATATGATTTTGGTAAAGAGTATGATTTAAGCAAAGAGTCTGATATAAGAGAGTTATATGGAAAATATTCTGGTGCGATTGTTCAAGCGGCGCAGCATAGCCCTTGGAAGCGTTCATCAATTAGTTATGGTTTGACCTATAATACTATCGACGATATGAAAAATCCACATGATGGGTGGTATGTACGTATTCTTCAGGAATATGCGGGGCTTGGTGGAAAAGCAAAGTTCTTGAAGACAACAGGTAAAGCGATGATGTATAAGACGCTTTCTGAACAAATGGATCTTGTTGGTTTACTTTCCTTTGGCGGTGGATACATTCATGGAATAGGGAGAGATGGTGTTCGTATCTTCGATATGTTTAAAATAAATACGGATATGATTCGAGGATTCAAATATAATGGAATAGGTCCGCGTCAGGTTTCTAATAAAGGTGAAGTTTATTTCTTAGGTGGAACGACATATATGAATGCAACTGCTGAAGTGCAATTTCCTATCCCTGTTGTGCCTGAAGGGTTAGGGTTGCGCGGTGCTGTATTTGCAGATGTTGCAACGCTTTATGGAAATAAGTATCAACCTGTTTTTCAGGGTGAGACGCCCGTTACACATACGAAAAGCGCTTGGCGTTCGTCTGCTGGTTTAAGCTTGATATGGGATTCACCGTTTGGTCCGTTGCGTTTTGATTATGCTTGGCCAATAACAAAGCAGGAAGGTGATCGTCTACAGAAATTAAATTTTGGTATTTCTACAAAATTCTGATTTGCGTTTTCTTTAGAGACAAAAATGGGGTAGGCTGAAAGAGAAAGTGTTTTGATGGCGGATACATTTTTTTTTACGCCGTCCCGGCGATTGACAGTTGCAAATATTGCGGAGTTGACCGGTGCTAAACTTCTTAATCCAGAATTTTCTAACAAAGTTATAAACACTCTTTCTTCACTTGAGAGGGCGGGAGAAGGATCTCTTATATTTGTGGAGCATCGGAAGTTTTCTGATGCTCTCGTTGGTAGTTCTGCTGCTGCTGTTTTTTGTACAAATGAAATCGTTTCCAAGGTTCCTGAAACTATGGCAATTCTGGTAACGTCTACACCAAAGCGTGATTTTTCTCAGATTGGTCGCATTTTATTTCCTGATTCTATTAAACCAGTGTCTTGGTTTGGAGAGAGAGGAATTTCGCCTCATGCACATATTCACCCAACGGCTAAATTGGCGCATGATGTATGTGTTGAAGCAGGAGCTGTTATTGGTCGAAATGTTGAGATTGGTGAAGGTACTCTTATTTCGTCGACTGTTGTAATTGGTGAAAATTGTCGTATTGGGCGTGACTGTTATATTGCTCCTAAGGTAACAATTCAGTGTAGTTTAATAGGCAATAGGGTTCAAATTTATCCTGGTGTTTGCATTGGGCAGGATGGTTTTGGTTATGTTGGAAGTATTTCTGGAATTGAAAAAATTCCACAGCTTGGCCGTGTTATCATCGAGAATGATGTAGAAATTGGCGCGAATACAACGATTGATCGCGGTACATTGGAAGATACCATTATTGGTGAAGGAAGCAAGATCGACAATCTTGTACAGATTGCCCACAATGTAAAGATTGGTCGCTATTGCCTTATTGCCGGGCAATGCGGAGTTGCAGGAAGTACATCAATAGGCGATATGTCTCAACTTGGCGGGAGTGTGGGGGTAGCAGACCATATCGTAATAGGTAAATGTGTTCAGATTGCTGCGAGGAGTGGTGTGATGAATGACATTCCGGATGGAGAAAAATGGTGCGGGAGTCCGGCACGACCATTTAAACAGTGGTTCCGTGAAGTAGCGGCGTTACGTAGTATTAGCAAAGTTAAAAAGGAGAAACGCTAATATGATCATCCCTGAGGAAATGAAAAATTTAGAAGCTGTAGATATTGAAAAATTACTGTCAATATTACCACATCGTTATCCATTTTTATTAATCGATCGCATCATTGAAATTAATGGTGAGCAAGAAGCTATTGGTATTAAAAATATAACAATTAATGAGCCACATTTTACGGGACATTTTCCAGCAAAACCAGTTATGCCTGGAGTGTTGATTTTAGAGGCTATGGCTCAAACAGCTGGGGCGATTTCACTTTTACAATTAGGAAATAAGCAAACAAATTTAGTTTATCTTATGACTGTTGATAATGCGAAATTTCGCAAGCCGGTTGTTCCTGGTGATCAGCTAAGGATTCATGTTCATCTTTTGAGAAAAAGGTCTGGTATGCGGCGTTTTTCGTGTATTGCAAAAGTAGAAGATGTCCGCGTTGCTGAAGCAGAAATTGCTGCGATGATTATCGAAGAAGAATAAATTAAGATTGATGGGGAAATAAAAATGTCCGGTACGAAAATCCATCCAACTGCTCTTGTAGAAAAAGGAGCACAGCTTGGTGAGAATGTACAAATTGGACCATTTTGTCATATTAGCTCAGAGGCTGTTATTGGTGATGGATGCAGTTTGATGAGTCATGTTGTGATAATGGGGAAAACAAGCTTGGGAGCCAATAGCAAAGTATTTTCAAATGCAGTTTTGGGGGCAGATCCACAAAGTAATAAACATAAGGGGGGTGATACAACTCTTTCGATTGGTAAGAATTGTACAATTCGCGAAGGCGTAACTATGCATAGAGGGTCTGATTCCAGTGTAGGAAGGACGATCGTTGGTGATGATTGTCAATTTTTTTGTTATGCTCATATTGCTCACGATTGCCGTGTAGGAAAGAATGTAACATTTGCAAATAATAGTATGATAGCTGGTCATGTTACGGTTGGTGATTATGTTATTATTGGTGGTGGTGCTGCTGTTCATCAATTTGTTCGTGTTGGGCATCACGCATTCATCGGTGGTGTATCTGCACTGGTTGGCGATCTCATTCCCTATGGGACAGCGGTTGGTGTGCAGGCAAAACTTGTGGGTTTAAATATTATTGGTATGAAACGTGCAGGGCTGGAACGTAAAGAAATTCATGCACTGCGTCATGCGTTTGTCATGCTTTTTGATCGCAGTAAGCCTTTTAAAGAGCGTGTTAGGGATGTTGCTTCTGTTTATTCTACCTCTCAGTCTGTTGTTGATGTCGTTAATTTTATTAAGGAAGAAGGAAAGCGTTTTTATTGTACGCCAAAATTTGAAGATGATAGACTAAAAGAAAATAAGAATTAAAGATGCCTGATTCTCATGCAAAAAGTTTTCTTTCCGGTCGGACAGCGATTATCGCAGGGAATGGTGTCCTGCCAGTTATTGTTGCTCAGGCTCTTGAGAAGGATAAAAAGAATCCTTTTCTCGTACTCTTGTGTGATGAAGCAGATACTGTACTTTATCGTTATGAGCATTGCGAGTTATCAATTGTAGAGTTAGCTAGGCTGATTAAAATCTTAAAAGCAGCAAAAATTCGTAATATTGTTTTAGCGGGTGGTGTTAAGAAACGGCCGCTTCTTAGGCAGTTTCAACTTGATTGGACTACCTTTTTAGCTTTACCTAAGATATTAAGGGCTTTGAAGAGGGGTGATGATGCTTTGTTGAAGGCTTTTATACGGATTGTTGAAGGGCATGGTTTTTGTGTTCTTGGGGTCCACGAGATAGTACCAGATCTCTTAGCTCCAATGAAATTTGATTTAACAGTGCGGCGTGCTGGACTAAAAGAGAAAAAAGATATTTTGTTAGCTGCTGAAGCAGCAAAGCTTTTAGGTCGTTTGGATATTGGGCAGGCAGCTGTAGCTATCAATGGAAGAGTGGTTGCTGTAGAGGGAGCAGAGGGGACTGATAATATGCTATGGCGGATTTGTGAAATGAGAGAAAGACAGCAAATTCCGCCTAAAGGTGGTGTTCTTGTTAAATGTGCAAAGCCACAACAAGATCATCGTGTTGATTTGCCATCAATTGGACCTTCGACGGTGGTAAATGCTGCAAAGAGTGGGTTGTCTGGTATTGCTGTGGAAGCGAATAGAAGCCTAATATTAGCAGCAAAAGCAACAATAGAAAAAGCGAATAAACATTCACTTTTTATCGAAACCTTTGAAAGATCTGGTCATGAGTGATGGTTTCTTAAAAATTGCTATTGTTGCTGGTGAGGAATCTGGTGACTTTCTTGGTGCCGATTTAATTTCGTGTTTATCACAACAGACAGGATGCACCATTCATTTGATTGGTGTTGGTGGAAGGCATTTAAAGGAATTAGGTTTAGAAAGCTTTTTTAATTCTCATGATATCGCTTTAATAGGTTTAGGTGCAGTATTAAAAAAATTACCTTTCTTATTAAGGCATATTCGTAATTTATCTCAATTTATTGCACAAGAGCAACCAGATTGTCTCATTATTATTGATAGTCCTGATTTTACCCATCGTGTTGCAAAAAAGGTGCGTATTTTAGCGCCTTCTATTCCTATCATTAAATATGTTGCGCCAACTGTTTGGGCATGGCGTCCACAGCGCGCTAAAGCTATGTGTACATTCGTTGACCATGTTTTAGCAATTTTTCCTTTTGAGGAAAAAATTATGCAGGACTTGGGAGGTCCTGCTACTACTTATGTTGGACATCGTCTTTTAATGTATCCTCCGCTCTTGACTGTTCAATCAGAAAGAAAGCGCCAATCAGAAAAAGAACACTTGTGTGATGAACAAATTGCATCACCTACATTAGTTATTTTACCAGGATCGCGCAATTTAGAAATTCGCTCTTTAATGCCGATTTTTCGAGAAGCCGTAGAAATTCTTGTACAACGTAACCCTCATTTACAGATCATTTTACCAACCTTACCGCATTTAGTGGATGAGATTCGTGATTTTGTAAAGGATTGGAAAAGTGAAATAGAAATTGTTGTTGGTGAAGATGCAAAATGGCGTGCTTTTGCGAAAGCAGATGTTGCACTTGCAGCACTTGGTACGGTTTCATTGGAATTAGCATTTGTCAAAATTCCCATGGTTCTGTGCTATAAACTTGATTATTTTTCTAAATTCTTTATTTTTCCCAAAATAGCGCTATGGAGTGCTGCTCTTCCCAATATTATTTCCGATCAGCCTATTGTTCCGGAATATTTTAATGAATTTTTACGTCCTGGCATGCTAGCAAGGCAGATAGAGCGGCTTTTATATAATCCTTTAGTGCGACAGGCGCAAATCGACGCCTTTGAGATGATGGAACAAAAAATGAAAACGGAGTTACCATCAGGAGTTGTTGGTGCACAGACGATTATGGCTATTTTAAAAGAGAGAGCTAAGATTGTATCAACAAAATAATATTAATGATTAGTGTTTAATTTTAGAAAGAAAATCGTAAGCCCGTTGGCTTTTAGGATTGGTAAAAAATTTGTCAGATGCTGTATCTTCAATAATTTTTCCATTTTCTAGAAAGAGTATTCTTTCTGAGACTTTACGTGCGAAACCCATTTCGTGGGTAACACAGAGCATTGTTATACCTGTATCTGCCAATTGAACCATCACTTCTAAAACCTCTCCAACACTTTCTGGATCAAGAGCCGATGTTGGCTCATCAAAAAGCATTACTTCAGGTTCCATACAAAGTGCACGGGCAATTGCAACGCGCTGTTGTTGCCCACCAGAAAGTTGTAAAGGGTATTTTTCACAATGCTGTTCAATGCCCACATCAGTAAGATAACGAATTGCCCGTTCTTTTGCTTGTTGTTTAGAAAGTCCTTGAACAGCCATAGGTGCTAAAATACAATTTTGTATAACGCTCATATGGGGAAACAAGTTAAAATTTTGAAAGACCATCCCTATTTTACGTAGGACATTTTTTTGTTGGCATAAAGGAGCAGTGTGAATGTCAATATTATGGATGCAAATTGAACCTTTTTGTGCTTTTTCCAATTGATTAATACAACGAATCAACGTTGATTTTCCTGATCCGGAAGGTCCACAGATAACGATGCGTTCACCAGTTTTAACCTCGAAATTAATATCGTAAAGGACTTGAAAATCTCCGTACCATTTATTTAAATTCTGAATAGAAATTACAGATTTTTTACTAGTATAGTCAGATTTATTATTTTCAAAATTCATCTTGTTGTATTCTTTCGTTGATAAATAAATTAATTTAACATTTTGATTTTGTAGAGTTTTTTATGCGTTTTATTTACCGTAAATATCGGGTTAAACGATATTCAATAAAAACAATAAAACGATGAATAAGTTCAACGATCAGAAGATAGATAAGAGCAACCCAAACGTAAACTTGAAAATCAAATGTTCGTGAATAAGTGAGTTTGGCAATTCCCATTAAATCATAAACAGTAATGAGTGAGGCAATAGCACTGGATTTAATCATTAAAATAACTTCATTTCCTAAAGGGCGTAATGCTACGATCATGGCTTGCGGAAGAATAACTTTAAAAAATGTGACTGAACTGCTTAATCCTAAAGCTTTTGACGCTTCACGTTGTCCAGTTTTCACAGATAAAAAACTTCCTTTAAAGATTTCAGATTGATAAGCAGCAGAATTGAGTGAAAAAACAAAAAGACAACAATACCATGCATTTTGAAAGAACCACCATAAACCAACCTGTTGCCAGAAGTGATTCATAGAACCAAGGCCGTAATAAAAAAGGAACAGTTGGGCTAATAAAGGAGAGCCACGAAAAAAATAAACATAAATCTCTGCAAGATACCGTAAAAACTTATTATCTGATAAACGAGCAAATGCGATAAGCATACCGAGAAAAAAACCAATGGAGCAAGCAATAAAAACAAGCTCAAAAGTAACAATGAAGCCATCAATAAATTTTGGACCATAACGATGCAAAAGAGCAGGATTACAAAGGAAATGAAGCCATTCAGGAATCATCCGCTTAAACCTTTCGATATCCTGCTTGAGTATATATTTCCAAAGAGCGCAGGATTGTAGAAAAAAATGCTGAAAATAATAAATAGAGTAAGCATGCGACAAGATAAAACAACATAGGTTTATCGGTAGCAGCAACTGCTAAATTTGTTTGTCGCATGAGATCAACAAGTGAAATCGTTGACACGAGCGATGTATCTTTGAGTAAAGTAAGCCAATTATTAGAAAGTCCTGGCAAAGCATTTCGGATGAGCTGAGGAAAGACAATATGAAAAAACGTGGTTGAGTTTGAAAATCCTAAAGCTTTAGCCGCTTCATATTGCCCTTTATCAAAGATGTTAAATGCTCCAAGCCAAACTTCACAAGAAAAGGCAGCCAAAACCATGCTAAGTGCGAGAACACCGGCGATAAAAGCATTGATACTGAATATTATTTCAAGATTAAAATAATCAAGAACAATTTGAATAATATTTTGCAATCCATAATACACTAAAAATAAGGTTAAAAGTTCTGGTAAGGCGCGAAATACGGATGAAAAGAGGGTTGCTACAACTCTAGCAATTTTAATATTAGAACGAATCATCACTGCACTTAGGAGACCAAGAGGAAGCCCTAAGAGCCCACAGCATAAAGCCAATGATAATGTCATACCCGCACTAGAAAGTATAACGATACCCCATCCACCATTGCTAAATGATAGCAATGCTAAATTTTCAATCATGCTTGCTCTCCTCACAAAGAGTTAGACAGTATTTTTAAGAAATAAAGAGTTTGTTTAATTTTAGTCTCATGGATATTTAATCAATATCATCTGTAAAATATTTTTGCATAATTTTTTTATAAGTTCCGTCCAAATGGATTTCTTTTATTGCCTTATTAAATTTGTTTTTAAGGTCATTGTTATTTTGACGCAATGCAATTGCGATAGGAAAATTTGTTTCTTCCAGAGTTCCTAGAAGATGGCAGCAATTTTTTCCTTCATTTTTGAGCCAGTTTAATGCTTGTAGTTTATCAACAATGACGACATCAAGCCGACGATTTAAAAGATCACGATTAACTTCTATTGTTGAAGGATAGAGCTTAATATTTATTCCTTCAGAGGCATAATGATCTTCTGCATAGGCGGCTTGTGTTGTATTCGATTGCACACCAAGGTTTTTCCCTTTAAAGGCTTCAGCTGAGATCTCTTTAATTTCTGTATCTTTGCTCACAATGACAGCTAATGCTGTGTGATAATAGGGATCTGTAAAATCAATTTTTTGTAAGCGTTCTTGTGTGAGAGCAAGGGAAGCAACGATGGCATCATATTTTTTTGAGAGAAGTCCAGGAATCATTCCTTCAAAGTCTTGGGTATTAATCATGCATTCAATATTCATTTTTTCACAAAGTGCGTGAGATATATCAACATCAAAACCTTGAAGTTTGTTATTTGAATCAATGTAGCTAAATGGAGGGTAGGAACCTTCAGTTGCAATTTTCAGCGTCTGAGCATTGGCACATTGATTGAAAAGTGTTGCGCTTATTATAAGAACTATTTTAAATAATTTCATTCTGTTCTCCTATTGGATAAGCGGGCGAATATGAGATTGTTATAAGTTTTTTTATAGTCTGTAATTTCTTTTGCTCGCAATGAAAAAATGTACGAACGCTTATTGGATATCATGACGATGAACATCTTTTTATGAATATAGCCTTGATAAACGTTGCAACAGCATAGCTCTTTGATTGTTCATATTACAGTTTCCTTTTCATGAAATGATGTATTTTTACTCTTTTCTTTACAAGAACCAAAAATATAGCTTTAAATAAAGGCTCTTCAATTGAAGATCGAAGAATATTTTAGAGATCAGAAAGATAAAAATAAACTATTGCCATCATCATTGGTATTATAAAAAGCTTCAATATCGATAAGCATACGAGAATGAACTTTTTATAAATGTGAATGTGTTAGAAATAAACGATTCATTTCAATTGGATATTTAATAAATATCAACTGTAAAATATTTTTTCATAATGTTATCATAAGTCCCATCCAAGCGAATTTCTTTTATCGCCTTATTAAATTTATTTTTAAGATCATGATTGTTTTGACGCAGTGCGATTGCAATGGGAAATTTTGCCTCTTCCAGAGTTCCTAGCAGTTGGCAGCAATCTTTTCCTTCATTTTCAAGCCAATTTAGAGCTTGTATCTTATCGACAATAATAACATCAAGCCGACGGCTTAAAAGATCACGATTCACCTCTATTATTGTAGGATAGAGTTTAATATTTGCTCCTTCAGGGGCATAATGATCTTCTGCATATGCAGCTTGTGTTGTATTTGATTGCACACCAAGATTTTTCCCTTTAAAGGTTTCAGCTGAAACCTCTTTAATTTCTGAATCTTTACTCACAATGACAGCTAATGCTGTATGATAATAGGGATCTGTAAAATCAATTTTTTGTAAGCGCTCTTTTGTAGGAGCAAGAGAAGAGATAATAGCATCGTATTTTTTGGCAAGAAGACCGGGGATCATTCCTTCAAAGTTTTGCGTGATGAGAGTACATTCAACGTTCATTTTTTTACAAAGTGCATAAGAGATATCAATATCAAAACCTTGAAGTTTGTTATTGGAATCAATATAACTAAATGGAGGATAGGAAGCATCACTCGCAATTTTCAGCGTTTGAGCATTGGCAGATTGATTGAAGAATGTTGCGCTTATTATAAGAGCTATAGTTAATAATTTCATTCTGTTCTCCTATTGATAAGCGAGCGAATATCAGATTGTCATCAATTTTTATAATCTGTAAGCTCTTCTGGAGCAATTCAAAAATTTATGCGTGTTCTATTTTGCTATTATTTTCATGGCTGTTTTTATCAATAAAAAATTTATTGATTTCTAAAATACGGATTTAGCTTTCAAGAAAAATTACTCAATTTAAAGATAAAGAAGATTTTGGATATGAGAAAAACATAAGGAAAATATTATGTCATCATTGGTATTATAAAATTCTTAGATGTCCAGCGAGAAATAGAAAAATTGATTTTTTGAACGGAGTGAACGTTTTTCTTTAAGAAAAACACATTACCTAACAGATAATTCTAAGAGTCATTCTTGAGACACGATGGTTAGTTATACAATGATTCTTCTTGTAGCACTTTATTAGGTTAATATATTGATTTATAATAGTTTATCGTTTTTCATGTTGAATGAGAGACACGAATATCCTCAGATTTTCTCATTCCAAATCTGTTTATATTGAAGCAATCAAAACCATCTCCTTGCACATCACAAGAGGGATTATCGCGTGGGTAAAGAAGAAAGGAGTAAAAATGCCTTTAATGAATCGTCAGAATGGGAGGAGTGTCACAACTATTGGTGAAGCGTTTTTTTGTATATAGCAGGCATGTTTTTGGTTTTATGGCGTTGTTTACCTAAATAAAGCTCGTGCTTTTTCTGTCACTTGTAAATCAATATCCAAAACCAATGCAGCAGTATGTTTAAGACAAGGATTAAGGCGGCTTAGTGCTTTATGGGTAGCCCCAACTTTTGTATGCCAGATGGGAGCAAGTGCATTGCGTATATCGGTTTGGGTAATTTCTGAAATTGGTAAACAGCTTAATTTTGGCAAAATATGAAGTTTTAAAGGTAAAAACCAATACCCAGCCTCACCATCTCCTTTTAATTTTTCTTTACGGCTTTCAAAAGTATCCAAAGCAATATCTTTTAAATAATGCAGATTACGCATTGCTTCACGCTTTTGTTTCTCATGTTCGTTTAATGGGGTTACGACCCTCACGTAAAACAGAACACCATTAGTTACACATTCACGCGCTTGCTTTAAAGAGACATCTCTTAAGGCCCCCAAGCCCATTTCACAACGGCGCCCGTAGATGGTATACCGGTAAATCCATTGCGCGCCACCATCTTTACGTTTGTGCAGTAACAAGTCGGCGCCATCATACTATTTACCAGCCTCCAATGTTGCGACAGCCCTTGGTATTTAGACGATTCATAAGAGATATTTTTACTCCTTTATTTAGAGTTTTTTATCCACACAATAATCCCACTTGTAATGTGCAAGGGGATGGTTTTGATTGATTCAACATAAGAGGATTTGAAATGAGGGAATCTTACAATATTCGGGGGTCTAATTCAACATGTAAAACGATGAATTATATTTATAAATCAATGAGTTGTCTTGCATAGGAAAGCTTTTAGAGTGTGTTTTATTTTTTACCAATTTTCTGCAAAGAGATAGAAAATGTTTGGCGTATGGTTATCAACAGCGTTTTACTAGTTTTTTGAGAAATTATTTTGAGAGAAAGACAGCAAAATTCTTAATATTTTTGAGTTTAATACACAATAATTCTGATATATCTGTGTAGGGAAGAGTAGGGGACGCATCCAATTGAGAACAAGAAGCATAAGTTAAAGTTTTTTGCACAATTTTTATAAGAGTATTCTCTTTGCAAAAAGAACTTTAAAATCAAAATTTATAAAAACACTTTTAGATTGTTGCATTTAATTACCTACAACAAAGCTCCAATAAAGCGGAGCTTTGTTGGTTTGGTTATTTTGTTTAATTCATACGTTTATCTATAGGAACATATTCACGCATGGCGTATCCTGTATAGAGTTGACGAGGACGACCAATCTTTTGTGCTGGATCTTCAATCATTTCTTTCCATTGTGCAACCCAACCGACACTACGTGCTAATGCAAAAAGAACAGTAAACATTTGGGTTGGAAAACCTAAGGCTTTTAATGTAATTCCAGAATAGAAATCAACATTTGGATAAAGCTTTTTTTCAACAAAATATTCGTCATTTAAGGCGATTTTTTCAAGTTCTATAGCGATATCAAGCAGTGGATCATCTTGAATATTCAATTCTTTTAAAACTTCATGGCAGGTTTTTTGCATGATTTTTGCGCGTGGATCATAATTTTTATAGACACGATGACCAAATCCCATGAGGCGGAAAGGATCATTTTTATCTTTGGCCCGGGCAATAAATTCAGGAATTCTTTTAACGGAACCTATTTCTTGTAGCATCTTTAGGCATGCTTCATTGGCGCCACCATGCGCTGGTCCCCAAAGACAGGCAACACCTGCAGCAATACATGCAAACGGATTAGCACCCGAAGAGCCTGCAAGACGTACAGTGGATGTGGAAGCATTTTGCTCATGATCTGCATGGAGGATAAAGATTCGATCCATTGCTCGAATGAGTACAGGATTGGTTTTGTATTCTTCACAAGGAACAGAAAAACACATACGGAGGAAATTTGCGGCATAACTAAGATCATTACGCGGATAAACAAAAGCTTGCCCGATACTGTATTTATAGGCCATTGCGGCAAGAGTTGGAACCTTTGAAATGAGACGAACAGAAGCAATCATTCTCTGTTGAGGATCTGTAATATCAATAGAGTCGTGATAGAATGCAGACATAGCGCCAAGGCATGCAACCATGACAGCCATAGGATGGGAGTCGCGACGAAATCCATGAAAAAACCGCGCAAACTGTTCGTGCACCATCGTGTGTTGCATAATACAACGGTCAAAGTCATTTTTCTCTTGTTTTGTTGGAAGTTCACCATAAAGCAAAAGATAACAGCTTTCGAGAAAGTCTCCTTTTTCAGCCAGTTGGTCGATAGGATAACCACGATAGAGCAATACCCCTTCATTCCCATCAATATAAGTGATTTTTGATTCACAAGAAGCAGTTGAGGTAAAACCAGGATCGTATGTAAAGGTTTCAGCTTTTTTATAGAGAGAAGCAATCTCAATCACATCAGGACCAATGGTACCTTTACGCATTGGAAGTTCTATTTTTTTATCATTTATTATAATGTGTGCTGTATTCTCAGACATTAGACATTCCTTTCAGATCCCTCGCTTCTAAAATCAAGATTTCGCTTCACCCGATAGGAAGCTATATAATTGAAATTCCTCCTATCTTATTGAAAAATAGATTTACTCTAAAAGTTTGCTCGTGCAATCTAAAAAGTATTTTTATTTGCAATTTTAGCAAATACATCTTTCAATGATTTGAGAGAGAAGACAACTCTCGGTTTTTGTGGAAGCGTTTGTATGTGCATACTCATTTAGTTAATAAATTATGTATATGTTGTTTTGTCAAGTTGGTCATTGATGCGGTTAAGAGATTCATCGCGTCCCAATAGAATAAGGACATCGAAAACTCCAGGCGATGTTGTGCGTCCTGTGAGAGCTGCTCGAACGGGTAGGGCAAGAGATCCGAATTTGAGATCTTGTGTTTTTGCATAAGATCGGAGAGCTTTATCTAGTGTTTCGGTATCCCAAGAGGGGCATGCTTTCAGGACAAGATAAAGATCATTTAAGATAGCTTGACCATTTTTGTCTAGGAGTGTTTGCGCTTTTTCGTCAACCTGTAATGGCCGTTTTGTAAAAATGAATGAGGCATTATCAATAAGTTCGCACAGTGTTTTTGAACGTTCTTTTAAACTTGGTATAGCTTTTAAAAATTGAGCACGGCATTGTTCATCAAGTCTTTCCATTACTTGTAAGCCCCCTTCAATTTCTGGTAAAAGATTAAGAGCAGCTTTAAAAAGTTCTTGATCATTGCTTGTGCGTATGTAATGTCCATTGATAGCGTCGAGCTTTTTGAGATCAAAACGTGCAGCACCTTTATTGATATCATTGATATCAAACCAAGAGATCATTTCTTCGATTGACATGAGTTCATCATTGCCATGACTCCAGCCTAGACGGACGAGATAATTGCGCAAAGCAGCAGGAAGGTATCCCATTGTGCGATAGGCGTCGACACTTAATGCACCATGCCGTTTTGACAATTTTGCACCATTTTCACCATGGATAAGTGGAATATGTGCCATCACAGGAATATCCCACTCCATTGCATTGAAGATGATTATTTGGCGGGCTGCATTTGTGAGATGATCATCACCACGTATGATATGTGTTACTCCCATATCATGATCGTCAACAACGACGGCATGCATATAGGTAGGAGAACCATCGGAACGCAAAATAATAAAGTCATCCAAATCCTTATTAGGAAAGTGGACATTACCTTGAACACGGTCATGCACAATTGTTTCCCCATCTTGGGGTGCTTTGATACGAATAACAGGTTTGACACCTTTAGGAGCTTGAGAAATATCACGATCTCGCCAACGTCCATCGTAACGTGGTGGGCGACCTTCTGCGCGGGCATTTTCACGCATTTCAGCTAATTCTTCGGGAGAAGCATAGCAATAATAAGCTTTGCCATCTTTTACCAATTGTTTAGCGACTTGGCGATGACGTTCTGCGCGTTCAAATTGTGAAATAGGAATACCGTCATAACTCAGTTCCATCCAGTGCAAGCTCTCTATGATAGCTTTTACAGCTGCTTCTGTTGAACGTTCTCGATCGGTATCTTCAATTCGTAGAAGCATTTTGCCACCAGTATGTTTTGCATAAAGCCAATTAAACAGAGCGGTACGGGCACCTCCAATATGAAGGAAGCCTGTTGGTGAGGGGGCAAAGCGGGTAATAACGGACACGGATATCTCCCTTTAAAATTAAGATGTTATTTATAGAACTTTATGGAAAGATTATGTTAGCATAGGTGGTAGGGTGTGCAATAGCAGCATTGCAAGTTAAAGTGGGGGATTTGCAGATGTTTAATCATAATAAAGTTAAGAATGCTTTATTCATAAGCGATGTGTCAAAAAGAAAAGAATTAACTCTCCTCTGGAAAAATGCTTTTTCTTTCGTTTATCCTTGTCGTGTAAACAGAAACCGTTGTAACCAACAAAAGATTTTTTTATTGTCACCTGTAAAAGAAGCAATAACTTTTTTCTGGAAGTGGTTGGTAGATTGTATAAACAAAGAAATCTCTTTTGGAATTCTTTTTTCATTAATTTTAGTCTTTTTTTCTACAGGTATTCTTTTTTATTTTAATTTAGAGCAAGAGCCAAGTTGGGGACAATTTGGTGTGCTGATGAGTCTCTTTCTTGGAATGCTCTATATTTTTCGTTTTTATCGGAGAATATGGATTATTACCGGATTTCTGTTTTGTATTGTATTGGGCGCTTTGATTGCAAAGATAGAAACATGGCGTATCTCTACACCAATGTTGAGTAGAGATATCGTCACTACGTTAACAGGAAGAGTTGTTTCTATTGAGTTAAGACCAAAAGGGAAAACGCGTTTAGTTTTAGATGTTTTGAAAACAGAAAAACCAGTATTACACCATGCTCCTTATCGTGTTCATTTGTCAGTAAGGCATTTACCCTATAGCCTTGCAATTGGTGATGGACTCTATGGAAAAGTAAAATTCCGTGCATTATCTGGTCCGGTGCGTCCAGGAAGCTATGATTTTAGTTTCCATAATTATTTTAAAGGAATTGGTGCTCAGGGAATTTACTTGGGAAAACCAATGAAAATATCAGTTTCACAGCCCAATAAAATATTAAGTATACTCCTACAAAAAATTGAAAATTTACGGACCAACATGACACAAAGAATCCGTAGTGCAATTGAGCAAGAGAAGGGTAGCGTCGCAGCTGCTCTGATAACAGGACAGCGAGGTGGAATTTCAAATGAGACAAACGAAGCATTGCGTACGGCTGGATTAGCACATATTTTATCAATATCAGGTTTGCATATGGCTTTGTTAAGTGGCATAGTCCTTATAAGTATCCGTAGCTTTTTGGCACTTTTCCCAGTGTTTTCATCCTATTATTCCGCCAAAAAATTTGCAGCTATTGCTGCATTAATGATGACAGCTTTTTATTTGTTACTCTCTGGCATGGCTATATCAGCACAGAGAAGTTTTGTAATGATTGCTGTTATGTTGGTTGCTGTATTGTGTAATCGTTCCGCTGTAACAATGCGTAATTTTTCTATTGCTGGTTTGATAACTTTGGCTATTAAGCCGCATGAAATATTAGGTCCCAGCTTTCAAATGTCTTTTTCTGCAACAGCAGCTTTGATTGCGTTTTTTGATTGGTGGAGTGAGAGAGCCTTTTTTCGTAAAAGAAAAACAACACCTTCTTATGTTGGAGGTGGAGTGATTCATTTTGCATTTTTATCGATATTTTCAATATGTGCATCTTCTTTTATAGCAGGAACGGCCAGTGGAATTTATGCTGCCTATCATTTTTCCAATATCGCATTTTACAGCATTATCAGTAACGTTTTAGCTTTGCCGATAGTATCAATCCTCATCATACCTTTTGGATTAATAGCAGTCCTTGCCATGTTTTGGGGTCTTGAATGGCTGCCGCTTCAAATTATGGGGTTTGGTGTTGGTCTTGTGATAAAAATTGCTCATGCTATAAAAGATATTTCTCCTGATTTAAATCCTGGATTTATGCCGTTGTCTGCATTTGTTTTATTGAGCATAGGTTTGGTTGGACTGATTTTTTGTAAAACATCTATCAAGTTCTTTTTTAGTTTTTTTATTTTAGCTGGTATTTATGTTTGCTTGATGCATTCACCGGTACAACTAATCGTAGCAGACAATATGAAGCTTGTGGGTGTTATCAATGAAAAGAAATTATCTATTGATCGTTACCATATTTCTAAGTTCACAACGTCTATATGGGAAAAATCATTTCGTATAAATGAGACTATCAAACCAACAAAATATGGTCCTTCCTTTAAGGGACAATTCATTTGTAATCATTCTATGTGTGCATCTTTATTAGAAAATGGTTCGAGAGTGATTGTGTTGCGTGAAAAGGTAGATCAATGCGTAGATGCAGACATTATAATTACGGCATTTGCAATGAATAATCAGTTATGCAACAAAAAAGCGAAAATAAAATTTACTCTCCGAAATTTTTTATTACGAGGAAGCATGATGATGAGCAAAAATGGAGTTATCACTTGGTCTTCAAAGGGATTTTATAGACCGTGGAATAAGCATAGGCAATATTCACAAAAATTATATAATCATCATACCCTTCTTCTTATCCCAGATAAGAACAGAATAGAAAATGATAGGTCATTTTTCTGATGATGCTTTGTCCTTTTTATTATGGAGTCATCTATTCTATTAATGATTTACGGTTTTTCAAAAAGCAGACAACCTTTTTAATATCGAGATAATGTATAATTTTGCAGCAGTGTTCAACACGCGCAGAGGGAAAAAATGAGCGGAATGTTCAGATGAGTGGTGCCGAAGAGACGTTGAAGAAAAATGGTATGAGATTGATGACGAACAAGGTAACATTTTTGTGACAGGTACAGCGGTTGATTTTATTTTTGCTACCGGAAAGGAATATATGCTCTAGCTGATGGCGTAGTAAAAAGAGTGGAAGAAACAGTTGGCACTCGAATTGAGTGTGATAAAACGGTTATTAAAGGCATTGAAACAACGTTATCTTGGGTCACGAGTGGACATGTGATTGATGATGTTTTGGTAGGTACGGACTCATTTTTTGGAAATGTTGGTCAATTCTGTGCCGGTATCAAGAATTTCTTGTCGGGTAGACGCCGAAAGATGATCAGCCGATTAAAACAGACAGAGAAAACTTCTCGTCCGCACCCCACACTTTTTAACAAGAGTTTTTGGCAAAAAATATGGTAGCGGAACAATTCCTAAAAACTTATACCTTAGGATCGTAAAAACTCCTAAAAGCGCAGTTGTTCTGTCCAAAGAAGAGACAAAAGCAAAGCAGTTCATCTATGCTTTGATTAAGTAATTTTTTTCAGAAAAGAGTAACTTCGCTTATAGTTTAATCGCATCCAATGGCAACATTGCATGCGAGGTGATGGTCTTTAAATTCGCTACCAAGAAAACTTCACCCAAATTGTTGCTAAGGAAAAAAGTTTTGGTTAAAAAAATACTCAATTTACCGATAGCAAAGGGGGACAACAAACAAAGTTCATCAGAGAGATGGTTTGTTTGATCTTTACAGAATTTCTTTCTGGATGGTAAAAAAGTGTAGGGCATAAAGATTGAGAGAATGAAAACAGGGAGAGCACCCATTGGTTTCGATAATGAACCCATTAATTTGCATCACATATTGTAAAGACAAGCGCGTTCTATAGCAATATTGAGTGCATTTTATCAACAAGGATAAATTTTAAATTATTGTCTATGAAAAAAAAGATAAAATTGTTAATTATTCTATTTTATTGTTATCATATTTTATAATAATTAACAATTTTTCAGCAAAAAGGTGGCGAATAAATTTACGGCAGATTGGTGCAATAAGCTGCTTTTTTATCAATCTGTCATAAACAATCATTAGATTGGTACAAAGGTAAAGTGATTGATGGATGTTCAGCAGTTAAAAAAAATGGCAGCCGCTAAAGCGCTCGAGTTTGTTAAAGATGGTATGCGGCTTGGTATAGGCTCTGGTTCGACAGTAAATGAATTTATTAGCCTTCTTGGTGAGCGTGTTGCGGGTGGTTTGCAGGTGACGGGTGTTGCTACCTCATTGTATTCCGAGCAGCTTTGCCGTCAGTTTGGGGTTCCTGTTACTACGTTAGAACACATACCTGAACTTGATCTCGATATTGATGGAGCAGATGAGATTGGACCACAGATGTCTCTCATTAAAGGGGGTGGGGGGGCATTGTTGCGTGAAAAAATTGTAGCGTCTGCATCTCGTACAATGCTTGTTATTGCTGACGAAACAAAGATAGTAAAAACGCTTGGTGCTTTTGCTTTGCCTATTGAAGTCGATCCATTTGGTATGCATGTGACACGCAAAGCTATTGGAAAAGCAGCTGATGATCTAGGGCTTTCTGGAGAAATTGTTTTACGAATGAATGGAGAAAATCCTTTTGAAACAGATGGTGGGCACTTCATTTTTGATGCATTTTGGGGGCATATTGTGCAGCCAAAATTATTATCGAATGCACTCCTTGCAATTCCTGGTGTTATCGAACATGGTCTTTTCTTAGGATTAGCTTCGTGTGCAATTGTAGCGATGGCTGATGGTCAAATAAAAGTTTTAGAATCCTTTAATTTTTAGAGAAAACAGTTTACACATGGTGATCTGTTTGCACAATTAAAGGTTAGGGATTTTGAATAAAATAACGAATTTGAATTATAATTAATTATCGGGATAATCATTAAATGAAAAAAATATTTTCTTATCAGCGTTTTACTGTATCTTTTGGTGCAATTACCATTTTATTTATGAATATTGCCATGGGGTATGCACAAGGTGTAAGTGATCAACATTTAGATTCAGCGAGAAAGGCTATTAGTGCTATTCACGCAACGGATCAGTTTGATAATTTTTTACCGAATGCAGCACATGATCTCAAAAATGAACTTATCAGCGATGATCCTAATTTAGCAACGGCTATTTCTGATATTGTTGACAAACAAGCGCTTGCTTTGGTTAAACGGCGCTCTGATTTAGAAAAAGAGATTGCTCACGTATATGCAAAATATTTTACTCAAAAAGAACTTGATGCCATTACAGCTTTTTATAGTTCTGATACCGGTAAAAAGTTTTTAACAGAAGTTCCAAATATTGCACGTGATGCTTATTCTACATTTGATACATGGCGCTCTTCTCTTATGCAGGATCTTATAAAAAATGTAAAAAAAGAGATGTCTGAGACACTTAATTTGAACAATTCTATTACACCCACAAAACTAGACGCTTCAAAAAATAAAAAATAGTTTGATTTCATTCCAATGAATGTGGATTTTTGTTGCAAAAAAAAACGGCGGTTTTCCGCCGTTTTTAATAAAAGAGGCTCTTTACAGGAGGCTGTTTGATAGAAAAGAATGCTTGAAAATAAAAAAGACTTTCATTTGATAATAAATGATCATAGCCTATTATTGTAGATGGATGGGAAGGAAGAGTTCGTGGGATCTTTTGATTTTGATTTATTTGTTATTGGCAGTGGTTCTGGAGGAGTGCGTGCTGCACGTCTTGCGGGAGGACTTGGTAAGCGTGTTGCTATAGCAGAAGAATATCGTATAGGAGGAACTTGTGTTATTCGCGGCTGTGTTCCCAAAAAATTGTATGTTTATGCTTCACAATATGCAAAAGAGTTCCGTAAAAGTGTTGGTTTTGGATGGGAATATGCTGCTCCAGTTTTTAGCTGGAAAAAATTAGTTGCAGCTAAAAATGAAGAAATAACAAGATTAGAAGGGCTTTATCGCAAGGGATTACAAAATAATAATGTTCATATTTATGAAAGCCATGCGGTCTTTGTGGATGATCATACATTAGAGCTCTCAGCAACAGGTGAGCGGGTTAGTGCAGAAAAAATTTTAATCGCAACGGGGGCAAAAGTTGCACCAAACACAGCAATTGGAGGCAGTGATTTTTGTCTTACTTCTAATGAAATTTTTGATCTTGAAGAGCTTCCAAAATCAATAGTCATTGTTGGTGGTGGGTATATTGGTGTTGAATTTGCTAACATTTTTCATGAATTAGGTGTCAAAACAACACTCCTCCATCGTGGTGATTTAATCCTTCGTAACTTTGATGATGATTTGCGAAAGTTGCTTAATGATACAATGATTGAAAAAGGGATTTCTATTATTTATGGGGTGACAGTTTCCAAAGTACAAGCGAGAGAGAATTGTTATGATGCTGTTTTATCAAATGGGCAAATGGTCAGTGCTGATCAGATTATGTTGGCTACTGGGCGTGTGCCCAATACAACAGGCTTAGGGCTTGAGCGGGCTGGTGTTCAATTGAATGAATTTGGTGCAGTTATTGTTGATGAAAGGATGACAACCAATATACCTCACATTTGGGCTGTTGGTGATGTCACAGGTCATATTCAATTGACACCTGTTGCAATCCATGATGCAATGTGTTTTGTGAAGACTGCGTTTGAGAATATCCCCACCGCACCTGATTATGATCTGATTACGACAGCTGTTTTTTCACAGCCAGAGATTGGAACGGTTGGTCTTTCAGAAGAAGAAGCACGCCATCGTTATAAGCATCTTGAGATTTATCGTACAGCTTTCCGTCCTATGCGTAATGTTCTTTCTGGAAGCTTAGAAAAAATGTTTATGAAGCTTATTGTCGATGGTGAAAGCCGGATTGTTATAGGTGCTCATATTTTAGGGGAGAACGCTGGTGAGATGGCACAGCTCATAGGAATATCTCTCAAAGGTAAGTTGACGAAAGATGTTTTTGATGAAACGATGGCAGTCCATCCAACGATGGCAGAAGAACTGGTAACGATGTATAAACCAAGTTATGTCTATAAAAATGGAAAAAAAATAGAGAATTAAACAGACATAGTGAGATAATTGACAAAGTTTTAAGGTAATAAGACGTAATTTCAAGCTCTGGAGAGCGTGTAATGATAAAAGAATGGGCGCCTGACTCTTGGCGAGCAAGGCCAATTAAACAAGTACCGAATTATCCGGATAAATCTGTGTTAGCAGATGTTGAACGAAAGATACGCAGCTATCCTCCTTTGGTTTTTGCTGGTGAAGCGCGTGATTTAAAAAACGAATTGGCAGCTGTCGCACAAGGCCAAGCTTTTTTATTACAGGGGGGGGATTGTGCAGAAAGTTTTGCGGAGCATGAAGCTGACAATATTCGTGATTTTTTTCGTGTATTCTTGCAAATGGCGATTGTTTTGACTTTTGGTAATTCTAAACCTGTTGTTAAAATAGGTCGTATTGCAGGTCAATTTGCCAAGCCACGCTCTTGTGATACGGAAAGTAAAAGAGGAGTTGAACTTCCTTCTTATCGGGGGGATATTATTAATGGCATTGAATTTGAAGCGGCTTCTCGTATTCCTGATCCACAACGAATGTCTATGGCTTATCGCCAATCTGCGGCAACATTGAATCTTTTGCGTGCTTTTTCACAAGGGGGATATGCCAATTTAGAAAATGTTCATGCATGGATGTTAAGTTTTGTGTCTAATAGTCCACAAGGTGCGCGTTATGAGTTATTGGCAGAGCGTATTTCGGAAGCAATTGATTTCATGCGTTCTATAGGGATTACGTCAAAAACAAATTTTTCATTACGTGAGACATCTTTTTATACCAGTCATGAAGCCCTTTTGCTTGGCTATGAAGAGGCTTTGACGCGGATTGATTCAACTTCTGGAAATTGGTACGCAACGTCTGGGCATATGTTATGGATTGGTGATCGGACACGCCAGATTGATCATGCTCATGTTGAATATTGCCGTGGTATTGAAAATCCACTTGGATTGAAGTGTGGCCCTTCTCTTGAAGCTGATGAACTTTTGAGGTTAATCGATATTTTAAACCCTGAAAACGAACTGGGGCGATTAACGCTTATTACGCGTTTTGGTCATGATAAGGTTGAAAAATACCTTCCTCAATTGATTCATGCTGTTGAGCGTGAAAAGCGTAAGGTGATATGGTCGTGTGATCCCATGCATGGTAATACGGTTACTGTAAATGGTTATAAAACACGCCCCTTTGATTATGTTTTAAAGGAAGTAGAAAAGTTTTTTTCAGTGCATTATGGCGAGGGGACTTATCCGGGAGGCATTCATATTGAAATGACAGGTCGTGATGTTACAGAATGTACAGGTGGAGCACATGCCATTTCTGTAGAAAATTTATCTGATCGCTATCATACACAGTGTGATCCCCGGTTAAATGCAGATCAAGCATTAGAATTAGCCTTTCTTGTTGCTGAACTTCTTAAAAAAAATCGTCATGCTGATTCATTAGCTCTTGCAGCAAATAGTTAGATAGCTCTTGCAGCAAATAGTTAGACAAAAAATCGCAGATATTTTTTGTTTCAGCTCTTTATGAAAAAGCATTTCTAAAAAAAGCAATATTTTCGATGATGAGAGCAGAGTTATGCTTACCAAACTGATGAAATGATACAAAGGCTTATGAAAAATGATTTTCGGGTAGCAATTGCCCAATTAAATCCTGTAGTTGGTGATATTGAAGGAAATTTTTCTCTTGCTGTAATGGCGCATCAAAAAGCGAAGGAAGAGGGAGCTGATCTTGTTTTATTCACGGAGCTTTTTATTAGTGCTTATCCGCCGGAAGATCTTGTTCTCAAAGCTGCTTTTACAAAAACATGTGAAGATGCTGTTAAAAAGTTAGCAAAAGCAACAATAGGGGGGCCAGGAATTATAATTGGTCTTCCTCTCATGCATGATAATACCATTTACAATGGTGTTATGCTTCTTGATGAAGGACAGATCATTGCTGAAAGCTACAAGTTTGATTTACCTAATTATGCTGAATTTGATGAAAAGCGCCTCTTTTCTCCCGGTCCACGCCCTGAGCCAATTCTCTATCGCGGGATAAAACTAGGAATAGTCATTTGTGAGGATATTTGGAATGATCCCTCTCTATGTGCTGAGCTTGGTAATAAAGGAGCTGAGATCATCCTTGTTCTTAACGGTTCCCCCTATTCTCGTAATAAAACATTAAAACGGATAGAGGTTGTTTATGCGCAAGCGCTTCAATCTGGTAGACCTATTATTTATGCTAATCAAGTTGGAGGCCAAGATGAACTCGTTTTTGATGGAGGCTCTTTTGCGTTAAATGGGCAAGGCAAAATGGTTTTTCAAATGAAACATTTTGAAAGCCATATTGCTCTCACGCATTGGCAACGGAAAACGACAGAATGGCAATGTATTTCTGGTCCAAATGAAAATCTTCTCAGTGGGTTAGCTGCTGATTATCAAGCCTGTGTTTTGGGTTTGAGAGATTATGTTAATAAAAACCGCTTTAAAGATGTTATTCTTGGCCTTTCGGGAGGAATTGATTCAGCTCTTTGTACAACTATAGCGGTGGATGCTCTTGGTGCTGAGAGAGTTCGCACTGTAATGATGCCCTATCATTATACTTCACAAGAATCATTAAAAGATGCTAAGGAGTGTGCGCGTCTTTTAGGATGTCATTATGAAGTAGTCCCGATTGTGCAACCTGTTGAAGCTTTTTTGAAGACAATGGCGCCTGTTTTTGTAGGATTATCTCCTGATATTACAGAAGAAAATCTTCAAAGTCGTGTACGCGGCACCATCTTGATGGCGCTTTCCAATAAATTTGGCTCCATGGTGGTAACAACAGGCAATAAGTCAGAAATGGCTGTAGGATATGCAACACTTTATGGTGATATGAATGGGGGATTTAATCCCCTTAAAGATATTTATAAAATGCAGGTTTATGCATTAGCAGAGTGGCGCAATAAAAACCACTTGCAAAATTTTAAAGGACCAGAAGGAATTGTCATTCCCCTCAATGTTATAGAAAAGGCACCTTCCGCAGAACTTCGGGAAAATCAAAAAGATGAAGATTCTCTTCCTCCTTATCCTGTTTTGGATGATATCTTGCAATCTCTTGTAGAAAATGACATGAGTGTTTGTGATATTGTAAAACGGGGGTATTTACGGGAAACAGTTGAGAAAATTGAACAGCTTCTTTATGGTGCAGAATATAAAAGACGACAATCGGCTCCTGGTGTAAAAATCAGTCACAAGAACTTCGGTCGTGATCGTCGTTATCCTATTGTCAATCGTTTTCGCGATAAAAATTGAGTATTATTTTTTATGATAAAAGTTCGTTTTGCCCCCTCTCCAACAGGTTATATTCACATTGGTAATATTCGTATTGCCTTGTTCAACTGGCTTTATGCGCAAGCGCATAAAGGAGCCTTTATTTTACGCTATGATGATACAGATGTTGAACGCTCTAAACAGGAATATATTGATGCTATTGCCGTTGATCTTGAATGGCTTGGTATTCAACCAGATGAAATTTATCATCAATCCAAGCGGTTTAGCCGATATGATGAAGTTGCAAAAATACTCAAACAACGCGGCCTTCTTTATCCCTGTTATGAGACTGCTGAAGAATTAGATCGGCGTCGTAAAATCCAACTTTCACGCAAATTGCCTCCTATTTACAATCGTGCTGCATTGAAATTGACATCAGAAGATAAAGAAGCTTTTGAATCGCAAGGACGTAAGCCGCATTGGCGTTTTCTTCTCCCTAATTTTGAAGATAATCCTTTACAAACAAAGCGAACAGAAATTTGCTGGGATGATGCAGTAAAAGGAAAGCAGACAATTGATTTATCCTCTCTTTCAGATCCTGTTTTAATTCGTGAAGATGGAAGCTACCTTTATACATTACCCTCTGTCGTTGATGATATCGATATGGCTGTGACACATATTATTCGTGGAGATGATCATATTACAAATACAGGTGCTCAGATCGCTCTTTTTAAAGCTCTCAATGCAGAATTACCAGTTTTTGGTCATATTAATTTATTGGCTACAATTTTAGGAAAAGGGTTTTCAAAACGGAATAATGATCTTTCTATTCGTTCTCTACGAGAAGAAGGATTTGAATCTATAGTTGTTCAATGCCTTGCTGTTTTGATTGGGACATCGCAAAATGTGCATCCCTATCGTCATCAAGAAGCGCTTTTAGAGCATTTTAATCTTCAAGAGACATCACGATCGGTTGCTAAATTTGATATTGCTGATCTTTTAACCTTGAATAGTCATCTTGTTCATGAGCTAACCTATGAGGAGGTTAAAACGCGGCTTCAAAGTCTTTCTATTGATGGAGAAAAGGCGGAGTGTTTTTGGAAGGTGATAAGGGGCAATATTAACAAAGTAAATGATGCTGTTTTGTGGTGGAAAGTCATTCATGATGAACCAAGCTTTGATATGGTGGCTCTTGAGGATCGCACATTTGTTCATCAGTCAGGCGATTTTTTGCCTAAAGGTGCATTGAATGATGAAAGTTGGAAAGTTTGGACAAGCGTATTAAAAGAAAAAACAGGACGTAGCGGGAAAGCTCTGTTTATGCCATTGCGTCAAGCCCTTACCGGGATGGACCATGGACCTGAAATGGGGAAGTTTTTACCACTCTTGGGACGTGAGAAGATAATAGAAAGATTGATGCGTCAAGGGGAGTAAAACAGCATTTTCAGAGCATTTTGTTTGTTTCTTGTTCTATCAGGATAGCGAATTTCTAGCCTAATTACGGATTTTTATGAGCATAAACGCTGGGATATCATCACCAAATCCAAGCAAAGAGGAGGCTTTGTTTTTCCGAGGGCGATGTTGTGCAGACGGTTGTGTTTTATTATTTACAGTTTGGATGTAATCCAGCTTATCGCCTTGCAAGGACTTTTTTGTTTGAACAGTACGCTCTTTAGGAGCCATTTTTTTTGCTAATTTTGGCGATTTTTTCTTTAAGATGATTTCGTCTTCTAGATCATCGGTCGTTAAAGTAGAGAGATCTCCATTAAGCCATTCAATTTTTTCATTGCTCATTTCTTCAATAGCACTGATATATTTTTGGTCATCCTTTGTGACAATTGTGAAAGCTTTTCCGCTACGATTTGCACGTCCTGTACGACCAATTCGATGAATGTAATCTTCGGCATGTGTAGGAACGTCATAGTTGAAAACATGACTTACCGCTGGGATATCGAGTCCACGGGCAGCAACATCAGAAGCAACCAGAAGTTTAATTTTATTATTTTTAAAATCATTGAGTGTATTTGTACGTGAATATTGATCCATATCCCCATGTAGTGCGCCTACACTAAAATGATGTCTGATGAGAGATCTAAACAGTTCAGAAATATCTCTTTTTCGATTACAAAAAATAATAGCATTTTTGAGCGCATCACCTTCATTGTGAATAAGTTCTCGTAAAACGGCTCTTTTATCCCATGATTTATTCCCAGATTTGACGAGCCGCTGTGTAATCGTGGAAGCGGTTGAGGATGCTTTCGTCACTTCAACAGAGACAGGAGAATGGAGAAATTGCTTTGTTAGTTTGGTAATTTCTGGTGACATTGTTGCGGAAAAGAACAAAGTTTGACGCGTAAAAGGGGTGAGTTTACAGATCCGTTCAATATCTGGAATAAACCCCATATCCAACATGCGATCAGCTTCATCAATAACAAGAATTTCAACACCCATCATAAGCAGTTTGCCGCGCTCAAAATGATCAAGCAGGCGCCCTGGTGTTGCTATAAGAACATCAGCTCCTCGTTCAAGTTTACGGTCTTGGTGTTCAAAAGAAACGCCACCAATCAAAAGGGCCACATTTAAACGATGGTTTATTCCGTATTTATCGAAGTTTTCTTCAACTTGGGCTGCTAGTTCTCGTGTTGGTTCTAATACAAGAGTCCGAGGCATTCGCGCTCTTGCACGACCTTTTTCAAGGAGTGTGAGCATAGGTAAAACGAAAGAAGCTGTTTTTCCCGTACCTGTTTGAGCGATTCCTAAAACATCTTTTCTTTGAAGGACATGGGGGATTGTTCCACTCTGAATAGGTGTTGGAACTGTATATCCTGCAGATTTTACTGCTTTAATAACTTTTGCGGACAGACCTAAATCATCAAAACTGTTTAAAGGTGGTATCATTTTTCTATCAATTGCTCTGCGATTTTAGTTTCGCTATCCAAACTATTCGTAAGATTAAGTAACTTTACACTCTTTTAGAGAGCTAAGGGACCTTCAAAAAAAAGTCAACTATAACAGTCATATTCCTATAGAAGTCATAATACAATAATTAATAGCGAAATTGTTCTGATAAAATCCGTTCATCCCATGAATGGTTAGAGTCAAAAAGGATTGAGGCTGTTACTTCTGTTGCTGTTGAAATAGTAACTGAATGGACAGATTTAACTTCAACATTATCGGCAGCAGCATTTACTGGGCGTTTTTCGGGTTCGAGCATATCAAAGCGTATTATTACTGTATTTGGTAGCAGTGCTCCGTGCCAGCGCCGAGGACGAAAGGGACTAACGGGAGTAAGTGCCATAAGTGGTGCCATGAGAGGTAAAATAGGCCCTTGTGCTGATAAATTATAGGCTGTAGATCCTGCTGGTGTCGCAACGAGGACACCATCGCAACTTAATTGCTCCATGCGTACATTGTTATCAATACTAATACGAATTTTCGCTGCTTGATAAGATTGACGAAAAAGGGAAACTTCATTGATTGCGAGCGCTTCAATAGTTGCTTGACATTCATCTTTTGCAATCATGCGTAGGGGATGAATTTCCTTTTTATATGCGGCAGCAATACGATTTGGCAATTTTTGTTCATGGAATTCATTCATAAGAAATCCTACAGAACCTTGATTCATGCCGTAAATAGGCTTTCTAGTATTCATCACATCCCGTACTGTTTGCAACATTGTTCCATCACCGCCGATTGCAACAATAACGTCAGCTTCTTCTAAAGAAAAATGACCATAAATAGAAATTAATTTATGAGTAGCTTTGATGGCTTCCTCAGTTTCAGAAGAAATAAAATGGAAGCGCTTTGGTAATGTCATCATTGAAAAGTATCCTGATATTCACAATTTATTTTTTAGCCTATTTGAGGGAAGTTTTGAAGCTGTATATAAAAACTGTTTTCATAAGAAAAAGGATTATATACTGAAAAGTCATTTGTTTAAGGTAAATATAGAGCAGATATGACGAAAAGATTTTAGAGTGATATAAATAAATCATAAACAGGTGTTTTTTTAAGAACGTAATTCATTGTTGAAGCTGAGAGTATGATCGGCTAAAAGATCACTTATTTAGTTTTAAGCACCCGTAGCTCAGCTGGATAGAGCGCTGCCCTCCGAAGGCAGAGGTCACAGATTCGAATTCTGTCGGGTGCACCAAACTTTTCAATTGCATCTTGCATTATTTTTATAACAATGTTGTCTAACAAAGATGAAGCTATTTTTATTAAATGGTGATTGGAGATTCTTATGAGTTATGGAGAGAATAACCAAATAATTTTAGGACAATAAAGTTGTTTTCTATTTGTTCATCCTTTGTTGAGTACTTTTAATATTAAGAGAGAGGGAGACGCAATGGAAAAACTTATCACGTAGAGTCTTTTTATCTTGTTTCTAAAGAAGAGATTAAAATTTAAAAACTATATTTAATGTCTTCACTTCTTCCTATAAATCAAGGAGAGGCGTTTTTATTATCCTTTTAAGAGAGTCTTTCATAGAAATTATTTATAAAACGATATTGAGTTATATGCTTCATATTATTATTTTTCATGAGTTCATTGAAATAATGACAAGAGTAATGATATTATAAAAAGTTATGTTAAAAAGAATCTATATATGCTTTTCATTTACATATTTTTTGTAAAATCTGTCGTGCGTATTTAATCTATCTATAATACACTTCAATAACATTGATACAATAAGAATGATATCAATACTTAAATATGTACCATATGTGGTATTTTCATTATCATAAATGCTTATTGAGATAATATATGAGTATGAATATCTATTGTTTATTAAGAAAAATATCTTTAAATATTGATATATAATATATCAATATTTATATTTTATGAATAATTTATTTTAAATTAAATATTTAATTATAATTTAAATAATATTTGTATTATGTATAAATACAGTATAATTTTTTCTTGATCTTATCAAAGAAAATTTACTATTTTTATTATCTTGAGAGGGAATGTATGACACAAAAAATCCATAACAAAATTCTCTAACAGCGAATAAAACGGACTCTCCTTTAATCCTAGGAAAGGATGTGTAAAGGGTTTTCTAATAAAATAGCGCTTAAAAAGGCAATGATTAATCTTACTGTTCATATGTTCAAGAATGAGCAGGATTTGTTTATCTGGCAGATTTTTAATCTTTCTAAAGAGAAACTATCCCTTTTTTGTTTGATAGAAAATTTAACAATGCTAAGTGCTATGATATAAGCAAGTATTATGATGTAAGTAAATTAAGAAAGTAAATTATGACTATTTTACTAAATCCTGGTAAAGTAACGCTTAGCGATCTTGAGGCTATTTATTTTAATGGTGAAGTAAGTAAGCTTCATAGTGATACGCACTTGCCTATCAGGAAGGGAGCAGAGCGCATTGCTGAAATTGCTGCTGGAAATAAACCAGTTTATGGGATCAATACTGGTTTTGGCAAATTGGCTTCGATTAGAATTGATGCAAACGATGTAACGCTTTTACAAAGAAATCTTATTTTATCACATTGTTGTGGTGTAGGAGAACCTTTAGCTGAAAATATTGTGCGTTTGATAATGACTTTAAAGCTTCTTTCTTTAGGACGCGGTGCTTCTGGTGTTCGTTTAGAGTTGGTACATTTATTAGAAAATATGCTTGCCAAAGGTGTTATTCCTGTCATTCCTGAAAAGGGATCTGTTGGTGCATCAGGTGATCTTGCGCCACTTGCGCACATGGCTGCTGTTATGATGGGAGAGGGAGAAGCATTCTTTCAAAATATTCGTATGAGTGGAGCATCTGCTTTAAAAAAAGCAGGGTTGTCTCCTATTGTTTTAGAAGCAAAAGAAGGACTCGCTCTTATCAATGGTACGCAAACATCAACAGCACTTGCTCTTGCAGGTCTTTTTCATAGTCACAGAGCATTGTGTGGTGGCCTTCTTTCTGGGGCATTGACAACAGATGCTATTATGGGGTCAACAGCACCCTTTCACCCTGATATCCATATTTTACGAGGACATTATGGGCAGATTGCTGTATCACAAACATTAGAAAATCTTTTAGAGGATTCAGAAATTCGGGTTGCACATTTGCATGATGATAATCGTGTACAGGATCCTTACTGTGTACGTTGTCAACCACAGGTTATGGGGGCATGTTTTGATCTTCTTATCGCAGCAGCAAAAACACTCATTATTGAAGCGAATGCAGTGACAGATAATCCATTAATTTTAAGCAATGGTGAGGTTGTATCGGGTGGAAATTTTCATGCTGAACCTGTAGCATTTGCTGCTGATCAGATCGCTCTTGCATTATGTGAAATAGGTTCCATTTCTCAAAGACGTATTGCTCTTATGGTTGATCCAGCAGTTTCCCATGGACTTCCAGCTTTTTTAGCACAAAATGCAGGTCTTAATTCAGGTTTTATGATTGCTGAAGTAACAGCAGCTGCTTTAATGTCTGAAAATAAACAAATGGCACATCCTGCTTCGGTGGATTCAACACCAACTTCAGCAAATCAGGAGGATCACGTTTCAATGGCTTGCCATGGTGCTCGTCGATTATTAGCAATGAGTGAGAATCTTTTTACTATTGTTGGTATTGAAACACTTATTGCAGCACAAGGAATTGAATATCGTTCCCCTTTGAAAACAAGCTCTTTCTTGCAATCTGTTATAGACTATCTACGTAAAAATATTGCCCCTCTTAAGGGAGATCGTTATATGGCTCCAGATCTTCATAAGGGACACATACTTGTGCGTGAAGGGCAATTGTTGTCCATTTTATCCCAAATAATTTTTCCATCACTACAACCCAAATAATATTTATTCTGATATCAATAAAAAAGAAGTGACGTTTGATTCTTAGATTGTTCTAGAGAAAATTTAGAGAATATATAATATATTCAAAATCTTAAATAAATATAGGCTCATTTATTTCCTAGTATGTTTTGGGTACTTTTATCCAATTGTCTTCTTCATGGTAATTTTATTTATCCGTACAAGTTTATGAAAGATAACATTTTAGAAGATGATTTTTGTATTTTTATTACATAACAGATAAATTAAAATATTATATATTGTTATTTTAATATATTTTTTGTCATTATACAAATTATATCATATTAATTTTCATTAAATAAATTCTATATTTTATAACATTTATTTTTTTCACAAATAATGGAAATTAATGCGAGTCTCTGGAAACACAGATCTAAAGAGAGTCTTTTCATTGCTATGGTTGTCCAAGAGAAAGATGCGCTTCAGGAAAAAAATATAAATGTTTTTAATATTTCAAGTCAAAATGCTAGAGAACAGAATAGATGTATTTTCAAGACAAAAAAGGTTATTTTTACTGCAATAGTTCTTTTTTTAAGAAAGTACGTGCTTAAAAACTGTTAGAGTTTTGAATAAATGAGCTGGAGCTACATTTTATCAAACCTTTGAAAATTGGCGAGATTCACTTTATCATTGGTGAGATGGTGTAAGGTATTAAAGATTATTTTGTGCATTATTGTATATGATTCTTGTGTATTACGAGTAAAATAATGATAGAGAATTTGCTTAAGATCATAATAATTAGCTTATTCACTCTCAAAATAGTGCAGTAAAAATTTTTAAAATTTTATTTGAATAAAATGAATAGAAAGTATAGAAATTGATATTACACGTATTACAATATTTTTTTGCAACAAAATAAAAAATATAAAATAAATGAGAAAAATCATGATTGTAAAAACGTTTTGATTTGTCAAGATAATTTATTATTTTGTATCTTCATGATAGCTACGGTTACCGTATGATTCTTTCACTTTAAATCTGTTCATATTGAGATAATCAAAACCATCCCTTTACTATTATATGGGATTGGCATGCGGATAAAGAGATAAAGATGCTTTATTGTCTCGATGTAAAAGCTATCGCACAATTGGGAGTTAATAGATATAATGATAGTGTTGGCTTATTACGTAGAATGATAAAAATTTTAAGTTATAAAAAAGCTAAATAATTCAAAATAAAATTATTTTTTTATTTTCTATGATAGAGTGTGCGGTTAGCTATTGTTCAATGTTTTTAAAAAATATATTCGTGAGAAAAACATGAAGTTTTATTTATACGAAATGGATATTTGTGGTATGGATTTTAGTCAAAATTTCAGTGAAGAAGGAAAAAAATGGTAACGAATGAACTGAAACGAGGGATGAATAAGCGCCAAGTTATTTTTTTAGCTCTTGGTTCGGCTATTGGAACAGGCCTTTTTTATGGGTCTGCACAAGCGATTAAGCTTGCTGGTCCAAGTGTTTTGATTGCTTATTGCATTTCTGGTTTAGCAATTTTTATGGTTATGCGAGCCCTCGGTGAAATGATCATTCATAATCCATTGCCAGGTTCTTTTGCTCGTTATGCTGCAAATTACATATCACCATTGGCTGGTTTTTTAACGGGGTGGACATACGTATTCGAGATGATTCTTGTTGGTTTAGCTGATATCACAGCTTTTGCGACTTATATGGGGTTTTGGTATCCTCATGTTGCACCTTGGATATGGGCGCTTAGCATTACACTCCTCATTACAGCGATTAATTTGGCAGCGGTAGAAGTTTATGGTGAACTAGAGTTTTGGTTGTCTTCTATTAAAATTATTGCGATCATTGCGATGATTGTTTGGGGGATAGCAATTATTGTGTGTGGTTGGAATACAAGTGTAAATTCCCCTGCTGTTGGTCTTCATAATTTGTGGAAAAATGGTGGTATTTTTTCCAATGGCTGGTTTGGTTTTTTAGCTTGTTTTAGTGTTGTCGTCTTTGCTTTTGGTGGCATAGAAATCATTGGGATGTCCGTGATGGAAGTACAAAATCCTTATCAAACGATTTCAAAAGCAATTAATTCTACTCCAGTGCGCATTTTACTATTTTATATTATGACTTTGACTATTTTAATGTCCCTTTATCCTTGGAATAAAATTGGTTTTATGAACAGTCCGTTTGTTTCAATTTTTGAAAGTCTTGGGATTTCATATGCAGCGAACATTTTGAATATTGTTGTTGTTACAGCGGCTATTTCAGCGATGAATAGTGGGATGTATGGTGCTTGTCGTATGATACATGGGCTATCGCAAGAAGGGTATGCTTTGAAAAAATTTCAATATTTATCAAAAAACGGTATACCAATTTTTGTTATCTTACTAATCTTCATTATTTTCCTCCTTGGTGTTGTCCTTAATTATTTTTATCATGAGGGGCTATTTTTTCTTATTGCAGCGATGGCAACATTTGCAACAGTTTTTGTTTGGATGATGATTTTACTTTCGCAAATTTTTATGCGTCTCAAAATGTCTAAAGAAGCGCAAAGTAGTTTAAAATTTCCAATTCCATTTTGGCCCATAGGACCGATTTTTTCTATTTTATTTATGATTTTTATTTTTATATTATTGTGTTTTTTTGACGATACGCGGCCAGTTTTGATTGTCGGTGTGAGCTGGATTATTTGGCTTATTGTTTGTTTCTATGCACTTAAACTTTATAATTTGAAGAAAAAGCAAGTTGCACTAAAATACGAGTAAGAATTAAGTTAGGAAAAATAGCCAATACTTTTATGGGGAAAAGACGTTTAATAATTATCCTTATAGACTAGGAAATTTTTTTGTTGTCCTTTTGTTTTGGGAGCTCTTTATAAAAGAGGATAAATTTTCTGGTAATGATACCAGCGTTATGGAGAAATCAGGGAGTGAAGGGGCTGGGGTGGAAGATTTTGAGATCATTATAAAAGAGAAAACGGCGTTGACTGGAGGCATTATTGTCAATACGGCGTCTGTTGAAAAAAAACAACCTAACAACAGAAAGTATCACAGCGGCGGACATCATCGACAGGGCAAGTGCTCAAGCTAGCAATAATGGCACTCTCATCATTATTGATGAGACAGAGCTAAAGGCATTGACAGGGCAAGGGGTTGAACAAACCATCGCCTCCCTCAACCGCGACACTGCGACAGCCCATCAAGCTGTATAACCGCTTGATGTTGGTAGGCTAGAACAGATCGTGCATGAAAACCGTGAAATGGCAACCCAATTGCTAGAAGAAGGGTTTAAATACAGCGATGAAGCTTATAAAACCCTGTTTATCAAAAAGCACCCCATCTCTGTGGTGGCCCGTGATAAAGTGGCCCGTGATAAAAATTGCAAAATCATCTATAAAAAAGATGCAAATGGGGAGCCTCTAGAAGACGCTCGTGGTCAAAAAATTCCCGAAACGCGTCCTTTAACAGATGCGGATAAGCAGCATTTATAGAAAGGCGCTGATGGTCGGGTTCATATCTCTCTCAATGGGATTTTTACACCGTCTGAAGAGGCTGCTGTTTATGCGGTTCAACATGCTAAAAATAAAAATGATCCGATTTATGTTGTTGAGTTTCCGCAAGCAGATTCGGCCATGTCAGAATTACTGGTCGCAGGCTATCAAAAGTTTCTGGAAAATAACTTTTGGGGTTTGAGCAATTCAACACAAGAAGCAAAAGATCTGATGCGTATCTACGGTAATAGCGGGTTGCAACCCTATGGCCATAGTCGTGGCGCTATGACATTGGGGAATATGTTGAATTCTTTCAAACAAGAAGGCGTGCATGGTATAGCCGACAATACGAAGATCAATTTTTATGGACCAGCGGCTAATGCCGCAGCTACAGCCGGTCTGTTAGGTTATGTGAGTGATGGCAAACAAACCACGGTTGGCTTTGATGGGCATAAAGATGACTTTGTAAGCCGGTGGATCGGAGGCAATGGCTATACCTATGGGACAATGCCTTCTGGTAGTAGCACTTGGAACGAAATGGAGAAAATGTTCACAGATCCCAACAATGTCCATACGTGTCTTAGAAACGCGAGTGCTATGTGTAGATATAATTATGGCACATCCCATTTAGAACAAGTTCCTTCAAATAAATCGTGGAGTAAGAAATGAAACAAATTTTAAAACTATTAAGTACTATAATTCTGTTGATTATAGTGGGATGTCAGTTTAACAAACCTCCCACATCATCTCTAGCGGTATGGAAGAAGCCAGGAGCAGATTTTACGGAGGTGGGAAAAGCCTTGTTAGAATGTGGTATGCCAACCCCTTATGATGTTTTTCCAGAAAATTAGAAGCTAAGTAACAATGCACTAGCAACAATTCATGCTTGCATGGTTCAATCAGGATTCCGCTATGAAGAAAGGGGGGGGATGGTGTGTAAATCATAAAGCCGAAAACCTACCCATTTGTCGTCCCGGTGCTGTCATACCAAAACGAAGTGTTGAAAAGCGCTTAAACAGCCCGTTTTGTAAAAAAAGTCCAGTACAACCTGAATGCAAGTCTTAATTTTTTCTGGTGATAATGAATAATCCTGCTCTTATGGCGGGATTGTTTCTCCAAACCATTGCTGGTCTATTTTTAACTTTATGGCGTTGTTTATCTAAGAGGGTGCGTGCTTTTTTTGTTGCTTGTAAATCAACATCTAATCCCAATGCAGCAGCATGTTTGAGACAAAGATTAAGACGAATGAGAGCTTTTTCTGCTGTTGTAGCTTTAGTATGCCAGATGGGAGCAAGTGTATTGCGTATATCAGTTTGGGTAATTTCTGAAACCGGTAGACAAACTAATTTAGGAAGAATATAAGGACGTAAAGGTGCAAACCAATGTCCATTTTTACTATCATTTTTGAGTTCAGCTTTACGATTTTCAAAAGCATCCAGAGCAATATCTTTTAAATAATGCAGATTACGCATTGCTTCACGTTTTTGTTTGTCACGTTCTTTAATGGGGTTACGTCCCTCACGAAGAACAAGACGCCATTGTGTTGCACTATTCACGGGCTTTTTTAAAAGAGACATCTCTTAAAGCACCTAAGCCCATTTCACGACGTTGCCCGTAGATGGTATAACGTCAAAGCCATTGATCACCACCATCTTTACTCCTATGAAGGTGCAAGTCGGCCCCATCATACTATTTACCAGCTTCCAATGTAGCGGCAGTCCTTGCACTAAGATGGTTCATAAGAGGCGTTTTATTCCTTTCTTTAGAGTTTTTACCCACACAATAATCCCACTTGTGACGTGCAAAGGGATGGTTTGATTCATCATAAACAGGATTGAAATGAGAGAATCTTAGGGTATTCACAGTTCTAATTCAATATGCAAAACGATGAATTGTCTTTAAAATCAATGTATTGTCCGTTTAATATGTGGCAAAGAGGTTTGAGAGTTGTGGTGATTGGGTACCCATTTATTTGGATCAGCAAGATGTTGGTGTGATCAGTGCTAATCTAGCAAGAGATATTTTAAAGCATAATAAGCATGGGGCCTATTTATGTGGTTGGAAAGATGAGTAGAAAGCACAAGAGCGAAGCAAGCACTCACAGAGAGAGAACGATAGTTTCTTCATGAGATGATCAATACCTATCAGAGGGTGAAAATGATGACTCGTTTTATGAAGTGGATCGTATTTTTTGTTTTTATGTTTGTTATCGATTGTGCATCGTCTGATGGATGCGCTCGAAAATATTCTCACACATTTAAAACAATGAATTTCAAAGAATTAACAATTTTCTCTATAAAAACAAATTGTTAATATATGTGGGCTTAATTGGCATATTTAGTAATATTATTGGCTAAAAAATCAGAGAAATAATGGGAATTGTTGTGATTAAAAAACAAGAAAATAATAAAGGTGAACATTTTTCTATGAGAGAAAATCTTATTGGAAGAGTTTGTCGTTTTCCTAAACCGTCCACTGAAGTGGAAGCTTTACAGCCTGTTTTTGAAGCAGTAAGCAACGCTATCCACGCGCATGAAGATTCTATGCGAGAAGATTCCAGAAGCGCAGGGAGTATAGATATAACAATCAAAGATATCAATAATAATGAATCATTCCAAATTATAATTAAAGACAATGGTGTAGGGTTGGATGATGAGCACTTTAAAGCTTTTCGTACTGTAGATACCAACTTTAAATTAAAAAAAGGAGGGAAAGGGGGTGGGCGGTTGCTATGGTTGGATGCATTTAAGAAAATATAAGTTAAAAGTATTTTCCTTGAAGCAAATCAGCTTTACCAGAGAAGTTTTAAGTTTTGTTTAGAAGAAAAAAACAGATTCTTGATCATTCAAAAATACCTCTGATTAATCAAGAAATAACAGGAACAGAGATTATTTTTACAGGTTTAAGAGATGCTGCCTATCAAAAATATTTTCCACGCGAAACTGACGCAATTATTGCTCATCTTGGTGCACATTTTTTTCAGATTTAATTTTAGGAGAAATTCCTCAAATAAATTTTTATTATAATCATATACCTGTTGATTTAGCAAAAAAAGTTAAAAGTTATTTAGTAGAAAATCGGGGAGAGATTACACTTAAAACACCAAAATTTGGTTTATTAAAAATTCATAATTTTATTTGTAAGAAGGATGTTAACCACAATGTTAAGGGAAATCACAAACTACATCTTTTTGCGCATAACCGCACTGTTATTACTAAAAGCATAGATAATCTGGTTGGTTTTGGAAGATTTGGAGAGAAAAGGTCGGTGTATCATGGTTGCATAAGTGGTCAATATTTAGATGATAGAGTCAATCAAGAAAGAACGAATTTTTCTTTTAACAATAGTATATTGGATGATATTTTACGTGAAGTTGCCGATCACATCACAGAGAGCGTTCTGGCTCCAGAAAATGACGAGTATGAAAGAGAACGTTTAGATAAATTAAAAAAATTTTGTAAAACGCACCCTTCCTATTGCTTTGATAGTTATGAAAACTTATTAAAAAAACTTCCTAAAGCTGCAAAAAATAAAGAAGCATTTGTTAACACACTGGCTATTCATAAGCTGAGGAGAGAAAAAAAGCAAGATTTGAGAATTGAAGAAATATATCGTGAAATGCCAATACGGAAAGCTTTTCCACAAAGATTTCTGAACTTGCAAAAGAAGTTAAAGATGAAGAAACAAGACAGTTAGCAGAGTATGTTATACGGCGTAAAGTTATACTTGAAATTTTAGAGAGGCTAATAATAGAAGTTAAGAAAAATGATAATGGTCAAGAAGTGCCGCATTTAGAAAAAACATTGCATAAACTTATTTGTCCAATGTCTGTTCGGGGAGATGATCCCGAATCTAGGAAAAGCTTAACGCACGATTTATGGATTATTGATGAGCGATTAACATTTACAAGATACTTTGCTTCGGATGTTTCTCTCAACAAAATCGTGGACAATAGTACAGAAAACGGACGTCCTGATTTGGTATGTTATGATCAATTATATGCTCTAGGACTAGAAGGTCGTATTGATGCAGATTTAGATAAGTTAATATTGGTGGAGTTTAAAAGACCAGGTCAGAAAAACTATAAAGAAGGTTATTTCCCTATGCATCAAATAAATAAATACCTTAATGAGCTTAGAGGAAAGCGTATAAAGACATTTGATAATAAGAAAATAAAGATTTCAGAGCAGTGTATTTTTGATTGTTATATTATTGCTGATATAGAAGGTGAACTTAAAACGCAAACGTCCACATGGCAAAAAACAGCGAATGGGCGAGGGAGAATTAATCCTTTACAGGGAGAGTTTCGAGGATCAGTTAAAATAATAGAGTGGTGGGATTTATTGGAAGATGCAAAATTAAGGAATGAAGCATTTATTTCTACATTAAATGTTTAATTTTTAGATGTGCTTGACAATATCTTCGCATATTTTAAAAGGTAGATAATCAAAAATTAAAACGATTAAATCATTAAAAAAATCTCTCGAAAAGAGCTGCTGATTCGAAATAATTGTAGAAAAAAATCTAAAATTTTTTTCTAGAGTCAGGGTAAAAGTTTCTTCATTTCATAGGATTTTTTAGATGATTACACCTTTTGTAAAAGCTTACGCAAAATGCGCATTGATCACACTCTGAACATCTTTTAGATATGGCAGAGAGATTAGATGTTTCTGGGCCATTTTTATCATCTGTAGAAATGGGCGAAAACCTGTACCCGCGTTGATATGGAAGAAAAGATCATAGAGCTTTACGCTTTAAATAGAGCTTTACGCTTTAAATTAAGAGGCAGCAACCTGCTTAAGGAAAAAAGTGGATGCCTGTCACAATAATTTTGTCATCAAATCTTCTGATCCATTGTATTGTGAAACTGTTAGCATATTTATTAGACTTTTAAATATTTTTTCACAACAGGATTTAGAGGTATTCAGAGAAATGTTAGAAGCAATTATAGAAGAAAAAAGCAAAAAATGCTCATATTCTGAAAAAACATTAGAAAATTCTATTCCTTAACTTTGATTCACGCATTCAGCACATTAAAAAAGAAGGTCATTATACTACAGCAGTATATTTATAAAAATATAAAGGGGAGGGTATTCTTTCGTAATTTTGAGAGATAATATCTGTTTGTGATTAAAATGGAGAAATGAAAATTTGTTTTTATATTCTTGATACTTATGAGAAAAATAAATGGTAAACGTTACGATACTATCCATAAATTAAAGTGGAAGTCTATCATTTTACATCAGAGTTTTCGTGAATAAGGGAAGAGTATAAATTGGTTGCGTTTTTTGATTTTCGGACTGGTATCAACATGATATGCTATTACGAGTTTTGTCAGCATTTTTTCTTACTCTTCTAGCAAGTGTTCTTTTTTTCGCTCCATAACTGTGGAACGAAAAAAGAAGCGAGAGCTGATATCATTGATAGTGATAGGTGTCGTATGTATTCGGTTGATTTTGATAAGACTTGTATGCATCATAAAAACAGACATACTTTTAACGCGCTTAGTGTTTTATTTGTTCTTGTTATGACTTGGAGTATTTATGGTCTTACAGGTAATCCAGAAGTTAAAAGTTATTTTTTTAACGAGTTAATGGATAAGGATCCAAAGAAGCTTAGTAAGCATGAACAGCTTGTTCGTCTACAAGTGCTTTTTTTTCGTGCACCTCGTGATGGTAAGTTAGCAGATGCGTTAGCCATAGGATACCTAGAAGAAGGTCAATTTCAGGATGCTGTAAACACTTATTTAGATGCGCTTCGCTTGAATAGAGAATCTGCTCCAAGGCTTGTTGGATATGGGTTGGCATTGGTGGGTTATGAGGGGGGAATGATTACGCAAGAAGCACAAAATGCGTTTCAAAAAGCAGTGGATTTAGCGCCAAAAGATTTTTATCCTCGTTTATTACTCGCTGAAGCACTTCATCAGGCAGGAAAGTCTATGCAGGCGGTGCAGTTTTTACAAAATTTTCTTGATACAATGCCTGAAAACTTTATAGGACGATCGCGTGTTGAAGCGATGATCATTCAGTTACGTGATATGTCCGATTAAAATATCGAGAAAGTGATGTTGGTGAGTTTAGATGATTAAAACAGAGGCAATATGAAAAAATACTCAGACAAGGGATTTGATGGTGATACGAGAAGGGTTTTATGCACGTGATGAGGAGATTGAAGTATTGAAGTTAAATAATGAAGGAGTATGATACAGGTTAGTTAAGGTATATACTAAGGGGCAGTAGGGAGCAAAAGTGACTCTTTTATAAAAAAAGAGATAAGAAAATGCTGAAGAAGTCTTTGGGGTGGAGAAAGGTGTTGGACTAAAAAGTTGCACCTCTCTATAAGATATGCGAAGCTCTTATAACGTGTTTATAAAGAGAATTGTAGAGTGCCTATAAACAGTCAATCATTTCATAACTCTCCTTCATTGAGAGTCATCTTAAAGCAGCGAAAAAAAAAGCGATTGCTGATGATTTTTTTGTGCTTCTTTATTGTAGGAAGTACAATAAGTCTTATCATCTACGTCATGCATAATACAATGAGTTTTTTTCGAATGCCGTCTGAAATTACAAGGGAAGATATTCTAACGCGGCGTCCTTTACGTTTAGGTGGTTTTGTTGAAAAGGGAACTGTTGAATATGTTGGAGAGAGGGGCGTTCTTTTTTTTATAACGGATCATACAAAACACGAAAAAATATTTTTTAATGGTACCTTACCAGATCTTTTTCGTGAAGGGCAAGGCGTTATTGTGGAAGGGTATTTTGATAAACGGGGGCTTTTTATTGGTAAGCGTGTTTTAGCAAAACATGATGAGACTTATATGTCTAAAGAAACAGCTGATCGCTTGAACAAACGTCACAGTGTGGAGAAAACATTCAATCGTGCTCGTTGAATTGGGTCATATTTTTTTAGCCGCAGCGTTTGCAGTAAGTTTATTAGGGGCGTTTTTACCTACTTTGGGTGTTTGGTGGAAAGAGCGTTTGTTGATGCAAACAGGAGTTCCTCTAACATATATTACTTTTACATTATTGTTTTTATCTTTTTTGATTATCGTTCACGCCTATATTGTATCGGATTTTTCTGTTTTGAATGTTGTTGAGAATTCCCATTCGGAAAAACCGATACTTTATAAAATCACAGGTGTTTGGGGAAACCATGAAGGATCTATGTTCTTATGGGTTTTAAGTCTGGTTTTTTTTAGCACATTGATGGCATCATCTCGCCAACATTTACCAGAACAGTTTAAGGCGCTTATTTTAATATGCCAAAATTGGATTACAAGTGCTTTTCTTTTATTTATTCTTTTTATGTCCAATCCTTTTTTACGTGTTAATCCACCGGCATTACAGGGAAAAGATCTCAATCCTCTTTTACAAGATATCGCATTAGCCATTCATCCACCACTTCTTTATTTAGGCTATGTTGGTTTTTCACTTTGTTTTTCTTTTGCAATAGCAGCATTGATTATGGGGCATATTGATAGTTTTTGGGCGCGTTTGGTTCGTCCTTGGCTTCTCCTTGCTTGGTGCTTTTTGACCTTGGGTATTATAGTTGGTTCCTATTGGGCTTATTATGAGCTAGGATGGGGGGGATATTGGTTTTGGGATCCCGTTGAAAACGTTTCATTTATGCCTTGGCTTTCAGGAACGGCATTTTTGCATTCTGCTCTTGTTCTTGAAAAGCGGGAAACATTAAAAAGTTGGACTTTATTTTTAGCCCTTCTGACTTTTTCCCTTTCTCTTATGGGAACTTTTCTTGTTCGATCTGGTCTTTTAACGTCTGTTCATAGTTTTGCGGTTGATCCAGCACGGGGACGAGCAATACTTGCACTTTTATTCTTCTTCACAGGAGGTGCTTTTGTTCTTTTTGCATTCCGTGTACCTGTTTTGAAAACAGGGAAATTCTTTCAGCCAATTTCCCGTGAAGGTTTGATTGTTTTAAATAATTTATTGCTCACAACAATAACCGCAACAGTATTCATTGGTACACTCTATCCTTACTTGATTGAAGCATTAACAGGTCAAAAAATTTCTGTAGGTGCTGCCTTTTTTAACCTTACCTGTGGTCCTTTAATAGTGTTATTGTTATTGCTAGTACCATTCGGATCGATGATGGCATGGAAACGTGGTGATTTTCTTGCAGTTATTGAGCGATTGTGGCTTGTTTTTATATTCGTTTTTATAATCTGTTTTATAACATTTTATAAAGCATCTTTGCGTGATATTTTTGCTACTTTAGGAATTGGCCTTGCAGCTTTTGTTTTTTTGAGCAGTTTAGTTGATCTTTGGGAAAAGAGCGGACACCGAAAGATAGCATTGTCAGTACGAATTAAGAGATTTATTGGATTACCATGGTCCGTTTTTGGTGCGGCAATAGCACATATGGGATTAGGTGTTACATTATTCGGTATTGTCTATGCTGCGACTTTTTCACAAGAGCGTATTCTCACCATGCATAGAGGAGATATCGTGACAATAGCAGATAAAACACTTCACTTTGATGGAGTTCACAATGGTGCTGGTCCAAATTATTCTACAATGGAATTTCATTTTACAATATATGAAAATAAAAATGGTGTGCGCAGTGTAACAGCATCAAAACGTTTTTATTCAAGTCAAAACACATCAACAACAGAAGTTGGTATTCAAAATCATGGCTTATCTCAGTTATATATTGTGCCGAGGCGTATAGATGATCAAGGGCTTGCTGTCCATATATGGTGGAAACCTTATATAATTTGTGTTTGGTTAGGGGGATTGATGATGGCTATGGGGGGATGTCTTTCTCTTTTGGGCTATTGGTTCCGTATTGGGTTATATAAACCTTTAGCTTTCCACTTTAAATTTTTTAAAAAGGTGTTGAGATGAAAAAGGGCTTGTTTTGGATTTTGCTTTTTTTTACAGCTCTTTTTTCTCTGTCGATAGCAATGGCAGTGGAGCCAGATGAAATTTTAAAGGATACAGCTCTTGAGTTACGTGCCCGTGAGATTTCCTCATATTTGCGTTGTCCGATTTGCCAAAGTCAATCGATTGATGATTCAGATTCCTCTCTCGCACGTGATTTACGGTTGTTAATTCGGAAACGATTAAAAATGGGCCATACCAATCAAGAAGTGATTGATTTTCTTGTTGAACGATATGGTGAGTTTATTCTCTTAAAGCCGCCATTTAATAAAACAACTTGGTTTTTATGGTTGTCGCCTTTGATAATTCTTTTTATTGGTGCAAGTGCTATATTGTTTCGGATAAGATGCTGTAAACAATGAAGATAATGATTTTGAGTGTTATTAAAGAAAAAAAGTCAAAAATACTGTTGTATTAGAAGAGGTCTTGTAGGGAAAAAGTTAAATTTATTTAAATTGCGTATGACCTTCTTGATAATGATGCGTGGTTGTGACCTTAAATCTTACAAAACTTTAACAATTTAGACAGAAAACGGTAAGGTCTGCTGCTTTATAAATGGTCTCGATAAAAATATAATAAATTGAATAGGAGCGTATACCAAATGGTTAAAAAAACTTTCTTTAAAACATTAGTCGCAGTAAGCTTTTCTACTGCGTTGGAAAGTGCATTGTTTTTTAGTGGATGTGGGGCAAGTTTTTGGACGACAACGGCTCACGCCAATTCTATATTTTCTTCATCAGTGCAACAGCCGGGATTTGCAGATATTGTTTCTCAAGTGAAACCTGCGGTTGTTTCAGTACAAGTGAAGAGCGATAAAAAGAAAGAAGAATGGTTTTTTAGCAATTTTTTTAGTGGACCAGGGCTTGACCAACTACCAGATCAGCATCCTTTAAAAAGATTTTTTAAAGAATTCCATGAGTTGGATAAGCCTAAAAACAAGTTTCCATCACGTTCACATAGACCTCGTCCTATAGCTTTTGGTTCTGGATTTTTTATCTCCTCTGATGGTTATATTGTGACCAATAATCATGTGATTTCTGACGGCACCAGTTATTCTGTTGTTCTTGATGATGGTACAGAATTAAATGCCAAGCTCATTGGATCAGATCCACGAACAGATCTTGCAGTCTTGAAGGTAAACGACAAAAGAAAATTCTCCTATGTTGATTTTGGTGATGATTTAAAACTTCGTGTTGGTGATTGGGTTGTTGCTATTGGCAATCCATTTGGCCTTGGTGGAACTGTGACAGCGGGTATTGTTTCAGCACGTGGACGTGATATTGGTACGGATGTCTATGATGATTTTATTCAAATTGATGCCGCCGTTAATCGAGGAAATTCTGGTGGTCCAACATTTGATCTCAATGGAAAGGTTGTTGGAGTAAATACAGCAATTTTTTCTCCTTCTGGAGGGAATGTTGGAATTGCTTTTGCTATTCCGGCAGGGACAGCAAAACAGGTTGTGCAACAACTTATCGAAAAGGGTTCCGTTCAACGCGGTTGGTTGGGGGTTCAGATTCAACCTGTAACGAAGGATATTTCAGATTCGATAGGTTTGAAAGAGGATAAAGGTGCTTTAATCACTGATCCATTAAAAGGACCAGCAGCAAAAGCTGGTATCAAGGCAGGGGATGTCATTATTTCGGTGAATGGTGAAAAAGTTAATGATGCCCGTGATTTAGCAAAGCGTATAGCAAATATTAGACCAGGCGAAACAGTAACGTTGGGGATTTGGAGATCTGGTAAGGAAGAAAATATAAAAGTGAAACTTGCTTCGATGCCTGAAGATGAAGGGAAAAAAGGAGGATCAAAATCTTCAAATGAGCGGAGTGATTCAGATGGAACATTGGATAATTATGGTTTGATTGTAGCGCCTTCAGATGATGGTGTAGGATTGGTTGTAACGGATGTGGATTCGGATTCAGATGCTGCAGATAAAGGCATACGCCCAGGTGATGTGATTGTGACAGTGAATAATAAAGCTGTGAAAAAAGTTTCTGATATTGTCGATACAATCAAGAATGCTGAGAAGTTAGGACGAAAAGCGGTACTCCTACAAGTGCGAACAAATGGTCAAAATCGTTTTGTTGCTCTTCCAATTTTAAAAAAATAACACTTTGTTGATGTAGGACAGAGATTTTTGAGATTTCTGTCCTATTACGCAAATTGTTCAAACAACGGAGATGCGTTTTATGAAGGTACTCGTTATCGAAGATGATCGTGAGACGGGTCGTTATCTCGAAAAAGCTTTCTTGGAGGTAGGACATTCAGTTGATGTTGCCTATGATGGAGATACGGGATATACTTTAGCTGATACGGAAAGTTATGACGTTATGGTTATTGATAGGATGCTTTTGCATCGTGATGGTCTTTCTATTATTTCTGAATTACGTGCTAAGGGTAATGAAACACCCATTCTCATTCTTTCAGCTTTAGGACAAGTCAATGATCGTGTGACCGGTTTGCGTGCTGGAGGTGATGATTATTTGACAAAACCGTATGCTTTTTCTGAGCTTCTTGCTCGTGTTGAGGTGCTACAACGACGAAAAAATCCTAAAGAGGCAGAAACTGTTTATTGCGTGGGCAATCTTGAACTTGATCGGTTAGCACATACAGTAAAACGAGGGGAAAGAAATATCATATTGCAACCACGAGAATTTCGTTTACTTGAATATTTGATGCGTTATGCTGGTCAGGTTGTTACACGCACTATGCTTTTAGAAAATGTTTGGGATTACCATTTTGATCCACAAACAAATGTCATTGATGTTCATATATCCCGTTTAAGAGCAAAAATTGAAAAAGATTTTGATGCTCCACTTCTCCATACAGTACGTGGAGCTGGATATATGCTGAAAGCACCAGATAATAAAAGATGAATCGTCTGCTCAATATAATACGTACGACAGCTTTCAGGCTTTCAGCCCTTTATATTTTACTGTTTGGGCTTGTTGCAACAGGGCTTTCCATTTATATGACGTCGTTTTCTGCTTCGTTGTTAATGGAACAAACCGAGCAGGCTTTACATGAAGAATTGAGGTATATTGAAAATGCTTACAATTATGGTGGGCTTCCTTTATTAATGCGCACTATAGATTATCGTTCAAGGCAACCGGGAGCTTTTCTTTATCTTGTTGCTGACCCTATGGGGCGCATTTTAGCAGGCAATGTCGCGCGTATTGAGTTAGGTCTTTTAAATCATAATGGTTTTATTGCAAATTCTTTTTTGTATTCACGTTTTGGAGAACATGGCAAAACAAGTGAACATCGCGCTTTAGCCATTGTTGTTGATTTACCTAATGCTATGAAAGTTCTTATAGGACGAGATTTAGATGAACCAGAACGTTTTGCAGCGGTTATTCGTAAAGCGGTGATATTTGCCCTTGCAGCAATGCTTGGAGGTGCTTTGCTCATATGGTTTTTTGTTGGTAGACGCGCTTTACAAAGGATTGATCATGTGACAGCGGCGTCACAGCGCTTGATGGATGGTGATTTCAGTGGGCGTTTGCCTATTTCTGGGGTAGGGGATGAATTTGACCGATTGTCTGCTAATCTGAATATTATGTTAGATCGTATTGAAGAATTAAATGTTAGTTTGCGTCAAGTATCGGACAATATTGCTCATGATCTGAAAACACCGCTGACACGTTTTAGAAATCGTGCTGAAGAAGCGCTTTCTGGACAAAAGACGAAATCTGAATATCGTCAGGTACTTGAAGGGGTTATTGCTGAATCAGATCAACTTATTCGCACTTTTAATGCTATTTTAATGATTTCACGCATTGAAGCGAGCAGTGCGATTGAACATCTTGAGGTTATGAATATGAAACTCATCCTTGAAGATGCTGTTGAACTTTATGAGCCTTTTGCTGAAGAATCGGGTGTTTTGCTTCGGTTAGGAGATACATTTGATAAAGAGCTTAAGCTAAATCGTGAACTGGTTGCCCAATCAATTTTTAATCTTATCGATAACGCAATTAAATATGCACCGAAAGATAGAGGGAAAGCAAAGGTTTGTTTATCGATGGAACATCGTGGTGAACATTTATTGGTTGTCGTTAGCGATAATGGTCCAGGCATTGCAGCGGATAAACGTGAAAAAGTAACAGAACGTTTTTTTCGCCTTGAAGAAAGTCGCACACAACCCGGTTTTGGGATTGGTTTAAGTATAGCAAAAGCTGTTATGAAACTTCATGGTGGTGAACTTTTACTTGAAAATGCAAATCCAGGGCTTAGGGCTGTTTTATTATTTCCTTAAAGGTATGTCTGCTTCATTATTTTAATATCTCTAACTCTTTTCTTTGCAGTATAATGCAAAGAAAAAGGGAAAACGCCTTTTAGGGAAGGACAGATGAAAAGTGCTTTTTTAAAAACACAGCTTCTCTCATTATGCCCCCTTGATGAGAAAGGTTCACAGTGGCTAAAAGATATTGAAGAACAAGCAAGGAAGGAAAATTTAGAATCGCTCGTTTCTTATATTACAAATAAGGGAACGCAAATTGATTTCATAAACGCGGTTATGACCTTATCTCCTTTTTTGCGTGAGATTTTAATTGCGCATCCATCTTATCTTATCCCTTTATTAAATGTTGATATAGAAACGAGGCTGGGTGAAATTATAGACGATATTGCAGCAATTGATAAGAATGAAGTTATACAGGAAACTTCGTTAATGGCTGCTTTAAGGTGCAAAAAACGAGAAGCACATGTTCTCATTGCTTTAGCTGATTTAAGTGGTGTTTTTACTTACGAAATTTCATGCACTTGGTTAACCCGTTTGGGAGAGGTTACATTAAGTGTAGCTCTCCGTTTTCTTTTAAGAGAGGCCCATGATCATGGTAAGATAAGTTTGTCGAGTCGTGATGATCCAGAAAAAGATTGTGGTTTAATCATTTTAGGGATGGGAAAATTGGGGGCAGGAGAGCTTAATTATTCTTCTGATATTGATCTTATTGTTTTCATTGATGAAACATCAGCGCATATTGGTAATCTTTCTGAGAGTGTTGATGTATTCTCTAAAATGGTACGCCGACTCATTCGGATTCTTCAAGAACGCACTGCGGATGGGTATGTCTTTCGTCTTGACTTTCGTCTTCGCCCCGATCCAAGCTCAACGCCATTAGCTTTACCAGTAAGGACTGCATTGCGTTATTACGAGGGGCGCGGGCAAAATTGGGAGCGAGCAGCTATGATTAAAGCACGCCCAGTCGCTGGCGATAAAAGGGCAGGTTTTCACTTTCTTAAAGAGCTTTTTCCTTATGTATGGCGAAAATATTTAGATTATGCTGCTATTGCGGATATTCATTCGATCAAACGTCAAATTCATGCCTATAAAAATTATGGTCAAATTGCTGCTTATGGCCATAATATAAAATTAGGGCGAGGGGGAATTCGTGAAATTGAGTTTTTTGTTCAAACACAACAACTCATTGCTGGTGGTCGTTTCCCTCAATTGCGTGGACGTCAAACAGTCGCAATGTTGGCAGAACTTCACAAGCTTGGTTGGATTAATGAAAAAACAAAAAAGAACCTCGTAAAAAGCTATGCTTTTTTACGAAATGTGGAACATCGTATTCAGATGCTTGCAGATGAGCAAACCCACCTCCTTCCAAGTGATATCTCTCAGTTTACGAGTGTAGCCCATTTGATGGGTTATCAAGAGAGCAGCAGCTTTATTCGTGATTTATTAAAAACACTTCGGGTCGTTGAAAAGCATTATGCTGCATTGTTTGAGAATGAACAAGAGCTTGGTTTAGAAATTGGCAATTTAGTTTTTACGGGTGAGGAAGATGATCCAGAGACATTAGTAACATTAAATCGTTTAGGTTTTGCAAGAGCAAGTGATATTTGTCGTATTATGCGCACACTCCATTGTGGACGTTATAAAGCAACGCAATCTGCGGAAGCACGTGAGAGATTGACCGAATTGACCCCAGCGCTTTTAAAAGCTTTTGGTGCGACAAAACGTGCTGATGAAGTGATGTTATGTTTTGATAGTTTTTTGCAAGGCTTACCTTCAGGAATTCAGCTTTTTAGTTTATTACAATCTAATCCCTCTCTTTTAAATATGTTGGTGCTTATCATGGGAGCTGCGCCACGTCTTGCCGAAATTATTACCCGTAGGCCACATGTTTTTGATGGAATGTTAGAGCCAACTCTTTTTTCAGAATTGCCAACAAAAGATTATCTAGAAAAACGGCTTGAGTGTTTTCTTGAACGTATAATTTCGTATGAAGAAATCCTTGATCACTTAAGGATTTTTGCTGATGAGCAACGTTTCTTGATTGGTATTTGCATTTTAAATGGTACAATTACGGGAGAAAAAGCTGGTTTTGCATTTACCGCGCTTGCTGATACTATGATTGCCAAAACATTTGCTGTGGTTCAAAAAGAATTTTTAAGTCTTCATGGTCATATTAAAGGGGGACGCGTTGGCATACTGGGTATGGGGAAGCTTGGAAGTCATGAATTAACTGCGGGTTCAGATATTGATCTTATTTTGCTTTACGAACATGATGAGGATGCGGAAATGTCTGATGGAGAAAAACCGCTTTATATTCCTCAATATTATACTCGTTTGACACAGCGTTTAGTTGCAGCTTTATCTACTCTTACAAGCCAAGGAATTCTTTATACTGTTGATTTGAGATTGCGGCCATTAGGAAATAAAGGGCCCGTTGCTGTTTCTTTTCCATTTTTTAAAAAATATTATCGCAAAGAGGCATGGATATGGGAACATCTTGCTTTAACACGAGCACGGGGTATTGCTGGGGATCCTGATTTTTTACAAAAGTTAGAAAATGAAGTGTGTGAAATTATTTCTTTTCCTCGTAATAAGAAAGATGTAGCAAAAGCTGTATGTGAAATGCGTACTTTGATTGAAAAAGAAAAACCGCCAGAAAATCAATGGGATTTAAAAACAATCCCTGGTGGTATTATGGACTTAGAGTTTATTGCTCAATTTGCTCTTATTACGCATGTGAGTGCATTTCAAATTGGAGCGACGACAGCAGATATTTTAGCTCAGTTACCGAACAATTTTCTTCATCAGTCATTTATCTTTGATTTACATCATGCCTATAGCCTCTATACAAATTTGAGCCAAATGATACGGCTTTGTTTAAATACTTCTTTCGATTCCCACGACATGCCACCTGGACTGAGTGACCTGTTATTAAGGAGTGTTGGGGAGCCGGATTTGCTTCGTGTTGAAAAATTACTAGAGGAAACTGAGCAATCAGTTTGTTCAATTTTTACACGTGTAATGAAATATTGAATATATTTTGTAATAATTGATGAAATCATTATGTATGATTGTTATATAAAATGTAACAAAGTACTCTATAAATAATATAACATGTAATAATTTGAATAATAGAAAATAAGCAATTTTTTATTAATATTGCTTTATATAAATTTATATGATGCTATAATTTACTTTATTTTTAAATAATTTTTATAAGAAAAAATTATGATTCTTGGCGTATCATCGTTTTTTGTCTATAGACTGTTTCTTTATAGATTTTAAAGTATGTTTTTTAAGAGTATAATCAGTATAAATTATTTTTACTTTTTCTCTCATACGGGTTTGGATGATTTTTTGTAATAAAATCAGTTCATTATTAAATTTTATTGTTTTGTAAAAAAATTGAAAAGTCTTTTTTAATTTTTATTGGATAATTTTCTTTATTATTTTTGCTGAGTTAAAGTTTATCTATGATACAATGTTGCTTACTTTATTATAGAGATGCATATGAGAAGCATAAAGAAGATACATTTATGATCTAAAAGATACTATAAATTTTTTATCAGAAAATAAGAGTCTCTTTAGTGCAAATATTGGGTAAAATTTCATAGAAATCATAATTTTGTATATTTTTACAATGGACAGAATAGCAACATATTAAGAAAATGAGAACAACAAGCTTCACATCACGATGGAAGACAACCTCCTTTTCTTTTGAGCAACTGATATTATTATCATATGCATATTGCTGCCACAATGATAAGACTATAAAAAGAATAAAAAATTATAATAAATAATATTGATAGAAAATTATTAAAAATTATAGAAGGGTTGTTAATTTTATTTTTCTATATTTGTATCATTTTTACTATAGATTTTTTGAAAAAAATATGAAAATATCAAGCCATTATGTGTCACATTAGCTTTTAGGTGAGCATTATGACTATAAAACGCTTCATCATAATTTCTCTTTTTTCTTTAACTTTAATTTCTGTCGTGCAGGCATCAGATGTTGTAATTCCTGAGCAACCAGTACCTGTTGTTGCTGTTTCTGCGTTTTCCTGGACAGGCCTCTACCTTGGAGGTCAAATTGGTAATTTTTCAAGTAAGACCAGTGCAAGTTATTTAAGAGGTGATAATCCAGGAAAGTGGATTTCAGTTAACAAAGAGTTTCTGCCAAAACTCTCTGGTTTTGTAGGTGGTATCTATGCTGGTTCCAACGTTAATATTGACAATGGTTTTCTCATAGGTATCGATACAGATGTGATTTGGACTGGTAAAAAGAATACAAAAGATATAAGTCCACAAGATATTCATTCGCCACAAGAAAGTCTGGATGGAGCAGCGTTAGGAGAGAGGAGTCGATCAACAACACATCAACATGATTCTAATGTTGCGGGCGCTGAAACGGTGCAGTATACTTTGAAACAAAAATGGACTGGTGCCACACGAGTACGTGTTGGTTTCCCTGTGGATCATATGATGCCTTATCTTGCAGGAGGGATTGCTTATGTGCGGCTTCAAAATATTTTTGCAAAGGCAACGGATACAACAAGCAGAGCAATGAATTTGTCTGATTTTTTACATGATGAAAAAAAGACAATGATTGGTTATACTCTTGGAGGTGGTATTGATTTTGCGGTAACCGATAATGTTATTATGCGTGCGGAATATCGTTACTCAGATTATGGTAAGAAGAAATTTGCAAATGGGAAAATTGAAATTGGTTACAAAACGAATGATTTTCGTGTGGGTGTAGCATACAAATTTTAAAGTGTAGCAGAATGAGGAGATTTCAAAGTCCCATTTTCGAGTGGGGCTTTTTTACATACGCTAGAAAATATTTTTAAAGAAAAAGATCATCCTCTTTGAATTACAAATGGCTTTCTTTATTTCATATATCATAATATATTTTAGGTAAAAAATAAGAAGAAAAATATAGTTAATTTATAGATAATAATCTTATATTTATAATATAATTTAATAAATAAGATATATATATTTTATAATGTCATTGAAAAGCTGATATTCAAACATTTCATGATTTATAATAGAAATAATATAGTTTTATATCATTGAATTATAGAATATAAAATATTTTTATTAAAGTGATTGATAGAAAAAATGAGAAAGGAATTCAAAATATAACGAAAACGGAGCAAGCATAATGATCTTTGACACTTTTAAAACAGAAGTTATAGTTTTTTAGATTTGCTGTGAAAGAAGCAGTTATAAGTAATGTTTTTTCATTTCAATTTTTATGAAAAATAAAAAATCAATTACTGACATCTCATACGAGAAAAACAATCTAGAGATGAAATCTGTTTTGAAATAAGTTAGAAATATTTTTATAAATTATTTTAATTTAAAATTTATTGCATCATTAGGGAATGAGGGAATACAATAATGGTACAGATTTTTTACTCCATAAGCGAAGAAATTGTGGTATTAACAACTCTATGCATAATGGAGTGTAGTGCCAAAAGTAAATTCGAAGCAAAGTAAGATGTTTCTTTCAAGCATGCAAGTCATAATCAGGTGTGTAATATATATTTTTCTTTGAAAAACTTATCTTCTCGAAGAAAAATATAAAAAAGCCAACACGGCAAGTTTCTGCAATATCAGCTCTTTTAAAAAATGGTGCTATGAATGTTTTTAAAAGCGTAAAGCTAAATTGAAAGAGGAGCGTAAAACATAAACTGATTTTGTTCCTTTTAGAACATTCATATTTTTTTCTCAATGAGGATGTAATTTTGTTTTAGAAATAAATAGACAGAATATCCGCAACACTTTACTGCAATCGAGCATACAAAAGTTGATACAATGGTAAAGTATTCAAACACTATTCCCAATAAGATAAAGCTATTTTAAAATTGTATGTTTTTATAAAAATGAGCAGTTGAATGCATTAAGGCTGATATAGTGAATCAATAAGGCGCTGTAACAAAAGGAGTTTTTTAAGCAGAAGTAATATATTAGATTTTTATTATAACAATGCGCTATTATACAGCAAGTGAATAAGTAGTAATCTGTAAAAAACTCTGTTCAGATGTTTGCATAATTTATGATAACTTTATAAAATTTTTTTGCTATGCTCTTCAGATATGCCCTCTTAGGATTTTCATTTTTTTCAGAGATTTTTCTGTATTGTGCAGGTTAATTTTTTATCATTTGAGTTTCAAGTGTAAGGGTATCAGTGCCTCTCATTGTTCTTTTAATTATTCTATAAAGTAGTAAAGGATGATTTTAGGCAAATGATTAAGGAGATGAATTTTTAGGGTGATTTTGTTTCGCCTTGTAAAGAGTGTGGTAAGAAAATTTTCTTTGATTTATGATGTGTGAATCTTTTTGAAATGTAGAAAAGCCAAAATGCAGCACATTCCCCAACAAAGAATATTTTATTTGAGAAGCACCTCAATAGGAGGGCTTTTGGTGGCAAAGTCTCAAAAAGGGATTTGTAATATAGCATTGGGAGAGACTACAGAACAATTATTACAAGAGTTTATGGAACATTTTAGTGATGCAAAACAGGTAGAGAATGATGATAGACTGAAGAGGGAAGTTGCACATATTGTAGCAATGATAGAAACGCCTCAGTTGGTAAGGAAATATAATTTTTCCTTAGATATAAAGGGAACGGTTTTTCAACAGAAAGTATGGGCAGTATTATGTAATGTGCCGTGTGGTTCAACAATTTCATATGAAGCATTAGCGGAACGTATTGGTATACCTAAAGCTTTTCGTGCCGTCGCGAATGCATGTGCATGTAACGAATTAGCATTAATTATCCCTTGCCATCGTGTGATACGCAAGAATGGTTTTATTTCTGGATATCGTTGGGGCGCTTGGCGGAAACAGATTTTGCTACAGCGGGAACAAAAAGAGGGATTTAACTTTGTTTGATTGGCATTGTAATTGTTACAGTTGTTCCCTTCATTTCTTTAGAGATAATTTCAAGTTTCCCTTTATGGAGCTCTAGAAGAGAGCGCGAAATGGCTAGCCCAAGACCTGAACCAGTATGGGTTTTAGTGAGTTGATTTTCAACTTGTTCAAAAGGCTGTCCAAGTTTTTTAATTGCTGATTGAGGAATCCCAACTCCCGTATCTTTAATGCTACAAATAAGGTTATTTTTTTTCTTAAAAGCGCAGATATCAATACTTCCTCCAGAGGGTGTAAATTTAACAGCATTAGAGATGAGGTTAAGAAAGATCTGCTTCATGGCACGGCCATCAACTTCTGCGTGCAGTTCTGGAGCAATATTTGTTGTAACAGAAATATTTTTCTCTTGAGCTTGTGGCGTGAGTGTTCGTGCCGCTTCACTAATGATCGGTTCGAGATTGATATTTTTATAATCAAGAGAAAATCTACCCGCTTCGATTTTGGACATATCAAGAATATCATTAATAAGAGTGAGAAGATGTGTTCCTGAATTGTAAATATCATGCATATATTCTTTGTAGCGTTGTGAGCCAAGAGGACCAAAGGTGGATTGTAACATGATATCCGAAAAGCCAAGAATAGCATTAAGTGGAGTGCGCAATTCATGGGACATATTGGCTAAAAACTCAGATTTAGCTTTATTAGCACTTTCAGCACGCTCTTTTTCAGCTTTCAGACTTTTATTAAGTTTTTCAACTTCTGTTGCACGTTGTTGCGCACTTCCTCGAGCGCGTTTGAGTTCTTGAATAAAAGAAAAAAGGCGTCTTTCACTATCTTCGAACTTTTCCTGCTGCTGTTTAAGTTCAGAAATATCTGTACCGATGCACACAAGTCCTCCATCTTGTGTACGGCGTTCATTAATTTTAAGCCAACAACCATCTGCTGTTTGGCGAATACTGGTTAAGTTACCACCACCATCATCTTTGAGGGGATATTCGCTGATTGCAGGGCGAGCCATAGCTTCGACGGTTGCACGTTGGATTCCTGACTGTAAAACCTGTTTAGGGATAGCAGCATATTCACAAAATTTGCTGTTGGACATAACCAAACGTCCTTCGGAATCCCATAAGACAAAAGATTCTGAAATATTTTCAATTGCGTCGCGAATCCGAAGATCAGCTTGTGCTGTTTTTTCTGCGAGTTGTCGTTGTTCACTAATATCGAAGGTAATACCAACCAAATGAGGTTCTTCTTCATCCGTAACTTCAGCACGAATGCGCATCCATATATAATGACCATCGGCATGACGCATGGGGACATTAATATCAATATGCTTTTTTTGACCACTCATTAATTCTTGAGCAAGATCGAAAAAATTAGCATCATTTGGGTCGATAATGGCGGTAATTTGGGAAATTGAAAGCAGTGCATCTTGAGGCACATAACCGAGCATTTCATAAATTGCCCGTGACCAGTAAACACGTCCGCTAGCCATATTCCAATCCCATAGGCCACAACGTCCACGCATCATAGCCATATCAATACGATTCTGAACTTTTTCTGAAATCAAATCTGTCTTGCGTGCTCTTATAATTTGATTATAATAGCCGTAGAGGAGAGCCAAAATGACAGCGCTTGTTCCTATGAACAGGGTCATATTTAACGAAAAAATTTTGCGCCATTCCATAGAGATATGTTGTGTTTTTTCGCTGATGAAAACACCATATTGTCCATTTTCTGTTTGCTGAAAGGAAGCAAGAGCGGGTACGTCTTTACCTATTGTAATTTTCATAACTCCAGCATGTTTTCTCAGAGATTGTAAAGCAATGCTGTCAGAGATAAAATTCTGTAAGGGTTTTCCTAAAATAATCTCAGAACTTGATGAAGCTAGGACAGTGCCTTTTTGATCAACTATGGCAATAACAATGTTGGGATTGACAAGTTTTTGATTACTAAAACGGGTAAGGATATTTTGTAAATGATTATGAGAAGGAGGAGTGCCTTTGCCTTTTTGTGTAGCAGAAAGTAAATCACGATCAATTATATTGGTAATATGAGAGGCTAAGAGAGTGAGAGTAGAACGTGTGTTTTTGTCAATCCCATGGCGCCAATCATAGATTGATATGAAACGAATTGTTGCCAGCACAACAAGAAAAGCAAGAATTACAAATGGGATGGAACGCCGCAGCCAAGGTTCAATAAAAAGAAGTTTTTGATAGGCAGAGCCAGAAAACAGATGAATATGCTCTTCCTGTGCTTTGTGGTTTTGAGCGTTTAATTTTGAACCAGCATACCCCTCTGTTGGCGCATTATATGCGTCCAATTTAGCCATTTCTCATTCCTTTAATTCCGCAATAATGTATTTTAAAAACTGCTTCGATATTCATAAACAACACCATGGAGTGCAGTGAATCAAAACAGGAGTCCTCTGTCCAGCTTTTTTTTAGAAAAAATAATTTTACTGTTATTGAATGTGGATTATAGAAGAGAAAAGAAATTCTAACATGACTTATAAACAGGTTTAAACTCCCTGTTTATAAGTTCAGTTTTCGCACCTAGAGCGCTGGTGTGATTTTAAAAAATATTATAACATATTGATTATAAATATTTTTTATTTCAAGCGAGGAGACGATTGATGATATCAGCAACATCACTTGATAATTGAGAAGTTTCTGCAATCCTTTTTAATGCAGTTTCAAGTTTTTGTTGCCGAATAGGTTCTAATTGTCGCCAAGAGCGCATCGTTGTTAATAACCATGCAGCGAGCTGTGGATTTTTTTTGTCAATTTCTAAAATGATTTGGCAAAGGAAATGATAGGATGCACCATCAGCTCTATTAAAACCGGTTAGATTATGAGAGGCAAACACACCAATCAAAGCGCGTACACGATTGGGATTATCTTTTGAAAAAAGCGGATGCTGCATGAGTTTTTGAATATGGCCAAGTGTTGATGTTCCTGCAACCATTGCTTGAATCGAAAACCATTTATCCATGACCAGAGGGTCATGCCGATAGCGGTTTTCAAAGTCATTTAAGGCATTTTGTGTTTGCTTACTTTCAGTAAAGTGCCGCACTAAAATGGTGATACTCGCCATACGATCAGTCATATTATTCGCTGTTGCATAGTGTATGGCAGCACGATTTTGTTGAGCTTCCGCAATGGAAAGATAATCTAACATAATATTGCGTAATGCTCTTTTTCCAGCTTGGATAGTATTTGGTAAATAAGGCTCATCGGTCTCCATTTGCATATAAATTTTTGTAAAGAGTTCCTGATGTGTATGTGCAAGTGAAGCTAAAAACTGATTGCGCACATGGTGAATACGTTCTGGATCAACATTTTTACCAATAGTATGGGCAAGTTCAATTTCGCTCGGTAAACTTAAACAAAACGCACGAAATTCTGGTTCAAGGCTTTCATCTTTAACGATGTTTTCAACCAATTTTAGTAAAGCAGAGGGCATATTCTCTTTTGTTTGTGTTTTATTCTGAATAGCTTCAATAAGAGCTTGCATCATCAAATGGTTAAGCGATTGCCAACGATTAAGTTGATTGCTGTCATTTTGTGCAAGAAAGATGAGTTCGCTTTCATTGAATGAAGTTTGTAGGTTGATAGGTGTAGAAAAATCTCTAAGCAGTGATAAAACAGGTTTTTCGCGTAGTCCTCTTAATATGAAGGTTTGGTTTTCTTTGGAGAGCAGCATAACATCTGATTGAATATCTGCGTCAGATTCATAAGTAAGAGATTCTCCATTATGTCCTAACAGGCCAAAAGCGATAGGGATAAGCATAGGCTTTTTTGTGTTTTGTTGCGGTGTTGCTGGAATATGTTGCTTTGCATGAATTGTTAGAACACCATCATTATAATGCGTATCGATTATCACATGAGGTGTACCGGCTTGTTCATACCACAGCATGAATTGTGAAAAATCTTGATGAGAAACTTCCGCAAAACAGGCGATAAAATCTTCAATTGTGCAAGCTTGCCCATCATGGCGTTGAAAATAGAGATCCATCCCTTTACGAAAGAGAGAGGAGCCTAAAAGAGTATGCACCATGCGAACGACTTCAGCGCCTTTCTCATAGACGGTTGCAGTGTAAAAATTGTTGATTTGGCTATATTGACGAGGGCGTACAGAATGAGCAAGGGGACCAGAATCTTCCGTAAACTGTTTATTTTTCAATATTTTTATATTTTCAATTCGCTGTAGGCTGCGTATATTTTGATCTGAGGAAAATTCTTGATCACGATAAACCGTTAAGCCTTCTTTTAAGCAGAGTTGAAACCAATCACGACAGGTAATACGATTACCGGTCCAATTATGAAAATATTCATGAGCAATGATACGTTCGATATTTCTATAATCCTGATCGGTTGCTGTTTCAGGATCAGCAAGAACATATTTATCATTAAAGATGTTAAGGCCTTTATTTTCCATTGCGCCCATATTAAAGTCGGAAACAGCCACAATATTGAAAACATCAAGATCATATTCGCGTCCGAAACATTTTTCATCCCAACGCATAGAGCGTTTGAGCGCATCCATTGCATAAGCTGCACGTTTGGTTTTTCCTTTTTCAACATAGATCCCAAGTTCGATACGCCGACCAGATATGGTGGTAAAATGGTCTTCTAACTTATCAAGATCGCCACCAACTAAAGCGAAGAGATAAGATGGTTTAGGATAAGGATCTTCCCAAAGAGCAAAATGACGGTTATCCTCAAGGGTTCCTGTTTCTACGAGGTTACCATTGGAAAGCAAGATAGGAATTTTCTGAGAATCTGCTTCAATTTTTACCGTATAGGTAGAAAGAACATCTGGGCGATCATAAAAATAAGTAATGCGACGAAATCCTTCCGCTTCGCATTGTGTACAATAGACACCATTGGAAAGATAGAGCCCCATGAGTTGGCGATTTTTTTCAGGATTCAGTTCTGTAATCAATTGCAATGTAAAAGGAGTTTCTGGTGGGGTGGTAATTTCTAAACATGAAGGAGTAACTTTATAAGCATCTTCAGACAATTTTGTACCATTAATAGCAACAGAAATTAATGTAAGATCATCCCCAGAAAGCACAAGAGGCACTCCTTTTTTTGCATTTTGGCGTGCTTCAATGAATAATGTTGCTGTCACAAAAGTTTTTTGAGGTTCTAAACAAAAGTAAAGCTGTGTTTTTGGAATAGCATAGGGCGTTGGTTGGTAATCTTCCAAACGATAAATGAGCGTTTTTGGTTGTTCCATAATTTTTTCCTGTCTGTATTTAAGAGTGGGAATGATTGAAAGGGTATTTACAGTTTGGTGTAAAGGAGGCTTAAGGAATTACGAGAGATTGTTTAAGCGATTCTTTACTTCCAAAAAGTCCATCCATGTAAGTTTTTTTTGACTCGGCGTTCGAAGAAGGTAAGCAGGATGAAAGGTTGGCATAACAGGTATTTTGATATTATTTTCGCTTTCATAGGTAAACCATTTACCTCGAGTCCGAATAATTCCATTTTGAGCTCCGGTAAGAAATTGCATAGCAATTCCTCCCAGCGCTATAAGAACACGCGGATTAGCTAAAGAAATTTGTCGTTCAATGAAGGGACGGCACAATGCAACTTCTCTTGGTGTTGGTGTGCGGTTTCCCGGTGGGCGCCAGGGAATAGTGTTGGCTATGTAAACATCCTTTCTTGTTAAGCCAATTGATGCGAGAATTTTATTAAGCAACATGCCTGCTTTTCCCACAAAAGGAATGCCTTGAATATCTTCTTCTCGTCCTGGTGCTTCTCCTATAAGCATGAGCAGACTTCCTGCTGTTCCATCTGAAAAACAAGTATTTTTTGCTGTCAGCTTTAAAGAGCAGCCATTAAAAGCGAGGAGGGCAGATTTTAATTCATCAAGTGTGTGAGTATTTTTTGCTATTTCTATAGCGGAAGGTTCACGTTGCACTCTATCATGGTTAGGGAGCAGATGATGAGCGAATTTGGTTGGTGATATCGGTTGATCATGAGAGGTATTTACGGTTTGTGTTGATTTTTTCTCTAAGGTGACAGATTGACTAAAACGATCAATAGGCCAATCTGTTAGAACAGCATCTACCCCACTTTCTTTATAAAAGTTTAAGAGTTCTTCATATGAGATTGCGTACGGTATTTGATTTAACATTTTATTTTTCTAATGATCTATGGACTACGAATAGATCAGACTACATTATCCTGCAAGCTTTTTGATATATTTATTTGTGATTTCTGTCTGAAACAATGATAGCTTCTTTTTTTGACAAAAAAACTATAAAGTAGACTCGTTTGCAGTTTTCAATGTGTTATTTTTATCGATTAGGACATATTACCCCCTCTATAATAAAAGATTATGCACTGAATGGAATATTTATAAATAATAATCTTATATATTTATAAAAAAGTAAAATATAATTTTATAAGAGTATATTTTTAGTTATCATTTTTTAATAAAATAAATAATTATTTTATATATTTACACTAAATTTAAGACAATAAATACACACACTAAAAAAATCAATAATATTTCATGATATTATAATTAATATTTTAATATTTTTTTCAATTATGATTTAACAACAATGTGTGGATATATGTTTTTGCTTTTTTGACGGCTTCAATGAGAGATTCATTTAATGCCAAATGTGCAGCAGTAGCAGTTGAAAGGATACAACCTGTTCCTCGCATTGTTCCCTTTAAACGTGGAGTGGAAATGTTTATTATCTCAGTTTTGTTAATGAAGCTATCAGTTGCGAGACGACCCTCTGCATGCCCACCTTTTATTAAGATAGAGCACGGACCAAAAGAGAGAAGCTTTTTTGCTTGTTGTATTGCTTGCTCATCATCAGATGCCAATGGACTTTTGCTGAGAAGAGCGAGTTCTTCTCTATTTGGTGTTAAAAGATCAACATGAGGAAGAAGTTTATTCATCATACTTTCGATAATTGTTTCCGTTGTTAGTTTTCCTCCTGATGAGGCGACAAGTACAGGATCTAGAATAACGGGAATATGGGGATAGTCTTCTAAGACATCACAGATTGCTGCTATAATTGTTTGTGTACCTGTCATCCCAATTTTTATTGCGCTTATGGAATTAGCTTCTAAGGCACAACGCATTTGCGCAGCGATAAGTTTGCCAGTCATAGGAACAATTTCAGTAACGTGGTGATCATCTTGTACATTAACGCATGTAAGAGCGATATTTGCTTTTATTTGAAAATGTGCTGCTGTTTCTATGTCACGAACAATACCAGCTCCCCCTGTTGGATCTGTTCCTGCAACAATAAGAATAGAAGGAATTAACGCCATTCTTGTGTTGCCTTTATCCACTGTTGGGTACGCTGTTCAGGTTTTTTGTGAAGAATAATATCGGTTACAACAGCAGCACTGTTGGCACCTGCTTTTAAAACACCAATTGCGCGTTTTGGTGTTAAGCCACCAATGCCTACTAAAGGGAGAGCACCAATTCGTTTTTTCCATTGTTTGATTTTTTCTAATCCTTGAGGTTTCCATTTCATCTCTTTTAAGATTGTTGGATAAATAGGACCAAGGGCGATATATTCAGGATGAACAGATATTGCAATATCGAGCTCATGTTCATCGTGTGTACTCAGACCAAGTCTTATACCGTTTTTACGAATTGCAGGAAGATCAGCATTGTTTAAGTCTTCTTGTCCAAGATGAATAAAGTTGCACTTTTCATCAATTGCTAATGACCAATGATCATTAATAATTAGTTGTGCTTCCAATTTATCGCATATATTTTTTGCACGTTTAATATGTTGGCTAATCGTTTTTGAGTCTTCATTTTTCATGCGCAATTGTATGAGTTTTATTCCAAGAGGAACCAAGCGTTCAACCCAATCAGCACTGTCAACGATAAGATAAAAGGGGTCCAGTTTCATGAAAATACTGCTTTTCCAATGACAGGTGTTGATGGAATTGCTGTGTCACGTGCTTCAAGAAGACCTGCTTTATACCCCATACGCCCTGCCAGCACGGCTTGAGAGAAGGCTTCAGCCATTAAGACAGGATCACCTGCTTTGGCAACAGCAGTGTTAAGAAGGACAGCGTCATATCCCAGTTCCATAGCAACAGCAGCATGGGATGGGCGCCCAATTCCAGCGTCAATAACAAGAATTACATCAGGAAGGTAAGCGCGTATAGAACGTAATCCATCGGTATTATGAGGACCTTTGGCAGAACCAATAGGCGCACACCAAGGCATAATGACACGGCATCCAACGTCTAGGAGTTTTTCAGCAACAATGAGATCATCTGTTGTATAGGCAAAAATTTGAAAACCTTCATTGTTTAAGATTTGCGCTGCTTCGATTAAGGAAAAAACATTTGGTTGTAAAGTGTCTGGATTACCAATGATTTCAAGTTTAATCCAAGATGTTTTAAAGAGATCCCTTGCGAGTTGAGCTGTTACAACAGCTTCTTTAACAGTGTAGCAACCTGCGGTATTGGGAAGCACGGTTACATCAAGTTTTTTCAGAAATTGCCAGAATTGTCCACCTTGTTTGCCACCAGCGGTTTCACGACGCAATGAAACGGTTACAATTTCTGTATTTGCTTTATGAATAGCCTTACGAAGGATTGCTGGTGAGGGATATTGCGCTGTACCTAACATAAGACGAGAAGAAAATTGACGTCCATAAAGATTCAGCATAGTCTTAGCCTCCTTGCATTGGGCTTAAAATTTCAATTTTATCTCCTTCATGCAAAATAAATTGGTGTCGTTCCTCTACGAGAACAACTTCAGCATTCACCGCAGTTGCAAGCCAATTGCCTTCATACCCCAATTCTTCAAGCAATAGACTGAGGGTAATAACTTCTGTTTGGATTATTTCACCATTGACAAATATCTGCATGTTTTACTCCAATGCCAATTCCATTGCGCGTTTTGCCATTTCTGGAGATAAAAGGAAACCATGTCTATAAAATCCATTAATAGAAATATGATTACCATTTTTATACACAGAAGGGAAGTTATCAGGATAGCATGGTCGTATACCAACGCCAGATTCAATAATTTCTGCTTCGGCAAAAGCTGGATGCAAGGTATAAGCTGCATTGAGTAATTCCATCATTGACCGCACTGAGATGCCTCCATCAAAGTCACTCTCAATCATTGTTGCACCAATCATAAAAATATTATCTTGGCGAGGAACAATGTAGAGAGGAATGCGTGGATGGAGAAGGCGAATTGGACGAGAAATTTTAATATCTGTACTGCGTACAAGAAGCATTTCACCACGCACACCGCGTATATTTTTATCTTTTCCTAAACGTGCTATTCCCGTTGCATCAATAACAATATCAAAATTTGTTTCAGATATTTCTCTATCAACAAAACACGCTCCATTTTTTATAAGATCTTCTTTTAAAACCATAAGTGCTTGGCGAGGATCAAAATGTGCTTCATTTTCATAGAAAAGTGCACAGTTGAAACGTTCGGCAAGATCAGGTTCAAGAAGAGCTATTTCAGCAGCATTTATCGTTTTATGATTGTGTGTGCGCATTGCAAATCGTTCAAGTTCTACTCTATCGCGTATAGGCGCAACAACGAGTGTTCCCTTTTTTATGACAAGATTGGGAAGTGTTTTATTCCACCAATCTATGGCCTTTATACCAAGGTCTTCAACAATTTGTTCAGCACTTTCTCTCTCACAGTAAGGTGCAAGCATTCCTCCCGCATACCAACTCGCAGACCCTATAGGAGAATGAGGGGGAGCCGATAGAGTAACAGAAACGCCTTTTTGCTGTAACATAAAAGCAACTGTTAATCCCCCTACACCGGCACCTTTGATAAGAATATTCTTCAACTGTTGACACTCTTTTTTTGAGCAGGAATAGCATTTACATAAAGATCACCATTCTTTTGATACTCCTTAGACATAACAATCATACCTTCATCTTTTGTTTTTTGCATTGCTGCTGCGTCACGAATATCATGAGAAATACGCATGGAACAAAACTTTGGCCCGCACATGGAACAAAAATGTACCAATTTATGGGCTTCTTTAGGCATTGTTTCATCATGGAAAGCACAGGCCGTTTCTGGATCAAGGGAAAGATTGAATTGATCATGCCATCTAAAATCAAACCGCGCACGTGAAAGAGCATTATCACGTAATTGTGCTCTAGGCAAACCTTTAGCAAGATCAGCAGCATGCGCAGCAATTTTATAAGTGATCACACCAGTTTTTACATCATTTTTATCGGGAAGCCCTAAGTGTTCTTTAGGCGTTACATAACACAACATGGCTGTTCCAAACCATCCAATCATAGCGGCACCAATTGCCGATGTAATATGATCATAGCCAGGAGCGATATCAGTGGTAAGTGGTCCCAAAGTATAAAAAGGTGCTTCATGACAGAGCTCTAATTGTTGCTCCATATTTTCTTTAATTTTGTGCATTGGGACATGTCCTGGACCTTCAATCATAACTTGTACATCTTTTTCCCAAGCCATTTTTGTTAATTCTCCCAGAGTGTTAAGCTCAGCAAATTGCGCTTCATCATTGGCGTCGGCAAGAGAGCCAGGGCGCAGTCCATCCCCCAAAGAAAGAGAGATATCATAAGTGCGTGCAATATCACAAATTTCATCAAAATGTTCATAGAGAAAACTTTCTTTATGATGATGAAGACACCATTTTGCCATAATAGAACCACCTCGTGAAACAATACCTGTTACTCGATCAATCGTCAGAGGGATGAAAGATAATCGTAATCCTGCGTGAATGGTAAAATAATCAACCCCCTGTTCTGCTTGTTCAATGAGTGTATCACGGAAAATGTTCCATGTTAAATTTTCCGCAATACCTTGGACTTTTTCGAGTGCTTGATAAAGTGGAACAGTTCCAATCGGTACTGGTGAATTTCTAATAATCCACTCACGAATATTGTGAATATTCCGCCCTGTTGAGAGATCCATAACTGTATCTGCTCCCCAACGAATAGCCCAAACCATTTTATCGACTTCTTCTGCCATAGATGAAGTAACGGCTGAATTACCAATATTAGCATTAATTTTAACACGAAAATTACGTCCAATAATCATAGGTTCGCATTCTGGGTGATTGATATTTTGAGGAATAATGGCGCGTCCACAGGCAATTTCATTGCGAACAAATTCGGCCGTATAAAATTCTGGTATTGAACCATGAAAATTTTCATTTGATTGCGTTTTTTGCGTATCTTGTATCACAAGTCCTTCATTTTCTCGTATAGCGACATATTCCATTTCTTCAGTAATAATACCTGCGCGTGCATAAGCCATTTGCGTAATTGCTTTACCATTTTTTGCTCGCAAAATAGGACGCTTATGCTCAAAGGTTGGTATAGGGGGACTCTCATAGGTTAACCCATTATCTTCAGGTTTAACAGGGCGTGCAGTATAAGCTGCAGTATCAGCACGTTTAGAAAGCCAAGATAAGCCAATCGCTGGTAAGCCTTGTGTAATATCAATCATCATATCTTTATCGGTATATGGGCCGGAAGTGTCGTAGATGTTTAAAGGTTCCTCACCGCTACCATCAGTCAATAAAATCTCACGCAATGGAACACGTACATCAGAAAAGACAGAACTTTGTTGGTAGATTTTACGTGAGGCGGGAAAAGGACTACAACTGATTGATGGAATATTTTTCTGCATAAATTTTTTCCTTATAAACAGAGAGTTCAAAAACAGATGATGATGGTCAGGGGAGATATATTCAAATTATCAATCATGTGTGCTTGAATGAAAAGGTGTATAGAATATCATTTTTATACCAAGACACCTTAGAGAAAAATCAAGACGCTTTATTGAAAAATTGATTGCAATATCTTTTATAATATTTGCATTCGCCCATTTAAAAATCTTTTACTTAAAAGAATATGGTTGGCTTAAATACTTGTCTTGTCAATCGTAAAGATATGTTTTTAACGATTTTTATGTATTTTGAGGAATGAACACAGGTGCTATGAAGTGAAAAGTTAAATTCTAAAGTTTTTTATAAAGAACAGTGAGAGCAAAAATTTCTTGCCAAAATGATAGGATTTGTGCCTATTGTTTCTTGCATATTTTTTAATTTATGTGCTCATTATTTTATTGACTTAGTCATAAGCTTAGAAGCACTTTTTGGGGTGATATTGAGTTGCTTTTATCCCACATAATCATTTTATTTTCAGTATAATGAGGATGTTGCCTTTATGAGGTAGGATTATTTAACAGAATAGTTTGGCAAATACTGACTTTGATATTCCTTAGAATTTATTATTCTTGCAAAAAAAAACGATATATAATAGAATATATAAGGAGGCACTTGTATTAGGTGTTAATGGGGGAAACGGCTACAGTAAGTGATTTGTCGAAGCGTGTTGCCGTGTTTTTACAGGGGAGGTAGGTTCACAATTCTTAATTTACCTAAAGAAGATTTTTAATTTACTTAAAGAAATTGTGCATATTCTTCATATGTAATGGAAATATGTGATGCACTCTTTAGTGCCTTTAGGAGATATCCATAAGTTGTTAAGTTAAAGTGTGGGATGATTGTCTGTATTGAATATATCCTCTTTGGTCTGTTAGATTGGAAAGAAGAAGCGTTCAATAAGAACGTTGGTCTTTATCAGCAAAAACAGTTTTCAGGGTAAATTTACAAACAATTTATGTCTGAAAAGGTTTTTGCATGCAAATAAAATGTGATAGGGAAGGCAAAGAACGAAAAGAAAACTTTTTATCTTATGTCATACAGAAAAAAGACAATAGAAATCATAATTTCTTTGAAAGAATGAGGTAAAATAAGCTATATAAATTTTGCAAATACAGATTGAGAGAATGCTGTTCTTTACAAAAGTTCTCATAATCATAATAAAATAATTGGTATGGAATAAGATATTGTAGACTAAATTATTAAAAGTGAACGAGCGTGCTACGAAATGCAGCACGATTTATTAAATATACAAGTGTTTCAATGCGTTTCTTAATTGATCGATAAGTCATTACATTTAACCTTAGCTATGTTTAATCAATGGCAAAGAATCTTATGAATAATATTGATAAAATTTATAAGAAAACTTCAAAGTAGGATTGCATAACGATAGCGAGAGCATAATAGACGCGTATTATCAAATGAAGTGATTGCATTGCAAAGCAAAGGCGGGAGCTGTTTTTATGAAAAAATAGAGTGAATTGAATTTATTGAATTGGGGGAATCAAGAGAAAAACAAACCATAGGAAGAGACGTACAGCAGAAATAATGTATCGACTGATGATGGCATTTTTCTACATTTTTGCATGTATCTACAATTCTATTGCTGTTAATTGAAATCTGTTGTGAGGAAGCGTTTCTTCATAGAGATTAACAACAAGAAAAAAATTCAAGAAGAATTATTGAGGGGGGAAGAATGTCTAATATTTATGACTGGTCGTTAAAGGCTGATGAAAACGCTAATTCAGATAGTATCATTAATTGGGCAGAAGGTCAGCCGCCTAGTTCTGTCAATGATAGTGCACGAGCAATGATGCAGCGTGTGCGTGAATATCTTGCAGATAGTGGAGGCTCTATTAACTCACATTTTATGGTGAACGTGGAAGATAAAACAACATTTATTACGTTGAAGACAGCTTCACCTATAGAGAAATACAAAAATGATATCATCATACGTTTTAAGTCTCGTGGTGTAAACCTTGGTACGACAACGATAGCCATTAATAACATAGGGGAGAAACCACTTTATAAAGCAACCAATACGGGTATTATGCCATTAGAAGGCGGAGAGTTACAAACAGGCGGTATTTATGAAATGGTATATCATGCCGATATTTCAATGGAAGATTGTGATGGTTGGTATCTCTTAAATCCTACACCTCTTCCACCACCAAAAGTAGAAATCTTTCCTTCAGGGTTTATTGCTACATTTGCGATGCAAGAAGTACCAAATGGTTGGCTTTTATGTGACGGTACTGCTTATAAACGCAAAGATTATCCGCAGCTATTCAAAGCCATAGGTGATAAATGGGGAAAAGACAGTGAGACAACCTTTAAAGTTCCTGATTTTAGAGGGATGTTTTTACGTGGCTTTGATAATGGCCGTGGTTTAGATAGAGGTCGAAAATTTGCAGATGAACAGCAAGATAGCTTTAAAATGCATACGCATGATTGCACTATTGAAGAGGCAGGTAAGCATACGCACGATTTTCAGTATGATGGAGTTGGGTGGAGTGCCAATGATATTGGTAGAAGGAATCCAAATTATCACTATAGCGTTATAGCAGGGAGGACAAAACCAGCTGGTGTGCACACGCATAAAGCAAAACTTGCCACAACAGGTGAAAGAGAAACACGACCTGTTAATACAACTGTTGTTTACGCTATAAAATCATGAAGACTATCAGGTGACAAATAAAAAAAACTCCTTTTGATGCTTTTGTTAACGCGGAGTCATTTCGCGTTATTTTTTTATGCAAGTAATAAAAGGTTTATCTCTCAATGAACAAGAATATTTGAAAGTATTAAAAAAAACTTTTGGAATGTTCTGGAAGCAATTTCAAAGAGCTATAGAGTTGAGGGACAGAATTGATTGACAAGAAAAAGAAAGTTATGATTTTTTAAATCTATCATTGCATAGAAAATGGGCAAACAATAATACATTTTTCTTAACAATTCTTTATCAATTGCAAAAGCATTCTCATGGATCCTTGATGTTGTTTTATAAAGATCAAAGTGATAAAAAAGAGGGAAAGTTCTTATTGATGTTAGAAAAAAAAAAACATCCTCGTATTAAAGCCTTAAGTATTTTCATTAAGGGAAGTTTCGAATACTATTGAAATTGAAAAGGCGTATTTTTTTCCGCAGTATTTTGGAGGAAAGAGGATTATAGTCTTCTTTTAAAATAGTATATCTACTATACAGAAAACTATTCATGAAAAAATGACATCTAAGCACGTTTTTACATTTTACTTTGCTAGATCATTGAATTCTTTGATTAAAAAAACAGAATTCAAAATAAATTGGTTATCTTATAGGCAAGATGCTGTTTGAGGTAATATAAATGGAATATCTGCTTTAGGTAATTCAGAAACAGTTAAAGGACAATGATAAACATCACGTAGATTTTGCGTTGTCAAAACAGTAGAGGCATTTCCTTCACAATGAACCTTTCCTTGCTTTAGCAATATCATTTTATCTGCATAATGTGAGGCAAGATTAAGATCATGGAGAACAGCAAGAACACCTCCACCGCAACGAGCAAAATTTTTAGCAATCTCCATCACAACAAGCTGATGTTGAATATCAAGGCTAGCAATAGGTTCATCTAAGATCATCCAACGAGAAATTCCATTATCAATGGGTTCCCAAACTTGGCAAAGCACACGAGCAAGTTGCACCCTAGCTTGTTCCCCTCCTGATAATTTATGATAATATTGCTTGCTATAGTCAGCAAGTCCGACACGCTCTAAAGCTTTTTGGATAAGATTTTGTAATTTAATTTTTGCAAAGGCACATTTATTTACCGAAAGACCAAGTTCTACAACCTCATGGACTAAAAATGGAAATGCCAGTATTGTTGATTGTGGAAGAACTGCGCGCATTTGCGCCATTTCACAAGTTTTTGTCTGACGAACATCATAACCGTTTAAGGTTATTTTTCCACTAAAGGAAAGCTCTCCACTCAGTGCTTTAATAAAAGTACTTTTCCCAGATCCATTAGGACCGATAATAATGGTAAGATCACCACAATTCGCTTGAATGTCTATATGGTTAAGAATTTGTTTTTTCCCGCGTTGAACGCAAATATCGGTTGCCTCAATCATGAAAATTCCGTTCCTCTTTTGCATATAAGAATCCACAGGAAAAAAGGAGCACCAAAAAGCGCTGTCACGATGCCTATTGGTAATTCTGCTGGAGCAACAATTAAACGTGCAAAGGTATCAGCAAAAACAAGCAACGCTGCTCCCAACAGAGCAGAGCAGGGGATGAGATAACGGTGATCTGGACCAATGAGTTGACGCAAAATATGGGGAACAACAATACCGATAAAACCAATGCCTCCACTCATAGCAACTGCACTACCACACATAAGGGCAACAAGGAGAATAGCAATATTTTTAACCCATTGAATATTAAAACCAATATGCCCAGCAACGGCTTCTCCAAGAGCAAGAGCATTGAGTGCTCGTGATAAAAGGGGCGAAAAAAGAAGACCAACACAGATAAAAGGCAGTATAAGCCAAACTTTTAACCATGTGGCACCTGCAAGAGAGCCAAGGCTCCAGAAAGTAATATCGCGCAGTTGTTGGTCGTTTGCAATAAAAATAAGTGTTCCCACAACAGCACTGCTTAAAGCACCAAGAGCAATACCTGCAAGAAGCATTGTTGCAATAGAAGTAAAACTATGGTGTGTTGCTATTGTATAAAGAACAATTGTTGACAGAAGACCACCAAAAAAAGCACCTATGATAACTTTGTAGGGTTCTAGAAAAGGTGCTAATGAAGCAGGAAAAGCAATACCAATAACAATGGCCAAAACAGCACCAAGACCTGCTCCTGCTGATACGCCTACAATTCCAGGATCTGCAAGAGGATTACGGAAAAGCCCCTGCATAAGAACACCAGAGACAGCGAGAGCTGATCCAATCAATAATCCTAACATAATACGAGGAAGCCTAATATCGATAAGCACAAGATAATCACGCGTTTTACTGCTTATGGAAAAGTCTTTAGTAAGCATACCATGAAAAAAATCAAAGAAAGAAACCTTTGAAGGACCATTTAAAATCGCAGCAAAAATGCTAAAGGTGAGAAATATAATAAGACCTAATAATATAGTCTTTCTCAAATTGGCACGGTCTATGTTTTTCTTCTCTTTTGTTTCAGGTGCATACATTATGGATGTACTATCGACCATTTTTATCAGCTCTTACTCTTTTTGTTTGCACCATAAAATAAATTAATAAGTTCTCTTGATGCATCTGCGGTGCGCGGACCAAACCCTAAAAGATACATAACATCCATTTTTTTAATGGCATTATTTTTTGCTGCATTGGTTGCTTGAACTGCTGGTATCGCTAAAATCTTTTCAAGGTTAGTTGATTTTCCTCGATGTGCCACAAACAAAATAACATCAGGATTTGATTTCAATAACGCTTCGCTGTTGAGTAACTTATACCCTTTGTAATCGCTTATGGCATTGATACCACCTGAAAGCTTTATCATACTATCTGCAGCTGTATCTGTTCCAGATGCCATAACACGCCCATTTTGTATGGAAAAAATAAAAAGAACACGCTTTGGTTTTGTAACTTTTGCCAAAAGAGCATCATTTTCCACAAAGTCACCACTTACTTTTTTAATTAATGCTGCTGCTTCTGCCTCACGATGAAGCGCTTTACCAACGAGGCGAATCTTTTCTATAACACTTTCACGGGAGTAGTTTTCCGGTATAATGACAAGAGGAATTGATGCTTTTTTTAGAATTTCAATTGCTGAAGGGGGACCGCTTCCTTCAACTAATAATATACCTTCTGGAGCAAGTGATAAAACACCTTCAGGTGAGAGAGCGCGCATATATCCAAGGACAGGAAGTTTAAGCGCTTCTTGCGGATAAACGCTTGTACTATCACGGGCAACAAGTTGGTCTTGTGCTCCCAATGCATAAACAATTTCTGTAAGAGAACCGCCAATAGAGACAATGCGCGCATTTTTAGAAAATTGTGTTGTAGGCTCAGCAATGACTGGTTGAGAAAAGATGGGAAGAGAAAACAGTATAAAAATAAAGAAAAATTTTAGCAGTCTATGCAAAAAAAGCGTAAGCATGTGACTTTACCTTGATCTAAGCGATTGCTGTTTTTCTGTACGAGGGCAAACTGTTTAATAAAGAACGCCAATCCTCACGCTCTTTTTGGCCTTCCTTTCGCAAGCCAAAAAATTGAATAATCATCTCACTTTTTTTATCAAAAACTTCAAGAGAACTAACATAACCATCACTGGTAGGTTTGCGAACATGCCATATTTTATCAATTCCAGAAAGTAACAAATGCATGTCGAACTTATGATCAAGAATATTAATCCAAGGTCCCATTTGCTTAATATTTTTTATTTTTCCACTGAAAATTTGGATACAGCCTCTGTTGCCAATAAAGCACATAATTGGGATCTCCTGTTGTGCAGCTTTGTTTAGCATAATTTCAATAGCTTCTATTGCTAATTCATCAGCAAATTCGCTACCAGCACATTTCACAGCATCATGTCGATTCATTTTCAGTTCAGAAATAATTTTATGAAGCTGATGTACGTCCGTCATTTGCCGCCAACGATCACGAAATTCTTCAACATTTAGTTTTGTTATATCACATTGAGCTGAATCTGGCGCAGGAAGAATATCAAGAACAGGGGACTGATCTTCATGAAGAAGCTTATCAACAAGTTTACTCCACTCTTCCATATCTGTTGTATCCTTAGGATAGAGTTTAAAAATAGCAACACCACTTTGATCAAAGAATTGCAAACTTTTCGTAGGCTTTCCAAGAACAATCATGTCATATTCGAAACCAAATTTCCATTGTTTTGGAAAAATACGCAAATCGATTTCACCAAGTGTGATTGGAATATGTTGGCTTTGAACAACTTTTTCAAAGCGTCCTGTTATTTCGTGAACAGCGTAATCATTACGCGTCAATGCCATAACTGTTCCAAATTTAGGAGCACTTTCCAAGAATACAGCTACATCAGCTTCTAGTCTTTTAGCTTTCCCGATTGTACAATAGGCAGCAATAAGCTCTGCCTCAGATATCCCAATAGAGATTGCAAAATCACGATTTCGTATTTCTTTTTTTTCTTCACGCAAGCGAAGAATCGTTTCGGCTGTATAGGATGACATGGACTTTCCTTATGTTACTTTAGAGAGTTAATTTTCAAAACATTACAATTCTAAGGCACTAGGTTGAATCACTCTCAATGAATGATTCAACCTTTCACAAAACAAAGCCGCTATTTCTAACAGCAGAACAACCAAAAACCGATTAATAAGGAAAAATAAAAGCTTTTCTTTCAAGTCTTTGTAATTTAAAGAACAACGATAACAAAAACACAATAACTCATCCTTTTATCGACAAAATTCTATATTGATCTCACAGTTAATAAGAGTGACTAAAATTTTTGTACGAACGACACCTTAAAATTACGCCCAGGTTGACTATAATAATCATCTGGTGTTGCACTTTTACTGGAAGGAAGATCAGACACATTCCAATATTTCGTATTGAAAAGATTATAGACACCAGCTCTTATAACAAACCCTTTTTCACCAAACGGTTTCCACCACCCAGTCATATCAACAATGTTATATCCTAGAATTTCTGGATAGCTAGCTTCTTTAGTCGCTTTATCACGTTTTGCAGATGAAGTGAGCACAACATCCGCTCCCCAAGTTTCTTTTGCATATCCTAATCCAATAACTGCTTTCAAAGGTGGAATGGAGTCTAGAGTTTCATTTTTATCAAGATCTTTTCCTTGCAAATAGACAAGGGCAAAGTTGCTATGTAATCCACTTTTAAGCGCCAAATGTCCTTTTGCTTCAACACCAAAAATACGTACATTTGAACGATTCATGTAATGCCGACGGGCAAACCGGAACTCTTCTGATGGCCCCTTATCTATGGTATCTATGAAATTTTTATATTGATTGACAAACCCACTAAATGAACCACCGAAGTTTTTATCCCCATATCTTATACCAACATCATATCCATTGCTTATTTCTGCTTTAAGGTCAGGATTTCCCTTCACATAATAAGCACCGGGTTTGATATAAGAGACGTACAGTTCTGAAACACGTGGTGCGCGAAAAGCTTGTGCCCATTGAGCATAAAGCGCTATTTGATCACGAACATCCCACTCCATCCGTAATTTAGGAGAAACATGTGAACCACTCTTTTCTGGTGGGAATTGATCAGAAATGAGAGCTTTCTCATAAGCGGAGGTTTTTTGAGGAATATTCTTATACCAATCATAACGAACACCAGGTGTTACACGGAAACGATTATGGGAAAAGCCAATCTCATCTTCAAAAGCTAAACCAAAGTTGTAACTCTTCGCATCTGGTGAATCGGATCGATTAGCAGGAACAAACAGACATCCTTGCGCATTTTCCTTCAAATGACAATTATCTCTTCCTAACAAATAATGATGAAATTGAGATGACGAAACATCGGTGGCAAACTTTAATGTATGGCTTACAGTGCCAATATTCACTTTTTTGGAAGCATGAGCATTTAAACCATAATTGGTATTGCGCACAAGATTATCTCTCAAATAATCTCCTTTTGGTGCTCTAACACGAAACCCGCTCATAATATCATTATTTGACTGTTTTAGCCAATACAATTGCCCGCGGAACGTATCAAAAAGCGCATCTCCATTACCATTATAATCATAAGAAAGAGAAAGACGTTCACGGCGCTTATTTTCCTGATCATAAACAGAACCAGGAGAGTATCTTTTGCTCATATTTAATAAATGCGTGTTTCTATTCTGGTCAAAGCGTTCTGATGTAAAACCAAGCCGGTGCTTGTCATTGAAATACTGATGAACTTTAAAAAGCAAATTATTTTGATCAAAATGAGCCGGGTTTTTACGGGTGCGCTCTTCATAATACCCTTCTATGGTTCCCATATTTTTGCGTTCATTGCCTTGCTCATGTGAGCCTTGGAAGAGCAAAAATGTTTGTTGAGCACGCACAGCAAAAGCTTGGTCTATGCGCCAACTGTTATTAACAGAATGATAACCACCTTTTATAAGGCTACCCCAATTCTTTTCATCAGAAATAAGATCTTCAGGATTAAGAGTACGTAAAGCAATAACGCCCCCTAGCGCACCAGATCCATAAAGACTAGAATCCGATCCGTGAATAACATCAAGTGTGGAAATTGCACTAAAGTCAAACGTTGCATTGCCACTGTTTCCACGCAATATATCACTTACCCATGGAAGAACAATGCCATCCATCGTTGTGAGAATACGATCTCCATTCAAACCACGAATCACAAAGCTATTTTTTTCCGAATTATAGGCTACGGATGGATCGAGACGACCAATTTCATGAACATCACTGATTTGCTTTTCATCAATATCCTTAGCAGTTTTACGATCGGTTAGAATGGTTACGGGACCCGAATTCCCCTCTGTTTTGTTCCCTTTAATCACAATTGGGTTGAGCTCAGTTACAGAATTCTTTTCATTGTTTTGCGCAAAAACAAATGAAGGTATAAAGACTGACAACGCACCTAAAATCACGCAGTTTTTATGAATATTCTCTCGTCTTATTCGCATAACACATTATAACCTTTATCTTAAACATCCCCTCTCTCGCTTGAAACTTATATCAAAACGCTTGACTCATCGACTAGGCATTAGCTCGCCAAGCAAAAGTGATTAATTCAGCAAAAAACCACGCAGAGACCATATTAAACATGATAAAATCAGTCAAGAAAAAAGTTGCAATTTCAAAAGAGCCTGTTTTAATAAAACTTGTACACCAATGTTGGGCTTCAGAATAGCGGTTGAAGAAATGATGATTTTTACAAATACGAGACGGTTATTCATTCTTTGGATTGGTGCGTTTATTTGCGCTTTTTCTTTGCATATAGCATTGGGTGCACAGTTTTATTCTTACAGTACTGGTGTAAGCAATGGAATACATTCATCTACAATTGTGCTGTCTTTTGTGCAAGAGACTGTAGATCCAAATGCTAACACAGATTCTTTCGATATTGATACAGATTTATCGAATGTGAGTGCAGAGTCAGAATTGTTGCAGTCTGGCCCTTTAGAGCAAGAATCAGAGATATTAGAAGCAATGGATAAGGTTCAACCTGAAGAGCCTCAGCATATTGTGGAAAAGAATGATTTTGCAGTTCTTAAATCTTTGGAAAAACCTCTTCCTCAAAAAGTGGAGCATAGAGTCCTCGATAAAAAACTGATACCAATACGAAAGACTATGGTGAGCCGTGCCCCTGTGAAGGCCGTTCGTTCGTCTGCGAGCAGTCAGGGCGGTGATACAGCTGCACTTGAAGATGCCTTGTTAGTAGAATGGTTGACAAAAGTGCAGGCGCAATTAGAAATGCAAAAAGAATATGTTGTAAAACAACGTGTCAGTCGTGCCAAAGGAACAGTCAAGTTAGAATTTAGGGTGCGTGAGCAGGGTAATATTTTTGCTAGACGCGTTGTAATCTCTTCGGGTGATGCGGAACTTGATCGATTAGCTATGGCAGCACTTTATCGGGTTGGCTCTTTTCCTCCTCCTCCTTCATCAAAAGTAAACAAGATTATCAGAGTATCATTGATATTTAGCTAATTTTTACGATTTTTTTCATTTTCATATCTCTTATTTTATTATTGCTGTAATGATGTGGTTTGTGTATTGAGAAACGAGAATGAATGACCTTGAGATAGATTGAAATGATGTTATTTCAATCGCCCATAAAGAAGGGCCGTTTTTATATCTATTTTTCCTGTAAACCTTGCTTTATAAACCTCATAATTTTCCATGACACGCATCACGTAATGACGTGTTTCTGTATAAGGAATACGTTCGATCCAATCTACGACTTTATCAAGGGGTTGTCCTCGAGGATCGCCATAACGTTCTATCCATTCGTCGACACGACGGGAACCTGCATTATAACCAATAAGAGTCAATATATAAGATCCGTTAAAGCGTTCCAATTGCTCGCTGAGAAAATAGGCGCCTAATTTAGCATTATAACTGGCATCGCTACTCAATTTTTGGGGAGACCATGTGATTGAATATTTTTTTGCAAGTGTTTTTGCTGTTGTCGGTAGTAATTGGAGAATGCCTCGTGCACCTGCTTTTGATATCGCTGTTGGATTAAATTCACTTTCTTGGCGCGCAATAGCATAAACAAGCGCTTGTCCTGCGGCAGAAACATTGGTCGAGGCTGGAATAGCACCTATTGGGTGCGAAAGTGCACCAACATTTTTTCCTTGAAAAGCAGCAGTTTTTCCAATTTTGAGACTGGTATAATAGTCTCCATTTTTTTCTGCCATCACAGCAAGGAGAGCTAATTCGCCAGGACTTTCTATTGTTTTACCAAGTTCTCTATAAAAAATTTTAGCTAAATGTGTATAATCAACTGCTTCGAGGCGTCGAATTGCTTTAATAGTAGTGCGTGTATTAAAGCGATGTCGCTCATTGGCTGTTGGTTTAGGAAAAGAAATTTCAAGCTTTTTTTTGTTAAGTCGTGCTGCCGCTAATTGACCATAATAAGTTGCAGAAAAATGAGCGGCAAGACGAAAATAATTTTGGGCATTTTTATGTTCACCAAGAGTCTCTGCTGTTCGTCCCATCCAATAATATCCACGAGATGTATAAAGAGGTGCAGAAGATAATTGAGGAATACGTGAAAAATGGTGCATTGCTAATTGAGGATTATGAAGAAACCGTAGCGCGTACCATCCTGCATGAAATTCAGCATCAATTGCCAACGAGGATGTCATACCAGGGTATGTGGCAACCAGTTGATAAGCAATTTTAGGTTTGTTTAAATCAAGCATTTCGCGAGAAAGGGCACGTTTCTCTTTCCATAATGCATGAGGATCCATAAGTTTTAATACACCGCTTGGTGTTTTCATCATGAGTGATGCAGCGACATTATATTGCCCCGTTCGCCGAAGATGGCGCATTCGAGCAAATTGTAACAGAGGATTTTTTTGCCATGATCGCTCCGCAGCACGTAATTTTTGTGCAGCTTTAGGGTCATTCTTTTCAACGGCAACAAAAGCATTAAAAAGGGATTGAGCACGGGCTAATTTTGCAACACGCTCAGCAGAATCGAAGCGATGTGCATAAAGCATAAATTGCATGCGTTTTAGGTGATCGATAGGTTTTAATGCAGCATTTGCGTTTTTAAGAATAAACTCTTCTTCTTTTGCATTAAGCTTTTCTTTATGCCACCATGGTGCAATGACTTGTCGAGCACGGACGGTTTGTCCGGTTGCGATAAGTGCTTTAGCAAATAGAGCTATACCTTGTGCTGTAAGGGGGGGATGATGAGAAAATTTTTCGATGATGAGATGTGCGGAATTGGTTTCATTAATAAAAGCACGTTCAGCATTACGTTGCATAATGTTTATGCCGGGCCATCCTTTTAGTTCTTTGATTGCATGAAATATTTCAGAACTTGGCACATTGGCTTGGTTTGATATACCGATTGCCCATGTCAAAATATGACGGTCGAGGCTCTCTTTTCCCATGGAGTTACGAAGGCTTATTGTTGTTGCAATATTGTTGTTTAAAAGTGCATCTAAACCAGTTTTAAGTTGCTTGAGAGTAAAATTATTACTTGATATGGGGGTATCATGGGGGGAGATATAAAACTGTTTTAGAGGTTTCTGAGTCTCTTTTTTTATGACAAAGGGGGTAGGGCGTTCCAGAGGGATTGGTGCTTTCCCATGTAAAAGGTGTGTTTGTGCACATGCACTTGAAAATAAAATCGTTGTTTCCAGTATAAGTGCAGTAAGGGATTGTACAAAAAAGGGGGTAGAAAGTGTACGCATAGAGAAAAACTTTGAGACCTTGATTTTGGAAAACACTTAAAAGATTTTAGAACATAAACATGAAAAACGCGTTAATAGAGGTGAAGACTGTTAAAAAAGATTCAGAATTGAAGGAGATCCATATTAAATCTTATGAAAGCTGTTATGAAATTCATCTTGCTTCAATGAGAGAGCGATACTATGCTCTATCATGAGTAATTTTAAAGGCTAAAAAAATAAAGAGAACATTACAGGGAGTCTATCATGCTCAAGGGAGCTGTAACCGCGCTTATCACACCATTTGATGGTGAAGGTGCTATTGATGAGAAGGCATTTTGTCATTTTATTGAGTGGCAGATAGCACAGGGTATTAATGGTGTAAGCCCTGTTGGGACAACAGGTGAATCACCTACTTTAAGTCATGAAGAACATAAGAGGGTTATAGAATTATGTGTTAAGCAGGTCGCCAAGCGTGTTCCTGTTGTTGCTGGAGCAGGGTCAAACAGCACAAGTGAAGCAGTAGAGCTTGCGCAGCATGCGCAAAAGGCTGGTGCAGATGCAGTTTTGGTTGTCACACCTTATTATAATAGGCCTAATCAGTCTGGTTTATACACGCATTTTTCTTCTATTGCGAAAGCTATTTCTATTCCTATCATAATTTATAATATTCCTGGTCGTTCTGTTATTGATATAGCTGTAGAAACGATGAGAGACTTGTGTCAGGATTTTAAAAATATCATTGGTGTTAAGGATGCAACAAGCAAAATTGAACGTGTAAGTGAACAGCGTGAAAAGTGTGGTACGGATTTTGTGCAGCTTTCCGGTGATGATTGTACAGCGTTAGGTTTTAATGTCCATGGAGGTGTTGGGTGTATTTCTGTTTCATCCAATGTTGCTCCAAAACTGTGTGCAGAACTTCAAGCTGCGTGTTTGCGTGGTGATTATAAAACGGCTCTTAAATTAAATGATCTTTTGATGCCTCTCAATCGTGCAGTATTTATTGAACCAAGTCCTGCGGGTATTAAATATGCTGCTGAAAGATTAGGGATTTGTGGTAGCTTTGTTCGCTCTCCGATTGTTCCGCTAAAAGACAGTACAAAGGAAATGATTAATGCGGCTTTGCAGCATGCAGGTCTGCTTAAAGAATAAGATGATATTGTAGCCATGAACAAAAAAAAGAACGCGCCAGTACGAAAAATAATTGCTGACAATCGTAAAGCCCGTTTTAATTATGAAATTCTTGATAATCTTGAAGCTGGTGTTGTACTTCAGGGAGCGGAAGTGAAGTCTTTGCGTTCCAATCAGGCAAATATTGCCGAAAGTTATGCCAGCTTTGAAAATGGGGAATTATGGCTCATCAATAGCTATATTCCTGAATATACGCAAGCTAATCGTTTTAATCATGAGCCGCGTCGTTTGCGTAAATTATTAATTTCAAAACGTGAAATGGCACGATTTTTTAATGCGATTTCTCGTGAAGGAATGACTCTTATTCCCCTTAAACTTTATTTTAATGAAAGAGGGCGCGCCAAGTTGGAAATTGCTCTAGCACGTGGGAAAAAGCTTCGTGATAAGCGTGAAACAGAAAAGAAACGTGATTGGGGGCGTGAAAAAGCGAGACTTTTAAAGAGATATGGATGAGAAAGTAAGTTTCTATCTCTAATTTATAACTCTATGCTATTTTAGCATTGATCAAGATATGTTTTTACTGCTTCAAAAATTTGATGAAACATAGCATCTGTTAAACGTCCCGTATTGGTGTTGTAGCGTGAACAGTGATAGCTTGAAAAAATGCGTAATCTGCCAATGTTGTTTATTTTTCCATGCCCAAAAGGATGGGCTAAAGTTTTTGCATTGAGAGCACGCAGTGTTGAATGATGTGCTATAGTGCCGAGGGTAATAACAGCTTTAAGTTTGGGAAGGTTTGTAAGAAGAGGAGAAAAGAAATATCGGCAAGTGTTAATTTCTGCACCCGTGGGTTTATTTTCTGGTGGAACGCAACGAACTGAGTTAACAATTGCTGTATCAACCAATTCAAGAGTGTCATCTGCTCTCTCTTCAAAAATGCCTTGAGCAAAACCAAATTTTTTTAAAGTGGAATACAGTAAGTGCCCGGCATAATCGCCAGTAAACGGGCGTCCAGTTCGATTTGCTCCGCGTAATCCAGGAGCAAGACCAACAATGAGAAGGCGTGTTGTGTCTGCACCCTTATAAGGAAAGAATGGGCGTACTGGTGCGTTATGCCAGTTTGGTTCTTTCATACGCCACTCAGAGATAAACTTGTGTAAGCGTGGGCATAAGTTACAATTTTTCGGCGGTTCTGGGCAAAGAGATGTTAATTGGTTATTCATGAGGTGGTATTCATCATTTCTTATAAAAATTATATTGGGCTGTTTATAGGGTATATGACGGATTATATCTTGGTAAACAATTACGATGAATACAAATGAACTATTTAATAACAGTAATAATAAGCTTTCACATAAAGTCATTGCTTGTTTTTTTTCAAAGAACTACAGACATTTAATGATTTTTTCCATGAATAAAGAGAGGAATGGATGATGATGTTTAATGTGTAAAGTTTTTATTCGCAACGAAAGATATTACCATAAAGTGTGTGTAACTGTTGCTCTTGCAGAAGATTTTTAATAAATTCGAATGGTTGGTACAATTTAAAGGGTGAATTTTTTAAAGAGAGAGAGGAATTTGAACAGATAAAGAGAATTTTCTGTTGTGAAACCACCACTCTTGGGGCTTTTTGTTATGAGTGGTCCTGATAACAGATGTGAGAGGGTTAGGGGGTTATGCACTTTGATAAAGCGTCCAAGTTTTTTAATAAGCTTTTGAGCAAAAAATAAATCTTGTGTTGTTTTTCTTGTGTTTTATTTTGATTATTGTATATACTCCATAATTGCGATGAAATTTTTTAATCTTTAAGAAAGAGATGTAAATGGCCCGCGTAACGGTAGAAGATTGTATTGATAAAGTCGATAATCGCTTTGAGTTGGTACTTTTAGCGGGACATCGAGCACGACAGATTTCACAAGGTGCACAGATTACGATTGATCGTGATAATGATAAAAATCCAGTTGTTGCTTTGCGTGAAATAGCAGAAGAAACATTGTCACCTGCCGATTTGAAAGAAGATCTTATTCATTCATTGCAAAAGCATGTGGAAGTGGATGAGCCAGAAGCAGAAAATGAATTGATTACACATTTAGGTGAAGCTGAAGATGTCTTTAGATCCTCATCAGAAGAAGGGGGAATTTCATTTGATCATATGTCAGAAGAAGAACTTTTAGCAGGGATTGAAGGTTTGGTTGTTCCGGAGAAGAGTGACGATTATTAATTGCGGTGATTTATAGTTACGGAAGCGTATATAGGTTATTATAGAGTGACAGTCGTTTTTTCTCTTGTGCTTTATTGACGGAATGCATTCATGTTCAATAAAGATTAGATTGTGAAGAGATAAAGGATATGCTCGTATGATGCGTCAGTGTGAGCTTGTTGGGCGTGTTCAACGTTACAAGTCTGACGTGGATGAGGTTTTGTTAAAGAAAGCCTATGATTATGCAATGCGAAAGCATGGTCATCAAAGGCGTGCTTCGGGTGATCTTTATTTTTCTCATCCTTTAGAAGTTGCCACTATTTTAACAGATATGCGGTTGGATGAGGCAACAATTGCCGTTGCTCTTTTGCATGATACAATTGAAGATACGAGTGCGACACGAGCAGAAATTGATCAACTTTTTGGGTCTGAAATTGGCAAGTTGGTTGAAGGGCTTACAAAACTTAATAAGCTTGATCTTGTATCGAAGAAGGCTGTACAGGCAGAGAATCTCCGAAAGCTTCTCATTGCTATTTCTGATGATGTTCGTGTTCTTTTAGTCAAACTTGCTGATCGTCTTCATAACATGCGCACCCTTGGCGTTATGCGTGATGAGAAGCGTCGGCGAATTGCTGAAGAGACGATGGATATTTATGCGCCACTTGCAGGTCGTATGGGGATGCAAGATATGCGTGAGGAGTTAGAAGATCTTTCTTTTTTTTATTTAAATCCAGAAGGTTATCGTACGATAACCAATCGACTTTCTGAATTATCAAAGCGCAATCGTGATTTGCTTTCTAGGATTGAAAACGAATTGGCAAAACTTTTTTTCGAGTATGGCATTAAAGCCGATGTTAAAAGCCGTCAGAAAAAATCTTATTCAGTTTTTCGCAAAATGGAAAGTAAAGCATTATCTTTTGAACAATTATCAGATATTTTTGGATTTCGAGTGATTGTTGAAACAGTAAATGATTGTTATCGTGCTCTTGGTGTTATCCATACGATGTGGCCAATGGTACCGGGCCGCTTTAAAGATTATATTTCTATCCCCAAGCAGAATGATTATCGTTCCATTCATACAACGATTGTAGGTCCTTCGAGGCAACGTGTAGAACTACAGATTAGAACTGCTGCTATGGATGAAATTGCTGAGTATGGCGTTGCAGCACATTCTATTTATAAAGAGCGAGGTTCTCATTATTCGACTTCGAGGTTATCAAATGAAACAAATGCGTATGCATGGTTGCGTCAAACGATTCAATCTTTGTCAGATGGGGATAATCCAGAAGAGTTTTTAGAGCATACAAAGCTTGAGCTTTTTCAAGATCAAGTTTTTTGTTTTACTCCGAAAGGTCAATTGATTGCTTTTCCAAAAGGCGCTACTCCAATTGATTTTGCTTATGCCGTTCATACAGACATTGGTAATTCTTGTGTGGGGGTCAAAATCAATGGTCGTATTATGCCTTTAATGACCAAATTAAAAAATGGCGATGAGGTTGATATTATACGTTCACAAGCCCAAATTCCGCCAGCGGCGTGGGAGTTTCTTGTTGTAACCGGAAAAGCACGTTCAGCTATTCGTCGAGCGACCCGTGCAGCGGTACGTAAGCAATATTCAGGTTTGGGATACCGTATACTCGAGCGTTCGTTTGAACATATGGGAAAACAATTTTCAAAAGATATTCTGAAGCAAGTTTTGCCTCGTTTGGCACGCAAAGATGTGGAAGATGTATTGGCTGCGGTTGGGCGTGGTGAATTACTTTCTGCTGATGTGGTTAAAGCGGTTTATCCTGATTATCAAGATCACCGCGTTGTACAAAAGCCGTCTTTTAAGCCAGGAGAAGAAGGTTGGTTTAACATTGAAAATGCTCAAGGGATGATTTTCAAAGTTCCAGAAAATGAAAAGGATGCAACTGCGGAGAAACATCAGTCCAAAGCATTACCTATTCGAGGAACCCGTGGAGATATTCCTGTTCGTTTTTCTCCTGAAGGAGCAGTGCCAGGAGATCGGATTGTTGGCATTATGCAGCCAGGATCGGGGATTGTTATTTATCCGATACAATCTTCAGCTTTGATGGCGTATGATGATCAACCGGAACGATGGATTGATGTCCGCTGGGATATTGATGCTCAAATGAGTGAACGTTTTCCTGCTCGTGTGAATATTTTAGCTGTTAATAGTCCAGGCTCTTTGGCTGAAATTACTCAAGTGATTTCAGCGCATGATGCTAATATCCAAAATTTATCATTGATCCGCACAGCACCAGATTTCACAGAAATTTTGATTGATTTGGAAGTTTGGGATTTAAAACATTTGAATCGTATTTTTTCTCAGTTAAAAGAAGCAGGTTCAGTGAGTGCAGTACGGCGCGTTCATGGGTAAGAAGAGAGGTTTTGCGATGGATACACAAGATGTCATTGATATATTTAAACAAGCAGACGCTATTCTGGAAGGGCATTTCATTTTAACATCAGGCCGTCATAGTGCTACTTATATGCAAAAGGCGAAAGTTTTTATGCATGCTGATTTGACAGAGAAGTTATGTCGTGGTTTGGCTGAAAAAATCAAAAAATTGATTAAAGAAAAAATTGATTATGTAGTTGGTCCTGCAATTGGTGGCCTTATTCCTTCTTACGAAACGTCACGTCACCTTGGTATACCTTCTCTTTGGGTAGAGCGCGTAAATGGTGTCTTTGAATTGCGTCGTTTTGAAATCAAGAAGGGTGCACGCGTTGTGATTGTTGAAGATATTGTCACAACAGGTCTTTCCATTCGTGAGACAATTGAGGCTCTGGTGGCGGCAGGGGCAGATGTATTGGCGAGTGCATGTATCCTTGATCGTTCTGGTGGTAAGGTTGATGTCGGAGTTCCATTGATTGCACTTGCTGAATATGAGATAGCATCTTATGCGAGTGATGCACTTCCTGCTGAACTCGCTACGCTTCCAGCCATTAAGCCAGGAAGTAGAAATATTTAATTGCTTTTCTCTTTTTTTTGTGCAAAGGCCTAGAGGAATTAATTTGAGTTATACGGGTTATTTTTTCTTGTCACAAGATATGTATTGAGAATTATATGCTTTTTCGTCCCAGAGAACCAGTAGATTTTATGAAGCGTATTCGACTTTGGTTGTGGCCGCGTCGTTCATTCTCGCGTTCATTTTGTTATATACGCAAACGTATTTTGCGTATATCAGCAACACCACATAAAGTTGCGTTAGGGTTTTCTATTGGCATTTTTTTAGCTTGTTCACCTCTGTTTGGGATGCATATTATTTTGGCAATATTTTTTTCTTGGATTTTGCGCGGAAACTTTGCGGCAGCAATTATTGGAACGGTTTTTTCTAATCCACTCACATTTTTATTAATAGTAATGGCCGATTATAAGGTGGGTTACTTCTGTTTATCGCTTTTTAGTGATGTAAATGAGATTTCCCTTTCTCAGATTCGCCTTTTGTTTAATGATTTAACACTTTCAAATGTCCCTTTGCTTTTTAAGGGCGCTTGGGATTCTATTATGAGACCAATGATTATAGGTGGCACCCTTTTAGGCATTATTTTTGGTGCTCTCTCTTACATAGGTGTTTACAGAGCAATTGCCCGCTTTCAACAAAGGCGATATCAAAAGCTTATAAAAAAGCACTTCTATCAAAGGAATTCGGGTAATATCTCATGATTATTGGACTTGGAAATGATCTCGTTGATATCAGACGCATTGAAAGAATGTTGATTCGTTATGGTGACCGTTTCATTCAGCGTATTTTTACTGATATTGAGCAAAAAAAGTCTGAAAATCTTCAAAAGAGGTCTTTTTCTTATGCCAAAAGATTTGCCGCTAAAGAAGCATGTGCTAAGGCTTTAGGGACAGGAATTGCTCGTGGTGTGGGGTGGAAAGATATGGGAGTGGTCAATTTGCCCTCCGGTAAACCAATCATGAAACTTACCGATCGCGCACAAATGCAATTGCAAAAATTATTGCCTCCTCATTATGAAGCTGTCATTCACTTGAGCATGACAGATGATTTTCCTTGGGCGCAGGCATTTATTATTATCGAAGCACTTCCGCGTGGATAGAGAGTGTTGGAGATTGTGCTTTTGTTATTTGAATATTATGATAGGAAATGAATTATATTCTGTGATGGGAAGGTAGTCTGTAATGATACAGGAAGAGAAATTGTATAAAAAGAAAGAAAAAGGTGGAATTCTTGAGTTTATTTGGGTTTTGATACAAGCTCTATTTTTAGCAGCGCTTATTCGTACAGTCTTTTTTCAACCTTTTAGTATTCCTTCTGGTTCAATGCGTCCTACTCTTCTTGTAGGAGATTATCTGTTTGTTTCTAAATATGCATATGGATATTCTCGTTTTTCCATCCCTTTTTCTCCTCCTCTTTTTTCGGGGCGAATTTGGGCATCTCAGCCTCAGCGTGGAGATGTCGTGGTTTTTCGTTTACCAAGTAATCCTAGTATTGATTATATAAAACGTGTTGTTGGGCTACCGGGTGATCGTATACAAGTTCGTCAAAGTGTTCTTTATATTAACGATCAGCCTATTTCGCGCCATTTTATAGGGAAGATTAGTAATTCTGATATAACGGAGGTAAATTCCCCTGTTGATGTTTATCGCGAGACTATGCCAAATGGTGTGAGCTACGATACACTTGATTTAGCTTTCATCCCACAAGTTGATGATACGAAAGTCTTTGAAGTTCCACAGGGGCATTATTTCATGATGGGGGATAACCGCGATAATTCAGACGATAGTCGTTTGGATGTAGGTTATGTTCCAGAGGAAAATCTTATTGGGCGCGCAAGTATGATTTTTTTCTCTATCAGCAATGGCTCAAGTGCTTGGCAAATTTGGCGGTGGCCGTTTGATGTACGTTGGAGTCGTTTGTTTTCTTTTATCAATACTGTTCATGATTTGCCGCTTGTCAAGCAAGGAAACAACGATGAAGCGTCCAATAATTGATCAGCTTAAAAAGCTGACAGGGCATCGTTTTCAAGATGAGGAGAGATTAAAAAGGGCATTAACACATTCTAGTGTGCAAGATTCGGAACAGGGCAATTATGAAAGGTTGGAATTTTTAGGTGATCGGGTTCTAGGTCTTTTGATTGCAGAAATGCTCTATCAGTTTTTTCCGCAAGCAAGCGAAGGTGAGTTATCTGTACGTTTAAATGGTTTGGTCAATGCGCAGACATGTGCCGATATTGCGCGAGAGATGGGTTTACCTAGTATGATTCATGTTGGTTTTGAAATGAAAGACTTTGAAGGACGCCGACTCATCAATATGCATGCTGATGTCGTAGAAGCTTTAATAGCTGTAATGTATCTAGAGGGAGGGTTGGAGAGTGTTCGCCCCTTTATCGAAAAATATTGGCAAAGTCGGGCAAAACAAATGGATGCTAGTCGACGTGACGCCAAGACGGAATTACAGGAATGGGCGCACATGCAAGGAAATGCACAACCACATTATAGAGTTATAAAACGTTCCGGCCCAGATCATGATCCTGTTTTTATGGTAGAGGTAAGCATTTTGGGGTTTGCTCCAGAGATTGGGCAGGGCAGCTCTAAACGCTATGCTGAAAGAATGGCAGCTGAAAAAATTTTACAACGGGAGGGTATATGGGAAAAAATGGGAAAAAATAATCATGGATGACGCTATGAAAACGCGTTCTGGTTTTGTTGTGCTTATTGGGATGCCGAATGCTGGAAAATCAACATTGGTTAATCGGTTAGTTGGAACAAAGGTTTCAATTGTAACGCATAAGGTACAAACAACACGAACTTTGATCCGTGGTATTGTCATTCATGACAAAACGCAAATTGTGTTGATTGACACACCAGGTGTTTTTCATCCCTATAAGCGATTGGAACGTGCAATGGTGTCTGCTGCGTGGGGGAGTGCTAAGAGTGCTGATATTCTTTTAGTTTTAATTGATGTGCAAAATGGTCTTTCCGACGATGTTTATGCAATGTTAGATATTGTCAAAACTATTAAACAGGATAAGATTCTCGTTCTTAATAAGGTTGACACAGTTGTTAAGTCGTCCCTTTTAGCGTTAACCACTAAAATTAATGAGCATGTGCAATTTGTGCAGACATTTATGATTTCGGCTCTAACCGGGTCTGGTTGCAGCGATTTGCTCTGTGCTTTGAGTAACATGATGCAGGAGGGGCCATGGTATTATCCAGAGGATCAAATTTCAGATATGCCGATGCGTCATCTTGCTGCTGAAATTACCCGTGAAAAACTTTTCTTTCGCCTTCATGATGAGTTACCTTATTCTTCAACAGTTGAAACAGAAAACTGGGAAGAGCGTCCAGATGGTTCAGTTAAAATTAACCAAGTGATTTATGTGGAACGTGATAGCCAGAAAAAAATTGTTTTAGGAGCAAAAGGCGATACAATTAAAGCGATTGGTCAGGCCGCACGTAAGGAATTAATGGAAATTATGGATCAGAAGGTTCATCTTTTTCTCTTTGTGAAAGTGCGTAATAGTTGGGATACTGATCCAGAGCGTTATCGTGAAATGGGGTTGGATTTTTGAAAATAACATGAAATGGAAAGAACAAGCCATTATCCTTGCAACACGCCAATATGGTGAAACGAGTGTTATTCTCGAGATTATGACGCGTCAGCATGGCCGTTATATGGGAGTGGTAAAAGGGGGACGTTCGCGTCGTATGGCGGCTCTTCTTCAACCTGGGAATTTAGTTGAAGCTGAATGGTGGGCGCGTTTAGAAGAACATCTAGGACTTTTTAGACTTGAAGCACTTGATCTATATGCAGCACGATTAATCCTTTTACCAGAGGCACTTTATGCTTTGCAGCTGATGGCGTTTCATTTGCGTTTTCTTCCTGAGCGTGATCCACATCCCATATTATATGATCTGTTACATCTTTTTATGCGCAATTTTGAGGAAGCATCTGTCATTGCAGAATTGCTTGTGCGTTTTGAAATGCGACTCCTTGAGGAGTTGGGCTTTGGTCTTGATTTATCTCGTTGTGCAGCAACAGGGAATTCAGAAAAGCTTTGTTATGTATCTCCAAAATCAGGACGGGCTGTCTGTGAGGAAGCGGGGCATCCTTGGAGAGAGAAGCTTTTACGTTTACCGCAATTTCTGTTACAAAGAACTGTTCGCCCTATTGATTTTAAAGATATAATAAATGGTTTTACTCTAACAGGTTTCTTTTTAACACGTCATGTTTGGGAGCCACGGGATATAAGGCATCCATCCGTCCGTACTCATTTGATAGAATTATTTGAACGGCGATTTCATATGCAAAAATTAATTTGTTGATTTTGATGAGAATGGATAATTGTAAATATGCGAATTTTAAAAACAATTACTGAGGTACGTCACTTTCTCAAAGAAGAGAGACTTTTAGGACACTCTATTGGTTTTGTGCCAACCATGGGGGCATTGCATGAAGGGCACCTTGCATTAGTACAGCAAGCAAGGGCCATGTGTGATCGGGTGGTGGTGTCTATTTTTGTCAATCCAAAACAATTTGGTCCCCATGAAGATTTTGATAAATATCCAAGAGATTTGAGAGGCGATTGTGCTTTGTTAAAGAAAGCAGGTGTTGAATATGTTTTTGCACCTTCTGTAGAAGAAATGTGGCCCCATGGCAATGACACAATTGTAAAGGTAAAAAAATTATCACGTATTTTGATGGGAAGATTGCGTCCAGGACATTTTTGCGGTGTAACCAGCGTTGTTGCTAAGCTTTTTAATATTGTTCAACCAGCAAAGGCTTTTTTTGGAGAAAAAGATTTTCAACAAATTTTGATTATTCGTCGTATGGTTGAAGATTTGGCTTTTCCTGTTGAAATTGTTGGAGTGCCTATTTTACGCGAAGCAGATGGTGTGGCTAGTTCTTCACGTAATCAACTTTTAACATTAGAAGATCGCAGAGCGGCAAAAATTATTCCTAACAGTGGTAAAGTTGCTGAAAAGCTTTATCACCAAGGGGAACGATCGGTTGTTAAGCTATGCAAAATTGTGCGCGATATTTTACAACAAGAATCCCGTGCGGTCATAGAATCAATAGATTTACGAGATATGGAAACTTTATCTGTAGTGAAGGGGATGTTAGAGAAACCTGCTGTTTTATTACTCACTGTCCGCTTTGGTGAGGTTAGGCTTATTGATCAATATATTTTGCAATGAAGGGCTTAAAATGAGTGTACAGAAAACCATAAAGCGAATGACTGCTTCTGAAATAAGGTCGAGAAAAGGACAAGCGCCAATTGTATCTTTAACAGCTTATCAGGCTTATAGTGCACGGATTGCTGATCCATATTGTGATTTTCTTTTGGTTGGTGATAGCGTTGGTATGGTTGTACATGGGTTTGAAACAACTCTCCCTGTGAGTGTAGATATGATGATTTTGCATGGGCAGGCAGTTATGCGTGGCTCTCAAAAGGCTCTTGTCGTTGTGGATATGCCTTTTGGTTCTTATGAAGAAAGTCCACAACAAGCTTTTTCTAATGCGTCACGGATTGTTGCAGAAACAGGGTGTGGTGCAATTAAGCTTGAAGGTGGTGTTTATATAGCAGAAACAATTGGTTTTTTGTGTAAACGCGGTATTCCCGTTATGGGCCATATTGGTCTTACACCACAGGCCGTAAATCGTTTTGGTGGTTTTAAGACGCAAGGGCGTGATGAAAGAAATTGGCGACAAATAGAAGAAGATGCGGTAGCGATTGAAAAAGCAGGGGCTTTTGCTGTTGTTGTAGAAGGGGTTATTGAACCATTAGCGGTAAAGCTGACAGAGATGCTTTCTATCCCGACCATTGGTATTGGAGCATCTCGTCGATGTGATGGGCAAATATTGGTGATGGAAGATATGTTGGGTTATGGCACTTGGGTTCCTAAATTTGTACGCCGTTATGGTGCTCTTGAACAAGCAATGGAGACCGCAATTAAGAGTTATGCAGAGGATGTGACATCTCGTGCTTTTCCAACAGATAAGGAAGTTTATAAACTTAAATAAAATCCCATTTCATACAAAAACTTTACGAGAGAGAGTTTATTATTAAAACTTTGATAAAAAATTAATGCGTATTCTCTGATATATTCTTTATTCATATTTAATTTGAACTCTGATTTTTTGCCTGTTATCTGTTGATATTATAGAAAAAAGTTATTTTTTAAGTTTTCTGGACTCTTACTAAAATATCTTTTACAGAAGATCTTGGGATTTAATAGCAGCCACTTTTTGTTAGTTATGAAGCTACAAGTTATTATAAAGGAAGAAATTTTAGATATCAGATAGTTATGGGGCAATGGGGGTAAGGAGAAGATTTGTTTTTTATGAGTGTATTCAAGGAGGGAATAAGGGAAAGAAGTTTGCTCCATTCATTTTTTAAATAGGAGCTATAAAAGAAGAACGATGCAAGGAAAATATTAGTATGATCTCTGAGTATCAAGGTTGTGAAAACGGATTAAAAACGTGTTTTCAATTTGTTGTGTAGAGGATGGTTGCAAATTGAGGTCATTGGGTAGAATATTATTTGGAGAGCCAAAATAGCGAAGAGCTTCTTCTCTATGAAATCCAGCAAGTGTGATAGCTTCGTAGAATGCAGCGATACGGTCAGCTTGTTTGATTTTTTTTAAAAGTTTTTGAGAAGGATTCACAGGGAGAGAAAAGCGCATGTGGATAGCATCTTGTATACGCTTTTCGATAAGTTCATATTGTTTTCCTATGGCAGCTTTAAAGGGTGAAATCATGTCACCAATGACATATTCTGGTGCATCATGCAAAAGAGCGCATAAGCATTCATCATTACGCGATTGCGGAAAAAGCTTCTGGAATATTTGTTCTACCAAAAGTGAATGTTGTGCAACAGAATAGGCATGTTCTCCTCGTGTTTGACCGTTCCAACGCGCAACGCGGGCAAGCCCATGGGCAATATCTTCAATTTCAACATCAAAAGGGGAAGGGTTGAGCAAATCAAGTCGCCGACCAGAAAGCATTCTTTGCCAAGCCCGCGCGTGTCCATTTTGTGCGAATTCAGCTTTAGCCATGCGTTAAGTTTCCGTAGTATTTTCAGGAAAGGTAAAGTTCATATTTTCAGCAATGCTTACAGTGACGGGAACATTGTCTACTGTCAATGGAAGGGCTTTGTCCATAGCATTTTTGACATGGTCAATACGCATTAAAGCGAGCGCTTCATTTGCAACACATGTTCCCAAAAAACCAAGGACTTTTGTTCCAGCTACAATACTAGAACCTGAGGTTAATTCATGCTGGCTTTTGATGATGAGAACACGGCGACGCGTTGCGCGACGGTGATGCATTCGTGAAACAACTTCTTGCCCTATATAACAGCCTTTATCAAAGGCTAATCCACCAATTTGATCGTAGTTAATATCATGGGGAAAGACTTTTCCTATTTCATAGTCTTGACCGCTTTCAGCAAGTGCATAACGGATACGCAATTGCTTCCAATTGTCATGGTCTTCTGGAGCAGAAAAGGGTATTTTCCCATAGATTCGTATTACTTTTTCTTTTTGTGGAAATCGTTTATCCATAAAACTTGAATCAAAATCTAAAGTATCAGATTCATTTTTCCAAAAAACTGTAATAAGTTCTTGTAATGGTTGTGTAACTTCTACTTTTTTATGAAGTTTATAGAGGAGCAGGCGCTTATAGAAGATATCAGCTAAAGAGACAATGATATCAATAAAATAACCGTCATCTTTTCTACCGATAAGAAAATCAGCAATAACTTTTCCTTGTGGTGATAAAAGAGCTCCAGGAAAAATTTCTTGTGCACCGATTTTTGTCACATCTGTCGTGATAAGAACTTGCAAAAAATCTGTTGCTTCTTCTCCAGTAACTTTAATAATTCTACGGTTTTTAAAGAGAATGGCATTTTGTTTTTCAATCATGGTTCTTGCCTTTCTACCCAAAGTTACATAATCGATAAAGAAAGGATATGTAAGGAGCTCGGCTATGTTTAAAACATTTGATACAATTTTTAAAGGTGCAACAGTTGTAAATCATGATGGCAGTAGTAAACGTGATATTGGTATTACCAATGGCCGTATTGCTGAAATTGGTGATCTCACATGTGCCTCTGCTGGTGAAGTCATTGATTGTACAGGGCTCCATATTTTGCCGGGAATTATTGATAGTCAAGTTCATTTTCGTGAGCCGGGCAATGAACATAAGGAGGATTTAGAAAGCGGCTCCTATTCTGCAGTGTTGGGTGGTGTGACAGCAATATTTGAAATGCCTAATACCAATCCATTAACCATATCGGAAGAAGCATTATCCGATAAGATGAAACGTGGATTTCATAGGATGCATTGTGATTTTGCATTTTGGGTTGGAGGAACACGTGAGAATGCACATCAATTGGCAGAATTAGAAAGACTTCCTGGTGCTGCTGGGATTAAAGTCTTCATGGGGTCTTCTACCGGCGATCTTTTGGTAGATGATGATGAAAGTGTGCGTCTTATTTTGCAAAACACACATCGTCGTGTGGCTTTTCATTCTGAAGATGAGACAAGGCTTAGAGAGCGCAAAATATTGCGTATTGAAGGAGATGCGTCATCACATCCGGTTTGGCGTGATGAGGTTGCAGCATTAAAATGTACACAACGTTTAGTAAAAATTGCGCATGAAACAAAGTCACGTATCCACGTGTTGCACCTTTCTACAGCAGAAGAAATTGCGTTTTTAAAACATCATAAAGATGTTGCAACGATTGAAGTAACACAGCATCATTTAACTTTAACGGCAGATGATTACCAGCGATTTGGGACATTGATTCAAATGAATCCACCAATTCGTGAGAGCCACCATCGTGAATCTCTTTGGTATGGTGTTCAACAGGGTATTGTTGATGTGTTAGGTTCTGATCATGCTCCTCATACACTTAAAGAAAAGAGCATATCTTATCCTGCTTCACCCTCAGGGATGACAGGTGTGCAAACAACAGCAGCAATTATGCTAACCCATGTCAATGCAGGGAAGATATCTCTTGAACGTTTTGTTGATCTCACGTCGCATGGTCCTAGTCGCGTTTTTGGTATAAGCTGTAAAGGGCGCCTTGCTGTTGGATATGATGCAGACTTGACTGTTGTTGATCTTAAACGGGAAGAAGTTATTACAAATGCATTGATTGGTTCGCGCGCAGGGTGGACACCTTATGATGGTAAAAAGGTTAAAGGTTGGCCTGTTGGGACTATTATTCGCGGCAGGCGTGTTATGTGGGAAGGGGAAATTATTGTATCTTCACAAGGTGAGCCTGTTAAATTTATAGAAGCTTTGGCATAAGTACACAAACTTGATGGATTTTTTAAAATAATTTTATGGGTGAAGAGGTGCTTATGGTGCTTTATTATAGGAAGATAAAAGCATGTGAAGGTTTTATTCTTCAAAATTTACTATAATTTATAGAAAAGTAAACTTATTGATCTCTTCGTTTTAAAGAGTATTATCATTTGGATAGATCAAATCGCGTGTTTGGTAACTTTTGTACAGGTTGATTGTTATAATAGGTGAGAAGACTTTCAGATAAAGTCCTTCCTTCTTGAATGTATCTTTGCTTTGCTATAATTGCTGATTGTGTACAATGATGATAATTTTCTGAAAAAGCACGATAAGCACCATTAAACGCTTGGTAAAAATAAGCGCGTCTTTGTGGTGCGGGTTGTTCTGCATCAATGAGCGCACCCATATAGTCATACCATTGATTTGTTGGAGTACTGCAAAGATTTTCTAGATAGTGAAGGGATCCCAAAATTTCTGCTAGCCGTAGTAATTTTTCCTCATAGGGTGGTCGTTGTTGTGTAAAGGTTGGTGTTGTAGCTAAAAAAAATATAAAAAAAGTAATTTTTATCAATACGTTACGCATTTTTGTTAAAACTTTGTAGATTGCAATCGTGGATAAAATGGCTTGGTTATAGAGCATATGTTAAAGGTGCCGACAAAAATGGTTTGCACATTATTACCAATAACGGATGTGTTGTAGAATTTAGGGCGCAAAAGAAGAGAAGAAAAGTGTTAGAGGGGGTTTATTGAAGATTCTAACAAAGTTTTATGTGGTTAAAAATTTCAAACTTTCTACAATCTATTTTTCGTATAAATTTATCGAGTGTTTTGCAGATTTCTTCTTGAGGCGCTTTTTCATCAAAAAAAATTATGCTTTTTGTAAGGAGAACACTTTTATACAATCAAATAAAGTGGGTTCTTTTTGTGGCAAACGATAAATACAGCCTAGAAATGGAGTAACGATTAAAAATTTTATAAGAGATACGAAAGTTTTCATTTAAAACCGCATAATGCAATGATTTGGGATAAGATTCATCTAGAAGAACGGTACGTAATATCGTTAACGGAGTGTAATAATGAGAGAGTTGCGATTTTATAACACGCTTACACGTAAAAAAGAAATTTTTACACCGATAGATGCAACGAGAGTACGCCTTTATGTTTGTGGTCCAACGGTTTACGATTATGCGCATATAGGCAATGCACGTCCGGTCATTGTTTTTGATATGTTGTTTCGTTTATTACGTCATATTTATGGTAAAGAGCATGTTATATACGCACGTAATATTACAGATGTAGATGATAAAATTAATGCACGAGCAGCTTGCGAATATCCAGAGTTAGCACTTAATGAGGCTATTCGTCGATTAACGGAGCAAACCTATTCTCAATTTCAAAAAGACACGATAGCACTTGGTTGTTTGTTACCAACCAGTCAACCCCGTGCAACGGATCATTTAGAAGAGATGCGTTGTTTGATTAAACGGCTGCTTGAAAAAGGACATGCTTATATAGCGGAAAATCATATATTATTTTCTGTAAGCAGCATCAAAAATCATCCCCATTACGGAGAATTTGCAAAACGTTCTTTAGAAGAAATGAGGGCAGGGGCACGTGTCGATGTTGCTGCTTATAAAAGGGAGGAGATGGATTTTGTTTTATGGAAACCTTCTCTAGAGGGGGAACCAGGTTGGGCATCGCCGGCAGGAATTCCTGTTTTAGGTCGTCCAGGGTGGCATATTGAGTGTTCAGCAATGTCAATGGCAAAACTGTTAAAACCTTATGGAGGTGGTTTAACTTGTGATAATCCAACAGCCAATATTTTTGATATTCATGGTGGTGGTATTGATTTGATTTTTCCTCATCATGAAAATGAGATTGCCCAAAGTTGTTCAGCTTTTGCAACAGAGCGAATGGCTAATTTTTGGATGCATAATGGTTTTTTACAGGTTGAAGGCCAAAAGATGTCTAAAAGCTTTGGTAATTTTATTACTATACGTTCTGTTTTAGAGAATGATTTTTTTGAATTTAATGATGTTTTAACAAAAGAAATGAAACAAAATTGGGCTGGTTTGTCCGCACGTTTTTCAATGTTACAAACCCATTATCGAGAACCATTAAATTGGACAATGCAGCGTTTAGCGCATTCTAGTAGAGAATTGTATCGTTGGTATGAATTGCTTCGTCGTGAAAGAACATGTTTAGAGGAGAATGAAGTTTTTGATGACTCTTTGATCAATGCATTAAGTGATGATCTTAATACTCCAAATGCATTTGCTCGTTTACGGCAATTTTATAAAACAGGCAATGCTATCGCTCTTGCAAATGCGATGCGTTTATTTGGGTTCTTGTGTCAAGAGTGGGTTATAGATGCAGAGTGCCCATTATTTATGAAAAAAACACGTCTTGATTCAAAATTTATCGAACAGCGCATTGCCGAAAGGCTACAACTTATCCATAATAAAGAATGGGCAGCTGCGGATACTATTCGTGATGAGCTTGCAGCCGAGGGGGTTGTTTTAAAAGATGAAAAAGACCCACAAACTGGCGAGCGTATAACTGTGTGGGATATACGAAATTTATAATTCGGGTACTTTAGCAGCTTCCATAACAAGGGAGACAGTTTGATGGAATTTTTATATCATTACGGTTATGTCACACTTAAATTGGTTGTAGGACTTATCGCCTTCCTCTTGATTTTAAGAACAACAGGGCGCGGAAGTCTCAGTCAAATGACACCCGTTGATTTGGTCAGCAATTTTGTCATGGGGGGTATTCTTGGAGGCGTTGTTTATAATCCCAATATTACGACTGTTCAATTGTTGCTTGTTTTATTGATTTGGCAAACTTTGATTGTATCTCTTAATTTTTTGGCACGCTATTCAGTTTTTTTTCGTCGTCTGATTGCTGGGCAGAAGACAGCATTGGTTTTAGATGGTGTCTTTCAAATAGATAGGATTAAAAATTTGAATATCAGTGTAAATAATTTGATCACGATGTTACGGATTAAAGGTTGTAGTTTACATGAAGCCGCTTTTGTTCATTTAGAAACCAGTGGTGATTGTTCTGTAGTTAAAAAGGAAGAAGGAAAGAAGTCTGTCATTTTAGTAGAGAATGGTGAAATTATAGATGATGGACTTCAAGAGATTGGTAAATCAAAGACATGGCTTCAAGCAGAATTAAAAAAAAGCGTGTAAAGGTTGAGAATTTATTTGCAGCAGAATGGTATGAGAATACAGACCAAAATAATAAACCTTATAGTGGATTATTTCTTGTCCCTTTTTCAAAAACAGTCTAACTTAACCGCTAATACATATACTGACTAAAAGTGTATAAAGATGAGCTGTAAATGGCAAGAGGGGAGGCATTCCCGTGCTTGTTAAGTGGATGATAGAGAAATAAGAGTTTTATGAAACAGAATAAAATGACAAAAACCGTATCGTCAGATACAGGTCAGACTTTTCGCACACTTTATAATCTATGGCCTTATATGTGGCCTGCGGATCGGCGTGATCTAAAAACGCGTGTTTTATGGGCGATATTTTATCTTGTTTTAGCTAAACTTATTCTCATATCTGTACCGTATTTCTTTAAATATGCTACAGATACTCTTGATGCAAGTCTCTCCACATCGAGATCATCCAGTTATATTGTTCCTATCATGCTTGTTTTGGCATATAATGTTGCACGGATTGTTCAAGCTGCATTAAATCAGTTGCGTGATTCTCTGTTTGCAACCGTTGGTCAACATGCCATCCGCCAGTTAGCCTATAAAACCTTTATACATATTCATGGATTATCTTTGCGCTTTCATTTGGAAAAGCGAACTGGTGGGCTTTCTCGCGTCATTGAGCGTGGCACAAAGGGAATTGAAGCGATTGTTAGATTTTCAATTCTCAATACAGTGCCAACGGTTTTGGAATTTGTTTTGACAGCACTTGTCTTTTATATAGGTTATGGATGGCATTATCTGCTCATCGTTGTAATAATGGTTTGTCTTTATACTTGGTTTACAATTAAGGCAAGCGATTGGCGTATTCGTATTCGGCATAAAATGAATATGGCAGATACTGAGGCCAATACGCGTGCTGTTGATTCTCTTTTGAATTTTGAAACAGTCAAATATTTTTGCAATGAAACTCTGGAAGCACATAGATTTGATTCTTCTATGGAAAATTATGAAAAAGCTGCAACCAAAATTTGGACATCATTAAGCTGGCTTAATTTTGGTCAGGCTTTTATTTTCGGTATCGGAATGACTATTCTGATGTTGATGTCCGCGTATGAAGTTTTTCATAAGACACAAACTTTAGGAGATTTCGTTTTTATTAATGCACTTTTAATACAGCTCTCTATTCCATTGAATTTTATTGGTTCAATTTACCGTGATGTTCGACAAGGATTAACTGATATTGAAGCCATGTTTGATCTTTTAGATGTTCCACAGGAGATCATTGATAAATCAGATGCCAAACCATTAATAGTGCGTTGTGGAGCTATTAGGTTTCATCAGGTAAAATTTTCCTATAGTCCAGATCGCCAGATTCTCAAAGATATTGATTTTGAAGTTCCTGGAGGTAAAACAGTTGCAATTGTTGGTCCATCAGGTGCTGGCAAATCGACTATTTCTCGATTACTTTTTCGTTTTTATGATGTTGATTCAGGTTCCATCACAATTGATGGACAAGATATTCGTGATGTAACGCAAAAAAGTTTACGTGAAGCTATTGGCATGGTACCGCAGGATACGGTATTATTTAATGATACAATTGCATATAATATTTTCTATGGGCGTCCAGCTGCTACAGATGAAGAGATGCGCAAAGCTGCTGAAATGGCACAGATATCAAAATTTATTGAGATGCTTCCGGAAGGTTTTCAGTCTATGGTAGGTGAACGTGGACTTAAACTATCAGGTGGTGAAAAGCAACGTGTCGCTATTGCACGGACATTATTGAAAGCACCCCCCCTTCTCATTTTGGATGAAGCAACAGCAGCCCTTGATACGGCAACAGAACAGGAAATTCAACAGGCTCTAGATATCGTCAGCCGTGGGCGGACAACCTTAATCATTGCGCATCGTCTTTCTACTGTTATTAATGCTGATGAAATTTTGGTTCTTAAAAATGGCCGCATTATTGAAAATGGCACACATGCACAGCTTTTACATAAGAAAGGTCTCTATGCTTCAATGTGGAATAAGCAGCTTGAAGCATCGCAAGCTGAAGAAAAATTACGTAAAATGCGTGAAGAAGATGAGATAGGCGTTGTTAATCGTAAAAAATAAGCTATGTAAACGTGACCGATAACTTTATAGGGAGTGATGCGTTAAATACACAAAAGGATAAGAAAAAAACAGAAGGTTTATGACTTATTAAAATGATCTATGAATAGGAAATTATATGAGTATTCTACAATCTATCCATAATGGCTTTGTGCCAATTCATAAAGAAGGTTATCCTTTTATTGTCGTATTTTTTGTTCTTTCTCTCATTCTTGGTTGGATGTGGAATCCACTGTTTTGGTGTGGTCTTGTCCTCACGGTGTGGTGTATTTATTTTTTTCGTGATCCAGATCGCGTCATTCCTTTAAATTCAAATTGGATTATGTCGCCTGCTGATGGTCGTATCTCGTTTGCCGAACCGTGTGTTCCACCTGAGGAATTGGGATTAGGCAAAGAAGAAATGATCAGAATTTCCGTATTTATGAATATTTTTTCGTGCCATATTAATCGCATTCCTATAAGTGGTACAATAGAATCTATAGTTTATCGTCCAGGACAGTTTGCCAATGCAGAGCTTGATAAGGCCAGTCAGTTTAATGAGCGGAATGGGGTGGTTATTGATAGCAAACATGGTAAAATTGGGATGGTGCAAATAGCTGGAATGGTTGCTCGCCGGATTGTTTGTTGGTCAAAAGAACATGATTCCGTTGTTACTGGAGAAAGATTTGGATTAATTCGTTTTGGTTCTCGCCTTGATATTTATATCCCAAGAGAAGTGAAATTGCGTGTTGCTGTTGGTCAGACGGCAATTGCAGGAGAAACGGTTTTAGGTTCTTTTGATGATAAGAGTGCTACAACGGATTTCAGATTTGATTAGGATAAAAAATGAAAAACTTTTCGCTCTTTTCTTCATTTAATCCTGAAGGGCAGCATGATGATGGTGCAAATCGCTGGCGTTCACCTACACCGATGCGGTATGTCATTCCAAATGTTATCACTATTTTGGCAATTTGCGCAGGGATGAGCAGTATTCGTTTAGCTTTTGAGCATCGTTATGAAGCTGCTATTTTAATGGTGCTTTTAGCAGCAGTCTTAGATGGCGCTGATGGACGTATCGCTCGTTTGATGGATGGCAGTTCATCTTTTGGAGCACAGATGGATTCTCTTGCTGATGTCATTAATTTTGGTGTTGCACCTGCGCTTATTGTCTACTCCTTTGTTTTGGCTCAAGCACACCAAGTTGGTTGGGTGGCAGCACTTGTTTATTGTGTTGCTTGTTGTTTGCGGTTAGCGCGTTTTAATGTGATGTTAGATAATAAGGATACACCAAAATGGCAGGATAATTATTTTATTGGTGTTCCTGCACCAGCAGGAGCGTTATTGCTTCTTTTGCCTATGTATCTAGGGGCTCTTGGTTTGATGCCGAGTTGGAGCTGGGCATTATTTTTTAGTCTTTATACTGTAATTATTGCTTTTCTGTTGGTTAGTCGTTTACCGGTGTGGAATGCAAAGACAATCGACCAAAATTTGAGGCGTGATATTGTTGTACCATGCATGTTGGGGGTTGTGATTTATGTAGGTTTTCTTGCAACTTATACATGGTATACTTTACTCATTACAGCTGTTTGCTATATGATTTTTCTCCCCTGTAGTTTTGTGGTTTATCATAAACGGGCTCTTTTGGAAGAAAAAAAGAGTAATACGAAAACTCTCCAAAAATCATAGAACTTTATATTTTTTTGCAAAGAAAAGCAGCAATAGAACGAAGTCTAATTCAGATTTACGTTTTCATTCATGTCTATAGTTAATCAGGAACATGATAATCCATGAACCTATTTTTACGGACATTAAAAAGTTTTCCTGTTTCTTTTAAATGAGGTGAGGATAAATGTGCTATTTTTGCTGCAACTTCTTGTGGTGAAGGGAGTGTTTGAGGATCTTCACCAGGCATGGCTTGTGCACGCATGGCAGTGCGTGTTGCACCGGGATCAACACAGTTAACTTTGATAGAAGTTTGTTTTAGTTCTTCTGCCCAGCATCGCGCAATAATTTCTAAAGCAGCTTTAGAGGCAGCATAGGGTCCCCAGAAAGCGCGTGCAACATGAGCAACGCTTGAAGATAACAAAATTGCTCGTCCAGCATCAGATTTACGCAATAAAGGTTCTACAGCTTTCATTAACCGCCATTGGCTGATAAGGTTTATCTGTAAAACATTTTCAAATACTCTATTTTCGGTATGTGCTACTGGTGAGAGTGTTCCAAGGATTCCCGCACTGGTGACCATAATATCAAGCTTTTCCCAGCGTTTTGCAATTGAAACGCTAAGAGTGTCGATATTTTCCATATGATGTAAGTCGAGAGGGACTAGTGTTGCATGTGCACCTTTTTCTCGAATTTTATTGTCAAGTTCAGTGAGCCCACTCGTTGTTCGTGCAAGAGCGATAATATGAGCCCCGCGTGCCGCGAGCTCTAATGCTAAATGGTAACCAATACCCCTTGAGGCACCGGTAACAAGTGCAACACGACCAAAGAGACTAAAATCAAGTTTTGTCATCATATTAATCTCTTGTTTTAAGAACAGAGGATTGATGAATTTGAGGAATACTTTCTTGATCAACGAGCTGTGTAGGGTAATGTCCGGTAAAATAATGGTCAGTAAATTGTGGATCAGTATTATTTCGTTTTTCTCCTGCTACAGCAAGATAGAGACCATCAATTGAAAGAAACTCTAATGAATCAGCACCAACAAAATTGCACATGGATTGTAAGTCTGGATATTGATTAGCCAATAAGCTTTCAACTTTAGGTGTATCAATGCCATAGAAATCGGGATAAAAAATCATAGGGCTAGAAATGCGCATATGCACTTCTTTTGCTCCTGCATCGCGGAGCATTCGTACAATTTTGAGGGATGTTGTTCCCCGTACAATGGAATCATCAACTAAAATAACACGTTTTCCTTGGATAACAGAACGATTTGCAGAATGTTTTAATTTCACTCCAAAAGCGCGAATTTGTTGTGTTGGTTCAATAAATGTGCGACCAACATAGTGGTTACGAATAATACCAAGTTCAAAGGGAATGCCAATTTCTTGCGCATAACCAATTGCTGCGGGTGTTCCACCATCAGGAACGGGAACCACGACATCACCTTCATACGGCGCTTCTTGGGCCAAATGAATACCCATATTTTTACGTACCGTGTAAACACTGCGTCCTCCAACGATTGAATCAGGACGCGCAAAATAAACATATTCAAAAAGACAAAGCTTTTCTGGTTTATCACTCTCTGGTTTTATAATTTTTTTAGTAATTTCCCCATTTTTCTGTATTTCACATATAATAATTTCTCCATTTTTAACATCGCGCACATATTTTGCTCCAATAATATCAAGAGCACATGTTTCGGAACAGAAAATTGGTTTACCATCAAGTTCGCCCATCACGAGAGGTCTAATCCCTGTTGGGTCGCGTGCGGCAATAAGCTTTGTACGAGTGAGTGCCAACATGGCATATCCACCTTCTACTTGCCGAATAGCATCAACAAAACGATCAGAGGACGATTCATAACGTGATCGCGCAATAAGATGGAGAAAAACTTCTGAATCTGATGTCGATTGACAAATAGCACCAGAAGTAATGAGTTCGCGGCGTAATGTCAGACCATTGGTGAGATTACCATTATGGGCAATAGCAATCCCTCCAGCTTTTAATTCCGCAAAAAGAGGTTGAACATTACGTAATGCTATTTCTCCAGTTGTAGAATAACGAGTATGTCCGATAGCAAGATTTCCTGGTAAACGTGCAAGTGTTGCGGGATTTGTATAGTGATCACCGACAAGACCGAGATACTTTTCTTGATGAAACATTTTATTATGGTAAGAGACAATACCAGCTGCCTCTTGCCCACGATGCTGAAGTGCATGAAGCCCGAGAGCTGTTAATGTTGCAGCATCTTCATGACCAAGAATACCAAAAACCCCACATTCTTCATGAAGGGTATCGCCATCCAATGCATAATCCTGACAGGAAACATCGCTTTTTTTCATCATATTCTTTCAGTTGTCATAGGAGGGATGATTATTTCATACTCCACATGTTATTGAGAATTTTTTACCCATGATAAATTATTTTCTATTTTGCTGAATTATTTTTTTCATGAGGGCGTTTATTCTGTATATTATCATCGTCTTTTTTAAAAAAATTTCCTGCTTTTTCAAGAACAGTGTCGAGGTTTTGAGGAAGGACATCCCAAATTTTTTGTCCCAATGAATCTAAGATGGGTTTTGTTGTCGCATTTTTTAACCAGTGAGCTTGGTTCTCGGGTTTAATGAGGGCATTAATAAGAAGCATACCAATAACCATGATCAATAAACCGCGAAATGCCCCAAAAACAAAACCGATAGTGCGGTCAAGGATACCAATGCGACTATCAATAATAAAATCGGAGATTTTCATGGTAATAATTGAAGTAATAATAAGAACAATAATAAAAATTGTAACCAATGTTGTGATCAATGCAATCATTTTGTTAGAAAGATATTGTTCAAAGAAGGGCAAGAAAGGTTTAAATAAAAACAGTGTAGTAATAGCTGCGATTGCCCAAGAAATTAACGATAACACCTCGCGTGAAAATCCTCGGAGCATAGCGAGAAAGGCGGACAACAGGATGACAACTAAGACAATTCCATCAAGGACTGTTATGATCATTTGTTTGTTCCTTATACATAAAGTTGTGTTCTTTTAAGTTAGTATAAAAATGCATTTCTAGTTATGCTATTTTTTTTCTTATAACAGGGATGTTTTATATTTTGTAGATTTTTTTCTTTCTTATCATATGTGTGGCGCAGATCATTTTTTACCTGCAGTAATAGCGGCAACCAGCACAGGAAGATCAGAGAATGTTTTTTGTTGAAATTTGAACGCTTTCATTGTTTCATTTGTTGTAATAGGTTGAACAGCTCCCTGAAAACCAAGTTTTTTTGCTTCATTGATACGTTGTGCAGAATGTGCAACCGCGCGGATAGCTCCTGAAAGACTGATTTCACCAAAATAGACATGATCAGTTGGAAGAGGAATATTTGCGAGCGAAGAGACCAAAGCCGCTGCAACAGCTAAATCAGCTGCTGGTTCGGATATGCGATATCCTCCTGCCACATTAAGATAGACATCATGTTGTCCAAAGCGAACACCACAATAAGCCTCTAAAACAGCAAGAATCATTGAAAGGCGATTGCCATCCCATCCTACAACAGCACGCCGTGGTGTTCCAAGTGAAGAGGGAGCCACAAGCGCTTGAATTTCTACGAGTATGGGACGCGTTCCCTCCATTCCTGCAAAAACAGCTGCACCTGGTGCTTTTTCATTTCGTTCACCTAAAAAAAGTTCGGATGGATTTATGACTTCCCGTAATCCTTTATCAGACATTTCAAAAACACCAATTTCATCGGTTGGTCCAAAGCGATTTTTGACAGTTCTAAGGATTCGATAATGATGTCCGCCTTCACCTTCAAAATAGAGAACAGCATCAACCATATGTTCTACAACACGGGGCCCTGCAATTTGTCCATCTTTTGTAACATGTCCAACAAGAACAACAGCTGCTCCTGTTTTTTTTGCAAAGCGGATCATTGCTTGAGCACCAATACGAACTTGTGTGACCGTACCAGGAGCTGAATCTGCAGCATCTGACCATAAAGTTTGAATGGAATCGATAATAACCATATCGAGGTTTTTATGTTCCCTTAAGGTTGCAAGAATATCTTCAACATTTGTTTCAGCAGCAAGTTTTACCTCTGTATTCGCAGCTCCAAGTCTTTGAGCACGAAGGCATATTTGTGCAAGTGCTTCTTCCCCTGAAACATAGATGACATTATGTCCCTTGCGTGATAAAGCAGCCGCTGTTTGTGTCAGCAATGTTGATTTTCCAATACCTGGGTCTCCACCAACAAGCAATGCCGATCCACGAACAAATCCCCCACCCGTAACACGATCAAGCTCATCGATGCCAGAATGGATACGAGGAGCATCTTGAAGATCTCCAGAAAGAGAAGTAAGGGCAACTATACGTCCCTTACGGATATTTTGCATTGGGCCGCTACCAATACCACTATTTTCATTTTCTTCGATAAGAGAATTCCATTCACCACAGGAATTACATTTCCCAGACCAGCGTGAATGAACAGTTCCACAATTTTGGCAAATAAATTGAAGACGGTTACGTGCCATGATGATTTAACCAATTTGTTCTGGAAGATAATTACTATCTGCCAGATCACTGAAGCGTGTGTAATCAGACTGAAAGGCAAGATGAACGGTCCCTGTTGGTCCATGGCGTTGTTTTGCAACAATAACGTCAGCTTTTCCAAAAGCTTTGTCCATTGTATTTTGCCATCTTTCATATTCAAGAGTGCCTATCTTTGGCTCTTCATTTTTGAGATAATATTCTTCACGGTAAACAAAAAGAACGATGTCAGCGTCTTGCTCAATAGAACCAGATTCACGCAAATCAGAGAGTTGTGGGCGTTTATCTGTTCGATTTTCAACTTGGCGCGAAAGCTGTGAAAGAGCAATGATGGGAATATTCAATTCTTTCGCCAATGCTTTTAATCCTGTGGTAATTTCTGTAATTTCCTGAACACGGTTTTCAGATGAACGTTTTGAATTGCTTGTCATTAACTGAATATAGTCAATAATCAAAACGTCTAAACCGTGTTGCCGCTTGAGACGGCGTGCGCGTGCTGCCAATTGTGTGATTGATATACCACCCGTTTGATCGATATAAAGCGGTGCTTTTTGTAAACGATTCATAGCACGGATAATTTTTGCAAATTGCTCTTCTGAAATATTCCCACGGCGGATATCAGAAGAAGAAACTTCGGTTTGTTCAGAAATAATACGGGTTGCCAGCTGTTCTGATGACATTTCCAGCGAGAAAAATCCAACAATGCCGCCTTCATTCTCTTGTGTTTTTCCATCACGATTGCAAGCATTGGCAATATTAAAAGCAATATTGGTTGCAAGTGAAGTTTTTCCCATTCCAGGGCGCCCGGCGAGGATAATAAGATCAGATTTTTGTAATCCTCCCATTTTTTCATCAAGTGTTTTAATGTGAGTCGCTATTCCTGATAAGTGTGAGGAACGCTTTTTAGCCGCACTTGCCATTTCAAGTGCTTTTTTGATAGCCTCATTGAAGTTCTCAAATCCCCCTCCATATTTTCCCTTTTCTGCTAATTCAAATAAATGTTGTTCAACGGTTTCAATTTGTCTAGAGGGTGTGAGTTCTACAGGAGCATCAAAGGCTGTATTGACAACTTGAGTTCCAATATTAATCAAGGAGCGTCGGAGAAAAAGATCATAGATGATCCGTCCATAATCTTGAGTATTAATGATTGTTACGGCTTCTTTTGTTAAACGAACAACGTAATTATATACAGTAATATCGGCAATTTTTTCTTCCGCTGGAATAAAAGGTTTTATGGTAACTGGATCGGCAATTTTTCCTTTTTCGATAAGATGAGATAAAACAGCGTAGATTTTTTGATGGAGTGGTTCAAAAAAATGTTCGGGCTTCAAAAAATCTGCAACACGATCATGAGCATCATTGTTGATAAGAAGTGCTCCAAGCAAGGCTTGTTCAGCTTCAATATTATGTGGGAGTTGTTGGAAAGAAGAGGGGTCTTCTTTTTGTGAAGAGCTAAAATTAATGACGCTGGTTTCTTCCATAACAGTTTTTCTCATCAAAATTTCACGTTTAGGCAATCAATCGAGCTCTTTATATGAAAAGAAGCAGGAGACAGAATCTTGATTTTAAGTTCAAATCTTCCTTTCAATTCTTTTTAGTTCTCTCCAATTTCTGATTCACCATTTGTGTATTACTGGAGCTTATTCCTTTACATTTTATTTTCATAATATAGAAATTTTAGAAAATATGTAAATTTTCTAGATTGCACTTTGGGTTCTCTCAAAAACACAATGCTGTGTTTCTGGTGTTTTGAGGTTATAGGATGCTAGGGTTTTAATGGTGCTATAAGTAAAATTGCTTTTCTTTATAATGACAATTATTTTAAATGAGAGAAGAGGTTACAACCAATATACCACTTTAGGGGAAGAGCATTTTTTTTAAAGCAGAGAGTTAGAAATTTTCTTTCTCTTTGAAGAAAAAAGCATAGGCGCATTTTTGCTTACTATATTTTCTGGTGTGTCATTTTCTATACAATACTGAGGGGTGTTGTTGCCATAAAAATTCAACTTCCACGATAATACAACAGAACATGTAGCCTTTTAGGATAAATGTTCTGTTATACATCAATGCTATTAAGCGATAGAAAAACAGAAAATGCAAGATAGGTAATAAAAATAACAACTAAGCTTCTTTATCAATGCCCACTACATCATTATCGCCCATTTCTTCTACTGATAGCTCTTCCTCTGTTTCTGCTACGGATTCTTTTTGGGTATCATAGATCGCTTCAGCAGAAGTTAGAGTTTCACCTTCTGCTTGGCGTTGTGCCTCATTGGCTGAACGTGCAACATTAATGACTAAAGAAATTTGAACTTCAGGGTGAAGACTAAGAGTGATGGTATGAAGGCCAATAGTTTTTATTGGATGATTCAGCTCAATCTGATTGCGTCCAATAGAAAAGCCCTCATTTGTTATAATTTCGGAAATATCGCGTGTTGATACAGATCCATAAAGTTGTCCTGTTTCACCCGCTGAACGAACGGCAACAAATGATTTGCCGTCAAGTTTTTCAGCGATTTTTTGTGCTTCACTTTTGCGTTCAAGATTACGCGCTTCAAGTTGTGCACGTTGCATTTCAAAATGTCTTTTATTAACTTCATTAGCGCGTAAAGCTTTGCCTTGAGGTAAGAGAAAGTTACGTGCATAACCGTCCTTAACAGAGACAACATCACCCATTTGACCAAGACGAGGAATGCGTTCAAGTAGAATAATATCCATAGTTTTTCCTTTCGAACAAATAAATCTAGTGAAGTTTTTTGCGTGATTGAAGGTTATATTGAATGGTTGCCCAAATTCCCATTAAGAGCATCATGAAAGAAATAGGTGGAGCAAAAACGACAGTTAAGATGGCAATATAAACAAGAGAGAGGATAATAATCCGGCCATTGATTCCTTGTGTAATATTATGGAGATATGCTAAACCACTGATTGAGATAATAACAGTATACGCAATGCTAAAGACACGTATGCTCAAATTAAGAGGAGCACTCAATTCAGCCATTGATACGAGGCAAACAACAATAAAAATAATAATTCCAGAAATTGGAAAACGGAGAGTCTTACTCCAATCATCTCGAGGTCTTTTCAACCACTTCATATGTTGAGCTGTAATTATTGAAAAATAAAGATTACCAATGAGAAAAAGTAAACTATAAATTGTGAGAGCAATAGCTGTTAAAGTTGCTGTATTTGCCATGACAAAGTCGCTAAAAGCGCGGATATCAGTTTCCTTGAGTGATGGCGATTGTTGCAGAGCTTGTACTATGTTTGCTGTAACTTTTTTTATAATAATGGGTGTGGATGAATGGGTTTGAATATAAACTCCGATAAAGGCTGCTATAAGAGCAATAAAGTTCGTTAAATGAAAAATAATCGATGATAATGGATACCATATCAGAGTGTTTTTCTTATGGTCTGGTCGTGCAAGTCCAAGGAGCCAAGAAGCATAGACAGCAGGAAGAAAAAATAATAGCATAAAGCTAAGAGCAATATAGGTATTCGTGGTTATGATAAGAACAATCGTCGCACTTATGAGAGCAACGATGCTGGCTAATGTCCCTTGACCGAACGCAACAATAAAAATTGGCAATGAAAGAAAACAACCAAGAAGAAGAGAAAAATAGGGTACGACATTTGCAACGCTGATAAGCGCCATCCCTATTACAACAGCAAAAAGCCCCGCCAAAATACCGGTCATTATCTTATAAACATGAAAATCGCTCATTTATCGCTGTCCTGCCGTTTGCAGTTAGGGGCATTACAATACCTCAACTTTTGGTATCTTTATACTCTTCGTATAATCCACAACCAGTTTTTATTAAATCATATAAGAAAAGCAACTGGGGTGTTCCCCCAGTTGCATAATATATTAACAGCCTACTTTATAACGTATGGGAGTAATCCTAGAAAACGAGCACGTTTAATAGCATTCGCTAACTCACGCTGTTTTCTCTGACTGACGGCTGTAATACGCGAAGGAACGATTTTTCCTCGCTCTGAAATATAACGTTGCAACAATTTGACATCTTTATAATCAATTTTTGGAGCATTCGCACCTAAAAACGGACATGTTTTACGACGACGATGAAAAGGACGACGTGCTGCAGTTTGATTCATATCGGTCATTATTCTACTCCTTCTATAACATCTTCACGTTGGCGACGCGGGGAGCGATACCGCTCTTCATCGTGACCAATGTGATCATTACGATCAATACGTGAAAATATAGGAGATTTTTCTTTTTCGTGTTTTTCTACGCGAATGGTCATATAACGCAAAATATCTTCATTAATACGCATTTGACGTTCAACTTCAGCAATTGCTGTTGCTGGTGCATCGATATTAACCAGCACATAATAAGCTTTACGATTTTTGCGAATACGATAAGCGAGAGGGCGAAGACCCCAATTTTCTGTACGCCCAACTTTCCCACCGTGCGCTTCAATGACCCCTTTATAGGTACTTAACAGTTCATCAATTTGCTGCGGTGCAATGTCTTGCCGAGCAAGGAATATATGTTCATAAAGAGCCATTGCTTTGCCTTTCTTCAATTAAACTTTACCGGTTTTAGCGCAAAGCCTCTGCGACTTGTCTTTTTTGGAAATCCAAAGAAGAAAGGACGCGCGTACAATTTGAGACATCCGAGAGCGGAGACACAGGAGGTCGGAAACATTGCGTTTCCTACTGATAACTCTTCAGTCCTCCGTTCAACCTCCAGCTAAAATGCCGGTAACAAACGTTTGACGTTTACAACTTATCTTTTAGAATAGCAAGCTTATGTGCATAAAAAAATCGATTTATTAAATCTTGAGATATTTTTTATACAGTTCACTCTTTTTACAAAAAGATGATGCTGTAAAGCTATGAACATGAAGGGAAGAAGAATGAATTGTTTAAACCAGATTGATGTTGCACTCTTTGAAATGCTTGCTGGCAATCATCAATCTTGGCCGGTTTTAATTTTGTTTAGTATTTTTTGTGCGAAGTTTTTAATTTACATTATTCCATTACATCTCTGTGTGTTGTGGTTTTGTGGTCAAGAGAAGGAACGACGCGTAGCACTAAGCATTGTTATGAGTATTTGTGTGTCTCTTTTTATAGGTTATCTCATTTCTCTTATTTATTTTCATCCACGTCCATTTGTTGCGGGATTGTCAATACCATTGATTAAACATAAAGCAACAGCCTCTTTTCCTAGTAATCATGCCTTGACTATTGCATCTTATACAGCAAGTCTTTGTTTTTATAGATATAAAGTCGCATCTCAGTTTGCAACGGTATTTTTATGTTTGATTTGTTGGGGACGTATCTTTGTTGGTGTACATTATCCTTTTGATGTTTTGGCTGGTATAATTTTAGGCAGCCTTATAAGCTGGGGCGTTATTCAGTTTATAGTGCCATATTTTCCTAAGTTTCTCTATCAAATTCCGCTATCGATTAAGAAAAGACATAAAAATCAATAAGCCACATGAAAGGCAAGGAATTTGATGTTTAGTGATGCTATGATATTTTTTGCTTGAGCTTATTTTGCGGTTGGCATTCTTTGTATAGAGAGACACCATTTTATCGTCTGTCCATCCAAAGATTGCTTTAAGCTGTGAGACTGTTAAATCTGAATTAGCAGCCATGTATTGCTGCTAATTTTGGCAAAATAGGTAGAAAAATATTTGTTTAGAATTTACTTTTCTGTTTTTAAGTGAATAATATTATCTTTGACGCCTTTTCACTAATACGAACGGCATCACCACAACGGCAAGCCCGTCTATAGGAGAAGATCAATCTAGACGCGTTCGTGTGTTCCTAAAGTCCATGTTTATAATATTTCTCAACATCTTCTTCTGTTTAAACAGCAAATTTATTTTTATTATTGTAAGTTATTTTTTTACTTCTGCTTTTGGATTGTTTTCTAAAAGACTTTATTCAATTACCAAATTAAAAAGACCATTAAGGGTTTTTAGAGAATTTTGAACTATTGCAGCTATCTCTTTGAGGCGTTCAATACCAGCTATAAACTGTTTCTTCTCGACGGTTTGGTATGAATATTCCCTATTGAAGTACACTTTCATAAGAGTGTGTTCTCTTTGTCTTTTCGTACTTTTAATTATGCTATATCAAGAAATGCTATTACACTGTTTGAGAAGCCATGCAAAAAAATTTTCAACAAGTTTCTCTCGCTTGGATTTGGGAGATATCAGTCCTTGTAATTGAGCAAGTGCGTTTTTGTAATTATAAACGAACTCTTGTGTTCAAGAGATTCCTCGTATTCTCATACGTTACCCATGACCAATACGCACATACCATAAAATTTTTACTATGGCGTGTAATTTTCCTATCCAAGCTAACAGTCATGAGCATAATCGTCATCATAAACCTTAATATAGCCAAAAACCTTAACAATGTGAAGGTTTCAACCAGAACAAAATTTATTTCTATTCTATCTTTATTGGAATTGATTTGGTAAAAAAGGCTGCGAGATTTTTTTATGCCATAAAAAAATGGTTATCACCAGCTTGCCCTTCAAATACTTCGCTTTTTAAATTCTCTTGAAAGGCGCAATCTCTTTTTTCTTTTTTAGCGCACGCGTTGATATTGGCTTGCGTACCGTTTTAAAAATCCTCTTTCAACCAAGGTGCGTCTTAAACGTGCAAAATCTACAGTAAAGAGGCTGCATATCTTTGAGATTTCAGTTTCGCTATAGATTTTTTCCATTTGAAATGCCTCACTCATTTTTGTAAGCATATCTTCAGTTTCTAGGGAACGGTCACCTAAATTTTCCATATTTCGTACGTTTTTATCTTCTAGTGCTTGCCATAATGTATCTACGATTTGAAATCCCTCTTTTGTGTTTTGAATAAGACCAAGATTCAAAAGGCGATTAATGGATTTATGAATGCTTTTAACATCTGAATCGACATGTTTGAGAATATCAGAAAGATTTTTAGCGCCAAGTATAATTGTTGCATAAACGGCGCGTAAGGTAGGAGAGGTCATTGCAGAAATCAAAGAATTGCGTATATTGCGTTTATGAAGTGCTTCTTTTCCCATGGGTAAAAGATCATTGCGAATAGGCAGTTCATTGATCTCTCTCAATTCTGATTGTAATGATTGTGAGCGCACAATTTGTTCAATACTAGTGCGTTTACGGATGATACCGAGACCACTTTGGCGATATTTGTGGTTTTCGGGCAGTGTTAAAGCTTCATAGGAGCGATCGAGTCGATAGAGGATTTCTTCCCATAGAGGGGTTCTTATGCGTCGAACACGTTGTTCGCCATTAAGGGTGACGGCTGTCGTCATTATTGGTTCGTGAAGACAGAGATAACCACCAGGAGTGATATGTTCCCAAAGTGTTATAATAAATCGCACATCATCTGCTGGAGTTCCAGCATCAATCCAAGCAAAATCTATTGGCCCCCAAGATTTGAGTGTATTTTCATCGAGGGAGAAAAAATTATTCATTAATAAATGTTACAGTGTTTTTTTCAATATTGGCATTGAGAAGTTTTTGCCATGCTTCTTCTGCTGATTGACCTTCTGCTGTAAAATCATCAATTGTGATAAGTCGTGGTTCATAAGTGTCTGGAATTCCTGAGGGGTCGAGCAGAGCTGTGCGCTCCTCCCAGTGAGAGGATTCGAGAAGTCTTTTATCTTGTTGCCATGATAATTTAGCTTTTTGAAGGGATTGAGCAATAAAGCATGTGCTATCGCCGGCACCGATTTCAATAACTGTGCGTGGTCTTGCCATTTGAATAAGTGTATAAATAAGTTCAGCACTCTTTTCTGTTCCCATTCCAGGTCTTATCAGTGGCATCTTTTTATCCTTATAAGAGAAGAAATCGCAACATTCCTGCTTTAACAAAAAGCTTTATTGAATTGTCTACAGGGTGTTGAATAGGTATCGGTGTTGCAGCTCTTTTTAAGAAATGCTTGGTTTTTTCATTAAGCCGAATTGTGCGCCCATTAAGCTGGTTGATGGCAAGGTAGCCGATGGGAGAGTGAGTGATAAAGCATGTTGGTTCTCGTAAAAGAGCTGTTGCATTATCCTCTGAAAGGGCTTTTTGATCTGTTTCAATGATTCCATGCCGCACCAATGATATCAAAAGAATTCCAGCAGAGAAAAGAGAACCATTAAGTTGTATTTTTTTCAATGATTGTATAACACATCCTTCACGAAGTGCTTCAGATGTTTGAAAATCAAATCCACCGAATGCTGCTCCTGTTGGAAAAACAGCAGTGATAGGTTGAATTTGGCGTTTTCCAATTAAGGCGGGTTTCTCCTTCTGTATCTGTACATCCTTTGCCCATTGAACACGTGCCAAAGGATTTAATTCACGTGGATAAACAGCTAAAGAATTTATGGCTATCGGCGGAGTAGGTTTTTGCAATTCAAGGGAATGGATGTACTCATGACAATCATGTTGCATATAGTCTGCAAGTTGCCATACATAACCGCCTGTTCCATTGTAAAAATTTAAACCTATCGGGTCTTGTTGCATAATGTTAAATCGACTTATTGGACTCTTTCGAGATTACAAGCTTTTGAAAAATTTGTTCCTATATATTTTAGGACATGAAATCAGATTGACTCATAAGAGGTTTATATTATTTCAAAATCAACAATTCTATCGAGTAGTTGTAGCACCTTTTAGCTTGTTGCATTGTTTACTTTAGAAAAAAACGAAGGTTTCTACGAACTATCATCAACTTCCCTTTTTTGTACAGTGCTATTTAACACAAAACCTAAAGTGCCTACGACCATTGTGGCGATGCCGATTGCAAGGAGAGTATTTTGGGTATCATGTACACGAATAAAGCCTGCTCCGATAAAACCAATACACACAGATGTTTGTAGAATGAAGACATAGGCTGGCATTTGATTGTTTCTATGTTCTTTCGCAATGGCTTTCATCATAAAGCTTGCCATGAGGGCGTTTTGTACGCCATTGGCTGCTCCAAGGATAAAAAATGAAACCATCATCAACCAAACAAAATCTGTTAAGGAAAAACAGAAAACTCCAAAGCCAATGATTGTTGCGGCCAAAGATGCTCCAGCGGCATTGCCAAAGCGATGAAAGAGGCTAGAGAAGCAGAGTGGACCAACCACTAATCCTAGACTTACCATGCTTGCGATCATTCCATATGTTTGCGCGCTTAAATGAAGATTGGTACGGATACGGACAATAGATAAAACGTTGAGAGCAGAGGTGAGTATGATGGTGATAATGAGTGGCGTAAGAGCATAGAGAACATTTTTTTTACGCAATAATCCTCTTACATCTAGTCCTTTTTTGGTTTGCTCGGATGTGTTGATCTTTTCTGAATGTATTTTTAATATTTCAACACAGAATGTGGTGATAAAGGTTGCACAAAGAACGATGACTGAAAGCACAAACAACCCTTTTTGTCCGTTTGATAAACTATATAACAGACCCCCTAAGAGGGGGCCTCCAATATAACCAAGGTTGCGAACTGTTTGGATGATACGATTGATGAAGTCTAACTGGTGATCATTCTTGACAAATTCAGGGACAGAAACGAGGATTGCAGACCAAAAGAGTGATCCAGCACATCCTAGTGCAAAAGAAATGGAAATGTATGCCCAAAATTGGTTTACGATTGCAGCTATGGCTATAAATATTGCTTGAAACAATAAAACAGCAGGCACTGTATAGGTGGAGCTGAGAAGATATAAGAGCCGTGGTGCAACTGGTCCAGCACAAATTGCACCGATAAGTCCGGCGAGCAAGAGCATTGAAAGAGAAGATGTGCTTTTTGCTAAGTGGAGAGCAAATGTAACTTGCGCTGTTTCATCGGTAAAGCTGCTTAAAGCTAAAACAAGAAAAAAGCAAATTTGGGCAAGAATAATGGATTTTTTCTTTATCAAAGCGTTCCCCAAGATGCTAAAGCTTTTACGGTTTTTAAGACTTCTTCCCACATGACAGGTGTGTATGATTTATCATTGAGTTTTGCTAAGTCGATTTTCTTTCCTGCTGAAAGTTGAGACAGGAAGCTCTCTAGATGAGCGCTATATTTAAAACTGGCACAATGCCCATTTGCGGCAATAAGCAGTTCTTTTGTTTCAGGTAAGAAAACCCATTGGAGGGTAGCAGAGGGGCGAAGCATAATTTCACTCTCAATTTCAGATACATCAACAAGAGGGCGGCCGACGCATAAACGCGAACTTGTGTCGCAAATTAATTGGGTAATAAGCATACGGCGTTTTAGGGAACTATTCGCAATTTCCGAGCTTAGAGTGGATAGCTGAAAAGTGTTCTCAGGGTTTAAACTTGCTCTACCCGATGTTCGAATATCATGTCGTGACCGCTCATCAATATGGAGGAGATGAGAAATATACTCTTTATATTTGTGCGCATCACTTGCTGTTTCCCAAAAGGCAATATTGACATTTACGGCAATATTTTTTCCAGTTTCGGCAACATGGAAAGCATCATGAGGAAAGTATGCAACACGATCAGTACGATTTTGTAGTGCGATCGCTGTTGATTTATACGCTTCATATTTGGGATATCTTAGCCCTTGGAGGTCATCTCGTGTACTGGGCCATGTGAACATTGTTTTCCCATCCCGTAGAGTGAAGCCGAAATTATGGGCATGATCCACGTGGACACCAACATGGGTAGAAGAATATCGACCGATGAAACAATCAATATCTACTCGTCCGCCTGGTCGAAAGCCCAAAGAGTGTGCTAACCGATCTGCAAATCTTTTTGCCACATCCCACATAATTGGGGTGGCCGCGTATAGCCCATAATACATGACTCCCCATTCTTTTCCCTCAGCACAGTGATCAACGCGGGTTATATATTCATCTATAGTTTGATCAGTGTCCAAAACAAGAAAGTTTGGAAGAGGATTTGGAGTGCGCACTCCATCAACAACCGTTACTACTTCAGATTGAGAGTTAAGCGCTAAAAGTTTATTTGGATTTTCTGCGTATTGCTTTAAAGCACACAAAACATCCCCTTCATGAAAAGGGATGTTTGTAATTGACAATTCAGCTGCTTGCTTAGCCCAAACTTCTTGAGAAAAGCCCTCAGAAAACAATTTAAACATGACGATAAAATATGCTAAGCTTTCTTACACTGAATACGCTAAATGCATACAGGTTTGCACCCATAATACATTATTGAACTTCATGTAACACATTCACATCGCAGTCTTCTTTGAAAACTTGAGAATCGATACGTTGAGCGTATTTAGTGCTGCTCAAAGGTGGCGCAACATCATCGGCAGCCAATTCAGAGATATTTTCTAATTCATGAAGTGAGATATTCATATTTCCCCCCTTAGATAGTTGATAAAAAATTGATGATAACCACAATAAGTTACCATCACGGCTAAAGTTAGCAGAGATTTTATTTTTTGCCAAATAGTATGTTCATTGAAAATATCGCTTGTTTTTATAGAGGCTAAATGTTTTTTGCAAACACAAGCTTTTGATCATCAAGATATTGATTTTATGAAAATAATAGCTCTTTCCATTTTTCGTATTTTGTTAAAAAAATGAGAATGACAAGATATTTTGTATTGATATTGTTTCATGAATGCTTTTACAGAGAATAGTGAATAAGGTGCTTGTTCTATGTTCATTATACGAGAAGGATGCCTATAAGGGTATTTACTGATTCAGTAAGAGAAGGCTTTTTACAATATTTTCTTTAATATGAGAATGCGTGTAGGCTATTCGCTTATGATGGAGATTCTTTTCAAATAGGAGAGAGTAAAAAAGCAATCAAGAGTAGTTTGTAATAAAAAGCTGTACATACCGTACAGCTTTTTTTTCGTTATGTTTTGCTATAAGTTTCAAAGCATGTGTATGTCTTTACGGCTTTTGTAACCATAATAACCACAAACACTTGAAAGCATGGCACCAATCAAGCTTCCTAAAAAGCCCCACCATCCCATGTGGGAGGCTGTTGTAGCAGCTTTGTCCGATGTGTGACGTGCTTCTTTCATCGTTTTGTTGAGCTTTTGCGAAAGTGTATGGGCTTGCGCTTCAAGGTCTTTAAGTGCTTGTTCGGTTTTTTCCTCTGCTGTTTGATAAAGATTAAGTGCATTGTCGGCTGTTTTTTGTGCATCCGCACGCGTCATGCCATTGTTCATTAGAGCTTTGACGATATCATTTTGATTGATGTCTTCTGTGATATCTTCGATACGATCAGAAAGATGATCATGGAGGTCCTTGAGAGTGGTGCGGTAGTGAGAAGGATCTTCCTTAAAATCCGTTATCGCAGAATTGATCTCTTTAAGAGCGGCTTGATAGGATTGCTTTAAACGATCAGGATTGAGAGCAGGGATATCGCTTTTCTTGAGAAGTGTGCGTAATTCACTGCGCAATTTATCAAAATCAACGCCATTGTCCTTTATTTCACGAAAAAAGTTTGCAAAATTGTCATTGTTTGCTTGTGAAAAGAAGGAAACAAGATTTGTTTTGAGATTTTCTCCAGTTTGTTGGAGTGCTGAAGTGCTTTCTCCAACAGCGTGTGCGCCTATTGTTGCTGTACTTGAAACCACGTGGACGGCTTGGAGGGTCATGATAAGGGTTAACAGAGCCCAAGTGAGAAAGCCATGAAGTGTGCCGGACGATTCAGCAAAGCGTCCAGCGACAAAGCCTCCTAAAGCAAGGCTGATGAGCATAACGATAAGAGAGCCAATCCCAAAGGAGAGAAAGGATCCTGCAAAAGGTGTCGAAGAGGTGAAGTCCATTTGGTTGAAACCTAACGCTGCAACCAGAAAAGATAAGCAGATTGAAGTGGCAAGGGCTGTGATCAGTCCAGCAAAGATTGCTGACCATGAAAGTGGGGGTTGGAAAAAAGGATAATCTGTTTCTAGAGATGTTTCTTCTAGAAAGTGGTTATCGAAGGGTGTATCCTCAGGAATGCGGGTTTCCATATTTTTATCTCCTCAAATGATGTTGGAGATAAAATGCCTCGTTAGCAATTATGTTCCAAAAGTGATTAGATATGCGCTAAAAAGGGCAGAAAACAAAGACTGATTATTACAAGGATGAGAATGAAATATTTTCTTAGGACACTTTTGTTTTGTGCCGGTTGATTGAGAAGGTATGTTTTATGAGTGATAAATACTCTCAAGGGAAATAAAGAAAAAGTAAAAATATGATAATAAAGATTTTTTATTTATGTTCATAAATAAAAAAGAGTGTTATATTAATTAGTATTCATTATTTAATTGCAAATTGTGTTTTTTTCTCATGAATTACAAATATACATTACCATTTATTATAATTATCGTATGCTTATCAACGGGAGGTCTAATTTCTACAGATATTTTTCTTCCAGCACTTGGAGAAATGCATCAATATTACCATGTTACGGAATCTAAGATTCAGAGTTCTGTGGCGATTTTTCTTTTTGCGTTGGCTCTTGGGCAGCTCATTTATGGTCCACTGAGTGATAATTTTGGGCGTAAAAAAACCCTTCTATTTGGTTTATTTTTATGGTTATTTACCACGCTCAGTGTAATTTATACTGTTAATATTCACGCTTTCCTTGGATTGCGTTTTTTGCAAGGGCTTGGGGCTTGTGCAGGAATTGTTTTAAGCCGTGCTATTATTAATGATTTAATGGATAAAAAAGCGGCCGGGAAACTTTATTTGATTGTTTTTCCCTTTATTGGCATTTCACCAGCACTTGCTCCTTTAGTGGGAGGGCTCTTATTACAAGTTTTTAATTGGCAAGCCACCTTTATTTTTTTAAGTCTTTTTATATTCTTGACTATTTTACCCTGTTGTTTTGTGCTTATAGAAACCTTGCCACCGCAAAAACGCCAACGTTTTTCTCCTGTAGGATTTGTAAAAGGGTGTTTAGGCGTTCTTAGAAATAAACAATTTATTTTTTATGCACTTATTCCGTGTTTTTCTTATGCAGCATATTTCGCTTATATTGTAGAATCGCCCTTTTTACTTACCACTCTAGGTTTGCCAGTAATATATATTGGTTATAGTTATATTAGTGTTTCTCTTCCATATATTATAGGAAATCTTGTCGCACGGTGGTTTTTTAAGCGGGAATCTATGGAAAGAGCCGTATGGCGAGGGTATATTATTTTTGTTGTGGGTGGTGTGTTATTTGCTCTACAAATGTATGTAAGCCCATGGCCGCTTGTAACAAGTTTTATGGCTATTGCTGTTCTTACTTTTGGGAATGGTTTTCTATTGCCTTTAGGGACAGCGTTGGCTATTTCCTCACATCCACAAGCTGCTGGAGCAGCTTCCGGTATGATGGGAGCATTACAATTAGGAAGTGCTGCGTTGAGTGCTGCGGTTATTGGGAGGATATCTGGACACAATCCGCAGATAATGGCAGCTTTATTAGCTGTGTGTTGCCTGTTGGGTTTTATGATTTATATCTTCAAAGCGCGTGATTTCATGTATTCAGAAAATGACTGAGAGGGATAAAAAAGAGCGCGTCATGTGTAAAAATTTTATTGTTATTTTCCTTGGATGGAGATTGCCATAGCTGAGAATCGATTCTCATTAAGCGCGTTGCATTGTACATATTTAAAATTTTTCGTCGCTTAATTAAATTTTGATACAATTGGTTATTCTGGACAGTTTTACAGGGAGGGGATTTTATGTGTGATAGAGTTTTGCCATGTCCACGTTTTAACCATTATCTTCAGTGGGGAAGTTTTAGCTCCAATCGATTTTCTGAGACAAGGGATGCAGGAGATAAATAATGAACCTTTGTGTTGTCATTCTGTCTCCTGTGATGCCAATTTGAGATAACGGCGTTTTTTGTTCTTCATTTACAAAGTTATGTTTAGCAAAAGGCTTCCAAGTTATTCTATGCGATACAATGTCCCTTTTTCCGAGTGACTCTTCTTTTTGTAATGACCCCGCCATAGAAATTTTGTCTTTTATTACAGAAAAACTGGAAAGACATTTTAAAGAACCTTCAGTTCTCGTAGATTTTTCTATGGCTGGGACATTTACTAGTATAACATTAATCCTCATTGGTTTGTTACTGGTGAAGGTGAAATGTTTAGTGACATGGCAAAAGCGAAAGCAGTAGGTTTTAAAGCACCTACTATCCCTACTGGGCTAATGAAAAAGCTTGGTCGTATAGCTTATACGATCTATCGCGACGCAAAAATACCCCCCCTGAAAATATAGCGGAATTAGCGGCAGAGCTTTATAAAAAGTTGCAAGAGCTTGTTCAAAACATCAATGACCCAGAAGAAGTCGAAGCGACTTTTCCTTTTCTAAAGTTGCATTTAAAGCGACAAATTGAAGCTGAAAAAGCACATCTAACAACCACACAAAATACGGACTAATGTCCCTCTAAAAGGAAAAATAAAATCAGATATTAGTCAATTCCATTTGTAAATATTTATAATATAACACGACAAAAAAATGAACCCAAAACCGCATTAGCAAAACGACTCACAGAAGTTAGAAAGCTTGTGGGCTTATCTCGTGATATATTTTCTTTTAAAATTGGTATTAGTATTCAAGGGCTTGGGAATTACGAACGTGGTGATAGAACTCCAGACGCAACCGTTTTATCATCATACAAAGAAAAATTTGGAGTAAACCTGAATTGGCTTTTGACTGGTGAAGATGCAATGTTTATAGACATGACGTTAACTCGGTCTTTCAATCTCTCTCCACCTACCATCCCTACTGGGCTAATGAAAAAGCTTGGTCGCATAGTTTATACAACCTATCGCGACGCAAAAATAAAACTCCCCCCTGAAGATATAGCGGAATTAGCGGCAGAGCTTTATAGAAAGTTGCAAGAGCTTGTTCAAAACATCAATGACCCAGAAGAAGTCGAAGCGACTTTTCCTCTTCTAAAGTTGCATTTAAAGCGACAAATTGAAGCTGAAAAAGTACATCTAACAACCACACAAAATACGGACTAATGTCTCTTTAAAAGGAAAATCAATATGAAAATCTTTTTACATTAGAAAAACAATATAATTATTTGATTTATAAAATTATATTTACTCTAAAAAGAGATAATCACCAATAGGTGAAAATCTTTTTTGCTTCATTTTTTTCAAAGGGTCTTCAAAGCCGGTTTTCTGGGCTTTCACAGACTTTTTAAAATTCTTCAAAGGATTTTCTTATTTTTAGTGCAAAATTCTAATTTTTAGCATTTTTCGTTCTTTTTGCCATTTTCAGGTGTCAAAATCTCTTTTGACAAAACACGCATTTTAAGGTAAAAAATATGCATAAAAACAATAAATTACCACGTATTCCTACCTAATCCCACCTCTTCCCACTTACTGCAAAACATACTGTCAAACTACAAGGGCGTGCTGCGGCGATTGAACACGTCTTATAGAACACCCAAAAGCCAATCTTATCACCAGAAAACACTTGGCCATATTGTTCAAGAGATCGCACAGCGTAATGGTTATACCGCAAAGGTTGACCCTTCTCTTGCGAAAATTGTTGTGCGTCATATTGATCAAACCACTGAAAGTGATATGGCTTTTGCCGCCCGCCTTGCAGAGGAATATGATGCGGTAGCAAAGCCTGTTGATGGTAAGCTAGTCCTTGCCAAACGGAGAGAAGGCAAAGCCATCACCGGCGAGACACTCCCCATAGTGATTCTTCATGAGAAACAGTGCACATGTTGGGATTTTAAATACAGTGCACGGGATGAAGCAGGTGCAGCCAATGGTTTAGAAACGGATGATGGTGAGGACCAAAAAGCTGCAGCGGATGCACGTGCACCAGAAGAGATAGAGGAGGATGAAAACACCATCCATATGGATGAAAATGATCTACCAGATCCATCTGAACCAGAGAGAGAAGAAAAAACAGAAAAAGAAGCAGAGAAGCAAGAACAAGAGAAAAAAGGCGGCGTTATCGCAACCTATTATGATCTGCGCAGTGGTGAAAAGAAAGAAGTCAAATCCGGTAATCCACCGTTTCATGAACTCAAATATACCTACCATAATCAATCAGAGGCTGTTGCAGCCATTGCCACTTATCGTAACAAATCGTCACGGGGTAAATCTTCTTTCTCCTGTGATATTGGTGGTGATCCCTTTGTACAAGCAGAGGCAAAACTTGTTCAAGAGCCCCCTTTCCGTCCTTATATACCAGCAGAATGGCGTATCAAAAGCGTCAAGCACAAGCTTGATAAAACGGGTGGTTACACCACAAAAATAGAGTGCGAACTTTTTGATGAAGGACAAGAAGATGCAGCTGGAAATGTTGCAAACACAACGCCAGATAAGGATGATACTCTTGATCCAAACGCTCCACAAAATGCATATGATGAAGGTGAAGGCGTCATACATATGGATGAGGGAGATACATAATAAGCTACCATGTTTTGCTATAAAACACTGTTGTTTAAAAAGACAATTAATACACTCAATACAACAGATTAAACGTGTGGAACTGGTCGTTCAAGAGGCTGTACAGCTAAGCGAAATCCCATGGTACGCAGTAAAGCATTCAAGCTGCGAAACTCTGGATTGCCTTTTTCTGAAAGTGTACGGTAAAGCTGTGTGGGATTCAAGTTGGCTGCTTTAGCTACAGCTTGAACACCACCATAAGCTTTAGCCATTTGGCGAAGTGTTACAAGCAATTCACCTTGATCACCATCTGCTAGGATTGCATCAAGGGTAGCTGCTGCTATCTCAGGGTCATCATAGAAAATTCCCGCCATTGCATCATCATGGTTACAGTCTTTCATTTTTGCACTCCTTTAATCTTCACGGTTTTGCCAATCACGCCAGAAAGCACATGCGCGAGTGATATCAGTATCTTGTGTTTTTTTGCTACCGCCGCATAATAGCAACAATACGGTCTTTCCAGACTGTGCATAGTAAACTCGGTAACCAGGACCAATATTAATACGCAGTTCATGAACACCATCACGAAGCGGCTAAAAATCGCCAAAGTTTCCTTGCTCTAAGCGATTAAGACGGCGAATAATAGCAGTTTTAGCCTGTACATCACGGAGCTTTCGCAGCCAATCAGTTATCAAGTTTTTGCCATCAGAAGTAAGGTAGTGACGTATTTCAAACATGATGTATATTCGTTTATAAACGAATATTTGTCAAGACAAAAATGTCTTCACTATTTTCATTTTACTATTCCCAAAAACACAGCCAAACAGCGTTCAATTTCTACCATTTTATCTGCATGAATAGAACCGAAAGCTGGGCTAACCTTTTCGCATCTTACCGTCATGATCTTATCAATCATCACTTGTGAAAGCTTTTGTAAACCATTTTTGGCATCTGGTTGAATAGTAATGCGAAGTAATGGCGCTGCAATAAGTGTACTTGTAATTGGTAAAACTGTTACGCTTGTATGTTCACTGAATTGATTGGCTTGAATTATTAATGCAGGTCTTGGTTTACCAAAATCACCCTGCATCGCTATTGTTACGAGAGATCCACGCTTCATTCTGTCCAGCCATCAACTTCCACTAAAGATTGATCCATAAATAATTGCATAGATGTATCTGTTTTATCCATTTTTGCTACCAAGCGACACTGCCGGCGGCACTCTTCTGCAAAGTTTGGTTGGCGTGTATCTGGTACCCAAATTTGCATCAAGCGCAATCCTGCTTTCCTTTGTGCGTTACGATGTTTTTGAACGCGTTCATTGACGTGCATTGTAGCCATAAGAAAACCTCCACTATGTTTCATGTAACGTATAACACGAAAAAAAGTTACATGAAACAAAAATTTAATAATCTTCGCGGAAATGCCCCCGTTACATCGTAAAATATCATCCTTTAGAAGAGGAAAGAGATCAACCTTTTAAATCCAGCTCTGCCTTGTGTAGAGCTTTTTTTATGGAGAAACCTATGAGAAAAATATCATCAGAAGGACTTGCACTTATTAAACAATGGGAGGGCTTGCGTCTACACGCCTATAAAGATGCCATTGGTATATGGACCATTGGTTATGGGCATACAAACGCTGCTGGAAAACCCTTTGTTCATAAGGGCATGACAATCACTGAAGAACAAGCCGAAGAGTTTCTTTGCCGTGATTTGCAACAATTTGAGAACACTGTTGAACAAGCCGTTCAAGTTTCCTTAACAGACGAACAATTCGCAGCACTCGTCTCCTTTTGTTATAATGTAGGAACAGCAGCCTTTTGCAATTCGACACTGTTAAAAAAACTCAATCAAGGTGAATATGAAGCAGTGCCCTCTGAATTACAGAAATGGACCAAAGCGGATGGAAAGCGCCTTCAAGGTCTCGTCCACCGGCGGACAGCAGAAGCAGGCTTATGGGCAAAAGGCGCTTATGTTTCCTCCAATTATCAACCAGTAGAAACCAAACAGCCAATGGGGATTTTCAAAGCAGAAGCCCTTGCCCCCATCATTGGTTCTTTCTCAGGACTTGGAGGTTTGTTAGCGGGCAATGGCCCTATCCAATGGGCATTGGCAACCATTATGGTTTTAGCCGCCTGTGCCGGTCTTTTCTGTGTCGCCAAACGCTTTCAGGAACACAAATTATGATCTTATGGATGAAAAAAAAATCTGATGCTAACAGGTGCGGCTTTAGCCGCTTTTTTTATGATTTTAGCAAAAGCTTTTGTTCTTGGCAAAAGAACTGAACAGCAAAAGCAAACAGAAAAGACTTTAAAGAGTGCGACAACACGGCTTGAGGTAGAAAATGAAATTAATCAAAAAAGTGATGCTGATGTGCGTACTGATCTCTCTCACTGGTTGCGCGACAAATAAAGTTGCTTCTTCTTGTGTAGGGTGGTTGCCGATATATTTGGAGCGCCAAGATCTCAACGCCATCAGTTCAAACTTAGCAAGAGAGATCTTAAAGCATAACAAGCAGGGTGAATATTTATGTGGGTGGAAACATGGCTAGAAAAAACACTAAAAAAAACACCGCGCTTACAGAAGCAGAAAAAGAAATGCTTCAAGAAATAATCATCACTTATCAAAATGTAAAAATGATGTCTCGTTTGATGAAGTGGATAGCCTTTTTTCTCTTTTTACTCATCCTTGATTTTGCTCGGATTATGGAGCAATAGACAATGTCTTTGCCCATTTAAAACAATGGTTTTCAAAGAATTAGAATATTTCAGCTTTCCATATCTTATTTTCGAAAAAGATCAGCGTGTGTTTCTGTACGAACAAGGTGTAATTTGCTTTTTTCAATTCTATAAATCAGCAGCCAATCTGGTTCGATATGACTATCACGCAACCCCGCCCACTTCCCTTTTAATGGGTGATCGCGATAACATTGTGGTAACGGCTTTTCTTCAATCAGCAGGCTTAATAATGCACGTAGTTTATTCATATTTTACCGCGTTTTTCTGCTTTGTGTACGTCTCGCTTGAATTGCACTGAACGAACAGGCGTTAGCATATCAGATGCCCAAGTCTTTAAAAAGTGCTTCTGCGTTTTCGAATGTTTTACCTTTTCCTTCGTCTAGTTCCTTTATGGCTTTGCATGTGGTGCTATTGGGAACTTTGACATCAAAGGGTAAGCAACCTTCTTCAGCTACACGCAAAAACGTCATGCGAATAAGATCTGATGCACTTAAACCCATACGCTCCAATGTGATCATTGCTTGTTTTTTCATATCACTAGAAATACGGGCGCGAACGACAGTATCGGCTTTCATTGTGGTTTCTCCTTCATTAATCTTGTATTCCAATGTAGCTACATTGTAGCATTAAGTCAACTTTTCAGAAGTAGGGATCCTTTGGATAGTTGATTTTTCTAAAAAAATATCCCGAAAAAAGGATCTTGATTTGCAATAACTAAGAAAAAATTCTGAATTTTTTTGCTAGAATCAGGGTGAATGTTCATTTGTTTCATAGGATTTTTTAGATGATTACACCCTTTGGTAAAAGTTTACGCAAACTTCGCATTGATCACTCTGAACGTCTTTTAGATATGGCAGAGAGATTAGACATCTCTGTCCCATTTTTATCTTCTGTAGAAATTGGCAAAAATCTGTACCGGTTGGCATGGAAGAAAAGATCATAGAGCTTTATGCTTTAGATCAAGAGGCAGCCGCCCGTTTAAGGAGAGAATCAGATGCTTGTCGCAGCAGTTTTACCATCAAGTCGTCTGATCCCTTGTGTCGTGAAACCGTTGGCATGTTTACGAGACTTTTAAAGGTTTTTTCACAACAGGATTTAGAATCCTTCAAAGGAATATTAGAAGCGATTAGAGAAGAGAAAAACCAAAAAAATGCTCGTGTTGCGGAGGAGTATTAGAAAACCCTATTCCCGCACCTTTATTCATGTATCCCGCACCTTAAAAAACGTATGGAAAATCAATCAGTTATTTATGGTTAAAGATTGAATGGCGGAGAGGAAGAGATTCGAACTCTCGAGAGCCTTTTGAGCCCTACTCCCTTAGCAGGGGAGCGCCTTCGACCACTCGGCCACCTCTCCAAAGCCGTGCATAAATGGTATCGACAGAAAGTTCAAGACATTTTCGATTTTTTTCAAAAATATCTAAGATTTTTTTATTGACCTAAGAAGATAAAAAGTTAGTAGAATAAAATTAATAGAATAAAAATTGTGCCTTTTTTACCACATTCCCCTGAATAGTATATGAATATCTTGAAAAAGGTGTTTTCATATTTGTATCTTTTTAAAAGATCAGTATAGCTAAAATATAGGTATTGCGTATTTTTTGCCTTTAACGAGTTGAGCAAATAATATTCCCTAACGAAGATTAAACTACCTTTCATCGGAGATCCATTATGAAGATTAAACCCCTCTTTTTAAGTTCTACAGCGGCTTTTTTAGCAATTTCTGGAGCACAAGCGGCTCCACAAGCGATTGCAGAACCAGAGCCTGTAGAATATATTCGTGTTTGCGATGCATATGGTAAGGGGTATTTCTATATCCCTGGAACAGAGACTTGCATGCGTTTGTCAGGAAATGTTCGCGCTGATTTTAAAGGCGGTGATAATATAGAGGCAATAACTGACTCTCAGTTATCTAATAAAAAGAATACCTATGGTGCATCCTCACGGTTAACTCTTGTTTTTCAATCCGCTTCGGAAACAGAGTTAGGAACACTTCGTTCCTATGCACGTATCTTCTCGAACTGGAGCAATGGCAAAGACAGTGCTGGTGCAAAGCTCTCAGCCGCTTATATTGAACTTGGTGGTTTTCGCGTAGGTCTTGATGATACAATTTTTAATAGTTGGACTGGTGGCTATGGGAACGTTTTTAACGATGATAGCATCGCACCAGCAGGCGTTACACGCACCAATTTCATTTCTTATACCTTCAGTGGTGATAGTGGATTTTCTGCTATTATCGGAGCTGAACTGGGTAATGCTGATGCTCCTTACATTGATGCTAAGCATCCCGGATATAATGTATACTATTATATAGATAACGATGATAAAATTGCTGTCGTTGCTACAGATAAATTTCCAAGTAAACAAATAAAAAAATACACTCCTAATATAGTTTTGGGTATGAAATTTATGCAAAAATGGGGTGGTTTTTCAACAGTTGCAGCGTACGATGCTTATTATAAAAAGTGGGCTGCTAAAGTGCGCATGGATTTTAATGTCAACGATCGGTTAAATCTATGGGTAATGGGTGGCTATAAGAACAATGTTGATTACTACACAGTAGATGAAAATGTACTGTCACGGCAAAACACAACAATCTATGCAAACTGGGGTGGAAAATGGGCTGCTTGGGCTGGTGCAACTTATAAACTTACTCCAAAAGCAAATTTGAACGCTCAGGTTTCCTATAGTGCTGTAAAAACCTTTGCAACTTCTGTAAATATTGCCTACACGCTGGTTCCAGGATTCGTAATTACACCTGAACTAACTTATGTTTCTTGGAATGATGATCGCACTCACAAAAGCGCAAATGGTGATACATATACACATGCTCTGAAAGGAAAAAGCGCTTTGCAGGGGATGATCCGTTTCCAGCGTTCATTTTAATTCTCTTGGATTATCTTTCTAAAAACTGGCAACATATGTTGCCAGTTTTTAATTTTTAAAGCTCCCCATAATACTCACAATACTCTCTCTAATAAAAACATTTTCCTTTATGAAAATATTCCTAGCAAGGAGAATAGATGAGTGATGATGCCCTCATAGATCTTGTATAATAATTCCAATACTGTAGATTTTGATTCAAAATAACTTTTTGTAAAATTTATCTAGATATCCTCAAAATTAATTAAAAACAAACGAGATATATGTTTAAATTGTCAAACAGTGAATCGTAGAAATATTCTTATTAAAAAGAACAGAAATAAATAGAGAAATTCTTTATAAGATGTATATATTTTTTTGTTTGGATATGTTAAAAATATTCGTTTAATAATAATAATGATCTCTTGTTTTTAAAACTCTAAAAATATTACGTCTATATCCTTCACACTGTATAATTCATACTTTTTTCTTCTTTTAAGTATTGTTAGATACTATTTGCATGCCATGAATACGAAACTATAATTTATGCTTTTAGCATAAAAAAATATGAGCTTCTGTTTAGCAGATTCCAATGTTGGCTAATAATTTTTGCATCAAAACGATTCATAAAAGGCTTATTACTCCTTTTAAAAACGTTCTTTATCCACACATCACTTTCACTTATGATATACAATTAGAGATCATCACATATGTTATATAACGCTTAATGATAAGGCGATAGTATGTAATACTCCAAAGATTCCTTTATGTTATGGCAATTTAACAAATAGGCTAATAAAAAGATATACCCCTAATATAGTTTTGAGTATGAAATTTATGCAAAAATGGGGTGGTTTTTCAACAGTTTCAGCGTACGATGCTTATTATAAAAAGTGGGCTGCCCAAGCAAATTAATAATGCATATTTTGGGTAAACTTCCTGCCGATATATTTTTCAACAAAACTTTAAAAAATTTAGCATTGCAAAGCATTGGAACATCACATTGTCTTGTATTCGAAAGATTCTCTCTATCGCCTCTCTTAACAACGGGTCTCTCCTCTTTCAAACAAAATACACCGAGATTTTTTCTTAAACTCAATAAAACAATTTTTAAAAATAATTTTAATTTTATTGTATGATAAAAATCCCCTATAATGCATACTTTTGAGATTAAACTGTATCAATATTTTTTGCAAAATGCGTTAATATAGAATTCTAACCTCAATAATAGCCTAAACAAAACTTGAAAGACAATACCTGCGTTTTCTATGCGTTCGTTAGAATAAAATATTTTCCTATTTGCTCGTTATTTAAAAATCGTTAGCTGTTATTTGATGACTAAAATCTACTAGCAAATACAAACGCTCTATAACATAAAAACGACACCGCCTTTAACCTAAACTATAATAATAACTAGGAGAGTCTTTCTATAATCCCTAATCCCTCAGAATTTTATTTTTAAGTTTCTGTTTGCAAATATCTTTTTAAAACTAACCAAGCTGCATATTCCTGTAAGACGACACCTAACAGTGGTCGCGTATAGGGAAACGTAATATGATCATCACTAAACCCGTCAATTCGTACAGTCATAGTCGCATGTCCAAGACTTTCTTTTTGGTTTTCTAATACTTCTAAAGAAGGCGATAAGCTAACCTTAACCTCAAGCTGTGGAAGATCTTTCGCATTTTTTTCCGTTGGTTGAAAATATTTTAAAAGCATCGGATCATTTGCTAGCCAATACACTTCCGTATGCATCGCTAATTGTTGGTAAGCAGTGGTAATTTCTGCACCAACCAAGTAAGGACGAAAATGATCTTCAAATTCTTCGATTAAATGCTGTGCTAAGGGTGTTGATGAATTACCAATCAATTGCACAAGAACATAAGGACTTTTCCATAAAAAATGCCTCTCAAACGGTTCATTGGCAAAATGACTATCAACCCAATGCGCAATGGTACTCTCATCAATTCCAATCAAAGTCCACGCATATTGAGCACGCGATACAGTAGAATACCTCTGCTCACCGTGTTCTAAATAATGTTCTAACAGCGAAAGAGCCTGTGTGGGTGGACCAGGCAAGACCACAAGAGAACTCCCACTACAGGAGAGATAAAAACCAGGCGCTGTCCCCGTAGGGTTATCAAGAACTTTTGCCGTCTCAGGAAACAATGCCTGACGGGCATTATTGGTATCCGGCGCAATCCCTAACCGTTGCAATTGATTTTTTATTGTTTGCCATACCACTTCATGATGGACTAAGGGCTTTTGCACAGCTTGTGCAATCGCATCACGGGTTTTATCATCAGACGTTGGTCCTAATCCTCCACTGATAATGATGAGGTTTTCTTGTCCAAGACAAGCAATCACTGTCTCACTGATTTGCTGTAATTGATCAGCACAAACAAAATGGCGTGTAACTTGGATGTTTCTCTTGTTCAGGCTTTGACTCAAATCCTGCAAATTTGTATTCAAATACTGTCCGGAAAGAAGTTCATCACCGACCGTAATAATCGCTGCTCGACAAATAGGGACAGGATTTACAAGAGAATTAACAACAGCTTCAGCCATTTGACGTGTGGTGGCTAAACCTCCTAAGTCATAGGTCACCGTTTTTCCAGCACGAATAACATGATCAACACTCTCCGACAATTGTTGCGCCGCCTCTTTAAAACCTAAATGATCCAAGAGTAAAGCTGTGGTATAGAGCATAGCAGAAGGATTTGCTTTATTCTGTCCAGCAATGCGCGGTGCACTGCCATGAACAGGTTCAAAATAAGCAATCTCACTTCCCACATTTGCACTAGGAGCCAATCCCAATCCACCCATTACTCCAGCACCAAGATCAGAGAGAATATCACCAAACATATTTTCAGCAACAATCACACCAAACTGTTCTGGTTTTGTTGCAATCCATAAAGCAACCGCATCAACATTGTGAATATCTGCTTCAATCTCCGGATAATTTTGAGCAACTTTCTCAAAAATTTCTTGAGCAAATTGACCACTTTCTCGCATAACATTTGGCTTATCAGCAAAAGTAACCCGTTTAAAACCATGTTTGCGTGCATAAGAAAAAGCATATTCAAAGATCCGCTCTAAACCAAAGCGTGTCTGCAACCGTACTGTCCATGCAGCATCTTCAAGGCCATATCTTTCTAGATTGGGATGTTTTAACCACGTTTCTGTTTCAGGAGATATACCGCGAAAATCAAGTCCCCCCGCATAGAGACCCTCGCTATTCTCTCTGATAACACAAAAATGAAAAGGCTTTCTTGGACCAATAATGTATCTTATAGGACGTATATTGGCAAACAAGTCTAACTTTTGGCGAAGTTGAATGACAGGTGAAACATAGGTCCGTTGCCTTTCTTTTAAATGTGGCGCAAGTTCCTTTAAAGCAGCTTCTTTCCCTTTACTGGTCACAGCACCAAGTAAAACAGCATCGCTTTCAGCAATTTTTTGCCAAGTCGCTTGAGGAACAGGATCCCCTTCTTGTTTCCAACATTCCCACCCAATATCTCCATAGGTTAATTCAATTGGTAATTTCAATTGCTCTAAAATCACCAGTGCACTATCACAAACTTCTGGTCCTATTCCATCACCAGGTAATACAAGAACTTTCTTTTTCATAATCCATCAATCCATTCAGAAAGAATTTTATTCGTCATAACAGGATTATCATCCCATAACCGCATACCTGCACCAGAGATAATCTTATACTCATGATTTATAGCATGGCTTCTCGTTTGGTTGCCTATAGTTGCAAGTTGCGACTTTTCACCTACTAAAGCTAAAAACTTGCCAGTATACTTGATAATTTCATCCCTAGCATCCATTTTTAAGAAGGTCCTTTGAGAGCCTTTGAAAAAATGAAAATCCTTTGAAAATGAGGTCATTTTTACAAAATATGATGCAAATGATACAAAATTTGTTGGTCTCTGCATGCATATCTTACAGATTTTAGATATCAAATAAGGGGATTGCTGGAAGAGATGTATCATCTTAAATTGTGATTCTGGGCAGAGCAAGGTAAGAATCATAAAAGCGGTTCTAAACACCTCTTAAAGCTTCTCTGAGAACCGCTTAAAAGCTCTGTGAAAAAAATGAATTGCTGCAAAACCCAGTGTCAAATTATGCAAAACCTAGTGGCAAGCTACAACAAGCTACAGTTTTGATAAAAATAATATGGCTCCCCGGGCCGGATTCGAACCAGCGACCAACCGGTTAACAGCCGGTTGCTCTACCGCTGAGCTACCGAGGAACAGTGCATCATTGCTCATCTGTAAAGGCTATAGCAAAGCAATACTGATTTGCAAAGGATAAAATTATTTTTTTTAAAAAAAATGTTATAAATTGCAGAAAAAGAGGAAAAAACAACAGAGAAAATTTCTACACCTTGACGGATGCATTGCCTTCCCTTATTGACATGAATGTGTTTATCGATGAGGCCTCGTGGCGGAATGGTTACGCAGAGGACTGCAAATCCTTGTATCCCGGTTCGATTCCGGGCGAGGCCTCCAGATGATATAAAACCAGATGATATAAAATAAGACGGACTTTAGAGGTAATATAGGCAAGTAAACTGCTTTCCTTCATGGCAAAACGCTTTTACATAAAATATGCAATTAGAATCAAATTGTTGACTGTCGTGTATTTTTTTGTAACACCCATAGTAGAGGATTTTATAGGTTCTCATTATTACCGTTTTGTTGTGTTCTTGTCGTGTGTAGGAGAAAAGGGGTGTTATGGTTGCAGATTTTGCAGAACTTCGTCGCAAAATGGTTGACAATCAAATTCGTACAGTCGATGTAACAGATTTATCAGTTCTTGAAGCATTTTTAATGGTACCACGTGAAGATTTTGTACCAGAAGAAATGAAAGCTTTAAGTTATCTTGATACTGATATTATCGTATCTTTAGCGCGAAATGAGTTCCCTCCACGCTATTCTATGGGACCTGCTTCGTTAGCTAAATTGCTTCAACTTGCAGCTGTAAAGTCATCGGATATTGTTTTAGATATTGGTGCAAATAGTGGTTATTGTGCAGCATTGCTTGCAAAACTTGCAGGATCTGTTGTGGCATTAGAAAGTGATGAAATTCTTTCAGAACGTGCTTCTAAGACTTTAAAACGAAATCAGTGTGACAACGTGATCGTGGTTTATGGGTCTTTGGAGCAGGGATATGCTGTTGGGGGGCCTTATGACCTGATTTTTATTGAAGGTTCTGTTGATTTTATTCCAGAGGATCTCTTTGAGCAAATGAAAGACGGTGGCCGTCTCGTTGCCGTTGAAGGACACGGTAATTCTGGTGTAGCGCGAATCTATGTAAAAGAAGATGGTGTGATTGCGGGGCGTCGTGCTTTTAACCTTGCTGTAAAAAGTCTTTCTAGTTTTTTAAAAACGCCTGATTTTGTATTTTAGCGTTTGTTTTGTTTGTAAAGATGAGTTTATGATTAATTTGGGGTTTGTTATTGTGTATAGTGTATTCAAAATGAACAAAAAAATTCAGGCATTCTTGTTGCTGGGGGTTAGTAGTTTTATATCAGGATCTGTTTGTGCTGAAACATTGATGGATGCTTTTGCTAAAGCTTATATGAATAATGCTAAGCTGAATAGTGAACGTGCCGCTGTGCGTATATCGAGTGATGATGTGGTTATTGCACGGTCTGGCTTATTGCCACAAATTGAAGGGGTTGGAAGTTATGGGCGAAGTAAATCCATGGCGGGTCCTTATACCACTTCTGGATCTATCGGAATAAGATTAAATCAAAGATTATTCGATGGTTTTATCACGCAAAATATGTTTTCTTCAGCTCAGGTTAAGCTGCGAGCACAGTATGAATATCTTCGTAATATTGAGCAAAATACGTTTCTTGATACTGTAACCGCTTATGCTAATGTATATCAAGCACGTCGTATCGCTGATCTTCGTAGAGAAAATTTGGCAGCCCTTGAAGAACAAGTTCGTTCGAATAAAGCAAAATTTGATGTGGGAGAGGGAGGGCGTGTTGATCTTTTTCAAGCGCAAGCTGCACGTTCTGTTGCTGTTTCAGAATTGAGCCTTGCACGTGCTGATGTAAAATCAGCAGAGGCAGTTTATCGGCAAGTTATTGGTTCTGATCCTGAAAAATTAAAACGTCCACCAGTAGCAAAAGATTTACCAGTTAATCTTGATGTCGCTTATCAACTGAGCGTTGCTCTGCATCCAGCAATTCTTTATGCAAAATATTTGGTTGATGCTGGACTTTATAATGTAAAAGCTAAAGAAGGAGTATTGCTTCCTAAAGTGGATTTTTCTGCAACAGCGTCTTATAATCGGATTTACAGTGGTGCTGGAGAGGATGGCGTTTCTAAATCAATAGGGGTATCCGTGAGTGTGCCAATTTTTGAAGGTGGGCGTACGTCTGCTCAGATTCGTCAATCTAAGGAACAGCTTGGGCAGGCTCATCTACAGCTTGATTTAGCTTATAGCCATACAAGGCAGCAACTTACCTCTGCGTGGTTTCTCTTAGAGGGAGCGCGCGCATCGTTAGTTGCTTATCGTGAGAGTGTTCGTGCCGCTGAAATTGCTCTTAAGGGGCGAGTTCAAGAAAATCGTGTGGGGCAGGCGACAACACTGGATGTTTTGAATTCTCGTACTCAGTTGATTAATGCTCAAATTGCACTTGCAACTGCAGAACGTAACGCTGTTGTTGCTAGCTATAGTGTTCAGTCTTCTATTGGTAAGTTGACGGCAGATTATCTAGGTTTGAAAAAAAATAAACCTCTTCGATAACACATAAAAGTCACTTTTGAATCTACGAAGGCTTTTCATTCTATAAAAGATCAATATATCAATAGTTGCGCCTATTAGAAAAGAGGGTGGTTCGATCTCGTTCTTTAAGTAGAAAAAATTGTGTGTAGCATCTTACTCGGAATAACCACATTTGAAAATATTAAGACGAGATATGTTGATCTTATGATTCTTTTGCTTACACTAAGAATATGATTCTGTTTGTCGTTGCATCTTTGAGAGGTTTTTAAGTATGGTACAGAGTTCAAGCGTGTTACGTGAACCAAGTATGGATGAGATTTTGACATCTATTCGTGAAATAATCGAAGAAAATGCCATTCAATCTGATCACTTTTTAAATGAAGGTGTTGCAATGAATGCTCCTGCAAATCATTTAGAAGGAGGATCGCAAGGTGTTTATGATACAACTTTATCGGTTGATGATGCAATGAAGGCTTTAGCTGATCGTATTGGGCTTTCTTCTGAGAACAAAGATTGTTCGTTAACACAAGAGCAAGAAAAGAGAGAGGCAGAAAATAATACGATTGGTGTAGATATGCAAAATGTGAAGCTTTCTTCTGAAGAACAGGACTCTATTCATAAAACAAAAGAATATCGTGATGAGGATTCTCTATCACAGATGAAAAATATGGCTTCTGGGCGTTTGGAATTATCTGAATATTGTATTTCTTCTGCCGAGAAGATTGCAAAGGATGTGCTCCGTCCAGCTATAGCAGAATGGTTACAGAGTCAGTTGCCTGTTTTGCTGGAGAATATTTTGCGTGAAGAGATTGTTAAAACAATTAAGAAATCATCTTAACGTGTTATTTTTTATTATTTTTATTTTTTCTCTTTATTTTTAAGTATTTTGTTTGCAATTTTGTAGACTTAATATCAATCAATGAGGTTTGCAGGTAGTATGATCAAATTTTAGATCAGGTACAGTGTTTTCCAGCGGCGTTATGAGTAGGTGAAATGTTAGAAAAAAACTATGATGCTGCTTCTATAGAGCAACGGGTTGCAAAGAGGTGGAAGGCTCGTGGTGCTTTTGAAGCAGGAGTAGGTTCAAAAAGTGATGCTGAACCCTTTTGTGTTATGCTTCCGCCTCCTAATGTTACCGGCTCACTTCATATGGGACATGCGCTGAATACAACAATTCAAGACATTATGGTTCGGTTTCAGCGGATGCGGGGCAAAAATGTCTTATGGCAGCCGGGTATGGATCATGCAGGAATTGCTACGCAGATGGTTGTAGAGCGTCAACTTGCAGAGTGTCAAGAGTCAACGCGTCAAGAAATGGGAAGGGAAAAATTTATTGAGCGTATTTGGGAATGGCGTCACAAAGCTGGTGGAGTTATCGCAAACCAGCTGCGTCGATTGGGTGTTTCATGTGATTGGTCACGTGAGCGATTTACAATGGATGAGGGGTTATCCCAGGCTGTTCGTGAAGTTTTTGTTACACTTTATAAGCAAGGGTTGATATATAAAGATAAGCGCCTGGTTAATTGGGATCCTAAATTATTAACAGCTATCTCCGATCTTGAAGTGGAGCAAAAAGAAGTTAAAGGTCATTTATGGCATTTTAGATATCCGCTTGAAGGTAAGGTTTTTGATCCGAATGATGCTACAACTTTTATCACAGTAGCGACAACGCGGCCAGAAACAATGCTTGGTGATACAGGCATTGCCGTTAATCCTGAAGATGATCGTTATAAAAGTCTTATAGGACAAAATGCTATCTTGCCGCTGGTTGGTCGTAGGTTATTAATTGTTGGTGATCCTTATGCAGATCCTGAAGCAGGAAGTGGTGCTGTAAAAATTACACCAGCACATGATTTTAATGATTTTGAAGTAGGGCAGCGCAACAATCTACGTTTGATTAATATTTTTACGAAAAAAGCTGAGATTCTTCTGCGTGAAAATGAAGCGTTTTTTGATGGTTTGGTTTTATCCGATGAATTAAAAATATTAGTGGAAAATTTAGATCAATCTGATCGTTTTTTTGCACGCAGTCAGATTGTTTCTCTGATGGAAGAGAGAGGTTATCTAGCCGCTGTTGATAATCATTCTCACACTGTTCCTCATGGAGATCGTAGTGGAGTGCCTATTGAACCATTCTTGACAGATCAATGGTATGTTCATGCGGCAGAATTAGCTAAGCCAGCGATAGAGGCTGTTCAGCAAGGAAAAACGCAATTTGTTCCCGATAGTTGGAAGAAAACCTATTTTAATTGGATGCAAAATATTCAACCTTGGTGTATTTCGCGCCAATTATGGTGGGGACATCAGATACCCGCTTGGTATGGCCCTGATGGAGCGGTTTTTGTTGAAAAAAGTGAAAAAGAAGCTTTGGCTTCAGCCTTCTCTCATTACGGTGAAGTGGTTGCATTAAAGCGTGATGAAGATGTTTTAGATACATGGTTTTCATCTGCTCTTTGGCCTTTTTCAACACTGGGGTGGCCAAACAAAACAATTGAATTGGCTACCTTTTATCCAACATCGTTATCAGTTACAGGATTTGATATTATCTTTTTTTGGGTTGCGCGTATGATGATGATGGGACTTCACTTTATGGGTGAGGTTCCTTTTCCAACGGTTTATGTGCATGCTTTGGTCCGAGATCAGAAGGGAGCAAAGATGTCAAAATCGAAGGGAAATATTATTGATCCATTAGAGCTTATTGACCAATATAGTGCAGATTCACTCCGTTTTACTTTGGCAATTATGGCGGCACAGGGGCGTGATGTAAAGCTTGATCCTTCCCGTATTGCTGGTTATCGTAATTTTGCTACGAAATTATGGAATGCTACACGATTTGCAAAGATAAACGGTGTTAAGCACGACCCGGCTTTTAAGCCAGAAAAGGCAAAACTTGCGCTTAATCGTTGGATTTTAACAGAGCTCTCTAAAACCATTTCAGCAGTTACTACTGGTATTGAAAATTATAAGTTTAATGAGTCTGCTAGCGCTCTTTATCGTTTCATTTGGAATACATTTTGTGATTGGTATTTGGAGCTTCTTAAGCCTCTATTTCAAGGTTCGAATGAAGAGGCTAAAAGTGAGGCTCAAGCCTGTACTGCATGGGTTTTAGATGAAGTTTATAAGATCTTGCATCCTTTTATGCCTCATATGACAGAGGAGCTATGGTCTCTTACAGAAACGCCAAACATGAAGCGTACAGATATGTTAGCGTTGGTGCAATGGCCAGAGGCGATATTTGTAGATGAAGAGGCCGCTGCTGATATTAATTGGCTTATTGATGTTGTTAGTGGAATTCGCTCTGTACGTTTTGAAATGAATATTCCCGCAAGCACATTAGCGCCTCTTGTTATTGTAGAAGGGGGAAAAGTAACGCAAGAGCGTGTGCAGCGCTATGATGCTCTTCTTAAAAAATTAGCGCGTATTGAAACCATTCGTTTCTCTGATGAAGTTCCAGCTGTATCAGCACAAATGATTTTGGAAGAAGCTGTTTTTTGTTTGCCATTGGGGCAGTTGATTGATTTAGAAGCTGAACGTGCTCGTTTGATGAAGGATATTAGTAAAATTGAAAAGGATATTGAAAAAATAGCGATTAAATTAAACAATCCTAAATTTATAGCAAATGCAAAACCAGAGATTGTTGAGATTGAACGCAACAGGATTGTGGAATTGCATGCTGCACAGAAAAAAGTCTCTGCTGCTTTAGAACGTTTGATGTAATTAAATCTTTTATTCTCATGAATGTTGTAATGAAACATCAAAAGATTTTTTCATTTTTATGTTGATTAAATAATGCGTTAGTACTGTTTTTTTTATTTATGTATCTTGAAAGCTTCTTATTAATCGCATGTTTAAACGTTTTTAAATATTATATTCATTTTTATCCTACTGTTAGCAGATCTGTTTCCATAGTGAGGGGTTTTTTTGTTGCATAATAATAATATTAAAGTAAAAGAATATATAATATTAAGCGATCTATTACAAAGTGTAGAATGATAATTTGTTTTTAAAAATCAATTTATTGTAGATGAAAAGAAAAGATTCTTTTGATTCAATATTTTTTGCAATTTTTATTTATCTTTTTGTTAGAATTTTGATATGCGGAATATTTTTTTATTAAAAAGGTTTTGAGTCTATACAAAGAAGTTTTAGAAGATGTGATCATTCAAACCAAAAGAACAGGAAAGTTTTAGAGTCTAGACAGATTTGAGGCAGCGGGAAGCTGTGCTTATTATTCTACAGAGTTCCGTTCTTTTGCTTATGAAATAGGTGAAATAACGTGTAAAATTCTATTCGTGATTCGTTTTATTTTTTGAAACGTGGTGTTTCTGCTTATAAAAATGGGTAAGTAAATCAGGCGCTTTCAGTGTTAAATTATGTAGAAGATATGGAAGATATTGGAGCATTCTAGAAACTTAGCTATACCTATGCAGAGGGTGATGATGTCCCTGAGGATGATTTATAGGGCACACAGTTTTTTGCATCTATTGGTTAAAAAAGGTATGCATTTTGCTTCAGTAGATGAAAGTTTTGTTGATGATACATTGGTTAAACTTGCAGATTATATGAAAAAAGCCTTCCTCAATCACCTGTAAAACCTCATCCTTCTTATGCTGATCGTCTTTATATGCAGGCTGCGATGAATTATAGAAATCTATCGTTCAGTATCATTTAGGAAAAATGTTTTTAGAGGGATAAAGGAAGCGAGAAAAGCCTTGTACAGGTAGCACAGTGCTCTCAGAATTTCAGCAAGAAAGAAAAACCTCTTGTTAAGCAATGCTTGGAAATATGTTGCTTAAGGCGAGAAAAGTCATTTGCGACATAGCAATCTTAACTATAACCTATGAAAAGCCGAAGTAAAAGGTTGAGCTTAGATTCCTCTCTTACGCAAAGAGCATACTTTTGCCATTTGTGATGAATGTGAAAAACCTGCAGCAATATTGCTAGTTGGTGATATTTTAAAAACGGCAATTCTTGAATATTTTAATATAATATTTTTAGCGTATTTTCTATTAGATGTTGATTTTTTACGTCTAAGCTTACAACAGAGAAAGCATTGTGGTCCTAATAGAATGATTAATGGCTAAGAATCTTAGATAAAAAATCTTGTGCTCGTGGTGTTCTCGCTTGCGGATCAGAAAAGAATTCTTTAGATGAGCAGTCTTCAAGAATTTCTCCTTGATCCATGAAAATAATACGTTCAGAGACTTTTTGTGCGAATCCCATTTCATGTGTTACACACATCATTGTCATACCTTCTTCTGCTAAGCTGATCATGACATCGAGCACTTCACCTACCATTTCAGGATCTAGAGCAGAAGTTGGTTCATCAAAAAGCATAATGAGCGGATCCATCGTTAAAGCACGAGCGATAGCAACACGCTGTTGCTGACCTCCGGAAAGTTGACCTGGATACTTATTTTTATGATCGATAAGTCCCACGCGTTCAAGATATAACAAACCATGCTCGAGTGCTTCTTTTTTGCTGCGCTTTAAAACTTTGATTTGTGCAATTGTTAAATTTTCTACAACAGATAAATGCGGAAAAAGTTCGAAGTGCTGAAATACCATTCCCACCTGACTGCGTAATTTAGGTAAATTCGTTTTTTTTGAATGAACTGGTATCCCATTAATCCAAATTTCTCCTTTTTGGAACGGGACGAGAGCGTTAATGGTTTTAATGAGTGTTGATTTTCCTGAACCTGATGGTCCACACACCACAACAACCTCTCCTTTGTTGATAGTTGTTGTGCAATTTTTAAGAACATTAATTTCGCCATACCAGTTGGAAACATTTTTTATTTCGATCATATGCGTAGTCATTTCTTTTCCTATTAGCGAATAATGGATATTTTTTTCTGGAGATATAAGACAATCTGAGACAATGTAAAACAGATAACAAAATAAAAAAGTGCTGCCAAGATATAAGCTTCTTGCTTTACACCAAAATTGTTAGCAACAATATCAAAGCCGTTTAAAAGACTATTACCACTGATTGCATAAACAAGCGTTGTATCCTGAAAAAGGATAATGACTTGGGTTAAAAAAACTGGCAACATATCTCTAAAGGCTTGAGGAAGAATTACAATGTACATATTTTGCCAATATGTCATTCCAAGAGCTTGTCCAGCGTGTTTTTGTCCTTGTGAAATAGAATTTATACCGGCACGCATAATTTCGGCAAAATAAGCGGCTTCAAATGCGGTGAAGGTAATGAGTGCTGATTTGTTGGCACCGATTGACGTTCCGGTTAGAAAAGGTAAAAGCACAAAAAACCACAAGATAACCATAACAAGAGGTATTGAACGCATGGCTGTTATGTAAATTATTGCAAGCCAAGAGAGCAGTTTCACAGAGGAAAGCCGCATCATTGCTAAGAATGTGCCGAAAATAAGTCCTAATACCGTTGCAAAAAGAGTGAGAAAAACACTAAAAAGCAGGCCTGACAGAATGTAAGAATAGAATATATCAAAAGTAAAAAATGAAAAATCAAAGTCTGAAAAATTGAAAGAAGAAAAAAATCCAAACTTGGAGGTTATGAAATTCATCATATTTAGTGTTCCTCTGTTTGAAAATTAGGAATTTTGAGCATCTGCTCAATTATTGTCATAATGATAAAGACGAATAAGGCTATAAAAATATAAAGAATCGTAACGATGAGATAGTTTTCATAAACATGACTTACTTCTTCAATCGTTTGATATTGAAATTGCATCAGCTCATTTATTGAAACGGCGAATGCTATAGACGAGTTTTTTACAATCCCCATTGCTTCTGAAGTAAGAGGAGGCATTATTGTGCGTATAGCACGCGGTAGGATGATATAACGATAAACTTGATAAGTTGTAAATCCCATCGCCATGGCTGCGTAGCGCTGTCCAGAAGGGATTGCCTCAATACCTGACCGAACCTGTTCCGCGACACGAGCGGATGTAAAGAATCCTAAGGCACATGTTATGAGCAGAATAGGTGAAAAATTCATTGCTGGTGGATAAATCTTAGGAACAACAAAATACCATAAAAACACTTGTACAAGCAAAGGAATGTTACGCATGACTTCTACCCAGATAGTTCCAAGGGTACGCAATAAACAATAGATTATGGAAGTGTTTGGTAGAGTGCGCATTGTTCCTATAATGATACCCAAAAATACAGCTAAGATTAGCGAAGAGACTGATAATATAACTGTATTTTTAAAGCCATCAAGCAGTGTATCTAAATAGGTATGGCTTACACCAGGAGTTCCAAGGCATCCCGTCACGAGCGTTTGGGTAAGATCATCTGTACAAAGGAAAGAAAAGTCCATTAATTGATATTTCCTAAATTTAGTCATCTGTAAAAGAATAATAAATTAGCTTACTTCCATATGCTGAATTTATTAAAAAATAAACTAAAACATAACCACACTCGATTTTCAAAAGAGTGTGGTTGTTTTTTTTCTAAATTCTACAAATTATTTTCACCATACTCCTCGCGAGGCTTATTATTTGGATGTTCCCAAGCATGTTTGGTTGCTTTAGATAAAGGCAGGTTGATAATAGTATTTGCAGGCGGAATTGGTTGCATAAACCATTTATTGTAAAGTTTTTCAAGTGATTCGTCTTTAATTTGGCGCACGATACTATCATTGATTGTTTTTTCAAAGTTTTTGTCATTCAATCGAAGCATACAAGCGATGGGTTCGACGGAAAGGACCGGATCAAGAATTACATAATCAGATGGATTTTTTGATTTGGCAATATGGCCAGCAAGAATTGAAGCATCCATAACAAATGCGTCTGCACGACCAGATTCTAATAATAGGAAACTATCCCCATGGTCTTTACCTTTTACAACATTAAAGTGAATATTTTTCGCACGTTTATTTTTACGGATAAGTTGAACAGATGTTGTTCCTGTGGTGGTTGCTACTGTTTTTCCATTTAAATCAGCAAGAGATTTAATATGAGAGTTTTTCTTTACAGCAATTCGAACTTCTTCAACATAGGTCGTGTAAGCAAATGCCGCTTCTTTACTGCGCACAATGTCATTTGTTGTGGAACCACATTCAAAATCATAGGTTCTGTTTTTTAAAAGAGGGATTCTATTTTGTGATGTGATAGGGAGATAATGAATTTTAATTGGCTTACCAACTTTTTTTGAAATATCATCAATAATACGTTCTGCCATTTCTGTGTGAAAACCGACATATTTATTATTGCCAAGGGCATAGGCTAGACCTGATGATTCACGGACACCGAGTGTTATTTCTCCCGTTTTCTTGATTTTTTCAAGTGTATCATTCCCAGCATGTGCGATACTGGTGAGCCCAATGGCAGTGGCAATAATAAATAGTAACAGTGATTTTTTCATTATGTCCTCCGTTTATTTACAATTTTTATTCTTGTTTATTGTTTAAGATATATTTCTATGCATGGTCTAGCACAATTATATTTTAGGTGGGATATTTTTTTATCTCAGGAATTAGGTAGTGTACTTTGTTAATTGAAATTAAAATGCGCCCAAACAGGAATATGGTCTGAAGGTTTTTGATATCCTCTTACTTCTTTTTGGCTATAAGCACAGATAAGTTGATCGACCGCTTCTGGTGATAAGAGAAAGTGATCAATGCGAATCCCATTATTTTTAAGCCATGCACCAGCTTGAAAATCCCAGAAGCTAAATGAGGGGGTTTCTGTGACATTACGAATAGCGTCATAAAAACCTAAATGAACAATGCGTTGGAACGCTTGTCTTGTTTGTGGGAGAAATAAGGCATCTTGATTCCATTGCTGAGGATTTTTGGCATCTAATAAGGTAGGAATGACATTATAATCACCAGCGAGAATGAGAGGTTCTTCATAGGCAAGCAAAGATTTGGCATGTGCGTATAATCTTTCCATCCATTGCATCTTATAAGGATATTTTTCGCTTTTGACAGGGTTTCCATTCGGTAGATAGAGAGAAGCAACGCGGATAACGCTTTTATTTATTGAAAAAATGGCTTCAATGTATCGTGTTTGTTCATCATTCTCATTGCCTGGTAACCGGCGAATAACTTCATCAGGTGTTTTTTTAGAGAGTATCGCCACGCCATTAAAACTTTTTTGTCCGTGTGTCTCTATGTGATAACCTAAATCTTCAATTGCGTCGCGTGGAAAATTTTCATCGGTACTTTTAATTTCTTGTAAACAAACTATATCAGGCTGACTTTGTTGTAGCCATTGATACAGTGTCTCATGTCGTGCTTTTATTCCAGCAATATTCCACGTTACTATTTTCATGTCGCTCATTGTTTATATTCTATTTTAATATTCAATTTGTTGAATTACAAAATTAAAGTGTTTTATGGATATCCACAATATGCTGTGCAGAGAGATGTTCTTATGGGAATTGAATTTATCAAGAGTTTCTGTAAAAGCCAAATTTAAAGTATCATTTATTTTCATTTTAAAAATTTTTTTAATGTTTAGTTCTTGACGAATGTATATGTTCTCGCTATTAGAGAATAATATAAATGACGTGAGAATGACTAATAGTTTTTGGTGTTTGTTCAGGAATTCATTCAAACGTGTTTTATTTTAAGATTAAAAGCAAATGCTGGTGCAAAAGGCTATTGCCTTCTCTGCTTGTAATCGGGTAAGCTGTTTATAACAGGTATGCCCGATTTTGTGTGTGAGTTTAGTTGTTTGCTCCGATTTTATCGGATATCAGATAAATGAATAAAAGACCCAAGTGGGTGAGACAAATTTAGGTCGAAAAGAGGAAGGTTGCATGCCTACCGTAAATCAGTTGATTCGCAAGCCGCGTATAGCGCCAGTTAAGCGCAATAAGGTTCCTGCTCTTCAATCGAATCCGCAGAAGCGTGGGGTTTGTACTCGTGTCTATACAACGACGCCGAAGAAACCAAATTCTGCACTTCGTAAAGTTGCTAAAGTTCGTTTGACAAATGGATTTGAAGTGATTGGTTATATTCCTGGAGAAGGGCATAATCTTCAAGAACACTCTGTTGTAATGATTCGAGGTGGTCGTGTGAAGGATCTGCCAGGGGTTCGTTATCACATTATTCGTGGTTTGCTTGATACGCAGGGTGTCAAGAATCGTAAACAGCGTCGTTCAAAATATGGCGCAAAGCGTCCAAAATAAAACATCTAAAGTAATATTGAGAGACAAAGCCAATGTCCCGTCGCCATAGAGCAGAAAAGCGTGAAATTAATCCGGATCCTAAATTTGGTGATTTGGTTGTTACGAAATTTATGAATGCCATTATGTTTGATGGTAAAAAGTCAGTTGCTGAGCGTATTGTCTATGGTGCGCTTGATGTTGTAGAGAAGAAGGCGAAGACAGATCCTGTGGCTCTGTTTCATCAGGCGTTGGAGAATGTTGCTCCTCATATTGAGGTTCGTTCGCGGCGTGTTGGGGGTGCTACTTATCAAGTTCCTATAGATGTTCGTCCTGATCGTCGCCGAGCTCTTGCTATTCGTTGGTTGATTTCAGCGGCTCGTGGGCGTAATGAGGCGACAATGATTGATCGTCTTTCTGGTGAGTTGATGGATGCGGCTAATAACCGTGGTTCTGCGGTAAAGAAGCGTGAAGATGTTCATCGTATGGCTGAGGCTAATCGTGCGTTCGCTCACTATCGTTGGTAGGCGTGTTTTAAATTAAGGCAAATACAATGGCTCGTGAATATAAAATTGAAGACTATCGTAATTTTGGTATTATGGCGCATATTGATGCTGGTAAGACCACAATGACTGAGCGTATTTTGTTTTACACGGGTAAGAGTCATAAAATTGGTGAAACCCATGATGGTGCTTCTACAATGGACTGGATGGAGCAGGAGCAGGAACGTGGTATTACCATTACATCTGCTGCGACAACGACCTTTTGGGAAGGGCGTGATGGTAGAAAGCGGCGCTTTAATATCATTGATACGCCAGGGCACGTTGATTTTACAATTGAGGTTGAGCGTTCTTTGCGTGTTCTTGATGGCGCGATAGCATTGCTGGATGCAAACGCTGGTGTCGAGCCTCAAACAGAAACTGTTTGGAGGCAAGCTGAGAAGTATCGTGTACCGCGTATGGTTTTTGTTAATAAAATGGATAAGATAGGTGCTGATTTCTATCGTAGTGTAGAAATGGTTGGTTCGCGGTTGGGGGCTAGGGCGCTTGTTTTGCAGTTGCCAATTGGTGCTGAAAATGATTTTGAAGGTGTTGTTGATCTTGTTGAGATGAAGGCGTTGAAGTGGGATGGTTCCATTGGTGCTTCAGCGGTTGTCAGTGAAATTCCATCTGATTTAAGAGAGAAAGCGGAAGAATATCGTGAAAAATTAATTGAGATGGCAGTTGAAGTTGATGAAGCTGCGACGGAAGCTTATTTGGAAGGTGATATGCCAACCAATGAAGAGCTTGTTGCTCTTATTCGTAGGGGAACGATAGAGGTTCAGTTTCATCCGGTTTTATGTGGTACAGCCTTTAAGAATAAGGGGGTTCAGCCGCTTTTAGATGCTGTTGTTTCTTTTCTTCCTTCTCCTGTTGATGTTCCGGCGATTAGTGGTATTGATGTGAAGACTGAGTCTGAAATAACACGTGAATCTTCGGATGATGCTCCTCTTTCTATGCTTGCTTTTAAAATTATGAATGATCCATTTGTTGGTTCGTTGACTTTTTGTCGTATTTATTCCGGTAAAGTTCAAAAAGGTGTTTCTCTTGAAAATACCGTAAAAAGAAAGAAGGAGCGCTTGGGACGCATGCTTCAAATGCATTCAAATTCTCGTGAGGATATTGAAGAGGCGTTTGCTGGTGATATTGTTGCTCTTGCTGGGCTTAAAGAGACAACAACGGGTGATACGCTTTGCGATCCTTTAAAGCCTATTATTTTAGAGCGGATGGATTTTCCTGAGCCTGTTATTGAGATCGCGATTGAGCCAAAAACGAAGGCAGATCAGGAAAAAATGGGTATAGCGCTCAATCGTTTGGCGGCTGAAGATCCTTCATTTCGTGTAAAATCTGATGAGGAATCAGGGCAGACTATTATAGCTGGAATGGGCGAGCTTCATCTTGATATTATTGTTGATCGTATGCGGCGTGAGTTTAAGGTTGAAGCAAATATTGGACAGCCTCAAGTTGCTTATCGTGAATCGATTACTAAAATGGCAGAAATTGATTATACGCATAAGAAGCAATCTGGTGGTGCTGGGCAGTTTGCTCGTGTAAAAATTGTTTTTGAGCCTCATGAAGGGGATGATTTTATTTTTGAATCAAAGATTGTTGGTGGAGCAGTTCCTAAGGAATATATTCCAGGTGTTCAAAAAGGGATTGAGAGTGTTATGGGGTCGGGGCCTCTTGCAGGATTTCCTATGCTTGGTGTCAAGGCGACTTTGATTGATGGTGGTTATCACGATGTTGATTCTTCCGTTTTGGCTTTTGAGATTGCTGCTCGTGCTGCTTTTCGTGATGGAGCAAAGAAAGCTGGTGCGCAGCTTCTTGAACCCATTATGAAGGTAGAGGTTGTAACTCCGGAAGATTATGTTGGCGATGTTATTGGCGATCTAAATTCTCGTCGTGGACAGATTTCAGGAACTGAGGCGCGTGGTATTGCCACAGTTGTGAATGCAATGGTTCCTTTGGCAAATATGTTTGGTTATGTGAATACTCTTCGTTCGATGAGTCAGGGGCGTGCGCAGTATACGATGCAGTTTGATCATTACGAGCCTGTTCCTTCGGCTGTTGCTTTGGAGATTCAAAAGAAATACGTGTAATTTTATTACATTATTAATTTTTAACTTAGTCCTTGATTTGGACGGAAAATGGAGAGCTCAAATGGCAAAGAGCAAATTTGAACGTACGAAGCCGCATGTTAATATTGGTACGATTGGTCACGTTGACCATGGGAAGACCTCGTTGACAGCAGCAATTACGAAATATTTTGGTGAATTTAAAGCATATGACCAAATTGATGCGGCACCAGAGGAACGTGCCCGTGGAATTACCATTTCTACAGCGCATGTTGAGTATGAAACAGAGAAGAGGCACTATGCACACGTTGATTGCCCTGGTCACGCAGATTATGTGAAAAACATGATCACAGGAGCAGCACAGATGGATGGAGCGATTTTGGTTGTTTCTGCTGCTGATGGTCCAATGCCTCAAACACGTGAGCATATTCTTCTCGCACGCCAAGTTGGTGTTCCAGCGATTGTGGTTTTTCTAAATAAAGTTGATCAGGTTGATGATGCTGAGCTTTTGGAGCTTGTTGAGCTTGAAGTGCGTGAGCTGTTATCAAAATATGATTTTCCAGGAGATGAAATACCCATTGTGAAAGGTTCTGCATTGGCTGCTCTTGAAGATAAAGATAAAAGCATTGGTGAAGATGCGGTTCGTCTTTTGATGAGTGAAGTTGATAATTATATCCCTACACCGGAACGTCCTGTTGATCAGCCATTTTTGATGCCGATTGAGGATGTTTTTTCGATTTCGGGTCGTGGTACGGTTGTTACTGGTCGTGTTGAACGTGGTGTTATCAAGGTTGGGGAAGAAATTGAAATAATAGGGATTCGTCCTACATCTAAGACGACGGTTACAGGTGTTGAAATGTTCCGTAAGCTTTTAGATCAAGGGCAAGCAGGTGATAATATTGGTGCACTGCTTCGTGGTGTTGATCGAGAAGGAATTGAGCGTGGTCAGGTTTTGGCGAAACCTGGTTCAGTTACACCACATACGCGTTTTAAGGCAGAGGCTTATATTTTAACGAAAGATGAAGGAGGCCGTCATACTCCGTTTTTTACGAATTATCGTCCGCAATTTTACTTCCGTACGACGGATGTGACAGGAATAGTGACGCTTCCAGAAGGAACAGAGATGGTTATGCCTGGCGATAATGTAGCGATGGATGTTTCTTTGATTGTTCCCATTGCGATGGAAGAGAAGCTTCGTTTTGCTATTCGTGAAGGCGGTCGTACTGTTGGCGCCGGTATCGTTTCTAAGATCATTGAATAAGAGTGGTTGTTAAAAAAACGCCTTGTTCTTAAAAAAGGCGTTTTACATGACAGGGAAATAAAAGAGCATGAACAGTCAAAATATCCGCATTCGCTTGAAAGCATTTGATCATAGGATTCTTGATACATCAACACGTGAAATTGTGTCGACTGCCAAGCGTACTGGTGCGAATGTCCGTGGTCCTATTCCGCTTCCAACGCGGATTGAGAAGTTTACAGTGAATCGTGGACCACACATTGATAAGAAGAGTCGTGAGCAGTTTGAAATGCGCACACATAAACGTCTTCTTGATATTGTTGATCCAACACCGCAAACAGTGGATGCGCTTATGAAGCTCGACCTATCTGCTGGTGTGGATGTAGAGATTAAGCTCTGAGGTTTGAGGACAGAAGGAACAGACCCGATGCGTTCAGGTGTAATAGCACAGAAGCTGGGCATGACCCGTATTTATAATGAAGCTGGTGAGCATGTGCCGGTAACAGTACTTCGTTTGGAGAATTGTCAAGTTATTGCTCAGCGTACAGTTGAAAAGAATGGCTATACTGCTGTTCAACTAGGTGTAGGCTTTGCTAAAGTTAAAAATACTTCGCAAGCTCTTCGTGGGCATTTTGCTAGGGCTTCTGTTGAGCCGAAAGCAAAAATAGCGGAGTTTCGTGTCAGTCCCGATAATCTTCTTGATGTCGGTACTGAGATTACCGTGGAACATTTTGTTCCAGGTCAGCGCGTTGATGTGACAGGTACGAGTATTGGTAAAGGTTTTGCTGGTGTTATGAAGCGGCATAATTTCGGTGGACATCGTGCATCACATGGTAATTCAATTACACATCGTGCGCATGGATCGACAGGACAGTGTCAAGATCCGGGTAAGGTGTTTAAAGGTAAAAAAATGGCTGGTCATATGGGGCATGTTCGTGTAACGACGCAGAATATTGAGGTGGTCTCTACAGATATTGAGCGTGGTTTAATTTTGGTCCGTGGCGCTGTTTCTGGGTCTAAAGGTGCTTGGATTTTGGTTCGTGATGCTATAAAAAAACGTCTTCCTGATAATGTGCCTAAACCCGCTGGTATTCGCCGTGTTGAGAAAGAAAAAACGGAAATGGTTGCTCCAGTGATGGAAACCTCTGGAATTGAGGGAGCCGAGTAATGGATCTTGTAATTAAAACCCTTGATGGTAATGAAGCTGGTAAATTAGAAGTTTCTGAGGGTATTTTTGGTCTTGTTCCACGTGAGGATATTTTGCAACGTGTCGTTCGTTGGCAGCTTGCTCGTCGTCAACAGGGGACACATCAATCACAGGGACGATCTGATGTGTCGCGAACAGGGGCAAAGATGTTTAAGCAAAAAGGAACGGGACGTGCTCGACATTCATCTGCCCGTGCGCCGCAGTTTCGAGGTGGTGGTAAGGCGCATGGTCCTGTGTTTCGTAGCCATGCGTGTGATCTTCCTAAGAAGATTCGTGCGCTCGGAGTGCGTCTTGCTTTGTCGGCAAAATTTAAGACGAATGATTTAATTGTTGTTGATGATTTGCGTATTAAGGACGCTAAAACGAGAGTGCTTGTTTCTCGGTTTTCTGAACTTGGGTTTGATAATGCTCTTTTAGTGGGTGGTAAAGAAATTGATGTTCATTTTTCACGTGCTGCGTCTAATATTCCTAATATTGATATTTTGCCAATTCAGGGGATTAATGTTTATGATATTTTGCGTCGCAGCAAGCTTGTTTTATCAAGAGCAGCTGTAGAGGCTCTTGAGGAGCGTTTTAAATGACAGACCTTCGCCATTATGATATAATTGTTAGTCCAGTTATTACTGAAAAGTCGACTATGATTTCCGAGTATAATCAAGTTGCTTTTAATGTTGCACCAAAAGCGACAAAGCCTGAAATTAAAGCGGCTGTTGAAGCGCTTTTTAGCGTTAAAGTTAAGGCAGTTAACACGATAGTTCGTAAAGGCAAGGTAAAGCGTTTCAAAGGCATTGTTGGTCGGCAGAATGATGTCAAAAAAGCGATCGTAACGCTGGCTAGAGGTCAGTCTATCGACGTTTCAACAGGACTTTAAAGCGGTTCGGAGATAAGAATAATGGCACTTAAGCACTTTAATCCAACGACACCTGGACAGCGTCAACTTGTTATTGTCGATCGCTCTTCTCTTTATAAAGGTAAGCCTGAAAAGACGTTAACAGAAGGCCTGTTGTCAAAAGGTGGGCGTAATAATCGTGGTCGTGTTACTGCTCGTTTTCAGGGTGGTAGACATAAACGCAGCTATCGGTTTGTTGATTTCAAGCGCCTCAAACGTGATGTTGCTGCAAAAGTTGAGCGTTTGGAGTACGATCCAAATCGAACTGCTTTTATTGCATTAATACGTTATGAAGACGGTCAGTTAAGTTATATACTTGCACCACAGCGTCTTGGTGTCGGCGATTTTATTATAGCCGGTTCTAATGTCGATGTAAAACCAGGCAATGCGATGCCTCTTGGGAATATGCCGGTTGGTACGATTATTCATAATGTTGAAATGAAGCCGGGAAAAGGTGGTCAAATTGCCCGTTCAGCTGGCACTTATGCGCAGTTGGTTGGACGTGATCAAGGAATGGCTATTCTTCGTCTTAATTCTGGAGAACAGCGTTTGGTATCTGGTCGTTGCTTTGCAACGGTTGGTGCAGTTTCAAATCCTGATCATGGAAATATTAATGATGGTAAGGCAGGACGGTCGCGTTGGCGTGGTAAGCGTCCACATGTTCGTGGTGTTGCTATGAATCCAGTTGATCATCCACATGGTGGTGGTGAAGGTCGTACATCAGGGGGACGTCATCCAGTGTCTCCTTGGGGTAAACCTACAAAAGGTAAGCGTACGCGCTCTAATAAAGCCACTGATAAGTTTATTATGCGCACGCGTCATCAGCGCAAGAAATGAGAAAGGTAGTCTGAAGTGGTTCGTTCGGTTTGGAAAGGTCCGTTTGTTGACGGCTATCTTCTTGGAAAAGCAGAAAAGGTCCGTGCGAGTGGACGCAATGAAGTTATTAAAATATGGAGTCGTCGCTCTACTATTTTACCACAATTTGTTGGTTTAACTTTTGGTGTTTACAATGGTAATAAGCATATTCCTGTTTCTGTTTCTGAAGAGATGGTAGGGCATAAGTTTGGTGAGTTTTCTCCCACTAGGACTTATTATGGGCATGGTGCAGATAAGAAAGCGAAGAGGAAATAGGGATGGGAAAAGCTAAAGTTCCGCGCCAGCTTAAGGATAACGAAGCAAAAGCGATCAATCGGACAATTCGTGTTAGTCAGCAGAAGCTTAATTTGGTTGCTGCGATGATTCGTGGTAAAAGAGTTAATGTCGCGCTCGCTGATTTGACGTTTTCACGTAAACGTATTGCTGAAACTGTGAAAAAAACTCTTGAATCAGCGGTTGCAAATGCAGAAAATAACCATGATCTTGATATTGATTCGCTCATTGTTGCGGAAGCTTATGTTGGTAAGTCGATAGTGATGAAACGTTTTCATGTTCGTGGTCGTGGACGTGCTAGTCGAATTGAACGTCCATTTTCACATCTTACTATTATTGTTCGTGAAGTTACCGAAAAAGTGGAGGCCGCATAATGGGTCAGAAGATCAATCCAATAGGACTTCGTCTTGGAATTAATCGGACTTGGGATTCCCGTTGGTATGCTGATAGTGGTGAATATGGGCGTCTTCTTCATGAAGATTTGGCGATCCGTTCGTATGTGCTTGAAGAGTTGAAGCAGGCAGCTATTTCTAAGGTTGTTATTGAACGCCCCCATAAAAAATGTCGTGTAACGATTCATTCAGCGCGTCCCGGTTTGATTATTGGTAAAAAAGGTGCTGATATCGAGAAGCTTCGTCGTAAGCTTTCGGAAATGACAAATGCTGAGACTTCATTGAATATCGTGGAAATTCGTAAACCGGAAACTGATGCTACGATTATTGCGCAATCAATTGCCCAGCAGTTAGAACGTCGTGTTGCTTTTCGACGTGCGATGAAACGTGCTGTTCAATCAGCTATGCGTCTTGGAGCAGAAGGAATTCGTATCAATTGTTCTGGTCGTCTTGGTGGTGCTGAAATTGCTCGTATGGAATGGTATCGTGAAGGCCGTGTTCCACTTCATACCTTGCGTTCTGATGTTGATTACGGTACAGCAGAAGCTAAGACCGCTTATGGTATTTGTGGTGTTAAAGTTTGGGTCTTTAAAGGTGAGATCCTTGAACATGACCCGATGGCTTCAGAACGTCGTGCTACGGAAGCTGATCATTCTGGTTCTTCATCGAATCGTCGTCGCGAAAATGCTTAGTTTTTGTGATTAAACTAAAATTTGGAGTAGAGAGCAATGTTGCAGCCAAAGCGCACAAAGTTCCGTAAACAATTTAAGGGCCGCATTCACGGCGTTTCAAAAGGTGGTACGGATTTGAATTTCGGTGCTTACGGACTGAAGGCTGTGGAGCCTGAGAGGATTACTGCCCGCCAAATTGAAGCGGCGCGTCGTGCCATTACACGTTATATGAAGCGTTCTGGTCGTGTATGGATTCGTATTTTCCCAGATCTTCCAGTGACATCTAAACCGACTGAAGTTCGTATGGGTAAAGGTAAGGGAAGCGTTGATTATTGGGCTACTCGTGTCGCACCTGGACGTATCATGTTTGAACTTGATGGGGTTCCTGAGGATGTGGCGCGTGAAGCATTAAGATTGGGTGCTGCAAAGTTACCTATTAAAACGCGTTTCATACAGCGTATTGCTGAATAAAGAGGTAAGCGATGAGAGCCACAGAATTACGGGCGCAAACGCTCGACCAAATGAAAGATGAGTTGGTTAAGTTGAAGAAAGAGCAGTTTAATTTGCGCTTTCAAAAAGCAACGGGTCAATTGGAAAAGACTGCACGTGTTAGGCAGGTTCGTCGTGATATCGCGCGTGTTAAAACTTTTCTTCGTCAGAAGATAAACGAAAGTAAGGTTTGAGGAAATAAGAGATGCCTAAACGCATTTTACAGGGTGTTGTCGTAAGCGACAAGAACGATAAAACTGTCGTTGTTAAAGTGGAGCGGCGCTATTCTCATCCGCTTCTTAAAAAGACTGTTAGAAAGTCTAAGAAATATAAGGCACATGATGAGGATAACCAATTTAAAATTGGAGATCAGATTTTTATTCAGGAATCTAAACCGATTTCGAAAGATAAATGTTGGATTGTTCTTAAAAGCAGTGTAGCGTAGTTAATGGGGTTTATTGTTATAAAAGTTAGCGGTAGATTTCTTTCTATTTATAGTTTTTTTGGATAATAGATTTATGGTTATTTGGCAGATAAATCCGGGTGTGTTAGAGGCATAACCGGATATCAGTGTTAAGAGAAGGTGGCCAGTCATGATTCAGATGCAAACAAACCTCGACGTTGCCGATAATTCGGGTGCGCGTCGTGTCATGTGCATCAAAGTGTTAGGCGGTTCAAAGCGTAAATATGCTTCGGTCGGTGACATTATTGTTGTTTCGGTCAAGGATGCTATTCCTCGTGGTCGAGTTAAAAAAGGTGATGTGATGAAAGCGGTAGTGGTTCGTACTGCTAAAGATATTCGTCGCGTAGACGGTAGTGTTATTCGCTTTGATAGTAATGCTGCTGTTTTGGTTGATAATAAGAAAGAGCCGATTGGTACACGTATCTTTGGACCTGTTCCTCGCGAACTTCGTGGTAGGAATCATATGAAGATCATTTCCCTCGCTCCTGAAGTGTTGTAAGGGGTGGTTGTTATGCAAAAGATTCGAAAAGGTGATAAAGTCGTTGTTTTATCCGGTAAGGATAAAGGATGTAGTGGTGAAGTAATTAAGGTGTATCCAAAGGAAAGTAAGGCTCTTGTTCGTGGCATTAATATGATTAAACGTCATCAACGCCAAACACAAAAACAAGAAGCTGGGATTGTTTCTAAAGAAGCGCCGATTCATCTATCTAATTTAGCGATTGCTGATCCTAAAAATGGTAGGCCTACGCGTGTAGGTTTTCGTGTGAATGCAGATGGTAATAAGGTCCGTTTTGCCAAGCGTTCGGGAGAGTTGATTAATGGCTGAAGAAAAACAAACGCCACGCATGAAAACGCATTATTTTGAAGTGGTTCGTAAAGCGTTGCAAGAAAAGTTTAATTATAAGAATGCGATGCAAATTCCGCGGGTTGATAAAATTGTGGTTAATATGGGAATTGGTGAAGCGACTGCCGATTCTAAGAAGCCGTCTATTGCTGCTGAAGATTTGGGGTTGATAACAGGTCAGAAGGCTGTTGTTACCCGCGCACGTAATTCCATTGCGACCTTTAAGGTTCGTGAAGGGATGCCGCTTGGGGCTAAAGTTACATTGCGTAAAGATCGTATGTTTGAATTTTTGGATCGTCTTGTTACGATTGCGCTTCCGCGGGTTCGTGATTTTCGTGGTTTGAACCCAAAAAGCTTTGATGGTCGTGGTAATTTTGCTATGGGTATTAAAGAACACATTGTGTTTCCAGAGATTAATTATGATAAAGTTGATCAAATTTGGGGCATGGATATTATCGTTTGTACGACAGCAAAAACGGATGATGAGGCGCGTGAATTGTTGCGTGCTTTTAATTTTCCTTTTCGTTCGTAACGGCAAATGTAGCGAGGTAAGATTATGGCCAAAGTAAGTGCCGTTGAAAAAAATAAGCATCGTGAAGCAATGGTAAAACGTTATGCAGCACGTCGTGCACGTTTGAAAGCGATTGTTATGGATCAGAAGATTTCTCTTGAAGAGCGCTTTAAGGCTTCTGTGCAATTGGCAGGATTACCACGTAATTCTGCAAAGGTTCGAGTTCGTAATCGTTGTGAGGTTTCGGGACGTCCACGGGCTTATTATCGTAAACTAAAAATGTCGCGGATTGCGTTACGTGAACTTGGCTCTATAGGCCATATTCCGGGCATTGTTAAATCTAGTTGGTAAGAGGAGATTACTCAATGTCTATGTCAGATCCTCTTGGTGATATGTTAACGCGTATTCGTAATGCGCTTGGTCGTAAAAAAAACAAAGTGATTACACCTGCTTCTAAGCTTCGTGTGCGTGTTCTTGATGTTCTTCAGTCTGAAGGTTATATTCGTGGCTATAAGCAAGTCGATTTAGGTGGTGGAAAATCTGAAATTGAAATCGAGTTGAAATATTTTGAAGGGTTGGCTGCTATTCGTGAGGTTTCACGTGTTTCAAAGCCTGGTCGTCGTGTTTATGTTTCTGCTAAGTCCCTTCCTCAAGTGGCAAATGGTCTTGGTATTTCAATTTTATCCACTCCTAAAGGTGTTATGGCGGATCATGAAGCGCGTGAACAAAATGTTGGTGGAGAGCTCCTTTGTCGTGTTTTCTAAGTAATGTTGAGAAAACAGAAAAAAGTAGGTTAGAATAATGTCTCGTATTGGAAAAAAACCCATTTCAATTCCTTCTGGGGTTACTGCAACTGTTGAAGGGCAACTGGTTAAGGCAAAAGGTCCGAAAGGTGAGCTCAGTTATGTTGTTAATGATGAAGTTTTAGTGAAATGTGAGGAAAATTTTGTAATGGTTTCACCGCGAGATCAGTCAAAAGATGCACGCTCTAAATGGGGAATGTCGCGCTCGATGATTGAGAATATTTTTTGTGGTGTGAAAGATGGTTTTGAAAAGAGACTGGAGATCAACGGAGTTGGTTATCGTGCCGCTTTACAGGGGAGGGATGTTCAGCTGTCGTTAGGTTTTTCGCATGATGTTATTTATAAAGTACCATCAGGCATTACTGTGACGGTTCCGAAGCCTACGGAAATTGTTATTTCTGGAATTGATAAGCAGCAGGTTGGGCAAGTTGCAGCGGAGATTCGCGAATATCGTAGACCTGAGCCTTACAAAGGTAAAGGTGTGAAACATGCTGATGAGCGTATCTTTCGTAAAGAAGGTAAAAAGAAATAGGAATTTTGTATTATGGTTTCTTCTAAGGGCATTATCCAGCGTCGTGCACGACGTGTTCGTCGTAGAATAAAAATGGTTTCTAGTGGTCGTCCACGCCTTAGTGTTTATCGTTCGAATCAGAACATTTATGCTCAAATTATTGATGATTCGCGTGGGCATACCCTCGTTGCGGCATCCACTCTTGAGGGTGAATTAAAAAAGTCATTAAAAAATGGTAGTGATAAAGAGGCAGCTTTTGCTGTTGGTAAATTAATTGCTGAGCGTGCAAAAGAAGCCGGTGTTAATGAAGTGATTTTTGATCGTGGGGCATATGTTTATCATGGTAGAGTAAAGGCTTTGGCTGAAGCTGCTCGTGAGTGTGGTTTGAACTTCTAAAGTCTTTTATTTAGAAGCTTAAGTAAGAAGATTTTAAGGTGTTTCGTGTGAGTTCTTCTGCTATTAAAGGAGAATTTTGTTAGAGTGCTTCCGGAAAAGAAAAAGGAATGAGGAATGGCACAGAAAGAGCGTGATGAGCGTGAGAATGAATTTGTCGATAGACTTGTTCATATCAATCGTGTTGCTAAAGTTGTAAAGGGTGGTCGCCGTTTTGGTTTTGCTGCTCTTGTTGTTGTTGGAGATCAAAAAGGTCGTGTAGGTTTTGGCCATGGTAAAGCGCGTGAAGTGCCAGAGGCAGTTCGTAAGGCTACAGAAGCGGCAAGGCGTGGAATGATTTATGTCCCTCTACGGTCTGGACGGACATTACATCATGATCTTGAGGGGCGTCATGGAGCAGGTCGTGTTTTATTACGTTCAGCTTCTGCTGGTACTGGTATTATTGCTGGTGGGCCAATACGCGCTATTTTTGAAACTCTTGGTATGCAGGATGTTGTTGCAAAATCACTCGGTTCGTCGAATCCATATAACATGGTGCGTGCGACGTTTGATGCGTTGAAGAATCAAATGCATCCTAGAGACATTGCTGCCCAACGTGGTATCAAATATTCGACTTTACAAGCGCGGCGTCGTCATTTAGTTGACGGGGAAGGTTAGTTTCTGAGATTATCAGAAAAGGAATTAGGAAATGGTTCAGAAAAAATCTCAGAGTGGTAAAACTGTGACGATAGAACAAATTGGAAGCCCAATTCGGAATCCACAGATTCAGCGTGCAACCTTGAAGGGGCTCGGATTAAATAAAATGCATCGGCGGCGTGTTTTAGAAGATACCCTTTGTGTGCGGGGGATGATTGCTAAGGTTAGCCATCTTGTTCGTGTTATAGATGAAGGTTAAAGGTTGCGGGAGTATAAGATATGAGACTCAATGAGCTGCGTGATCGCGAAGGTGCAACAAGAAATCGTAAACGTGTTGGGCGTGGTGTTGGTTCTGGTACCGGCAAAACGGGTGGGCGTGGTGTAAAAGGACAAAAATCACGTTCTGGTGTTTCGCTTAATGGTTTTGAAGGTGGGCAAATGCCCATTTATCGTCGTTTACCAAAGCGTGGATTTAGAAACTTCTTTGCTAAAACGTATAATGAAGTTTCTCTAGGACGTATTCAGTTGGCAATTGATACAGGTAAGTTGGATATTGAAAAGCCTATTGATATTGTTTCTTTGAAAGAAGCTGGTATTGTTCGTCGTGTGAAGGATGGGGTACGTCTCCTTTCTGATGGTGAGTTGAGAGCAAAAGTTATCGTTCATGTTTCTGGTGCTTCTGAGGCTGCTCGTGTTAAGGTTGAAAAAGCTGGTGGGCAAGTTATTCTTCCTGAAGTTGTTCCAGTAAGCTCATTTTGATGTAAATGATATTCTAGGGAAGTTTAGGTACTTCATTGAGGGTGCCTTTTAGGAAAAATTATTTAATTTTTATATTTGTTTATGTGTGACAATATAAATTTTAAGGGTTATACTTCTGTGACTTAGAGAACTGGAGTATAAATAGGAGACGTTTTATGGCATCAGCGGCAGAGCAATTTGCTTCCAATGTGAGCTTTGGTACCTTTGCGCGTGCAACTGAATTGAAAAAGCGCATTTGGTTTACTTTAGCAGCACTTCTTGTCTATCGCTTTGGTACTTATATCTCTCTTCCTGGTGTCAATATTGATTCTTTACGGCAGACATTTGAACATCATGCATCTGGTGTTTTGGGATTGTTTAATATGTTTGCGGGAGGTGCTGTTGGGCGTATGGCAATTTTTGCATTGGGTATAATGCCTTATATATCAGCTTCCATTATTGTGCAGTTATTAACTTCAGTGATTCCTTCCTTAGAAGCTCTCAAAAAAGAGGGGGAACTTGGCCGTAAAATTATTAACCAGTATACGCGTTATGTGACGGTAATTTTAGCGATTTTGCAAGCATTTGGTATTGCTGTTGCTCTTGAAACTGGGATAGGAACAGGACTCCAAATTGTTGTCGATCCCGGTCTTATTTTTCGTATTTCTTCTGTTATTACCCTTGTTGGTGGAACAATGTTTCTCATGTGGCTTGGTGAGCAGATTACTTCACGTGGTGTTGGTAATGGGGTGTCCCTTATTATTTTTACAGGTATTGTTGCTAATCTTCCTTCCACTTTTGCCCAACTGTTGACTGCCCATAGTCAGGCTGATTTGTCAACTTTTTTGCTGATAGGAATTGTTCTTATCGCGGTTTCTGTTATTGGAGTTATTGTTTTTGTAGAGCGTGCACAACGACGGATTCTTATTCAGTACCCCAAACGTCAGGTTGGCAATCAAATTTTTCAAGGTGATATGTCGCATCTGCCTTTAAAATTGAATACCGCTGGTGTTATTCCACCCATTTTTGCTTCATCTTTATTATTGCTGCCTGCGACTATTAATAATTTTTCTGATAAAATGCCCCAATGGATGCAGGCTATTTCTTATTCTCTTAGCCATGGGCAACCACTTTATATGATTGTTTATGCATTTTTGATGGCGTTTTTTTGCTTTTTTTATACGGCGATTGTATTTAATCCAAGTGATACAGCAGACCAGTTAAAAAAACATTCTGGTTTTATTCCGGGCGTTCGTCCTGGTGAGCGTACGGCTGAATATATTGATTATGTTTTGACACGTATTACTGTTGTCGGGGCGATGTATATTATTTTGGTCTGTTTATTGCCTGAATTTATGATATCTGCGTTACAGGTTCCTTTTTATCTTGGAGGAACGTCTTTGTTGATTGTTGTTACAGTTACACTTGATACAGTTGCTCAAATTCAAGGACATCTTGTTGCTCATCAATACGAAGGTTTGATTAAAAAATCAAAACTTCGTGGAGGTAGAAGGAATCGATGAGAGTTATTCTTTTAGGACCTCCAGGGGCTGGAAAAGGTACACAAGCTAAAATGTTAACGGAGAGGTATAATATCCCTCAGTTATCAACAGGCGATATGTTGCGTGAAGTGATTGCCAAAGAGACAGAGATTGGAAAAAAAGCCAAAGCTGTTATGTGTTCTGGTGCTTTGGTTTCTGATAACATTGTTAATCAAATTGTATCAGATCGAATTGATGAAAGTGATTGTGTAAACGGTTTTGTTTTGGATGGATATCCGCGGACGGTAGGACAGGCAGAATCATTGCAAAAGATTTTGCAGTCAAAAAATATGCGGCTTGATGCTGTTATTGAGTTGAGGGTTGATGAAGATGCGCTGATTGAGAGAATGAAGAGGCGTGTTGAAGAGACAATCGCTGCTGGTGAGCAGGTTCGTTTAGATGATAATTCTGTTGCATTTGCGAAGCGGTTAGTAGAATATCGTGAAAAAACAGCTCCTCTCTCAAAATTTTATTCGGAAAGAGGGTTATTAAAGGTCATTGATGGGATGATTGGTATTGATGAAGTGTCACGTGTGATTAGAGAGTTTCTTCAATAACATTTTTTTTAGAAATAAATGAAAAGTGTTGACTTTTTTTGTAATATCTATCAAAAGAATTCCAATCTATTTCGGTAAGGTATTAAGATTCGGTGTATATTTGTGTCGGATCATGTTTTTCTGTAAAATGCATCGTGTATTTTGCGGCTAATGTCAATATAAATCAAGGAGAGTAGGCGTGGCTCGTATTGCTGGCGTCAATATCCCGACAAATAAGCGTGTTATCGTTGCGCTTCAGTATATTCATGGGATTGGACCAAAATTTGCTCAAGAAATTACTAAAAAAGTTGGTATTCCCATAGGGCGTCGTGTTCATGAACTTTCTGATGCTGAGGTATTGCAAATCCGTGAGGCGATAGATCAAGGTTATCAAGTTGAAGGTGACCTTCGGCGTGAAGTTGCTATGAATGTTAAACGTTTGATGGACCTTGGTTGTTATCGTGGTTTGCGTCATCGTCGTTCGTTGCCTGTTCGTGGACAGCGTACGCATACAAATGCGCGTACTCGTAAGGGGCCAGCTAAAGCAATCGCTGGTAAGAAAAAGTAACAGTCTTTTAGAAAAAAAGGTTTGTTTTTTAAAGTGTTTTGTTTCTTGTTTGTTCATTTTTAATGAGAACAAGGAAGGTGGAGCTGCTGGTGTTACGGCAGTGAAGAGATCGTTGAAAGGAAGATTATGGCCAAGGAAGCCACACGTGTTCGTCGTCGCGAGCGTAAAAATATTTCATCAGGTGTTGTTCATATCAACTCAACATTCAACAATACAATGATTACTATTACGGATGCGCAGGGAAATACGATTACGTGGTCGTCTGCTGGTGCTCAGGGGTTTAAGGGATCACGTAAATCTACACCCTTTGCAGCGCAAGTCGCTGCAGAAGATTGTGCTAGAAAAGCACAAGAGCATGGTATGCGTTCGTTGGAGGTTGAAGTTTGTGGTCCTGGGGCGGGTCGTGAGTCTGCTTTGCGTGCCTTGCAAGCTGTTGGTTTTGTCATTACTTCTATTCGTGATGTAACACCAATTCCTCATAATGGATGTCGTCCACGAAAAAGACGGCGTGTTTAATTGGGTATTGTTTTTTGTTGTCAGGGAATCCTCTGATGTTCACATTGGTCGTTACGATTGAATGGTAGCGGAACTAAAGAACGGGAATGAAAATATGATCCAGAAAAACTGGCAGGAACTGATTAAACCCAGTAAGGTTGAGTTTGCTGCGCATGATAATCCAAATGTTTTGAGCGTGATTGCAGAGCCTCTTGAACGTGGCTTTGGCTTAACGTTGGGGAATGCACTTCGGCGTGTGTTGTTGTCATCACTTCGCGGTGCCGCAATTACCGCTGTACAGATTGATGGTGTGCTACACGAATTTTCATCGATTCCGGGCGTTCGTGAGGATGTTACAGATATTATTCTTAATATCAAAGAGATTGCACTTCGTATGGAAGAAGAGGGGCCTAAGCGTGTCGTTGTTTGTAAAGAAGGTCCCGGTGTTGTAAAAGCTGGAGATATCAATACTGTTGGAGATATGGAGATACTGAATCCAGAGCATATTATTTGTACCCTTGATGAAGATGCTGAGATTCGTATGGAATTTATTGTTAATACAGGAAAAGGCTATGTTCCATCTGATCGCAATTGTGTTGATGATGCGCGAATAGGTCTTATTCCGGTTGATAGTCTTTATTCACCAATTCGTAAAGTCTCCTATAAAGTGGAAAATACGCGTGAAGGTCAGGTTTTGGATTATGATAAATTAACGCTTACGATTGAAACAAACGGTGCTGTAAATGGTGAGGATGCTGTTGCTTTTGCTGCACGTATTCTTCAGGATCAATTGTCGTTTTTTGTCAATTTTGAGGAGCCGCAAAAGCAAGTTGTTGAAGAGCCTGATCCAGAGCTTTCTTTTAATCCCGCGCTTCTCAAGAAAGTGGATGAATTAGAACTTTCGGTCCGATCGGCAAATTGTCTTAAGAATGATAATATTGTCTATATTGGTGATCTTATTCAAAAAACAGAAGCTGAGATGTTGCGAACGCCGAATTTTGGACGAAAGTCGTTAAATGAGATTAAAGAAGTTTTGGCATGTATGGGGTTACATCTTGGTATGGAAATTTCTGCATGGCCACCTGAAAACATTGATGATCTTGCTAAACGTTATGAAGATCAGTATTAAAATTTAGAATTTAAGGAGATAATTCATGCGCCATAGTAAGTCAGGTCGCAAATTGAACCGGACTGCCAGTCACCGTAAAGCGATGTTTGCTAATATGGCGGTTTCATTGATTGAGCATGAGCAAATTGTGACGACTCTACCAAAAGCTAGAGAAATTCGTCCTATTGTTGAGAAGCTTGTTACACTCGGTAAGCGTGGAGGGTTGCATGCACGTCGGCAAGCAATTGCAGCACTTCGTGATACGGGAAAAGTCGCAAAGCTATTTGATACGCTTGCACCGCGTTATGCATCACGTAATGGTGGGTATTTGCGTATTATGAAAGCGGGATTTCGTACCGGTGATAATGCTCCTATGGCTGTTATAGAGTTTGTTGATCGTGATATTGATGCGAAGGGTGCGGTAGACCGTGCACGTACGGAAGATGTTGTAAATGAAAAAGAAGCTTCTTCATGAAGTTAAAGTGTTTCCTTTTTATTGCGTTTTAAAGAGCCGCCTTTTCAAGGCGGTTTTTTTTATTAGTCTTTTTGAAGAATTTTTACTTAAAACTAGCTATGGTAAAAAGATTATAAAAGTTTGAATTATTTTATTTTTATAATATTTTTTGTTCAAATGGTTGTTTTTTTTCTTCATTATAAATATTAATAAAAGCTGTTCGTTTATGGAGGATGAGAGGGGCTCTTATCTTATTAATATTAAAGAATGGATGGGGTTTTTAGGAGTAGATTATGAGATATTTTCTCTTAGTAGGGCTTTTTTTTGTTATTATGACACAGATGTCCTTTCATTATGCGTGTGCTCAAATTCCGAAAACACAAGAAGAAATGACTCTTTCATTTGCTCCTCTCGTTAAAAGGACGACTCCTTCGGTTGTGAATATTTATGCAGCACGGCAAATTAGAGCGCGTTCTCCTTTTGAAGGAGATCCATTTTTTGAGCAATTTTTTGGTCGTTTCCAAAATAATCGCCCCTTACGAAGACAATCATCATTAGGATCAGGGGTGATTGTTGATCCACGTGGTTTAATTGTTACCAATTATCACGTTATTAAGGATGCAGATGAAATTAAAGTTGCTCTTTCTGATGGACGTGAATTTGAAAGTAAAGTGAAGCTAAGAGATGAGGAGACAGATATTGCTGTTCTTGAAATTGATGCAAAGGGTGCTCAGTTTCCTATTCTTCCTTTAGGAGATTCGGACGCAGTTGAGGTTGGTGATCTTGTCTTAGCGATTGGTAATCCTTTTGGAGTTGGTCAAACAGTTACAAGTGGTATTGTTTCAGCGCAGGCACGTACACGTGTTGGTATTTCTGATTTTGACTTTTTTATTCAAACAGATGCTGCCATTAATCCAGGAAATTCTGGTGGAGCTTTAATTGATATGAAGGGGCAACTCATTGGGATTAATACGGCTATTTATTCGCGCTCAGGTGGTTCCGTAGGGATTGGTTTCGCCATTCCATCAAATCTTGTAAAAGTAATGCTTGACACTGTTAAACGTGGTGGAAAATATTTTGTGCCCCCCTACATTGGTGCATCTTTTCAAAATGTTACACCCGATATTGCGAGTGGTTTAGATTTAGAAAGCCCTTATGGTGCTCTTGTTATTGAGGTTATCGAAGATAGTCCTGCTGCTAAAGCTGGTTTAAAAGTAGGCGATGTCGTTTTGCGTGTGCAAGGGATGCGTATTGATAGTCCAGATGGTCTTGGATATCGTTTGATGACAGTTGGTATTGGGCACAGCCTTGTTTTAGAATATTTACGAAATGGAAAGTTGTTAAAGACACAAATAACCGTTTCCTCTATACCGGAATCGGCATTTTTAAAATCTGAAAAAATCATTGGTGAGGGGCCTCTTGCTGGTGCTGAGGTTTTGAATTTAACACCGCAAAATAGTCGACGTTTTCATCTCCCAATATCTGCAAGGGGTGTTGTGATTACCAATCTTGATGAAATGAGCAATGCTGCGGGGATTTTTCGTCCCGGAGATATTTTGCGTGTTGTTAATGGCCATAAAATTCAGACAGTGAGTCAGTTAAAAAAGATTCTATTGCAAGGTCGCCCGCGTGTTTGGCAATTAGAATATGAACGTGATGGCATGTATATTCGCCAATTTATTCGTTGAGGTTTTTTTTGAATAAAGATTTTTTTACTTCGTTTTTTGATCTTCATATTAATAAAAATCGGCCGCTTGCAGAGAAAATGCGTCCTTGTTCTCTCAGTGATGTGATGGGACAAGATCATTTAGTTGGAGAGGAAGGCATACTTTCACGCATGATAGCTGCAGGCTCCATTGGTTCAATGATTTTCTGGGGGCCTCCAGGAACAGGAAAAACAACGGTTGCGCGCTTGATAGCAGCTGAAACAGATTTTGCTTTTGAGCAAGTTTCTGCTATTTTTACTGGTATTTCTGAACTCAAAAAAATTTTTGAAGGTGCTCAGAGTCGTTTTATGTCTGGGTATCGAACACTTTTATTCGTTGATGAAATTCATCGATTTAATCGTGCACAGCAGGATAGTTTTCTTCCTGTTATGGAGGATGGAACTCTTATTCTTGTTGGAGCAACAACGGAAAATCCTTCCTTTGAACTTAATGCGGCCCTTCTTTCTCGTGCCCGTGTTTTAACATTTCTTCCACATAATGATGAAAGTTTGCGCATGCTTTTGAAGCGTGCTGAAGAAGTGCAAGGAAAATTTCTTCCTTTAGATGATGATGCGAGAGATGTTTTAATTGGGATGTCTGATGGTGATGCGCGAGCAGCTTTAGCATTAGCAGAGGACGTTTGGTGTCATGCCCAACCAGGAGAGATCTTTGATGCTGTCTCTTTGCAAAAAATAATTCAACGTCGTGCTCCCATTTATGATAAAGGAAGAGAGGGACATTATAATCTTATTTCAGCGTTGCATAAATCTGTTCGTGGATCTGATCCTGATGCTGCGCTTTATTATTTGGCACGTATGTTTGATGCTGGAGAAGATCCTCTTTATATTGGACGAAGATTGGTTCGTATGGCTGTTGAAGATGTTGGTTTGGCAGATCCGCAAGCTCTTGTTATTTGTAATGCAGCAAAGGATGCTTATAATTATTTAGGATCACCAGAAGGAGAATTGGCTTTGGCGCAGGCATGTCTTTATGTTGCGACGGCACCAAAATCAAATGCAACATATCTCGCCTATAAGGCTGCTATGTCTTGTGCACGCAAAAATGGTTCTTTGCCTCCTCCTCAGCATATCCTGAATGCGCCTACAAAATTTATGAAGGAAGAAGGGTATGGAGATGGTTATCGTTATGACCATGATGAGCCAAATGCTTTTTCAGGACAGGAATATTTTCCTGAAAAACTTGGGCGCCAGATCTATTATCAACCACGAGAGCGTGGTTTCGAGCGCGAGATTATGAAGCGTCTTGCGTGGTGGAAGCAATTGCGTAAAAAACGGGCCAATCAAAAATGAAATTTTTATTAAGACAACATTTTTTGTTGGCTTTAAGCTTATTTTACATCAATTATGTGATTTATCATCCTCTATTAATGGGTCTCAATCATGTCGTAAACGATTGTTATTGCTGCAAGATGCGAGGCTCTTTTGTCTTAAAATTGAGATATGCTTAAAACGTAAATTAAAAATATTGATTTCGCTTTAATTCTCTGGTTATTTTATCTTTATGGTTTCAGTTGTATATTATATCGTGCCGTTTTGATTGGTGATTGATTTTTTATCAATCGTAAGAAATTGATTAAAAGCGAGAGTTTTTTCAGTGTGTCCTAAGAAGTATGAGTGGGGCTGTATCTTGAGGTTTGTGTTGAAATTTACATTGTTTCTTTTCTAGAGGAGAGCTATAACTGTACTCGGTTTTTCCTTTATAGAGGGATGTTTTGAGGAGTATATTAGTGCTATAAGAGAAGGCGTATTGCTTCTTTATTTTAGAGTAACGGTGTATTTAAGATGCAATATGAGGAAAAGAATGGAAATAGTTTGTGAAAATCTAAACTCAAGACTTTAGTTAAGCTAAAATAACAGTGTACAACTCGGTATTGGATTATTGTGAATCGATCAAGGATATTATCGTGGATAAAGCAAAGGCTCTCGATGCAGCTCTCTCTCAAATTGAACGTTCTTTCGGTAAAGGCTCTATTATGCGTCTTGGGCAAAAAGAGCAAGTCGTTGAAATTGAGACGATTCCAACGGGTTCACTCTCTTTAGATATTGCTTTGGGGGTTGGTGGATTGCCTAAGGGGCGTATTGTTGAGATTTATGGACCAGAAAGTTCTGGAAAAACAACATTAGCCCTTCATGCTATTGCTGAGGCACAAAAAATTGGTGGAGTTTGTGCTTTTATTGATGCCGAGCATGCTCTTGATCCTATTTATGCGCGTAAGCTTGGTGTTGATTTAGAGAATTTGTTTATCTCTCAGCCGGATACTGGTGAGCAGGCATTGGAAATTACAGAAACATTGGTTCGTTCTGGTGCTGTTGATGTGCTTGTTGTTGATTCCGTAGCTGCTTTGACACCGCGCGCGGAAATTGATGGTGAAATGGGTGATGCTTTACCTGGATTGCAGGCACGGTTAATGAGTAAAGCATTGCGAAAATTAACAGCAGCAATTTTTCGCTCTAACTGTATGGTTGTCTTTATTAATCAAATTCGCATGAAAATCGGTGTGATGTTTGGTTCTCCTGAAACGACAACAGGCGGAAACGCTTTAAAGTTTTATGCTTCTGTTCGTTTAGATATTCGTCGCATTGGATCTATTAAAGATAGGGATGCAATCGTTGGTAATCAGACGCGTGTTAAAGTGGTGAAGAATAAACTAGCACCTCCATTTAAACAGGTTGAGTTTGACATCATTTATGGTGAAGGCATTTCCAAAGTAGGTGAATTGATCGATTTGGGTGTTAAAGTTGGCATTGTGGAAAAATCTGGAGCATGGTTTTCTTATAATTCTCAGCGTTTAGGACAGGGGCGTGAGAATGCAAAGCAGTTTTTGCGTGAACATGCGGAAGTAGCTACAGAGATTGAAGCCGCTTTGCGGCAAAATGCTGGTTTGATTGCAATTGAGTTGCTAGAGAATGCGGGGTCAGAAAATACAGAAGGTGATGAAACGATATGATCGAGTGTTTTTGCCACAGCAATTCATTCATGTGAGATCGTTCTGTTTTTATTTAAAAATTTGAAGTATTGAAATCGTTTATTTTTCGATTTTTTTTGAAAAAAATTCTACTTTTTGATTAAATTGATTCTATGCATTTAGCAAAGAGGATGTTTAATGGGAGAAATTTTTTTATGATTTTGCGCTGTATTCTACAGGTATTAATATGAATAGTGTCAATAATATTCGTTCAACTTTTCTCGATTATTTTCGTATTAATGGACATACAATTCTTCCTTCTAGCCCACTTGTTCCACGGAATGATCCAACACTTATGTTTACAAATGCAGGAATGGTGCCGTTTAAAAATGTTTTTACTGGGCTTGAACAGCGTTCTTATAAAAAAGCCGCAACGGCACAAAAATGTGTCCGAGCGGGTGGAAAACATAATGACCTCGATAATGTTGGCTATACGGCGCGCCATCATACTTTTTTTGAAATGTTAGGAAATTTTTCTTTTGGTGATTATTTTAAAGAAGAAGCCATTTTTTTTGCGTGGCATCTTTTAACAAAAGAATTTTGTCTGCCAAAAGAGAAATTATTGGTAACAGTTTATCACAGTGATGATGTTGCTGCTGAATTGTGGCGTAAAATTTCAGGTCTTCCAGATGAAAAAATTATTCGTATTGCAACGGCTGATAATTTTTGGGCAATGGGGGATGTTGGTCCTTGCGGTCCTTGTTCAGAGATTTTTTATGATCATGGTGATAAAATCTGGGGTGGACCTCCTGGAAGTCTGGAAGAAAATGGTGATCGCTTTATTGAGATTTGGAATCTCGTCTTTATGCAGTATGAGCAGGCAAACAAGGAAGAACGTGTTGAATTGCCTCGTCTTTCTATTGATACGGGCATGGGATTAGAGCGCATTGCTGCTGTTTTACAGGGTGTTCATGATAATTATGATATTGATCTTTTTCGTGCATTAATCAGTGCATCTCAAGAAATAACCGGGATTGAGGCAACGGGTGATTTTGTTGCAAGCCATCGTGTGATCGCTGATCATCTTCGCTCGTCAGCATTTTTGATTGCTGATGGTGTTCTTCCTTCTAATGAGGGGCGAGGGTATGTTTTACGTCGTATTATGCGTCGTGCTATGCGTCATGCACATCTTCTTGGTGCTCAAAAACCATTGATTTATCGTCTTTTACCTGCTTTAATTCGTGAAATGGGACAAGCCTATCCTCAATTGGTTCAGGCTGAATCTTTGATTTCAGAAACTTTAAAGTTAGAAGAAACGCGGTTTCGTAAAACTCTTGAACGAGGGCTCGGTTTGTTGAATGAAGCAAGTAGCAATCTCGAAGAAGGGGACCATTTTAATGGTGAGGTTGCCTTCAAGCTTTATGACACCTATGGTTTTCCGCTTGATTTAACGCAAGATGTTTTGCGACGTCGTGGAATATCTGTTGATGTTAAGACTTTTGATAAAGCGATGGAACGTCAGAAAGCAGAGGCACGTGCCCATTGGTCTGGTTCTGGAGAGGCTGTAACAGAAAAGATCTGGTTTTCTGTTTATGATAAAGTAGGCGCTACGGAATTTTTAGGTTATGAGACAGAAAAAGCTGAAGGGATTCTTACTGCTCTTATTTGTGAGGGGAAAATTGTTGATCATGTTTTTTTAGGGCAGAAAGCCATTCTTGTCGCCAATCAAACACCTTTTTATGGTGAATCTGGTGGGCAGATTGGTGACAGTGGTGTTATTTCTGGTGACAACTTTGTTTTTGAGGTGCATGATACTCAGAAAAAAGGTGGTGGTATTTTTATTCATATTGGAGAGGTGAAATCTGGTCAAGCAAAGACGTCTGATTGTGTAGAATTAGCCGTTGATGTTGTTCGTCGTAAGAAAATTCGTGCAAATCATTCCGCGACCCATTTATTACACGAGGCTTTGCGTCAAACATTGGGATCACATGTTACACAAAGGGGGTCTCTTGTCTTACCCGATCGATTGCGTTTTGATTTTTCCCATCCAAAATCTGTTTCTTCAGAGGAATTGAAGAAAATAGAAGATTTAGCAAATGATATTGTTTTACAAAATAGTGAGGTAACAACACGCCTTATGCTCGTTGATGATGCCATTTCTGAAGGAGCAATGGCGTTGTTTGGTGAAAAATATGGTGATGAAGTACGTGTTGTTTCTATGGGTACCAAGCTTGAACAGGAAGGATTAAAAAAATACTGGTCAATTGAGCTTTGTGGGGGTACACATGTGAAAAGAACAGGGGATATTGGTTTAATTCATATTGTTTCTGAAAGTTCTGTGGCAGCTGGAGTTCGTCGTATCGAAGCTTTAACAGGCATAGCTGCTCGCCTTTATCTTAATCGCCAAGATGAGCGTATGCATGGGATTGCTCGTCTTTTAAAAACTTCTCCTCCTGATGTAGAAGAACGGATGCAGATTTTGCTTGATGATCATCGTAAACTTGAAAAAGAGTTGAATGATGTACGCAAGAAGATGCTGCTGAGCGGTGAGATGATAGAAAATGATCCAGAAGATGTTATCATCATCAAAGGTGTTTCTTTTATGGGACAGGTTGTAAAAAATATTTTACCGCGGGATCTTAAAGCGTTAGTGGATTCTGGAAAGAAGAAAATTGGATCTGGAGTTGTTGCTTTTATTGGCGTTTCAGAGGATGGTAAGGGAAGTGCTGCTGTTGGTGTTACTGATGATTTGACTGATACACTGAATGCTGTTGATTTGGTGCGCATTGTTTCAGGTGTTCTTGGTGGTAAAGGTGGGGGCGGTCGTCCTGATATGGCGCAGGCTGGTGGTCCTGAAGGGGATAAGGTTGGTGATGCACTTGCGGCATTGAAAGCTGCTCTTGAGAGATAATTCTGATTGATTATCGGTATTGCTGAGCTTCGAGATCTTTTTAAAAAAGGAATTTTTTCGTTTTGGTCTATTTTTTTCTTAAAGGTGAAAGGGCTTCCTCTATGAAGCTATTGCTTTATGTAAGGAGAGCACATTTTTATCATCTTCTATGATTGATTGATTAAATGCTAAGCCTCCGGTTTTTAAGAGTTTATAAAAACGACCCCTTTTATCGATCAATTCTTGAAAGCTTCCTTTTTCAATTAAGTGACCATGTTCTAAAAATAGCACAACATCAGCATCGCGTATTGTTGAAAGGCGATGTGCTATAATAAAAGTGGTTCGGTTACGGCTTATGCAATCAAGAGCTTCTTTTACATGTGCTTCTGTTTCAATATCAAGAGCACTTGTTGCTTCATCTAAAATAAGAATGGGGGCATTTTTTAAAACAGCACGTGCAATTGCTAATCGTTGTTTTTCTCCACCCGATAATTGAGAACCTTGCTCACCAACCATTGTATCGTAACGATCATTTTTTTTCAAAATAAAATCGTGAGCGGCTGCTATTTTTGCGGCTTCATAAAGTTCTTCATCTGTTGCTGTTGTTCTTCCTATTGAGATATTGTCATAAATACTGCGGTTGAAAAGGCCTGCGTCTTGAAACACTGTTGCTAAAGATTTGCGTAAAGATTCACGGTTAACAGAGCGTATATTGATGCCGTCAATGGAGATATGTCCAAATGTGGGGTCGTATACACGTTGTAATAAATTGATTAATGTCGTTTTTCCAGCGCCCGTTGGTCCTACAATTGCAATAGTTTGACCTGTTTTAACTTCAAAGGAAATGTTAAAAACACCTTGAGAAGAATTAGGAAATTTGTAAGTAACATGGTGGAATTGTATTTCACCTTTAACCTTTTGAAGGGAAGGTAAATTTTCAGGTTCGTTGATATGAAAGGTTGAGTCCTCCATGGCAAAAAATTCTTGTAGTTTTGCTTGTGAGGATACAATCAAATGAATAAAACCGCTTATTTGATCCAGGCGACTAATCATGAGTTGTGCAAATCCAACAAAGGCAACAATTTCTCCTACACGTAATTGCTCCTTTGCTACAAAAAAAGCGCCAAGAAGAAGAATACAAACTATTGAAATTGTTGAAGTCATTCGATTTAAACCACTGGCAACAGCCCACCAATTGAGAACAGGGTTTTGTGCTTTCAAAAGATCGTTTGTATGCTGATGTAATGCTAAGGTTTCTTCTTTGATTTGATGATAGCTTTGTACAATGGAAACGTTGGAGATTGAATCACTGATATGTTTAAAAACATTATGATGATAGCATTCTACAGCAGTTTGTCCGTTTTTTGTTTTGTGCATGACCAAACGTGCAATTAATATATAGATGATGGCAAGCACAACGAGAACTGTTGAGAGGCGCCAATTCATATTAAAAGCTATGGGAATGAGAACAAATAATGCGACAAGAGTTGAAAGATGTTGACGCATAAAATCAAGCCATATGGTTGACATGGAGTCTACAGCGCGCAAAAGTATGTGAAGGGTATTAGACGTTCCACGCTGTTGATGCCAAATTAAAGGCATAGAGATGATACGCTCAAAAGATTCATTTAGAACAGCTAAGCGGCGCCTATGTGCTAAGCGATCAGCGCTGCGTGCAATAAGAACATAAGCAATAATATGAGAAATACCAAAACATATCCAAATTGTAAGAGTAGGGATAATAGCTGTTTTTTCTGCAATAGAATCAATGACGCGTCCAAATAAAATGGGTTCTGCAATAGTAATAATAGCCAACATAACATTAGTCGTACAGATTAAAACAGAAGTCTTTTTTTCTCTGTTTAGATAGTTAAGAACACGTGCATATGTTTTGAATAAGGACACAGGTGATTATCTCCACTCGCTATGCAAGTTTATCTTATTGATTCTTGTAATTGCTAAATTTTGAGCTAATAAAATTTGAACAGTAAGAAAATGCAATTTTAAATACGGATTGTAATATGATGTGATAAAGCCAATTGTATGGGAGAGAGATTTTTGTATTTTTAAACAGATGAGCAAGAATTGATCAATAAAATTATATCAGCGAGGAAGTCTTTATGGCAGGCATCGAAATAAAAAAGGTTGAGATAGATGAAAACGGAATGCGCGTAGACCGTTGGTTTAAAGTACATTATCCAGGCCTTGGATTTGGTTATTTACAAAAATTGCTGCGTTCTGGTCAAATACGGGTTGATGGTGGGCGTGTAAAAGCCGATACGCGTCTTGTTATGAGACAGTCTGTTCGTGTACCCCCTCTCCTTATTGATAAAAAGGAGAATTTTCTTGTAACGAATAAAACACTTCGTGAACAGAATGATGAAATTATTTTGAAAAAAATGTTGCTCTATGAGGATCCAAAAGTTTTTGTTTTGAACAAGCCGGCTGGATTAGCTGTACAAGGTGGTTCTGGCTTGATGCGCCATGTTGACAGTATGCTTGAGGTATGGCGCAATAAAAAAGGTGAAAAACCGCGATTGGTTCATCGGCTTGATCGTGAAACATCTGGTGTGCTTGTTGTTGCTCGATCAAGAGGGGCGGCACAGGCTTTAACAGCTGCTTTTAGAACACGAGAAACAAAAAAGACTTACTGGGCATTGGTTCGGGGAGTGCCTAAAAAAAAGCAGGATAAAATTTCAACATGGATGGTTAAAGATATCACGACACAAGGTGATAAAATGCGTGTTTGTGAACATGGGGAGCCTGATGCCGACCATGCAGTTTCCTACTATCGCGTTTTAGATGCTAGGGGGCGGGCTCTTTCGTGGCTTGAAATGGAACCCTATACGGGAAGAACACATCAGTTACGTGTGCACGCTGCTCATATAGATCACCCTATCATTGGTGATTCAAAATATTTTTTTTCTGATAGTAATTGGACGTTACCAGGAGGGATGCAAAACCGCCTTCACCTTCATGCGCGTCGTATTCGTATTCCTCATCCTTCAGGAGGGCTATTGGATGTTGTCGCACCTTTACCTCCTCATATGGTGCAAAGCTTTAATCTTTTGGCTTTTAATGAAAGTGATGGAGATACACAAACAGAATAAGAGAAAAATTTTTACGGTTTGTTCTTTTTAATTTATCAAAAATTCAGGTGATTTCGTAAAATATAGTTGTAATGCAATTTTTGGTAAGTTTCGCGCCGTTAAAGAATTATTCTATTATGCCGTAAAACATTTTTGTTTAGGGTGATGATATCAGGCAGGGGAATTTTTATGCAAGGGGGATTGATAACATTAGACGAATGCGTGGGATACCTTTACCTTTGTTCAAGCAAGGTGGGTGGTGAGAAAATTGCACTTTTCTAGGGTCTTTTTGATAATGAGTGTTTTCTTCTCTAACAATTCTGCTAAAAATGTTTTTAGAGCTGTTAATAGGTGTATATATCACTATGTGTAGATGGGTTATAGCGAGGCAATGAACATATTCACCATCATGTTCAACATATTCAAGTTTTCAATCAAGACAAATACTTTTAAAAAGGGCTCTAACTATTTGTTGCTGAATATAAAAAAGCATTCGCTATTGCTTTGTTTGTAAAATAGATATGAAATATAAATTAGAGTGATGCTGGTAATATTTTTTCTTCTTTAGGGCTGGGCATGTTAAATGAAAGCATTCTTGTGATACATAAAAATGAGAAAAACAGTAAATCTATTAAAAGGATCAGAGGTAAACAATATGCGTGAAATTTTGAACCATTTTGATATGCCATTGAATAAAAATCATTCTGTTCAGAAGAGTCAAAAACTTTCATGCTCGCCACTCCCAAAACGATTTTATAGGCAAGTGAACACTTCGTGTGAAGAAGGAGGCTTTGCTATCTTGTTGGATGGATGCCTCGTTAAAACACCAGCGAAGTGCTCTTTTCTCGTACCAACAGAAGCTTTTGCTCTGTTAGTAGCAGAGGAATTTGAAAACCAAAAGCAAATTATTGATCCAGCAAAAATGCCAATGACGCGCCTTGTTAACACTGTTATTGATGGCATAGCGGGTGATATGCAAGTTGTTTTTGAAGATTTATTACGTTTTGTTGCCTGCGATATGATCTTTTATCGTGCACAAACACCAAAAGAGCTAGCACAGCGGCAATATGAACAGTGGGATCCTTTATTGGATTGGGCAGAAGAAAAACTTGGTGCTCGGTTTCATTTGACAGAAGGGATTATGCATGTTGAACAATCACGAGAGGCTATTCAAGCGGTTAGTAATTACCTTCGTAAATTTGATTCTCCTTATATGCTTGCAGCACTTCATATGCTGACAACCTTGACAGGATCAGCTCTTATTGCTTTTGCGGTTATGGAGAGAAAAGTTGATGCAGATCATGCTTGGAATATCGCTCATTTAGATGAAGATTGGATGATAGAACAATGGGGCGTTGATGAAGAAGCAATGGCGCGCCGCACTAGCAAGAAAGCTGAATTTGATGCTGCTTTCAAAGTCATAACAACTTGTTTATAAGAAAAAATCTCTTTTATTTATGCACGTTATTTTTTTTACTCAGTGTATTTTGTGATTTTTTGCGGATTAACTTTTATTTTTTCCAATCCAGGAAGTGATTCACTGGTGATATTTAAGATTGCTTCATCATTTCCACGAATAAAATACCAATGGTTGTTGTCAAGAAGTGCAATAACCTCCGTTTGAATAGAGCATTTTTTTCCAGAATTTGTTGTGGTAATAAACTCTACAGGTATAACAAAATACGGAATACCATTATCAAGTTTGCCTTCACGCTTTCGTTTTTGGTCAATGTGAATACTCTCAATTTTATAATTTTTCGCTAATCGCTCTATTTGGCTTTTCATGATCTGTTGGAATTGTGATTTGCTGAAATTTTTCTTAGCCGTTAAATTATTGATGATTTGGGGAGGAATAGCGCTTAAGATGGCATTCGCATCAGCATTTTGAATTGCTTTGCTGTAAGCAGATGCTGCTTTTTCAAGGTCTATAAGTCTTTGATTGGTAATTGTAGAGGCTTGAGTTGTTGATATCATAAAGGCAATGCATAAAAAAATGGGAAATAGGGAACAGATTCGTAGCATTAGAAACCTTATTAATTGATTTGGATAAATTCAGTTGTACTTATACAACAAAAGCACATAAGCAAAAAGCTCGTTATGCTTTTCGATGAGGAGAATATCCACAAAAATGGAGGATGAAACCTCCATTTTAAATCAAAAGAATAACCGATTATTCTTTAAACAGAATAATACATATCAAATTCGACAGGATGAGGCGTTGTTTCATAACGTAAAACTTCTTGCATTTTTATTTGAATGAAAGAATTAATTTGATCATCGTCAAAGACATCACCCGCTTTCAAAAAGCTACGGTCTTTATCAAGTGCTTCAAGTGCGTCACGCAAACTCCCTGAGACTGTAGGAATTTCTTTAAGCTCTTTTAAGGGAAGATCGTAAAGATCCTTATCCATAGCCTGTCCAGGGTGAATTTTATTTTTGATTCCATCAAGACCAGCCATTAAGAGTGCTGCAAATGCTAAATAGGGATTTGCTGTTGGATCTGGAAAACGCACTTCTACGCGTTTTGAATTTGGCGAAGAACTCATTGGAATCCGACAAGATGCGGAACGATTGCGTGCGGAATAAGCAAGAAGAACAGGCGCTTCATAACCAGGCACTAAACGCTTATAGGAGTTTGTCGATGGATTGGTAAAAGCGTTAATTGCTTTGGCGTGCTTAATGACGCCACCTATAAAAAATAAGCAGGTCTCTGATAGTCCAGCATATTCATTGCCTGCGAAAATTGGTTTGCCATCTTTCCAAATAGACATGTGAACATGCATGCCTGAACCATTATCACCAAAGATCGGTTTTGGCATGAAAGTTGCTGTTTTTCCATAGCTATTTGCTATTTGATGGACAACATATTTAAAAATTTGCATCTTGTCAGCTTCACGAACGAGCGTGTCAAAGCGAATACCCAATTCATGTTGCCCTGCTGCTACTTCGTGATGATGCTTTTCTACGCGAACGCCCATATCTTTGAGTGCTGTGAGCATTTCAGAGCGCATATCTTGGCAAGAATCGAGCGGGGGAACAGGAAGATAACCGCCTTTCATTCGTGGGCGATGACCAAGATTGCCCATTTCATATTCTGTATCATCATTGGATGGAAGTTCACTGGAATCAAGTTTAAATCCCGTATTATAAGGATCTGTCTTATAACGTACGTCATCAAAGATAAAAAATTCCGCTTCTGGACCGATATTGATTGTATCACCAATTCCTAAAGATTTCATATAGACTTCAGCTCTCTTGGCGATAGAACGAGGATCTCTGCGATAAAATTCTCCAGAAACAGGATCGAGCACATCACAAAAGAGGACTAAAGTGGATTGTGCAAAAAAGGATCAATATGCGCTGTGTCTGGATCTGGCATTAAGACCATGTCAGATTCATTAATTGTTTTCCATCCGGAAATGGAAGAACCGTCAAACATAACACCATCACTCAATGTATCTTCATTGATTTCTGCGATATCCATTGTGATATGATGCAACTTTCCTCGAGGATCGGTAAAACGTAAATCAACAAAACGGATTTCGTTATCTGCAATCTGTTTGATAATGTCTGATGCGGTTGTCATATTCAATTTCCTTATGTGGGATTGAGGGGATAAAAAAGGTGCTTTTGTTATTATTTATTAAAGGGCATCTATTCCAGTTTCGTCAGTACCTATACGAATGGCATCATCGATGGAAAAGACAAAAATTTTCCCATCTCCTATATGTTTTGTTTGAGCTGCTTTACGTATTGTGTCAACGGTTTGTTCTAATTTTTCATCGGCAACAACAATTTCAATTTTTACTTTAGGTAGAAAATCAACAACATATTGAGCACCGCGATAAAGTTCTGTATGTTCTTTTTGACGGCCAAAACCTTTGGCTTCTGTTACTGTAATACCATGTAGTCCAATTTTTTGAAGCGCTTCTTTCACTTCATCAAGTTTGAAAGGTTTTATAATGGCTTCAATCTTTTTCATGCTGAAATTATCTCCAACGTTATTTTGCTTTTTAAACCGCATCACATTATATTGACAACTATAAGATGTCCAACAGATACTTTGTACACAAAAAGTCAAAAATTATTTTATTTTATGGTTTTTGGGAAAAGTTTTTTATAGTCTTGAATGAAATGATATTGTTTTTTGCAAAAGGTCTATAAAGCATAAAATGATAGCAATGATTAAGAGATATTTTGTTCTTTGTTATTGTGCTGCACATTCTCTAAAAAGGGCTGTTGTAGAAGAGACTCTATAAAGGTCGGCGCAGCAAAACTTCTTTTAAAAATTTTCCCGTATAGGAAGAGGGAATTCGAATAATCTCTTCAGGACGTCCTACCGCAACGATTTCACCACCACGGTCCCCACCTTCTGGACCTAAATCAATAATCCAGTCAGCTGTCTTGATAACTTCAAGATTATGTTCAATGACGACAACAGTATTGCCTTGTTCGACAAGTTCGTGCAGAACTTCGAGGAGTTTCGAAATATCATGGAAATGTAAACCCGTTGTCGGTTCATCCAAAATGTAGAGTGTACGCCCCGTTGTTTTGCGTGAAAGTTCTTTAGCAAGTTTTACACGTTGGGCTTCACCTCCAGAAAGTGTCGTGGCTTGTTGTCCTAATTTGATATAGCCAAGACCAACTTTACTGAGAGTCTTAATTTTGTTGTGAATGCTAGGAACAGCTTGAAAAAATTCTTCCGCTTTTTCGATTGTCATATCTAAAATATCAGCGATAGATTGTTCTTTAAATTTCACTTCAAGTGTTTCTCTATTATAGCGTTTTCCCTGGCAGACATCGCAAGTAACGTAAACATCAGGGAGAAAGTGCATTTCAATTTTAATAACTCCATCACCTTGACACGCTTCGCAGCGTCCTCCTTTAACGTTAAATGAAAAACGTCCTGCTTGATAACCACGCGCTTTTGATTCTGGGAGCGCAGAAAACCATTCACGGATTGGAGTAAATGCGCCTGTATAGGTTGCTGGATTAGAGCGTGGAGTACGTCCAATAGGCGCTTGGTTGATATCAATGACTTTGTCAAGAAACTCTAATCCTTCAATTTTTTCATATCTTGCGGGGCTATGATAACTTCCCATGATATGGTGTGATGCAGCTTTAAAAAGAGTTTCAATAAGAAACGTTGATTTTCCTCCGCCTGAAACACCCGTTATACATGTGAAGGTTCCAAGGGGGATATCAGCATTGATATTTTTGAGGTTATTCCCTCGGGCTCCAATGACTTTCAGTTTTTTCGATTTTGATATTTTGCGTCGTTGAGTAGGCAATGGAACAGCCATTTTTCCTGAAAGATATTGTCCCGTGAGAGAAGATGCATTTTCTATAATTTCTTGCGGTGTACCTTGCGCTATGATTTCGCCTCCATGAACGCCTGCTGCAGGCCCCATATCAACCACATAGTCTGCTGTAAGAATGGCATCTTCATCATGTTCAACAACGATAACTGTGTTGCCAAGATTACGCAGATGATACAGCATTTTCAGAAGACGTTCATTATCGCGTTGGTGCAAGCCAATAGATGGTTCATCTAAAATATAAAGGACACCTGTAAGACCAGAACCAATTTGAGATGCCAATCGAATACGTTGACTTTCTCCCCCTGAAAGGGTGCCTGAATTTCGAGATAAGGTAAGATATTCGAGTCCTACATGGTTTAAAAAAGCCAAGCGTTCACGAATTTCTTTTAAAATACGCACTGCGATGTTGCGTTGTTTTTCTGTGAGATATTGATGAATATTGGCAAACCAATCATCTGCTTTTGAGATGGAAAGTTCTGATATTTGCCCAATATGCATCCCCTGGATTTTTACAGCGAGTGCTTCTGGTTTTAGACGATATCCATGGCATGCTGGACAAGGTGAAGAAGACATATAATGTTCGATTTCTTCACGGGACCATGTAGAATCGGTTTCCTTCCACCGCCGCTCCATATTAGGGATGATTCCTTCAAAGGATTGAATTCTTTTATATGCGCCTGAATCATTTTTATAAATAAAGGTGATTTCTTTGCTTTTTGTACCATAGAGAATAGCCTGTTGTGCTTCATTCGAGAGGACACACCATTGATCCGTGAGTTTAAATCCGTAAAATTTGCCTAACGCTTCTAAGATTTGGCTATAGTATGGTGAAGATAACTTAGACCAAGGCGCTATTGCACCATTTTTTAAAGTGATGTTTTTATTTGGTATGATTTTTGCTGGGTCTACAGCTTTTTTGATACCAAGCCCGTCACAAAGAGGACAAGCGCCAAAAGGATTATTGAATGAAAAGAGACGTGGCTCAATCTCAGGGATAGAGAATCCAGAGATGGGACAGGAGAATTTTTCTGAAAAAACAAGTCGTTTATGTGTTTCATTTTTCGATTTATGAGCAGATTTTTTCGTGGTTTCGTTTTCGGCTAAGGGATGGTCAGCCATTTCAGCAACCGCAATTCCATCCGCTAGTCGTAAACAGGTTTCTATACTGTCAGATAGACGAGAGGTCATACCAGCATGCACAACAATGCGGTCTACGACGACATCTATGTCGTGTTTATACTTTTTATCAAGAGAGGGAATATCAGGGATTTCATAAAATTTGCCATCAACCTTAGCGCGTTGAAATCCTTTTTTTAAAAGCTCTGTCAGTTCTTTTTTATATTCTCCCTTTCGCCCTCGGACAAGAGGTGCCATAATAAAAACGCGCGTCCCTTCTGGTAAAGACATAATTTGATCAATCATTTGGCTTACCGTTTGGCTTTCAATAGGAAGTCCCGTAGCAGGGGAATGGGGGATGCCAATACGCGCAAAGAGAAGACGCATGTAATCATGAATCTCAGTGACGGTTCCTACTGTTGAACGAGGATTGCGGCTGGTTGTTTTTTGTTCAATAGATATTGCTGGAGAGAGGCCATCTATGCGATCGACGTCGGGTTTTTGCATGACTTCCAAAAATTGACGGGCGTAAGCAGAAAGGCTTTCAACATAGCGGCGTTGGCCTTCGGCATAAATTGTATCAAAAGCTAAAGAGGATTTGCCTGATCCAGAAAGGCCCGTGATAACAATCAGTTTGTCCCGCGGGAGATCAATATCAATATTTTTAAGATTATGCTCACGCGCGCCGCGAATGGATATGTATTTTTGTTGAGTCATATTTTATCCTTGGCGTATACAAAAACTGCGTATCTAAAATAGAGTATAACCATTTTTGAGAATTACAATATATTAATTATTTTAGCAGGGATAAATATGAAAAGAAAAACACAAAGAACAGCTTTTTCTTCTCTAAATGATAGAATAAACTATGCGTGATTGTCATCTTTTGTTATATTAACACAAAGCGACCTCTTAGAAAAATAGTAAAGTCTACATTGAAGGTTAATTGCAGAGATGCAAATGAGAAGGTTAAGGTGATTATAACTGCTATACAACAAAAGTTGTTTTGCGAATTAAGATTTTGGAGTTTATGCGATGGCTGGTAGCCTTAATAAAGTGATTTTGATTGGTAATCTTGGTGCTGATCCTGAAATTCGCCGTTTGAATTCTGGTGATCAAGTGGCAAATTTGCGTATTGCTACTTCAGAAAGTTGGCGCGATCGTAATACAAATGAACGTAAAGAGCGCACAGAGTGGCATAGTATCGTTATTTTTAACGAAAACCTTATCAGAGTTGTGGAGCAATATTTAAAAAAAGGAAGCAAAATCTATATTGAAGGTCAGTTGCAAACACGCAAATGGCAAGATCAAAATGGGAATGATCGCTATACAACAGAGATTGTTTTGCAAAAATATCGTGGTGAATTGCAAATGCTTGATGGACGTGGTGGTGCTGGTGGAGAGCAAATGCAAGGGGCAAATCAGTCAAGCGGAAGTTATGGCAGTGGTGGTTTTGGTGACAGTCATTCTGCTCAGAGAGATGATTTTGGTCAAAACAATCATCAAAAAAAAGAAGACTTTTCACACAAATTAGATGATGATGTTCCTTTCTGAGATTGCAAACAGTGTTTTTCTTCGTTGTTTCTTTTCAGTTGTTTGTTTGAGTTTTTTAAAGTTTAAGAAGGGAGATCTAGCTTCTTTTATCCATGATTTTTAATACACATAAATAACATGTTGAAAATTATTGTTAAACTTTTGCCTTTGTTGCGGATGAGAAATTAGCGTTTTGGCGTTTTTTTCGCTATAAACAGAGTATAGTGATTCTTTATTTGAAAGTCTTGAAGCTGTGACCGATCTTACTCCACTACAAGAACGTGATGTGCTGACCGGTATTAAACCAATCAGCATTATTGATGAAATGCAACGCTCTTATCTCGATTATGCAATGAGCGTAATTGTTTCCCGTGCACTTCCTGATGTCCGAGATGGATTGAAGCCTGTTCATCGGCGTATTCTTCATGCCATGAATGAGATGGGGCTTTCTTTCAACAAATCTTATCGTAAATCTGCTGGTGTCGTTGGTGAGGTTATGGGGAAATTCCATCCTCATGGGGATGCTTCGATTTATGATGCGTTGGTGCGTATGGCACAGGACTTTTCTTTGCGAAACCCGTTGATTGATGGACAGGGGAATTTTGGTTCTGTTGATGGTGATCCACCTGCGGCAATGCGTTATACAGAATGTCGTTTGGAAAAGGTTTCAGAAGAACTTTTAGCGGATATTGATAAAGATACCGTTGATTTTCAGGATAATTATGATGGACGTGAGCGTGAACCTGTTGTCTTACCAGCGCGTTTCCCTAATCTTTTGGTTAACGGATCAGGTGGTATTGCTGTAGGAATGGCAACCAATATTCCTCCTCATAATCTTGGTGAGGTTGTCGATGGTTGTATTGCCTTGATTGACAATCCTAACATAACGCTTGATGAAATCATTCAAATTATTCCTGGTCCTGATTTTCCTACCGGAGGTATTATTTTGGGCCATTCTGGTATTCGTTCAGCCTATGAAACTGGACGTGGTTCAGTAATTATGCGTGCTAAGGTTGATATTGAAGAAATTCGCAATGGTCGACAAGCAATTATTGTCAGTGAAATACCTTATCAGGTTAATAAAGCAACAATGATTGAAAAAATGGCCGAATTGGTGCGTGATAAACGTATCGAAGGAATTTCCGATTTGCGTGATGAGTCTGATCGTGACGGCTACCGCGTTGTTATTGAACTTAAGAAGGATGTTGTTGCTGAGATTGTTTTAAATCAATTGTATCGTTATACGCCCCTGCAAACTTCTTTCGGTTGTAATATGGTTGCGTTAAATGGGGGAAAACCTGAACAGATGGCGTTGCTTGATATGCTTCGTGCCTTTGTTTCTTTCCGAGAAGATGTTGTTAGTCGGCGAACAAAATATCTTTTGCGTAAAGCGCGTGAGCGTGCCCATGTTTTGGTTGGTCTTGCACTTGCTGTTGCTAATATCGATGAAATTATAGCACTCATTCGTAAAGCTCCTGATCCACAAACAGCGCGTACACAATTAATGGAGCGGCGCTGGTCAGCTTTTGATGTCGCCCCTTTAATTAAACTGATTGATGATCCTCGTCATATTATTCACGACGATGGGACTTATAATTTATCTGAAGAACAGGCGCGTGCTATTTTGGAATTGCGTTTGCAAAGGTTAACGGCACTTGGGCGTGATGAAATTGCCGATGAATTGAATAAAATTGGTGTGGATATTACCGATTATCTCGATATTCTAGCGTCTCGATCACGTATCATGGGGATTGTGAAGGATGAACTGAGAGCCCTTCGTGAGGAGTTTGCAACACCACGACGCACTGTCTTTGGTTTTGGTAGCGCTGAGATGGATAGCGAAGATTTGATTGCTCCAGAAGATATGGTGGTAACGGTTAGCCATAGTGGCTATATTAAGCGTGTGCCTCTCAATACATACCGAGCGCAGCGTCGCGGTGGTAAGGGGCGTTCTGGTATGTCTACCAAGGATGAGGATTTTGTAACGCGATTGTTTGTGGTTAATACCCACACACCGGTTCTTTTCTTTTCATCCCGTGGAATTGTTTACAAGGAAAAAGTTTGGCGTTTACCGCTTGGTACGCCCCAATCGCGCGGGAGAGCTCTGATTAATTTGCTTCCTTTACAGCAAGGTGAACGTATAACAACTATTATGCCTTTACCAGAAGATGAAGCGCATTGGAGTACATTGGACATTATGTTTGCAACAACGCGTGGAACTGTACGTCGTAATAAATTATCAGATTTTGTTCAGGTGAATCGTAATGGCAAAATTGCAATGAAACTTGATGAAGAAGGAGATGAAATTCTTTCTGTTGAAACTTGTACAGAACATGATGATGTTGTTTTAACAACGGCCAATGGACAATGTATTCGTTTTCCAGTGGTTGATGTTCGTGTTTTTGTGGGACGTAATTCGGTGGGGGTCCGCGGTATTAATTTGGCTAACGGTGATAAAGTTATTTCGATGACACTCTTAGAGCATGTTGAGGCGACATCGGTTGAACGTTCCGCTTATGTCAAACGTGTGATGAATGAACGGCGTGCTGCTGGTGCCGATGCTGAAGAGATTGTAACTCTTGATGAAGAAGACGGAGGAAGTGAAACAGAGTTGACAGATGAGCGCTATGCAGAACTTCAGGCGCGTGAGCAGATGCTTTTAACAGTAAGTGAATTTGGTTATGGAAAACGGTCTTCCTCCTATGAGTTTCGCATTTCTGGACGTGGCGGAAAAGGAATTCGTGCAACAGATCCATCTAAGACAGCTGGAATTGGTAAATTGGTAGCGGCTTTCCCTGTGAAAGCGCAAGATCAAATTATGTTGGTCTCAGATGGTGGGCAACTCATTCGTGTTCCTGTCGAGGGTATTCGTATAGCTGGGCGTTCGACGAAAGGGGTCACAATTTTCAATACAGCTGAGGGTGAAAAAGTTGTATCAGTTGAACGTATTTCTGAATCTGAAGATGATGATAATCATTTAGATGATGTCTCTGAAAAATATCCTGATACAGTTGATCTGAGCACAGAGAAATAATTTTCAAAGGGGCGAAGCGAAACAATGAAAATTGCTCTTTATGCAGGTTCTTTTGATCCTCTTACAAATGGTCATCTTGATGTTTTGCGGGGCAGTTTTGTTTTGGCTGATAAGGTCGTTATAGCTATAGGTGTACAGGCTAAAAAAAAACCACTTTTTACTTTTGAAGAGCGTGTTAATTTAATTACTGAGGTAGGAAAAGACTTGTTAAATGTAGGTCCTGATCGATTGCAGGTTCTTTCATTTGATTCTCTTTTGATTGATAAGGCTCAAGAAGTTGGCGCTTCATTGCTTATTCGCGGATTACGTGATGGTACTGATCTTGATTATGAAATGCAAATGGCAGGGATGAATGCTATCATGGCGCCTCAATTGCAAACTGTCTTTTTGCCGGCAAGTGTTTCTGGACGCGTCATTACCTCTACATTGGTCCGTCAGGTTGCTTCTATGGGGGGGGATGTCGTATCCTTTGTACCGGCAAATGTTGCAAAAGCTTTACGTTTAAAATTTCCATCTACAAAGGAAGATGATGATGTCTCTTAGAATTTTTGCTCTTTTGACATGTCTTTTTTGTTTTTTTCCCTTGAGTGCTGGTGCGAGTGATTCTAACATAACCGATGATGCAAATATCCTTATTTTATCTCTTAAAAAGGGTGATGTGATTATTCGTCTTCGTCCTGATTTGGCACCAAAACATGTTTTGCAAATCAAGAGGTTAACAAAGGAAGGTGCATACAATAATGTTGTCTTTCACCGTGTTATTCCAGGTTTTATGGCACAGACTGGTGATGTTCAATTTGGAAAAAAAGATAGCGCAGATTTTGATGCTAAACGCGTTGGTAGTGGCGCTTCCAACTATCCCAATATACCAGCAGAATTTTCAAAGCAGCTCTTTAAGCGTGGTACCGTTGGAATGGCACGGGCACAAGATAAAAATTCTGCCAATTCTCAATTCTTTATTTGTTTTGGTGATGCTCCTTTTTTAAACGGTCAGTATACTGTCGTTGGAGAGGTGATAAAGGGAATGGACGTTGTTGATACAATTAAAAAAGGCACCACAAGTAATAATGGATCTGTAAAAGATCCCGATGTTATTAATGCTGCTACTTTACAAGCTGATAGATGAGTCAAAGGAGTTTCTCTATATGTCCGAAGTTAAAGATTTAGAAAATACCTTAATCCTTGAAACAACAAAGGGGAGCGTTGTTATTGAGCTTTTTGCTGATTTGGCGCCTAGTCACGTTGCTCGTATTAAAGAGCTTGTGCGTGAAGGTGCTTATGATAATGTTGTCTTTCATCGTGTTATTGATGGTTTTATGGCTCAAACGGGGGATGTACAATTTGGAAAAAAGGATGGGACCAAATTTAATTTATCACGTGCTGGTATGGGGAGTTCAGCGAAGCCTGATTTGACAGCCGAGTTTTCAAATCTTTCTCATAAGCGTGGTACAGTTTCGATGGCGCGTAGCCAGAATCCAAATTCTGCTAATTCACAGTTTTTTATTTGCTTTGCCGATGCTCCTTGGCTTGATCGTCAATATTCCATATGGGGACAAGTTATTGAAGGTATGGAAAATGTTGATAAAATTAAGCGTGGTGAGCCTGTTATAGAACCTGATACAATCATTAAAGCTACAATTGCTGCCGATGCAAAATAGTATAAATTATACGGGTTTCAATTTTAAGTGCGTTAAATGAGGGTATTCTGGTCTGATTGTTATCTCTAGCATAATAAAGATCAGTTGTTTTGGCTTTGAATCTAGAGGATTGGAGTCGATAAGATATTTATAATTCCCTATACTTTATAGGCATTAGGTTTTGTTATCTATCAGTGCTATTGGTTTTACAAGGAGGGTATTTTCTCTTGTTGGCAATAGAGTCTTACGGTCAAAATTGCGTATTTAATAACAGATGGGCTTAGGACCAGAGCATGAATAGCTGATTTTATTCTTTTAACTCTATAGAATCTATAGTTTTTTATAGTTTTTCTCCACTTCAATATATGTGTTTTGAATTTTATATTTTTGTATAAGTGGGTTTGTAGAGGTCGTGATTTAGGACTATTCTTTGCCTTGAGAAATGTTTAAAAGCAGCTCAGAAGGTTTCTGCATTTATCTCTTCTAAATTCATTTAATAAGGGCCGATCTAGGTTTGAGTGTTATGGTTGTTGATTGTAATGCGTGGTAAGGTCTTTTATTGTTACTTATTGTTATTATAGCTCTCGATTCTTTCCTGTAATTATATTGGTTATATAAAGTAAGGTCGTTGTTGTTTGAACAACGGCTTTAGAACTATGGTGTGCTGAAATAGGGATATGTTATTGGTATATTAGGTATTTTGGGAAAATAAGATTATCGCTTTACTTATGATGATTGTTTGATAATAAAACTTTATTTACTCTGTTAAATTCTTTTATGCTGATTACAATATTGAGCGAATCAAAGGTCAATCCATAAAACTTATGAAAATGCCATAAGAAAAGGTATAGCTTTTCTTTTTAGGCGATATGAGTTTGTAGAATTAAAAAGACAAGAGTGATGATAAAGACATTTCATTATAGAAAAATTGCTCAAGATGGATGTGCACGTCGTGGTGAAATTATAACAAACCGTGGGAATATTCGTACACCCGCATTTATGCCGGTTGGGACAGCAGGAACTGTTAAAGCGATGTATATGGATCAGATACGTGCTCTTGGTGCAGACATTATTTTGGGCAATACTTATCATTTAATGTTGCGTCCTGGAGCAGAGCGTGTTGCTCGTTTAGGAGGTTTGCATGAATTTTCACGCTGGTCTGGACCTATTTTAACCGATTCTGGCGGATTTCAAGTTATGTCGTTGGCGGGAATTCGTAAAATTACAGAACAAAATGTTATTTTTCGTTCTTACATTAATGGCGCATACTATGAAATGAGTCCGGAGCGTTCTATTGAAATCCAAGGGCTTCTTAATTCTGATATTCAGATGCAGTTGGATCAATGTATTGCACTGCCTGCTAGCGAAAAAGAAATAAAAGCTGCTATGGAACTTTCGTTGCGGTGGGCTGAGCGTTGTAAAACAGCTTTTGGCAATCAACCAGACAAAGCATTGTTTGGTATTGTTCAGGGTGGTGATAATATGAAACTGCGTGAACGTTCTGCACAAGCGTTGAAAGAGATGGATTTGAAAGGTTATGCTATTGGGGGGCTTGCCGTTGGTGAACCACAGAATGTGATGACAGCTGTGTTGGATGTTACTTGTCCAATTTTACCAGAGGATAAACCACGCTATCTTATGGGGGTAGGAACACCTGATGATATTTTGCACAGTGTTGCTCGTGGTATTGATATGTTTGATTGTGTTCTGCCGACCCGTGCGGGACGCCATGGTTTAGCTTTTACACGTTTTGGTAGAATTAATTTGCGTAATGCGCGTTATGCAGAGGACCCTCATCCTCTTGATCCACAATCTCTTTGTCCTGCTGCATATGATTATAACTGTGCTTATTTACATCATTTGATTAAATCCGGTGAATCTCTTGGTGGTATGTTATTGACTTGGAATAATCTCTTTTATTATCAGCAGCTTATGCAAGAAATTCGTGATGCTATTGAAGAAGGGTGCTATAGTGATTTTTGTGCTGAAACACGTGCTTTATGGAGGCAAGGACGTTAAAGCATCGATTGTAATGAACAACATCTGCTTTTTTAATTTGTTTTGTCTTAAGAGCTTTTGCTAAAAATGAAGCCAGAAGTTTTTTTAGACATATACAATTGTATGGATCTAAAATAAATGTCTCGTTTGTTGGTATATGTTCCTTTTTTGACTGTAATAGTAAACAGAAACTGTTACTCCGGTACGCGCTACCTGATCCGGAGAGAACAGTTTGTTCCTGATGGTTGTTTAGATCAACAATGTTAATGAGGGGTTAGCAAATCCTTAAGGAAGTATGAAAATTGCATTTTTATAGGGTAATTTCTATTTTTTATTCTTAAACAGTTAAGTTATGACAAAGGCTGTCTTCTTTAGCAGTAAATATAAGGTGTTTTTGTTTGAATTGAAGGTTTGGAAAATACAAACAATTAATCCAGTGTTGAGCTTATCTTATCTTTTCTGATAATGGTATTCTCATAACAGGTGTTTTATTTAAGCTATAGAATATTGTTGATTCCATGCATCTAAAAAACAAACTTTGTTTATTAAAGTGATATTTTAATATTTCACATCAAAAGAAAACGAAAAGCGCTTTTGTTCTAGAAGATGTTTCAATGTTTTATTAGAAATTTTTAGTAAAGAGATATAAGAAGACTCTGCGTTTATTTCCGCCATATGACAGATATTTATGATGAAAGTATTGCTCTATAGAAATGAAGAAGATGAGGGATTCTGATAGAAAAGACATTTTCACTTTAGGCATTGATTCGAGAACACGCTATTTGGCAAACTTCGCTCTTGCCGTGGGGAGTTTTGCTATTGGTACTGCGGAATTTGTTTCTATGGGTTTACAGCCAGAAATGGCACGAAGTTCATCTGTTGATATTCCTACCGCTGGTCAATATATTTCTGCTTATGCATTGGGTGTTGTGATTGGAGCGCCTCTTTTAGCTGTTGCAACAGCTCAGTTATCACGCAAAACTGTGCTGATAGGATTAATGTTTTTTTATGCGCTGGCAAATATTGCAAGTGCTTTTTTTTCTGATTTTAGCATCTTAGTAGCGTTGCGGTTTATCAGTGGTCTTCCTCATGGTATCTATTTTGGTCTTGCAACTATGGTTGCAGCTACAATGGTAGAAATGAATGAACGTTCCAAAGCTGTTGGGTATGTGATGCTTGGTTTAACAATTGCGACCGTTTTGGGAGCACCGAGTGCAACTTGGATTGGTCAACTGGTTGGTTGGCAGATTGCTTTTGTTCTTGTTGGTGCTATTGCTTTATTATGTTGTTTGCTCGTTTGGAAATTTTTACCTTCAGGTTTGAAGATTACAAAAACAAATTCTCTACGTGAACTTGGTGCCTTAAAGCAGAAGCAGGTGTGGTTTCTCTTGATGATGGTTTCTGTTGGGGCTTCAGGATTATTTTCTGTTTTCACTTATATTAAGTCAACATTAATGCATATTTCTGCTGTTTCGCTTGATTTTGTGCCATTTATTATGCCGTTAGTTGGATTTGGTATGGTGATCGGGAATCTTTTAGGACCTAAATTAGCAGTGAAAATTGGTATTTCACCATTAATATTTTTTTCGATGCTTTGGAGTACATTTGTTTTTTTTCTTTTTTTCTTTTTATCCCATACTCCATTAACAGCTGCATTAGGATGTTTTTTTGTTGGTACTTCTTTTGCAGCTATGCCTTCTATACAAACAAAAATTATGAATGTTACTCTTAATGGGCAGATTTTGGCAGGAGCATTAATGCAGTCTGCTTTTAATATTGCCAACGCTCTTGGTGCAGAATCTGGAGCACGGGTTTTGAGATTGGGTTATAGTTATGAATATACTGCTATTGCGGGGGGGATTTTAACTTTATGGGGATTACTGATTTTCTGCTTCTCATGGTATATGGAAAAGCGTGATTGACATATTTTATTTTTGAGAGAGAAAATATTTTTTCGTTTAATTTAGTTTTTTGATTGTCCTATAGGATTTTTAAATATGCGATAGGAAACGCGTAGAGCAAATGGGATACCAAGGAAAAATAAAAAACTAATTAGTAGGGTAAGAAGAGTCTCGGCGGCTGAAATCATTCCTCTTATTCCTCCCGGATTAAAGAGGCCAGCAAAATTTGTGATTGTTCCTGCAAGTGTTGCACTTAATGCAGCTGAAAAGAGTTGTACAGAGATAAATGATTCGCTAGCACGTAGAGCATCCTCATCGTTTGCACATTGTAAGATCCGTGTTAACAAATGCGGCCATGCTATTCCTGCACTAATCCCGATAGAAAACAATGCTAAGCAAATGATAAAAATATGTTCAGATGTGGAATTTTGCATTGGAATAAGCCATAAAAGGCTGCTTATACCTAAAAGACTTAATATAGGGGAATATATGATGATGCTGCGAACTTTTTTTGGGGATATACCAGCACTTGATAGGGAACCACATGTCCAACCCAAACTCATGAGTGACGCTATATAACCGGCAATAAGTGGGGTTTGCCCATGAAGCTCTTGAAGAAAAAGTGGAAAATAAAGCTCTATGCTATACCCGACTGTCGTCATAACGAGTATCAATATATAAATAGGAAAAAACTCTGAAGAGACAGAAAAGGATTTATGCGGCAACATGGGGTGAAGTGTGGATGTTTCAATCTTTACTAGAACAAGGAAAAGGATCAATCCGATAATTAATCCGCAGATTTGCGTAATTTTGATATTTGTAGCACCACCAGCAGAAATAATAAAAATTAATAAGGTGAGTATGAAAAGTTGTAAAAGAGGAAGAGGGGATGTTGGAATCTTTCTTTTATTTTCTTTTGGTAAAACTTTAAGAGCTATAAGCGAGAAGATTATCGCTAATATGCCAATGATCCAAAAGGATGTTCTCCATGCGCCATAATATACAGAAATACCACCAATAGCTGGACCTAACAAGATTGCTATTCCCCACATTCCAGAGATAATACTCAATGCACGTGACCATAAAGATGGACTAAAAGCAAGGCGTATCATAGAATAGGATAGGGATAGTAAAGAACCGCTTCCAAATCCTTGAATAAAGCGTCCTATTAAAAATAATGGCATATTTGAAGCCATACCGCATATGAAGGTACCAACAGTAAAAATGAGACCAGAAAGCAAATAAGCTTTGCGAGGACCTGTTTTTTCTAATATTTTTGTTGCAAGCGAAGTTCCAAAGAGTGATGATATAATAAAAACAGTTGCCACCCAAGAATAATATAGCCCACTCCCCATCTCACTTATAAGAGATGGCAAAATAGTAACAACAATATAAACGTTCGTAGCGTGCAATACAACACCACCTGTAAACGTTAAAAAGCGCGTACCATTTTTACCCAATAAAAGTGCTGACCAGCTTTTTTGTTCCACTGTTTTTTACTATTTAATAAAAAGTTGACTTCCTTCCTTTATAAGGCAATTATTTGAATTTGCCAAGAAAAACTTCAAAGCTCTTCTTTTGTAGAGCTTTGAAGTTTAAGTGAAGTGATCAATTAATGGCCTACAGCTTTTTTAAGATTCTCATCAATTTTATCAAGAAAACCTGTTGTAGAAAGCCATTTTTGTTTGGGTCCAATCAAAAGTGCTAGATCTTTGGTCATAAAACCTTCTTCAACAGTTTTAATACAAACGTTTTCCAATGTTTTGGCAAAGTTTTTTAATTTCTCATTGTTATCTAGTTTAGCACGGTGTGCTAATCCACGTGTCCATGCAAAAATAGATGCAATAGAGTTTGTTGATGTTTCTTCACCTCTTTGGTGCTGACGGTAATGGCGTGTTACTGTGCCATGTGCCGCTTCTGCTTCAACAATTTTGCCATCTGGTGTCATAAGAACAGAGGTCATGAGACCGAGAGAACCAAAGCCTTGGGCAACAATATCAGATTGAACATCACCATCATAATTTTTACATGCCCATACATAACCACCTGACCATTTAAGTGCGGAAGCAACCATATCATCAATAAGACGATGTTCGTAATATAATTTACGATTTTCAAATTCAGTTTTAAATTCTGCATCAAATATTTCTTGAAAAATATCTTTAAAACGGCCATCGTAAGCTTTCAAAATAGTATTTTTTGTTGAAAGATAGACTGGGACATTTCGTTGTAGTCCATAATTAAAAGATGCACGTGCAAAGTCACGAATTGATTCATCAAGATTATACATAGCCATGGCAACCCCTGCACTTGGCGCGTCAAAAATATCATATTCAATGATTTGATTATCAACTCCGACAAATTTAATACTTAGTTTTCCTTCGCTGGGAAATGTGAAATCTGTGGCTTTATATTGATCCCCAAAAGCATGGCGGCCAATAATAATTGGTTTTGTCCAGGTAGGAACGAGGCGCGGCACATTTTTACAAATAATAGGTTCGCGAAAAATGACACCCCCTAAAATATTACGAATTGTACCATTGGGTGATTTCCACATTTTTTTTAAGCTAAATTCTTTAACACGTGCCTCATCCGGTGTGATGGTTGCACATTTCACACCAACCCCATATTTTTTTATAGCATTTGCAGAATCGATAGTTACCTGATCATTGGTTGCATCTCGATTCACAACGGAAAGATCATAATATTTAAGTTCAATATCGAGATAGGGGTGGATCAATTTATCTTTAATATCTTTCCAGATAATACGGGTCATTTCATCCCCATCGATTTCAACGACGGGATTTTCCACTTTTATCTTTGCCATTAGAAGTCCTTTTTTGTTTGAGTGATATTATTTTTATAACACTTTCAGGTTTATAATGAAAAGTAAAAACAAGGATGATGGAAGCGCAATTTGCGTGTAATATTGTTAGAATATATCCATAATGAATATAAAGTTTTATTAATGCGTTAATTTGTTAAAAAAAGAATATGATCATTACAGAGTTGAATGCAAAAATTTATGCAATAATCATGGGATATGTAACTTGTCTCATGTATAGGAAATATTGATTTTTTATTATATTTCATTTAATTGTTTTATAAATTTATATTATTGTGGTTTTTTTTATAGTTTTTGTAGATGTTATATTCCGTTAATAAATGAATTAGTGAATCTATAAATTTTTGTACTGTTTTAACTCTACAGCCACGTCTCGTTTGTATAGAGAAAGATCAAGTATGGTTAGAGATAGAGCTATAATTCAAGAAGAGTTGGTAAACATAATTTTTAGATTTTTTTAGAATATTTAGAGAATTCTTAAAATTTTTTACAATCAGAAGAGATACATAGAGTATAAGGCACCCTTGTACAAAAAATCAGAGGTATATGCATTAATATAGCTTATAAATTTCAGCTTATTATAAAACAGAACTTTCAAGAAAGATTTTCTTTTCAAGAACCCTCGTTTTATTACTGGTATGTACAGTACAATACTCTTAAGTAGAAAAAACAATTACCATCTTTACAAAGGCAATCGCTAAATTCTATCCCCTAAACGACATTTACGCATCATAAATCTTTTAAAAATAAATTAAATCAATAAATTACTTGTAATAAAAAAGAATATGGTACGCTCAAGGGGCAAACAGAGAGTAAATAAAATCAAATAATTATGCCTAATGTAAGGGATTGGGTGGTTGTTGATTCTATTACGTTTTTTTTGCCTCTATCCCTAACTTTTTTGGAGCTTTTTTATCGATTCAAGAGCAAGTTTTTTACGATCTGCGCTCTTCGTATAAAGAGATGCCATATTGTCATCTGTCCAGCCAAAAAGTGCTTTTAGTTATGATATTGTTGCACCTGAATTTGCTGCGCGTGTTGCTGCTAATTTTCTCAAACCATGTGCTGATTTTTTGATACCTGCTTTAATACAGGAATTACGAAATAAACCCCCAAAACTTTCTTTGGGTGTTTTGTTTCCACGTCTACCACAAATGAATGTTTTTTCTCCAATAGGACCAATTTTAAGGGTTTCTTCTAATTCAGGCAAAATGGGAAGAAAAACATCTGTTTTAAATTGGCTCTTTTCTGTTTTTAAGTGAATGATATTCTCTTTAACGTCTTTCCAACCAATGCGAACAGCATCACCACGACGCAATCCCGTGTAAAGAAGGACATCAATCTAAAGACGTTCATGCGTTCCTAAAGCCCATTTTTGATAATATTTCTCAACATCCTCTTCTGTCCAAACAGGAAATCCCCCTTTATTTTTAAGAGTAGGTCTTTTGATTCCTAATGCTGGATTGTCTTCTAAAAGACCTTGATCAATAGCCCATTTAAAAAGACCATTAAGTGATTTTAGAAAATCTCTAGCCATTGCAGGTGTTTCTTTACGTCGTTCAACACCGGCAATGATATGTTTCTTTTCGATGGCTTTGTATGGAATATTCCCTATCGAATCACATACCTTCATAAGGATGAATTCTCTTTGTTTTTTGTAGCTTTAGCAAAGTTATGTCAATGGGAGCTGTTAAAATATTATTTAATCAGCCATGCAAAAGAACCTTCAACTAGTTTCCCTGTTTTGGATTTAGGAAGGATAAGCCCTTGTAATTGGGCAAGTGTGTTTTTGTAATTATCAACAAACTCTTGCGTTCCATAGGTACCTCGTATTCGAATACGTTTGCCATGACCAATACGCACATACCATATAATTTTACCATGGCGTGTGATTTCTTTAACAAGATGAGGGGGGTGTGGTTTTGGCATTGCAACTTTACATTTGAGAGAGGGCATATTCGTAGTATTCATGTCTTTGACAAATCTAATAATTTGTTTGGATTCGCGGCGGCGTTTGGTATTGTGATATCGGATTTGAGGTAGATGAGGAGTTCACCAGCAGGTTTGATTTCTATTAATTCGCATCCTTATTTTTTTGCTTTTCTTAAAGCACGCGCAATAGCTGGTTGTGTTATAGTAGGTGGATGGTGTCCCATGTTTATTCCCCTTAATTTAGGTACAATTTGCCCTGTAGCGTGAATCACGCATTTCTTGAAAGTTGTCATGAGAGTGTGGGGGTGCTGGGAAACATATGGAGCTTTCCCATTTTTAAAAAATTTGTATGCTTATTTTTTAGATGTGCCGAATTTCATATTTCCAATCCTGTAATTGTGTAAGAGCCAAGGCTATTTGCCCTCTATGGCACATGCATACATTGGCTTCAAAACAAGTAATTGCAACGCGCTTTTTGTTTAAAAAGACTTGATATCATGTGTTTATTGCACACAAATGATTTTTGAGTGTTGTCTTTTGATATTCTTCAAAAAGACGTTCGTAATCTTTTTGTGTTTTCAAATTTTGTCGTTTTTCAGAGGCAATGCCAAGCTCAGGCATATGCATATATTCAATATTAATGTTGTTTACAGCTTTCTCCAATTGTCTTTTCGAAAACCCATGTTTTCTACTTATTGGATTTCTACGAACATCACATAAAGTTTTGATATTGTTTTCTATGAGACAATCAAGATAATTCTCAAGGGACTTTCCTTCATAGCCAATTGTAAAAAAACAAGCTTTCTCATCTTTAGCTGGGTGTAGGATACTCTGTTTGATATTACACACGTTTTACTTCCTTACATAAATGGGCGGGGGTGCTGAGAGGAGGAGAGCACCCCCATAGGGTTATGCAGCTTTTGTCAAGATCTGCTTCATGTCTTGCTCTATTTCTGCTAAAAAGACCTCGACTGCTTTAGTAATCTGTTCAATTTGTTCATCATCACGGTGGATGCGTTGGATTTTCATACGCAAGTGAGATGATCTCCCTACAAATTGTGGATTATAGCTAATGAAATGACACCATTTGCGCCCTGTACAAGCCATTTGGAATTGCATCTGCGCTCTGTATTCAGTTTTAATCTCGTCATACATAAAAAAACGAAGATGCGTCGTCGATTGTGGACATTTGACTTCAATTAAACCGTCTTCACCAATCAAACCATCAGGGCTAGCTCCCGCCATCTCTATGATAGGATGTGGTATAAAACCGCATTTTATGACATCGGCATCATAAATGAATTCATATTCTTTCAGGGCATCCTCTTCATGTTCAATCCCCCATTGCATAGATGGTGTTATATAAGATTGGCTTATTTCCCCTGTTAAGCGTTCTGTCATGAGTTTCATTTTGTAGTCTTCATATTTACTTGTCGGCAATCCTTTGGCTGTTCTACTGAGGACATTGTAAACATTAGACGCGGTAACTTTCCCTAACCTTGCTTGAAACCATTCTGCTGTTCTTTGTTCCATATTACACCGCCGTTTGTTGTTGTGTTGATGCCATTTGCTTATTTTGTTTATCTTTTAAAAGGTGCAAAATGGTTTGTGCTTTCTGATCAGAGATATCGTCAAGCGTTTCAACATTCGCATAAGAAAGTATCTTTTTTTCTTCTACCTTTGTTTGTACCATAAGCCTTCCGATTTCATTGATTTGTTGGGGAAAAGCTGGTTTTTCAGGCATATTCCCATCTGTATCGTCTTCTTTGCTTGCGACGTTAAGAAGCATGCCTAACAGATATCTGCGTGCATAAGTGATAGTAGAATCAAGAGATTGAATGACGGATTTGCATCTTTTAGCATCATAAGGAAATTTCCCTTCTGTCGATATTTTGTTTCCTGATGGATGTGTTAAAGTCATTTCTATGACGATATTGTCATGATTTTGTTCTTTGATACGAGAAAACAAAGCGAAGTGGTATTTTGAAAGGGTCTCCTTTACAGCATCAATATGCTGATCAAGGGTAGCGTATTGGCTATTTGTATGAGTATTTATAGAGTTTTTCTGGATATTTTGATATTGCGTTTGCATTAAAGAAAGATCACGGACAAAGTTTTGGTAATTCTGTCGTTCTATTTCCTTTTCTCTCAAGGAGATAAGCCGTTCGAGACGATCCATATCAACATCATTTTCTAGGGCTCTTGTTAAAATGAGATCCATAGCTGTTTGTTTAACTGCTAAATTTGGATTTTCTTTAACTTCTGTTAGGTTCGTGTTTTGTTCATTCATTATGTTTTCCTCCATTGCGCACAATTCACCCGTTGCGTGAATCACGCTTTTGTTAAAATGGTTGTTGTTTGTTGCTAGAAAGGATTATCGAACTCTGTTGAAGAGTCGCCGTTCTGGTCGGTCATAGTTTGTTCACAAGCCTCTGAATTATCATAAATTTTTGTATTGCCATAAATTCTTGAATCATTATCAATAATCACGTTTCCATAGATTTGTGTGCTTCCAAAAATATGACCTCCATATATTTTGACGTTATTATAAATTTTTGCATTATAAGCAATTTGTGCGTTATCAAAAATCTTAGTGCTATCAAAAATCTTAGCAAAGAAACACGCCTTGGCATCATTATAAATCCAACAATCGTTTTCATGACTTAAATTGTCTTCATCCTCTATAAAGCCGCCAAGATCACCTGCTTTGACATCTCCAAAGTCTTTCAATGCACGAATTCGGTAAAGCGTAACATATCCATCAAACTCAATTTCTTCATCAGTAAGTTCGTATTTCTTTTCCATGATGAAAGCAGCCCCTATCTTAAAACGGTGTGATTACCAGAAACTTTTGTATTTCCAGTTATTTTGGCTTGATCACAAACAATAGCACCACCAAACACACGGGCATTTCCAGAGATTTCTGCGTGACCACCAACTTTAGCTTTTTCAGAAACATGTGCACCTTCGTGGACTACGGCATAGCCATAAACCTTAGCCTTTCCAAAAACACGTGCATCATCTGCAATACATGCGGATTCAAAAACACAAGCATCATCAAAAATTTCTGCGTTCTGTGAAATTATTGCATTACCACTAATCTTTGCATCATGGTATATTCGTGCATTCCCAGAAACAAAAGCTTTATCGCACACTTTTGCGTTGCCATAAATTTTTGCAAGTATTTGGACACTGGCATTACCGGAAACTTTTGCATGATTGAAAATGTGCACAGCACCCAAAATTTGTGCATCATCGAAAATTGTTGCGTTATTATAAACCAATGCACCATCTTTGATTAGTTCATTGCCATAGACTTCAGCATTCTCAAAAACCTTTGCACTATCTCCAACCCAACAATCACCCTCATGAGAGAGGTTGCTTTCATTTTCGATAAAACCACCCAATTGACCAGCCTTTACATCATCAAAATCCCTTAAAGCTTTAATGCGATAAAGATTTATAGGCACAAATTTACCATCCTTATTTTGGTAAATTTCTTTGATTTCATTTGTGATTTCATATTTTTTAGTTACAACTGTACTAATTATGAGAAAACCCAATCTAAATATCTAATAAATTTTGAATGGAATGTTCTTAAGAAGGTGCGCCCCGCTGTGCCCGCGGTGTTATTTATGCTGCTTGATTTGCATCTTCAGAATTGCAATCATATTCGTAATCATCATCATAACCATAATCATCATAATATTCGTGACGATAGTAATCATCTTCGCTACCAAATTCGGGATATGCATCATCACAGATATCTTCATTAGCAGTTAAAGAAGCATTGCTATGAATATAAGAATTGCCTGAGATAAGAGCATCACAAATATAAGCAGGGCCCTTTATTTTTGCATTGCCACCAAAATGGGCATCATCATAAACCCTAGCATTTTCATAAATTTTAGCACCATCAGTAATAATAGCTTTATTACAAACCACGGCATTACCAAAAACTTGACCAGCGATTTTTGTATCATCATAGATTTTTGCATGATCATAAATGCAAGCATCATTACCCAAAAACCATGCCTTGCCAGTGACTAAAGCATTTCCATAAACCTTGGCTTGTCTAAAAACTTTAAATTCTTGATAAATTTTAGCATTCTCATAAAGCTTGGCATCCAAAAAAACGCAGCATCATCATAAATCCAAAATTGCCTTCGTGTGATAGGTTGCTTTCCTTTTCGATATACCCCCCCCTAGATCACCTTTTTTAACATCACCAAAATCTCTTAAAGCTCTAATACGGTATAAATAATGATCATCTATTAATTCACAATCATCAATAAATTCATATTTTTTACAGGCTCTTGTTTTGCAAGGGATGTAGTGTCATTTGCATTGGAAGCGATAACAGGGTGTTTTTAACTGTAGATTTCATCATTAAATCCTTACTGATTAGATGTTTTTCATTAACAACCCTATAAGGGCATCGGGTGTTGAAAAACACGGCAGTAAGTCCGTTGCTTACACTTTTCCCTAATAAGGGTATTGTATGGTGTAAACACACCTGACAGAATCTTCATATACTAACAAGAGCATAAAAGACAGCCAGTATTTTAAAGACATGGGAGAGGCTATCTCGTAACCTATCTACTAACGGTTTAGTGTTTGAAACACTTAAGTATTTATATAACAAAATACGTATTTATTATCAATCACATTTTATTCTTTTTTGTATTTTTTGTAATTATTTTTTATGCCATTGTGTATAAATATGCATCATATGCTTATGAATATTTTACGTTTTATTTCCTATATTTGAATCTATATTACATAATTGCGTTATTTTTCTCTTTTAAACATCATAATAACTAAAATCGCTTTTATGATGCGTATTTTTAAATTTATAAAGCATCATTATTTTTATGAGATAACTTGTGAATATTTTTGTGATTTTTTTATAAGAGGTTGGTAATTTAAACAGCCTTAATAGAGATCGCATTTTTATAACCAAAGCTTTTGATTCATTATCTATAGCCATCGCATCATTTTTATAAAACAAAGGGTAAATATAATCATGCGGTTTTGATTTGTTATAAAAAGATATATAGATACCTATTGAATTCTTATAGCATTATCAAAATACCTTTTAAGGGGCTTTTGTTTCTTGTCAGTCATGTCAGTCATGTCAGTCATGTCAGTCATGTCAGTCATGTCAGTCATTTTATCCCCTCATTTAAAAAAACATCATATTTCAATATTTTAGTATTTTTCAAAATTTTGAAACATCACGTATAAAAGCCATCACGTATAAAAGCAATGGGAGTAAGATAGACAATTAATGACATGAGTTGTGTCTGTTTTGTCAGTATCTGTCAAAAAATTGAACTGACAGCATTTATGATTAGAGTGCGTGTTTAAATCATGTTTTATGAGAGGGCATATGATCGTTTAAAGCCTTTCAAAAGACAGCTTGTGATTATGAGAAATGCTATCAAGGCTTTTATAGCTATTAATTTAATAGGTTTTGGGGTGTTTTTTTAGCTCATTTTAAAAAAATTTAGCAAAAAATAAAAAGTGTTATATTTCAATATGTTAAAATTTATCAATTTTCAATAAACAACTCATAGTTGACGATAATTGACAATATAGTGTGTAAATACAATCAATATTATAGGTTTTTGGGGGGAGTGTGATTTATTTTTACAAAAATAAGTCATTAAAAGAGTAACGAATAGAAGCATTCATTCTTCTTTTTAAAGAGAGCTTTTGCAAGATATGAAAGGCATCATTTGAGATTGCGAGTTAATCTTTTAAAGGCAATGTAAAAAATCTCATTCTATTTAAGATAGGATTTCTTAAAAGCCTTAAAGCAATCCAAATGAGAGTATCTAAAAGTGCAAGGCTTCTCTTTTTAGAATAGCGCATGGTAAAGAATTTTCCTTTAAGATTGTACATAAGCAACATAACAAGAGGGGTATAGATTATGGTTATAAGATCTATACCCCTTATGAGATTGGCATGTTCATATGATAGGCATGCTTCATAAGTCTTAAGTCTATTCAGTTTCTCTTAATTCCAAATTTGGTAGGTTTTTAACAATCTTCATTGTTTCTAAACTTACCGTAATAACCCTTTGGAACAATTTCAATGGATAAGCAGGGTTGCCAACGGTCTCAAGTGCATAGCGATTGGTATCATTAACAATGCCACTCTTTTTATCAGTTTTTACACATTGACGCCCCATAACCCATTCAAGAGCGGGTTTACCATTTACGATATAGTCATAAGCTTTAAGAGGAATATCTGTTATTGTGATATTGCTATTGTAAATAACAGTGGTTTTATTCTTTTCCTTGCTATTGCCAGCGAATTTCATTTCTGTAACGTAATAAAACTTTTCGGGGTTCTTGATATCTGTCAGTTTTGGATTGCCTTTTTTAAAGGTCACGAGATAAGGTTCTATGGTTTTATAATTAACGTGTAAATTTTCTAATTCACGACCAGCATTAACAAATTCCCAGAAATCTTCAGCACTCTTTACACAAGGGATGCGAGGGAGCTCTTTAGAGAGATTATCAGCATAACAAGCACGATAATCTTCTGAATGCAAGAGCCCGTAAACATAATAAAAGATATCTTCTTTAGTGATGTTCTCATTAGGATAAGAAGATTTAGAGCCTTATATTGAAATTTCTTTAAACCCGCATCTGGAATCCCATCATGATTTTTTTTGCTTTGATAGGCTATAAGCTTTGGTCATGATGTTTAATTGATCCGATGATAATAAAACTATAGCTACTTGCTATAGCTCATCTATAGTTGCTGTCTCTCAGATGTAACAGTTAAACGATTAAAATGAATAATATTGTTTATTAAACTGTTATGAATGGATTAAAGTCTTTTTTTATTCTCTGAATAGGTTTACACACTCTACCTTGGTAAATTTGTACAAGTGCGTTCTTGCACTTTAATAGAGAGATGAAAGTCTTCATGGGGGGAGATAAGATAGTTTTTATAGCCAATAAAGCGGGGGCAGACAGTACAGTTTATGTTTTTTCCCTTCCTCTTCAAAGAATTGTTTTCTTCAGAACATTACAACAATGTTATGCATTTTGTTTTTCTTTCTTAAGGAAGCATAAGGTGTATTGTTTTGCCCTTCCTGTTGAGTGTAAAAAATTAATGATCCGGTTATTTTGTTGTTTTGTGCTTGCCATGGTTTTAAGTGTTATCGCATTGCCGGGTTTTGCAGAAAATATACGGGATCAAGTGATCCATCAATCAGAGACTATTCAACGTCAACAAACGCAACAGCGACGTTTTCAGGAATGGCACAAAAGGACAAGAAAGCCTGAAGTATTTTTTGAGGATGATGAGGAAAGCACCTCCGATAATGCTTCGAGATCAAAAACCTGTTTTATGATCAAAAATATTGCGTTGATGGGTGCTAGGTTGATTTCTTATAGAGATCTTCATGGCAGCATTTCCCGTTGGGAAGGGCACTGTTTAGGCATTGATGATATCAACAAAGTGCTCAAAGCGGTAACCATGCTTTATGTCAAGCGTGGTTATATCGCGGTGCGGGCTTATTTGCCTGAGCAAGATTTAAGGGGTGGTCATCTCAAAATTGTTGTTGTTGAAGGTCGTGTAGAGGATATCACCCTGGATGGTCATAAAGTTGAGAGGAAAGATCGCGGCGAAATCGCCACGGCTTTTCCAAATCTGATTGGTCATCCGACCAATTTACGCGCGATAGAACAAGGGCTTGATCAAATTAATCGGCTGTTTTCTCGTCAAGCCACTCTTAATCTTGAAGCTGGAAAAGTTTCTGGTGATTCTATTCTTGATCTTCATATAGTCAAACAGAAACCTTGGAGTTTTACAGTTTCCAGTGATAATCTTGGAGCTCAGGCAACAGGTCTCTACCAAACACGCTTGAGCCTTTCTTTTGATGATTTATTAGCTTCCAATGATCAATGGTCGTTTAGCTATCAGCGCTCCATGGATGGTGGTGTGTATTATTTCACAGACGCGCGTCCCAACAGTGATACGGTCACGGGCTCCTTTTCCATTCCCTATGGTTATTGGACAGCGGGTTTTGATGGCACGTGGAGCCAATATCATTCGAGTGTTAAAGGAATATTTTCTGACATTTTAACATCGGGCAAGTCGTTATCGCTTACCCCTTGGATTTCGCGGGTTATTGCCCGTGATCAGGAGGGCAAGACATGGCTTACGGGACGATTGACCTGGAAATATGCCGATAATTTTATTCTGGGCAGTAGGATTGATGTATCGAGCCGTAAATTGGCTATTGCGACCTTTGCATTTGATCATATGCGCCAATGGCTTGGAGGAGAATTGAATGTTCATCTAGGGTTTCATAAAGGTTTAGCGATCTTAGATGCCTATGATGATAAAGAGCAAGAAAATGTCTCGCTCAATGCGCCCAAAGGGCAATTTAGAAAATGGTCTTTTTCCTTGAGCTATGTGCGTCCTTTTTCACTCCATTCATATCATTTTCGCTACAATAGCCTGTTTTCAGGGCAGTGGTCTCCCGATAGTTTGTTTGGTTCAGAACAAATATCGCTTGGCGGCAACTCTTCTATACGCGGGGTGCGTGAGGCGGTTTATTACGGCAATAACGGAGTGTTTTGGCGCAATGAATTGTCCCTGTTATTGCCAGGTTTTACCTCCAAGAGAGGTCGTAAATTGATGAGCCAATTTTCCCCTTATTTGGCGCTTGATCTGGGGGCTGTGGCCGATGATGCAAGCAAAAACAGTTTTGGTGGTCGCTTGGTTGGCGCAACGCTTGGTTTTCATGCGGCTGGAGAGATGATGGATGTTGATTTGTCTTATTCCAATCTTTTGAAGGCGTCGACACCGCTGGAGAAAGGGACTAGGGGTGGAGTATTGCAAGTACGGGCTTTGTTAAGGTTTTAGAGGAAGGGGCGGTAAAGGATATCGCTTTGTTGTTTACACCCTTTGGGGGCTTTTTTTACAAAAAGATTGATAGGATTTGATGAGGAGTGAAAGATGCGGGGATTGAAGGATCAACAGCATAAATTGGGATATGAAGCCAAGCTCGGGCAGCATGCTCTTGGTATTTTGCAGAAAGGGGCGCACAAGGGGCTTTCTCTGGTTTTAAGCTTTTGCTTGGCCTTTCAGCCATTTTTATTGCAAGCACAAGCGCTTGGCACGCAAGGCCCTGTTGGGCAAGAGAACCAAGGGATTAAAGCGGCTGATGGGGTTGGCTCTGTTTTCCGCCCAACGGTGGGCGTAGCAGGCAATGGTGTGCCGCTGATTGATATTGCGCGTCCCAATGGACACGGTCTTTCTCATAATAAATATGACACTTTTAATGTTGATGCCCATGGTGTGATTTTAAACAATTCCACCAAAGAGGTTTCGCGTTCACAGCGTGGGGGATTGGTGCCTGGTAACGGCAATTTACGCGGTGTTGGGGCAGCAAAGGTTATTCTCAATGAAGTGGTGAGCGCCAATCGCTCGCGTCTTGAAGGGATGACGGAAGTTCATGGGCAAGCGGCAGATGTGATTATCGCTAATCCCAATGGACTGACCTGTAATGGTTGCGGTTTTATCAACACACCACGGGTGACCTTATCGACTGGGCAGCCGATTATTGGGGCTGATGGTTCTTTGAGTGGTTTGCGTGTTGAAGGTGGTAACATCACCATAGGTGCGCATGGGGTTGATGGAAGTTCATTGGATATTTTTGATCTTGTTTCGCGCAAGATCCGTATAGAGGGACCCATTCAAGTCAAAGGGGAATTGGCGGTTATAGCAGGGCATAATCATTTTGATTATGGGAAGCGAGAAGCAACGTCACTTGGTTCTGATGGCAAAGAGATGGAATTGGCAATCGATTCCAGCGCGTTTGGTGGCATGTATGCGGGGCAGATCCGGGTTCTTGCCAATGATAAAGGTGCGGGCGTCAAGATGCTGGGCAATATGGCAGCCAATGCCGGCGCCATGAAGTTGACCAGTGATGGCAAGCTGGTGTTTGCCAAAGCACGTGCTAAAGGATCTGTCAAAGCGCATTCTCATCATGACAGTGTGCATGTGAAAGATCTGGTTTTTTCAGAACAGGCGGTTGAGCTAAAAGCTTCGAAGCATGTTGAACTGGCAGAGCATGCTCGCGTTGCGGCAAAGGATGCTGTTGATGTGCAGGCTTCTACTATTGCCCTTAAATCGGATACTTTGTTGGCGAGTGGCATTGACAATGATGGCACACAGTCAGCGACGGGTTCTTTACACCTCAAGGCAGGAAGACTTGAGGCGGGGAATGGACGGATAGCCGCCGGTGGTCTTTTAGAGATCCAAGCAGCAAATATTGATTTTTCGCGTATAAAAGACAATGGGCAAACAGGGATCTCTTCCCTTGGTGATATGACCATTAAAAGCAATCACATCCATGCTTTCAACAACCATATTGGTGCGAGCGGGAATATTGTCTTGAGAGCCGATGAGGCTCTCAGCGTAGGGGGTGGTCATTATAGTGCTGGCGGTTTTCTTTTGATGGAAGCCGCACAATTGTCTTCTCGCGCCAAATTAGGAGCAGAGCAAAAAATTGACCTTTATGCGCATAGTGGTGATCTTCTTCAAGAAGGGACTGTCTCGTCTAATGGGGAGGTCACGCTTAAAGCCCATGACGCTCTCAATCACACCGGTGCGATTGTCAGTCTCCAGAAGGTTTCCTTGACAGCGGGCGGCATGCTGACAACCGGACAAGAGAGTGCAATTTTAAGTCATGATATTGCTATGAACGTTGATGCTCTTACCCAAGCGGGGGTTATGGAAGCGCAAGAGGGCACATTAACCCTTCAAATGCGTGATGGGGTCATCAATAGCGGCACAATGCGCGGTGATAGCGTTGATGTCCATGCTGGTGCTTTGACCAATCAAGGTTTGTTGATTGCTCACAATGCTATGCAACTGACGATCCGTGCCAAGGAAGGGCCTGGGGCGCAAAAAGCCTTTGTTAAAAATGCCTCTGAAGCCGTTTTGCAAAGTGGTGGCGCTTTTGTTTTATCAGCAGGACACTTAACCAATGCCGGTAGCATGGGCTCCAGTGGTGAGAGTGTTGCCCTCAATGTGGAGGGTGATGTCAACAATAGTGGGCTGATCTATGGCAAAAAATCCACAACGCTTGCTGTGGATGGTGCTTTAACCAACAAGCATGGCAAGATAATTGCTGAAGAAGATCTCACCCTTGGTGGGTTGAAGAGAGAACGTGCTGGGCATGTGGTTAATGAAGAGGGAGTCTTGAACAGCTTTACCGGCAAGATGAAACTTGTCGCAACTTCTTTAACCAATAAAAGTGCAAAATCAGCTGATCCATCCCGACAAGATGCAACATTGCAAGAGCAACAGAGCGCTAGACTCGATGAGGGGGAGGCAGCCTACATCTTAGCACGTGGTGGTTTACTGATAGATGTTGGTGCTTTTGAGAATCGTGACAGTCTGATCTCTACGCAAGGTGCTACCAGTGTTGTTGCCGACAGGATAGCGCAGGCTGGCATTGTGGAAAGTGAGAGTGGTGATCTTCAACTGACCAGCCATGGTGCGCTGATCAATAGCGGTTTGATTGCAAGCAATGGTGCAATCACTCTTGAAGCAGGAAAGGATCTGCTACAGAGCGGACGGATTGTTTCGCAAAAGGGGATAGAGCTCTCCAGTAATGGCACATTAACAATGGAAGAACCAAGTGAGGTTGCTGCCTATGCTGTTGTCCTTAAAGCGAAGACACTAAACCAAGCAGGGCATATGGAAGCCCAAGGTGGCACGCTTACCCTCAAAAGCCATGGTGTTTTAAGCAATACCGGTACCATGGTGGGTGGTGTTATTGAAGCACAACTTGGTTCTTTAACAAATTCCGGTCAGCTTTTAGCCAAGGATTCCTTGACGCTTGTCGCAGAAAATCATGATCCGTTATGGGAGCAGGGTGGTCTGCTTTTAAATGGGAAAGGTGGGGTTCTCAAAAGTGGTGGTGCTTTTGTTATAACTGTCGCTGCCTTGAGCAATGCTGGTAGCATGGGTTCGAGTGGTGATGGCGTTACCCTCAATGTGACAGGGGATATCAGCAATAGTGGGCTGATTTACGCCAATAAGTCAGCAATACTCTCCTTGGATGGAACATTCCTCAATAAATTTGGTGATGTCATTGCCGAAGACAGTTTCACTGTGCGTGGTTTAAGTGGAGAGTGGGCTGGTTCTGTGATCAACAGTTCTGGGCTTTTAGAAGCCGTCTCCGGTGATATGATTTTTAATGTCTCTTCACTTACCAATATGCGTGAAGGTGGGGTTAAGGTAACTGACAAGGTGGTTGGTCACAGTTACAAGCGAGGACATTGGGAAGGAACGAATGTTAAGCACCACCAGATCAAGGAAGATGTGAAGACCACCATTATTCGTCAGCAGCCTCATTTTACCAATAACGCAGCACAGATTTTGGTAGGGCGTCATTTAACAGTTCATGCTGGTGATATCAGCAATAGCTATAGTTTTATTGCCGCCAATGGCAATATTGCGATGCAGGGTGATAGCCTGCTCAATGAAGGGTATGATTTAATTGAAACAACCAAAATTGTAACAACAACACACCGCAGACGCAAACATTGTACTGTTGCCAATGGGGGCTGTTCTTGGGGCGGTATCACAGATTTAGGGAGTATTACGAATACAGCCATAAATACACGCACCTATGATACTTTTTACGGCACGATAGAAGCAGGTGGCACTCTTGATGCAAAGGTGACAGGCACTCTTAACAATCATGCGGTGCGTGAGGGGGCAGGCCAAGTTGGTTTAAGCTCTGGTGATAAAAGTTTGGCTGGCGTTAAAAATACCGATTTTGATAGTTCAAAACCACTGATCAGCAAGGACCGGTTGGAGGGCATTATCAAGGGTTTGACGGGGCACAAAGCACTTTTTGTTCCAAGCCCGCAAACACCAGCAGCACAATTCATACAGGTGCCTACACAAGAGGGGCTTCGTTCTGTCAAAACAGAGTTGAGTGGCACGCAAACCCCGCAAGTGTCGTTTGTGGTCGAAACACGCCCAGATTTTATTAATCCCAGCAAATTTTTAGGGTCTGACTACTACTTAAAAAAGATTGGCAATTATAAGCCTGAACAAGCGTTTAAAAGGCTAGGGGATGCTTATTTTGAATATCGCTTGGTGGGGGAGCAAATCTTTGAGTTGACCGGCAATCACACTCTGCTTGAGGTTGAAGATCCCAATGCCCAAATGCAAAGGCTTTATGACAATGCTGTCGAGCAGCAAGGTCCCTTGGGGTTAGAGCTAGGAAAACCCTTAACGCAAAAGCAGATTGCTGGATTGCAAAAGGATATCATCTGGCTTGAGACAATTGAGAAGAATGGACAAGAGGTTTTGGTACCGCGGGTTTATTTAGCGCCAACCTCGTCTCTTACACAGGGTGTTGAAGGAACACAAAGATCCCAACAAGGAAACCTTGCCAGTGCTCGCCTAAAGGGAAAAGGGGTCAGCTTCAATGCAAACAGCCTTACCAATAGTGGTGCTGTAGTCAGTCACGATGCATTGCATGTCACGACCAAGAAAAGTTTGTTCAATGATGGTGGATTTTTAGATGCTTCTGGGTCTCTAGAGCTCACCAGTGATGATTTTTTAGCCAATTATTCCGGTGTTGTTCATGGTGATATCATCACACTTACTGCTCAGAGCATAGCCAATGGAACGGCTAAAATCCGTGAGAATAATGAATATGGTTTTGTTGATCGGGCGGGGCAGAAGGGACAAATCCTCTCTGATCATCACTTAAACATCCACAGCCTTGGCGATTTGAGCGTTGAAGGAGGGGAGTTTACCAGTGGCGGTCCGATGACAATGATTGTCGATGGTTCTGCTAACTTTAGTGCCTTGGCGCTAGAGGGTGAACACAAGCAGACATTGGAAAAAGGCCATTATGATGCGCAAAGCAGGACGCATCAGTTGAGTGAACTCAACAGTGGAGATGATCTTACCATTGTTACGAATGGCGACCTCACCATGGATGGGGTGAAGGCTCAAGCAAAGGGCGATGCGCGTTTTGACAGTGGTGGTGCTCTGAGTATGACTTCAGTGCAAGATTTGAGCAGTTTTGATTTAGACCTTAGGGGCAAAGAAGGTGATAAATCGAAGCAAAAGAATAAGTTTCGTCAACAATCCACACAAGTGACCACAAACAAAACCACAGCAGAGGCTGGTGGCAATCTCTCAATCTCTGCGCAAAACGGTGACCTCACCTTTGCTGCGTCTGGGTTGTCCAGTGGTGGTCAAACGCATCTTGTTGCAGAGAAGGGTAAGATCAAGCTTCTGACCAACAAAGATCAAGACTTTGAGGAGATTTATCAGCGTAATGAAAATTTGGTTTGGTGGAGTGAGAGTGACAAAGGTTACTTTGAGGAGATCATCAAACATGTCACCATGGAAGCTGGGGGTGGTGTTAAGATTGAAGCAGGCAATGGCATTGTTGCCGAATATAAGGCAACGGGTGATTTAGACAAATCCCTTGAACAATTGTCTCGCTCGCCGGGGATGGCATGGATTAAGCAACTGCGTGATGATCCCCTTTTAGCCAAACAAGTGGATTGGCAAGCAGTTAAGGCTGAGTTTAAACACTGGGATTATAAATCCCAAGGTCTGACAGAAGCTGGTGCGGCTTTGGTGGCCTTGGTTGTGACAGCAGTGACAGCTGGTGCTGCTTCCACAGCTGCTGGTGCCATGACCAGTGCTTTGGGTGTTGGTTCTAACACCGCCATGAATGCGGCGATGCAAGCCGGTGTGCAAGCGCTGATCAATAAAAGCGCTGTAGCGCTTGTCAATAATCGTGGTGATATTGCCGCCGCATTGCATGAGCTTGGCTCTTCCAAGACACTCCTCAGCATTGTCTCTTCGATGGTGACAGCGGGTTTGACCAGCCAATTGACAGATATGGCAGGGGTTGGTCAATCTTTGCCCAAAACGGCTCCTTTTGCAGAGCGGATTGCCCATGAAGCAGAAAAGAACCTGATCAAAGCCTCCATTGGCGCGGGTGTGCAAACGGTTCTTGAAGGTGGCTCTCTTGAGAAGAACTTTTTTACCAATCTGCGCACTGCTCTGTCTGATACGGTTGGCAAGACATTGGCAGAAGAAATTGGCACGGCCAAGGCTGAAGGAAAGATTGACACGGTCACTCAGATTGTTGCCCATGCTGGTCTTGGTTGCTTAAAGGGCGCTATTGCAAACGGTGTTTGCTCCTCTGGGGCCGTGGGCGGCGCTGTGGGCGAAGCCACCGCAATGCTCCAGTTTAAACTGTGGGTGAAGGGCATTGTAAAAGAGGAAATGGGGGAGCTGAAGGGTCGCACACCAACCCCTGAAGAACAAGCCCGCATCACGGCAAGGATTGATGCTGAATTTGCTTCCTTTAGAGACAACACCATTAATGTTGCACGGGCTGCGGGAGGCTTTGCTGCGGGTCTTGCTGGTGGTGATGTGAATAGCGGTGCCGATGCTGCAGGAAATGCCGCGGAAAACAACTACCTCAGCAGCGCTCAACAAGCACAGAAGAAGAAGGAGTTAGAGGAGTGTCCAGATAAGTGGTGCCGAAGAGACGTTGAAGAAAAATGGCTCGAGATTGATGACCAACAAGATGTGTTTTTTTCGGTAGGTGTGGTTGCTGGTGCACCCGCTGAATTATATGAGACGGCTCAAGGTTTTTGGCAAATGGTGCGCCATCCCATAGAGACTTTGGAAGCACTTAAATCTCTAGTAACGAGTGGAAATGTTACAGAAACAATAAAGCAATCTTATCTAGAGCGTATTAATTATTTAGAGGAGGAATATCAAAGAGCGGGAATTAGCGGATCGTTTCATGCTGGAGTTGAACTTGGGAAACTATTGACTGAAGCAGCATCTCTAGTGGCGGGAGGTGCTGGGCTAGCCAAGGGTGGTGTGAAGCTTATTGGCAAGCTGACCGAAAAGGCTCTTAACAAACTTGCTGTTAAGGCTGAAACAACGGCTGCAAAAGTAGGTAGCGAAGTTTCTCAAGCACTCGGAAAGATGAGTGATGAAGCTATTGCAACTCAATATTTGGGGCAGGAAAGAAAATTCTGGTCAGCGGATCCCATTGAGGTTGAGTTTGGAATGACTTACAAGGGAGAGAAAATTACTCAAAAAAACAAAGTTTATCAAAGAGATGATCTGTTCGATCCTAACCAGATTGTTTCTTGGAGACAAGGAGGGAAAAAAGTATGGGGTACCAATATTGATAGAATGAAAACAGGAAGAGCACCTATTGGCTTTGATGGTGATCCTATACAGTTGCATCATATGTTGCAAATACAAGATAGCCCTATCGCAGAGATTAGGAAAACGTTTCATCAAAAATACACTTCTGTTATTCATATTTATCCTAAAACAGAAAAATCGCTTATTGATAGAGACATGTTTGATATATGGAGACCAAAATATTGGAAAAACCGTGCTAAGGTTATAGAAGAAAAAATGAGGCTAAAACAACAATAATTTATGGAGAAAAAATTATGAAAATTTATACTTTAACTGATGTTGCACAACTAATTGATAAATATAGTGATAAAGTTGATTTCGGTACAGCAGAAGATGCGCCTGATGATATATTGATCGAAAAAGCTGAAAAAACCCTTGGTTTGCAATTTACATCTTCTTATAAAAGTTTTTTAAAAAATTATGGAGGAGGAGAAATTGGTTATGAAGAGATCTTTAGCATTTATGGGGATTATGTAGGTATTCCTGCTGGTGATATTGTTTATCGCAATTTAAACGATATAAAAAATGGTTTAGCAAAACCACAGCAGCTTGTTGTCAGTAAAAATGATTTTGGTGAAATATTTTACTTTGATTACACTCAGTTTCGGGATGGTGAATGCCCACTTTATATCAGAATTCCATCTGGAGATTCAGAGTACTATGCCAGTAATTTTTATGAATTTTTATGCAAAAGAATTAAGGAGCATGCAGGGGAGGATTCATGAAAACCTATACCTTAGATGATGTCAGAGAATTAGTTGATAAATATAATGATATTATCAATTTTCGTACTGAAGAAAATGTGGCTGATGATCTACTGATTGAAAAAGCTGAAAAAGCTCTCGGTTTGCAATTTACATCGTCTTATAAGAGTTTTTTAAAAAAGTATGTAGGAGGAGAAATTGGAGGTGAAGAAATCTATAGTCTTTACAAGGAATGTGGAGCAGATATTCCTGGTGGTGATATTGTTTTCCAAAACTTAAATGATAGAAAAGATGGCTTTGTAACACCAGAACAACTCGTTGTGAGTTATGATCTTGATGAAACCTTTTATTTTGATTACACGCAGTTTCGGGATGGTGAATGCCCACTCTATGTCAGGTTTGCGGATGAGGAGTGCGAATATTACGCCAGTAATTTTTATGAATTCTTGTGCAAAAGAATCAAAGTGCATGCAGGAGAGGATATAGAACAGGTCTATGTGGGTGATGAGACAGGGCATGAAAAGACTGAGCAAACACCCCATCCGCAACCTCTCCCTTTTTACAAGCGTTTTTGGAAAAAACTATGGCGGCGAGGTAATTCCTAAAAACCTAGACCTCAGATGATATTGTACAATTGGTTGCAAAGAGAAACCTTATGCAGACCAAAGAAGCAACAAAGATAAAAAACGTGGCAGAGACCTCTATCGTGATGAAATAGGGAGACGTATGCCTTTTATCCTCTCCTTGATCGCATTGATCCAAACAAGTTTCTTGGCACTCTTTTAAATCTGAGTTTAAACACTGGGATTATAAATCCCAAGGTCTGACAGAAGCTGGTGCGGCTTTGGTGGCCTTGGTTGTGACAGCAGTGACAGCTGGTGCTGCTTCCACAGCTGCTGGTGCCATGACCAGTGCTTTGGGTGTTGGTTCTAACACCGCCATGAATGCGGCGATGCAAGCCGGTGTGCAAGCGCTGATCAATAAAAGCGCTGTAGCGCTTGTCAATAATCGTGGTGATATTGCCGCCGCATTGCATGAGCTTAGCTCTTCCAAGACACTCCTCAGCATTGTCTCTTCGATGGTGACAGCAGGTTTGACCAGCCAATTGACAGATATGGCAGGGGTTGGTCAATCTTTGCCCAAAACGGCTCCTTTTGCAGAGCGGATTGCCCATGAAGCAGAAAAGAACCTGATCAAAGCCTCCATTGGCGCGGGTGTGCAAACGGTTCTTGAAGGTGGCTCTCTTGAGAAGAACTTTTTTACCAATCTGCGCACTGCTCTGTCTGATACGGTTGGCAAGACATTGGCGGAAGAAATTGGCACGGCCAAGGCTGAAGGAAAGATCGACACGGTCACTCAGATTGTTGCCCATGCTGGTCTTGGTTGCTTAAAGGGCGCTATTGCAAACGGTGCTTGCTCTTCTGGAGCCGTGGGCGGCGCTGTGGGTGAAGCTACCGCAATGCTCCAGTTTAAACTGTGGGTGAAGGGCATTGTAAAAGAGGAAATGGGCGACCTGAAGGGTCGCACACCAACTCCTGAAGAACAAGCCCGCATCACGGCAAGGATTGATGCTGAATTTGCTTCCTTTAGAGACAACACCATTAATGTTGCACGGGCTGCGGGAGGCTTTGCTGCGGGTCTTGCTGGTGGTGATGTGAATAGCGGTGCCGATGCTGCAGGAAATGCCGCGGAAAACAACTACCTCAGCAGCGCTCAACAAGCACAGAAGAAGAAGGAGTTAGAGGAGTGTCCAGATAAGTGGTGCCGAAGAGACGTTGAAGAAAAATGGCTCGAGATTGATGACCAACAAGATGTGTTTTTTTCGGTAGGTGTGGTTGCTGGTGCACCCGCTGAATTATATGAGACGGCTCAAGGTTTTTGGCAAATGGTGCGCCATCCCATAGAGACTTTGGAAGCACTTAAATCTCTAGTAACGAGTGGAAATGTTACAGAAACAATAAAGCAGTCTTATCTAGAGCGTATTAATTATTTAGAGGAGGAATATCAAAGAGCGGGAATTAGCGGATCGTTTCATGCTGGAGTTGAACTTGGGAAACTATTGACTGAAGCAGCATCTCTAGTGGCGGGAGGTGCTGGGTTGGTCAAAGGAGGCGTGAAGCTTGGCGAAAAGGTTCTGATCAAGTTTATAGCTCGGAAAGATTTTGCTCAATTTGCTGCCAAGAAAAACCTTGCCAAACTTGCTGCTCAGGCAGATCCTGCCAAATATGCTGCGAAGAAAGGCCTAACCAAACTTGCTGCTAAAGACAAAAAACTTTGGTTAAAAGAAAAACCCACTCAATTTACCGATAGCAAATTTGGTCAGACAAACAAAATCTATCAGAGAAACGATCTGTTTGATCCTAACCAAAGGGTTAAATGGAGAGTAAACAAGAAAGACGTGTGGGGCACTAATATTGAAAGAATGAAAACAGGAAGAGCACCTATTGGTTTTGATGGTGAGCCTGTTGAGTTGCATCACCTGAAGCAAACGCATGAAGGTCCTATAGCAGAAATTAGTAATGAATTTCATAATAAATATACTTCCGTGATTCATGTTCCTTCCAAAACACATCAATCACTTATAGAGAGATCAAAGTTTGAAAAATGGAGGGAGGAATATTGGAAGGAACGCGTTCAAGGGTATAGAGAACAAAAAAACAATAATTTAGGAGGAATGATTGATATGAAATGGAGTATTATAGGGATAGATTTTGGAAAATGGGGACAGGTGAAGGAGCAGAGATAAGCTGCGGTTAATTGAAAAAGAGCAAAAAGAAACTTATAGAATAACGTATGGAGAATGATCGATGAAAACCTACACCTTAGCTGATGTTGCAGTATTAATTGATAAAGTGAATAAATATGATGGTGATATTATCAATTTAGGTAGTGAAGATGATGAAGAGAATGAAACAGATGATTTACAGATTGAAAAGGCGGAGAAAGCTTTGGGTTTGCAATTCACATCCTCTTACAAAGTTTTTTTAAAGAAATATGGAGGAGGAGAAATTGGGGGTGATGAAATTTTTAGCATTTATGGAGATTGTGGGGAAGGTATTCCTGCTGGTGATATTGTTTACCGAAACTTACTCAATAGAGAACGTGGTTTTGTGACACCAGAGCAGCTTTTCGTTAGCAGAACAGATTTTGGTGAGACTTTTTACTTTGATTATACGCAGTTTCGGGATGGCGAATGCCCACTTTATGTCAGGCTTCCATCTGAAGATTGCGAATATTACGCCAGTAATTTTTATGAATTCTTGTGCAAAAGAATTAAAGAAAGCGTGGGAACTGAGATACCTGATGGTGATCAACCGATTGCAAAGGTGGAGAAAACACCCCCTCCGCAACCTCTCCCTTTTTACAAGCGTTTTTGGAAAAAACTATGGCGGAGGGACAATTCCTGAAAACCTATAACTTAGTATATTTTGTACAATTGGTTGCAAAGAGAAACCTTATGCAGACCAAAGAAGCAACAAAGATAAAAAACGTGGCAGAGACCTCCATCGTGATGAAATAGGGAGACGCATGTCTTTTATTCTCTCCTTGATCGCATTGATCCAAACAAGTTTCTTGGCACTCTTTTAAATCTGAGTTTAAACACTGGGATTATAAATCCCAAGGTCTGACAGAAGCCGGTGCGGCTTTGGTGGCCTTGGTTGTGACAGCAGTGACAGCTGGTGCTGCTTCCACAGCTGCTGGTGCCATGACCAGTGCTTTGGGTGTTGGTTCTAACACCGCCATGAATGCGGCGATGCAAGCCGGTGTGCAAGCTCTGATCAATAAAAGCGCTGTAGCGCTTGTCAATAATCGTGGTGATATTGCCGCCGCATTGCATGAGCTTAGCTCTTCCAAGACACTCCTCAGCATTGTCTCTTCGATGGTGACAGCAGGTTTGACCAGCCAATTGACAGATATGGCAGGGGTTGGTCAATCTTTGCCCAAAACGGCTCCTTTTGCAGAGCGGATTGCCCATGAAGCAGAAAAGAACCTGATCAAAGCCTCCATTGGCGCGGGTGTGCAAACGGTTCTTGAAGGTGGCTCTCTTGAGAAGAACTTTTTTACCAATCTGCGCACTGCTCTGTCTGATACGGTTGGCAAGACATTGGCAGAAGAAATTGGCACGGCCAAGGCTGAAGGAAAGATTGACACGGTCACCCAGATTGTTGCCCATGCTGGTCTTGGTTGCTTAAAGGGCGCTATTGCAAACGGTGCTTGCTCTTCTGGAGCCGTGGGCGGCGCTGTGGGGGAAGCCACCGCAATGCTCCAGTTTAAACTGTGGGTGAAGGGCATTGTAAAAGAGGAAATGGGCGACCTGAAGGGTCGCACACCAACCCCTGAAGAACAAGCCCGCATCACGGCAAGGATTGATGCTGAATTTGCTTCCTTTAGAGACAACACCATTAATGTTGCACGGGCTGCGGGAGGCTTTGCTGTGGGTCTTGCTGGTGGTGATGTGAATAGCGGTGCTGATGCGGCAGGAAATGCCGCGGAAAACAACTACCTCAGCAGCGCTCAACAAGCACAGAAGAAGAAGGAGTTAGAGGAGTGTCCAGATAAGTGGTGCCGAAGAGACGTTGAAGAAAAATGGCTCGAGATTGATGACCAACAAGATGTGTTTTTTTCGGTAGGTGTGGTTGCTGGTGCACCCGCTGAATTATATGAGACGGCTCAAGGTTTTTGGCAAATGGTGCGCCATCCCATAGAGACTTTGGAAGCACTTAAATCTCTAGTAACGAGTGGAAATGTTACAGAAACAATAAAGCAGTCTTATCTAGAGCGTATTAATTATTTAGAGGAGGAATATCAAAGAGCGGGAATTAGCGGATCGTTTCATGCTGGAGTTGAACTTGGGAAACTATTGACTGAAGCAGCATCTCTAGTGGCGGGAGGTGCTGGGCTAGCCAAGGGTGGTGTGAAGCTTATTGGCAAGCTTACCGAAAAGGCTCTTAACAAACTTGCTGTTAAGGCTGAAACAACGGCTGCAAAAGTAGGTAGCGAAGTTTCTCAAACACTCGGAAAGATGAGCGATGAAGCTATTGCAACTCAATATTTGGGGCAGGAAAGAAAATTCTGGTCAGCTGATCCCATTGAGGTTGAGTTTGGAATGACTTACAAGGGAGAGAAAATTACTCAAAAAAACAAAGTTTATCAAAGAGATGATCTGTTCGATCCTAATAGAATTTCTGAGTGGACAGCCAACAAGAAAAAAGTGACAGGTACAAATATTGAAAGGATGAAAGCAGGAAAAGCCCCTATAGGCTTTGATGGTAGGTCTGTAGAGTTGCATCACATGCTGCAAACGCCAGATGGCCCTATAGCAGAGGTCAGCAGAACATTCCATAAAAAGCATACTTCCATTATTCATATTAATCCCAATACGATGGAATCGGCTATTGATAGAGATATGTTTGGTCAGTGGAGAGAGGAGTATTGGAAGGAACGGGCGAAGGGGTATATAGAGTATGAAAAAAATAATTTAACGGAGAAAAGTCCATGAAAACTTATAATTTATCCGATGTTGCACAATTAGTTGATAAGTATAGCGATCGTATCAATTTTGGTACTGCTGATGATGGAGTTGATGATGTACTAATTGAAAAAGCAGAGAAAACTCTCGGTTTGCAGTTTACAACTTCCTACAAGAGTTTTTTAAAAAATTACGGAGGAGGAGAAATTGGTTATGAAGAAATAATGAGCGTTTATCTTATAGACTTTGAGATTGCACGTAGTGATGATATTGTTTACAACCATTTGACGGATATAAAAAATGGTTTAGCAAAACCACAGCGGCTCGTCGTTTGTACAAATGATTTGGATGAGTCATTTTATTTTGATTATTCTCAATTTCGGGATGGCGAATGCCCACTCTATATTGAAATTGCATCTGGAGATTCAGAGTATTACGCAAATAACTTCTATGAATTCCTTTGTAAAAGAATTATAGCTAATTTGGAATAACGCTTTTTGTCGGGCAGTTTCCTTTTGAAATACACTGTTAAAACCGCCCCCCTTTTTTGTTTTCAAAAATGCAAGAATTGTTAATCACTTTTAAGGGGATCGTCGATGAAAACCTATACCTTAGATGATGTCAGAGAATTAGTTGATAAATATGAAGGTGATATTGTCAATTTTTGTTCTGAAGAAAAGGCGGTTGATGATCTCGTGATTGAAAAGGCGGAGAAAGCTCTCGGTTTACAATTCACAACGTCTTACAAAGCTTTTTTAAAACATTGTAAAGGTGGTGATATTGGAGGTGATGAAATCTATAGTCTTTATGAGAATCCTGTAGGTATTCCTGCTGGTGATATTGTTTTCCAAAACTTAAATGATAGAAAACGTGGTTTTGTAACACCAAAACAGCTGGTCGTGAGTAGAACTGATTTTGGTGAAACCTTTTATTTTGATTATACGCAGTTTCAGGATGGTGAATGCCCACTCTATGTCATGTTTGCGGATGAAGAGTGCGAATATTACGCCAGTAATTTTTATGAATTTCTTTGCAAAAGAATTAAAGAAAGCGTGGGAACTGAGATACCTGATGGTGATCAACCGATTGCAAAGATGGAGAAAACACCCCATCCGCAACCTCTCCCTTTTTACAAGCGTTTTTGGAAAAAAATATGGAGGAGGGACAATTCCTGAAAACCTATAACTTAGTATATTTTGTACAATTGGTTGCAAAGAGAAACCTTATGCAGACCAAAGAAGCAACAAAGATAAAAAACGTGGCAGAGACCTCTATCGTGATGAAATAGGGAGACGCATGTCTTTTATTCTCTCCTTGATCGCATTGATCCAAACAAGTTTCTTGGCACTCTTTTAAATCTGAATTTAAACACTGGGATTATAAATCCCAAGGTCTGACAGAAGCTGGTGCGGCTTTGGTGGCCTTGGTTGTGACAGCAGTGACAGCTGGTGCTGCTTCCATAGCTGCTGGTGCCATGACCAGTGCTTTGGGTGTTGGTTCTAACACCGCCATGAATGCGGCGATGCAAGCCGGTGTGCAAGCTCTGATCAATAAAAGCGCTGTAGCGCTTGTCAATAATCGTGGTGATATTGCCGCCGCATTGCATGAGCTTGGCTCTTCCAAGACACTCCTCAGCATTGTCTCTTCGATGGTGACAGCGGGTTTGACCAGCCAATTGACAGACATGGCAGGGGTTGGTCAAACTTTGCCCAAAACGGCTCCTTTTGCAGAGCGGATTGCCCATGAAGCAGAAAAGAATCTGATCAAAGCCTCCATTGGCGCGGGTGTGCAAACGGTTCTTGAAGGTGGCTCTCCTGAGAAGAACTTTTTTACCAATCTGCGCACTGCTCTGTCTGATACGGTTGGCAAGACATTGGCAGAAGAAATTGGCACAGCCAAGGCTGAAGGAAAGATTGACACGGTCACCCAGATTGTTGCCCATGCTGGTCTTGGTTGCTTAAAGGGCGCTATTGCAAACGGTGCTTGCTCTTCTGGAGCCGTGGGCGGCGCTGTGGGTGAAGCTACCGCAATGCTCCAGTTTAAACTGTGGGTGAAGGGCATTGTAAAAGAGGAAATGGGCGACCTGAAGGGTCGCACACCAACCCCTGAAGAACAAGCCCGCATCACGGCAAGGATTGATGCTGAATTTGCTTCCTTTAGAGACAACACCATTAATGTTGCACGGGCTGCGGGAGGCTTTGCTGTGGGCCTTGCTGGTGGTGATGTGAATAGCGGTGCCGATGCGGCAGGAAATGCCGCGGAAAACAACTACCTCAGCAGCGCTCAACAAGCACAGAAGAAGAAGGAGTTAGAGGAGTGTCCAGATAAGTGGTGCCGAAGAGACGTTGAAGAAAAATGGCTCGAGATTGATGACCAACAAGATGTGTTTTTTTCGGTAGGTGTGGTTGCTGGTGCACCCGCTGAATTATATGAGACGGCTCAAGGTTTTTGGCAAATGGTGCGCCATCCCATAGAGACTTTGGAAGCACTTAAATCTCTAGTAACGAGTGGAAATGTTACAGAAACAATAAAGCAGTCTTATCTAGAGCGTATTAATTATTTAGAGGAGGAATATCAAAGAGCGGGAATTAGCGGATCGTTTCATGCTGGAGTTGAACTTGGGAAACTATTGACTGAAGCAGCATCTCTAGTGGCGGGAGGTGCTGGGTTGGTCAAGGGTGGTGTGAAGCTTATTGGCAAGCTGACCGAAAAGGCTCTTAACAAACTTGCTGTTAAGGCTGAAACAACGGCTGCAAAAGTAGGTATCGAAGTTTCTCAAACACTCGGAAAAATTGGCAATGAAAACAGTGCCAAGGGTAAAATTTCTAAAAAGCCTTCAAAAAGCAATAGCAATCGTGAAACACTCGAAAAAAATAAGGAGCATCATGACGGAAAGCGTACAGAAGAAATGCAAAAATTACAGGAAGCAGGATGCACAACGTGTACGCAAGAAGCATCGTTTCAAAAAATAGTTGAGAGACCTGATGGTAAAGGAGGGACAAAGAATGTTGCAGTCAGATCCCGTCCTGATATTATATATATAGAGAATGGTGAATTAAAAATTGTTGAGGTAAAAACGGGTAATGCTGGTCTAACCGAAAACCAAAAGATTTTGGAAAAGGAGTATAAAACAGGAGATGCACAACCAACAGGAGATGTTGTTTTAAAATTCCTTGAGAAAAACAAAGAAAATCTAAATAAATATCAAGAAGAACTCGAAAAATTTATAGAAAGAGAAAAACCAACTCAGAAACAACTGGATAATTTTAAGAAAAATTGGTCGAAAGAACAACTGGGCAAGCCGTGGAGGAGACCGATAAAATACGAAGTTATTCGTCATCCGAGCCGTTTAACAGAGCTTCTTGCACAAGGAAAGTGAGTCATGATGCAAACCAAAGATGTCACAGAGATTTTAAAAAGACAGGGGTGGGAGCCTTATCGTGATAACGTGGGGGATACTTTTGCGCATTATCATCTTCCCGATCGTATTGTCGGTATTGGTTATGGTGTAAAAAATTATGGAGAGAGAGGTAAAGAGTTTTTGCTTTCGGCTGATCTCACCACCGCTGCTTATTGTCTTGCTTGGGAATATTCTAGAGGTGAAAAATCACAGCGTAAATATGAAGATGTGCTGTTTTACGCGAAGGAGGATTTTAATGTTAAAGCCCCAGATCTTTCCGAAAGCCATATCACAACCGCTTTAAACAAAGTGATTGCATGGGCGCAAGCACAGGATATTGAAAAAAAGTTGTGCGAGGAAGCTATTAATCATTCTGCCGTTGCACAAGCATTACTTGGTGATATGGAGGCTTTAATGAGTGATAGATCTACTCCAAAACTACCTGTTCCAGAATTTGCTAACTATAAAACAATGACATCGGATGATCGCCTGCTTTTTTTTGCACAGGCCTATAAAAATGGGGAATTAGACGATATTCTAACGCGCAAGAAGCCGAAACAGCGCTCGATAAGCCTCACAGCAGCAATGCGCATTCTCAAAACACAAGGGTGGTTTGCAACGGAGCCTGGGAAAATGTGGTTGGTTTTGCCGGATCGTTTTATTCAATTTGATTTTGGTTTTATACGTCTTCATGATAATTACAATGTCCGTATTGAAGCTGAGATATCTAATGAAATGATTTCTGTCGCTTGCAATTGTATTCACTATAGTAGGGAATATTGGTGTGTTTCTCCTACTGGGCTTTATGATTCTTTTAATACGATTGGGGGGGGGATTTTTAGTGGTTTTGGTAAAGGCATTGATATTTGTGTAGAGACATTAAATGAGCAAGAGCTTATCAAAATCTCTGAGCGGATAATACAATGGGCACGCGCCCAAGATTTACAAGCATCAATAGAAAGCAAAACGCTTATCCAAAAATATAGTTACTATATAGATATAGTCTGGCATTTGGCTTGTTTATCATTGACAGGTCAAATTGATGTGCTGAAATCTTATCAAAACTTTTTAGAAACAGGTACGATTTCTGAACATTTGGATGACAGAGAAGTAGAGAGATATATTAACCAGGCCGTTCAATTTGCTGAAGAATATCTGAAAATCCTTAATGAGCGAAAAGCCATAGATGATCGTCTTAGTTTGCAAGATTTGTCTTTTCTTAATATAGTTTCTGAAGACTTAAAAAGGATGGGGTGGACAGTTTATCGCGATAAGGACTATGATCGCAATGCTTATTTTATAAAGAAAGATCGTATCATTAATATAGTGTACGACCTTGATAAAAAAGGAGAGACACCACTTGTTACCTTCAAGGTTTCTCTTTCAACACTTGGTTTTTCTACAGCTTATCGATCTATTTTCATCAATACTCCCCAATATACCGTTCTTAAAGAATCAGAAGAAGTTTATGCTGTTTCTAGTACTGAATTGGATGAAGGCAAGCTGAAACAAATTTGTGCGGATGTTCTTGAATGGGCTGATCGGCAAAATGTCAATCAAATCATTTATGATTATGCGGCTTTGTCCCCAGACAGTGAATATGATTTTGCGAAGTTACACCTTATTGCACTTATTCTTATTGGGGATGTTGAAAAACTCAAATTTTATAAGGAAAGTTTGAAGGATAAAAACTTTTCAGATTTGATAAGGGAAAACATAGCACATATTATTGATAACGTCCTTACTCTTGCACGGCGTTATCGGACCGGTTTTCCAAAAAATGCTCCGATTTTATCCCTTGATCCACAAACAACGACTCTTGTCTCCAAGACAGCATCTGTTGCTGAGAATGAGGAGGTGGATGAAGTGGATGATAATGATGATCGTCTTACCATGGAAAGTGCAACGGCACTTTTGAAAAGCTTGAATTGGTCAGTTAAGAAAATCAATGAAGACGATTATATGGCGAGCTATCAATTGGCCGATCGTGAAGTTGATATTCTTTATAACGACGAAGTTGCTAAAGATTACCCGCAATTTGATAGCGCCTTTTTAATTAGTACCGGCATACTTGCCGCTGCTTGCAAAGTCATTGATCCTACTCATTCTGAAGATTTACCGGATTTAAACCTTAATTTTGAAGCCAAGGGATTGGAAATCTTTGAAGCAGAGGTGAGTGCGGATCGATTAAAGCAGGCACTTGATGATGCATTAGAATGGGCGGTAAACGCCATTGATCTTCATGAAGAACTCCGCTCTCACTATGGTACTGCGTCTTGGGAAGTAAGCAATGTAAATGAAAAAACCGATGCGCATTATGGCTTGCTTCATATTGGTGCCCTTGCTTTATTGGGTGATATTGAAAGCTTACAGTCTTATCAACAAAGCTTTTTGACAGGAGATCATCTAGGCTTTGATGAGAACATCAACCAAACCCATCTTGAACGTGCACTGATTTTAGCCAAAGAAGTAAAAGGAAGCAAACAACTCAGCTACGCTTTGATTAAATAGGTAGCAGAAAAGCTTGATGATCAACGAAAAGTTTCCAGTAAGGAGCAGCCATCCCACTCTTGGAAAGAGAAGATCACTCAGTTTATCGGAAAAAAAGACAAGAAATAGTATTTTTAAAAAATATCGAAAAGGTTTTAGAGATTTTAGAGAAGATGAGGGAGAGTTAAAATTTTTCCTCACCAGTTGAGTGAACGCAATAGCGGCGATAATATCATTATCCTTGGGAAAAAACAACCTCATTACTGACGGAGCTGAGGCTAAGAAAGTAGAGGGTGGTGCAGATTTCAATAACAGCGATGTTCTTTCACTGAATGCTATGCAAGAGTTTAGAGGTGATGATCTAAACTTGAAGAGAAAGATGGCGACAATCTCTTAATTCATGCAGGCGAGGATTTTATAATTGTTTCTCAGGCGAGAATCCTTCCAACTATCAATCGTCAATGATCTATTTGTTCAAAAGTTTTTCTCTATTTATTATGGAATGTAAAAATTTTGAAAAATAAAGTTTTTTCAGTATGCTAAGCAAATTCAAGATCTCTTTTACGGGGTTGCACTATTGTTTTTATTCATTCTCTATAGAGAGCATATCATTCTCATAAAGGATAATATGATCATGCGGTTTTGATTTGTTATGAAAACATTTCGAATTCTTATATCCTTATCAAAATACCTTTTAATGGGCTTTTGTCTCTTTTGTTAGTTTTGTCTGTTGATTTATCCCCCCATCTATTAAAAAATTGAGAGAAAAAATAAAAATATTCTATTTCAATATGTTAGTATTTTTCAAAATTTTGCAATTTCATGCATAAAAGCAATGTGAGTAAGATAGACAATTAATGACACGCATTTTGTCTGTTTTTGTCAATTTTTGTCAGTAAATTTAACAAACAATTGTTATGATTAAAGTGCGTGTTTAAATCCTGTTTTATAAGAGGGCATATGAATCTTTAAAGCCTTCAAAAGACAGCTCGTGATTATGAGGCATGTTATAAAGAGTAACTTAGAGATTTAAAGGGGGTTTTGAGTTTTGAAACTTTGTGTCTTAAAGAAAAAAACACTAAAAAGATAAAAAACATTATTTTTCAATATATTACATTTTATCAATTGTTCAAAAAACAATCTCTATTGATAAATACAACCTATTAATACGCATAATTCTCTTTAAAGAGAGTTTTTGAAAGATATGAAAGACATCATTTGAGATTGCGATATAATCTTTTAAAAGCAATGTAAAAAAAATCTCATTCTATTTAAGATAGAACTTCTTAAAAGCCTTAAAGCAACCAAGATGAGAGTGTCTAAAAGTGCAAGGCTTCTTTTTTTAGAGTATCGCATGGTAAATCTTTCCTTTTAAGACTATAGGTAAGTAACCTAATAAGAGAGTATAGATTATGGTTTTAAGATCTATACCTCTTGTAATTAGTGTATCTTAAAAGCTTTATTTATCATCTTTAATTTCTAATTCAGGTAGGTTTTTAACAATCTTCATTGTTTCTAAACTTACCGTAATAACCCTTTGAAACAATTCCAATGGATAAGCAGGGTTTCCAATTGTTTCAATAGTATAGCGATTGGTATTATTAACAATGCCACTCTTTTTATCATTTTTTACACATTGACGCCCCATAACCCATTCAAGAGTAGATTTACCATTTACAATATAGTTATAAGCTTCAAGAGGAATATCTTGCATGAGGTATAGAGCAATTCCATTGCTTATGACATTGACTCATTAACAATCGAAAAGAATTGCAATGGCGTTTTATAAATACATTTAGAACAAATATCGAGTGCCCAATAAACCAAAATGGCGCGAAAATCTATCAATTGCTTCAAAAAAATTTACCAAGATGCAATTATAAACAGCCTATAAACAGCAAAGTAATGAAATTTGCTATTCGTTTTTGCGACAATAAAGACAAATTTGAACCGTATTTTAAGTGATCAAAATGGTTATTTTGAAGTATTTTATTACCTCTAAAAAACATAACAATTATTTGTTAAATTTACCGATAAAAATTGACAAAACAAACAAAACTCAAGTCACTGATTGTCTATTTTGTTCACATTGCTTTTATGTATTGGATTGCAAAAGTGTATAAAATGCTAACCTATTGAAATAGAATATTTTTATTTTCTCTCTCAACTTTTTTAAATGGGAGGGGGTAAATCAACAGACAAAACTAACAAAAGAGGCAAAACTCTTATTTCAATAGAATTGTGATCATTCGCTTTGCAGAGAGGTGAGCGAACAGAATGCCATTGAAAAGAATTTTGCAAAATTGTTTTGAAGATCTTTAAAAGCACGCGCTTTTTTATTGATGGGGATAGGGAGCATTAAAGATTGACACTCCGAACAGTTTTGGTTAAGAAGTACATGATAAAAGCGTGGGGGAGAGATTTTCACAAAATTAAAATCAGGCAAGGTTTTGGTGCCAATTGTATTGAGATGCTGATATCTCTGGATGCGAACGCATGTACTTTTTTGCTCAAAATTTTCAAATATTTATGAAGCGTTTTTAAAGAGCGCTTTACTGGATGACCAAAAGTGGGGGCGTCTTTCATTGTTTTTTGGATATTTACGTCAAACTTATCGCTTAAGGCTTTTTCTAATCGTTTTTATCTTCTTTTGCATGTTTTGTGGTGGAAGGGGAGTTTTGGCGCGCTCTTCGGCTGTTTTCCAGTCTCCAGCAGATGTTTTTTCACGTCAACAGGCTGAGCAGCAAAGATTAGAGAAGATAGAGAGTTTGCGGGCTTTAACGCCCAAAGGAATGACCTCTTCTTCTGAAAGAGAGCAAGGCGCGCTGTTGGGTGGGGGACCGTGTTTTGCCATTCATCATATTGCTGTTGAGGGTGTGCATCATCTCAAAAAGCGCAGCATCGCAACCGTGACGAATCCTTATGTTGGGCGATGTCTTGGGCTTTCTGATATTCAGGGATTGATGAAACAGCTCACCAAGCTTTATTTAGAGAAAGGCTATGTGACGGCGCGTTTTTATATTCCCGATCAGGATATCAAAAGCAGCAAAACTCTCAAATTTGTTGTTGATGAGGGGCAACTTTCAGAGATCTATTATAATGGTTTTCCGGCTTCTGCTTATAACAATATTGTGTGGAGTGCTTTTCCTGGCCTTAAAGGGCACATTCTCAATATGCGCGATATTGAACAGGGCCTTGATCAGATCAACAGGCTTCATTCAGCGCATGCTAAAAGTGAACTTTTACCTGGTCGTGAAGAGGGCAGCACCATTGTCAATATTAGCCATCATCCTGGTCACACTTTAAGTATGACTGTTAGCCATGACAATTTGGGACCAAGCCTCGACGGGCTATGCGCGTTATAGTGCGGGGATAAAGGTTGAAAATCTTTTGCAGATTAATGATGCGTGGGATTTTAACTATCAACGCAGTGCAACAGATTATTGGGGTGAGAGCAAACAAGAGGGGCATAGCAATAATTTTTCGGCAAGTGTGAGTGTCCCTTACGGTTATTGGACATTTTCTTTGCATGGTTCTGTTTATGATTACCTGAGCATTATTAAGGGCAATTTTACAGAGATTGAGACGACGGGCAATTCCAGTGAATTGCACGGCAATGTGAGCAGAGTGATTGATCGTGATGGTCTTTCGTTAACGACGTTAAATTGGGGTCTTTCTTATAAAAGAACCAACAATTATCTGCTTGGCAATAAGATTGAGGTGGGCAGCCGGCAATACAGTGTTGCCAATATTGGTGTTTCGCATTCGCGCCAGATGTTTGGTGGGACTTGGACATTTGATATCAATTATTTGCAAGGGCTTGGTTTGTTTCATTCTGTCAAGAAGCATCAAGCAGGTGCAGGGGATGGGGAGCCTCAATTTACAAAATTTACAGGCACACTGAGTACGATGACACCCTTTAAGGTGGGGGGATTGGACTTTATCCTCAACACTCTTTTGGTAGGGCAATATTCCCCGCATAATTTATTGGGTGCGGAGCAGATTTCCTTGGGGGGTGCTTCCAATGTGCGGGGTACGCGTGAGAGTTTGCTCTTTGGCAATAACGGTTTTTTCAGCCGCAATGATTTGTCTTTGCGTGCAGTGCCTTGGAGCAATAATGCTTCTTTGCAAAAGATTTTTGGTGAACTTCGTCCTTATGTTGGTTTGGACTATGGGCGTATTTTTTCACAAGCGTGTTATGGCTTGAAGAGTGAACAGCTTGCTGGTTGGACAACAGGGGTCAAGCTTGTGGGGGGAATTGTCTCTCTTGATGCAAGCTATTCGAATATTTTGTGGAGCACCGTAAAACACAACAAGTCGGGCACGGTTTTTGTGACGATGACAGTGAGTCTTTAAACACAGCGATGGGGAGTTAAAAGATGACACACAATCAGAGAACAAAAAGAACCGCTTTCTTTGGAGTTTCAGTCACAAGGAGCATGCTGAAGAAAACTTTGCTCGCGGGGCTTGGTTCTACTTTTCTCTTACAGGCAACAATAATTCAGGCACAGATTACTGTTGATCCTCACGTAGGTAGCGTACATCGTCCTAATATTGTAGAAGCCCCCAATGGGGTTCCCTCGATTGATATTGTCACCCCCAATGGCATGGGTTTATCACACAATAAATATCACGATTTTAATATCGGTCATCCAGGTGTTATTTTCAACAATCATACCAGTGAAGTTGGACAATCGCAGTTGGGGGGCATTATGCCGGGCAATCCGCATTTACGCTCTTCTGGTTGGGCAAAGGTGATTTTAAATGAAGTGACCAGCGGTAACCGCAGTGCCCTTGAAGGTCCAGCGGAGGTTTTTGGGCATCAAGCCGATGTGATTATAGCCAATCCCAATGGGATCAGTTGTAATGGCTGCGGCTTTATTAATACGCCTCGTGCAACCTTAACCACCGGTGTTCCCGAAATTGACGTGAGCGGTTTTCTGAAAGGATTTGCGGTCAAGGGAGGGGATATTAACTTTGGAGAAAAGGGTGCGAATTTTTTCTCTGGCAAGGGTTTGGTTGATATTGTCGATATTGTTTCACGCACAGTGCATTTTGAAGGACCTGTTGCGGGTCGAGAGATAGGGGTGAGTGCTGGGACGGGTCACTTTGATTATGCTTCTCGGCAAATGAAAGATCTCATGGATATTACCGGTAAACCGGAATATGCGATAGATGGTTCTGCGTTGGGCGCCTTACAGGGGGATCGCATTAAACTTGTTGCCACGGAAAAGGTGTAGGGGTTCGCATGCGTCATGATATGGCGGCGAATGTGGGGCAGTTGCAGCTTTCTGCGGATGGGAAAATTTCCTTGAAGAATGTTTTTGGTCATGGCGGTGTTGTCCTGAAATCAAAGAGCAAGAGCATTTTGGCAAAAAGCATTGCCTCGAAAAAGGATGTTGAGATTGCCGCAGCCAAGGATGTTACGTTAGAAAAAGTTGGAGCGGATGGTCATTTGAAAGCCGATGCGCAAGGTGGGGTTTTAACCATTTCAGGAAAAGCAACCTCTGCGGGCAATATGCATTTGTCATCACGGGGTGCTCTGAAAGTTTCTCAAGTTGGCTCTGGAGCGGATTTGACCTTTGCCACAGGGGGTGATCTCACCATTGATGGGATTGTTTTAGCACAAGGGGCTCTTAAAGCACAAGCTGGTGGCAATCTTCAGGCAGGTCTTTTCGCTGGTGGTGTTGATATGGAGGCAACGGGTGCTGCGGGTATTGTTGTTCTTGGTAGCAAAGGGGATGTTGCTCTTGAAAGTGTTAGAGGAAGCATTCATGCCGCCAATATTTATGGGGCAGGAGATGTGCGATTGGTTTCGCATGATGGGCTTTTTGTTTCGCAAACGATTCTTTCGCATCACGATGTATCCATTCATGGGCAACCAAACAGCAATGCTCCTGTTCATTTTGGGCAGCTTTTAGCCTATGGCAAAGCCAACATTGAGGGTGGAGTGGTTGATTTTTACTCTTTAATGACGGGCGATGATGCCCTTTTAAAGGTTGGAAGTTTGGCTGCTGGAACCGTTATGACAGCTGTTGATTTCGCACAATCGACCGAGGATGGGAAGATTGTTTTGCATGATAAAGGCTCTTTTGCGGTGACAGCGCGCGAAGGGATAAAAGTTGGGCAGATTGTGAGTGGTGAGAATATTGACCTTTTTGCCGGCAGCGACATTTATTATGATCATGTCATGGGCTATGGCACAGCAACCCTGACATCCGTGTCTGGAGGGATCAGTGTTGAAAATGAGCTGTCTGTTATGGGGGATGTGCGATTGACAGCCAAGACCCTTGATTTAAGCAATAATCGTTCGCATATTTGCACGCCGCAAACGCTGTTTTTGCAGGGGGATCATATTAATGTTTCAGGCAGCACGTTGACTTATGGGGGATTAGATTTTAACAGCACCAATGCTCTTGATATTCATCATGCTCTTTTACGAGCCATAAGGGATGAAGTGGGGACAGGAGATATTCTCTTTGTTGCTCCAGGCGTTATGGTGGATGAGAGCACATCGGTTTTAGCGGCGCGCGATTTTGTGATCAAAGCGGGGCGATTAGACAATAGCGGTCAATTGGCAGCGGGACAGGATTTAGCCTTTATGGTGAAGGGTGATGTCACCAACAGCAAAACGGGTTTAATCTATGCAGGGGGGCGTGGTGCCCTCAAAGTTGATGGTGCTTTGTTGAATGCTTTTGGCGCCATTATAGCCGAGGGAGATTTGCTATTCAGCAATGCAGAGGGCACGGGCAAGAGCCTTTCGCTTGTCAACAAAGCAGGTTTTATTCAAGCTGGTGGAAACTTGAATATCCAAACCACTACACTTAAAAATGAAGCTGATAGCACGCCGGTCATCACGGAAACATCGGAATATGCAAACATTGCCTTCGAAAAACCAGAGGGTGCTGATCGGCTCAGTGATGGAATGTTATATCAAGATGGACCTAACCTTTGGGGAAAGGGGCATGAACATCAAAGTCATACTGGGCCTTTTAAAGGGCACGTAAAAATCTTTTTGGATGTTCCTCTTTGGACGAGCAAAGAAGAAACTTATGGTACAGTAACCTTGGAAGATGGAACAGTTTATAAGGCATTTACTTGGGAATTTAAACCTGTCTATGATCAAAAGTCCGTAAAACAGTATTCTTGGAATGGTTCTCGGCGGAAGGCAGGATGGTTATGGTCAATAAACGAAAACTGGTCGCATATGACAAAGCAAACTGTCACGCAAGGGCTTTCGCATAAACCAACCGTGCCGGGGATGATACAGTCGAGCGGTGATCTCACCATTAACGCTGATAATATTGACAATCATTATAGTCTTATGAGTGCGGGTGGAAATGCCGATATCCATGCCGATGTGCTGACCAATTTAGGGGCAACAGCCTATAAAAATACGTATATGCATTGTAATGCCAATACAGACAATTGTTATGGCTATAAAGCTGATGGAAGCCGCGATGTTTCTTTAGACATAGCCAATGGCAAGAATCGCCAAATTAGCTCAGAAGCTCTTGATACGGTTTCTGGTCTTGTCCAAGCAGCGGGCACGTTGAATTTGGTGGTTGGGACGCTTAATAACACAGCGGCACAAGGTTCCATTACGGGGGATGCGCATTTTGAAGCCAAAGCCGTTGGAGGAAATCCACTGGATGCCTTAAATGGCTTAACTGCAAATGGCTTAACTGCGGCGGATGCTTTATTTATACCAAAAATCGCCTTGAATGGGACAACGGGTGTTTCCGATGGCAGTTCTTTGCCTGTACCAAAACCGCAATCGGGTGGAGTGGGTGGCACTTTGCCAAAACAAAATTTCCTTTATGAAACGCGGGCAGAATTCCTTGATGTTGGCAAGTTTTATGGCTCAGCCTATTATTTACATAGAATTGGTTACAATCCTGATCGGGAGATTTTTTTCTTAGGGGATGCTTATTTTGAAAAGCAATTGATTGAAAAACAAATGCGTGATCTTGTTGGTCAAGGTTTGGGTAAGGGCGCGTTTATTCCAGGCAAGGATAGCATTGAACAAGTCAAAAACTTGCTGGATGTGGGGGCAGAATATGCAAAAACACACAATCTTCCCTTTGGTGAGGCTTTAACAGCAGAACAATTGGCTTCATTAGAAAGCCCGATGGTGATCTATGTACAGCAAAAGGTAAAGGGTATGGATGTTTACGTACCCGTGCTTTACATTCCAGAAAAGGACAGAGCCTCCTTTGTTTCTGCTGGTGCCTTGATCATGGGGGATGATGTCAATATCACCAGCGAGAATACCAGCAATTCAAGGATTACCAATTCAGGGCGGATTGCGGCATCGCACAATTTATCTGTCAATGTTGGGGATATTCTTGCTCAAGGGGGGCATTTTGCTGCGGGTAATGATGCTGTTATGGTTGCAGAACACAATATTGGTTTTGCAGCAGGGCGCACAACGGTTGACGGTGTGGAGACTGTTTTAAACACGAAGGCGCTTTCTGCGGGGGGCAATGCGAGGGTGATTGCCAAACAAGATCTCACCGCTTCAGGAGTGGGGATCACCACAGGGGGTGATCTTGCCATGACCACAGAGCAGGGCAATTTGACGATAGGCACAGCCAAAACCCATCACCACACGGGGCGCAGTGATGCCACCATGCATCATAAATCGGAAGTTCAGTCTGGGGGGGCAACAACGCTTCTTTCTGGCAAGAAACTTAATGTTTTAGGTTCTGATGTTCAAGCAAAGGATGCACTTCACTTACAAGGCAAAGAGACCGTTTCGATTGATGCCACGCGCAACACTATGAACAATCAGAACGGCAGTGAAACATCCCATGTTGCCTTACATAATGGTTCTCATTTGCGTTCTGGACAAGAGACCATAGTTCTCTCTGGTCAAGATATTCACATAGCTGCTTCTGATATCGATGCCAAGGGCAATGTTGCTCTTGGTGCTCAAGGGGAGATCAGTATAGGGGTGAGAGAAGATGAGATGGAGTATCATCTTCATACCAACAATGCGAAAGCGGATATGCAAGCCTCTATTTCTCAGGGTTCTTTGATAAAATCGGCAGGGGATGTTAGTGTTGTTGCAGGGCAGGATGGCAAACAGCATGATCTCACCATCACGGGTAGTGATGTTGCCGCTGAGGGCAAGGTGGGGCTGAAAGCGAGTAACGATATTGTCATCACCAATGCAGAAGACAGCCTCCATTATGAGATGGAGTACCACAAAAAGGGAGGAACATTTAGCAGCAGCAAATCAGCGCACAACAAGATTGATGCGACAACAGTGGTAGGCTCAAGTGTTACAGGGGGTGAAGGGGTTGCCCTTGACTCTGGCAGAGATACCACCATCATCGGATCAACGCTTGTAGCTGGTAAAGTAGCTGGTAAACAAGAGAAAGCAGCAGATCAGGCAAAAGCGGAGATTTCCATTCATTCGGGTGGCAATATTACCATCAAAGGTGCAAAACAACAATTTGACCAGCAACAACAATCCTCGTCCAGCAGCTTTTTTCACGAGGAATCCTCAGAGAAATCTGAAGCGCACACCACAACGGTTGCTTCTGTTCTTGGCGCGACAGGCAATATTGACCTAGAAGCCCAAGGGAAAGGCAAAATTACGGCGTCTCATCTGGTGTCAAATCAAGATATCAATATGCGTGCGCAAGATGTGACGATTGATGGCATGACAGAGCACCATAGCAGCCATTCAGAAGAGCATAAATCTGGTTTTGGTGTGGGATCAGGAAGTGGCTTTGTGTCGATATACGGGAGTGAGGGAAAAACACAAAATGGAGAGCGTTTTGAATATCAAGGCTCTTCTTTAAATGCGGACGGAAATGTCAACATCATTGCTAGGGAAAAAGATGTGAACGTGGTCGGCTCTGATTTTAATGCGCAAGAAAATATTCATGTTTCGGCAGCCCGCAATATCAATGTTTTACCTGGTCACAATAGTCATAGCGCAAGTTCAAAGGAAGAACGCACAGGTTTTGGCTTTCAGTTTACCAAGAAGACCAGTGGTGCCTCTCTTGGTATTGGGATTGCCAGCACGAAAGACACGGGCGATCAATGGGAAACAACAGCAGTTCAATCGCATCTGATGGCAAAGAATGATGTGCAGATCAGTGCCGGCAATGATGTGAATTTACAAGCGACAAATGTTTCGGCAAATCGTGATGTCAACATTGATGCTGGCAATAATATCACGCTTTCGCAAAGCTATGATACCTCTAACGCAAAAGAAAGCCATGAAAAGTCTTTTGCCGGTGTTACAGCCTCTGTTAATATTGGTATTCTTGGCACCATACAGGATGTAAAGAATGCAGCAAAACGTTTTGACCATGGGGATACCAAACATAAAATTGGCAATGCCATTCTTGGCGGTCTAAAAGGCTATGATTTCTATGATAAAAGCCAAGGTTTTTATCATGGGATAAAGAATGGCTCCCCAAAAGGGGCTCTTGCCAATATCGCTGATGTTTCAGCCAATGTCTCCGTGGGCTTTCAGACTGAGAAAGCAAGTGCCTCTTCTCAGACATCAACCGCAGAAACCACAACAATAGAAGCAGGGCGTTCTGTCACGATGCAAGCCCATCAAGGCAACATCCATGGTGTTGGAACGGATATTATTGCCGGTACCAATCCACTTTATGCAACGGGTAGCGATACACAGAGTGGAAATATCAACTTGGCAGCAGGGAAAGATATCATCCTTGAAAGTGCCAAAAACACCCAAGACACACAAAGTCGCATGCAAAGTGCTTCGGTCAATGTTGGATACAGCTATGGTACGGGTGGTACAGGTTGGATGGGCAATGCCTCTTTTGGTAAAGGCAAGGGCTCCAGTGAACAGGTTCAGCAGAAGAACAGCCATGTCATTGGCACCGGCACGGTTCACACTTCCAGTGGCGCCAACACTACATTGAAGGGTGCCGTGGTTTCTGGGAATCGTGTAGAAATGGCAATTGGTGGGGATTTGACCATTGCCAGCATCAGTGATACGGGACATGCTACCAACGAGCAGAAATCTGTTTCTGTTGGGTTTGATAGTGCGAAGAGTACGGATACAGCTTCAACCAATGTTTCCTTACAAAAGGATCAATCCTCCAGTGAGTATAGCAGCGTTATAGAGCAGTCGGGGATTAGAGCGGGGAAGGGTGGTTTTGAAATCACTGTAAAGGATAAAACAACCCTGACAGGGGGTCTCATTGCCAGCAGTGCACCGGCAGAAAACAACCGTTTGACCACCGGAAGTATTATTGCCACGGATATTGATAACCATGCTGAGGCAAAAGCCAACAGCCGTGGGATTAGCATTGCTATGGGTGGTGCAATGCAAAAAGGGACATATGGTGTTGCGAAAAATGTTGCCAAAAATATTTTAGATCATGCCAAAGCGCAAGATACAAAGGAAGGCGCAACCAAATCCGCTATTAGCAATGGCACTATCGTTATTACCGATGCAACGGGGCAGCAGGCATTGACAGGGCAAGGGGTTGAACAAACCATCGCCTCCCTCAACCGCGACACTGCGACAGCCCATCAAGCTGTACAACCGCTTGATGTCGCCAAGCTAGAACAGATCGTGCATGAAAACCGTGAAATGGCAACCCAATTGCTAGAAGAAGGGTTTAAATACAGTGATGAAGCTTATAAAACCATGTTTATCAAAAAGCACCCCATCTCTGTGGTGGCCCGTGATAAAAATGGCAAAATCATCTATAAAAAAGATGAAAATGGGCAATATATAAGAGACGCTCGTGGTCAACAAATTCCCGAAACGCGTCCTTTAACGGATGAGGATAAGCAGCATTTACAGAAAGGCGCTGATGGCAAAGTGCATATCTCTCTCAATGGGATTTTTACATCGCCTGAAGAGGCTGCTGTTTATGCGGTTCAGCATGCCAATAATCAAAATGATCCGATTTATTTTGTCAACTTTCCGCAAGCAGATTCGGCCATCTCAGAGCTGCTGGTCGCAGGCTATCAAAAGTTTCTAGAAAATGACTTTTGGGGTTTGAGCAATTCAACACAAGAAGCAAAAGATTTGATGTATGGCTACGGTAACAGCGGGTTGGAACTTTATGGCCATAGCCGTGGTGGCATGACAATTTATAACACGTTGAGTTCTTTAAAACATCAAGGCGTGCATGATATAGCAGAAAACACCAATATCAATCTTTATGCGCCAGCTGCTAATGCCGCAGCTACAGCCGGTCTGTTAGCTTATGTGAGCAATGGCAAACAAACAACAGTTGGCTTTGATGGGCATAAAGATGATTTTGTGAGCAGATGGATCGGAGGCAATGGTTATACCTATGAGACAAAGCCTGCTGGCAGTAGTACTTGGAACGAAATGTCGAAAATGTTCAAAAATCCCATAAGTGTCCATACTTGTCTTGGAGATGCAAGTCCAAAATGCCAAAAGCTGTATGGCACATCCCATTTAGAACAAGTTCCTTCAAGAAAATCGTGGAGTAAAAAATGAAACAAATTTTAAAATTATTAAGTACTATAATTCTGTTGAGTATAGTGGGATGCCAGTTTAATAAACCTCCTCTAGGAGAGATAGCTGCGTGGGAGAAACCTGGAGCAGATTTTACTGAGGTTGGAAAAGCATTGCTAGAATGTGGCATGCCAACCCCTTATGATGTCGATCCAGAAAGCAGAAAGCTAAGTATCAATGCGAAAGCATCCATTGATGCATGCATGATTCAAGCAGGTTTTCGTGATAAATATGAGATGAAGGGAGGGGGGTGGTGTTATACTTTTAGAGAGAAAAACCTCCCCATCTGTCGTCCAGGTGCTGTTATTCCGCAGCGCAGTGTCAAGAGGCGCTTAAACAGCCCTTTTTGTAAACAGCATCCAGAACAATATGAATGTTATCCCTAAGTCTTGCTGATGATAATGAACAATCCTGCTCTATGGCGGGATTGTTTTCTTATTTCACCATCGCAATACACAAATATCAACAGGCTTACCAGCCATCTCACCGTAAAATAGATCCCTTAAAGGAGGGACAAAATGAAGAAAACTTTAAAACTATTGAGCTGCATAGTTCTCTTAAGTACGGCTGGATGTGTTAATTCAATTCCCTCACTTTCTCCAGAATTATGGAGAAAGAAAATACTTTTAGAATGTGGAGTACCGGATTTTGATAAGGTTGTGGCGCTAGATTTGAATCAATACGCCAGTATTGAAATGTGTATGGCACAATCAGGTTTCCGCCCTAGCTTTCCAATACAAGGTTTTTGTGAGAATCACAAAGCCGAAAATCTTCCCATTTGTCGTACAGGTGCTGTCATGCCTCAACGAAGTGTTGAGAGACGCTTAAAGAGCCCTTATTGTAAAAAGCATTCAGAACAATATGAATGCCAACCTTAACAGTACCCAAAGCGCTTCGGTCAATGTTGGATACAGCTATGGCACCGGTGGCGCAGGGGGAACAGGCAATGCCTCTTTTGGTAAAGGCAAGGGCTCCAGTAAAGAGCTTCAGCAGAAGAACAGCCATGTCATTGGCACCGGCACAGTTCACACTGCAAGTGGCGCCAACACCACATTGGCAGGCGCTGTAGTTTCTGGAAATCAGGTCAAAGTGGATGTGGGGGAAAGCTTGACCATTACCAGCCGCAGTGATAGTGGACAGACTTCCAACAAGCAGAAATCTATTTCTGTTGGTTTTGGTGGGAGCAAAAGTTTTGATGCAGGCTCAACAAGCCTCTCCTTACAAAAGGATCAATCCTCCAGTGATTATAGCAGCGTTATAGAACAATCAGGCATCAAAGCGGGTGATGGCGGCTTTGATATCAACGTTAAAGATAACACAACCCTGACAGGTGGTCTCATTTCCAGCAGTGCACCGGCAGAAAACAACAGTTTGATCACTGGAAGCATCACAGCCACAGACATCACCAACAGTGCGCATGCCAAAGCGAGCAGTCATGGGGTTAGTGTTTCTGGTGGTGGTCTTTTACAACAGGGGACATCTGGTATCCTAAAGAATCTTGCTAAAAATGCTTTAGGGCATGGCAAAGCCAAGGATGCAGCGGAAGGGGAAACCAAATCGGCTATCAGTGAGGGCACCATTATCCTGACAGGTGCAACCAACCAAAGAGCGATGGGGCAAGATGCTGGACAAATCATTGATGCCCTCAACCGCAACACCGCGGCAGCCCATCAAGCTGTAGGACAGCTAAATGTAGCACCACTTGAGGATATATTGCGTAATCGTTTAGGTATGAAAAATCAATGGGTAGATGAATGGTTTGATTATTGGGACAAAGTACGCGAAATCGCATTTATCAAAAAGCATCCCGTGGGTGAGGTTGAGCATGCTGAAAATGGCAACGTACTCTATTTAAAAGATAAAAATGGAGAGTACATAAAAGATAGCAATGGAAAATATATTACCCTGTATCATTATTTAAAGCCTGAAGAAGAGCAGCATTTGCAAGCTGGCTCTGATGGAATCAGGCGTATGTTCTACAATGGCATTTATAACACACCAGATGATGCGGCCCGTAATGCAGTTCAATTAGCTGATAATAAGAATGAACCACTGTATTTTACGTACTTTCCACAAGCAGAAGACAAGCTCGTAGAATTTGGGGTAGCATTTTATCAAAAGTTTTGGGAAGGTGATACTTGGGGGCTGAGTAATTCAACCAAGAAGTTCCAAAATTTTGTGCGGCAATATGGCAATAAGGGGGCGATAGTTAGTGCGCATAGCCGCGGTACCCTAACAGTAAGCAATAGAGTGAATAACTTTAAAAAGCATGGTGTTCATGGCGTAGCTAAGAAAACAGACTTCTATCTTTTTGGAGCGGCTGCTCACAATCAATCGATAGCAAATACAGTAGATGAGATAAGCTATGGCAAAAAAAATTATGTCTACACACAAGGCCATCTATTAGACCCTATTAGTACGGTTGTTGGTTACAATTGGCCTACAGCTTATAAGGTACCCAATCTATACCTTCTACCAGCAATTCCAACGATAGAGCAGGGGAAAGCACTATTAGGCTATGATCCAAGTACCCATAGGTGTTATGGTGATGCGAGTCGTGAGTGTAAAACTAATTACGGTTCATTTCCTTTTAAAAAAACTCATTCAACGAGAACAGGAAATAAAAAATGAAACAAACCTTAAAATTATTAAGTGGGATCATTCTATTAAGTGTCTCTGGATGTGACATTGAAAATATTGACAAGTCTCCTCGAGGAGAGACGGCTGTGTGGGAGAAGCTAGGAGCAGATTCTACTGAGATAGGAAAAGCATTGCTAGAATGTGGTCTGCCGCACCTTAATTATCTTGAGGATGAAGTTCAAAAGTTAAGCGATAATGATAGTGCAACGATTGATGCTTGCATGATCCAGGCAGGTTTCCATTATAAAGGGAGGGGTTACTGGTGTTCTCCTTTTAGATGGGAAACCCTCCCCATTTGTCAGCGTGGTGCTGTCATCCCAAAACGAAGTGTCGAAAAGCGCTTAAACAGCCCTTTTTGTAAAGAAAGTCCAGTACAACCTGAATGCAAGCCTTAATTTTTTTTGGTGATAATGAACAATCCTGCTCTTTTGGCGGGATTGTTTCTCTGGAGGCATCCTTTAACAGATGAGGAGAAACAGCATTTACAGAAAGGCGCTGATGGCATCAGGCATATGTTCTACAATGGCATTTATAACACACCAGATGAGGCAGCGCGTAATGCGGTTCAGTTAGCTGATAATGAGCATGAGCCGCTTTATTTTACAGTTTTCCCACAAGCAGAAGACAAGCTCGTAGAGTTTGGGGTAGCAGTTTTTCAGAAGTTTTTCGAAGGTAAACTTTTTTTTGGATTGACCAATTCAACCAAGAAATTCCAGAATACCATGTCTCTTTATGGCAATACAGGATTGCATGTTGATGCGCATAGCCGTGGCGCTTTGACAGCGGGCAATGGATTGCGTGACTTTGAGCAGCATGGCATCCACGGTATAGCGGAAAACACAAGTATTAATCTTTTTGGTCCAGCTTATAACGCTCAAAAGATGGCAAATACGTTGTATATCTTAAGTAATGGCAAGCAAACTTATGTGAACTTGGAAAACCACGCTGATGATTTTGTTGGTGTAGTATTTGGTGGAAATCCCGCTACTTTTGACCAGAGACCCCTTGGTAGTAACGCAGCAAAAGAGGCAGGAAAAGTGGTATTTGGTTATCCCAGTCCCCATGGTTGTTATGGTGATGCGGACAAAGCGTGTACAAAGAGTTATGGTTCACCCCATCGTAAAAAAGTTCATTCAACGAGAACAGGGAGCAAAAAATGAATACACTGTTTAAATTATTAAGTGGGATAGTTCTACTCATTATAGCTGGGTGTGATTTTTTTAAGCCTGCTCCAGGTTATATATACATGTGGGAGAAGCCAGGAGCAGATTTTACTGAAGTAGGAAAAGCCTTATTAGAATGCGGAATGCCAACACCTTATGATGAGGATCCAGAAAATAGAAAGCTGAGTATTAATGAGGATGCGACAATTGATGCTTGTATGGTGCAAGCAGGATTCCGCTATAAAGGGAGAGGTGACTGGTGTTATACTTTTAAAGAGGAAAACCTCCCCATTTGCCGTCCCGGTGCTGTCATCCCGCAACGAAGTGTCGAAAAGCGCTTAAACAGCCCTTTTTGTAAACAATATAAAAACAGTCGTAAATGCCAACCCTAAGTCTTGCTGGTGATAATGAACAATCCTGCTCTTTTGCTTTCGCTTGAAATGGCGGGATTGTTTTTTCACTCCACTATCGCAATACAAAAATATCAACAGGCTTACGAGCTATCTTACCGTAAAATAAATCCATTAAAGGAGGGACAAAATGAAGAAAACTTTGAAACTATTGAGCTGCATAGCTCTCTTAAGTACGGCTGGATGTGTTAATTCAATTCCCTCACTTTCTCCGGAATTATGGAGAAAGAAAATACTTTTAGAATGTGGAGTACCGGATTTTGATAAGGTTGTGGCGCTAGATTTGAATCAATACGCCAGTATTGAAATGTGTATGGCACAATCAGGTTTCCGCCCTAGCTTTCCAATACAAGGTTTTTGTGAGAATCACAAAGCCGAAAATCTTCCCATTTGTCGTACAGGTGCTGTCATGCCTCAACGAAGTGTTGAGAGACGCTTAAAGAGCCCTTATTGTAAAAAGCATTCAGAACAATATGAATGCCAACCTTAACAGTACCCAAAGCGCTTCGGTCAATGTTGGATACAGCTATGGCACCGGTGGCGCAGGGGGAACAGGCAATGCCTCTTTTGGTAAAGGCAAGGGCTCCAGTGAACAGGTTCAGCAGAAGAACAGCCATGTCATTGGCACCGGCACGGTTCACACTTCCAGTGGCGCCAACACTACATTGAAGGGTGCCGTGGTTTCTGGGAATCGTGTAGAAATGGCAATTGGTGGGGATTTGACCATTGCCAGCATCAGTGATACGGGACATGCTACCAACGAGCAGAAATCTGTTTCTGTTGGGTTTGATAGTGCGAAGAGTACGGATACAGCTTCAACCAATGTTTCCTTACAAAAGGATCAATCCTCCAGTGAGTATAGCAGCGTTATAGAGCAGTCGGGGATTAGAGCGGGGAAGGGTGGTTTTGAAATCACTGTAAAGGATAAAACAACCCTGACAGGGGGTCTCATTGCCAGCAGTGCACCGGCAGAAAACAACCGTTTGACCACCGGAAGTATTATTGTCACGGATATTGCTAACCATGCCGAGGCAAAAGCCAACAGCCGTGGGATTAGCATTGCTGTGGGTGGTGCAATGCAAAAAGGAAAATATGGTGTTGCGAAAAATGTTGCCAAAAATATTTTAGATCATGCCAAAGTGCAAGATACAAAGGAAGGCGCAACCAAATCCGCTATTAGCAATGGCACTATCGTTATTACCGATGCAAAGGAGCAGAAGGCATTGACAGGGCAAGGGGTTGAACAAACCATCGCCTCCCTCAACCGCGACACTGCGACAGCCCATCAAGCTGTACAACCGCTTGATGTCGGTAGGCTAGAACAGATCGTGCATGAAAACCGTGAAATGGCAACCCAATTGCTAGAAGAAGGGTTTAAATACAGTGATGAAGCTTATAAAACCATGTTTATCAAAGAACACCCCATTTCTGTGGTGGTCCGTGATAAAAATGGCAAAATCATCTATAAAAAAGATGAAAATGGAGAGCCTCTAGAAGACGCTCGTGGTCAACAAATTCCCGAAACGCGTCCTATAACGGATGCGGAGAAACAGCATTTACAGAAAGGTGCTGATGGTCTGGTTCATATTTCTTTCAATGGGATTTTTACACCGTCTGAAGAGGCTGCTGTTTATGCGGTTCAACATGCTAAAAATAAAAATGATCCGATTTATGTTGTTGAGTTTCCGCAAGCAGATTCGGCCATATCAGAGTTGCTAGTTGCAGGGTATCAAAAGTTTTTGGAAAATAATTTTTGGGGTTTGAGCAATTCAACACAAGAAGCAAAAGATTTGATGTATGGCTACGGTAACAGCGGGTTGCGACCCTATGGCCATAGTCGTGGCGCTATGACATTGGGGAATATGCTTTATTCTTTCAAACAAGAAGGCGTGCATGGTATAGCCGACAATACGCATATCGATTTCTATGGACCAGCCTTTAATGTTTCTGTTGCAGCCGGTCTGTTAGGTTATGTGAGTGATGGCAAACAAACAACAGTTGGCTTTGATGGGAATAGATATGATTTTGTAAGCAGGGTGATTGGTGGCAATGGCTATACCTATGAGACAATGCCTGCTGGCAGCAACGTTTGGATGGAATGGTGGAGAGTGGCCACGAACCCCATAAGCTCCCATACTTGTCTTGGAGATGCAGGTGATATGTGTAATGCGCGTTACGGCACATCTCATCTAGAACAAAAACCTTGAATGAGATCATGGAGTAAAAAATGAAACAACTTTTAAAGTTATTAGGTGCGATAATTCTGTTAAGTATTATAGTTGGGTGCCAGTTTAACAAACCTCCTTCAGGATATTTAACTGCATGGGAAAAACCAGGAGCAGATTTTACGGAGGTAGGAAAAGCATTGTTAGAATGTGGCATGCCAACCCCTTATGATGTTTTTCCAGAAAATCAAAAGTTAAGTAACAATGCACTAGCAACAATTCATGCTTGCATGCTTCAATCAGGGTTCCGCTATAAAGATGAAGAGGTGTGGAGGGCTGGGGGATGGTGTTATACTTTTAGAGAGAAAAACCTACCCATTTGTCGTCCAGGTGCTGTCATTCCGCAGCGAAGTGTCAAGAGGCGCTTAAACAGCCCTTTTTGTAAACAATATAAAAATAGTCGTAAATGCCAACCCTAAGTCTTACTGGTGATAAGGAACAATCCTGCTCTTTTTGCTTTTGCTTTAAAGAGCGGGATTGTTTCTCTGAACACATCCTCTAACAGATGCGGATAAACAGCATTTACAAGCCTTCTGATGGCATCAGGCGTATGTTCTACAATGGCCTTTATAACACACCAGATGACGCAGCGCGTAATGCTGTCCACTTATCCGATAATGAGCATGAGCCGCTTTATTTTACATACCACCCACAAGCTGAAGACATGATAGTAGAGGTAGGAGTAGCGATTTATGAATATTTTGGGGGATGGAGTAATTCAAGCAAGAAGTTCCAAAATTTTGTGAAGCAATATGGCAATACGAAGACACGTGTGAGTGCGCATAGCCGTGGCGCTTTGACAGTGGGCAATGGATTGCGTGACTTTGAACGGCGTGGCATCCATGGTATCGCACAAGAAACAGATATCTATCTTTATGGACCAGCAGATAACTCTCTATGGATAGCAAATGCACAATATTATGTAAGTGATGGCAAAAAAGATCATATTTATTTACAAAACCATATATTCGATCCCATTGGTATAGTGTTTGGTCATAATCCACCTACAACTTATAAGATACCTTTAAATCTAGATGCTTCACTTTTGAAGAAAGCTACAAAAAATCCTTTATATATGACGCAGTTTGTAGCAAACAGTTTATTGACTATAGCAACCTCTCCACTGAGAGAGGAAGGGAAAGCATTAGCGGGTTTCAAACCTAGCACCCATAGGTGTTATGGTAATGCGAGTGATAAATGTAAAAATGATTATGGAACCCCTCATGATACAATAATTTATGCACCACATGCAATTTTAGATAATTCAGGTTTAGGTTATTTATGGAGGAAAAAATGAAACGAACTTTAAAATTATTACTTGGGTTAGCGTTTTTAACTATCGCTGGATGTGACATTGAAAACATCGACAAACCTCCTCCAGGGTATGTGAATATGTGGGAGAAGGCAGGTGCGGATTCTACTGAAGTAGGAAAAGCCTTATTAGAATGTGGAATGCCGAGTCTTATTGATCCTGATTCAGAAAATAGAAAGAATAGTATTAATGCTAAAGCAACAACTTATGCTTGTATGGTTCAAGCAGGTTTCCATTATAAAGGAAGCGGTGACTGGTGTTATACTTTTAGAGAGGAAAACCTCCCCATTTGTCGTCCAGGTGCTGTCATCCCAAAACGAAGTGTCGAAAAGCGCTTAAACAGCCCTTTTTGTAAAAGAAGTCCAGTACAACCTGAATGCAAACCCTAAGTCTTGCTGGTGATAATGAACAATCCTGCTCTTTTTGCTTTTGCTTTAAAGAGCGGGATTGTTTCTCTGAACACATCCTTTAACGGATGAGGAGAAGCAACATTTACAGAAAGGCGCTGATGGCAAAGTGCATATGTTCTACAATGGCATTTTTAACACACCAGATGAGGCAGCGCGTAATGCGGTCCAGTTAGCTGATAATGATCATGAGCCACTTTATTTTACAGTTTTCCCAAAAGCTGAAGACATGATCGTAGAGGTAGGAGTAGCGATTTATGAGTATTTTGGGGGATGGAGTAATTCAAGCAAGAAGTTCCAAAATTTTGTGAAGCAATATGGCAATGAGGGGGCGATTGTCAGTGCGCATAGCCGCGGTACCCTAACAGTAAGCAATGGAGTAAATAATTTTAAAAAGCATGGTGTCTACGGTGTAGCTAAGAAAACAGACTTCTATCTTTTTGGAGCGGCTGCTCACAATCAATCGATAGCAAATACAGTAGATGAGATAAGCTATGGCAAAAAAAATTATGTCTACACACAAGGCCATTTATTAGACCCTATTAGTACGGTTGTTGGTTACAATTGGCCTACGGCTTATGGGATACCTTTCAGACTATATTATTTATATCCACCAGCAATTCCACCAGCAATTGTAGTGAGAGAGGGAGGGGGAGCATTAGCGGGTTTCAACCCCAGTACCCATAGGTGTTATGGTGATGCAAGTCCTGAGTGTAAAGATAATTATGGTTCATTTGATTTTAAAAAAGTTCATTCGACGAGAACAGGGAGCTAAAAATGAAACAAACCTTAAGATTATTGAGTGTGCTCATTCTATTAAGTATCACTGGATGTGACATTGAAAACATCGACAAATCTCCTTCCGGAGAAGTAGCAGGGTGGAAGAAGCCAGGAGCAAACTTTACTGAGGTAGGAAAAGCTTTGCTAGAATGTAGGCACGCGGGCTTTTTACAACTCGACTTTGTTAAAAAGACTGAATCAGGGTGATTATGCGTCTGTTTCTTTTGAATTGCAAAAATGGAATAACACTGGAGGAAAAGTTCTAAAAGGTTTAGCCAATCGGCGCGCTGCTGAAGCGGGATTATGGGCTCGAGGGTTTTATGTTTCTTCTAACTATCAAAGAGTTCAAGTGAAGGAGGCAACGGGGGCACTTAAAATAAAAGCCTTAGCAACGATTATAGGCTCTTGCTCTGGTCTTGGGGGCTCCTTAGCAGGCAATGGTTCCATTCAATGGGCTTTTTAGCCGATCTTATGGTTTTAGTAGCTTGTGTTGGTTTTGTGTTTGTCGCCAAACGGTTTCGGGAGCAACGGCTATGATTGTTCATTTCAAGAAATATCACTTGATGTTTACAGCGGTTTTAGCCGTTTTTTTATGGCTTTAGCGAAAGCGTTTCATTTAGGCAAGAAAAGCGAACAGCACAAGCAAACAGAGGAAGCTTTAAAGCAAGTGAAAACGCGTCTTGAGGTTGGAAATGAAGTTAATCAGAAGAGTGATGGTGATGTGCGCCGTGAGCTTTCTCGTTGGGTGCGCAGCGAATAGGATTGAGAGTTGTGGTGGTTAGTTGCCGATTTATTTGAACCAGCAGGATGTTGGTGTGATCAGTGCCAATTTAGCAAGAGATATTACAAGCATGAGCCCATTTATGTGGTTGGAAAGATGAACAGAAAGCACAAGAGTGAAGAGCAAGACCTTACAGAGAGAGGACGACAGCTTCTTCATGAGATGATCACCACCTATCAGGGTGTGAAGATGATGTCACGCTTTATGAAGTGGATTGCGTTGATTGTCTTTATGTTTGTTATCGATTTTGCTCGCCTTATGGATGCGCTCGACAATATCTTCACACACCTCAAAAGATGGATAAGCAAAAGTTAGACACTCCAAAGTTCTTCTAAAAATTTAAAACAATGATCAGGCTTGTAAAAGCTTCAAGGATTGTATTTTGTTATGAAAGAAGAAAGTTTTACACAAACGCTTTTTACATGGATGGGGGGAAACACTATTTACGTCGTAAAATTGTACCTATTTTAAATAGTATCGAACATGAAAGTTATGTTGAACCTTTTTTAGGTTCTGGTGTTATTTTTTTTAACAAGTGCCCCGCAAAATATTCGGTTCTCAATGATTTGAATGGAGAGATTACAGATCTGTTTCAATGTGTTCAAAATCATTTTTATGATTTAGCCAAGCAATTAGAGTGGTTTGTTTGTTCAAGACAGTTATTTTTTGATCTAGCTAAAGTTAATCCTGTTGGTTTGTCTCCAGTTGAAAGAGCGGCGCGCTTTTTATTTCTTCAATGATGTGTCATGTATGGCAAAAAAGATTATAGTACTTTTGGCTTTGGAAGAAAAAAACCGACGAGTTTTAATCCCGATAAATTTTTAGAACGGATGAGGCGAGTTAGACGCAAGCTTGTTGATACAACGATATTAAACTTTTCATGGGAGCGTGTTGTTAAAATTTTTGATGCACCAGACAGTTTGTTTTATTTAGACCCTCCTTATTATCTGAAGGGTGATTATTATTCCTCTGGTAATTTTAGAGAAGATGACTTTGTTGAGATGTCGCGCATTCTTAAGACTATAGCAGGTAAGTTTGTCTTAAGTCTCAATGATTGTCAGGAGGTACGTGAAATCTTCAAAGATTTTGATTTTTTAGAAATGGAAACACTTAGAGCATCTGGTTTTTCTAAAAAAAGGCCCCGAAAAGAACTGTTGATTCGCAATAATTAAGAGAAAAATCTAAAAGTTTTTGCTAGAATCAGAGCAAATATTTATTTTATTAATAGGATTTTTAGATGGTTACCCCCTTTGGTAAAAGCTTATGCAAACTTCGCATTGATCATTCTGAACGTCTTATAGATATGGTAGAGAGATTAGACATCTCTGTCTCATTTTTATCATCAGTAGAAATTGGCAAAAAATCTGTACCAGTTGGCATGGAAGAAAAAATCATAGAGCTTTACGCTTTAGATCAAGAGGCAGAGCAGAACGTTTAAGGCAAGAAACTGATGTTTGTCGTCATAGTTTTACGATCAAGCCGTCTGATCAGTTGAGGTGTGAAATCACCGGCATGTTTGTGAGAATGTTGAATAGTTTTTCACAACAGGATTGAGAAGCTTTTAGGACATTATTAGAAATGCTTAGGGAAGAAAAAAAGAGAAGATGCATCTGTTGTGGAGGCGTAATTCAAAATTCTATTCCCTAACCTTTATTCACACATCCCGAACCCTAAAAAACATATCGAAAATCAATGAGTTATTTATATAAAAAAGGATGTGGTGCGCCCAAGGGGAATCGAACCCCTGTTTCCGCCGTGAAAGGGCGGCGTCCTAACCGCTAGACGATGGGCGCAAACCAATGATGAGGCTTATAGAGAGGATCTTTTTACTTCGCAAGCCCTCTGTGTGATTTTTTTGAAAAAAAACACTTTTTATTGAATTATTTTGTATATGTTTCTTTCACTTTTAGCTAGATTTTTTTATTTTTTGGAGTTGTTCGTAAAAAAAATAGGAAGAATAATTGTTATAGTTGATAAAAAGTTTTTTGGCACTACATCCGTTGAATGATATTTTTTGTACTGATTCATTTTGAGGGAGAAATCAAAATAATAAAATCAGTATTCTGAATATACTGGTGTTTTTGGGGATATACTCTTTAGCACTTTATTTGTTCAAAAATTTTCTACGAAGAGAGCTGCTATTGAGATTTTTGAGAAAATTACAAATCACTGCAAAATTTAATACACTGCGCTGTTTGTTGAGAAGAGTGATTATAAGCTTAAAAATGATACGAATGATGTAAAACTTATCTTTACAGAGGATTGTAGATTCATTTTATTTAATTCAATGAAAGAAAACGCATACCATAGGTAAAAAGTGTTGAATCATCTTTATAGAAAAACGGAAGTTAATTACTATTTTTTTCATTTTTAGTTTTATGTTGTTGAATAAAAAACTTTGGAAAAAATGAAATTTTGTTCTTTTCTCTTCCACTATGTATGAAACAATACTCTGTTTGAGAGTTTTTATACATGTCGATAAGTGGGTACGCTTAATTGTAATGTATTAAAACTCTGACTATCAATGATGCATTGATGTAAAATAGTTTAGATTTATAAAAGCTACCGTTACATTATATTGATATTGCGCAATATTTCATGATGATGTTGTCTATAAATTAAAACTTATGATTTTTGTTTTGATGTAAAATATTGGTACATATGTGAGAGATAATAAATTTCCTATTTAAGGAGAAGATATTTCTATTATAGCTTACAAAGCACAACAACAGGAAGAGATATATCGTTTTCTCTCATTAGATTGTTTTCTTAGTTACCTTAAATTTATCTGAAGGAATGTTGTTTGTTCAATATTTGTGAGACTGGAAGAGAAGCTTTATATGTGATTTTTAAGTTTTTAATTGCCGTTTTTTGATGATCGTTTGCATCTGTAAATTTGAAAGATTTCTAGTAAAAATACCTGTAATAATTTAGCTTATATATTTTTTTCAATCTATCGGCCAATAAGTTTTTTTATTGAAAATGAGAGATTTATAATTTTTATGTATATAAAATTTTGTTGAGGTTATAGAGAGCTTTGTATTACTATAAAATGGATTGTGATGCTTTCTTTTAGAAACAATGTTTCTTTATGTTGCTATTGTTTAGAAGATCTATACAAAGCAATGCAGAATTTATGATTGAAAATTTTTCATGGATATATTCAGTCTTCAATACCTAAAGCAGTTGTTTTTATTAAGGCTATTACTCTTTGGAAAAAAGAAATATTTTGTTTTAGAAATTTAAATGCGTAGTATTGTTGTCTTAGCGGAAAAATGGGTTGAATAGAATGGGGGAGTTTTTTAAATGATCTTTATTTATAAGCATCATATTGATTGATTTTCGCATCATTTAAATATTTTTCAAAAGAAGATAGGGATGAGTAGTTAGATAATGGCAGAAGCTTTAAAGGTTGGCATTGCGGGGCTGGGTACTGTTGGTAGCTCAGTGATGAGAGTTCTACAAGAAAAGGCGAGTAGTTTAGCTTGCCAATGTGGGCGACCAATTAAAATTGTTGCGGTTAGTGCACGTGATAAAAGCCGTAATCGTGGCATTGATTTGAGTGATGTGAAATGGTTCGATTCACCTGTAGATATGGCTGTGTCTGATGAGATTGATGTTTTTGTTGAATTAATTGGTGGCGAATTAGATGTTGTGTATGAAGCTGTAAAGAAAGCGCTTGAGAGAGGACATCATGTTGTTACTGCTAATAAAGCACTGCTTGCTCGACATGGAGTAACACTTGCTGTCATTGCAGAAAAAAAAGGTGTTTTTCTTCATTTTGAAGCGGCTATTGCTGGAGGAATTCCTGTTATAAAAGCGATACGAGAATCACTTGCTGGAAGCTATATATCGCGGATTTATGGTATTCTCAATGGAACTTGCAACTATATATTAACACGCATGTTTGCGGAAGGACTTTCATTTGAAGATTGTTTGGCAGACGCACAGAGACTTGGTTATGCTGAAGCTGATCCAGCTTTTGATATTGGGGGAAATGATACTGCTCATAAATTAGCTTTATTGACAAGTTTGGCATTTGGAACTGCAGTTTCGTTAGATGATGTTTATGTTGAAGGAATTAGCAATATTTCGCAAATTGATATCCGTGCGGCTGATGAATTGGGGTATCGGATTAAGCTTTTAGGGGTTGCATTAAAGACCGATTCTGGAATCGAGCAACGTGTTCATCCAACAATGGTACCGACGTCATCAATGATTGCACAGATTCATGGTGTAACAAACGCTCTTTCTATTCAAAGTGATTTATTAGGGGAATTGCTGTTTTCTGGTCCTGGAGCTGGAGGGGTGGCAACAGCATCAGCGGTTATTGGTGATTTGGTTGACATAGCGAAAGTGCGTCACGGTTTTCAATATGCACCTGTTTTCAGAAGTCCAGCATTGGAACTTTCTCCTCATAAAAGAGCGCGTATTTCCCATCATGCTGGTGGTTATTTCATTCGTTTGAATGTTCATGATCGTGCTGGTGTTTTTGCCGCAGTTGCACAGCATATGGCTGATAATTATATTTCATTAGAGTCAATTGTTCAAAGACCTTTCGTAGACAGTCAGATTGTAAAAACAATTATTTTAATAACCCATGAAACAACAGAGGTTAATGTACGACAAGCGCTTGCAGCAATTGAAAAAGGTGGTCATCTTGTTGCAAAATCTCAATTCATTCGTATCGAACCTATGGCATAGAATGGATAATTTGTTTTATAATGACAAAACGATAGACTTGAATATTTTTCTTTTGTGGAAAGTTCTTGTCTTTGCTAAAAGCTTACTTCTTAATGCTTTGCAATAAATGCTCATGCTTTTGTTAGTACTCATTTGGTAGGATTTTTATATGCCCACAATTCAGAAGAATTTAAATGGACTTGATCGTATTTTAACACTTGAATTGGTCCGTGTCACTGAACGTGCTGCCGTTGCAGCTGCACGATGGCGCGGTCGTGGTGATGAAAAAGCCGCTGATCAAGCTGCGGTAGATGCAATGCGTCAGGAACTTAATCGATTGCCCATTGATGGTACAGTCGTGATTGGTGAAGGGGAACGCGATGAAGCTCCTATGCTTTATATTGGAGAAAAAGTAGGTCTTCAAAAAAATGGGTTAGCGATTGATATTGCACTTGATCCACTCGAGGGAACAACAATTTGTGCCAAAAATCTTGCTAATTCCCTTGCTGTTATTGCAATTGCTGAAAAGGGTAATTTGCTTTACGCTCCTGATGTTTATATGCAAAAAATTGCTGTTGGACCTGGTTATCCTGAAGGAGTTGTCGATATAGATGCTTTGCCGGCTGATAATATTCACGCCCTTGCAAAAGCTAAGGGTGTTGCTGTGAATCAGGTGACTGTTTGTATTATGGATCGATCGCGCCACAAGAAATTAATTGAGGAAGTACGAGCAACAGGGGCATCAATTCGTTTAATTGGCGATGGAGATGTTGCGGCCGTTATCGATACAACTGATCCAGATGAAACGGGTGTTGATATATATATGGGGATTGGTGGAGCACCAGAGGGCGTATTAGCGGCAGCAGCTTTGCGTTGTATTGGTGGGCAGATACAAGGACGTTTGCAGCTTGATACAGAAGAAAAAATTGCACGTGCAGCCAAAATGGGGATCGATAACCCTCATAAAGTTTATACAATGGAAGAAATGGCAAAGGGTGATGTGCTGTTTTCTGCAACAGGTGTAACCGATGGTAGTATGCTTTCTGGTGTTAAATTTACCTCTCGTTATATTCAAACGGAAACGCTTGTAATGCGTTCACATACCGGTACAATTCGTCATATTAAAGCGCAGCATAGGGATTGTACAAAATTTGATTAATGTTTTTTTCCATGTAACACTTAAAAAGTGAAAGAAAATTGTTTTTTTGGAAGGTGTCTTTCCATAAAAGCTCTAAAAGGTACCTTTATGGAAGGATTGACGGTATGTTGAAGAATTGTTTTCTGTTATGAGAGTGGGACAGAATGTACCCAGCCATTTTTATCTTCTATATTGCCTTTTTGAAGGTTAACAAGCTGTGTGCGAAATTGCTTTGTAATCTCACCAATTATTTCATTTCCGATAGTAAACTCACCATCTTTGTATTTAAAACGTCCAATTGATGTAATAACAGCTGCTGTACCACAAGCAAAGACTTCCTTAAGGCAACCATTTTGTGCATCTTTTTTGAGAGATTCAAAAGAATAGGGGCGTTCTTCTATCTTTAATCCCATTTGTTGCGCCAATTGTAAAATTGAGTGACGTGTTATTCCTGGAAGGATAGTGCCGTTAAGTGCAGGTGTTACAAGTGTATTATTTGCCATAATAAAGAAAACATTCATACCGCCGAGTTCTTCAATCCATTTATGTTCAACCATATCAAGGAAAAGTACTTGGCTACAATTATTTTGTGCTGCGCTATTTTGTGCTAGTAAGCTTGCTGCATAGTTGCCACCACATTTGGCTGCGCCTGTGCCTCCTGGACCGGCACGACTATAATCTGTTTCGATCCATACGCTAATAGACTTTTCTTCTCCTTTAAAATAGGATTCGACGGGAGATGCTATGATACAAAAAAGATATTCTTGAGAAGCGCGAACACCTAAAAAGGCTTCATTACCAAACATGAATGGACGTATGTAGAGGCTCGCATTTGGAAGGTCTGAAACCCATTTTTGATCAATTTTTACCAATTGATTAACGGCTTCTAAGAAAATACCCTGTGGCAATTCTGGCATAGCCAAACGCTTTGCCGATTCTATCAAACGCTGTGCATTGGCTTCAGGGCGGAATAACAAGATGCGCCCATCTTTTGCGTGATAGGCTTTTAAACCTTCAAAAATCTCTTGCCCATAATGCAAAACAGTGCTTGCTGGATTAATCTCTAAAGCTTTGTGTTGAGAAATAACAGCGTTATGCCAACCTTTCTCTTCAGTCCATTGTATGGTACACATATGATCTGTAAAAAATTGACCAAAGCCGGGATTTTTTAGAATTTCCTCACGGTTCTCGTCTGATAAAGGAGAGGGATGTTTTTCTATTTTAAACGGAAGCAGTGATGTAGAAATTTTCATAAAATTAAAACCTTTTAGAAGATGCTTTGTTGTGACATGTTTTTTATTATAAAAATAATGAAATACCTTCATTATAACTTTATTATTAGCAAAACAGTTGTGTCAATGCTTTATTATAGAATTAATTATCCAAGACTATTGAGAAATCTTTTTTTTTTCATATTCTTTTTTCTTTTAAATAATCTGGAACTTTTAGGGATATTGAGCGTTTTTCAAAACAAATACCTAAATAATTTCGTCTATGTTTATGTATATTTTGTAACTTAGGTAGGGAAATTGAAAAAGGAATTCACTATGATTGATAGAAATTACCACACATATGAGAAACGTATAGCTGATGAAAAAAAAGAGCGTGAACAGCTTAATTCAATTGGTAGAGGTATTCTTGCTATTCTTCTTGGAGTTTTTATTATTTGGTTTGTTTTTGGTTTTTTAGGATCTTTTTTTGAAAAATCCCCTGAACATATATCCCACCATAATGCTACACAATCAAATCAAACGATAACAGGTCCTAAAAAAGATCTAAATTCGACATCCCAAATACCTGATACTTATAAACACACAACGCCCTCTTTATTTCATGAATAACTCTTTAGATAAAAAAATCGGATGAAGCAGAGATTAAAATATAAATCTTTGAAATATATAAGCTTAAACAATTGAGACGAATTAAATTATCGAAATCAATCATGCAGTGGCTTTGAAAAGGTGCTGCATGATTCTACTTAGCGTGTGATGAAGCAACTTCCTCCAGAATTTTTTATGTCTTCACAAAGATTTATGGCATCATTCCGATTGTGTGTTTGTATGCGAACACGATAATAGGTTCCTTTTTCTGGTATGAGAGCAGATTGAATATTTAAAGGCCGATCACCAATGAGGAAGCCGAATCTGAGTTTTATGTTTTTCAAAGAAATAGTTGCCAATGCATGAGTTGGTTGGGATGCAAGTTGTACGTAATAATTTTCTGAATTTTGTGTGGTTACGTGGCTTGATGATGGCGGACGAGAATCAACATGTTTTTGTTGTTCTGCGTTTCTTTCTGGATGTGAAGGAAGTGGTATAACTTTTCCTTCAATATTAGAAAAAGAAGTGTTCTCAGCTATTACTTTATCAATATCACTTGTAAAAGTCTGTTCTGTTTCTTCGTTGTTTATATTGGATTCATCTACAGAAAGAGCAGAAGAATCTTGAGGTTGATTATCAGCAATTTGATCAATTTTTTCTTCTTGTTCATCCGTCGGTTTTTCTTCTGTATGCTGTTTGGGCGCTAGTACAACTGTGCCGTCTTGGTTTACAATAACAGTTTGTACTTCTCGTGTTGGAATGGTGTGATTAATAGCTTCAGTCACGGCATCTTCAACAGCAGATTGATTAAGAGAAGAGGAGGAAAGACTTGTCGCTTCTTGTTGGTCTAATTCCGTTAAATCTTCAGGTTGTTCAGAACTATCAATAAGCGATTGTTGTGTATTTTCTTGTTTTTCACTTTCTTCAGTTGTTTGTTTATAAATATCTAAATTATGTGCAACATCATTCTTTTTTTCCGTTGTTTCTTGCTTGAATTTAAAAGGTGTATCATCAGCACGGATGATGGGGGCATTTTCATTCTTTTGTGATGGCACAAAAAAATGAAAATAACTAAAAAAACCAACGGCTATTAAAGTAAGAAGAACAACACTTTTAGTAAGATTCTTACCAAAAATAAAATTTTTTAAGGGAGAAGTGTTTGATGCATGCGTGGAGATTTCATCTGTCCCTCTGTATAATGGATCTGCTGTAAAAGAGGAAGAATGATATTCCACATTGTCTGTAGGGGAATAGTTGGTATTTTGATTTTGGGAGTTTATGTGTATATTTTCTTTTGGATTTTCCATAGTTTGATGAAAGATTTCATTGAAAACATCACTGTGTTGTTGGTGGCGTGAAAAATCGTCTGCTGAAACATTTCCTACATTGAGTACATCAGCAAATTCTTCTTTTAAATCATCGGTTGGCACATCATATTCTGGAGCTTCATATGGAACTTCAGGAACCATAATTGGTCCCGTTTTTTCTACAATTTCTTCTGCAAATTTATAAGTATTGACATTGGGAGGGGGAGAGTCCCTATCTGTAGAGTTATGAGCAAAAAAACGCTCTTTTTGTCCTGTATGAGGCGTCTCCGATGAGGAGTGGATATGATTTAAATTGTTTTGACTATATGTTTTCTCTTTTTCATTGTTTTGCTCAGAAATATTTTCAGCGCTGTTGATGTATGGTGTTTGAATATTATGATATTCTTGAGTGGTTTCAGCATAAGTTTCTTGCTTAGAGAATTCTTCTTCATAAAATTGAGGATAATCAGTGGTATGGCGCTTTTGTGAAAAACCTTCTCGCTCAGACTGTTTGTTGACTTGTGTTGAATCCAAAGGTAATGGAAAGTCAGTTACTCTTTCATTTCTTGCAGTGTCCTGTCTTTCTGAAACAAGATCAGAGGATGAGGAAAATGTGTTGGTCTCTTTGGAGGAGTGGGAAAGATCAGAGTAATATTCTGTCGCCCAAATTTCTTGATCAGCAGAAATTTTATAGGGATGATTCACAGGAGTACTGTAGAAGTTTTGATTACTCTCATGATTTTGTTGTATCTTTGAACCCTCTTTTTGTTGCGAGGCTGTTTGTGGCAAATGGTGCGTTTGTTCCGCCGATTGTGTGGTCGTTTCTTTGATATTGTCGTGTTTATCCAATTCATCAAAAAAGAAATTTTCTGATCGTTCATTAAAACCACTTTTTCCAAAAGAAGGATCCGTACGGGTTGGTATCGTTCTCTTTGGAGGTGTTTGATTCTTTTGGATGGGTAAGGGAGAAAGTGCGTCTAAAATTTGCTCTTCATCATGATTAATAGCTGTATAGTGCCGCTCTTCAGGCAAAAACTTGTTTTGTTCTAAACGATTTAAGGAAGTTTTTGACAAAGTATCTGAGTTTGTTTCACGGTTGCCCCATTGTCTCCTTTGATTATCAAGAGGCAAGTTATTCGTTAGATTATTTTCAAGCTCTGCTTCTAGAAAAGACAAATCAAAATCATCATCATGAGATGGCGGTGGAGAGGATGCAGATTTAGGGAGATGAGATGCTGATTGATCAGTCTGTAAGGAAGAGTGATCATTTTGATTTCCGTTTTGTTTATTTGGATTAAAAATTCGCGTAAGTCTACCTAAAGGATCATGATGTTCATGATCGTGTCTTGTTTCGTGCGGATTTTTGCGATCGTTATCGCTCATAGCTTTTCTCACATAATGATCTGCATTTGCGTGCAATAAATGGTTAATTTTGATTTATTATCTTTTAAATTTGATTTATTATCTTTTAAAATTGTAAATTTCCCCCTCCTGCAATAAGAATATATGAAAAAGTTTAGCAATACGGTACTTATTTTATGTATTTATAGAACTTTTTCAACGCATTTCTATTGGTGCTTTGACTCCTACAATTGTAAGTCCTGATGATAAAACGTTTATGACAGCTTGTATCAACCCTAATCTAGCGAGGGATAGTTCTTTATCGTTAGGTTGAATGAAACGTAAATTGAGATTATCGCTTCCTTTATTCCAATGTATATGAAAGCTGGAAGCAAGGTCATAGAGATAAAAAGCTAATCGATGGGGTTCTTTATGGATCACTGCTTGTTCAATGATACGGGGATATTCAGAAAGTTTGCGTATTAAGAATATTTCATTATCATCGGTTAATCGGTTAAGATGCGCGATCATTGTATCGTTGGAAAGCTTTTCAATATGAAGGGTTTCTTGTGCTTGACGAAAAACGGAATGACAACGTGCATGTGCGTATTGTACGTAAAAAATGGGGTTATCTTTTGATTGTTCTGTTACTTTGGCAAAGTCAAAATCAAGAGGTGCTTCACATTTACGGTAGAGCATCATAAAACGCACGGGATCGCGGCCGACTTCTTCTACAACATCACGCAGTGTAACAAACGATCCTGCTCTTTTCGACATACGTACAGGTTGACCATTGCGAAAAAGCTTCACCAGTTGACATAAAAAGACACTTAATTCTGCTTTATCACCAGAAACTGCTTTTGCCATCGCTTCTAGCCGCTTTACATAACCAGCATGGTCAGCACCGAGAATATAAATCATTTCATCAAAATGACGATTGAATTTATCATGAAAATAAGCAACATCCGCAGCAAAATAAGTGTAAGAACCATCAGACTTTACTAAAACACGGTCTTGGTCGTCTCCTGCATTTGTTGAGCGAAATAAAGTTTGTTCACTTGGTTCCCAGTCTTCTCTATTTTGCCCTTTTGGTGGAGGAAGTTGGCCTTTGTAAATATAGCCATTTAAGGTGAGTGCATTGATTGTATTACGAATAGCACGCGCATTATCTGCATAAAGCATTCGCTCAGAGAAAAAGATATCATGATAAATATTAAGGGCAGCTAAATCTTCGCGAATCATTGACATCATGGCATGAATTGCACGTTCTTTTACGATAGAGAGAGCTTCATTTTGGCCCATAGTGAGTAATTGGTCACCAAACTCTTGGGCAAGTGATTGTCCCAACGGTATTAAATATTCACCAGGATAGAGCCCTTCTGGAATTGCATTGATTTTTTGTCCAAGAGCTTCGCGATAGCGTAATAATACAGAGTGAGCCAGTACTTCGATTTGTTGACCAGCATCATTGATGTAATATTCTTTTGTAATGTCGTAGCCAACAAATTGTAACAAATTAGAGAGAACATCTCCAACGACAGCTCCACGGCAATGTCCCACATGCATTGGCCCTGTTGGATTTGCTGATACATACTCAACATTGATGCGTTTTCCTTGTCCGATTGGAATACGACCATAAGAGGCGCCTAATTCAAGTATGGATTTTATTGCATCTTGCCAAAATTGTCTCGTAAGCTTTATGTTGATAAATCCAGGACCGGCCACATCAATGTAGTCGATAGAAGGATCATTTTGGAGAAGTTCTATGATTTTTTCTGCAAGCACACGTGGATTAAGCCCTATAGATTTTGCAAGCACCATAGCAGCATTGGTTGATAAATGACCATGGAAGGAATCACGTGGAGGATCAACAGTGATTTTTGATAAGTCTAAAACTTCCCCATTCTTTCCTTTTATAGTAGATAATTCGAGTGTTTTTTTAATTTTATTCTCGAAGCTTTTAAAGACATTCATATCGCGCTTCCATCATATATTCAAAAGCAATTAAACAAAATCATCTGTACGGTCAAATAAACGGTGATATTCGCGTAGAGCATAATGATCGGTCATACCTGACAGAAAGTCAGCAATGAGACGTGCCAGCTCTTGATCTGTTAAGTGCGCTGTTTTGCCGTACCAACTTTCAGGCATTCTATCTGGACTCTGATAATAACAGTCGAATAATTTTTGTACAATGCATTTTGCTGTATTGCGACGACTGAGGATTTGCTCATGATAATAAAGATTTTTAAAGAGGAAATCTTTTAGTTCTTTTTCATAAACTGCCATTGTAGGAGAAAAAGTAACAATGGTTTGTTTTGCTTGGTGAATGTCGTCTATGCTTTTTGGTTTGATATTGGCTAAATTCTTTTGTGATTGCTTAATAACATCCTCAACCATAGTTGTTATCTGTTTGCGCACCAGTTCGTAACCGCGCCGAGTTTGAGAAAGCTGTGGATACTCTGCTTGTATATCTTCTAATAATATTGCGGTTAACGAAATCTGCTTGAATTGATCGAGTGTAAAAAATTGTGAACGTAAACCATCATCAATATCATGGGCATTGTAAGCAATATCATCAGCAATAGCAGCGCACTGCGCTTCTAGACCAGCAAAGCAATCGAGCTCAAGATCTTGCTTGGCATTGTACTGTAGAATATCGAGAGGAACCTCTTTTTTTTTCGCATAAGGACCTAAAAGAGGGCCATTATGCTTGACAAGGCCTTCCAGTGTTTCCCAAGTAAGGTTAAGTCCATCAAAATTTGCATAGCGCTGTTCTAGTTTTGTGACAATGCGTAATGCTTGTGCATTATGATCAAAACCACCATAAGGGATCATTGCTTCATTAAGGGCATCTTCGCCCGCGTGGCCAAAAGGAGGATGGCCAAAGTCATGAACAAGGGCAATAGCTTCGGCAAGATCTTCATCAAGATAGAGCGCACGGGCTAATGTTCGTGCAATTTGGGAAACTTCTATTGAATGTGTCAGCCGGGTACGATAATGATCGCTTTCATCGGCAATAAAGACTTGCTTTTTATGTTTAAGACGCCGAAATGCATTAGAATGAATAACACGATCTCTATCTCGTTGAAAAGGTGATCGGAGATCACTGGTTGTTTCATTGAATAATCTACCACGACTCGTTTGCGGGTTGGCACTATACAGCGCTCGAGATTGGTACTTGATATTAATATTGCTTATATTCATTGTAAACTGTCTATTCTCATCTTAAAATTGCAGTTTGTCTCTCTTTATAAACTGCTTCTTTCTCGTTGAAAAGGTGATCGGAGAGTACTGGTTGTTTCATTGAATAATCTACCACGACTCGTTTGCGGGTTGGCACTATACAGCGCTCGAGATTGGTACTTGATATTAATATTGCTTATATTCATTGAAAACTGTCTATTCTCATCTTAAAATTGCGGTTTGTCTCTCTTTATAAACTGCTTCTTTTGTTGGGGATACCCTTTCTTGATGATTTAATACAAGGATATATAGAATGTGTGTGAATATTTCAGATGTTGCTGCTCAGAGGGTTGCACAGATACTTTTGAATGAACCAGATAAAATAGCTTTACGTATTTCTGTTGAAGGTGGTGGATGTTCAGGCTTTTCTTATAAATATAATTTGGTTTCGGAAATGCATGAAGATGATTTTATCCTTAAAAAAGGTGGGGCGGTTGTCTTTATTGATTCCTTATCGCTTCCCTTTATGGAAGGGGCTGAAATTGATTTTGTTGATGATCTTATCGGGCAGTCTTTTCAAATTCGGAACCCCAATGCCGTTTCATCATGTGGGTGTGGAGTAAGTTTTTCAATTTAGCGTGGTAACTTTGTAATATTACTAATATTGTTTCTTGAAAAAAGGATCACTTTGGTCAACAATGTAAGAATGAGTATTCTTACAAAAATATTGCGCTGGTGGTTATGGTTATGTGTGGCGTTTAGCATATTGATCTGGAGCAATTGCGCCTTTTCTGAAGGAGGAAAAGGGCAAGATGAGCAACAAAAACAATCAACGAACTTTCTTTCGCAATCTCAAGATCTTGAAAAAGAAAATTCTGTTCCTCAAGCCAAACTTATTTTACATGCCCATTTGAAAAATAGCAGTGAAAATATTGCAAAAGGCCTCGTATGGCGGGTTTATGCTCCTGTTTTAGAGATTGATAATAAATTACCACTTATTGCCACTTATGAAGGTGGTAGTGCATATTTTAACTTAGAACCAGGGCGTTATCTTGTTCATGTCTCCTTTGGTCATGCAAGTGGTATGTCCCGTGTAAGTTTAGACAGTGGACAAAATCTTGTTAAGAATTTTAATCTTGATGCTGGTGGTGTTATTCTAAATGCTACACTGCTCAATGGTACAATTAATGAAAAAGAATTGCGCTTTATTCTCTATGAAGATGAAAAAGAAAATGATGATACTGGTGTCATTTTGTCAAATATTAAAGCCCAGTCAATTGTGCGTTTGAAAGCTGGTCACTATCATGTCGCCTCTCATTATGGCACCATTAATGCTATTGTTCGTTCTGATATCCAAGTCGATGCAGGAAAAATTACAGAAGTCACTCTTGAACATCAGGCTGCTCAAATCGTTTTAAAGTTGGTACGGCAAGAAGGAGGGGAAGCGCTTGCAGATACAAGTTGGTCTATTACCAATGATTCTGGTGATATTATTTATGAAACCGTTGGTGCTTATGTTTCGCTGGTGTTAGCAGAGGGTGAATATATTGCGATTGCTAAAAATCAAGATAAAATTTATCAAAAAGTTTTTTCTGTTGTCTCTGGGCATGATGAAGATGTAAGTGTGATAGCAAATACACAAAATATGCAACAAATCAATGAGGAAGTAGATTAAGCGTAATTCATGACACAGGTTGTAATGAAAGACAGGTAGAAAGTTTTGGCTATAGAAATTTCAACAGTTAGTGTGTTTTTTGCTGGTGCGTTATCTTTTTTATCACCGTGTGTTTTGCCACTCGTTCCTCCTTATTTGTGCTATATGGCAGGGATTGGTATTGATGACTTTCGTTCAGAAAAGCGTGAGGGGAAATCGTTTATACGGTGGGGGTTGTTTGCGTCTGTTTTTACTTTTGTCCTTGGCTTTACAACTGTTTTTGTTGCTTTGGGTGCTAGTGCAAGCACTATCGGCAAGTTTTTAGGGTATTATCGTGACTGGTTTGCGTTTGTTGCTGGAATTGTCATTATCATTTTTGGTTTAAATTTTTTAGGTCTTTTCAAGATTGCTTTTTTATTTCGTGAGTTACGTTTTCAAACACACAAAATGTCAGCTGGACCTTTTGGAGCTTATGTTATTGGTTTAGCTTTTGCATTTGGTTGGACACCGTGTATTGGTCCAATTTTGGGACCTGTTATAACCCTTGCTGGAACAAAAGATACTGTAGGTGAGGGAGCCCTCCTTCTAGGCGTTTATGCGTTAGGTCTTGGGGTGCCTTTCTTCTTAGCAGCTTTATTTTCCAGTAGTTTTATGAGATTTTTGGGAGTTTTTCGTGTTCATTTAGGAAAAATTGAAAAAGTTATTGGTCTTTTTTTAGTTGTAACGGGTATTTTGTTTTTAACAGGTTCTATGCAGGATTTTTCCTTTTGGTTTCTGGAAAAATTTCCTTTGTTGAGCAATGTTGAGGCTATTCGTTGGCATGATATTATAAGTTTTTTTGGATTTTCTCGTTAGCGTTATGTGTTTATATGGTTAGAAATTGCCTTTCTATTATTCTTGCAGCAGGTGAGGGGACGCGGATGAAGTCGTCTCTTCCCAAAGTGCTGCATAAAATTGCTGGATTACCCCTTATATGCCATGTCATAAAACAAATAGAATTGGCAGATGTTACACAATTAGCCGTTGTTGTGGGAAGAGGAGCAGAATGTGTTACTGAAGTTGTTCACTCATTTGTAAAAAATGTGATGATTTTTGAACAAAAAGAACGTTTAGGAACTGCTCATGCTACTCTTTGTGCTCGCTCAGCTTTGCAAAAAGGGGTGGACGATGTTCTCATTATTTTTGGTGATACCCCTTTGATTGAGCAAGATTCATTGCTAAAAATTCGTATGTCGCTTGCTGATGGAGCAGATATTGTTGTTGCTGGTTTTCATGCTTTAGATCCAACGGGTTATGGGCGTTTGCTGGAGAGAAATGGTAAACTTATTGCGATTATAGAAGAAAAAGATGCAAGTGATGAAGAAAAAGGAATTTCTTTTTGTAATGGTGGAATAATAGCCATTAATGGAAAGCATGCCCTTTCTCTTTTAGAGAAGGTTAATAATAATAATTTGAAAAAAGAATATTATCTAACAGATATTGTCTCCATTGCATCGCGTCAAGGATTAGATATCCGCGTTGTTGAGGTGCCTTTTGATAATGTTATAGGGATTAATAATTGTGTGGAGCTTTCTAAAGCTGATGCTTTGTGGCAAAAGCGTAAAGTACGTGATTTAATGCTCTCTGGTGTTATGATTCTTAAACCAGAAACGGTTTATTTTTCTCATGATACAGAAATTGAACCAGACGTGATCATTGAACCAAATGTTTATTTTGGGTTGGGGGTAAAAGTACATTCTGGTGCAGTTATCCATGCATTTAGTTATCTAGAAGGTAGCGTGGTTGGTGTGGATGCACAGATTGGCCCTTATGCACGTTTGCGTCCTGGAACGGAATTAGCACGATCCGTGAAGGTTGGCAATTTTTGTGAAATTAAACAAGCAAAAGTGGGTGAAGCGACTAAGATTAATCATTTAAGTTATATTGGCGATGCAGAAATTGGTGCCTATAGCAATATTGGAGCTGGTACCATTACTTGTAATTATGATGGATTTCACAAATATAAAACTGAAATTGGTGATAATGCTTTTATTGGTTCCAATTCAGCCCTTATTGCTCCACTCATTGTTGGGAAAAGTTCTTATATCGCTTCAGGAAGTGTTATTACCGAAAATGTGCCGGTAAACAGTATAGCTTTTGGGCGTGCTCGACAGGTGATAAAAGAAGATTATGCAGAAAGATTACGCGCACGTTTGTCTGCAAAAAAACAGAAAAAATAGTCATTTTCAGTGTATTTCTTTACTTTATAATGATTTCATAATTGGATAGGGGACTTATTCTTAAGTATTCCCGTATACTATATTTTATTTATTGATACCTTAAAGTTTTGAATAAACGATGTTGGATTGTTTGTTGGATATAAATCTCGGATGTGTATTGGAGTTTTTTAATGTGCGGAATTATCGGAATTCTTGGAAATAAGAGTGTTAGATCCTCTTTGATTGAAGGTTTGAAACGCCTTGAGTATAGAGGCTATGATTCCTCTGGTATAGCAACAGTTCATAATGGACACCTTTATCGTATGCGTGCTGAAGGGAAGCTTATTCATTTAGAAGAAAAATTAAAAAAGAACTCTTTGGAAGGAAATTTAGGGATTGGTCATACACGTTGGGCCACGCATGGCGTTGCTGTAGAACGAAATGCTCATCCTCATATAACTGAACGTCTTGCTCTTGTTCATAATGGTATTATTGAAAATTTTGTAGAATTGCAAAAAGAACTCATTGAGGATGGTTATCTCTTTGCAACAGAAACGGATACCGAAGTTATTGCACATTTAATTACACGTGCTTTAGAAAGTGGTCTTTCACCACGAGAGGCTATGCGCACAAGTTGGAAAAGGTTGCAGGGTGCTTTTGCCATTGCTGTTATTTTTGCAGGTGAAGATAATCTTATGATTGCTGCTCGCTCTGGTCCGCCACTAGCGATTGGCTATGGAGAAGATGAATTTTTTATCGGGTCTGATGCAATTGCTTTGGCACCATTTGTGAATCGGATTAGCTATATGGAAGATGGTGATTTGGCTGTTCTCACGCGCGAGGGAGTAACGATTTATAATGTAGAAAATCAACAGGTAGAACGCCCTATTAGTCCATTGTTTGAAGAATCCTTATTCGTTTCTAAGGGTAATCATCGTCATTTTATGCACAAGGAAATGTTTGAACAACCTGAAGTAATTTCTCACAATTTGGCGCGTTATCTTAATCTTGGAAATTATACGGTTCGTTTGCTTGATAATTTGATGGATTGGAAAAAGATTAACCGTTTATTATTTGCAAGCTGTGGAACAGCTTATTATTCAACCTTAGTTGCACGCTATTGGTTTGAAAAGTTTGCTGCTTTAAGTGTTGATAATGATGTTGCTTCGGAATTTCGTTATCGTGAACCCTCTATAACTCCTGATATATTATCGGTATTTGTTTCCCAATCTGGCGAAACAGCAGATACCTTGGCTTCTTTGCGTTATTGTCGCGAACGTGGTGTGAAAACAGCAACAATTGTAAATGTTGAGCAATCGACAATGGCGAGAGAAGCTGATTTTATTCTACCAACATTAGCGGGACCAGAAATTGGTGTTGCTTCAACAAAGGCCTTTACTTGTCAGTTAGCAACCCTTGCCGCTATGGCGCTTAGTGCTGCTAAACAACGTGGATCCCTTTCGGAAAAAGAAGAGCATCAGTTTGTTCAACAGTTAGCAGAGGTGCCGCGGATTTTAAATGAGGTTTTAAAGCTAGATGATAAGATTGAACGAATGTGTCGTCATTTAGTAAATGTGAAAAGTGTTCTTTATCTTGGCCGTGGTACTTCTTATCCTATTGCTTTGGAAGGAGCCCTTAAACTGAAGGAACTTTCTTATATTCATGCCGAAGGCTACGCAGCAGGTGAGTTGAAACATGGGCCTATTGCACTGGTGGATGAGACGATTCCAGTAATTGTTGTCGCACCTTATGATCGGTGGTTTGAAAAGACTTTTTCTAATATGCAAGAAGTGGCAGCGCGCAATGGTCGTATTATTTTGATAACAGATGAAAGAGGGGCAGAAGCTGTGCATCTGGATATGTTATCGACTATTATTTTGCCAAATATTCCGGAATTTGTTGCACCTATTGTTTATGCTTTACCCATTCAGTTAATTGCATACCATACCGCTGTTTTATTGGGAACAGATGTTGATCAGCCTCGTAATTTGGCAAAATCAGTCACTGTTGAGTAAAAATAAATTTGCTATCTTTGAAAGATTTTGAAGAATCATGAAGAGAACAAAAAAATAATTTATAATAATAATTTGTCATTTTCTCATGAAAACATTGGAGAGAGGGATATTTTTTCTATTTTAGAATCAAAAAATGTTTTCTTACATCGCATAAAACAGAATGGGTGCGTGGAGAGAAAACAGTTTTAGAAAAGCTTAATATTGTCTTTTATATTTGTCTTCATGGAGAAGCGCTGCTCCCTTGGGCGTATGGTGATAGAGAATGGTATAATTGGCTTATGTTACACCATAAGTTATATAGACAAAGAATCTCGCATTATATCATTTACGGGGGGGGGAAGAATAAATTATAAGGGAGATGCGAAACAGATGTGTGGAACTTTGCCTTTTTTATTGTTACCCTGCTCGTAATAACCGTGTAGCGTCGTCTTGTCCGAAAAGGTAAAGGAGCAAACGTAAAGTTTGTCCTCGTTTGGAAGAAAGAGTAGGATCATGTTGTAAAAATAAACGTGCATCTCTTCTTGCTATTGATAAAAGATCACTATGTACGGCAAGGTTTGCCATGTGGAACTCAGGCATACCGGACTGTTTTGTCCCTAAAAGCTCCCCTTCTCCTCGCAGGCGCCAATCTTCTTCAGCAATTTTAAAACCGTCTTCTGTATTGCGTATAATATGAAGGCGCTCTGCGGCCATTTTTGTTAAGGGATCTTTATAGAGTAAAATGCAGGAAGATTTTTTTTCTCCTCGTCCAACACGTCCACGCAATTGGTGCAATTGTGAAAGGCCAAAATGTTCTGCGTGTTCTATAATAATGATTGAAGCATCAGGAATATCTACGCCTACTTCAATAACCGTGGTGGCAACTAAAATACGAATATCTCCGCATTTAAAAGAGGCCATAGCTGCTTCTTTTTCATCTGTAGACATTTTCCCATGGATCATACCAACCTGGGTTCCAAATCGTTCTTGGAGAATGGCAAAACGACTTTCAATTGAAGTGAGCTCAAGAGTGGTGGATTCTTCTACTAAAGGACAAATCCAGTAAAGTTTTTCACCTTTTTCTAATGCAAGAGTTATTCGTTCTATGAGTTCATGAAGACGTTTTAAAGAAAGCGTTGCTGTTGTAATTGGTTGTCGTCCAATTGGTTTTTCAGTAATTTGGGAGACATCCATATCACCAAAAGCCGTTAAGACGAGTGTGCGTGGAATAGGGGTGGCTGTCATGACCAGCATATCAGGTTTATGACCTTTTGCTGTAAGGGCAAGGCGTTGATGTACACCAAAACGATGTTGTTCATCGATAATGGCTAAGGAAAGGTTATTGTAAGAAACACTGTCTTGTATGAGAGCATGGGTTCCGATAATAATAGAAGCTTGGCCTGATAAAATATCGTTTAAAATATTTGTGCGCAATTTTCCTTTTTCTCGTCCTGTTAGAAGAACTGTTTGTAGCCCAATCTTTTCAGCAAGAGGCGCGATGGTTGCAAAATGTTGCCTAGCAAGAACTTCTGTAGGAGCCATTAAGGCTGACTGTCCTGAATTTTCAGCAATTTGTATCATTGCCATGAGTGCAACAACGGTTTTGCCTGATCCTACATCTCCTTGAAGCAGCCTTAACATTGGCTCTGGTGAAGCAAGATCGTTTGTAATATCTCGTATTGCTTTTGTTTGTCCATTTGTTAGCTGGAAGGGAAGGGCTTTCAGCAACTTTTGAGTGTAAGTTCCTGTTGGTGGTCGGGAAGTTCCAGAAAGAGATTTGGTTTTAAAACGCATAAGTCCGAGAGCTAGTTGACAAGCGAGTAATTCATCATAGGCAAGACGTTTTCGTGCAGTACTTTCTAAGCTTAAATCATTAGGGTTGATAGGCGCATGGATGCGGTGTAAAGCAACAGGAAAAGAGGAAAAATTTTGCTGTTTTTTAATGCTTTCTTCTATCCATTCTGGTAAGAGAGGGATATAATCTAAAGCGTTTTGTATCGCACGCCTTAGTGTTTTTGCCGATAATCCGGCGGTAGAGGGGTAAATAGGTTCAATGAAGGGAATTTGATTGGATTGCTCGCTTGGTATGATGTAATCTGGATGTATCATTGAAAGTTGTCCATTAAATCGTTCAACCTTACCTGATACAGTGATTTTTTTTCCTTCCGGTAATTGTCTTTTGAGCCAAGAATGTTGAGCATGAAAAAAGACTAAATTTATTTTTCCCGTTGGGTCATGGGCAATAACACGATAGGGTAAACGTTTATGACCAATGGGTGGTGGTTGATGCTGGTCAATAACAATTTCGAGAGTAATAGTAGACCCTTCTTGTGCACAGGCAATACTGGGGCGTATTCTACGGTCTATAACAGAGTAGGGCATTAATTGCAGAAGATCAATCAGGGTAGGTTCACGTTGTGTAGGGCTAATATTTAAGACTTTAGCCAGTAAACTATATACTTTAGGCGTAACCCCAGAGAGGGTGCGGATAGAATTGAAAAGAGGGGTAATAAGACTTGGAACCATAAGGAAATTTAGCTTGCTCTTATTATTTTTTCTAGTCCTTTAAAAGAGCTTTTTGGGGATAATTTATAGAAGAGAATTTTTTTATTTATATTTTGCGCTTTAAGCAGAAAAATGAATATTTTTAAATGTATAAAGTAAAGAGAAAGTAGGAAAAATATCAATATTCGTAATATTTTGTACAATTTTTCCCTTTTTATTTTTATCTATTTATTTGCTGTGCATAGACCCATTTTCTTAATGGAAGTCTTCTCTAAATAGCAATAAAATTAAAATATTTTATTAAGGCAATAGGAGCCATTTGGTGATGTGTTTATAGATTTAAGGGGATAATAAGTTAGAGCGTTTTCTCTTATATAGATAAAGGTTGCAATTTGGTATTGATTTTATAGTGGGAAATTTGAGAGTGACAAAAGATAAAAGTAAAATGCGAGATAAAAAAAAATCTCTTCCTCGCTTTGTTCATTTGAGAGTCCATTCTGCTTATTCATTGCTCGAAGGGGCTTTAAAAATACCACAAATCATTCAACATGCAATTTCAGATCATACACCAGCGGTTGCTATTACCGATACGAATAATTTATTTGGTGCTTTAGAGTTTTCGCAATATTGTTTTTTTCATGGAATTCAGCCGATTATTGGCTGCCAGCTCGCAGTTGATTTTGGTGATGAAAATGACAATTCACATTTTGCGAAAGGGCGCCATTCTTCTGATCTCTGCTCTCTTGTTTTATTGGCTTCTAGCGAGATTGGTTATGCGCATTTGGTTCGTCTTGTCAGTCGGGCTTATCTTGATAAGTGCGATACTGATCCCCCTCATATTAAAGTGAGTTGGCTTTCATCACACAGTGAAGGAATAATCGCTTTAACGGGTGGAAGGGGGGGCCCACTTAATTTTTCTTTGGCGGAAGGTAGAAAAGAATGCGCTGTTGAACGTTTAATTTCTTTGAAGAAAATTTTTTCTGATCGTCTTTATGTGGAATTACAGCGGCATAGCTCTTTTGATAAACAAATAGAGGCTGCGCTTATTGAATTAGCGTATAAATATGAGATTCCTCTTGTTGCCACCAATGAAGCTTTTTTTCTGAATAGGGAAGGGTATGAAGCACATGATGCATTGATGGCAGTTGCAGAGGGACAGATTGTTTCGAATCCAGAGCGTAAACGTGTCACACCAGATCATTATTTGAAATCACAAGATGAAATGGTTGCATTGTTTTCTGATCTTCCAGAAGCTCTGGAGAACAGCGTTGAAATTGCCTTGCGTTGTCATACTGCTACACCTATTAGAAAGCCAATTTTGCCACGTTTTGTAGAGCAGTCTATTGATTCGAACCGTGCTTTAGAACTGGAAGATAGGGAATTATTAGATCAAGCTAAGGCTGGTTTAAAAATGCGGCTTGAGACTGTTGGATTGGCCGAAGGATATACAATTGCAGATTATGAGCAGCGGCTTGATTATGAAGTTTCCGTTATTACGCGTATGCAGTTTTCTGGCTATTTCCTTATCGTTTCAGATTTCATAAAATGGGCGAAGTCTCACGATATCCCCGTTGGTCCAGGGCGCGGTTCTGGTGCTGGTTCACTTGTTGCCTATGCGTTGACTATTACTGATGTTGATCCATTACGTTTTTCTCTTCTCTTTGAACGCTTTCTTAATCCAGATCGTGTTTCTATGCCGGATTTTGATATTGATTTTTGTCAAGAACGACGCGAAGAAGTTATTCATTATGTCCAAAAAAAATATGGACGCGATCAAGTTGCCCAAATTATTACTTTTGGTAAACTACAAGCACGTGCGGTGTTGCGTGATGTTGGACGTGTCTTAGAAGTACCTTATCGACAGGTTGATTATCTTACAAAATTAGTTCCTGCTACACCTGGAAGCCAAGTTGAATTGGCTGATGCTATCAAGGATGAACCTAAATTTGAGGAGGAAAAGAAAAAAGACCCTGTTATCGGGCGAACATTGGATATAGCGCTTCAGCTCGAGGGGCTTTATCGCCATGCATCGACTCATGCGGCAGGAATTGTTATTGGTGATCGTCCGCTTGCAGAGCTTGTTCCCATGTATCGTGATCCTCGTTCTGATATGCCCGTGACGCAATTTAATATGAAATATGTTGAACAAGCAGGGCTCGTAAAATTTGATTTTCTGGGATTAAAAACACTTACTATTTTGAAAATGGCGGTAGATTTTGTCGCACGAAAGGGGATTAAAATAAATTTGTCGAATATCCCTCTCGATGATGAAGCGACCTATGCTATGATGGCACGTGGTGAAACAGTTGGTGTGTTTCAAGTTGAAAGCTCTGGTATGCGCAAGGCGCTGATTGGGATGAAACCAGATCGTATTGAAGATATTATTGCTCTTGTCGCACTTTATCGTCCTGGTCCAATGGAAAATATCCCAACCTATAATGCACGCAAACACGGGGAAGAGGAAATTTCTTCTATTCATCCTAAAATAGATCATCTCATTCAAGAAACACAAGGTGTTATTGTTTATCAAGAACAGGTAATGCAGATTGCGCAGGTCCTTGCTGGTTATTCGCTTGGAGAAGCGGATTTGTTGCGTCGCGCTATGGGAAAAAAGATTCATGAGGAAATGCAAAAACAGCGTACGCGCTTTGTAAAGGGTGCTGTTGATGGCGGTGTTGATAAAGATCAGGCGGATATTATTTTTGATCTTTTAGCAAAATTTGCAGATTATGGTTTTAATAAGTCACATGCCGCTGCTTATGCGATTGTTTCCTACCAAACAGCTTATATGAAAGCACATCATCCCGTTGAATTTTTAGCCGCCTCAATGACATATGATATGACAAATACAGATAAGTTAAATGATTTTCGACGTGAAGCATTAAGGCTAGGTATTAAGGTGATTGCACCTTGTGTGCAAACATCACATCGTGTTTTTGAAGTTGGTGATAACTGTATTTATTATTCTCTTGCTGCTATTAAAGGGGTAGGGGAAGCCGTTGTTGATCATCTTGTCGCTTGCCGTGGAAATAAACCTTTTAGAGATTTAGAAGATTTTTGTGAGCGTATTGATCCCCGTATTGTTAATAAGCGTGCGATGGAAAGTTTGGTTTGTGCTGGTGCTTTTGATTGCTTTCATATTGCCCGTGAGGTTTTATTGGCAAGTCTTGAAACACTTCATGCACGTGCACTTCGTATTCTCGAAGACAATGCTAGTGGACAGATTGATATATTCGGGATGACAGGTGGATTAAAAGAGCCTTTGATTTTATCGCAAACATCTCCTTGGTTATCAGATGAAAAGCTTCATCGAGAATTTCAAGCAATAGGTTTTTATTTTTCTGCGCATCCTTTGGATGAGTATCAAGCGATTCTTGCTAAAAAACGCGTACAGACGTGGGCTCATTTTGCCAATGCCGTTAGAGGAGGAGCTGTTGCCGCTAGACTTGCTGGAACTGTTGTAGCAAAACAAGTTCGTAAAACAAAATCCGGTAAGAAAATGGGGATTATTCATTTTTCTGATACGAGTGGACAATATGAGACAGTTCTCTTTTCTGAGACGCTTTCGGATTATGAAGAGATATTAGAGCTTGGAAAATCTTTTATCATTACAGTGAGTGCTGAAAATCGCTCTGAAGGTGTAAGTTTGCGACTTGAGACAGTTCATTCTTTGGAACAAGAGGTATTACAGCATCATAAAATGATGCGCCTTTTTATAAAAAAAGTCGATATGCTTGCACAAATTGAGAAAAATTTGCATCCTAGTGGAAATGGAGAAGTTGGGATTATTCTTCTTCAAGAGGATGGAGTAAAGGAGGTCGAATTTGCACTTCCAAACCGATATAAGGTTAATTCACGGGTGGCAAATGCTATGAAGGCAATTCAGGGTGTTGTTGATGTGGAATTGGTTTAAATCAAGAGTTGTAAGGTGATTGCTTATTGGGAACTATATTTTTTGCGCGGGAATTTCATTTTATTTGAATCAGATTCTCAATTTTGAAAGTTCTTACTTTATTGGATAAATGAGATAAGTTACTCATTCATAATAATAATTTATCATTTTTTTATATTGAATTAACCTCCGAGTATTACAAGATTCTTTCATCTTAAATCTTCTTATTTTGAGTGAGGTAGAATAATGTTTCTGCATGTCATAAGCAGGGCTGATGTGTGGGTAAAAAACGTTTAGAAAGAAGTAAAAGTGTCTGTTATGAATCAACTTAATGCAAGGGCTGTCGCAACATTGGGGGGCAGTAGAGAGCATGATAGTGTCAGCTTACTCTTTCATAAGTTTGCAAGATATTGATTTATAAAGATAATTTACTGTTTTGCCTGTTGAGTCAGACCCCCAAATATTGTAAGATTCTCTCATCTCAAATCATTTCATTTTGAATCAATTAAAGTCACTTATTTGCACGTCATAAGCGGGGTTATCGTATGGGTAAAAAACGTTTAGAAAGGAGTAAAAGTTCCTGTTATGAATCGTCTAAATAGCAAGAACTGTTGCAACATTGGGGAGCGTATCGGCTTGCTCTTTCATAAGCGTAGAGATGGTGGTGCATAATGATTTTTACACTATATTTATCCACTGGCGGTGCCGTGAAATGAGACACATCTCAGCGTTATAAGTTTAAAAAAATATTTTTGATTTATGGAAAATGTGAGGGAACTTTATAAGTTTTTATGATATCTCTTTGTGCGATCCATAGCGTCGTACATATAAAGCCAATTAAGGCTAGACATGATACTTTCTGGTGTACGAATTTTCATGATGAAATTACGGGCAATTGCCATAGGTCCAGTTGCATGGTAGGTCATTCTATTAAAATCTCCGCGTTTTTTTACGGCTTTCATTCGGGGAGACCGTATTTTTTCGTAAAGTAAAAGCGCCCTGGTTAAGGAGAGATCTTTACAAGAAAGTGCTTGTGCTAATATAGCAGCATCTTCGATCGCCATAGCAGCACCTTGCGCTGCAAAGGGTAAAGTTGCATGTGCACTGTCCCCAACGAAGACTTGTCTTTCTAAACCTAAAAAACGATTCTTTTTCATATGAAAGAGTGGCCAATAACTCCACTCATCAATGTGATCAAAGATTTGCAAAATTTGCCGATTCCACCCTTTAAAAAGAGATTTCAAATTTTCTTTATTGCCTTTATGAGCCCATCCTTCCTTTGCATTTTTTCCACGCGTAATGGCCACAAAATTAAAAACCTTTGCGGATGATTGAATGGGATAGACAACAAGATGGTTTTGGGGTCCCATCCAGGCGGTAATTGTCTGCGTATTTTGTAATAAAGAACGAAAGTTTTGAGGAAGATTGTCAAATTTTGCTGTAGCGCGCCAAGCAATAAAGCCACTAAAATCTGCTCTTTCATGAAAAGGAGCCAATTTTCGGAGTGTTGACCAAACTCCATCGCATCCGATGAGAAGCGATGTTGAATACAACTGCGGTTGTTGTTTAGTTGATGTATCTGTCTTTTTTGTTTTTATATGAATACTGTTGTTAGCAGCCGTTTGGGTAGATGATATAAGCGTTTCGCCTGTTTTGTATTTGATAAAAGGATTCTCTATAACAGCATTGTATAAAACTTTTTGTAAAGCTGCGCGGTGAATTGTAATATAAGGGGCTTTCCAATTTTTTTCTGTTAAATTGATAAGATCAATGTGCAGTCGCGTTTTTAGAGATACCCCTTCTCGTAACTCAAAAAAATGTGGTATTGTTCCTTCGTTAATAAGTTTATTAAGAATCTCCCAATGTGCTAAAATACGGGTTGCATTTGGGGTAAGCTGAATACCCGCTCCTACAGCGTCAAGCTGTTTGCACTTTTCTATAAGTGTACTTGTAATTCCTTTATGGGCAAGAGCCAAAGCAGTGCTTAAACCAGCAATACCTCCTCCAATGATTATTGGGGCGTGGTCCATGCATTTTCCTTTATATTGAAAGAGCAGAAAATGCGCTATAATGCATTGTTTGGATGGTATAAACATCCGGGTGGATTTGTTTGATCGTACAATAATGAGAAATTATAGCGATAAAGTGTTGAACAATAAGGGCAGATTTTTTCATCCATTGATCCCATATCAATAAAAATATGAGGATGATCGAATGGTTGTGTTGCGCCTACACACATGAACTCTTTTACACCAATTTCGATTGTTTTATATCCGAGATCATTTTGGAAGTGGGGAATGTTGTGATCGGCCATGATAGACAAGCTCCGAATAAATTGCTTAAATCAGATATGACTTGGGTTGTTTATTTTACATGTATGAGTTTGTAATAAAGCTTATAACAATGCAAGGTGCTTTTTAAGATAAACCAAAGATCTTTTTATTACTCATATTCGTTACCGTATTTTTAGTATTTTGTGCACTTGAATATTTTCAAGTACTTTGCAAGTTTACATGCAAATAACATAGGAAAAATTGATCAGTTGAATATGTTATTATTACAGTAACATATCATAAAGTGTTCTATGAGAAAGTGATCAATCATGGGCTTAGAAAGTATAGAGAAAGATTAGCTAGAATATATGAAACAGAGGGTTGAAGATCAGATTACTCTATCGGATATAACAATGAAAAGTTCGATGCGGTTTATTAATAGAGAATTTTCATGGTTACAATTTAATACTCGTGTATTGATGGAAGCTGCAAATACAAAGCATCCTTTACTAGAACGCCTTCAATTTCTTTCGATTTCAGCAGCAAATCTTGATGAATTTTTTATGGTTCGTGTTGCTGGCCTTGCTGCTCAAATTCGTGATGGAATTACAACATGTAGCGCAGATGGGCGCACACCACAGCAGCAACTTGATTTTGTGTTAGGTGAAATTTCACGTTTACAGCTTCATCAATTACAAGAACTGCGTATTTTAGATCACGAATTAAGACAGAATGATATTGAAATTGTTGGTTCTGAGAGACTTTCAGAAAGTGAAAAATCATGGCTTGAACAATATTTTTTTGAGACAATTTATCCTGTTTTAAAACCTTTCCCTCTTGATTCCTCTCATTCTTTTCCCTTTATCCCTAATTTAGGGCTTTCACTTGCTCTCCAATTGTCGCGGTGCGTTGATCAACATACCCATAGAGTCTTGTTACCTGTTCCAGTGAACTTGAAGCGTTTTATTCTTCTTCCTCAAGAAGGCAATCACTTTCGTTTTATTGCCTGTGAAGATGTTATGAGCCTTTTTATCAACCGTCTATTTCCTGATTATAAAGTTGATGGAATGGGGACATTTAGAGTGATTCGTGATAGTGATATTGAAGTGGAAGAAGAGGCTGAAGATCTTGTTCATTTTTTTGAAAATGCTCTGAAAAGACGCCGCCGTGGGCAGGTTATTCGCGTTGAATTTGATGCGAAAATGCCAAAGGGTTTATGCCAATTTATAACCGATGCTCTTTCTGTTCCTGATAATTGCATGAGTGTTCTTGATGGATTATTGGCGCTTAATATGCTGTCAGAAGTTGTATCTATTCCACGTGATGACTTAAAATTTTTACCTTATAATCCTCGTTTTCCTGAATATCTTCGGAAACATAATGGTGATTGCTTTGCGGCTATTCGTGAAAATGATATGATCATTCACCACCCTTATGAATCCTTTGATGTTGTTGTGCAATTTTTACGTCAGGCTGCTAGCGATCCTGATGTTATAGAAATCAAACAAACCCTTTATCGCACATCAAATGATAGCCCCATTGTTAGCGCTTTGATTGAAGCTGCTGAAAAGGGGAAATCTGTGACGGCTTTGGTAGAACTTAAAGCACGTTTTGATGAGGAAGCAAATATTCGTTGGGCACGTGATCTTGAGCACGCAGGTGTGCACGTTTTTTTTGGTTTTATTGCATTAAAAACACATGCTAAGATGTCATTGATTATGAGGCGTGAAGGAAAACGTCTTTGTTCTTACGTTCATCTTGGCACTGGAAATTATCATCCAGTGAATGCCAAGGTTTATACCGATCTTTCTTTTTTTACTACTGATGATGATATTGCCCATGATGTTGCATTATTGTTCAATTATATTGCTCAATATAAACGTCCAAATAAAGCAATGAAGATTGCTTTTTCTCCTTTAACATTGCGGAGTCGTATTCTTCAGCATATTGAAAAAGAAATTACTAATGCACAACAGGGATTGTTTGCTGCTGTCTGGATGAAAGTTAATGCATTGGTTGATCCTGAAATTATTGATGCTTTATATCGTGCTAGTCAAGCGGGTGTGCAGGTTGATCTGGTGGTGCGAGGCATATGCTGTTTGCGTCCTGATATTCCAGAAATTTCAGATAATATTCGTGTAAAATCAATTGTAGGGCGGTTTTTAGAACATAGTCGCATTTTTTGTTTTGGGAATGGTCAAGATCTGCCCAATGAAAGTGCAGTTGTTTATTTGGGATCGGCTGATATGATGCCTCGAAATCTCGATCATCGTATTGAAATACTGGTACCAGTTGTTAATAAAATGGTTCGTAAGCATATTCTTTTACAAATTATGCTTGCTAATATTATTGATAATCAACAAAGCTTTGATATACTAAACAGTGGAACATCAAGACGTATAACACCACAAAGAGGTGAAAGTCCGTTTAATGCGCAGGAGTATTTTATGGCCAAAGCAGGTCTTTTAGGGTGGAAGGAAACGTTTGAGTCTTCTGCTTCGCATTTGGTTGCGTTGCATCGGCAGTATGCCAAATTGCGTAAAGACTGAAATCCCATGACATATATAAATGCCCAGGGCCGACTGAAAGGGTGTAAACCTGTCGCTGTTATCGATATTGGTTCAAATTCTGTTCGACTTGTTATTTATGAAGGTTTTGTTCGTTCACCTACAGTCTTATTTAATGAAAAAGTTCTCTGTGGTCTTGGTCAAGGTGTAGCAGAAACTGGATTTTTAGAAGAAAAATCCATGAAAATGGCTTTGCGAGCATTAAAACGGTTTCGTGCACTTTGTCGACAGATTGGAGCAGAAGATATCTATACATTAGCAACAGCAGCAGCGAGGGAAGCTAAAAACGGATCAGCATTTATTCAAAATGCGGAAAATATTTTGCAAAATAAAATATATCTTCTTTCAGGAAGTGAGGAAGCTCTTTATTCAGCATATGGGGTTATTTCTACTTTTTATCAACCAAAGGGTATTTGTGGAGATCTTGGTGGTGGAAGTCTTGAACTCATTAATATTGATAACTCTCATGTAGGTGAGGGCATAACTCTGCCGTTAGGTGGTTTACGACTACAATATATGTCCAATAATGATATTGCGGTTGCTACAAAAATTGTCCATGAGCATTTTGCTAAAGCTGCTGTTATTCGTAAAGGTATGGCGCGTTGTTTTTACGCAGTAGGAGGAACTTGGCGTAATTTGGCAAAACTTCATATGGTAACAAAACATTATCCGTTACCTGTTATGCATGGTTATGAAGTTGATGCTGTTGAAATGAAGGACTTCTTACGTTTTGTCGTGAGTGGCAGTATCGATAATATGAAAGAGATTTCAGCTGTTTCAAAAAATCGCCGTCAACTCTTATCTTATGGAGCGATTGTTCTTATTGAGCTCATTCAGTCTATGGGATTTGAAAAAATAATCTTTTCTGGAGCTGGAGTTCGCGAAGGTTTTCTTTATTCAAAATTGCCACAAGAGATTCGTGTTTCAGATCCTCTCATTGCTGCTTGCACTGAAATGGCTATTCTACGAGCGCGCTCACCAAAGCAGGCAGAAGAACTTATTGATTTCACTACCAATGCTTTTGATGTTTTTGGAATTTCAGAGACTGAAAATGAATGTCGTTACCGTAAAGCAGCTTGTCTTCTTGCGGATATTGGTTGGCGTATACATCCAGATTATCGAGGCAATGAAGCGGCTCATCGGATCGCATTGGGATCTTATCCGGGAATTTCTCATGAGGGGCGCCTTTATGCTGCGCTGGCGGTTTTTTTTCGCAATAAGGGGTTGTTGATTGATGCAGAATCCATACCTCTTTTTCAATTAGCAAGCAGAAGTATAATTGAGAGAGCACACATTCTTGGTGAGATCATGCGTCTTGCTCATCTTTTTAGCGCGTCTACCGCTGGAATTTTACCCCATTTTTCATGGCATAAAAAGACAGATCATATTGTTTTGTGTGTTCCAAGGCGTTATGTTGATTTATTAGGGGAACGCCCCCTCACGCGTCTCAAAAAATTATCAAAAATAATAAAATTGCCTCTTTCTTTTGAAACTTTCTGATTCTCTTTCTACTATATTAGGTTTATGTGTTTTGACCGCTCTACAGTTCTATTTTTGACTTATTGAGTTGTTCTTTTCATAAAGCATTTAATTTTTATGGTATTCTATGTAGAATATTATATCTCCTTACTTTTCTTTTTACGCTAAGCTGCAATTTTTAAATACAACAGGCTATGTTTATAAAAAATCTATTGCTCTTTAAAATTGAAAGTTTTTTTTGTTGTTAAGATTTCATTATTGTTTGGGGAGCATCTTTCAGTTCATTGAAAATATGGATGGTATGATAGTGTAAAGAATTTTTCAAAATAGGAGTCCTTAAAATTTAATGAAAGCTCTTCTCTCTTCTTTAAATAAAACCAACTTAGTAAGTCGCTTGCTCATTTTTCTCTTTTTGATTTTCCATTAACTTTTTATATTACATGAGACATATAAGCTTCGTTAGAAGACTTGTATGACGATAATCACAGTATGCAATATGCAAATGGTTGTTTTTTGTAAATTAAAACTGTTTAGTTGTTATTTTCCCATCATGAAAATAAAACCCTATCTGGCCCTTGAGCATTTGTTCAGCTTTTTGACCAAATATTTCGTAGCGCCAACCATTCATAGCAGGGATCTTTTTCTTTATACAGCCATTTGCAATTTTTTCTAAATCATTGGAAGTTGCAATAATTTTAGGTGCAATACCGTTTTCGTTCGCAACGAGCTTTAATAAGACTTTGAGAAGCTCAATAACAGCCGTTGATGTTTCACCCAGTGGATTATATTTAGGAAGGGGAGGTAAGGTAGCAAGATCGATCTCCAATCCTTCATGGATAGCTTTGATTAATGTTTGTGTGTTGGAAAATTTATCCCAATTTTTATTTAGACTGCGCAAACGTTTTAAAGCAGATTCATCCTTTGGTTGTTGGGTCGCAATTTCGATAAGACATTCATCTTTCATGATATGACGACGTGGGATATTATATTTCCGTGCTTTGCGTTCACGCCAAGCGGCTATTTTTTGTAATACGGCAAGTTCACGCAGTTTTTTTACTTTGCCTTTTACTTTTTTCCATGCTTCATCTTCGGGCATATCATAAGTTTTTGGATTTAAGAGAATTGCTATTTCATCATCCATCCAGTGAGTGCGTTGGTTTTTTTCTAATTGCTTTTTTAAGAAGAAGTAAACGTCTCTTAGATGGGTTACATCGGCAAGTGCATAGAGGAGTTGTTTTTCGGAAAGAGGGCGGTAACCCCAATCTGTAAAACGAGATGATTTATCAATTTGATGCCCCGTGCAGCGTTGTACAATTTGATCATAGGAGATAGAATCACCAAATCCGCAAATTGAGCCTGCGATTTGCGTATCGAAAAGAGGATAGGGAATGATGCCCTTAAGATGATAAATAGCTTCGATGTCTTGACGTGCAGCGTGAAAAACTTTGATGATTTTTTTATCGACCATGAGATCAAAAAATGCTTGTAAATTAATATCTGGTGCTTTTGGATCAATCAGCAGTGTGACATCTGGTGATGCAAGCTGAATTAAACACAGTTGAGGCCAAAACGTTGTTTCGCGGATAAATTCAGTATCTACTGTTACAAAATCTGAGTTACGTAAAGCAGCAATGGCAATTTCAAGATCTGTTGTTTGTGTAATAAGATTCATCATTATTTTATTATAGCTAGATAAATTAAATTTGTCTTTTATTGACTTTTTTTTCGAGTCTTTATCCTCATATCTTGACAAACGGTTATTAAAAAGCGTTTGTAGCGCATATGAAATTATAATAAAAGGCAAAAACTATGCATCGTTATCGCAGTCATCATTGTGCTGCTCTTCGTAAATTTGATGTAGGAAAAAAGGTTCGTCTTTCGGGATGGGTTCATCGCGTTCGAGATCATGGCGGAATCCTTTTTGTAGATTTACGTGATCATTTTGGAATCACACAGATTGTCGCTGATCCTGCTTCACCAGCTTTTAAAATTATTGAAACAGTGCGTTCTGAATGGGTCATTCGTGTGGATGGGGAAGTGTCAGCGCGTTCTGATGAAGTGATTAACACATCTCTTCCAACAGGGGAGGTTGAAATTTTTGCACAAGAGGTGGAAATTCTTTCGAAATCTGATGAACTTCCTCTCCCTGTTTTTGGTGAGCCTGATTATCCAGAAGATATTCGATTAAAATATCGTTTTCTTGATTTACGTCGTGAAACTATGCACAAGAATATCATGCGCCGTACTGAAGTGATTGCTGCTATCAGACGCTCTATGCAGGATAATGGTTTTACGGAATTTACGACACCACTTTTGACAGCTTCTTCACCGGAAGGTGCACGCGATTTTTTGGTTCCAAGTCGTATTCATCAGGGAAAATTTTACGCATTGCCACAAGCGCCTCAGCAGTACAAACAGTTATTGATGATGTCGGGTTTTGATCGTTATTTTCAAATTGCACCATGTTTTAGAGACGAAGATCCAAGGGCTGATCGTCTTCCTGGAGAGTTTTATCAATTAGATGTTGAAATGAGTTTTGTTGAACAGGAAGATGTTTTTGTAACAATGGAACCCATTATGCGTTCTCTTTTTGAAGAGTTTGCAAATGGAAAATCTGTAACACAAAGCTTTCCTCGTATTTCTTATGATGAAGCCGTAAGAAAATATGGTACTGATAAGCCTGATTTACGCAATCCAATTATTATGGAAGATGTTTCACAGCATTTTTATGATTCTGGTTTTAAAGTGTTTGCTCAAATTTTGGCAAACGATGAGAATGCGCAGGTGTGGGCTATTCCGGCTAAGACAGGAGGAAGCCGCGCTTTTTGTGATCGTATGAATGGGTGGGCACAAGGTGAGGGGCAACCGGGACTCGGTTATATCTTCTGGCGTGAAGAAGAAGGAAAGTTTGAAGGAGCTGGTCCTATTGCCAAAAATATTGGTGAGCAAAGAACTGAAGCGCTCCGTATGCAGCTTGATCTTGAAAGTGGTGATGCTTGCTTTTTTGTAGCAGGAGATCCAAAGAAATTTGCTTCTTTTGCAGGAGCAGCACGTACACGGGTAGGGGAAGAATTAGGCCTTATTGATTTGCAATGCTTTTCTTTAGCGTGGATTGTTGATTTTCCATTTTTTGAATGGAATGAAGATGAGAAAAAGCTTGATTTTGCACATAATCCTTTTTCTATGCCTCAAGGTGGAGAAAATGCTCTTGCGTGCCAAGATCCTCTTACTCTTAAGGCTTTTCAGTATGACCTTGTTTGTAATGGTTATGAGATTGCATCCGGTGGAATCCGTAATCATTCACCAGAAATGATGCTTAAAGTTTTTAATCTTGCTGGTCTTTCTAAAGAAATCGTGGAAGATCGTTTTGGTGCTCTTTATCGTGCGTTCCACTATGGGGCGCCACCGCATGGTGGTATGGCTGCGGGCGTTGATCGTATTATTATGCTTTTGCAAGGTGTTAAAAATTTACGTGAGGTTGCTTTATTTCCTATGAATCAACAAGCGCTCGATCTTTTGATGAGTGCTCCATCTGATGTTTCTCTTCAACAATTACGTGATTTAGGGATACGAATTGCTCCTGCTGTTAAGAATGGTTCATAAATCAATGGTGTGTTGTTAGCATTCTTATCTACAGTAAGGCTTTAGGGTCTTTAAATCGTATTGGTATGTGTTGTTTATAGCAAGCTTATGATATATGCTTTGTTTCAGTTTTTTAACTTGGGAGAACGAGAAGAAATAGCCTGCTATCTTAATGTTAAAAAAATAACGCACTGTGGCTAAAGATTATATATTCTAGGAGGTTGGGTTTTATAAGCTTTAAATGCTTTGTGAATTTTATCATATAAAAATTGAATTGCGTGTTTATACAATACGTGTATTTAATTAAAATATAAGGTTAGAGAACGCATTTATGAGCAGATTTTCAAAAAAATGCTGTAGGGTTTTCTTTTGAAGGTTTGTACTTAAAATACTGATAGAATTATTATTGATAATAATTTGTTTTAAAATAGTTTTTCTTGTCTTCAGGAAAAAATTATTTCATATTTTTCGTGTATCCCGTCTCATTATGTGCCAGATTTAAATGAGCAATAATATTATTTTTTAGATTTTCTATATATTCTGAAAGTGTCAATCATTATAGGTTTGATAAATCTATTGATTACTTTCTTTTGGTGTATTTGTTACTTTTGGTTGTTCTTAAAGACGATATTTCATTCTTTTTTCAAAGAAATTTTAAATTAACACATCAAGTGTTTTCGTCTATTAGTCAATTGAATTATAAAACGCATGTATCAACTTTTCAAATTGATATAATTTTCTGTTCATGTTTTAATCGTGATGTTTTTTTATATAGTCGATTTTTAATAAAAATAGTCGACTTATAGAAAATTCACTGGAAAAATCTTATAGAATAATTGCTTATTATTTTGTGAATTGTTGTCCTCACATTATGTCTGATGAAATGAATTTACCTTTTGATAAAGAACATATCGAACCAATAGAATTACGTTCTGCTTTACAGGAGCGTTATTTGGCTTATGCACTTTCTACTATTACGCACCGTGCATTGCCTGATGTGCGTGATGGTTTGAAACCAGTGCATAGGCGGATTGTCCATGCTATGCGTTTGCTCAAACTTCATCCTGGGCAGTCCTATGCGAAATGTGCACGGATTGTTGGTGATGTCATGGGAAAATTTCATCCGCATGGTGATGCATCTATTTATGATGCCTTAGTGCGTTTGGCTCAGAGTTTTGCTGTGCGTTATCCTTTGATTGATGGACAAGGCAATTTTGGGAATATTGATGGTGATAATGCTGCTGCTATGCGGTATACGGAAGCACGTATGACTGAAGTGGCTGCATTGTTGCTTGAAGGGATTAATGAAAATGCTATTGATTTTCGTTTAACCTATAATGAGGAAGATGAAGAACCCGCTGTTTTACCGGGAGCTTTTCCTAATCTTTTAGCAAATGGTTCATCTGGTATTGCTGTTGGTATGGCAACATCTATTCCCCCTCATAATGTTGCTGAACTTTGTGATGCCGCGCTCCATTTGATTGCTCATCCCGATGTTAATGATGAGGAATTGAATCAGTTCGTGCTTGGTCCTGATTTCCCAACAGGGGGTATTTTAGTTGAGCCGAAAAAAAGTATTGAAGAATCCTATCGTGTTGGGCGTGGTTTTTTTCGGTTACGTTCACGTTGGCATCAGGAGATCGGCAACCGTGGTTCTTATGTCATCGTTGTTACTGAAATTCCCTATCAAGTTCAAAAATCACGCCTTATTGAAAAAACAGCGGAATTATTGCTTGCTCGGCGATTACCAATGCTGGAAGATATTCAAGATGAATCGGCAGAAGATATTCGCATTGTGCTTATTCCCAAAAATCGTACAATTGATCCTGAGCTTCTTATGGAGTCTCTTTTTAAATTGACTGATTTTGAAATAAGATTTCCTCTTAATCTTAATGTTTTGTCCTTGGGAAGAATACCAAATGTTCTCTCTCTGCGGGAAAGTTTGCAGCAATGGCTTGAACATCGTCAAGAAGTCTTGATTCGTCGTTCTACTTATCGACTTCAAGAAATTGATCGCCGATTAGAAATTCTCCATGGCTATCTTATCGCCTATTTAAATCTTGATGAGGTTATTCATATTATTCGTGAAGAGGATGAACCGAAAAAAGAACTTATCAGTCGTTTTGAATTAACGGAAAATCAAGCGGAAGCTGTTCTTAATATGCGCTTACGTTCTTTACGGAAGCTTGAGGAGTTTGAAATTCGTAAAGAATTTGAAAGTTTGAAAACTGAAAAAGAACAATTGCAAAATTTATTGTCCTCTCATGCTAAGCAATGGCAAATAATTTCAGAAGAAATTATAAAAATTCGCAAAACTTTTGGTCCTGATACGGTTTTAGGAAAAAGGCGTACAACATTTGAAGAAGCACCAAGGCATGATATTGATGATATCCACCAAGCGATGATTGAAAAAGAGCCGGTAACGATTGTTATTTCTGAAAAAGGTTGGATGCGTGCTTTGAAAGGACATTTAAGTGATTACAAAGTACTCTCCTTTAAAGAAGGGGATGGCTTAAAGATAGCATTTCCAGCATTTACCACAGATAAAATTATGGTGATAAGTACTGGTGGAAAGTTTTTTGCTATTTCTGCAAATAATTTGCCTGGAGGGCGAGGACATGGTGAACCAATTCGTATTTTAGTGGATATGGATGATGAACACGATGTCTTGACTGCTTTTGTTTATAATGCACAGGAAAAACTTCTGTTAGTTTCCTCTCATGGAAATGGCTTTATTGTATCAGCATCGGAAGTCATTGCTAATACACGAAAAGGTAAGCAAGTTATGAATGTGAAGTCTCCTGATAAAGTAAAGCTTTGTGTTCCGGTAAAAGGGGATCATATTGCAGTGGTTGGTGAAAATCGCAAAATGCTTGTTTTTGCTATTGAACAAATCCCAGAAATGATTCGCGGTAAAGGTGTTCGTTTACAACGTTACAAAGAGGGGGGCATTGTTGATGCAAAAACTTTTAATTTATCAGAAGGTTTAAGTTGGCAAGATACGGCTGAACGCTGCTTTAATCGTCAAGCTGATGATCTCATTGAATGGATGGGAATGCGTGCAGGAAGTGGACGTTTGGTACCAAAGGGTTTTCCAAAATCAGGAAAGTTTACCAACTGAATTTATAGAAACTTAATTTTTTAAATTACATGTTTCTTATCACAACAGTGTTATTCATTTTTCATAGCAGCATCTATTCATTAGGATTATGATGATGAGGTCTAAAAAGATGTCCACGTTCGGCATATAAAACGAGCAGAATGGCTATGAGGCTGAGAAAGAAAAACGCTGCTGAATTGGGTATTGTTGTTTCATCAAATTGTTGTGCAATAAAAAAGCCAAGACTGGTAGCGATAGATGTTTGAAGAAAACCAGAGACAGAAGATGCTGTTCCAGCAATTTCACCGACAGATTCGAGAGCAAGCGTGTTGAAATTGGCCATAATGCCGCCGCAGGCAAACATCAATATACAAAATAACAGCATGTAAAGGGGAAAAGGCATAACGCCATTTGTTAAGAGAGAACCAATAAACCAAATACATGAAGTGATGCAAAAGAGTAAAAGCATCGTATGGGCGATACGCCGCATGCCAAGACGTCCAACAAATTGAGAATTAAAGAATGATGATAGAGCTTGAAAAGCAGCACCGACAGCAAAGGCGATTGGAAACCAGAGTCCTAGATTATAAATCCCTTCATATGTTTGTTGCGATGTATTAACAGAAGTAAAAATACAGCCTAAAATAATAGAAGTTGCTAGTGTGTAGCAAAGTGTTGTCCGATTGGTGATGACAACCCACAAGTTATGTTTGATTGAAGAAAAGGAAAGAGAACGTTGTCTGTAAAGAGTTTCAGGCAAGCGCAGTTGAATCCAAATCATCAGCGCAAAAGCAATAATGGCCATGACGATAAAAATAATCTGCCAGTTTCCAAATAATAAAATGAATTGTCCTGTTGCCGGTCCAATCATGGGTGCAATAAGAAAAACCATCATAGCAATAGACATAACTTCTGCCATTTTTCGACCATTATAAAGATCGCGTACAACAGAAACGGTAAGCACGCGCATAGCCGCTCCTCCTATACCTTGTAAAATACGCAAAATAAGCAATAGAGAAAAATGAGAGACAAAAGCACAACCAATGGCCGTAAAGGAATAAAATGCAAGGCCAATGAGAATAAGTTTACGACGTCCATACCGATCACTTATGGGACCAAAAAATATTTGTGAGATGCCATAACTTATCAGATAACCAGAGATGATATAATGTTGATCATTTTCATTGATGACATTTAAACTGTTCAAAATATCTGGCATGGCTGGAAGCATGATATCAACGGCTATAGAATTGATAGCCATGAGTGCACCAATGAGAATAACAAATTCTTTATAGCCAATTCTTTCTCTAATTGTATTACTATGCTCTTGTTCGTCGATTGAGTATGACATATGGCATCCTTGAAATAAAAACTTCGACTGAACACAGCGCTACAACTGAACACAACTCTATAAAAGAATAAAAAATCTACTTTAAGAGATCTCTATAATTTACTGCAAGAAATGCCTTTCTCTTTTAGCAGTTCTTGCAATTCATTATTTTGGAACATTTCTTTAACAATATCACAGCCTCCAACAAATTCACTTTTGATATAGAGTTGTGGAATCGTTGGCCAATTTGAATAATCTTTGATTCCTTGACGCACTTCGTTAGAAGCTAAGATATTAATCCCTTTATATTCTACTCCTAGATAGTCAAGGATTTGAACAACTTGTCCTGAAAATCCGCATTGTGGAGCATCGGGTGTTCCTTTCATGAATAAAATGACATCATTTTTTTTAATTTCATTGTCAATAAAATCATGAACAGCGTTCATCTCTTTTCCTCGATATTGCAGATTTTTGTAAGCGTGTATTTACGTTCAGGTTATTTTGTAATCGTATTCAGTGATTGAATGCAAGAAGAAATTTTAGATTATTTGGGAATATTTGTTTGTAGCATTAAAGCATGAAGGTCATTTCCCATATTGCCTTTAAGAGCATCATAGACCATTTTATGTTGCTGAACACGGCTTTTACCGCGAAAACTTTCGGAAATAACTTCTGCGGCGTAGTGTTCTCCATCGCCAGTGAGATCCCGAATTGTTACAGTTGCGTCGGGAATACCTTCACGAATAAGCGTTTCAATTGTATGGGCACTCATTGCCATGATTATTCTCCTTTATTTACTTTTAAGAAAGGTAGCATATTAAGGGAGACAAATAACTCTTTATTCTTCACCCATAAATTGTGGAAACCAACTTTCATAGGCTTTTGTAAGTTTTTCTACTGAAAGAGTTAATACTTCATCTATACTGAGAGAACTCCCTTCAACTATACCAAGCTCTGTGAAAGGAATAGCGCTTACTTGTGCAAGTTCTTTAAGTTGATCGAGAGCATGAGGTTTGATGGCTAAGAGATAACGGCCTTGATCTTCTCCAAAAAGCTCTGCATGATGCGGTACTTTGTTGCTTAATTTGGCTTTAATTCCTTTCCCTGCTTTAATGATCATTTCTGCAAGTGCAATGGCTAATCCTCCATCAGAAAGATCATGAGCGGCATGGATAAAACCGCGATGAATAACATCTCGAACAAATTGACCATGCTTTTTTTCAAGCTGTAAATCTACATGGGGGGGAGCGCCTTTATCAATATTCAAAATGTGACGTGCGTAGATTGATTGTCCCAAATGAGAGCCACATTCTCCAATTAAAACAATACTATCTCCATTTTGCATACCATTGATTGTTACCATTTTGGACCAGTCGTCAAGAAGCCCTACACCAGCGATGGTTGGTGTGGGAAGGATTGCTTCTCCATTGGTTTCATTATAAAGGGAAACATTGCCTGAGACGATAGGGAAGTCGAGAATTCTACAAGCTTCACCTATGCCTTTAATGGCGAATACCAATTGTCCCATAATTTCTGGTTTTTCAGGATTACCAAAATTAAGATTGTCTGTCGCTGCGAGTGGTATTGCACCTGTTGTACTGATATTTCTCCAGCATTCTGCGACAGCTTGTTTCCCTCCTTCGTAAGGATCAGTTTCACAATAGCGTGGTGTAACATCAGAAGAAAAAGCAAGAGCGCGTTTGTCACTGTTGCTTATGCGAATGATTCCTGCATCACCTCCTGGATGAACAAGAGTATTTCCTTGAATAAGCGTATCATATTGTTCATAAACCCATCGCCGTGAACTTTGATTAGCAGAATTTAATAAGCTAATGAGTGCATTACCAAGATTTTCAACTCTCTCAACATCTTCTATTTTAAGCGTTGGTTGTTTTTTTGGTTCACTCCAAAGGCGATCATAAACAGGTGCTTCATTACCGAGCTCTTTAATGGGAAGATTGACGACCTCTTCTCCTTGATGCAATACACGGAAACGCAAATCATCTGTTGTTTTTCCAATAATAGAAAAGTGAAGCCCCCACTTATGAAAAATTGCCGCTGCTTGTTTTTCTAATTCTGGTTTTAGCACCATAAGCATGCGTTCTTGGCTTTCGGAAAGCATCATTTCATAGGCGGTCATATGTTCTTCACGAACAGGTACTTTATCAAGGTTAAGCTCTATTCCTAAATTTCCTTTTGCTCCCATTTCAACCGCAGATGATGTTAGCCCCGCAGCGCCCATATCTTGAATAGCAACAACAGCTCTAAGTTCCATGAGTTCTAAGCAAGCTTCAAGAAGACACTTTTCTGTAAAAGGATCACCGACTTGAACGGTTGGGCGTTTTTCATCGATTGAATCATCAAATTCGGTGGAAGCCATTGTTGCTCCACCAACGCCATCACGTCCTGTTTTGGCTCCAAGATAAACAACAGGAAGCCCTACGCCTTGTGCTTTGGAATAAAAAAGAGAGTCTGTTTTCGCAATACCAGCGACAAAAGCGTTAACAAGGATATTGCCATTGTAACGCTCGTCAAAATTTATTTCTCCACCAACCGTTGGAACACCAAAAGAATTGCTATAGCCACCGATTCCAGAAACAACACCAGAAACAAGATGGCGTGTTCGTGGGTGGTTAGGAGATCCAAAGCGCAAGGCATTCATAGCTGCAACAGGGCGGGCTCCCATGGTAAAGACATCACGTAAAATACCTCCTACACCTGTTGCCGCACCTTGATAAGGTTCAATGTAAGAGGGATGGTTGTGACTTTCCATTTTGAAAACGACACATTGGCCTTCACCAATATCAACAACGCCAGCATTTTCACCAGGTCCTTGAATGACACATTTTCCCTCTGTTGGGAGAGTTTTAAGCCACTTTTTAGATGATTTATAGGAACAATGTTCGTTCCACATGGCAGAAAAAATTCCAAGTTCAGTAAATGTTGGCTCTCTTCCAATTAAAGTGAGAATACGTTGATATTCATCATCTTTTAAGCCATGTTGGGCAATTAATTCTGGTGTAATGACGATATTATTGCAAGGATTCATGAGGACTTTACCCGTTCAATTAATTGAAATTTAGCATTTTTATTATTTTAAATCCAACAGCTCAAGTTTTAAGTGTTTTGGTGGTTTGATAAGACAGAAGTTCATAAAACATCCACTGAAATATTGGTTATTTGCAGCGTGAATTTAAAAATGAGAAATAGTTTTTGAATATTTTTTGTATGTTAAAAGAAATACCATCTATTTTATCCATAAAATGTTTGATTGAGACATTTACTTTGTGTAGGAGATGCTCAAATTTTTGACTTTAAAACAATGAAAAAATACCCTACTTTTTATCGTCATCCATTTGCTAATTCTAAAGCACTTTGAAAAAGTAAACGGCCATCCGTACCACCATGTGCAGGTTCAATGAAGTTTTCAGGATGAGGCATCATACCAAGAATATTACCAGCTTTATTGATGATACCGGCAATATCGTGAATTGAACCATTAGGGTTTGTTTTTTCTGCATAGCGAAAAACAACTTGTCCATTGTCTTCGATTTTTTTTAAGGTTTCATTGTCAACAAAATAATTTCCATCGTGATGTGCAACAGGACAGCGAATGATCTGTCCTGTCGAATAGAGACGAGAGAATCTTGTCTTGGCATTTGCTACTTCAAGCTTTATTTCACGACAAACAAATTTTAATGAAGCGTTACGCATTAAAGTACCAGGCAACAATCCAGCTTCCAACAAAATTTGAAATCCATTACATATGCCGATTACTGTAACACCTTTTTCTGCTTTCTCACGAACAGCTTGTAAAACCGGTGTTCGTGCACCAATAGCTCCACACCTTAAATAGTCTCCGTAAGAAAAACCGCCAGGGATAACGATGACATCGACGTTTGGAATTGTCGTATCCGTTTGCCAAACCTTAAATGGCTCAGTTCCTGTTATATGATGTAATGCAGCAACCATATCTCGATCACGATTGAGTCCAGGTAACTGAATGATGGCCGTTTTCATGAAGAGTCCCCACTTAAAGAAGTTCTATAGTATAATTTTCAACGACAATATTTGCCAGTAACTCTTCACACATCTTTTCAAGTTTTTGCTTTGCAGCTTCAGAAGGCTGATCATCAAGCACGATATCAAAAATCTTTCCTTGGCGAATGGAATGAATGTCTTTGAAATCTAAACTTTTTAAAGCACCGACAATTGCTTCTCCTTGTGGATCAAGGACGCTGTTTTTTAAAGTAACTGTAACGCGTGCTTTCATTTCTTATTTCCTGTTTACAAAATCTCTCTTTCAAGAGATGTCTTTACTGATGATAAGGTAACATAACGTCACCTTGTTGTTTATTTTACCAAAACTGGACCACTTGGTCGTGGAGGCTCATTTTCATTGATGATACCAAGGCGTTTTGCAACTTCTTGATAAGCATTAATAAGCCCCCCCATATCACGCCGAAAACGATCTTTATCCATTTTTTCTTGTGTTTGCATGTCCCATAACCGAGCAGAATCAGGTGAGATTTCATCAGCAAGAACAATGCGCATTGCTTCATCTTCCCATAAGCGGCCAAATTCCATTTTAAAATCAATAAGTTGAATATTAACGCCGGCAAAAAGTCCAGAAAGAAAATCATTAATACGAATCGAAAGTTGCATAATGTCTTCTATCTCTTGTGGAACAGCCCAACCAAATGCCGTGATATGTTCCTCCGTCACCATTGGATCGTCAAGAGAATCATTCTTATAATAAAATTCGATAATAGATTGTGGCAGAGCCGTTCCTTCTTCTAACCCCAAACGTTTAGCAAGGGAGCCAGCGGCAACATTACGAACAACAACCTCCAAAGGGATAATTTCAACAGCTTTAATAAGCTGTTCGCGCATATTTATACGCTTGATAAAATGTGTTGGAATACCCAAACGACTAAGATGGCTAAAGATATGTTCCGAAATGCGGTTATTTAAAACCCCTTTGCCATCGATAATTTCATGTTTTTTTGCATTAAAGGCCGTTGCATCATCTTTAAAAAATTGAATATAGGTTCCTGGTTCAGGTCCTTCATATAAAATTTTAGCCTTGCCTTCATAAATACGGTGGCGACGATTCATCATGATTCTCTATTTATTTGAGAGGTTTTAATAGCATTGATAACTAAGACTATCCTAATTGGTAGAAATTCTCAATGATTGCTATAGCATTTCTTGTCATTTTTTTCATGGAGACTTTAGCAAAAGGAAATGAAACTGCATAGAGACAATGAGAATATTTATTTCCCTTGAATCAGATTTTTGCGAGGAAATGGGAAAGAACCATAAGTCCTTCAGGCCAAGGTCCATGCCCAGATTTTGCATTAATATGGCCTGATTGTCCCGCATCAATAAACAGTGCCCCCCAATCATTGGCAAGTTTTTCTGCTACTGAGAAGTGACAAAACTCATCATTTCGGCTAGCTATAACGACAGAAGGGAAAGATAACTTTTTGCAATGGTAAGGACCAAATGTCATTAAATGTTTGGGGCGTATTTTTTCATTCGTTACATCTGGAGGTGCAACCAAAAAGGCGCCACAAATTTTTTCTGCGTTTTGTTGTATTGCATGAAGAGCTGTCGGAACACCTAAGGAGTGAGCAATAATCATAATGGGTTTTTGAGCTTGTGCAATGGCACTTTTAACTTCATTGACCCATTCTTCATAAATAGGTTTTGACCAATGCTTTTGTTTAACACGGCGAGCTGTAGATAGTTTTTTTTCCCATCGTGTTTGCCAATGATCAGGACAAGATCCTTTGTAACCAGGAACAATAAGAATATCGAGTTGATTTGCTTTCATAAATTGTTTCTTTCATTACAACAGGTTTTGTATCATAGATGAAAAATAAGATGCTGGTTTCTTGTAGAAGAATTTCGTTATTTTCCAAAAACGCGTTTAAAAATTGTATTGATATGTTTTGTGTGGTAGGAAAGGTCAAATTTTTCGCGGATTTCTGCTTCACTTAAAGCCTTTGTTACCTCTTTGTCGTTGAGCAACTCTTCTAAAAAATCTTTTCCTTGTTCCCAAACCTTCATCGCATTTCGTTGGACAATTTGATAAGAATCTTCACGACTGATTCCAGCTTGCGTGAGAGCTAAAAGTACGCGTTGTGAATGAACAAGTCCTCGAAACTTATTGAGATTTTTTTGCATATTTTCTGGATAGATAATTAAATTTTCAATGACAGATGTGAGTCTGTCAAGAGCAAAATCAAGTGTAATGGTTGCATCAGGGCCAATATAACGCTCAACAGATGAATGAGAAATATCACGTTCATGCCAAAGTGCGACATTTTCCATTGCTGGGATTGTAAAGGCACGTACCATACGTGCTAATCCCGTTAAATTTTCTGTTAAGACTGGATTACGTTTGTGCGGCATAGCAGATGAGCCTTTTTGTCCAGGTAAGAAGTGTTCTTCTGCTTCAAGAACTTCTGTTCGTTGTAGATGGCGTATTTCTATCGCTAATCTTTCAATAGAGGAAGCAATAACACCAAGTGTGGCAAAAAACATGGCGTGACGATCGCGTGGTATTACTTGGGTAGAAATCGGTTCAGCACGCATTCCCAGTGCTTTTGCTACATGTTCTTCAACGCGTGGGTCAATATTAGCAAACGTTCCTACAGCTCCTGAAATAGCACAGGTAGAAATTTCTTCTCGTGCGGTAAGAAGACGTTTGCGACATCGAAAAAATTCAGCGTAGGCAAGGGCGAATTTTACTCCAAATGTTGTCGGTTCGGCATGAATACCATGACTCCGTCCAATGGTAATTGTTTCTTTATGTTCAAAAGCACGTTTTTTTAGCGCTTCAAGAAGTAGATCTATGTCTTTTAGCAAAAGATCACTGGCGCGCATCAATTGAATATTAAGCGTTGTATCTAGAACATCGGATGAGGTCATCCCCTGATGAATAAAACGTGCTTCTGGTCCAATAAATTCAGCGAGATGTGTTAAAAATGCTATCACATCATGTTTTGTAATTGCCTCAATTTCATTAATGCGATTGACGTCAAATTCTGCTGCTGTTCCTTTTTTCCAAATGATCTTTGCTGCTTCTTTTGGAATAATTCCTAGTTCAGCTAAGGCATCACAGGCATGTGCTTCAATTTCAAACCAAATACGATATTTTGTTTGAGGCGACCAAATTGCGACCATTTCAGGACGAGAGTAACGCGTTATCATGATTTTTTCCTTATTGTGAGAGAGTTGCTGCTTGGCGCAATGCATTAATACGTGTTTTATAAAGTTCTTTACTGCCATTTTTATAAATTGCAGAGCCAGCAACAAATACATTTGCACCAGCTTTTGCAGCAATCCCGATTGTATCAACGGTGATACCACCATCAACTTCAATATCAATAGGTCTGTGAGCAATCATGTTTTTGACACGTTTGATTTTATCTTGCATTGTTGGAATGAAACTTTGCCCGCCAAAACCAGGATTGACGGTCATGATGAGAATAAGATCTAAATGATCAAGCAAATATTCAAGGATATATTCTGGTGTGCTTGGATTAATCGCAATGCCTGCTTTTTTCCCACTTTTTTTGATTATTTGTAATAAACGATGAAGATGGGGACTTGCTTCAGCGTGAATGGTTATAATATCTGCACCCGCTTTTGCAAAAGCTTCAAGATAAAAATCTATGGGTTCAATCATCAAATGAACATCAAAGATTGCTTTGGTTAATGGACGGAGTGCTTTGACGACATCAGGACCAAAAGTGATATTAGGAACAAAGTGGCCATCCATGATATCAAGATGGAGCCAATCTGCACCAGCTTCAACAACGTCCACTATTTCCTGTCCAAGTTTGGAAAAATCAGAAGCTAAAAGTGAAGGTGAAATGAGATGAGAATGGGGCATTAATGTCTCCTCGATTGGCTCTCTTTATCATGTAGTTTCGTATACTAAAATAACTTTTATGTTATGACATGGAAGAAAAATATGTGTAATAGATCTTTTTATAACAAAGAGCATTTGAAATTTTAAAGCTGTATAAGTGAAGGATATGTCAAATCATACAACACATTTAATGTCTGAAATTCAACATAATATTACTGTTTCTTCGCAAGAATATCGGGATGCTATGAGCCATTTCGCAGGTGCTGTGCATATTGTGACAACCGATGGTCTTAAGGGAAGGCGAGGGGTAACTGTTTCAGCATGTTGTTCTTTATCTGATGATCCCCCAACGCTCCTTGTTTGCCTTAGGCGGCATAATCCTAAGAATCAGTTATTTGTAGAGAATGGAATTTTTTGTGTTAATAGTTTGTCAGGGAAACATCGTTTATTAGCAGATGCCTTTTCTAGGCGTTGTAGCTCCACACAAAATGAATATTTTGATATAGAGCAATGGGGGACTTTACAGACTGGTGCTCCTAGTCTCTTAGATGCTTTAGCATCTTTTGATTGTCGTTTGATTTGTTGGCATGAACATGCAACCCATAGTGTTTTGATTGGTGAAGTTGTTGCTATCAATCGCAGTCAAGAAAAAGACGCTTTGATGTATTTAAATCGTGAATATCATACTCTTCTTTTGTAGGGATTTTTATTTTTTGCATATTAAGATGATTTGTTGTTGATACATTTGAAGCTGAGCTTAATCAATAGGGAGGATTGTTTTACATGATGTTGAATGTCTGCGTTTTCTTCTATTTATAGGCTTATAGGTGTTTGTTACAAGAAAAGGGTAGAAATATCTTGACCTAGAGTTATGACAAGAGAGTGTGTGTTATACAAAAAGTGGCTACAGATTTTCATTATGATGGCTTTAAACCTATTTATCGGTTGTTATAAAAAGGCATTTTACTCTTGTGTTGATCGTTGTTGCACAATATATAGACCGCACATACCATATACGGAGGTTTTTATGGCATGAGCGAAGAGGTTGGTGATCAATATCGCCCTAGTGAAGATGAGCCTTTTATGAATGAACGGCAAAAGGCATATTTTCGTGCTAAATTGGTTTCTTGGAAGAATGATATATTAAGAGAGGCGCGTGAAACTTTAGAAAATTTTCAGGAGGAGAATGTTGGTCAGCCTGATTTGACTGATAGAGCATCTTGCGAAACGGATCGCACAATTGAATTACGTGCTCGTGACCGTCAGAGAAAGCTTATTTCAAAAATAGATGCTGCTTTGGAGCGTATAGATAATGGAACTTACGGTTTTTGTGAGGAAACGGGTGAACCCATCAGTATAAAACGTCTTGAGGCGCGACCAATTGCATTTTTATCGTTAGAAGCACAAGAACGCCATGAGCGACGGGAAAAAGTTTATCGTGATGATTAGAGTTGATGAGGGTGATAGATAAATACAGAGTGGTAAAATTTATGTATTTTATTTTTTAAGGGGAGGGATAAACAAAGAGGGTTCTTGTCGTCCTTCAATTTCGGCGGTAATTGCTGAGTCTTCTACGTTTTGATTCGTAAAAGGATTGGAGTTTTCCTCCTTCATCTGTTCTTTTTTTACGGAAAAGGATTTTTCTTCGCTAAGATTGAGAGGAGAATTGGTTCCTGTTGTTATTAAGGTTGGCTGTGTTTCGCTTCTTTGTATGATAGACGTATTGGTGATATTGGATTCTACAACAATATCTGTTAATCCGCCAATAAGAAGTAAATGCTCTTTATCATCACAACGGATCAAAACAAGGCGACGTGTGCGGTCTATGGCAATTGTCTCGCAAAGTGTTAATCGCGATAGGGACTTTTTTCTGTTGAACATGGATTTTCCTCTTTTTAAACGGCGTAAAAAGAGGATGATTGTAGCAATAGCTGTGATTGTTATTATGAAAAATATAAAGCTTATAGTTACGTTAGCGGTGGATGCGCCTATTTGGCTTGATAACCAGACATACATAAAACTTCTCCCATTTGAGAATGAAATAATATTTTCTATTGAGATGTTTGTAAATATACCTTCAAAAGGTTCACTTTTGATATAGGAAGAGAGACTTTTAACATTGAGTGATTTTCTTTAGAAAGATATATATTGATATACGCTTCATAAAAATGATTATAAAGGGAGTTTGTGGCATAAAAAACGGCTATAATCAAGGCAAAGTGAAGATGGATAAAGGTTTTGAAAAGAGCGAGAGATCGTCGTCTTTTTCTCTATATCGAAGAGGCGTGATTCTCTGTATTGTTTTTATAATAGTTTTTCTATTTATTATAGGAATTTTAAATTTTTTTTATCCGCAGAGTTATTTACAAAAAGCTGGATTAGTCTCTTTTTTGACTTTAGCTGTTATAGGGGTTGTTGCGCTTGTTTTGTGTGGGATTGGGGTGTTAAAATATAATGCAGCGCAGTGGTACGATGAACTTGATCTTAGTATCTTTAATAACACTGATGATGCAATCATTGTCTCTGATTTGTCAGGTTTTGTTCATTATTCTAATCAATGTTATCGGAAAATTCTTACTTATAAGCCTCAAACCTCTTGTTATGTGGTTATTGCTGATCTTCCAGGAGCTGGCGCACTTTCGTATCGTTTAAAGGTTGCGGCATGCAGTCATCTTGCCGCACAGGAAGAATTAAGAGTAGAGCAGTCGATTTTTACCCATTCTACAGATAAAAAAATATTTTGGTATAATATCTCTGTTCAACCAATCACAAAACGTGGGAAAAAGCTGTTATTTTGGCGCATTGTTGATATTTCGCATCTACAGGAATATCGTGAAGTTTTTTTCTCAAACCTTCAAGAAGCTATCAATCACTTAGATCAAGCTCCTGTTGGTTTTTTATCCGTTAATACACAAGGGGTGATTCTTTATGCAAATGCGGTTTTTGCTGAATGGTTTTCCATTGATTTGGCAAATTTTACTGTTGGTCAATATCGTTTTGATCAATTTTTAAAGAGCGTTGGCGCTCATAGCACATGGAGTGATATTTGTTTGCAAAGCAACAAATATCAAAGTTTAGGTTACTCCTTGCCTTATATGTTTTCGTTATGTTTAAATTCAGAGGCTGCTGAGAAGAAAACATTGAATTGTTTTATCTGTGCTTCTTCTCTCTCAGAGAATGAAGCTATTTATCGTATTGTAATAATCCCACAACAAATACAAAAGAGAGAAAATGATGATCAATTAAAATTACCCAGTGCATTGTTAGAGTATTTTGATGGGAGTCCCTTTGCGATAGCTATGGTCGATCAGACAGGACAATCCCTTCATATGAATAATGCCTTTTCATCCCTTATGGGATGTATGGGCAAAACGTTTAATTTTTATGATGTCATCTCTCATCGTGATCATGCGCAGTTAGAACGTGCATTGCAAAAAACTACGACAAATAAAAATTATACAACTTCGATAGAAACCGTTTTAAAAAATAATGAAGAACGTCATGTGCGTCTCCATATTATGTCTGTAAAGTTATATGATGATGATGTCTTAAGAGATTTTGCTATTCTCTCTGTTATAGAAACAACAGAACAAAAAACACTTGAAGATAAAATGGTGCAAAGTCAGAAAATGCAGGCTGTTGGGCAATTGGCTGGCGGCATTGCGCATGATTTTAATAATGTGTTAACAGCAATTTTGATGTCATGCGATCTGCTTTTAAATACACATCGTAGTTCTGATCCAGCTCATGCTGATCTTATCAATATCAAAAATAATGCCAATCGCGCTGCTGCACTTGTACAGCAATTATTGGCTTTTTCTAGAAAGCAAACGCTTCGCCCTGAAAAGGTTGATTTTACAGATTTTTTATCAGATATGCGCAATCTCATTTTGCCTCTTTTAGGCAATAATATTCAATTGAAAATTGTTCATGGCAGAGATTTGTGGAGTGTTGAAATCGATCAAGGGTCTTTCCAGCGTGTTATTATGAATTTAGTCATTAATGCACGGGATGCCATGCCAGATGGAGGTGTTGTTACAATTGCAACAAAAAATATCACAAAGCAACAGAGTGCGGAATTTGATCATGTTGGTTTTGGAATTGGTGAGTATGTGCAATTAACTATTTCAGATACAGGAACTGGTATCTCAGCTGCTGCACAAGAAAAAATGTTTGAACCATTTTTTACAACAAAAGAAGTTGGAAAAGGAACAGGACTTGGTTTATCGATGGTTTATGGAATTATCAAACAGACAGGTGGTTCTATTTACTGTGAGAGCCAAGAAGGCGAAGGGGCAACATTTCATATCTTTCTTCCTCGTTATATTCCTGATATCCGTGATGAAATCCCCTCGCAGAATGAAAAAGTGGAAGAGCAAGAAAAAAATACAGATTTAACAGGATCTGCGACTGTTTTATTGGTTGAAGATGAAGATTCTGTCAGAATAGGTGGTGTAAGAGCCCTTCAAATGAGAGGGTATACTGTTTTGGAAGCAGCAAGCGGGGTGGAAGCACTTGCTGTTCTTGAAGAAAATAAAGGCGCTGTTGATATTATTGTTTCCGATGTTGTCATGCCAGAAATGGATGGTCCTACTTTGCTCAAAGAGTCGCGTAATAAATATCCTGATATTAAATTTATTTTCGTTTCTGGGTATGCGAGAGACGCTTTTACTAAAAATCTTCCACAAGATGCTGTTTTTGGCTTCTTGTCTAAACCCTTTACACTCAAACAGTTAGCGATAACAGTGAAAGAAACACTTGAACAATAAAAAAATTATTTAATAGAGAAGTGCTTTATTTTAAGATTTTTGAGACAAAAAGTCAGACTGTCTTAAAAGGATAAACAAAAACAATGTATAAAATGCGTAAAGAAAATCAGTAAAGGTATTGTGGAAATTGAATATAAGAAATTTAAAAAAAGCTTATAGGTTCTTATGAAAGATTTGTTAGGACAGCAAATTCTGTTATTTAAAAACGTTGTCATAGAGGATGTTGAGATAAATTCTAAATGCAATCCTGAAAGGTGCTGTTTGATATAATCAAAAGGACAAAAGCTGTTGTTGAGGATCTAGCATTGTGTCGTTTCCTTCGATGAAAGCTTTTAGAGCCGCGGAATAGAGTTTATGTTCCACTTTAAGAACTCTTTGGGTTAAGCTGTCAGGGGTATCATTTGGACAGACTGGAACGGCTGCTTGAGCAAGAATCTTTCCTGCATCCATGTCTTCTGTAACAAGGTGAACAGTGCAACCAGTGATTTTAACGCCTGCTTGTAAAACTCTTTCATGCGTATTTAAACCTTTAAATGAAGGTAAAAGAGAAGGATGAATGTTTAAAATTCGTCCTTCATAAAGTTTTACGAAATGTTGTGAGATAAGACGCATATAACCAGCAAAGCAAAGCAGATCCGGTTGATATTGGGCTAAGACCATCAAGATAGATTCTTCATGTGCTTCCTTTGTCGGATAACTTTTGCGATCAATAACATGAACAGACAAGCCATTATGATGCGCCTTTTCAATACCAGCAGCATGAGGACTGTCACAAATAACCGCAACGATTTCCGCAGGATATTCCTGTTGTTTGCAGGCATCGGCAAGGGCAACCATATTGGACCCGTTGCCAGAAATAAAAACTACAATCTGTTTTTTCATAAGTGAAGTCTACCTTCGTAGAGTATTCTTTTATATTGATGTTTTTTCAAAATGCCAAGAAGGGTGACGGTTTCTCCTTGCATTTTAAGTGCTTGTGTCACTTTTTCAACTTTATGTTGTGCTACAATAACAATCATGCCAATGCCGCAATTAAATGTACGTAGCATCTCTGTTTCTTCTATTTTTCCTTGTTTTGCAATCCATGAAAAGACAGGTGGAACATTAATGGCAGAAAGATTAATTTCAGCACACAGAGAAGAAGGAAGTATCCGTGGAATATTTTCGGGAAATCCTCCCCCTGTAATATGAGCAAGAGCTTTTATTCCCATATCATTTTGCATGATAGGAAGAAGCGCTTTTACATAAATGCGTGTTGGTGTAAGCAATGCTGTACCAAGGCTGCTTTGAGGATTAAAAGGGGCTGGCGATTCCCATTTTAGATTACTTTGTTGAGTGATTCGTCTTATGAGAGAAAAGCCGTTGGAATGAACTCCAGATGCGCTGAGGCCTAAGATGATATCGCCTTCTCTAAGGTCTTTTGAAGGAAGTAATGCGTTCCGTTCGCATGCTCCTACAGCAAAACCTGCTAAATCATAGTCTCCTTCTGCATACATCCCCGGCATTTCTGCAGTTTCTCCGCCAATGAGAGCAGCGCCTGCTTGTTTACACCCTTCCGCAATACCGGAAACAATTGCGGCCCCCTGATCAGGATTAAGTTTACCAGTTGCAAAATAATCGAGAAAAAAGAGAGGTTCAGCACCTTGCACGAGGAGATCATTGACACACATAGCGACGAGATCAATACCTACAGTATCATCAACACCTATTTCAATGGCAATTTTTAACTTTGTTCCCACACCATCATTGGCGGCTACGAGAATGGGATCTGTGAAGCCCGCTGCTTTTAAATCAAAGAGGCCCCCAAAGCCACCAATTTCAGCATCAGCTCCTGGTCGCTTTGTTGAGCGTATGAAGGGTTTAATTTTTTCTACCATGGCATTACCCATATCGATGTTTACACCGGCCTTTGCGTAGGTAAGTTCACATTTGGATTCATCATTTATGATTTCTTGATTGCTCATTGGAGCCTTCCTTATGAAAAATCAGGTTTTGACGTTATGCAATGCCATGATAGAGTTATCTCTGCAAGAGATATTGATTATTTACCATTTAAGAGAAAATAAGCAACTCTGCTTAAGACCTATGTTGAAGAAGTTTATAATTTTTGTGAAGAGTTTTTTAGGATATTTTATGAGCAAGATATCAGATAATCATGGACATTCTTCTTGGCAGCTAATGAAAAAGAAAGTTAGTAAGAGTGTATCCCATGATCGTTATAAGACTTATGTGCCAGCTTATACTCAAATGCCGCTACCGAATAATATAAAAAAACAAGTTTTTTTCTGGCTTGGTACGTTGATCTTTTTCATTCTTTTTATGTTTGTTTTTGGGTCTATTTTGCTTCCTTTCGTAGCAGGTATTGTGTTGGCTTATTTTCTGAATCCTATTGTACAATTGCTTGAAAAAATTGGTATTCGTCGTGTTTTTGGCACTATTCTTATTACCTTGTTTATCATTGTTTTTTTTGTTGCTGCTTTAATCATTTTAATTCCTATTATCACTTGGCAAATACAGCAATTTATGAGTGACGGTTTGCCTGTTTATGTGAATCGTATTCAAACTTTTTTTGTTGAACATGATTTTGATTGGGTTAGACGCTATTTTGGCAGTGATCCAAATGAATTACAGAGTAATATTAAAGGGCTTTTGGGAAAAAGTTCTGATTTTATTACCTCTCTTTTAAATTCACTTTTGAAGTCAGGAAAGTCCATCGTTAATCTCGTTAGTCTCTTTGTGGTCGCTCCTGTGGTGACATTTTATATGTTATTAGATTGGCCGCGTATGGTTGCAACTGTTGATTCGTTGATACCGCGAGATCATCTTGAAACTGTTCGTAGTATTTTTCATGAAATAGATCGAGCTATTGCTGGATTTGTTCGGGGACAGGGAACAGTCTGTTTAATATTAGGAGGATATTACGCTATTGGTCTGACGATTACAGGACTCAATTTTGGTCTTTTAATTGGTATGTTTATTGGCCTTATCAGTTTTGTCCCTTATATTGGTACAATGAGTGGTTTTTTACTTTCAGTTGGTGTTGCATGGGTTCAGTTTTATCCGGATAATTGGGGATGGATTATCGTTGTTGTTGTTCTCTTTTTAATTGGCCAATTTATTGAAGGTTACATTCTTCAACCAAAACTTGTAGGGTCATCAGTAGGACTACATCCTGTATGGTTGATGTTTGCACTTTTTGCGTTTTCTTCACTTTTTGGATTCACGGGTATGCTTGTTGCTGTTCCTGCGGCAGCGGCTGTTGGTGTTTTAGTTCGTTTTGCTCTTCATACTTACCTTAATTCTCAGTTATATTCGCGAAATGGAAACTCGGAGTCACTAGAATGAATGGGAGTGAAACGCAATTACCCTTAAACTTTTCTTATAATTCAGCTTTTCAATTTGATGATTTAGTGGTGACGGAAAGCAATCGTATGGCTTTTCAACTTATTGATCATTGGCCAAACTGGATCTTACCTATCGCAGTGTTGGTTGGAAAGGAAGGATCTGGAAAAACCCATTTTTCTCGTGTATGGGCACAAAAAGCTGAAGCCTTCATTGTTCCCTGTAATGAAATTGATCAGGCTGTTGTAGTGGCTTCTTCAGGAAGATCTTTTTTAATTGAGGATATTGATGCAGGTGAAATCAGTGAGACAGGACTTTTTCACTTAATTAATAGCATTAAGCAAGCAAATCTTGATGCTTGTCGCGCTACTTTGTTGATAACAGCACGTACAGTTCCTTCTTTGTGGGATTTAAAGTTAAAAGATCTAAAAAGTCGCCTTAATTCGGTTATGTTAGTGACCATTAATCAGCCTGATGATGCATTGTTAACAGCTGTTGCTTTTAAACTTTTTTCTGATAAACAGATTATTGTTCATCCAGATGCTGTTTACTATCTTGTAAGGCGTTGTGAACGTTCTTTATTTGCATTGAAACGTGTAATCGATTCTGTTGATCGGTTAGCATTACAGAGAAAAAGTAAAATAACGCGTGCTGTTATTGGTGAAGTTCTTAACATGCAAATACAGTAAACGCTTTTTATCATGGTTCAGATTATTCAAGAAAAAGTGCTTGTGTTCTCTTGGTTGTTATAGTGTGAAGACAGACAGTGCCATGATTTCAGTTCTCAGCCTTTTAAACATTTATCGAGGGTAAAGAAACACGTGTTTTCATTTATTTTTTTCCAGGGTGTATTTTTATCATGTGTTTAATATGCATTATTTGAAGAATTATGGATAAGTGCATTGTTTGTTGACATGGGTCAATTCTTTCTCTTGTGAATCCTCTTTTCTTTTTTCTGTAATCAATGTGTTCTTTTGCAGAAATTTTTTTTAAAAGTCATTTTTCCTGTAAAGAAAAGCAATAAAATTAAATAAAAATGTGTTTTTCTCTTGCACTTCTGTTATTAAGATTTTAGGAAATATGCATTGGATCAATGTAGATGGCGGAGCGTAGCGCAGCTTGGTAGCGCACCTGATTTGGGATCAGGGGGTCGTAGGTTCGAATCCTATCGCTCCGACCATGTTTGATGTTATATGAAAAAATGGCCCAATTGGGTGCGTGTGATGGGAGGGTTATCGTTCAAGCCCTGTGTATTCTGAAGGAAAGTGATCATGATCGCACGTATTTATAGTCCTGCGAAGACAGCAATGCAGTCGGGTAGGAGGAATACTGGTTTTTGGATTTTGCAATATGAGCCGTTACAGGAAAAGATGCGTGATCCTCTTATGGGATATACGGCGACATCTGATATGAGTAATCAGATAAGAATCCAATTTAATAACAAAGAAGAGGCAATTGCTTTTGCACGCAAGAATGCTATTCCCTATCGTGTAGAAAAAGCACATAGGCTGATTCGGCGTGCTGTTTCTTATTCTGATAATTTTCGCAGCGATAGACAGCAATCTTGGACGCATTGAGTGAAAGGTGTTATGAGGAATTGGGAAATGATCAGTTGGTCCCGTAGCTCAGCTGGATAGAGCAACGGCCTTCTAAGCCGTGGGTCACAGGTTCGAATCCTGTCGGGATCGCCATTCAATCTTTAAGTATAAATAACTTATTGATTTTCCATATGTTTTTTTAAGGTGCGGGATACATGAATAAAGGTTAGGGAATAGGGTTTTCTAACATTCCTCCGCAACACGAACATTTTTTTGGCTTTTCTCTTCTCTAATCGCTTCTAATATTCCTTTGAAGGATTCCAAATCCTGTTGTGAAAAAACCTTTAAAAGTCTCGTAAACATGCCAATGGTTTCACGACACAAGGGATCAGACGACTTGATGGTAAAACTGCTGCGACAAGCATCTGATTCTCTCCTTAAACGGGCGGCTGCCTCTTGATTTAAAGCGTAAACCTCTATGATCTTTTCTTCCATGCCAACCGGTACAGATTTTTTGCCAATTTCTACTGATGATAAAAATGGGACAGAGATGTCTAATTTCTTAGCCATATCTAAAAGACGTTCAGAGTGATCTATGCGAAGTTTGCGTAAGGTTTTACCAAAGGGTGTAATCATATAAAAAATCCTATGAAACAAATGAACATTCACCCTGATTCTAGCATATTTGAAAATTATTTCTCTCAATTATTAAGAAAGATTTCTTTTCAAAGGGAAACTATTTTAAGAGAGATGTGGAGGAACTAACTCTTTGAAAACCACTGTTTTAAATGGGCAAAAACATTGTCTATCGCATCCATAATCCGAGCAAAATCAAGGATGAGTAAAAAGAGAAAAAAGGCTATCCACTTCATCAAACGAGACATCATTTTTACATTTTGATAAGTGATGATTATTTCTTGAAGCATTTCTTTTTCTGCTTCTGTAAGCGCGGTGTTTTTTTTAGTGTTTTTTCTAGCCATGTTTCCACCCACATAAATATTCACCCTGCTTGTTATGCTTTAAGATCTCTCTTGCTAAGTTTGAACTGATGGCGTGGAGATCTTGGCGCTCCAAATATATCGGCAACCACCCTACACAAGAAGAAGCAACTTTATTTGTCGCGCAACCAGTGAGAGAGATCAGTACGCACATCAGCATCACTTTTTTGATTAATTTCATTTTCTACCTCAAGCCGTGTTGTCGCACTCTTTAAAGTCTTTTCTGTTTGCTTTTGCTGTTCAGTTCTTTTGCCAAGAACAAAAGCTTTTGCTAAAATCATAAAAAAAGCGGCTAAAGCCGCACCTGTTAGCATCAGATTTTTTTTTCATCCATAAGATCATAATTTGTGTTCCTGAAAGCGTTTGGCGACACAGAAAAGACCGGCACAGGCGGCTAAAACCATAATGGTTGCCAATGCCCATTGGATAGGGCCATTGCCCGCTAACAAACCTCCAAGTCCTGAGAAAGAACCAATGATGGGGGCAAGGGCTTCTGCTTTGAAAATCCCCATTGGCTGTTTGGTTTCTACTGGTTGATAATTGGAGGAAACATAAGCGCCTTTTGCCCATAAGCCTGCTTCTGCTGTCCGCCGGTGGACGAGACCTTGAAGGCGCTTTCCATCCGCTTTGGTCCATTTCTGTAATTCAGAGGGCACTGCTTCATATTCACCTTGATTGAGTTTTTTTAACAGTGTCGAATTGCAAAAGGCTGCTGTTCCTACATTATAACAAAAGGAGACGAGTGCTGCGAATTGTTCGTCTGTTAAGGAAACTTGAACGGCTTGTTCAACAGTGTTCTCAAATTGTTGCAAATCACGGCAAAGAAACTCTTCGGCTTGTTCTTCAGTGATTGTCATGCCCTTATGAACAAAGGGTTTTCCAGCAGCGTTTGTATGCCCATAACCAATGGTCCATATACCAATGGCATCTTTATAGGCGTGTAGACGCAAGCCCTCCCATTGTTTAATAAGTGCAAGTCCTTCTGATGATATTTTTCTCATAGGTTTCTCCATAAAAAAAGCTCTACACAAGGCAGAGCTGGATTTAAAAGGTTGATCTCTTTCCTCTTCTAAAGGATGATATTTTACGATGTAACGGGGGCATTTCCGCGAAGATTATTAAATTTTTGTTTCATGTAACTTTTTTTCGTGTTATACGTTACATGAAACATAGTGGAGGTTTTCTTATGGCTACAATGCACGTCAATGAACGCGTTCAAAAACATCGTAACGCACAAAGGAAAGCAGGATTGCGCTTGATGCAAATTTGGGTACCAGATACACGCCAACCAAACTTTGCAGAAGAGTGCCGCCGGCAGTGTCGCTTGGTAGCAAAAATGGATAAAACAGATACATCTATGCAATTATTTATGGATCAATCTTTAGTGGAAGTTGATGGCTGGACAGAATGAAGCGTGGATCTCTCGTAACAATAGCGATGCAGGGTGATTTTGGTAAACCAAGACCTGCATTAATAATTCAAGCCAATCAATTCAGTGAACATACAAGCGTAACAGTTTTACCAATTACAAGTACACTTATTGCAGCGCCATTACTTCGCATTACTATTCAACCAGATGCCAAAAATGGTTTACAAAAGCTTTCACAAGTGATGATTGATAAGATCATGACGGTAAGATGCGAAAAGGTTAGCCCAGCTTTCGGTTCTATTCATGCAGATAAAATGGTAGAAATTGAACGCTGTTTGGCTGTGTTTTTGGGAATAGTAAAATGAAAATAGTGAAGACATTTTTGTCTTGACAAATATTCGTTTATAAACGAATATACATCATGTTTGAAATACGTCACTACCTTACTTCTGATGGCAAAAACTTGATAACTGATTGGCTGCGAAAGCTCCGTGATGTACAGGCTAAAACTGCTATTATTCGCCGTCTTAATCGCTTAGAGCAAGGAAACTTTGGCGATTTTTAGCCGCTTCGTGATGGTGTTCATGAACTGCGTATTAATATTGGTCCTGGTTACCGAGTTTATTATGCACAGTCTGGAAAGACCGTATTGTTGCTATTATGCGGCGGTAGCAAAAAAACACAAGATACTGATATCACTCGCGCATGTGCTTTCTGGCGTGATTGGCAAAACCGTGAAGATTAAAGGAGTGCAAAAATAAAAGACTGTAACCATGATGATGCAATGGCGGGAATTTTCTATGATGACCCTGAGATAGCAGCAGCTACCCTTGATGCAATCCTAGCAGATGGTGATCAAGGTGAATTGCTTGTAACACTTCGCCAAATGGCTAAAGCTTATGGTGGTGTTCAAGCTGTAGCTAAAGCAGCCAACTTGAATCCCACACAGCTTTACCGTACACTTTCAGAAAAAGGCAATCCAGAGTTTCGCAGCTTGAATGCTTTACTGCGTACCATGGGATTTCGCTTAGCTGTACAGCCTCTTGAACGACCAGTTCCACACGTTTAATCTGTTGTATTGAGTGTATTAATTGTCTTTTTAAACAACAGTGTTTTATAGCAAAACATGGTAGCTTATTATGTATCTCCCTCATCCATATGTATGACGCCTTCACCTTCATCATATGCATTTTGTGGAGCGTTTGGATCAAGAGTATCATCCTTATCTGGCGTTGTGTTTGCAACAATTCCAGCTGCATCTTCTTGTCCTTCATCAAAAAGTTCGCACTCTATTTTTGTGGTGTAACCACCCGTTTTATCAAGCTTGTGCTTGACGCTTTTGATGCGCCATTCTGCTGGTATATAAGGACGGAAAGGGGGATCTTGAACAAGTTTTGCCTCTGCTTGCACAAAGGGATCACCACCAATATCACAGGAGAAAGAAGATTTCCCCCGTGACGATTTGTTACGATAAGCGGCAATAGCTGCAACAGCCTCTGATTGATTATGGTAGGTATATTTGAGTTCATGAAACGGCGAATGACCGGATTTGACTTCTTTCTTTTCACCACTGCGTAGATCATAATAGGTTGCGATAACGCCGCCTTTTTTCTCTTGTTCTTGCTTCTCCGCTTCTTTTTCTGTTTTTTCTCCTCTTTCTGGTTCAGATGGTTCTGGTAGATCATTTTCATCCATATGGATGGCGTTTTCATCCTCCTCTATCTCTTCTGGTGCACGTGCATCCGCTGCGGCTTTTTGGTCCTCACCATCATCCGTTTCTAAACCATTGGCTGCACCTGCTTCATCCCGTGCACTGTATTTAAAATCCCAAGAGGTGCACTGTTCCTCATGAAGAACCACTACGGGAAGTGTCTCGCCGGTGATGGCTTTGCCTTCTCCCCGTTTGGCAAGGACTAGCTTACCATCAACAGGCTTTGCTACCGCATCATATTCCTCTGCAAGGCGGGCGGCAAAAGCCATATCACTTTCAGCGGTTTGATCAATATGACGCACAACAATTTTTGCAAGAGAAGGGTCAACTTTTGCGGTGTAACCATTACGCTGTGCGATTTCTTGAACAATATGGCCAAGTGTTTGCTGGTGATAAGATTGGCTTTTGGGTGTTCTATAAGACGTGTTCATTGCTGCGGCGCGCCCTGTAACAGTTAAGCTTTGCGGTGGACTGCTTACAGAGATTTCATCTATCAGATATGCTCCCATATCGCGTATTTTGCCGCTTTCATAGCCAAGTGTTACGGAAAGAACTGTTCCAATGAGGGGTATATCAAGAAAGCCATTATCACTATTGCGTGCACGGTCATCAAGCTCTATGGTGATACGGTCGCTTTTGTCTTCTGCCTCATCGGTTATTTCAATTGATAAAACATAATTCATGAGAGTTTTGGTGATGTCTTGTCCATTTGCCATAACCATGCAAAAAGGTTTCATGATTTGCTGCCCCAAATTCTCATCACCGGTGTGGCCTTGGGATAGGGGAGGGAGGGCAAAATGATTGTGATGCCTGCTGTCAAAATGGGTCCATGGTCTGCAAGCCCAAAATTTGCTGCATAGACCCGTTCGACAGCAAGCGCTTGTTGACCTTTGGCATAATATTTCCAACAAATGGCATCAACCATATCGCCTTGTTTTGTTCTATAAAGATCACTCATAGGTCTTCACCATACTCTCTCAGTTTTACTGTAAATTCTTGTTTTTTGGGGGCACCGTTATGATGAAAAACGCTTTGCTTTTCCTCCACGGAAAGGATAACAAATTTGCCTAAAATTTTGCCTTGCCCTGTTACAAGAATGTGAGGTCCCTGATGGGCGATTTGCCGCAAATATTCGAGTTGTCCATGCCCACCTTTGAAGTCTGGATAAATCACACCCGTTAAGAAAAATTCCGCATTTGCAACAGCAGGCAATTGAAGAGCCGCTTTTCGTCCCAATCGTCCTTGCTCGACCCATGGCACGCCATAAGACAGATCAAGAGTTTGATAGGCTGCTGTTTCAATTGAAAAAATAAAACCACCCAAAGCAAGCATCATGGTCTTTAATCCGAAAGGCTAGAGGCTATCGCCAAACGTTGCTGTTTGGCATAGCGTTCAAGGGCTTGATTGACAGCGTCTCTGATTTCATCTTTGAGACCATTTGGCACTGAAATATTGAGATTTGTAATGGTTACACGGGCGTCTACTTCAACAGCTTTATGACCCGCAATTGGTTTGGGAGCTTTGAAGGCATCTGCTTTTGCATTGGGAGTTTCTATATGCTTTGTTGCAATTGCCCCTTTATTAAAACCACTGTTGCTTTGTCCAAAGGGGGACTTGGTGACAACAGCGGTATCCATTATTCTTTTTGCACGTGCATTGGTTTCATCGGTAAAGGTTTTAATCGTTTCTGTTGAAGTTTTGTTGATTGAAACATTGAAACCAAGTTTTTCTTTCATCCAATCAGGCATCCAACTGGTTAATTTGCTTATCATGCCGCTAAACCAATTGCATAGAGCGGTCCATTGGCTTTTGATGCCGTCCCACAAGCTGCCAATCAGATGAGCCCCTGCGTCCATTAAATTGACGCCGAACAACCAATCAATCAATGCGTTGACCTTTTTTGCTATCCAGAAGAGGGGTGAAAACTCTTTAAAGAGCGTAAAGAGTTTACTGAAAGTGTTACTGAACAAACTGGCAAAAGAATCCCATAACTTGCTTATGAAATTTACGACTGTATTCCAGTTTTTATAGAGCAGATATCCAGCTGTGACAAGCGCCGCAATGTCCCCGATTATCCAGCCTACGGGAGTGGTCATGATTGCGACCCCAAGCGATATAAAAGCAGAACCAACGGCAGTTATTGCTGGAATAAGTGAAGTGACAAGAGTTACAGCAAGACCAGCAACTGTGGAGGCAGCTGGTGCCATTGCCGCAATGAATGCTCCGGTAAGAACTGCTCCAACTGCGGCTAAAGAAGCAGCAACCCAACCATTGATTTTATCCCAATATTTATAGAGTGCAACAAGTGCCGCAATACCACCAATGAGCCAACCAATAGGAGTTGTCATGATTGTATAGTCAAGCGTGACAAAAGATGCGCCCACGGCAGCTAATGCGGCAATGAGTGGACCAAAAATAAAGCAACCAAGTGCTATAAGTCCTACTTTTAACAGGGTTATTTCACCAACAAGCGGTTTCATCCAGAAAAACCAGCCTTTAATCCTCTCGGTAAGATCACTGATGCCTTTTCTCAAATCAGAGGTAGGATCAAGCAAATCATGAAAGACTTTTTTTAAGGTTTTAGCCCATCCAGCAACGGTTGTTTGTATGAGATCACGGTTTTCATCAATCAGTTTTGAAAAACTGTCAATCATATCGTTGAGAATAGGCATAAAGCGTGTGCCAATAAAGCGCGCGATACCGCCTATTTTTTTCTTAAAAGCACCAAGCTTATCACTGAGATCTGCGGCATAGCGTGCGACATCGGCACCAATCAACCATTTTCCTTTCCGTGCTTTTGCAAACAGCTCTTTGATGGGTGCCATCCCTTGCGCAAGCATGGCTGCCATTTCCTTGCCATCACCACCAAACAGCAGAGCAGCAATATGCTGTCTTTGCGCTTGATTTTTCATTTTACTCATCTTGTCGGTGATTTCTTCTAACAAGGTAGAGTTTGATTTGAGTTTTCCAGAAGCATCTTTGACAGAAATGCCAAGTGCCTCAAACCCCATAATGCCTCTTTTTTGTCCGGCATATGCTTGTGCCGAACGCCTATTTAAAGTTGCTAAGGATTGTTGAAAAAGTTCAGCAGAATATCCTGAATTGTCTGCCGCATCCCCCCATAACTGAAGCGCTGTGACACTCATGCCTAAATGCCGTGATGCGTGATGAAGACTATCCCCAAGATGCATGGTTTTCATGGTGACGGCGGTGACACTTGCGATAAGACCTCCACCGGCAAGCCCTAAAGCACCGGTAAAGAGTGAAGCACGGCTTGCCGCTGTGCCAAGGGCACTTTGAACGCCTTGCAAACGTGATGTCATATTTTTGACTGCAGCAGAAAAGCGAGGGATACTCAATCTATGGGAGAGTGTTTTTGACAATGTATCAAATCTTTTTTGAAGATGTTTAAGAGGCGCGGTAAGTTTGTCTTCAAGAGACAATTTTACCTTTGCATCAGCAACTTTTTCACTCATTTTGATTTATACCTTTCTGCTGCTTGTTTTCGCCAGAAGATTAATTCTTGCGGATCCATTTCCATCATGTCTGCAAGGGACCAATGAAAAACAATGGCAATGTCCGCTATCAGTTGAGCGGCGGTTTCCCAGTCGAGGTATCCCGCCGCTTGATAAAAGACTCTAAAATTTCTCCAATGCTCGATAAGTCACTCATATCGAGTTCCCCAACAGCTTCATGGGGCCATCCAGAAAGGCGTGCAACCATAGCAATTGTTTGTTCAACACCTTCCTTTTTGTCGATTGCTTGCACATCTTTTGTTTTGGGGCGCTGTAAGGTAATTGTGGTATGCTCTTTTCCTTCAAAGGTCACAGGGATAAGCAATTGATGCGTGATGCTTGTTTGTATGGTCATTTTTATATTCCTAAAAAGTTTTTATGTTCTGCTAATTGATTAACACCATTGAATTTTCTGATTAAGTTGAGGACATCTATCTCAACAATTTCAACATCCTTTTGGACATATTTGAAATACTGCAATGTAAATGTAGCAGTGGATGTTGCTTTGCTTCCCGGTTGCCATTCTGCCATTTCAAAGCCTTTGCAAAGCCCCCTCATAGTGATGACAACACCTTCTGCTGGTGTGCCTTGTGCTTGCATTGAACTTCGCAATGAAATGTTCACATCAGAGCGCCCTAACAGTGCCATCAGTTCTGGAGAACAATCAGAAATGGTCATAGTGAGGATGAGTGTTTCAAGGCCAAGATCAATCTCAAGAGAGCTATCCATGCCACCACCGCGATACTCTTCAACAACCAAACTTAAATTTGGCAGCGTCACGCTTTCGCATTTTGCTTGATAGGGAATGCCATCAACAAAAATGTTAAAATATTTTAGAACTCTCGGTAAAACGGGTACAGTCATTAAAAGATCTCCTCTAGGTAATCATTGATGATGCGTGAACGGAAGGTGATATGTTCTGCTGGTGTTGTTGGTGTAAATTCAACATTGAAATAGACTCTGCCGCTCTCAATGGCGCTTGCTGTATTCAACTCTGGATCAGGCGTGCACTGCCCACCAAGAATGGCACCTTGTGCTTTCAAATCACGCAAATAGGCATTGACGCTTTCACTCACATCACTCATGTAGGTTTTTTTGATATTGCGGTCGACCGCCCACATGTGCCCACGCAAGATGGCGTCATTGATCATATCCGCGGTTCTCACAACGGATAAGAAAGCGAATTTTGTATCGCTTGAAAGGGTGCGATTGCCCCAAAGACGATAACCATTCTCACGAATAATTGTTGTGATGTTTTGTTCATTGAGAAGGTTGGCACGGCTTGATCTGTCACCAATGGAAAAATCAATCGGGCGGGTAATTCCTACAATGCCATTGATCACTTTGTTTGAAGGGGAATGCCAAAAACCATGTGTGAAATCTGTTTTGGCAATGACACCAGCAACCGCCGCACTTGCGGGCTGTTCTATGATTTCTCCATCACGATTCACCTTTACAAAAGGATCAACAATAACAGCGCGTTTTGAATCAAAATCCTTTGCAGCATCAAGAGCTGCTTCATCGGTTGTGTTTGGTGCGTCAATGACCACAATAGCGCGCAGACGTTCGGCAATGCCAATCAACTCTGCTGCTACAGGATTAGAGGTTGCACTGATTTCGGCTTTTGCTGTTGCGCCAGTGCCATCACCTTCAATCACTACATTGGGGGCGGTTTGATAATCAAAGCCATTGTCCTTGAGAACAATCGAGGTTACTTGTCCATTGGCAAGGATTGCTTCTGCTTTTGCACCGCCGGCAATTTTAACAGTTGCTTGGGTATAACCGCTGCCTTTGTTGGTGACATCAATCTTGCTAAGGCTAACGGGGCGTTTATGGGTAAAGCCTGGAGCAATCAGAATGCGTGGTGTTTGTCCAAGCAGGGATTGTGCTCCAATCAAAGCATGCACACCTTCATAAGCACCATTGGTGTTCACACCGCCTAAAACATTGGTCAATGTTGCATTTTCGTTATCACCTTCTTGCACACGCACGACAACAACAATGGCACCCACTTGCTTAAAAATAAGATCAAGAGCATTGGGTAGGGTGCCTTGACGTTTTCCTGTTTTATCCAGTTTTGCTGCTTGTGAAAGTGAACCGGTAACCAACACCGGTGTATTGAGGGGAAAAGCCTGTTCATCGGCATCGGGTGCTGTGCCGACAATGCCGATAACTGCCGATTGAACCGCACGAAGGGGACGCGTTCCATCGTCCACCTCGACAACTTCAACACCGTGTAAAAAACCTGTTGTCATTATGATGCTCCTTTGCATGATTGGTGAATGAAAATGAATGGGAAAAAATGAGAGACAAAAAACCGTTCTTGAGAACGACTTGACAAAAACTTTAAAACCGTTAGATTCATAAAAAGGTGCTTAACAAACACCTGAAAACAACAAGCGGATTGGTTACCGAAATAATCAGTCTTCTGTACATTAAAGACTTTGACTCGTTATATGTTACACGCATATAATAGCTTTGTCGGGTGTGGTTATGCTATACAATACCCTTTCGGGGGAAAGGCATAACGACGGGCTTGTTGCCGTGTTTGTTAGCACCCGGCACTCTTTTTGAGTGTCATTAACAAACATTTATCAACAAGGAGTTCATGATGAACACTCTTATTAAAATTACAGAACAAACCATTGATCAAGAAACTGTTCAAACCGTCAATGCACGCGAATTACATATATTTTTGGAAATAGGAAAACGCTTTGCTACTTGGATTACAGATCGTATTCGTCAATATGAATTTGAAGAGGGAAAAGATTTTATAAAAACACAAGATTTGCGGTTCCCAAAATTGGGAAGCACAAAATCTAGGGCTGTTACAGCAATTAACTATCTTATCACTCTAGATATGGCGAAAGAACTTTCTATGGTTGAGAGAAATGAGAAAGGTAAGCAAGCTCGTCGTTACTTTATTGAGTGTGAAAAGAAACTAAGAAACCAAGCTGTTGATTATGATAATGATACACGTTTTTCTTTTCCAAAAGATTGGGAAAAAATGTCCCCTACTAAAAAGGCTGTTTACATTTATGGACCTCTCCATATGCATCTTGTTAAAGCCTTCACATTAGCAGAAGAGAGTAAACATTATAAAACGCTTATTGAAGAAGCCAAACGTGTTTTAGCAAACCCTGTTGCAAAAGGTGCTTAGATTAAAACATAATATCATCTCCTCGTCTTGAAGGGCGGGGAGGTGATAAAAGCTCTATCTATTTTATTAACAACTATGGTCCATTTGTACATTGACTTTTTTACTAGCTTCTAGTGTTGGAATAGAAGAAACATCAATATCACGCTCTGCATGCCAAGCGTCATAATTGGCTTGCATACGTAACCATATGGAAGCTCCATCACCAAACATTTTGCCAAGACAAGCAGAAATAGAAGGAGAGACAGGCTTTTTTGTATTCAGGATATCATAGAGATGTTGGCGTGATATACCGAGCATTTGTGCAATTTCTGACTTTGTTTTGCCAGTTTCAGGAATAATTTCTGCTAAAATTTCTCCTGGATGAGTAGGACAACGGTTTTTGTCTCTTTGTGCAGGAATGTCATTCATAACTGTATCCTTAGTGGTATTGTTCAAGATCAACACGGTAAGCATTACACGAGTCAAATTCAAAAGTGATACACCATGGTCCATTAACGTGAACAGTGTAACGGGTAGGTGAATATCCGATTAAAGAATGAAAGTTAAACCCTGGAAGATTCATATCTTCTGGTCTTTCACAAATATCTAAACGATCAAGACGAATAATGATACGTTTTATAAGTCTTTTATCAATCTTAGATGATTTTCCCGTTTTGAATAATTCTGCTAGTGTTTTGCTTTTAAACGTTTTAATCATTACTTTATATAGCGTAAAAAACCACTTGTGTCAACAAATAGCTTACAATATAAATATTAAAATGGAAAAAACATAAATGTCCTGCTAGAAATCCTTATCGCCTATATTTGGTCAATCTTTCTCTTATCGTTCTTTCATAGATTCTACTGATGCGTCTGTCTCAACCCTTTCAGAAGACAAAGAATTGTTTTCTTTATCAATGATGGGAGGAGAGAACACCCCATCTTTATAAGTCCAGCCGATTTGCGCTTCGCTTGAGGGGATTGCCTCACCATCAAAGGCATGAACATAATTTTCTGAGGCAATAATAATGTTTGTTACCACACCCTTTTCAACAACTGCATATTCCATAAAAAACTCCTATATAAAAAATCTCAACAACACTGCTCCGTTGCCACCATTGCCACCTTCGTCACCAGACTTTCCTGGAAAATAGCCTCCACCTCCACCAGCTTTATTGCCACCACTATTTCCACCATTTCCTCCTTTCCCACTGTAGCCTCCTTGGCTCTTTTGTGCACCACAACCACCTCCAGCACCACCATAAATAGAGCTTCCACCATGACCAATAGATGTAGAGTAGCGGGCATTAAAAGTGCCACCACTGACTTTATAGTGTGCATAGCAGCCACCACCACCGCCTCCGAAAGTAGAACTACTACCATTGACACTGGTATTGGTAGAGTAGGAGCCGCCACCGCTACCGCCGCGACCATTGCCATTTATTTCTCCATCGCCACCACTGCCACCATAACTACTCAAATTTCCAGTACCACCGCCGCCACCACCTGCACGGATAATGTCTTTAATAATTGTACTTCCACCTCCGCTGCCACCACCATAGGAAGCATCACCACCTTTTCCACCACATCCAATTTGAACGCTTCTTGAGAATTTCAACTGAGATCCTTTAATTTGAACACGCGCGCTTCCTCCACCGCCACCTCCACCACTGCTATTTCCATATCCACCACCTCCTCCGCCACCCCACGCCCATATTTCGATATCGGTGTTATCGCTAACACCTTCAGGCCATGGAATGGGACCACTTTCTGTTACAAGAACTTCTAGGGGAGAGGTCGCTTTCCTCAGTTTTGTGATTTCATCACGTATTTCTTGAAGAGCAATAACAGCTTCGTCTTTGCTATAAACTTCCGCACCATCAACCTTGAGCGGTCCTTTAAGCTTGCTGCCCGTGATGCTGAGACTTGTGACGATTTCCCCATTATGCATGAGATTCAATGACGAATTGCTTATGAGTTCCAAATCACCAGCAATGGTGACTTTACTGGTAAACTTGTTATAATTCTGCCATTCATTGGCTTGTGCTAGGCGCCCATAGCTTGTCAGATCTTCATTAATCTTGGCTCTAAATCTATCAAGACCAACAATATCTTCAATTTTATGTTGGTGCGCTCCAAGAAGGGAGACAGCACTGCCAAAGGTAAAATGATTGTTGCTTGCTTTGTAGAGAACATAATTGTTCGCAGCATCCTTAGCGCCCTCAATATCGCCCAAATCAGCAAAGGAAAAGGTTTTATTTGCTGGCATCTTGCTTTTGAGGGCTGCCTCAAGATTTGTAACATCCCCTATGCTATGCGTGTGTTTTGCAGGAGCTTTTTCGTCTAGCTTTTCCTCAACTTCCATTATGGCTTGATCAAGTTTTGTCAAGTTCTCACGCAAAATAGGAAATTCAGAACTGATAAAACGCCCTTCTTTGGGCAATTCCATTGCAAGCTTTTTGGTTTTTGTCATTTCTTATTCTCCAAGTCTCTAAAGCAGCCCCAAATCCCATTTTTCAAAGCGAGGGGGTATCACAAAATACCCGCACCAAAATCACGCAGCATTGACCGTGCGCAAGGTCCACCGGTGAGCGTCAGCTTCAAGCGTGCTTGCCTTGCTGTCTTATTGCTACTGACAAATTTTCGCTCTGTCCAAAGGGGTTCAGAAAGCTGTTCTGTTTCCTCTAAGGTGAGGGGGGTAAAGGCACCATCATCCCGTTGCATCTCGAGGGTGAATGTGGAGCCGCCTGGTAAAAAGGTCTTGATATAGCTGGTCAATCTTGCCTTCTCACCAAAGGCAAAAGCACGGGTAACATAGGTTGCTGTGTTATGGATCTTGCCGGCAATCAACTGAACAGGAGCAAACAGAATGGGGGAGAGTTTCTCCGTGCCTTTGAGAATAGCACGAAGCTGAACCTTTTCATTGATATATTCGGTAAGACTAAGCAATTGAAAGGGAAGAAGTTGATAAATTGTGCCATTGTTTCTTTCAATTTCAAAGATCACCGAACAATCACTGGAAGGCAATTCAACCGTGCTACGTATTTGCAAATCAGAACAGTTAACAAGATTAAAGGTACCAAGATCAATGGTTTTTGTTGTTTGTCTGTAGCGTGCTGCCAAGACACGAAAAGCCAAAGCCTCATCTTGATGGGCACTCCATGTTTGCGCATTGACAGAGGAAAAACGAGGACCGGTCACATAAGGGTGGCTTGAGACAAATCTTTGCTGTTCTTCATCAAATCCTCCAAGCTTTGCGAGTGAGAGGGAATGATCACTATCATCGGTTTTAATGACAAAAGCCGTTAACCGATCATTGGGGACAAGGAGTGGGACATCATAGCGTGCCTGTGCCCATCCGGTTTTTGCCCCCTTCATGGAATAAAAGCTTTGGGCTTGGATATCGGCGGTGGGATAACCGTTTTCGGTTGTCACCAAGTCAATGACCAGATCATGATTGGGATTGCCGATTTTGCAAAGATGAAAGTCAAGACCGGTGATTTGCCGTGTTTCTTCTGGTGTAAAGACTTGCGCTTGCGGGTCCACTTGCGTCCAGATCTTGACTGTTGTGGTGTGCCGCATCACTTTCACATCAATAACACCTTGCCCGGTAAAGAGACCTGTCGCAAGAGTTCCCCCTTTGCCTCGTGCTACAACATTTTTGGTGCCGGCAGGAATATTTTCAGGGATTTTAAAACTACCTTCCAAAATGCCATTGCCATTGGCAACAAGGCGGCTTTTTGGCAAGACATTCACACCATCAAAGGTGAGACTGTCTAAAATTTCCCCCTTGCCAAAACCTTCAATTTTAAAGCCAAGGGTAATTTGTCTTAAGAAATCGATTTGTTCATGCGCAACATTGATCAGTTCATCCTTTGCCTCTTGCTTGCGAATGCTGCTCCCACGGTGCGTTCCCATAAACAATTGATTGGTGACACTTGAGAGCCAATCGGTGCGCTGCTCGTGCCAAAAATCTGTCGCGGGTGTGAGGGTCACTGTACCAGGCAGAGGAGCAAAATTTTGATAGGGGTTGATTTTTTCGCAAGCGGTTGTCAATTCTTGGGCAATGATTACTTCATTGGTCCAGTCAAGGGTGACAGGAGCCCTTAAGGGGGCGGTGTAAAAGGTTGGATCAATAGCCAGCTGTAAAATACCATTGCCAACAGCTCCTGTTTGCGTGAACCCTTCATCTCTGTAAGTATCATCAAGAAACGGGTCAGCAAACATGCCTTTTTTGGCAACGGGCTCTTTCGAGTCAACATTGCTTTTAATACGCTCTAATTGCATCAAGCGATCAAGGGACAGCACCCGTTGAAAATAACGCCACATCTCATCATAGGGGGCAACGCGCGTGCCATCATTGACCACAAGCGGCGTATCCAGCCAACTGTTGGTGATGGTGGCAAGGGAGAGAACATCTTCAGGAACACTGGGCGCCATGGGATGATCAGCGGAGATTCCTTTGATATAGACAACCGTGCCTTGTGTATTAAGCCCGATACGGTCGATACGGGGCAATTTGTAGGTGTAACTGACAATGATATCCCCCCCTTGCGCCCCCCCTGAGAGCGTGATTTCCTGTGCCGTGACCTTATCGGCGGTCACTTGTGCACGATAGCGGTAGGTTACCGTGTAACTGCTGCCAGGACGCGGTTCATCCCCCATCGGTGCCCAGTCAATGGTATCACCGGTCTTCTTAAAATCTGTTCCTTCTTTAAATTCCTTGTTGCCTTGCATGACTTTGAGAAAAGAGGTGATGCTTTTATCGGGAACACCATCTCGCCCAGCAACGACCGCACCGCGTGTAACTGTGACGGTTTTTTCTTTTGTCAACAAAAGAGAGTGGATATCGGCAATGGGAGCATAATAGCTTTTAAAGGTAAAGCTTGTTTTGCCTTTTTGCGGGGCAAAAATATGCGTTTCACTAGGCACAACGCTTGTCGAAAACTCTTCCCTCTCTTCATGGCGCAAAGCAGCAAGGCGTTTGCGCTTAAAGCCATTGATATTGGCTTCTCCTTCTTGAATGCTAAACACTTGGCATCCATTCTTTCGTCCCAGAGCCGTCACCCGGCATCCATTGACGATATAATGACCATGGGCACGGTCATAAGTAGCAATGGCTTGCATGGCGGGTTCAAGCAGTGAGGGGGACTTTTGGTCAATCAAAATGCCGTCTTGTAAGATATAAACAGGAAAGAACGTGCCTTGCTGCCCATCCTCTTTTAAGGCCCAAACAAGCTTTGCTGTTTCGCGTGCCGCACCGGGTTCTCCTTGTGCCAAGGTGCCGGGAACTTGCCCCAACAGTTCTGGATTATCCTCATGGGTAATCCATGTTTTTTGCAACTTCACACCGATTTCAAGACGCCCAACCATCGAAACAGCATTCAGAACCGCTTGTGAGACCGGAAAGATATCCCCTGCGATATAGATTTTGCCTTCTGTTAAAGTAACGGTCTTTGCGTTTTTATTGACAAAGGCATCGGCTCGTTCAACACGGTCTCCCTCTTTGGCGACCAAGCGCCCCAAACGGTCATGGCGCCCCCTGATGATGGTTTGCATCTCATTGAGTTCACCACTTTGGATAAAGGGACGTTGCCCGTAGAAAACAACGCTTTGTTGGTCGTCTTTGCCGCAAGATCTGTCAATTGCAAAGGGTAAACCGCTTTCATGCTTCATGTTAAAACCTCAATAAAATCTTGAATTGCTCGCGAACATCACCACGCAAAGGAATATTGATGGGCGTTTTGATGATCTCCACCCCGCCAATCAGTTCATTGCACGCACACCAAAGTTTACCCAAAGGGATATGTTGTTTAGGGGTCGCATGCACGAGAACAGCAATAGAGGCGGCTTTTCTGCCGTCAACATTTTGAAAATCCGTGCGTGCTGCAATAAGAAGGGCTGTGCCCATCGAGGAGGGTTGATAACGATCGCCCAAATGGTGATAAACACCCGCCAAATTCTGTTCTACTGGTTTGACAATGTTGCATCTGCGAGTGCCAATGACATCATCCTCACAGTCTCTTAACACGAGATAAAGGGTGCGGTTATAAAACCACTCTGCCATCAGTATATCGCGTTGATGTTTTTTAACAGAACACCAGGGAAAATTTGCCATATCCCATGGATAATCAATTTGGTCGAAGCTTAATTCCCCATCCCCGTCATCCATCCAATTGCCAATCAGTGTGCCTTCTTGTTTGGTAAGCCTGTGCATAATTTCTGTTGTGCGCCCAAAGGAAAACAGTGTGTCCCCCGCTGTTAAGCGTACACCGCTCTCATAGTCCAGCAGACTGTCATCAAGGCGTGACATATTGCCTTCCAGTGCTTGCACGTCATAACCATTGACACCACGGCGAAAATCAGAGCGTAAGCTTTTGGAAAGCTCTGTGATGGCTTCAATGGCTTCAAGAGCACTTTGTTCAGGCAATTGATCAAAGTAAAGTTGGAAGGAATTCCACCATAAACGCCCCGACCATGCTGGTGTAAAGCGTGCTGAAATCTGAAGCCATGCAAGCCCTCTCTCAATAGCCGCTAAAGAACCGCGAATATTTTGCCATTGGAGCCCTTGGTCAATCAAATCATAGAGGTTTGGAACATAAGGTGTAAGCTCTCCAAGCCCATATTCTTCAATCAACCATGGCAAGAAGCGAGGAGGGCGGGTGATAAGCTTAGAGCGTGAAATCCCCAAAACAGCACCATCAACATCTTGATGAAAGTCGCAAACATCGGCAAGGCGCCTTTCAAATTCTGTTGCATTGTTTGGGAGGAGGGCGCCAATCATTAGCGTGCCCGTCCTTTGAAGTTTAAGGTGACCTTGCCAATCGCTAAAACTTCTTCATCACCGACGGTTCTGTCTTGTGTTGGTGTAATGGCAATCACTTTCTGGACACCCGCAATCATCAGTTTAGAAACCCACCATGAGAGGCTTAATTCACGACCAATGGCTTGTTCTTTTCGCCATGCTGCTCTTAAATTTGCTTCCATTGTCATGAGAATTTTCAAGGATGTTTCGGGTAACAGCCAAACATCGGCTTGCAAATCCACCACTTTTTTGACAGCAGCGTGCACAATGATTGTATCATTGGTCATGATGATATTTTTTCTGTGAAGGGCTTGTGAGACTGTTTGTATGAGATCTTCAGATGCCGTTCCTTCTTCATTATTGCCAAAAAGCGCAACATAGATGGTTGGATCTTTGCCTTTACGGTAAATAATGGCATCTTTAACACGGCTATCAGTTTGTAATAGGGTTCTGTTCCGCTTCCCTTGCCACCACGGGCATGAAGCCTTATGCGTTCGCGATATCTCTCGTCACTTTCACCCTCCATGCGGGCAATTCCATGCCAGTTTCCCAAAGCGTCAAGAGATTCACCGGTTGCAAAATCAAGAATATTGTTGCGCGCGGCTTCGTTAATACGTTGCCTTAAAAGCAGTTCTCGATAGCTAAAGGCTTCAATAACTTTTACGGCTGGATCACTTTCAAGAACACTATATCCGGGCAATAGTTCTTTTAAGTGGTCGAGAGCTGCTGCGCGTATTTCTTCAAAGGAAATTTCTGTAATGATTTCTGGTTTTGCAAGTGCTCCATTCATTTTATCAGCAATCCTTCCATGGTGATGGGCTTGCCTGAAGGCAAATAAAGACCTTCAAAGGACAAGGAAACTTGCCCATTCTCATTCCATTTACAATCAATCTTGTTCAGTTTAAAACGTGGTTCCCACTTGTCTAAAGCCTCGGCAATAGCGGCATAAAGGCGAACAGCAAAGGCGTCATTGACCGGTGCATCAATAATATCCGCAACGTGTGAACCATAATCACGACGCATTACACGCGTGCCAATGCGTGTTGATAAAATATCAAGGATGGATTGGCGCAAATGTTCAATGCCGGTCAAGGATTTTCCTGTGCTACGGTCCATTCCTATGTTCAATTGGGACCTCCTGTCATGGAGCCACCGGGAACAACACCACCGTGAACATGGGTTGCTCCTACATTGGTGCCGTTATGGATCAAACCACTTGAGTTCATGGCAACATTGTGAGCAGAATGAAGAGAGAGACTCTCATCCGAATGAAGTGAAACACCACCACCAGCCTGTAAAGAAATATTGCCCTTTGCATTGAAAGTGATATCGCTTTGTGAAACAATTTTTATGCCTTCTGGTGCGGTAAGCTCTAGCTTGCCACCATCACCTTTAAGAGACGCGCCATCCGTAATTGTAAGAATGAACTTTCCACCTGATTTGATCTGAATGCTATAGCTGTTTTGTTCATCATCATATTCAAGGATGGTGCCATCGGGATAAATTGTTCTATGAATATTGCCTTTATCGGCTGCTTGATGAGCATCGGTATGGATGGAACCAACAATCACCCCTTGCGCTAAATCCCCTGATGATGCAACCACCACCACTTGTTCTCCAACATCCCGCCCTTCATAAGAGCATGTTTTACCGGCGCGGGCTTGGGTATCTGGAATCCAGTCACTGATAAGATTGCCGCTTTTTACCCGATAGCGTGCGTTTTTATGGTCGATATGGCTAATTGTGCCCACCATAACCATATTTGCGAGGCGTCTTTTTAAATCGGTGATGTCTTTATCGCGCCGCTCTAACATGGGGGACCTCAATTTTATGATATTTGTCTTCATTGCCCACGCCTATTTGTGGTGTAATCCTCAAGAAAGGTTCAACAGGTTTTGCGTTTGCACCATCTTCTTGTGTCTCAGGGGAGGGGATATTGGTCACATAAGTAACCTCAAAGGTTAAAATTGCCCCATGGAGTGCTAGAGCACCATTATCGCCAAAGGCAAAAGCAATATTTTGCAGGGAGCATGTTTCCACGGTGTTATTGAGATTGGGATTGGCGTAGAAGATCTCTTCAACTTCCCATGCTAATTGGTCGACAAAACGCGCACCATCTTCTTGTGTCGCATAACATTCAACATCTACGGTTAAGACACGGCGCCTTACTGCATTCTCATAGCCATCTTCAATTGTTTCGCTTTGTGTTGAGATATTAATTGCCGGTGTGTTCTCAGCGGAAAAGTTGAAATCACGCATATTAAACACATTGTCACCAGCCGTTGTCTTTGCTGCTTTGATCAACGCAACAAAGCTTTCTCTTATCGTCTCTCTCGGATGCATAAAAGCTCCTGTTTAATTGATGCCATTTTTACTCTAAAAATGGTTGACTAGGATTAATAATGATACTATTATTGGTTATGAACAATAAAGTTGAAAAAATAATCAGCTTGATGAAAGCCTCACCAAAGAACATCAAGTTTTCAGATTTGTTAGCTGTGTGTGTGCATTTTTTTGGAGAACCGCGGAACAACGGTACAAGCCATTTTGTTTTTAAAACACCGTGGCTTGGTGATCCCCGTGTGAATATTCAAAAAGATACTGGTAACAAAGCAAAAGCTTATCAGGTCAAGCAAGTCTTACAAGCGATAGAAAGGATAAAACATGAACAATAATCATTATACATATCGTGTTTTGTGGTCGCAAGAAGATAAGGAATATGTCGGTTTGTGTGCAGAATTCCCATCCCTTTCATGGTTAGACGTTCAAGCAGAGAAAGCTTTAAAAGGTATTATGGATCTCGTTTCAGAAGTTGTTGAGGACATGCAGCACAATGGAGAAGAAGTTCCTGTGCCTTTGTCACATGGTAAATACAGTGGTAAGTTCCAATTAAGAATACCACCAGAACTCCATAGGAAGCTTGCAATTCAAGCTGCTGAAAATGGTGTGAGTTTAAACAGATATATTTCTTCTAAACTTTGAAAAATTTATACGTACTAAAAGAAAAATAATTTTTATGAAAACCTCTCAATTAAAACAAATGCCTGTTTTTAAAACAGATGAAGAAGCAGAAAACTTTGTTGATACTGCTGATCTCACGGATTATGACTTAACTGATTTTAAGCCCGTTCATTTTGAATTTTTACCTAAAGAAGCCTCTTAACCACCTCCCCATTTTTGAGAACGGGGAGGGGATATGTTTTACTTAAGCAACCTTTTTAATAGGGTTTTCCCAATTCGGCTGGTAAGCTTTTAAAAAAGGATCTATCGCTGCGGGAAACTCTGAAGCTCCAAAATCTGTAAGAACTGCTAAAATCTTTGTAATATTTGGCACGTCATCTTGAAGTTTTAAAATCAAAGCTTTCTCTACCATGTCCATAACCTCAACTAAATTATTACAATCTTTATCTCCAAGTCCTGGATAGTTAGAAAATTGAGACAACGCCATCCACAAATCGCATAAAAAATCGATACTGGTATTCATTGTACACCTCCATGGATTTGTTCTCTCAAGCAAGCCAATCCTCTGGATGTTATTTTTGTTGAAGGCAGGACCTTTTCTGTACCATCCGGTCTTTGAATAGTAATAGCAGGGCAATCCATCAAACCTTTCTTGATCTTATCCTGATAAGGTAACAAAGGAGCACCCGGAGCCCGTCTATAGACCCAATCATGTTTACGCAAATAATCGGTTAGATCTTTTGGTCGTATTTCTAACATTTTTGCAGATTCAATCAAACCAAACAGACCATCAGAGCGTTTTAAACCATCAAGTGCCTTTGCCTTAGGTTCTAACTCAGCAATCACGTGATCTTTCTGCTCGATTTGGTTTTGTAGATGATTTAAGACACCAAGTAAGGCTTGAGGACTCGAGTAATCTATTTGTGGTGTGGCTACTTGCTTTGCAAGTTTTTCACATTCAATGAAGTACAAACGAGCTTCTCTACCTTTCTTATTGTTCTCAAGCATAGAAAGTTCTTTGGCTACATTTAGTATGAGGTAATATTCTTTCAATACCACATTTTGACGTTCGCCAATTTTGGCGAGCGTTAAAATATAATCTCTTCCCTCTTTTAAATCGTATTTGTTTATGCGATCTTTAATCCAATTAGAAAAATCTCGTTTTACTTCTAAAAATGCATGCAGCTCACGTGCGTTAACAGTTTTGACGGTTTCATGGTCAATAATTTTTTCTGATATTGTTATAAGAGTATTCATATGAACTCCTTGGTAAAAAGATGTTTTTCATTGACACTTTTTAAAAGTGCCGGGTGCTGAAAAACACGGTACCAAGTCCGTCGTTGTGCTTTTCCCCTAAGGGTATTGTATAGCGCAACTACACCCGACAATGCATTATACGCATGCAGCATATAATGAGTCAAAGTCTTTAATATGCGGAGAAGAGATTATTTCGGCAATCCATCCGCTTGGTATTTAAAGTGTTTTTCAAGCACCTGATTCGATTATTCATATTCCAATAACATTGTCAAGAAGTAATATAAGATTTTCTAAAAATGATAGACACATATTTACTTTATCTGTCGACTTACTTTGAATTTATTAGCCTTAATTTATAGCGGAGGGGAGAATAATGCTCGATATACTTGATACAATTACGATAGTTGTTGTTTAAAAGTAGAAAAGTTTTTTTAAATTAAACCTTAAAAGGCCATCTTTGAGCACTGTGAAGCACACGCAGAATGGTTATAATTTCATTTTCAACTGAATAAATCGTAACATAATTCTTAGCAGTTAGCATTTCACGAGTATTATCGACAATTCCTTCACGATAGCGAAATGGATATTCTAACAAGCCATCAAATTTTTCAATTATTTCTACTTTTAATCGCTTAGCTGCAATAGAGTTATGGATATTAATGTACTCAATGATTTTTTCTAAATCTCGCACAGCATCCTCAGCAATGACGATACGATATTTATTACCCATTATTGCTGATTTTTTCTAATTTTTTTTAAACTCCTCATAAGATAGACGAGGCTTTTTATCATTAAATGCTGCTGTCACATTTTCATAAACATATTCAATATATCCTTCAGGATAATTATTTGTTTCGCATGATTTCATCTCGCTAACCTTTAAAGTCCTAACAACAGAAACATCGCTATGCAAATGACAATGGTCCATTTTATTGTTCAGTGTCCCTGAAATCGAAAACTTTTGTACCATAAACCTCACTCCAGGACATAACGAAATCTTTTCCTAATGGATGCATACTAATACAAATTTCTATAAAAAACACTCATATTTTTGTTTAAATACTTAAAAAAACACATATTTATTTTTTTTTTATGTTTGCTTAGCTACCATGAACCTCCCTTAAAATAAGCTTATACATACCGGATTCTGAGGCTTGGACATCTGTGACAACGAAGCGCTCTTGGGTTGTCTCTTCAATATTTTCAGGGGCGAGCACTACGACACTATCTTCAGCTTTTGGTGGCAATCCGCCAATATCATTGATAAAAAGATCAAGTTCTTTTCTTGGGATTGTTGTTGGTATTCTGCCACCAGCATCCGATTCCGAATGTTTGATGCCGTAAATTGCTGTAATCCGAAAAGATTGCTGGTTATCTTTTCGCGTATAGATGACGGGCTGCCCAAAGGTGTTGCGTACCTCTTTTACCATTTTGTTAAGCAGCCCGTGCCATAGCATGTTATTTCCCTCCAATGACGGCTTTGAACAGCATTTCAGGACGTGTGCAAATGTAAAGCGGATAGCTGTAGACTTCAGGCTTTACCCATGCATTACGGTCGTGATCGACGATTAGCATCGTGTAGAGAGGTTTTCCAACCGTATTGGCAAAATCTAAGCTTTCACCAGGTGCAAAGGTTTTCTGGAATACACCAGGCGCATTAACAGGAAAGAATTGACATTCATCAGGCTTAATTCCTATCGCACGCTTTGTCCCAGCCTTTGCACTCACATTAGAGTTATGAATACTGCGATAATTGATAAAGGTCACACCGGCAAAGTCAAAACTGCCAAAGCTCCCCGTACCAAGAGCACTTGGTGTTGCAACACCTCCTGCGCTATTGAGTGTTTGCGCTAAGGTTGTGTTTAAATAGGTTTCACGAATGGTTTTATGGTTTTTTAGTTTGGAAAAGAATTCATTCCCACAAAGTCCAATAATCCGTGAACGGTCAGAGAACGCTCCTTTTGAAGCTTCAATCATTCTCATAATGACCTGATCAACATTATCAGCAACATTGGTTGTTTCACTCTCCAGTTTAAAGTCAATTGGCTTTGGTGGTGTAATTTCCCATTCCTTGTACCAATCGACAATCACCGAACCATCAGCATCAAGGACAACACCTTGAACAGCACCAAGCTGCATATTTTCCCATGTCAATTCGATTTCAGAAATCAGTTTCTTTTGTTTTCTGGCAATATATTTCATTGCCGTCTCTAACTGATCTTCTGTGCCAAATTCACGCCGGTCTTGGATTTCTTCTGATTTCACAGTATCACTTTTGGCAATACGGGTTGTTTTAAAAAACCGAAGATTACGACTGTCTCTGTCACCTTCTGCTAAAGGGGCTCCGCGTTCACTGGTTTGAATAAGCGAAAATGTATTGTCACGCCGTTCAATACCAACCACTGTGGTGCTGGTTTCAACGTCTTCAAAAAGATTGAGAGAGCTTACAAGACCCGGTTGAAACTCATAGTTTTCAATCGCTTTCATCATTGTTATCGTTGAGAAAGCATCATGTTTAAAAAAATTCATATCCATGTGCGCATTCTCCTATCGCAACAGAATTTTATTGTTGTCTTCTAAAGACTGAATAGCTGCCATTTTTTCTTGCTCGAGTATTGCATCGGGCCAGATCAGTTCCGAAGCTTTTACAGTACTCAAACGCGCTGTAATGACGGCATGTTGTTCTTCACCTGTTGCATCAACAGTAGCATAAGAAATCCCTGCGAGCACCGCACTGCCATCTGCTGCTGCCGGATTAAGAGGGACATATTTTTCCGTTTTTGTTATCTTTCCCATGACAGTCCCCGCCTCAATGAAGGCTCCTGATGCAAATACCACTTGTTCATTTGACATGTCAGGGTCGTAGCGCCCAAGATAAGCGCCATTGCGAACATCTTCATAAATAATATGACTCATTTTATTACCTTCCAAATTGATTGCCATTTTGTATGAATTTTTGCCTTGCTCTCTCCATCAGCATGAGGAACATAAGGCGATAGTTTTAAAGAGGCGCTTTGAGAGCTAGCCTCTGTCAAGACGCACTGGCGTGCTTTCTCGATACTCATACCGTTTTGAATAGCCTTTGCGGCATCGAAAGAAACGCTGAGGCGCTTTGCTTGCCTTTCAAGGGTTGTCAGGGCTTGAGCGCGCTTTCTTTCTTGTTCAAGGATGGCTTTTATGTTTTCGCGCTTGTCCTCATTGTCTTCATCCTCCTCTTCGTCTTCGTTGTCGTCAAAGATTTCGGCGTTTTTATCGATGTCGTGATCATTTTCATCCTCTTCTTCATCGAGGATGTCGACAATCCTTTCATCATCTTCTTGTTGGGCGCGATATTGTGTGCGTGCCATGTGTTTTGTCCTTCTTTTGCTGTTACTGTTGGGTTTGGTGAGATGAAATCCGTTAAGGATTCCAAAGCTTGCGCAAGAGTGCCTTGCGCATCTGCTAATCCAAGCGCGATAGCTTGGGTGCCTATAAAAGTTTCTGCCTTTGTGTCACGAATAGCATCAGTATTCAGGGGTCTATTTTGTGCTACCCAATCGACAAACATTTCGTAGAGCAGGGCGCAATCTGCTTGCATTTTTTAAGCGCGGTATCAGCCAATGGTTCGTGAGGATTACCATGAACCTTGTGATCACCTTCAAAGACAAAGGTCCATTTAAGCCCTTGTTTTTCATCGGCGCTTGATTGGTCAAGATGTGCACAAACCACCCCAAGTGAGCCGACAACGCCTGTGCGAGCAACCCATATTTGCGAAGCAGAACAGGCAATGGCATAAGCAGCAGAACAGGCAAATTCATTGGCATGCGCCCAAATTGGTTTCTGATGGTGTTGTGAGAGTGCTTGGAATTCTTCAACCAAATCAAACACCCCGCCGGCTTCTCCACCACCACTGTCAATATCGAGCAAAACAGCTCGGACATCAGGTTGTTTAATGGCTTCACGAAAGGAGGCGCTTAAGCCTTCATAAGAGGTTAACCCTGAAAGGGCACCAAGCCATGCACCGCGGCGCACCAGTGTGCCATGAACAGGTAGGATGGCAACATTATTGCGCACCACGTAACTCTCAGGTGGTTTGAAAGATGCGCTATCCCCTTGCGAAAAAGCCTGAGGGGTAAACTTTTCTCCAGCAAAAAGACGCGGTGCAAGAGCATTAAGAATGACATCAAGCTTTGTCGAGGCAAGCATATGTGGAACACCAAAAAGCCGTGATACTAAAAACGGCATGTCAAGATTATTGGTCATTTTTGTGCGCCTCACTGCCTTGGTTGCTTTCATAAGTCTCAGAAGGATCTGAATCTGTGAAATTCGTCGTTTGATTTTCACCAGAGGGTGCCGCCATATCGGTATCAAAAGATAAACCACGGGCGCGAGCATCGGTGTGCTCTTCTTCAAGTTCGGCATGAATGCTGTCGATATCAAAACCCCGTTCGGCAAGTGCCATTCGTCGTGTTTTTAAACCGGCGCGAATTTCTTCTTTTTCTGCCGAGATATCTTTGTTTGGATCAATCATTTCAAGCGGGGGCGCAAAGCTTTCACATTGAAGCCATGGCAAGGGATTTTCTTCCCATCCCGGTAATTTTACGCATCCAGCAAGGACAGCCATTTCCACAAAGCGCTCCCAGACAATACGGTTGAATTGAAAGGCAATGATATGTTCGCGCCATTGTTTGACGTGACGTCTAAACTGAATAATGGAGGTGCGCACATTGGAAAAATTACCCCGCGTAACGTCTCCAGTGACAACGGCATAGGGCATATTGAGAGCCGAGCAAATTTTTAAAATATTGCGAAATTGAAAGGCTTCATAAGAACCACCAACTTCAACAGGATTTGAAAATTTTATCTCTCTATTCTCTCCTAAATAAAATGATCCACCTGGTTCAATGACAGGTAATTCGGATTCTTCTTCAACGTCTTTTTCGTTACGATTATCAAGTAATTTGGCGTCGTTTGGGGGATTTCTTGAGATAAATGCCGCGAAAAGAGCTGCTGTTCTTTTTCGATCAAGCTCTGCATCATCATAGGATTCCAGTTGAAAGATCTTTGTCATACTGCGTGTTATTTTAGGAGAACCGCGCAATTGTCCGGCAATACGGCGCTCTTTGATATGAAGGACCATTCTTGCGGGGATACGCACGCGCTCTTGGCTCTTAAATGCACTGTTTGCAGGGCAATCATCATAGGGGTGGTATTCCCAGAAATGATAAGCAACACGCTTGCCACTGGCATCAAATTCAATACCCATACGAATGTAATTGCCTTTAATTTCCGCAGGTCCATTGTAAGTGAGGTCCAGCATTTCGGTTGGATAGATTTGTAATTGAAGAGGCACCCCAGAGCGTCCATAAAGGTCAACATAATGCAGTCTTACAAAACATTCGCCGGTTAAAAAGACTTCTCGTGCAATTGTTGCTTGCAGACCATAAAAGCTCGCATCCTCATCATAATCCGCCTCATCAACCCATTGCCACCATAAGTCTAAAAGCTTTTTCTTTTCTTCTTGAAACCCTTCAATGCGAGGATAAGGTTTAATCCCATCACTCACAGCTGCGGAAACCCATTCTTCTGTTGCCGAGCCATAAAGAGATTCATTGTCATAAAGCCATCTTGAACGAGCAGTAATGGTATCACCGCATTCTTCAATTGCTTTATTGATGTGTTTTTTTGCGGGGTCAAACCCACCCATGCGACGGCTTTTGCTTGCAGCCTCAAAAGGCGGATTGTGTTGACGATAAATTTTAAAAAAGTCCGTGAGTTTATTGATAAAGCCAGCCATTAATAGCCTCGTGATATATTAAAATAGAAAACACGTGAACGCTTGCGTCCTTCAAGGTTGGCTATTTGTGTATTCAGCATCTCAAGTGCTCTGCGCAATTCTTCAACAGAACGGTTGCTTACTTGCTTATCGCCATGACGCACTGATTGTGCTCCCGAATAGAGAGCCTCTTCAATTTGTTCGCGCCGCCTTTTTAAACTTTCCAGTCTGTCAGTTTTGCTGTTTATTTGCTTCAATTCTTCATCCACAAATTACCTCCAATCCCCTTGCATATAAGGGCTGATCACCATTCTGATTTTTTTCTTTTGAGGCTGTGCTGCCTGTGTTCTTTTGGGAGAAGTGGATGAAGAAATCCCTGATGTTGGCTGCTCTAAAGAAGCGTCAACTTTAAGTTTTTCCAAACGCTCTTCTAAGATATCAACTTCTCGATTAAGATTTATTCCTGCCGAAATTAGCCCCTGTAAAGCGGCATAAGCATAGACCCTACAATCCAAAGCCTCGTTTCTTGCTTTCTCACTTTTTTGCCATTCTATGCGCTTGAAGCCTTTAAAATATTTGATGACTTTTCTTTCAGCCGTGAGCTGGTCAAAATATTCCCGATCAAGGCTTTTATGAAAGTGTGTTGCACCAGCCCCCGATGCTTCAGGACCGGATTTTTTTAATCGTGCCGTGATAATATCTTTTGCTGCATCAACACCAACAATATAGAGATTAATCTGTCCTTTATTGTTTCTGCTTGGACGGCGTGGCCATACCGCACGCCATCCCGCCTGTCCTTTAATTCCCCAGATGCGTCGTCCTTCACGGGGGCGTACATAATTGTAAACGGCTTGTGTATGTCCACCACCGGTATCAATACAAGCCGCTGTTATTCTGATGCCATCTTTGTAACCAGGGTGTGACCAGCGTCTTGTCAGATATTCATCCAGTTGGTCCCATACTTCAAAAGAAGATGGATCACCGGGAATGACTTGATAATCAATGTGCCAGCTTTCTTCACCACGCCCCCATCCAACCACTTCAAGCTCTAAGCGGTCGTTTTGCACATCGATGCCGGCGGTCAATAACACGGCTTGCGGCGGTGCAATGGGATAATCTTCGCGTTTTGCATAGAGGCTATCAGGATCAACAACTTCACCTGTTCTGTCCTCCCATGGCTCTCCAAGCACTGTGTTAACAAAAGGTTGCAAAAGCGCTGGATCATCTTTCGCTTCTAAAAACTCTCTTGCGCATTCTCCCCACGTTAGCCAAGGTGAATAGAGTGCCGAAATATGATAAGAGCGTAAATTCGGTCTCGTTGATTCACTTGTAGGAACCCAGCACGCACCTCTTTCCTCACTCATGAGATCAGTTTTTCTGTGCTCGGCATGTTCATGACCACAATGGGCACAAACAAAAACAGCTTTTTCGGGGGCACCTTTCGGCCACTTGATTTGCGACCAAACAATGGGCTGTAGAACCCCACACTTATCACAAGGGACGTTGTAATATCTTTGATCACCAAGCACGAAATCTTTGGCAATACGGCTTGTGTCACGGTGTGTTGGCGTGGACAATTTAAAAATCTTTCTCTGCACAAAGGTTGAGGTACGCTTTTCGGCAATCATCACGGGATCACCTTCGTTATCCACACTGAGAGGATAGGCATCAACTTCATCCAAAATCAGATAACGAATAGGCATGGAACGCAAACCAGCAGCACTGTTTGCTCCGGTAAGCATCAATGCTCCCCCATCAAATTCTTTCGAAAACATTGTATTTCCGCTGTCGCGTGCACGGGCAGGGGCAATGCGTTCACTTAAAACAGGGCTTGCCATAATCATTGGATCAAGACGCGTTTTTGACAGTTTCTTCGCGGTCTCGACAGTAGGCATCACATAAAGAGCGGGTCCCGGACTATAATGAATAGCATAACCGCAGAAGTTCAATCCTGCTTCAGACATTCCAATTTGCGCTCCTTTCATGACAATTGTTGTTTCAATTGGCATGTAAGAGGAAAGGTTATCCATGATTTCGCGCAAATAAGGGGTACGCTTTGTTCTCCACAATCCAGGCTCTGCACTTGCTACGGTGCTAAGGTATCTATTCTTATCCGCCCATTGCGAAACCGTGTACGGTGGATCTGGTTGTCGTGCGTCATTGGCATAGGCGAAAAATTCTTTGATTGCATTTTCATCCATTATTCGTTTCTTGCAAGATTTCTAACTCCGGAGAATGAGGATCATGAAAAGGCACTGGAATGTTAACTGCCTCAAGCAAAGCTGTTCTCATGTAATAATCAATGGCACCAATAAGGCTCGCCGCATCACATCCCACTTGTGCTGCAATGCTTGCACCGAAACGGTGAGGAAATTTTAACATGGCATCACGGTGTGCTCTTCCAAATTCACGCGCTGCTTTTTTCATTTCTTCACGGTCAACAGTTGTTTCGCGTAACTTTTCCAGAGCAATCTTCTCTCTTTCAAGTGCAACTTGCATTCTCTCCAGTTTGATCTTGTATTCGTTGGCTCCATCTGTTGAAGCTTTTTTGATCTTTGTCCGCCGTTGTCCATCAGGTGCTAAAAGTGAAGCAGTGCGCTTTGTAGGATTCTCATTCCATATCGCTGTTGCAAGGGTTTCATCAATTGAACCATCTTCAAAAAGAGCAGCATCAAATTTGCCTGTTTTAATCCGAGAAACCACCGCATTATGCGACACACCCATCTTCTTGGCAAAAGCGCGAACCGAGAGACCTTCACGATGCTTCTTGTTCATTTTTATTTCCGTTATTAAACATTTATTCTTTTCTTTAGATTGGTATCATGGTATGATACATAAAAGAACGAATGAAGGTGATTTTGTGATTGAATCTTTTGCGGATAAGCGGTGTAAAGATCTTTTAGAAGGGAATCCGCCCAGAGGCTTTCCTCCAACTCTAGTGCGTATAGCCCAAAGAAAATTATTTATGCTTGATAAGGCAGTTGATCTCAAGGATTTGCGCAGTCCTCCGGGAAATCGTCTAGAGGCATTGAAAGGAGAGCGTAAAGGTCAATATTCTATTCGTATTAATGATCAGTTTCGTATTTGTTTTGAATGGCGTTCTAATGGCGCCTATGAAGTTGAAATTGTAGATTATCATTGATTTGCAGGAGGTCGAGATGAAAAATTATATAGCAATACACCCCGGAGAAATTTTACGAGAAGAATATTTAAAAGAATATGCTCTTTCTGCTTATGCTCTTGCAAAAGCATTGAATGTTCCACGCACGAGGATAGAACGGATTGTTGCTGAAAACAGTCCAGTCACTCCCGATACAGCACTAAGATTAGCTTATTTTTTTGATACCACTGCTGAATTTTGGCTTAACATGCAAGCTGCTTACGACGTTAGTATATTACAAACTGAAAAAGCAGATGAATTTGCTAAAATCAATAAATTTGAATGTAGGGTTTAATCACCTCCCCACTTTTGAAGTGGGAAGGGATATGTTTTCACTTAAGCAACCTTTTTAATAGGGTTTTCTAAATTTGATTCGTAAGCTTTCAACAAAGAGTACATAACTGTAGGAAATTCTGAAGCTCCAAAGTCTGTGAGAACTGCTAAAATCTTTGTAATATTGGGCACTTCATCTTGAAGTTTCAAGATCAAAACGTTTTCCACTACGTTCATGACCGCAACCAATGTCTTACGGTCTTCATATCCAAGGTCTGGATGGTTAGAAAATTGAGACAACGTCATCCACAAATCACATAAAAAATTGGTATCTACTTTCATTGCACACCTCCATGGATTTGTTCTCTCAAGCAAGCTAATCCTCTGGATGTGATTTTTGTTGAAGGCAGGACCTTTTCTGTACCATCCGGTCTTTGAATAGTAATAGCAGGGCAATCCATCAAGCCTTTCTTGATCTTATCCTGATAGGGTAACAAAGGAGCACCCGGAGCCCGTCGATAGACCCAATCATGTTTACGCAAATAATCGGTTAGATCTTTTGGTCGTATTTCTAACATTTTTGCAGATTCAATCAAACCAAACAAACCATCAGAACGTTTTAAACCATCAAGTGCCTTTGCCTTGGGTTCTAACTCTGCAATCACATGATCTTTCTGCTCGATTTGATTTTTCAAGTGATTCAAGACACCTAATACAGCTTCAGGGCTCGAGTAATCAATCTGTGGTGTTGTTACCTGCTTTGCAAGTTTTTCGCACTCAATAAAATACTCTCTTGCTTGATGACCCTTGTCATTACGCTCGATCATGGCAAGGTGTTTAGCCATATCTAACGTGATGTAATATTCTTTCACTTTCCCACCCCGGTAAAAATTTACCGTAGTTACAAAGTCTTGATTTTCACGAAATTTACATTCTTTAATACGGTTTTTTATCCAATTTCTAAACTCAGACTTTATTTCTAAAAAACTATGTAACTCACGTGCGTTGACCGTTTGAACAGTTTCCTGATCAATGATTTGTTCTTTAATTTCTATAAGAGTGTTCATGTGAACTCCTATGCAGTTAGATGTTTCTTAATGACGCTCTCAAAGAGCGCCGGGTGTTAAGAAACACGGTGCATAGTCCGTCGTTATGCTTTCCCCGCAAGGGTATTGTATAGCATAACCACACCCGACGAGGTCATTATATGCGTGTAACATATAATGAGTCAAAGCTTTTAATTGGCGGAGAAGAGACTGTTTCGGCAACCAATCCGCTATGCATTTAAGGTGTTTCTTAGGCACCTGATTCGAAAATATATATTACAGAAATAATGTCAAGTCTCTTTCGATAATTTTTGTCTTTAAATAATCATATATTGTACAGTGTACATATTGAAATCGTTATTTATCAATGGGTTATGTGTACAATGTACAGTCAATTTAAAAAATTCTAACGCTAGCGATAGTTCGCGCTGTCCTGCCCCGCAACACTCCCAACCCGCTGGAAAGTACCTTTTGCATTGATTTTATTGCATTTTTTATGGAAAAAGCCAAAGTGTAAGTGATAATTTTCTTTAAAAATTACAATTAAAGTGAGTAGTGTGTTTACATAGCTTAAAAACATTATTTCTTTTTCTTGTTAGCGGCATATTTTTGACGATCAAGTTGTCTCTGGATATTTTTGATTAATCTCTCATTGGCATATTGTGTAATAGTATTTGCAATTTCTGGCTTGGACATTACTCTAGCAATTGATGGTCCTTCTTGTTTTGCAATAGGGAATTGATCACCATCGGCTCTTTGAAAAACATTGTTGCCCATTTTTAATTCAACACGCTTTGGAAAACTCCCACCTCGAATAAAAGCATGGGGTAAGATTTCTTTCTTGCCAAACATTGTGTAGGTCACACCATGTTTTGTTTCTCTTGCTTTAAAAAATTTAAGAGGTATCGGTGTTCCAGAGCCAATGATATCTGTCTCGAGAAGCTGTGCTGTAGCTTTTCCTTTAATATAAACACCTTTCTTGATACGCTTTGATTTTGCTGATGTAAGTTCAGAAACTTTCTTTTCGGCAAAGCGCTCCACTTGTTTTGCTGCAGTATTTACAGCATTACACAAAGCCCAATTCAGGCGTGGTGCTTGAAGACTTGTAAAGGTATCTTTCATTTGTTGAAGATACCATTTTTGGTGGATAATTAATTTCAACTTCTAAGCCTTTTTTGGAGTAGATGTTGCTGGCTTAGAAACTTTAGATGTTTTGGTTTGTTTGGGTGTGTTTTCCTCTACCACTGCTTCAGTTGATGTTTGGACCTTTTCATTTTCTTCTTTTTCAACCTTTTCACTTGTCTTATCAGGTTTTGCATTTGTTTTGCTTTCAACAAAAGGTTTTGCAGCATTGGCACGCTTGAGACGAGCATAGAGTTGATTTGAAACTTCAACAAAAGGGGTATTTTGTGTAGAAGGTTCAAAACGAACGGTGCTTTTATTGTCGCCAACGACACAGATTGGTTTAGTGATGACAGCTTTCATTATTGCTCCTTTTGAGGAATGATTTAATGACATCATGCGTCAAATATTGATATTTACACTGTGAAAAATGGACAAGCCGGAATTACCAAGAAAACAGGGCTCTCTAGCCCTATTTCAGGTACATATTTTACTAAATTTTTAGGGAACATTTTTGAATTTTAGACGCAATACGACTAGTGCAGTATTGTCATTAAATAGGATTTTTTACACGATGTCAACAGAAAAAATCATCATCTAGTGTTTTTTTATTTTTTTAATCAAAATCTGGTGTTTTTAGAAAGAAGTTACCATTCATATTCAAGATGCCGCTTGACGACTACCGGTTTTGCGTAAAATGTTTGTGAAGCGCATCAAGTACAATACAGAGTGAATTAACAAGATGCGGTAGCATTTGATCTTCTATAACAAGGCATTGTAACGCAGCATAAAAATTGTGTTGGCGATATAGATATTGTGCTTCTTTTATTGCCTCTTGCATATTTAAAAACCGCTCTGTAGTAAGTTTTACCCATTTCTCTCTTGCACCATCATCAGAAGTTGTAGGCATTTCATTATAAACAGCATTAGGTAACGCTTTTGCACAGAGGTAATTGTTTTTCACTTCAAGGTACTTTTGTGCAGCCTCATATTGATCTTGAGTAAGTTGACCTTGCAAATAAAGCCGCCCGATATAGGTACCAGCAAGTGGATTTTTGGCATCTTCTATGGACAAACCAAAGCGTTTAGCACGCATTTCTATAGCCAATTGATCAACAGGTTTACGCGGTGTTTTTGCTCTTGAGATGCGTCCATTTGGTTCTCTTACACATCCCTTAATTCGTGGACGTCCACGTTTTGCTCGTTTCTTTTTCTTTGTCATATTTTTCAATCAGAATGGAATAGCATCATTGACAGATTTGCCGTAATCAGCAGCTCCTGAAGCGGCGGCATAACTTTGGGAAGTGACAGGTGAAGAAGATTGGTCTTTCTTTGCATCAAGTAAATACAATTCACCTTTGAATTGTGGCAAGACAATCTCTGTTGCAAGATGTTCGCCACCATTTCTATCTTTCCATTTGCGAGTTTGTAATTTGCCTTCTACATAGACCTTTGAACCTTTATTGAGATACTGAAGAGCAATTTTTGCCAGATGTGGATTAAAAACCAAAACAGAATGCCATTCCGTTTTGTCGACTCTTTGATTGGTTGCCTTATCAGTATAGCTTTCAGAAGTAGCCATACGAAAATTGACCACCTCAGTCCCATTATTCATTGTTTTGCTTTCGGGATTAGCACCCAAATGCCCGATTAGCATCACTTTGTTCAGCATGTTTTTTTACCTTAAATTTGCACCTTTTATACGTACAAAATTTTAACATTATTTGCATGTTTTATCAAATAATTCAGTAAATTAATAACACATATTTAATGTATTACATTATAATTTTATTTGATAAATTCACCAAATATCTATGCCATAAAAAGGCAAGGTTTTTTCTTGATTTATTATTGACAATCGAACTTTTTTGTGCGATAGTCATTTTATGAGTTGAGGAGGAGGGGAAATGAAACGAGAAGCACTGCTTAGAGAATTACGTAAAGAAGCTAGAAAAAGAGGCATTCATTACAGTGAAGCTCCTGATGCAGGAAAAGGATCGCATTATTTGGTAACTTTTGGAGACAAAACAACCGTTGTAAAATCTGGTAAATTGACGCCACTTTATGTGAAAATAATAAAAAAACAGTTGGGGGTATGAAACTTCAATTCAAACGGTTTGATTACTTTTCGTTTCAAATCCATCTCAGTAATGATAAGGAGACTTAAATATGGAATATACCTATCAGGCAAAGCTGGAATCTGATCCAGATGGTGGTTTTGTCGTAACTTTTCCCGATGTACCTGAAGCAATAACAGCTGGAGAAAATCGAGCCAAGGCATTAGAAAATGCTGTTGAGGCATTGGGACTAGCGTTACGTAGCTATCCTATGCGTGGTTTACCTTTACCTACACCACAGCAGTATAAAGGTCTTGTAGCAGTAACGGTAGACGCATGGAATGCTCTCAAACTAGCAGTAGTAGAAGCCTTTAATAATGCTAATATCACAAAAACAGAATTAGCTAATCGTCTTGGCAAGAAAGAAACAGAAGCGCGTCGCATTCTTGATCTAAACTATCCAACTAAACTTCAAACATTAGAGCAAGCACTAGCTGTGCTAGGTAAGCAGGTTGTGATTATAATCAAAGATGCAGCTTAAGATCATCCTCCCCACTCTGAAAGTGGAGAAGATGAGATCATATTTGAAATTTAAGCAGCTTTCACGACAGATCTTTCTAACACCTGTTTTGCTTCTTTGATTAAGGCTTTGTATTGCCTGTTTTCTTCATCTACTCTAAAAGCATCTATAAGACGCATATGAATTGGAGCTAAAAGATACAAAACTTTTTCACTAGCGTTCATACCCTCCCAATAGCTTGGTAAAGCAAAGCGTATATCACCATCATAATCAACAGATTGGCTTTTTAGTTTCTTTTCGCACTCAATAAAATAACGACGTGCTTGCCTACCTTTCTCGTTGCGTTCGACCATAGAAAGTTCTTTAGCCATGTCCAAGGCAAGTGCATAATCCTTAGAAGGTCTGCCTCCTTGTAGGTTTTCACCCATTTGGGGGAAAACTATATAGTCTTGATTTTTTAGAAAATTATATTCCTTAATGCGCTTTTTTAGCCACGTAGAAAAATCTTTTCCTACTTCTAAAAACTTATGTAATTCACGCGCATTCACAGTATGGACAATTTCCTGACCAATGGTCTGTTCTGATATTGTTATGATGTTGTTCATGATAACTCCTATCGATTAAAGGTTTTTGATTGACACTCTAAAAAGAATGCCGGGTGCTCAAAAACACGGTCGATAGTCCGTCGCTATGTTTTTCCCGCGAGGGTATTTTATGACATAGCCACACCCGACAAGATCATTATATGCGTGTAACATACAACGAGTCAAAGCCTTTAATGTGCGGAAGAAAGATTGTTTCGGCAATCCATCCGCTATCGATTTAAGGTGTTTTTGAGGCACCTATGTACAAATCTAACAATTTTGAAAACATTGTCAAGCTGTTCCTTAAATCATCTAGCATTTCATTGTGTCCTTTTGGGTTACAAGGGCTTTAATTTCCTTGTTGATTTCATCTATGAGGGGCTCGTAATTCAAGACGCTTTTAGGCACTCTACCGCCATAAACCCACGCTTTCACTTGCGCTTTGGTACTGTAATCTGCATTTTTTGGTATTTCATGATATTGCCCACCATCAAATTCCTCATATTCTCTTGCGCCATCTTCATATTCATAAAGGTTATAAAAATACTCTGTAACCCCTAATCCCCATGGTGCATGCCCTCTTGCTGTTGCAACAAACTTTTTTTGCGGTTGTTTACGCTTTGTTAAAAAGAGATCTTTAAAAATTCTCATGCTTTTATTCCATAATTTTACCACTTGGTCTATTTGCCTCAAAATTGACTGTACAAAGTGTTTTTAGATTTTTATGTGATCAACATCAAAAAATCTCTAAATCGCTTTGTAATGTGCCTTTTTATCGATTTAAACACATATCTAATCACAAAATGATCAGCATTTTTCACTATTTTGCTATCTCGTCTTCAAGACCCTTTAAAACTTCACTCAGCTCTTTTTGAAGCTTTTCTAAGCGCTCTGGTGCTATAGGTGTCTCTTTTTCCTTGTCCTGTCTCTCAGGTCTTTGAAGGTACCTAAGTATTTGATCGACACTCATGCGTATACCGTTTTCAAGCTTTTCACAGTAACGATAAAAATCGGCTGTTGATGGCATAAAAGTTGCGTTTAAACCTTCTGCTTTGCCTCTCAAAGCGTTCTTTGTTGCTGTTTGCAATGCCCAGCTGCTTATACCGTCCAGCGTATAAAAATACGCAAGCGCTGTTGATTTTTCATCATATTCTGATGGGCTTTTGAGACCATTTGATAACACAAGATACGTTGTTTGGATTTCCTCTTCAGTTGCTTTGTTTTCAAGTTTTTTCAACGCATCATTGGCTAATGAGGTAATTCGCTCCGCTTCTGCAATCGAGGGTTTTTGTCCCGGTAACCAAAGGAATGGTGGTTCTTTCGTCATCACCGAATAAAAACTTGTACGCACTGTCTGAATTTTTGATATCGGACATGTATTGTGCAACTCGATAAGATTTGCCACGCTGTTGTTCTGTTTGTGCAATATTGGGTTTTCCATAGTTTCTTCCTTTCGTTAAATCATCAATAGCCCTTCGTACCCAATTGCGCCACGTTGCTTGCCAATCCGTTTTGGTCGCATCCTTACCTGTCTTGGCTTTCCAATAATCTCGAAACTTTGCGATTTCGACTTTCACACGCTCTGGAGGCAAGCCCTCTGCAATTGCGAAATCGTAATCCGGTTCAAAATCGTCCGGTAATCGACAGCCTCGATTGGCTTTAGACCGTTTTGCTTTTTTGGGAATGTTTTCTTGCTCGTGAATGGGAGATTGATCCTCTGCCACCGTTTCGATTGCATCTGCTCGCTTTTCGCAATCATGATCTTCTGATGGTTCATAAGCCTGATCAACAATTTCTGTATTTTCAAAATCAAAATCGTTTTCTTTTTTTGCTAACACGATAGTGTTAGTTTTTTTATATATATTCTTATTCTGGTTCTTTATAGCTTGATTTTGCTTAGCATTTGCTTCAGCAAAAAAAGTGTTTTGCTTGTTATTTGCTTCAGCAAAATTATTAACATGTTGTTTTATATTGTTTTTTGCTTGTGCACCTTTTTTGCCAGCCTCACTACGGATTTGCGATATGTGCTCTTTTTTATCAGCAAAATCTTTCAGCTCTTCTTCAACACGCGTGTTCCACAAACCATTATCTGTCTCAACAAGTTTATTATTCCTCACGAGATATTCGACAATAGCTACAAACTTTTTCTGCGAACAATGACAAACGCGTGCAAGTGTTTCAAAATCTGTTTTAAGTGGTTCTTTTTTTTCATACATGCAAACGAGAAGGGTTATATAAACCCCTCGTTGTTCAGATGTCATTCCATTTGTACCACTGATCCAGTCATACAAATAAAATCTTACCCACGGCATACCATTAGACATGCGCATCCCCTTTTTTCATTAAATATAAAATTGCTAAAGCATCTGCTTCATTATCATCCTTAGGTTTGTGTCCCTTTGCACACATCGCCTTAATCATTTCTTCTTTTGAGGCATTTCCTTTTCCTGTCGTTACCTTCTTAATTGTGCCAACAGGGATGCCTTCATAAGGTATTTCATGATGTTCACACCAAGCTGTTAAATGACCTAGGAAACCACCGTAAACATGCGCCGCATCAGTACCAACATGCCGGCGCACCTCTTCAAAATACACAGCATCAATACCACCGGCTGTTGCCTTCATTTCTGTAAGCCATTGTTTAAAGCGCAGATAACGCATACCACCGCCTTCAAAACGGCGTGGTTGAAAATTGACCGTGCCACTAAAGATGTGACCATCCACACCACGTATTGCCCAGCCTGTTGTGGTACCTAGATCAAGGCAAAGAATGGTTGGTGCGTTAGTGATCATATTCCCCCCTTAAGGCTGTTGTGTATTTATACGTGCGCTATGACAGAGCGCGTTGTGATTGGCTGTCTTGAAAAAATGTTTGTGAAAAAGTAACCTCTCAACGATTCGAAAAAAGTGGGGAGGGGAAAGATGCAAGAATGGATAAAGATATTTCTTACTGGTTGTGTATCATTTGCCGGATCACTTTTAGTAGCGCTTATTTTAAGAAATAAAGACCGTAAAGAAGCAGCCAAAATCCGCAAAGATGATTTAGAAACAACTGCAAAAAAACGAGAAGAAGATAGGGAATGGATAGGCAAGCAATTTGCAGAAAGCCAAAAACAGACGATAGCCCTTAAAGAGCAAGCGATGTCGACAAAAGATCTTGCCAAATGGTCAGAAGAACATATTAAAATTTTGTTAGATAACAAAAGAGTAGAGGATTTAGGAACACCACCTTCCATATATATAACTGGACCCCATTTGCCAACAATGGGCAAGTGGACGCTTCTTTGTTTAAAGATAAAAAACAATGCACAAACTGTCATCCACGTTTTAAATATAAAGCTAAAAGATGGTTCTCGCTTTATTCTTGGATATGGCATCAGATACAAACGTGGAGAAAAATGGCGGCAAATGCAATCACCATATGTTAATTCTAATGCCAAACCAAAGTCACACACAATATCATCCGGATACTGTGATAAAGCAAAGAATTTTCGAACGGGACAAGAAGTCGATGTTAATATTCCTATAGATCCCTCAGAAGATAAGTACACAACAATAGGGATTGTTGTGGCAGCGCGTGAAGAAAATATAAAAGACCAAGTTACTTTAATCATTACCCACACATCCCCACTGCAACCAGAAACAACAATGACTGTAACTACACAAACCAACCTCATAGACTTTAAAAAATTGGATTAATTCACTTAGGCAAACATTTTTATGCGTCATCTATTAATTCGATTTCTTCTTTTCTTTTTTCGATGAGGTCATCCCTTAAGATATCAAGCTTATTTTTGACTGAGACCATAAACAAGATCAGCCCATTTAAGCGATAAAAAGATGACAACTCTTGAGAAAAATAATTATCAAACCAATCCGTAAAAGCTTGCGTAAACACAGATGAAAACCATTGATCAAAGTCATCGTACGGCAATAACGGAAAATAATTTCTATCATCACGCACAAAAATACTACACAGCGTACAAACAAGAGAACCTTTTGATGAGGGATCTATGCTTGTTTCATGTGTACTATGAGGCGAGCGGACACTACAATATATGTCTTTCTGTCCAATCTTATTAACAAGATCAATCAACTGGACTTTGCTTATAGTGATCTGTGGAACATCTATCATCTCTTAATCTTTCTTCTTTAAGAGTGTGAATTGGGTTGTTGGTGTTTGTTATCAGCTGTAGTCAGTGGCACGCCTACCTCTTCAAGAGAGGGGCGTGGGTATAAATCGACATACCAGTCAACGGGACGAACAATACCATTGGTTGTCTTTTCAATCTTTAAGACAATTTCAGGCTCAGGAAACCGCAAGCCGCGTAAATACCTGTTAATCGTACTCTGTGCTACGCCAACTTGCTTCCCAAATTCGGCTTGAGATAGTTTATTTCGTATGAGATATGATTTCAATTTTTCCATGATTCAAATAAATACCATAAAGGACTGCTTTAGTCAATAAAAAAATACCTTTATGGACTTTGTTAAATAAGCAGTCTTGGTGTAAGGTTTAGAGCATGCATATAATTAAAAAATTGAGGAAAGATTTGGGACTCACACAGGTGAAATTGGCTGAAAAAGCTGGTACCACGCAACCTCAAATAAAACGGCTTGAAAAAGGTGAGCGAAAATTAACCAAAGAGTGGGCGGAAAAGTTAGCACCACATCTTGGTGTAAAGCCATTTAATCTTCTTTTCCCAGAAAACAAGGAAATACATCCCATATCTAATGCTATTGGAATGATACCGGTGATAGGAAAAGTTGCTGCTAGCTCGTGGATGTCGGTCGAAGATATGGATTTTGGATTTGATGACATAGAATATGTACCCAGCACCTCGAAATACCCAGCTCACTTTCAATTTGCTTTAAAAATCGAGGGCAACTGCCTTAACAAAATTGCTCGTGATGGTGATCAACTTATTTGCGTAGACATAATAAAAGCCGGCATTGATGTGGAACCTAACGATCTTGTGATAGTTGAACGCAGCCGATTCAATGGTCAAATGATTGAGCGTACAGCTAAACGTATACGTCAAACTATTAGTGGATTTGAACTATGGCCTGAAAGTACTGAACCCAATCATCAAGAACCTATCAAAATAAATGGGGCAACTGATGGAGAGGAGATTCGTGTAGTTGGGAAAGTTCTTTGGATTTTAAGAAAACCCTGAAAACAAAGGAGAAGCGGGAATGGGGACAGTAGACGAGAGCTTAAAAATAATAGCTGATAAAGTCAAAAATCATTCAGATACTATGTTAACTGAAGAAGCGGTCAAAACAGCGGTCGTTTTACCCTTTCTGCGCGCACTTGGGTATGATATTTTCGATCCACTTGAAGTCATTCCCGAGTTTACTGCTGATGCCGTTGGTAAAAAAGGTGAAAAAGTTGACTATGCTATCCGTATAGACGGTGAGATACGTATTCTTTTTGAGTGCAAACCGATATCTTGCGAATTGAGTTCAAAGCATTTAAGTCAATTATATCGATACTTTAGTGTAACGAATGCTAAATTCGCGATTTTGACAAATGGTCGATTTTTTCATTTTTACACAGATCTTGATGCTGCAAACAAGCTCGATAATAGGCCATTCCTTACTTTTGATGTAATAGAATACAATACTGTGGTACTTACAGAGCTTAAAAAGTTTGAACGCTCAGCATTTAATATTGAAAATATATTGGTGACAGCCGAGCAGCTCAAATATGTATCTGGAATAAAACAAAACATCCAAAAAGAAATAGAAAATCCGTCCGAAGGTTTTGTTCGTGTTGCTTGTGCGGATGTTTATGAAGGGCGCCTGACTGCTAATGTCTTAGAAATGCTCACAGGTGTTACTAAAAATGCGTTTCGCGAAGTAATATCTGATGCGGTAAAAAGTCGGCTTTCTAGTGCTTTACAAACAACAACTGAAACCGACAAGCAAGATAATATTGCTACATCTATTGGTAATGAACATGCCATAATAACGACCGAAGAGGAAGTTGAAGGCTTCATGATTGTCAAGGCAATTGCGCGTGAAGTTATTTCTGCCGACCGTATTGTTATCAGAGATGCAAAGTCGTACTGCGCCATTTTAATTGACAATAATAACAGAAAGCCGTTGGTTCGACTGCACTTTAACAGAAAACGTAAGCAACTAGCCCTTTTCGATACTGATATTGATGAAAAAGTCGGTATTGAAACGCTAGATAATATTTATGATTTTGCAGACAGAATAAGAGAAACAGCAAAAAAATATTTATAAGATATTCTAACAACCTATGTGTGCCCCGCTGAAGCGGGGTTTTTTTGTTCGTCCGCAGTTTTTATAAAAAAACTACGGCGTTATCTACCCATCGATTGGCTCTGTCTGCACACTGCCCCAATTTTTCCTGCATATAAATTTCAAATACAGCTAACTGATTTATTTTTTTACGGGATACTAGGAAGTATCATGCCTCTACACTGAACGCTACAATACCCAAACCGATTCGTAATAAATATTAAAGTTCATTTATAAAAAAACCATTTTAGCATAAAATGACTTGACTATAATAATCCTTTACGGTATACTTCTCTATAACAACATATCACGAAGAAGCAAAAGCCGATCTGGTGTAGATTAAATTACATTGACACAAACAATCGCTATTAGGCGTTAGGGAGGGGAAATTATGGATAAGCCAATTCTTATTAATTCCAATGAAATTTTATTAGTTATTTGTGATGATGAACACATTGGGCATTCGGGTCCACTTGATGAAAGCCAAGTTTTAGACATGATTGACGAGGCGGATAATGCCATAAAAATCTTTCGCATAAATCCTTCTGAAAACAGTTGTGAAGATATTTCTGAAGATATCGCAGAATCCTATCTTATAGAACGTGAAGAACAGTGCTTTTACGGAATAATACCTCATGACTTTATTCTACATAGCACAGCATATGGGATTTTTTTAGACGATATCGAACAGCGTGAATATGAAGATAAAATGTACGGTACTTATGAAGAACAGCACCGTTTACGTCTTTGTGACGTGATTTAAACTTCTAAGGGCGTTTTTTAAAACGCCTCCTTTTCTTTCTTTCAAATATTATCACAAATGGAGTGCAGGCATGCATAATCTTGTCACAACAGCAGAAAGTACTTTTAACAACGAAGCTATTCAAACCATGTCGAGTCGTGAAATTGCAGAATTGTGTAGTAAACAACATAAACACGTTATGCGTGATATTAAGCAAATGCTTGAAGAGCTACACTCTAAAAGTACTGAGCCCAAATTTGGGCTGAGTGATTTTTCTGGATTTTACAAGGATTCAACAGGTCGTACTCTTCCTTGTTACCATCTTCCCAAGCGCGAATGTTTAATTCTCGTCTCAGGTTACAGCACAGCATTACGAGCAAAGATTATAGATCGGTGGCAACAATTAGAACAGCAAGTAGTGGCACCGCAAATCGATTACTCTAGTCCACAAGTCATGTTAGGGGTTTTAAATTATCTCAAAAATGAGAATGAACAAAAAGACAATATGATTGCAGAATTAAAACCAAAAGCAATGGCTCTTGAAAGTTTACAACGCCATGATGGGCTCTTTGGTCTTACCGAGACTGCTAAAATACTCGAAATGCAACCAAAACAGTTCATTCTCTTCTTACAGCAAAAGGGTTGGGTCTATCGACGCATGGCAAATGGGCATCTGTTGCCTTATCAAGACAAAATCCAAAAAGGTCTGATGGATTGTCCTACCATCACTATTCAAACTTCTGGTGGAATGAATAAAGTTATTCCTTCGGCAAAAATCACAACAAAAGGCATTGGTGTGCTTTCTCAAGAAATCAAAAGACAAAGCGTGCATTAAGGGGTGACCATCATGGAAAAGAAATACGAATTTACTGATGAAATCGATATAGTTTATAGGCGTAAGGTTCGCCGTATCCGTGCATTGAAAAACTTTAGTGATGTAAAAAAAGGTGATTTAGGCGGTTGGATAGAAAGGGAAAAGAACCTCAGTCACGAAGGTAATTGTTGGGTTGGAGGCGATGCTAAGGTTTACAGTGATGCCCATGTTTTTGGAGATGCTCAGATTTATGGTGATGCCGATGTTAGCGGCGATGCCTATGTTTATGACAATGCCAAAGTTTATGGCAATGCTAAAGTTTATGGTAGTGCGCACATTTATCAAAATGCACAAGTTTATGATCATGCTACTATATCAGGCGCTTTTTTGAAAAGTGTTGAGATTTTTGGAGATGCACAAGTTTATGATAGTGCTTATATCCGTGATGAAGTCAAGATTTTTAGAAATGCTAAGGTTTGTGGATTGGCTAATATTCGCGGCAATACGAGAATTCCTGAAGATATAAAACTTTAGCAACAAACAACCATTTTAACAAAAGCGTGATTCACGCAACGGGTGAATTGCACGCAATGGAGGAAATCAAGATGAGTGAACAAAACACGAACCTAACAGAAGTTAAAGAAAATCCAAATTTAGCAGTTAAACAAACAGCTATGGATCTTATTTTAACAAGAGCCCTAGAAAATGATGTTGATATGGATCGTCTCGAACGCCTTATCTCCTTAAGAGAAAAGGAAATAGAACGACAGAATTACCAAAACTTTGTCCGTGATCTTTCTTTAATGCAAACGCAATATCAAAATATCCAGAAAAACTCTATAAATACTCATACAAATAGCCAATACGCTACTCTTGATCAGCATATTGATGCTGTAAAGGAGACCCTTTCAAAATACCACTTCGCTTTGTTTTCTCGTATCAAAGAACAAAATCATGACAATATCGTCATAGAAATGACTTTGACACATCCATCAGGAAACAAAATATCGACAGAAGGGAAATTTCCTTATGACGCTAAAGGGTGCAAATCAGTCATTCAATCTGTTGGCTCTACTATCACCTATGCACGCAGATATCTGTTAAGCATGCTTCTCAATGTCGCAAGCAAAGAAGACGATAAAGATGGGAATATGCCTGAAAAACCAGCTTTTCCGCAACAAATCAATGAAATCAGAAGGCTTATGGTACAAACAAAGGTAGAAGAAGAAAAGATACTTTCTTATGCGAATGTCGAAAAGCTTGACGATATCTCTGATCAGAAAGCACAAACCATTTTGCACCTTTTAAAAGATAAACAAAATAAGCAAATGGCATCAACACAACAACAAACGGCGGTGTGATATGGAACAAAGAACAGCAGAATGGTTTCAAGCAAGATTAGGGAAAGTCACTGCTTCGAATGTGTACAATGTCCTCAGTAAAACAGCTAAAGGATTGCCGACAAGCAAATATGAAGACTACAAAATCAAACTCATGACAGAACGCTTAACAGGGGAAATAAGCCAATCTTATATAACCCCATCTATGCAATGGGGTATTGAACATGAAGAGGACGCCCTGAAAGAATATGAATTCATTTATGATGCCGATGTCATAAAATGCGGTTTTATACCACATCCTACCATAGAGATGGCAGGGGCTAGTCCTGATGGCTTGATTGGAGAAGACGGTTTAGTTGAAGTCAAATGTCCACAGTCAACGACGCATCTTCGTTTTTTTATGTATGACGAGATTAAACCTGAATATATAGCGCAGATGCAATTCCAAATGGCTTGTACAGGGCGCAAATGGTGTCATTTCATTAGCTATAATCCACAATTTGTAGGCAGATCTACTGGTTTGAGGATGAAAGTCAAACGCATCCACCGTGATGATGAACAAATTGAACAGCTTACTAAAGCAGTCGAGGTCTTTTTAGCAGAAATAGAGCAAGACATGGAGCAGATCTTGACAAAAGCTGCTTAACCTATGGGGGTGCTCTCTCCTCCCAGCACCCCCGCCCTCTCACAACAACTTTCAAGAAATGCGTGATTCACGCTACAGGGCAAATTGTACCTAAATTAAGGGGAATAAACATGGGACACCGTCCACCTACTATAACACAACCTGCTATTGCACGTGCTTTAAGAGAAGCCAAAAAACAAGGAGCAGAGGTCGTAGAAATCAAACCTACCGGTGAAGTACTTATTCATATCAATAAAATCATACCTCCAACAAACATGGATAATGCTTATAGCATTGATGATTTTCCTCCGCTTGAAAATGAAGAAGCTAGTACTAAGAAAATTTGTCGCCCTGTCGACGATATAAAGTTTTAGCCATGCCAAAACGTCGTCCACCACATCTTGTTCGTGAACGAACGCGCCATGGGAAAATCATATGGTATGTTCGTATTGGTCACGGACCACGATTTCGCATTGAAGGAACCTACGGAACACAAGAGTTTGTTGACAATTATACAGTTGCTATTAAACAAGCGCAAAGTGGCTCATCAAAAAATACGAAACGCACCACACTTACAGAAGGGTCTTTTGATTGGTTGTTGCATCAATATTTACAAAGCATGCAATGGCATAATCAATCAGAATCAACCAAAAAAGTTAAGTATAGAATTCTGAAAAATGTTTCTAAACATATTGGCGACCGCGCTTATAAAAGTATAGCAAAACAACATATCCTTGATGCCGTAGACAGAAGACGAGAGACCCCAGCCGCGGCTAAGCATTTTTTAACGGCTCTAAATGGTCTTTTAAATTGGGCGGTTGATAATGCTCTTTTAAACATAAATCCTGCCTTGAGTGTTAAAGCACCAAAAGCTTTTAATACAGAGGGATTAGCGCCATGGTTAGAAGAAGATATTGAGAAATACTATCATCGCTGGAAATTAGGAACGCATGAACGTGTTTGGATTGACGTTCTTCTGTACACCGGCTTGCGTCGTGGTGATGCCGTTCGTATCGGTTGGAAAGACGTGAAAGAGAATATCATTCACTTAAAAACAGAAAAGAGCCAATTTAAAACAGATGTTTTTCTACCCATTTTGCCTGAATTAGCAGAAACTCTTAAAATTTGTCCTATTGGAAATGAAACGTTTATTTGCGGAAAAAGTGGAAATAAGCTTGTCAAAGAAAGTTTTGGTAACCTGTTTCGTGAGGCATGTAACGCTGCAGGAATAAAAAAATCAGCCCATGGCTTAAGAAAGTTAGCAGCAACGCGTGCTGCTAATGCTGGTGCTACAGTTTCACAAATGAAAGCGCTTTTTGGCTGGACAGAAGATAAAATGGCATCGCTCTATACTAAAACGGCGGATAGAAAACGATTAGCTATAGAAGCCATCAAAAAGCTTCAAAAAGGTTCGGGATAGATAGGAAAAAAAGTTAAAAGAATCAGAGGATTCAAAATTCCCTAACGTTTCTATAATACCTTGATTTTATTAATATATAGCGCAACTGTCGGGATCGCCATATCTAGGTAGAATGAATAGGTTATAGAAAAGTTAGGAAATTTCGAATCCTCTGATTCGTTTAACTTATTTTCCTATCTATCCCGAACCTTTTTGACGGCTTCTCTTGCACATCGTTTTCTGTCAGTCTTTTTAGTATAGAGTGATGTCATTTTATCTTCTGTCCACCCTAAAAGGCTTTATTTGTGAAACTGTAATACCAGCATTCGCGGCGTGTGTTGCTGCTAATTTTCTTAAGCCATGGGCTGATTTTTTTATTCCTGCTGCGTTGCATGCCTCACGAAACAGGTTACCAAAACTTTCTTTAATAGATTTATTTTACTTTGTACGACGGGCAAAAGTTTAATCTTTAATAGAAACGATTTTAAAGGATGCTTCTTGTTTAAAAAAAGTCAAAAATACCTATTTTGTTTTTCATGAATAATATGATCAATTATGTCGTTTTAGATTATCTAAATCATATTCCTACGATGTGAGTACATCCACAGAAGGATTTTTACTCTCAATACCTTCGTGCATTCCATACAGTTAAAAATGCTCGTGTTTATCAATCTTTTCTTAAGTTATGGTTGAATTTTTCTGCGTTAAAGGATTTTAATAAGTTTATATTCACAGCAGGATTTTTCTTTAAGAGAGTATTATGAATTACCTAAGTGAAAAGCTTATTTAAAGTATTATCAAATATCTTAATGCGGGGGATATACTGCTTATGATATTCCCCTATAAATACTAACATAAAATTATTTATATTTATTTTGAGTATAGCAAGTTTGAATTGGAGCAGAGTAACATTCTTATTTTAGAAGCTTCGTTGGTATGAGAATAGAAAAATACTAGTTTATTACGTTTTTTTGATAAGAAACAACATTCTTCTTCGATAGAAGATGTTATTGATCGAACGCTTATTTTTTAGAGAATGCCTTGTTATTTTCAAATGTTTTTCTTGTTTGCTTTTTTATAGCTTTTCATGTGATGTTATTGGATACTTTTATATTGAAAAACGAACAATCTTTCTCCGTTATGCATTAAAATATTATGAAATAGGATTTACGTCTTTGAATCCAAGCACAACAGAGTAGTCATTGAGGTTATTTTAAAATTTTATAGGAATGCAATATGGATACAGAAACTCAGCTTTTATGTGGTTTCTCATTCATTAATTTTATTCCCTAAGATAGCTATATTACCGCTTTAAATCAATTTTTTAAAAGTAGAACACCTTTGGATAGCTCGTCTTTCTAAAAAACAACGCCAAAAGGACCCATGATTCGTAAGAAATATTAAAAACTCTATTCCCTTATTTTTATTTGTGCATCCCGAACCTTAAAAAAACATCCATAGAATCAATAGGTTTCATGCAGTCCAAAATCCTATGGTGGGCGTGACAGGGATTGAACCTGTGACCCCTACGATGTCAACGTAGTGCTCTCCCGCTGAGCTACACGCCCATTCAATGATGTTGCATACACCACATAGAATTACAAACGTCAATGCTTAATTTAATTTCCTATTTAATTAAGCATGAATAATTTAGAAAATTTTTTTTAAGCAGCTATAAGTATTTTTTCAACCTCATTTACGAGTTCACGTAAATGAAACGGTTTCGAAAGAACTTTTGCATCAGGAGGGGCATCACTGTTTGAGTTGAGTGCAACGGCTGCAAAACCTGTAATAAACATCACTCGTAAATCAGGATCAATTTCAGTTGCGCGTCGTGCTAGTTCAATTCCATCCATTTCTGGCATTACAATATCAGTAAGTAGAAGAGAAAATGGCTCTTCTTGTAAACGTTTATATGCGCTAGCACCATTATCGAAATCGGCAACTTCATAGCCTGCACGTTCTAAGGCTTTTGCTAGAAAGCGACGCATATCATTATCATCTTCTGCAAGCAGGATTCTTTTCATGAGTATGTTCCAATGACTCCATTCATCATAGTTTTTTGCCTCATCAATTATACAATAGCGAGTATTTATAAAAAAGATGATAAAATGCTTATAATTGGAATGAATGGCAAAATGGTTAATTCTTACATCCTTTATCAAGAATACAGCATATTAGTTGTTAGTTGGTTAAATTCGAAATGTATGTGACATTGAAAAAGAAAAGAAGTGTTGAAATATTTCAAAAGCGATTCATTACAGCTTCTTGTTTCTATTTGTTCTTTTATTCTGACCCGTGCTCCTTTACAGGAATTATAGGATATGCACTTTAAAAACTATCTCTACCGGGAAATCAGAGTGGTGTTATATTAATCACTCCTTTTGAAAAGCTCATAGGATAAAGGAGAGCTCTTATTGCTTTTTATTTTCATATACCCTTGTATGCAGATTATAAACGTTTAGAGTGTCATTATAAAACAATCACTCTAAAGAGATAAAAAATCATATTACCTTTGTATAACAATTAAATCATATTGCAAGTAACTATTTGGTCTCTATTATTAAAACAGCTTTTTTACAGTGTAAACAAAAGACCTTAAAAGGGCCTTTCATATAAAAAAGACCTTTTTAAATCCTATTGTTCATTTAAATATCAATATATTTTTTCTATAAAATTGAATTATGGTTTTATTAAGAAACGTTACTTTAGCACTATATCATTGGGAATAAATGCATCAAATGCAGCCCAAAATTGTTTTTTGTAATTTTCTTCATGCATGATTGTATCAAGTTCAGCACCTGTAATGGTTATACTCTCTGTCAGCCGTGCGTGTTGGCATAACCGTCGTGTTTCAATGTTGTTGGCAATATTATTTTGATTCGCAAGAATAAACAGTGTGGGAATTTGTAGATGCCCATGAAGTATATTTTTTTTTATAGAATCAATTGCATTAAGTACTGATGCCATCCATTTGGATGTTGGAGCTTTGATCAAGGGAATGTTTTTTTTTTTGAGGGTGTTTCAATTGCATATTTGCTTGTTTTGTGTGTGTGAGTTTTTTTCCCCCTTTAACTGGTAAGAATCCAAGGCCTATATCAGTAAGAAGTTGCGTTAATTTATGCTGAAAGCCATTTGTGTTATTGCCCAATGGAGCAAAGAGAGGAGAAACGCAGAGCATTCTATTAAATTGATGATTAATAAAATCTAATCCGCCAAGGGCTATCAAACTCCCCATACCATAGGTTAGCATATAGTAAGGTGGTGGACAATCACGACAAACAATCTTTTTAAGAAATACATGTAAATCATTGATATCACTGTTAATATCAAAATAGTTGTGTCGGATTTTTTGTTTCTTATTGAATTGCAATTTTTCTCGACCAAACCAATCAAATATTGCTGTAGAAAAACCGCGTTTAGAAATTTCATTTATTGGTAATAAATATTCTTCTATAGCATTTGCATAGCTTTCGAGAATAACAATTGTTCCCTTAGAATTTTTTCTTTCGGGATATGTTACTACAAAACGAATTTCACGATCCATGGCTATTTTAAGGTAGTTATTATGGATATGAGAAGAAGAGAGAGTACAGTTCGTGGAATAAAGAGGTGTTTCCAATTGGCATCCTTTACAGAGTATTTTGCAACTTATTGCAAAGTGAGATAATGAGAGGATAGACATTTATGTCATGATGAAGAATGGTTAAGAAACGGTTATGTTGCTTTTCTGTCTTATTACAAATTAAACACAAAAGGGTTGAAATAGCATAAAACTATTACCAAATAAACAATGTGGTCGCCATTTTGGGGTCGCTGGTTCACAAGTTAAGTTTGCCATTTGGGAGCTTTGTGAATCATTTAATTGTAGTCGCTCTAAAGGAGGGCAATGTTATGCGTCAAGTAGACTTTTCACCATTTTATCGTTCAACAGTGGGTTTTGACCATCTTTTAAACTGGTTTGATTCCAGAACACAACCAGATGATATTTCTTCTTATCCACCCTATAATATTGAGCGTTTAACTGAAGATTCTTATAGAATTTCTATGGCTGTTGCTGGTTTTTCTCAAGATGAAATTGATATCGAAACGCATTGTAATCAGCTGATCATTAAGGGTGAGAGAAAGCCTGACAATGATGATAAAGAACGGGAATTTCTTTATCGAGGCATCGCTTCGCGTGCTTTTGAGCGGCGTTTTCATTTAGCTGATCATGTTAAGGTTATTGGAGCAGAACTTGGTGATGGACTTCTTCATGTTCAGCTTAAAAGAGAAATGCCGGCCGAACTCAAACCAAAAAAGATAACGGTGCAGACACCATTTTCTGTAAAAAATGATAACAATCATGCTATACATAAAGCAAGTTTAGAAACTGAGAAAACTGAATAATTATCAATATCTTAAGAGAGTGATGTGACGCGAGACAAGAGTCTCGCGTTTTTTATATTCTTATTGAAAAGAAAATTCTTTATCCTCAATTTATAATCGTTATTCTATCACACTTCATTGTAAACTGAAAAAACGGAGTAGGTTTTAAAAAATTCATATCTGTATAATAAAACAATAATTATAATTTAGCATGAGATTTTTACGAAATTTGTATTCAATAGGAACAGAAAGATTTAGGTGGAAATATGTGATAGTTCTTTGTTTTTATGCATATTTTTTGTCATTAAATGTGTTGTTTATAAAAGTGTATGTTGATACCTAAAAATTTGAAAATATGAAAAACTATAAGAGGCAAAATTTTTGAGGTGAAAAGTAAAAAAAGCAGAAGGTTTTGAAAAATTCAAATAAAAAATGAAAATCACACTGAAATTAGTGTAAAAAATATTTGATATATAAAAGGATTTCTTTATTTTTTATGAAGTAAATATAAAAGATATTAATAAATTTTTATGTATTTATCTTAATAGATAATGTTCTTTCTAATTTTTTATAGTTTTTTTATATATTTTAAATAATTATTGTTTGTTTTATATAAAAAATTAATTAATTATTATTTGATAATTTCATTATTTATATATCTTATTAATATAAAAATATTATATATTTATTGATATAAGATTTTATAATTAGCTATATTTATGAGTATTATTTTACTTTAAAATAATTTATTATTTTTTATGTTTATTTATTTTATACTACGTGATGCAATCACGATTGATGTTATTATAGATGGCGTATTTATATCAACCATTTTATTTACGATCCTTTATAAGCATTTAGTCAGACCTGACGGGAAAATATAAAGGAGAATCCTATTGAATATTGCAATTATTTTGGGGTCAATACGTCAACCATCATTAACACGAACCTTAGCGAATTACTTGGCTGATTGTCTATTGATGCGGAGGGCATCACTTCATTGGGTTGATTTTCGTGAACAGCCTTTGCCGATTGCTGATCCAGATTATCATCATTGTGTAGAGGATAACCCAAGTGTTGTGGTACGTCAGTTTGTTAAAAAAATCGCAGCAGCTGATGGTGTCATTCTCGCTAGCCCCCTTTATCAAGGGTCTTATTCGGGTGTTTTAAAAAATGCTCTTGATAATTTGGCTTATGATACTTTTTTAAATAAACCTGTTGGGCTTATCTCCCATGGTAGTACAACCAAAAAATGTGCACAACCGTGTGAGCATTTATTACCAGTGGTGCGTACACTTTATGGTTATGCGCTACAATGTCAAATTGCTTCGGCTAAAGAGGATTTTGCATCGGATGATAAAGGTCTGTACATGGAGAGTCATAAGTGAAAAAGTACGGACACGTTGTGAACGGCTTGCTAATGAAATGTGCGCATTTTTAAGCCAAAATGGTGGGAGATATGATAAAAAATGATGAGCAATATTATTCTTTAGGATAGGTGGTTAGGGATATTTATCTCTTTGTGTCAATCGCTAGCGCTACAATAAGTGAGTGTTGCAGCGTGCTTTCTTTTTTATCTTGAGTAGATTGAGGTATTACAAAACTATATGTGTATGCCGTTGGATTATGTGCGTGCTTCATGGCTCAGTTTTTAGAAGTTGTGTAGCAAGGATATGGGATAACATATTGTATATTGTGGATTCATTCGTCTATCTATATATTTTCTTCCGCGTTAATTGAGAGCAATTGGTTTTTTTTTGCTAAAGCAGCGCGTGTTTTGCATATTTTGGATTCCAATGCTCTTGATAAAATGATTGTTGATTGCGTGTGCAACAAGAAGGTTGATTTCATAGCAGTGAAATGAGGATAAAAAACAATAATAAATGGTTGGCAGTGGCTTATCCATCAGGAAATAAGCTAATCGGTATGGGATGTAATGAAAGGTTGTGGAATAAAGAAAGTTGTGATTATTTGAGATGGCGAATTAGGGTAGGGATTTTTTTCTATTTTTTTGAAGGGTGAATACTCATTCTGATAAAGACAATATCAAATCAGTCAAAATCTTTCTATGGTTCAGCTGTATGGTGTCGTATAAACGGCAGGAATCCATTAAAAACGAAGCCCCATATCTACCTGACTAAAAAACGTGTAAGACATGTTTCTTTCGATATAATCAGTAAGCAAAAAAATAACCTTATAAAATAAGGAAGAAAAAATTATAGAAGAATTATGCCATAAATCATTAATGATTAAAGAGAAAAATTATCATACACGGAAAGTGCAAAGGGTGTTATAATACAACTTGGTTTAAATATGTGTTTTCTGATGCATAAGTTCAGCTTGTTGATGGCATTATCTATTCAAATTAGCTGGTTAAGGATCTTGTATGCAGGTGCTATTTGTAATGAAGAATTTCAGGGTTAATTTCGAATGAAGAGCGACTGAAAGCGACAAAACCATTATGATCATGTAAATTTATGAGGGCTATGTTGAAAAAGATTTGCCCAAAACGTAAATTGTGATCTGAATTATACGTTGTTTTTTTAATTGCTGCGAATCTTTAAAATTAACATTACACCATGCCAATGATACTATAGTGCCGACGTGTTGATATTTTAGAATTGCCTTGAGAAAAAAATCTATTTTGTATTATACACTAAGGCTTTGCAAAGAGTGAATTGGATTTTTTCTTAAAAGAATATGGAAAATTAAAAGATGGCAAGGCATGTTTTGAAACCCTAGGAATGGGGATAAAATTTACTGAAAAAGCTGTGGTGAATTGACGGAAATTCAAAATAGGGGAGAAAAATTGTTGTGTGCACGTAAGGATGCTTTGTAAATTATGATTGGGTGAATTCTTGGTGCTTTTGGATAAGTCTTCCTTCAAGAGTATTTTATTTAAGGAAACAATGTTTATTTTTAGGGGGCAAAGCCGTATTAAAAAAAAACGGTAGTTATTTTAAAAAATTACTCTTCTCTTTGTAAAAAATTGAGATTAGAGATGGTGTTCTTTTCGGTAACAATTTCCCCTTCATATTCTACATTTGCTTATTTTAGGCAATAAATTGGGGTTTTATGCATAAAAGGATGAGATCTGAAATCTTTATTTTGCAATTGAAATTGCCTGTTTAATTTTCAAAGAGGGCTTTAAATAACCATGTTGTAAAAGTTTCTTTGAAAGGCACTGTAAAATCCCTTAAAATAAATTGGTACGAAATTTCATAATTAAACTTGGTGAAAAGATTAGGCATATCTTATATAATGTGTTTTCTCAGAAAGATGGTCGGAGCGGCGGGATTTGAACCCACGACCCCTTGACCCCCAGTCAAGTGCGCTACCAAGCTGCGCTACGCTCCGAGCCTGCATAAAACGACTAAACGACTGTTTCTTTAAAGGCAAGAGAAAAATAAACAGAATGAAATCTAAAATATTCTTGCATTTTTTAAAAAAGCTCACAATCATAAAATGATTTTTTTACTTCATTTTATGATTTGTTGAGAGATATTATTAATTTTTTTTCTGTTGGATTTATTGATTTTATAGTGCGTTCTATGCATGTGTTTATTGAGTTATTTTTGATGATTGTGGAGATATAAGGTAAGTTCTATGCACTGCTGATTCTATTCTTTTTTTCGAATGTAATTGTTTCGAAAGAAAAATAATGCCTTTTAAAAGTTTCAGTTGGTTCATTGAAATTTTTTCAAAAAAGTAAGCACTTTTATAAGCATAATAGCAAATTTATAATATAGAAGATTCTTTTGGGTTGGTGATTTTTAGAGAGTATTTTATAGCTCTTGAGAAAAATAAAAAAGAAATATTGAAAATTATTCAATCAATAAATCCAAATCATCCAATATGAGGCTTTTGTCATGATAAAAAGAGCAAAATATTTCCATTTATATCTTGTGATTTGGTTTTTAATATACCAGATAAATGCGTATAGTAGGTGAAACATTGTCAAAGGTTTTGTTGAGCAGAAAAGAGTAAATGATGAGCCGTTTTTCGGTAGTAAATTTAACGGAAGCAGCAGTGAATCGTGTTAAAGCGATTATGGATGCCAAAGGGGCGCGGGGTATTCTTATTGGTATAAAAAAAGGTGGTTGTGCGGGGATGGAATATACAGTTACCCTTGTAAAAGAAGAGGGGATAGATGCTGATGTTGTTGAAGTGAATGGTGCCCGTGTTTTTATAGCACATGATGCCGTTTTGTTTTTATTAGGAACGCAGGTGGATTACGAAGTGACAGCATTTCGTTCTGGTTTTGTATTTAAAAACCCTAATCAAGTTTCAGCATGTGGATGTGGTGAATCAGTAGAACTCCGACCTGTCATACAAAATCAGTGAAATAAAAGATATAAAGCCAATTGAGCGCTATAAAGAGATTTTATTAAGTAATTCAGTATTTTAATAATTTTTTAGGTTGGTAAAATCTGATTTTTCTTATTTCTCAGTTTTGGCCTTATTCCAGAGGCCTTCCATTTCGCTCAAAGAGGTATCAGCCAGTGTTTTAGATTGCATGGATATATTGTCTTCAATATAGCTAAAACGATTTCGAAATTTTTTGTTGGTTTCTTTTAATGCTTTTTGTGGATTAATATTTAAGTGGCGTGCAAAATTAAGTAGGGTGAAATAAAGGTCACCAAATTCTTCTTCTATATCTGATGTTTTATTCTCTTTGATTGCTTCTTTAAGTTCAGTAAGTTCTTCTTCTATTTTTGCAAAAAAATGATGATTCTCATGCCAATCAAATCCCACTTTAGCAGCGGTTTTTTGTAAAGCGAGTGCTTCTTGTTCTGCGGGCTGAATTTTTTTTACTTCTGCAAGAATGCTTGTTGTAAAATTGTTTGAATAACCTGTTTCTTTGCACCATTTTTTCTGTTCAGTGCGTTCTGTTTTTTTTATCTGTTCCCATTCTTCCGCTATAAAACCACGTTTTTTTTGCTCTGCATTTCCAAAAACGTGGGGATGACGACGAATCATTTTTGCAGTGATTGCGTAAACAACATCCTCAAAAGTAAAGCTCTCTTCTTCTTGCGCAATTATAGCATGGTAGACGACTTGTAAAAGAAGATCACCGAGTTCATCGCAAAGATCGGTTCGGTTTTTCCGTTCAATAGCATCGATAACCTCATAAACTTCTTCGAGCATATAGGGGATAAGGGATTCAAACGTTTGTTTTATATTCCAGATACATCCGTTATCAGGATTGCGTAATGCTTTAACAATTGCGATCAGATCATTGATATCTTTTGACGCGATCATTTATGCCTTTCCTATAAATCTTTCATATATTAGTTGTCCCAACGTCTGTGTAACCAAGTCCATTGTCCAGGATATTCACGTATCCAGCTTTCAACAATATCATTTAATTTTTGCGTAGAAGCAGCTATATCAATTTCATTGTTTTCATCAAGAGGAAGTTTTATACGTTCATACAATTCTAAACGATGACGCCCTCCAGCTAACCGGATACAACGTGCTGGGTAAATATCGCAATCATATTGTCGTGCAAGTTTTATAATTAAGGGGTTTGTTTTCAGAGGTCTATTAAAAAATGTTCCTAAAACACCACGGCGGAATTTTTGATCAACGAGCATACCAACATTTTTTCCCTCTGCTAATTTGGCTGCTAATGTCCAAGCAGCACCTGCTTTGGAAGGGACAAGATGTCCCATAGAAGTTTGTCGCGCTTTTAGGACTTGTTTTGCAATATAGGGATTATTAGGGGGTCTAAAGAGCACTGTGATATTAAGACCAAAACTCTGCGCACATATAGGAAGAAGTTCGAAATTACCAGTATGCGCTGTAAAAAAAATATGCGGCTTTTCTTCATTTTTTAATCGTTGAAATATTTCAATACCCTTCACCTCAATGCGTCCGGGTTTGTCTGCATGAGGATCAAAATCAAAGATTGTATCAAGAAAAATATATTCAGCGAGAAATTTTCCTATATTCTCCCACATTTCTGTTGCAGTTGCATGCAGTTCTTTTTCTGTTTTTTCTGGGTAGGCAGCTCTAAGATTTGTGAGCGCGATTTGATGACGATGGATACGAGGGCCAATTTTTTTTGCCAACCAAGAAAAGAAAGAAATTCCAATATTACTAGGAAAAAATTTTAAAATATTTAAAGAACCAATAAGCAAGCATGCCCATAAAAAGTAAAATATTTTTTTTACTATAATTTTAATAGGATAAATAAAAAATTTAATATAAGTCTTTATCATAATTTAATCGATTTTAAGAATAATTTTACCAAAAACATCACGACTTTCCATGCGCTTTAAAGCTGTCTCTATTTCATCAAATCCAACAATTGTATCAATGACGGGATGTACAACACCTTGTGCCATTTTTTGCATGGCATTTTGCATATTTTCTATGCGACAGCCAAATGAACCAAAGATCTTCAATTGTTGTTGAAAAAGATGCATGAGGTTTAGTGGTGCTGTAACTCCAGAAGTAGAACCACAAGTGACTAATCGTGCTCCTCGTTTCATACACAAAAGAGAACCATTCCATGTTTCAGCCCCTACATGTTCAAAAACAACATCTACACCTTTTTTTTGCGTTAATTTTCGGACCACACCTTCAAAACGATCTTTACGGTAATTAATAACATGATCTGCTCCAAGAGATTGTGCTTTTGCAATTTTTTCATCGGAACCTACAGTTGTAATCACTGTGCATCCGATATGTTTTGCAAGTTGAATGGCCGTTGAGCCAATACCAGAACCACCCGCCTGTATCAGGATTGTTTCTCCCGCTTGGAGTTTTGCATTATCGAAAAGCATATGTTCGACAGTGCCAAAAGTAATTGGAGCGACCGCTGCTTGTAATTCATTACATTTTGGAGGAGCAGAGACCAATAGGCGTGCTGGCAGATTAACAAGTTCACAGGCAAAGCCATCAAGATGAAAACCGTAGACACCTTTTACATGACTACAAAGATTGTCACGTCCTTCACAACAAGCTTGGCATGTTCCACAGGTTTGTGCTCCATAAATTGAGACGATCTGTCCGCGTTGTAAATTTTTAACATTACTCCCGAGTTGTATAACCTCACCGGAAGATTCAGCACCAATTATGAGGGGCATTTTTCTTTTAGCAAAGGCCATCCCACGCCAGCCCCATACATCAATATGATTAAGAGCGACGGCTTTTATCCGCACGGTTACTTCATCAGGGTTAGGCGGCGGCGGGGGGGCAACATTGGTAATTTCAAGCTGGCGTTCATTCAATAATTGCAGTGCACGCATTATCTTTTCCCTTAAATGTATATGGCTTTTAGGTTAAGTGTGCCAAGTTTGCTCAGTATGAAAATTTAACTTTTATATGCCGTGATAACAAGACTCATATTTTGACCACCAAATCCAAATGAGTTTGATAAAACAGCATTGACATCAGCTTTACGGCTATGGTTAGGAACAACGTCTAAAGGGATGGTTGGATCAGGATCATCATAATTGATTGTAGGGGGAAGGATTCCCGATTGAATCGTTAAAAGTGAAAAAACAGCTTCTATGGCGCCAGCGGCAGTGAGTGTATGGCCAATCATTGATTTATTAGAAGAAACGGGAATATGTTTTAAAATGTCACCGAAGACTGATGATAATGCGAGATATTCCATCTTTTCATTTTCAGGTGTTGAGGTTCCATGTGCATTAATATAGTCAATTTCATTGATGGTTATTTGAGCATCATTTAAGGCTTTGCGAACGGATTCAATTGCTGGGGATGCATCAGGCTTTGAACGCGTACGATGAAAATCGTCTGCTGTTTCTCCGCAACCTGCTAAAATTCCTAAAATCGTGACATTACGATCTAATGCGCTTTTAAGAGACTCAAGAACAAGAGCGCCGGCTCCCTCTGCCATAACAAAACCATCTCTATCACGGCTAAAGGGTTTTGCCGCTTTTTCTGCAGGATCATTTTGGGTTGAAAGAGCAGATAATAATGAAAAACGAATAAGAGATTCTGCCGAAACTGAACCATCCGTAGCAATCGTAAGCGCACGATTGGTTTCTCTTCTTCGAATAGCTTCAACGCCTAATTGAATAGCTGTTGCACCAGATGCACAGGCGGTAGAGAGTGTAACAGGAAGTCCCTTTGTGCCAAATTGTTTTTGAAGATTTTCTGCAATGGCACCAAATTGTGTGGTTTCAAAGAGTTGTTCATGGGAGTTATTACGGCAGATTTCAAGAAGACGTGTATAAGAAGGTTCTCTATTGAATGTTTCTTCTTGATCAAGGGCAAAACGCGCTGTCCATTCGAGCTCAACAGGAGGAGCTGCTAAAAAGAGTGGCCCCTCAAAATTTGTTTTATCAAGAGCGGCTTGCGTTATAGCTTCCTCTGCTACGAGAGAAGCGAGTTTTTTAGAGAGAGCTGAAGCGCCAAGTGTACTTTCTTTAAGAAAATCAATGGTTCCAGCGATACATGTCTTTAATCCCTCAATAGGAAAACGTGTTATTTTATGAATGCCGCTAACACCATTTGTCAATTTGTGCCAATTTTCATGTTTGCCTTGTCCCAGTGATGTTACAACTCCCGCTCCAGTTATTGCGACAAGTGGACGTCCGAGATGATCATCATATTTCACTATAGAAATCTCCCTCAAACAGCAGTTAGGCGGACTAAACCTTCAGCTCTTGTTATGCCAATGGTCGTAATAAATGCTTCTTGTACTTCTTTAAAAAAAGGCTTTTCATGATCACTTAACGCTGGAAAACTACGTTTTTTTTCAACAGAAATGGCGGCAAGTGCAAGTGCTAAAGGAAATTGCATTTCCCGCATATAGCCAAATAATGTTGTAATACCGCGGTAAGAAATATCCGCAGCCTCAAGAGCTCTTTTTTCTGCTTTTGTTACTTCATGAAATCCTGAAGTAGCTGAAATGGTTAAAGTAGATTGCGCTGCCATTGTTTGCAGCATTGACATAATTGATTCTTCAAGCGGGATTTTTGTTCTGTCTGTTTGATCTGTCAGTATCTGATCAATTTTAGCATAAGCACGTGCATTCCGTTTTTCTGCGTGTGCTTCGCTTTCAAGGACCAAAAAGACAGCACCAGAACCAGTTATAACGCCGCCACCTGGGTACTTTTGACGCTCCCACACCGGTGTCCATCCACCCCACGTTAAAAGATTTCCAAGTTCATGCGCTAACAGTATATCATAACCTTGTGTGTTATAGGAGCTTCCAACCAGTGCATGTGTACTTTGTCCTGATCGAATGCGGGCTACGGCAATTTGAAGTGCAGAAAGTCCACATCCTTCTTCTCCCATAAATGTGCGAGAAGATCCGGTAACTTTGTGAACAATAGAAATATTTCCAGCTAAAAGATTGGATAATTGTGCTAAAAACAACGTGGGACGAAGTTCAGTCGAAAGGATTGAATTTAACATGGAAGCAGGATCAGTTGCTATACGTGCCTGTGAAAGAATTTGTGTATCAACGTCAATATCACGTTCTCCTCCACTTGCGGCAACAATCATATCCATTGTTGATGTTAATTGTTGATTATTTTTCATACCTGCATCATCAAGAGCAAGTCCTGCTGCATAAGTACCAAGGCGTTGCCACGTACCCATTTGCCGTTGATCACTTTTTTTGGGAATTTGTAAACTCCAATCAATTTCAGATAATTGATGGATAGTGTAGGGTGGAAAAGATGTACAATCAAGATTTGGTGTAACCGTAGGATCATTTAAGAGATCCCAATGATGTTCAACTCCTTCTCCCAGAGAGGTTATAAGCCCTATACCAGTAATAAACACAGCTTGATCATGCATGAAAAAAAATTATTCTGCCTGTTTTAAGGCAACGAGTTCATCAATTTTTGTACAAAGGTTTTTAAGAACAAAGTATTCTTCAGTTGCAACTGAGCCTTCGTTAACTTCTTGTGTCCACTGTTCTAGTGGAATTTTAATCCCAAAAGCTTTATCAATAGCGAAAACAATATCAAGAAAATCAAGGCTATCGATTCCTAAATCATCAATAGTATGGCTTTCAGGTGTGATTGTGCTGCGATCAATTTCACTAATTTCTGCGATAATATCTGCAACTTTATCAAACGTAGAGGGCAATGTGCGGTTCCTTATTATAGAGTTATAAATTCAAAATACACTTATTTGCTTTCTTTTAGCCTTTTTTCTCTTAAAAAAAAAGACTCCAACCAGAATATAGTTGTCTTTTCTATAGAGAAAACGAGTTTGCAGTGTTTGAAATGCTACATTTCAAGGTTATGAAAAAAATTAAAATTTTGTTGTGTTTACTTACTTTCGTTTATTATGGAATTTTTTCTATTGGCAGCAAGGACAGCAAGAGCTGTCATATTAACAACGCCTCGTGAAGTTACTGAAGGTGTCAGAATATGTACAGGACGTGAGGCTCCGATTAAAATAGGTCCTACGTGAAGTGCATTGGTTAGATTCTTTACGAGATTGAGTGTTATGTTTGCTGCATCAAGTGTTGGAAAGACAAGCAAATTTGCTTCACCTTTGAGGCGTGAATTGGGAAAAACACGATCACGAAAAACTTTGGAAAGTGCAGCATCACCGTGCATTTCACCATCGGCTTCTAAATTTGGATATAATTTGGCAAGAATTTCTGTTGCACGGCGCATTTTTTGCGCACTTTCTGTATTTTTCGAGCCAAAGTTTGAGTGTGATAATAATGCTGCTTTTGGTGTTATACCAAATGCTTCAATTTCTTGCGCAGCTAGCACGGTCATTTCTGCTATTTCTTCTGCTGAAGGATTTTCATTGACGTAAGTATCTGTTAGAAAAAGAGTACGACGTGAGGAAATCAACAAACTTACAGCAGAAAAATGACGAACATTTGCATCAAGGCCAATAATTTGTTCAATTAATTCTAGATGACGTTCAAAACGCCCTTCTAAACCGCAAATCATCGCATCAGCTTCTTTACGCATCACAGCAAGCGCTGCAATCGCTGTTGTTGATGTTCTAACAATTGTTTTTGCAACGTCGGGTGTCACACCACGTCTTCCTGTGTAGTGAAGAAATAAATGAACATAATCACGAAAACGTGGATCATCTTCTGGATTTGTAAGTTCAAAATCTATACCGGGGCGTATTCTTAAACCAAAGCGTTTTAGTCTTGCCTCCACGACATGTGGACGGCCAATGAGGAGTGGTATTGCAGTTTGCTCTTCAAGGACAATTTGTGCCGCACGAAGGACACGTTCATCCTCACCATTGGCATAGATGACGCGTTTACGTTTTGCTGTTTTTGCCGCAGCAAAAACAGGTTTCATCATTAAACCAGAACGGAAGACAAATCGATTAAGGATATCATGATAGGCTTCCATATCTTCAATTGGCCGCAGTGCAACACCCGTTTCCATTGCTGCTTTCGCAACAGCAGGGGCTATGCGCAGTATTAAGCGTGGATCAAAGGGGGAGGGAATCAGATACTCTGGACCAAAACTGGGTGGTTTTTTTGCATATGCACGCGCTGCAATATCTGAAGTTTCTTCACGAGCGAGAGCTGCAATTGCATGAACTGCTGCCATTTTCATTTCTTCATTGATCGCAGTGGCGCCAACATCTAATGCACCACGGAAAATATAGGGAAAACAAAGAACATTATTGACCTGATTGGGGTAATCAGAGCGCCCTGTGCAGATCATTGCATCTGGTCGTATGGAGCGTGCTTCTTCTGGCATAATTTCTGGTGTTGGATTAGCAAGTGCTAATATTAATGGATTTGGAGCCATTTTTTTCAGGTATTCAGGTTTTAAAACACCACCTGCTGATACACCTAGAAAAATATCTGCATTATTAATAATTTCGGATAAAGTTCGGGCATCAGTTTTTTGTGCATAACGCGTTTTCCAATGATCCATAAGAGTCTTGCGACCTTTATAAACAACGCCCTCTAAGTCGCTAAGCCAAATATTTTCAACTTTTGCTCCAAGGCGAACCAAAAGATTAATACAAGCTAAAGCTGCGGCACCTGCACCAGAACCAACTATTTTGGCGTCTTCAATTTTTTTTCCAGCTAGATTTAGGGCATTTAATACCGCTGCTGAAACAATAATAGCAGTTCCATGTTGATCATCGTGGAAAACTGGAATGTTCATTCGAGAACGAAGCTTTTCTTCTATTTCAAAACATTCAGGAGCTTTGATATCTTCAAGGTTAATACCACCAAACGTAGGTTCTAAAGCAGCTATAGTTTCTACCATTTGCTCAATATGAGGTGCATCAACTTCAATATCAAAGACATCAATATTAGCAAATTTTTTAAAGAGAACAGCTTTTCCTTCCATAACTGGCTTTGAAGCAAGAGGACCAATATTTCCTAAGCCAAGAACAGCAGTTCCGTTTGATATAACAGCGACTAAATTAGAACGCGAAGTATATTGGGCAGCAAAATTTGGATCTTTATGAATTGCAAGACATGGCGCAGCAACTCCTGGAGAATAAGCAAGAGCCAAATCACGTTGATTATCAAGAGGTGTTGTTGCTTGTATTTCTAACTTTCCAGGTTTTGGATACTGGTGATAAAAAAGTGCGGCACTATCAAGTTCAGATTTTTCTAAACTGAAATTACTATTTCGTTTTGTAGACATTTTTATGATATCCGAGTTATAGTATATGTTTATATGAGTGTTCCATTGACGATAAGACCTTATCCACTGTTAGAGTTTACTTTCTCTAACCACACAAATGCAATGCGTTGAACAAATTCTTCTAGATTGTTAAGTTAGTTTAATATTTCTTTGTTCACCATTTATGAACAATTTATTTGATATCAGCACAATGAATCTTTGCTCCTTAACCGAAATTCATGGAAATTGGTTCGTTTTTTAATAAGTAAAATATTACTGATGATTATACATTACCAAGCAGTTGTTTTTTTTGCAATGCTGGTAAGATATGCAAAGAAGAGAAGAGTATTATTATTCATATAAAATGATTGTCATAAATACTTGCTTTATATTTATATTATACAAGTAAATGTGTGATTTATAAATCCTAGTTTTTTAGATCATTTTAAAAATTTTTCTCTTGTAGAAAGAATGTATACTTCAATGAATAAAAATTGATTTGGAAAATCTTTCATTGAGTATTTTGTAAACGTATTATTTTTTTTCTATATCCACTATTAGAGTTTACTTTCTCTAACGACAAGCAGGCAATGCATGTGAACAAATTTTCCTAGACTGTTAAGTTAGGTTGATATTTCTTTGTTCGCCATTCATGAACAATTTATTTGATATCAGCACAATGAATTTTCTTTACGAGCTCTGTATAAAAGAGAAGAAGTAGGGGCTAACAAAAAAGTAGAAAAGAGGCATCATTATCCCTCTTGGATTCGTCGGTTTGATCGTTGATTATGCTCTTTTGATAGGCGTGTTGTTTACAATATCACAGAACACTGTATACAAATCATTTTCTTAATTTTTAAGACACAAGACTCCATAAAAAAACGCGCATTATATGATGATAGGCTATGTATATAACTAAAAAAAAGAAAAGGTGGAAAAAACATTTTCTCCACCTCTGTTGTTCTCTATTGGATTCGACCACTTGCATGAGCAAGCATAGTATAGACTTTTCCAGTATCTGATATCAGATATTTTCGAACGGAGTGAGAAAAACCGGAACCCTGCGAGATTTCACGTAAGAGTTTTTCAAAATCTGCAATATACTGATTAACTGAACGTTTAAAATCAATATCACTCATATATTTTTTCTTAATCATTTCAAAAATATTTCTTCCGTTCACAGTATAAAGACGTTCTGTGTCGATATTTTTTTGTCCACGCTGATAATAATTCCAGAGTTCAACGACAGCATTGTGGTTAATCGCTTGTAATATCCCTGTTGCTAATGAATTAAGAGACATATTTGCAGGGCGTGTTTTTGTTTGTATGGGTGCAAAAACAGCGTTATCAGGTATTTCATCATGCCAAGTCTCTTCACGCGAAGCTCTTTCTAGGAGATTTGATACCCATTTATTTTGCCTTTTCTTGCTTTGGTCTTGTTGTAAAATAGGTTTAGGCGGCACAATTTTCTTGATGACGTCAGAAGCAATACTGTCATTTCTCTGAAGTGTTGATGATGTAGGAAGTGCTGATATGAGTCGTTCATTTACATTCTTTAGATCAGCTTTTTGTACAATATTTGCTAATTCCTTTAATACTGTAATCTGTTCATTGAGAGCAGTACGAATTGTTTGCGTTGTTTCTTTTGTTGTTGCCGGTATTTTTTGAACGCTTTCATGAATGTCATTATTAATTTGTGAAAGCTCTAAACGAATCTCATCAGCTGAACGACGGATATCTTCTGCTGCTCCTGAAAAGCGCGTCGAAGCTTCATTTATCATCTGATTAAGGGACTGTTGGAGTGAATGTGTGGAATTACGTGCATTTTTATCAGTACGTTCAAGGGCTAAGTTGAGAACATTTTCATAATGCTCAATGAGTTGATTGATTTCATTAGACTTAGCAACAAGCGCATCGCTTAATGCAGAGAGTGTATTATGTTTTTCTTCAAGTGTTATGTTCAAGGATTTTTCGGATTGTTCAAGAACGTGAACAGTTTCAGAGAGTGTTTTAGCATGTTCACCAAAACTACCTGTTATATGACTAATTTGTTCAAATGTATTTTGCGAAAGTCCTTGCAGAACTGCAACATTTTTATTGAGCGCTTGATTTGATGCTGATAAACGCTCTGTTACTTGTTGAGTGTTGTGGAAGAAATTATTTGCAGTTTCGTTAAATTGACCATCAATATTTTGAACGGTCGATAATAAAACATTGCTATTTTCGTGAAAGCTGTAAACAGATTGATTCAATTGTTTCAGGAGAGAAGAAACATTATTGACAAGATCCTCCTTTACAGTGGTCACTGCTTGAAGTGTTTCAGAATTGGTTTGTGTTAAGCTATTCACTAAAGATTCGCTGTGTGCATAAATTCTTTGTTCAACATCTTGTGTTGAGAGAGAAAGTTGTTCACCAATATGCTCTGTTAAATAACCAATTGACTCCGTTGTACTTTGTGCCGCTTGGTTTAAATGATTTGTCAATTCAGTAATTTTTTCTACATGTTCTGAAATTTGAGTAGCTGTTTGATTTTCTACTTCTTCTAAACGATTACCTACATCAGAAAGTTGATATCCTAAATTGTTTTTAAGATTCTGCATAGAATGATGAAGAACATTGCAGCGTTCGCTAAGAACTTGCTCAATTGCTGTTGTTGAAGTATGAATTGTTTCATTCAACAATGCTTGTGCATTCTGACTGGCCGTTGTGAAAGCTTCGACGGTATGTGCTGTTTGCTCAGATAAAACAGACAGAACTTTTTCACTGGTATCATAAACCGTTTGTTTTACATTTGATACAATGCGATTACCAGATTCAGAGAGAACATTTTCTGCTTTTAAAGCGACATCCGTAACAGAAGAAATGATTTGTGCACCTGTAGAAGAAAGAATATCAGAGGCTTTTATAATCTTATGATGTAAGTTATCGGTGGCGCTATTGACAGAATCCTCTAATGTAAGGCGCATATTATCAATGTTTGTTTCCAACGCTTGTTGAATTATCTGACTTTGTTCATTATTAAGCATGATAGATGTTTTTAATGTGTCAGAACGCTCTTCAAGAGCAGATGCTTGCATCGCGATTGTTTCACAGACTTGGCCAAGCTTTTCCGATAAGGTTTCCTCTAGCGTGGTTGCATGTTCAAAAATCCTGTGTGCATGAACTTCCAGATTTGTATCAAACGACTCTATGCGTGTATCAAGATTTTCAAAGAATGTACCACTCGATTGAGAGAGAGTATTCCTTAAAATTTCGCCATGGTTTTCTAAGTTTTTAATATGGCTTTGAACAGTTTCAGTAATATTCTTGTTGTTGGTCGTAATTGCATTCTCAACCAAATCGATCTGTTTCTTTAAGGCAACATCAACACGTATATCACTTTTTTCGATGAGATTATGGATTGTTTCCATCCGTTGTTCTAGTGTACGTGCTTGATCTGCAAGAACCTCGTTGAGAGAAAAACTATTAATAGCTAAAGAGTCACGCAGAGCATCAGCTCTTATATCTATATTGCGAGCTTGTGCTTCTAAGGCTTCTTTTGTTGTATTACAGCTTTGTACAATGACTTCTTGTAGTTTTTCTGTGCTTTGAACTATATTTGCAACATGGCTTTCAGCATGCTGATCAACGATTTGCATATTATCCATCAAAACTTGTCCAAGACTTGAAGTGTTTTGAGTTAAGACATCAATTTGACTTTTCAGTGTATCATCAATTTTATTTTTTTCTTTATCAAGCATGTCTGCTATCAGCTCTCTTTGATCAGAAAGCTGTAATTTGAAGTCTTTTGAGCGCTCTTGTATGATATCAACAATAGCACTATCGACATGTTGAACTTCTTCTCTTAGTCTTTCTTTGCTTTTGTCAATTGCAGAAAGAATAATTTCATGTCCGTTTGTAAATGCTTCGGTAATATCAGCTGTTTTTTCTTGGAGATTTTCATTAATTTGTAAAACATGAGACTCTAGGAAATGACCAAGTTTTTCAGCATTATCTTCGAGTATTTGACTACGAGAAATAAAGGACTCGATGATAGAATCACTGTGTTCTTTAAGAGAAAGATCAACAGTTGCTAAACGGTTTTCAAAAGCTTTAATTGCTTCTGAAGTGACGTTGTCAAATTTAGAAGAGAGATTGTATGCTTTCTCATCGAGCTGTATGATTTTTTCATCGAAACTGTGTAAAAATTGATTGTTACGATTAATAATGGATTCATCCAGCGTTTTAAATTTTTCACCAACATTTTGGAAAGTTTGGTCCGTTGCTGTTTGTATATGCGCTGCAATGTTAGCGATATGCATTTCAGCTTTAGCTGCTGTTTCATTAAAAGTTTTTTCTATTTGTTTTTCATTATTATCAAAACGCTCTGAAAAACCATCAAAGTTTTTTTCTAATTCGTGAAAAAACTCTGTGTTTTTTTGCTGAATTTGTGTTGTAGTTTCATTAAATTTTTCAACGAGCTGATCTGTTACGCCATCACCTGCGTAGGAAAGTTTTGCAACAAGATCTTCTCCCTGTTTTTGTAAAGTCTGAGAAAGGGTTTGTGCAAGCTTTTCAACATTGGTTACAATTTTAGAAGTCACTAAACCAAATTCATCACTTAGTTGCTCTTGTGTTCCTTTAATTGTTGATTGTACGCGGTCAGCATGATTTAAAATGGCTATACGTTCATTGCTCAATTCTTTAATTAATGTGTGAATGCGTGATTCATTCTCAGCATAAGCTTGTTCTAGATTATGAACTTCCCCTTGAATAATTGCTTCAAGCTCAACAGCACGCCCAAGGGTTCGTTCGATTCCCTCATTCATGGCGGTGACTTCTTCACGGATGGTTTGTCCTATCGCAAGAGCTTGTTTTTCAGAGATATGCTGTGGTTCACTAAGGCGCTGTGCAGCGTTTGTCATAAGAAGAGCAATATTATGTAATTCATTTGAACGTTTTGTTAATTGAGCAACCCCCCAAGAGATAAGAATAGGGATCGCAGTTCCAGCTGCGACTGCTAGTCCCACTGGAGATGTCATGAAGGTAGTGATATTTGATAACGAACTGAACCCTGCAGGGGCAAGCTTATGAGCAACAAAAGCACCTCCTGTTGCCCATAGAGCACTGAGCGCTGTTGTACACCAATAAACTCGAGAGGTAGAGCGCTGTTTTAATAAGCCAAAATTTGCAAGAGTTGTTATATCATCGTTAGCAGGAAGAAGTTTTGTGGACAGCAATGTCTTATGATCAGTTCCACCTAAAATGTCAGGATTAGGTTGCGAGGAAAAAAGCTGTTCAACAACGGATTCATCAATTACAGCGCTATCATGAATATTGGAAACAAGAGTTGAATTACCATTTTCAGCAAAAATTTCTTCTTCTGCCATTGCAATCTTTTGAATCAACTCATCTACATTAATGACATTTTCAGAATTGTCAGATGATATCCCTTCAATTGCTGCGTCATCAAAATCAAAGTTCATAGCTTTTGAGAGAGCTTCTTCGACTTCAATGTCAAATGTTTGTAACTTTGTTCTGCGTGCCATACTCGCCTCGTACTCTTACAGATGAAAAAGGGATACATCCTCCTTCAGAAATGTCTACATACTAACCATTAATTATTTAGAAAGGAATATGCTCTGGGTAAAATTTTAAAAACTTATCAAGATAAAGTTAACGTGATTTCTTTAACCTCTTCTAATATGATATAAAATACAATAAAAACAAGCTATTATTTTATTGTAACAAAAATAAAAATGTTGTTTACAACTTTCGTTTATAGGAAGCATTACCGGTTTGTTGTATTTGAGTAAGGGGAATTAATGGTAGTTATGCACAAGATTAAAAGAAATCTAGAGTGTGTGGAGGCAACTTATCATCTTTATTATTAAGGATCATTGAATTGGGCTATGCTTCCTGACCGTTTTTATTGAATCTAAATGGAAAAAATAAACCTCTCTTATTTTAAAAACTGTACGTTGTGAATTTAAAAGATATTGGCAAAATCTTAGGATGCAAAAAATGCCACTTTTTTTAAAGTGAGTACAATAATTTTGTATTTTCTGAAAAGTTTTTTTTAACTATTGTGTTTTTTGCCTTGAATCATGTTTTTTGGATATTAGGTTATCTTTTGCTAAATTTTAAAGCTCCTACGTTGACAATTGAATGTTTTTCAGTCGATATGCATGCACGAGTATTTTATGCAATTCGAGATAAAGGTGTAAGAATAATGGCAGAACGATCACAACACCTGCAAGATGTGTTTTTAAATACAGTGCGCAAGCAAAAAATTTCTCTTACAATTTTTCTTGTAAATGGCGTTAAATTAACGGGTATTGTAACTTCGTTTGATAGTTTTTGCGTTCTTTTGCGTCGTGATGGACACGCGCAATTGGTTTATAAGCATGCTATTTCTACAATTATGCCTGGACAGCCTGTACAAATGTTTGAAGGTGAAAGTTCGGAATAAAAAAATCACTTTAATTCTAAACCTCTAATCCCATTTTATAAAGTGCTTAGATCGTCATGATAAATGAAAATGAGAGATTGAGAGGGGTTTCTTCACAGATTGAAAAACAAGTGCGCGCGCTTGTTTTGGCCCCCATTTTTCGAAAAAATAGTGAGAGTGATTCAAGGAGTCGATCAGTCTCTTCTCGAGTCGAAGAGGCATTGGGATTAGTGCGTTCTATAAGGTTAAAAGTTGTTCATTATGAAGTCGTGCATATCTTTATGCTCCGTCCTGCAACGTTATTTGGAAAGGGTAAAGTAGATGAACTTGCCCATTATATAAGTGAAGAGGATATTGAACTTACAATTGTAGATTATTTTTTAACACCAGTGCAACAACGTAATTTAGAGAAATTATGGAATTGTAAAGTTATTGATAGAACGGCTTTGATTCTTGAAATTTTTGGGGATCGTGCACGGACAAAAGAAGGAGTTTTGCAAGTCAAATTGGCGCATTTGTCTTATCAGAAAAGCAGGCTCGTGCGTAGTTGGACACACTTGGAAAGACAACGTGGTGGAGGCGGTTTTTTAGGTGGTCCTGGTGAAACGCAAATTGAAGCGGATAGGCGTCTTTTGCAAGAAAAAATTATTCGTATCAAACGTGAATTAGAAACAGTGATGAAAACACGGGCTCTTCATAGAGAAAAAAGAAAAAAAACATCTCATCCTGTTGTTGCGTTAGTAGGGTATACCAATGCAGGAAAATCAACTCTTTTTAATCATTTAAGCGGTGCAAATGTCCTAGCAAAGGATATGTTATTTGCAACGCTTGATCCCACTTTGCGTAAAGTTATTCTCCCTCATGGAAAAGCTATTCTTTTATCTGATACTGTCGGTTTTATCTCTAACTTACCAACGCACTTGATTGCAGCTTTTAGAGCAACCCTTGAAGAAGTAGTTGAAGCTGATCTCATTCTTCATGTGAAAGATATGTCAGATCTTGATCATCGTGCGCACGCTCAAGATGTTTTAGAAGTGCTTTCAAGTCTTGGTATCGATATTGATGACACAGAGCATATTCTAGAAGTTTGGAATAAGATTGATATATTGGATGAGCATGCGTTAAATGTTTTGCAAACAAGCGCGAAAACACGGTTAAATCCTGCAGTTATGGTATCAGCACTCATGAGTGATGGATTTGATCAATTGTTAATGGCAATTGAAAAGCGAATTTTTGGAGAACTACAAAACGTTGAATGTCTTTTAAGACCTCATGAAATGTCACTTATTGATTGGTTTTATGCAAACTCTGGTGAAATAATGCAGGAAGGTCATGAGGATGGGTCAGTGACCATTAGAGCAGTCATTACCTCTGAAGCAAAAAAACAACTAGACTACATCAAGCAAAGTATGAATTAAATTTTTTGAGATATTTCTTTCTCTTTATTTATTAATTTTTACGTTTTTCTTATCGCAAAATAATATGACGTCAAGTTAAGAGGATAGTTACTACTTTCTCTTAATAAGGAAATATGAGGTCATTTTACTGGTTGAAATAAAAATGAGTCTTAAATGTAATAAAAGACTGCTTGTACACACGGTCCTACGCAATTTTTTTGTCGTTTTGCTGTTAGCGGCGTTGTGTACATTTTTTATTTGGTTGTATTACTTCATGCAGCCACGGATATACCGGGCAAGCTTGACTTTCTCACTCTCTGATTCTGTAGGAAAGCCATTGCCAACGGATAAACAAAACAATATCCTCGCCTTCCTCTTTTCACAGCCGATGTTTTTAAGAAATTCAAGCTTACAGAATTTTTCTTCAGATTCTGCTCAACAGCAAGGTTTTCATGAAAATATCCGTTTATCCCGTAATGGTGATTTTATCAATCTTACTTTTGAAGCGGGAACTTTTCAAGCTGCTGAACATGGGGTGGAAACTTGGTTTTCTGCATTTTCACAAGCAATTATAGAACAGAAAAAAAAATTATTGCTCATGCAATGGCAGGCTGGTGAACAATATGACAAGACTGAGATACCTCATATAGTGCAGGAATTTCGTTCATCTGTTGATTCTTTTATTTATGACAATGTAAAACAAACAGAGTCTGATGATCTTTCTATACAATTAACACAAGCAGTTTTAAAACGTATTCATTTAGCGAGTTTAAATTCAACTATTAATATGATGCGTGAAAATGGACAACCTTTATTATCCTTATCCTTTATTGCGGGTAACTCAGTGGTTTCTGCATTAGAATCTAAACGTGATCTTTTGGAAACACAAAGGGCGCATATGGTTGCACAATTAGGTTGGACACATCCTCAAATTAAGGCTATGACGGCAGAATTAGAAGTGATTTCTCAGCAATTAGAGAATAAGATTTTACAGATTATTCATCAAGTTCGTTCAGATGAGCTTATTGCAACGGAATTTGAAAAACAGCTCAAAAAAAGGATTAGCGTTTTCGTAAAAGGCCAATCTTACTCTTTGGATCAAATGTTTGATGCGTTCGAAAATAAAATAACAGCAGTTGTGAATGCGCAAAATAAAAAGATGGATAGAGCTTTTCCTTTGTTGCAGAATATGAAAATTCACGTAATTGTACCAACAACATTAGTTCCTCTTTCTTTTATGGAGCTTTATGGAAGAAGTGTTATTGTGAGCGTATTTGCGAGCTTAATTACTTTGTTGGGAGGAATGGTGTTTTTTTATCGACGCTCTGAAATAAAAAAAGAGCAATCAGAAGAAGATCGCTTTAAAAAGAATGAAAATACTTTAGTCGCTAAGAAAATAAAGAATTTTGAATCTTTTATTACAATAGAAGGGTTGTCCGATTTTTTGCAATGTCGTACTTCAACGGTTGTCTCAATAATTGGAACAGAAGCAGCACGAACAGCAGCAAAACTCTCTTTACATCTTATAAAAGAACGTAAAACAATCTTATTGGTAGATATTTCTGGTCAACAAATAGAAAAAGTTATTGGTCCCCATCGCGGAATGAGCGATGTTTTAACGAAGAATGCTCAGTTGCATGATGTTATTTATCGTGATTATGACACGGGCGTTGATATTCTTCCTCAAGGATTAACAAGTGCTGTTTGTGCACAAAATTTTTCAAATGAGATTCCTCATCTCTTACAAGAATTTAAAAAAGAGTACGATTTTATTATTTTAGAAATGGCGAGTGAACCCAAATATGGATTTGATCAATTTGCGGAGCTTACAGACTATTATATTTGTAGTCTTGCTCTTAACGAACAGGATTGGATGATGCAAATGGTGAATAAGTTTCCCAAAACTGTTTATCGTGTGGTTGCGTCGTAAATGTCGTAAACTACGAATGATACGCTTTAATGCTACGCTTGTTTTCTCATAAAGTTGTAGTACATATTAAAAATACTAAGAGTGATAATGTTTAGATTTTGAAATGAATTGCATGGTTGGAGAGAGACGTGGGGCAATCAGAGATGACAGTAAAAAAATTGAACGAGAGTATTTTAACATCCTTGCAAAAGAAAAATCGAAAACAAATTCAAGTGTGGCTTTATTCTATTTTGTTGCTGTGTTTGGCTATTGTTTTAGTGGGGGGCGCTACCCGTTTGACAGGGTCAGGGTTATCTATAACAGAATGGAAGCCAATTCATGGTGTCATTCCACCGATTGGTGTAGAACAATGGCAGGAGGAATTTTTAAAATACCAACAGATAACGCAATATAAGCTCCTTAATCCCGATATGACATTGAGTGCGTTTAAGACCATCTTCTGGTGGGAATGGGCCCATCGTGTTTTAGGGCGTCTTGTTGGTCTTGTGGCTTTATTCGGTCTCATTTGGTTTTGGGCGACAAAACGTATTGAAAAAAATATTTTGTTTCAGCTTGTTGTTGTACCAATTCTTATTGCATTTCAAGGCTTTATTGGTTGGTGGATGGTGGCTTCGGGTATTGGTCAGAGTCATTTGACAAGCGTAAGCCAATATCGTTTAGCATTTCATCTTATAACAGCATGTTTTGTTATTATTTTTGTTACTTATTTAGCGCGAGGACTCACGCAATATTCAGAAAGACCAGCAAATCAAAAGATTCAGTCTTTTTCTGGTTGGCTTGTTATCCTCATTTTAATTGAAATTTATTTGGGTGCCTTGGTTGCTGGGCTCCATGCTGGAAAAGTTTATAATACATGGCCACTTATGGATGGTCAGATCGTTCCTGATGGATTATTGCAGCATAATCCTGTTTGGCTCAATTTCTTTGAAAATCCTTTGACTGTTCAATTTATTCACCGTTTTTTTGCTTATTTTTTATTTATTGCAGCAATTATTCATGCTTTCTATGTCCAAAAGAGAGTTCCTCATTCAACACATTCTCGTCGTGCGTTTTTTCTATGTATTATGATAACCATTCAAGCAATGTTGGGTGTTCTCACATTGTTACATGAAGTCCCCATAAGCTTGGGGCTTGTTCACCAAAGTGTTGCCTTAGGAGTATTGTGCTTTTCAGTTGCACATTGGCGTGCAACAAAAGGGGCATATCGTGTTGTTGAATAAAAATTTGTCTCCAGAGAAGGTTAGTACTCTGAAAGCATGAGGTCGAGATTTTGAACCGCAGCTGCGGCTGCACCTTTCCCTAAATTATCTAATAGGGCACAGAGGTTGAAAATTCCTTTATGTTCATTGCCAAATACGAACAATTTCATTCCATCTTTATGTGCTAAGCATTCTGGATTGAGTTTAGTAAGAGCCTCCGTTTCTTCTTGTGATGCAACGGATATGATGTTTTGTCCACTGTAATGGTTTTCAAGGATTTCGCGCAAATCGGAACAGTTTGCTGATTTTGTCAATAAGTGACGGTGGAGTGGAATGTTGACAATCATCCCTTGAGGAAAACGACCAACACTTGGTAAAAAAATGGGTGTGTGATTGATTTGTCCATAGATTTTAATTTCTGGCACATGTTTGTGTTCAAGATTGAGTCCATAGAGAAAATAATTATCCAAAACTTCATTTTGACGAGATTGGTTTTCCATTTGTGCAATTAACTGTTTCCCACCACCTGTATAGCCGGATATTGCATTAATTGATATGGGATAATAAGCATCGAGCAGGTCTGCTTCACGGAGTGGCCGAATCAAGCTAATTGCACCGGTAGGATAACAGCCAGGATTGCTTACATAATGAGCGGCTTGGATACGTTCTTTTTGTCCTGCCGTCATTTCAGGGAATCCGTAGACCCAATTTGGTGTAACACGGTGGGCTGTTGAGCTATCGATAATTCTAATTTTTTTATTATTTTTAAGCCAATGAACTGTCTCGCGTGCGACATCATCTGGAAGACATAAAATGGCAATGTCAGTTTGATCAAGACAGTCTCGCCGAAGATCAATGTTATGTCGCTGTGTATGATCAAGGGAGAGTAATTTAAAATCTGAACGTTCGGCTAGTCGTTTTTGTATTTGTAATCCTGTGGTTCCATGTTCACCATCAATAAAAACTTTCGTTACCATTTTCTTTGCCTATTTGCCTTGAATTAATTTTTTCTACTGTACACTGTTTCTCCTATTATCAATTGTTTTAAATTATTACCAATTGAAATAATAGTCATTAACTTATTGAATTTCCTAAAATTATAGATCTTTTTTTGTAAAAGTAGGATAGAAAAAAAAGCTTTGTTCCCATTTTAATTCTTTTCGTGGGGGAAGTGCCTTTTTGTTCATATGGAAAATAAATAATAAGATAAATGTTTGCACCATTTTTGGATGAAAGTGAATGAAAATATTTGGTTTGCGCGGTTTGCTGTGTTATCGTTTAAAGACTTTATTTTTTAATATTAGGAATGTGTTTTATGACTCAACAAGAAAACGACACACAAAAGCGCTTTTTTAATGATAAATTACAGATTGCTGATGGTGCAATCTTTGAGGCAATTAGGGGAGAATTTGAGCGTCAACAACATGAAATTGAGCTGATTGCTTCAGAGAATATTGTTTCAAGAGCGGTTCTTGAAGCACAAGGGTCAGTCTTAACTAATAAATATGCGGAAGGCTATCCAAGAAAGCGCTATTATGGTGGTTGTCAGTTTGTTGATGTTGTTGAAGACTTAGCAATCGAACGCGCAAAACAGCTTTTTGGGGCTGCTTTTGCGAATGTTCAGCCTAATTCTGGTAGTCAGATGAATCAAGCTGTTTTTTTAGCCTTACTCAAGCCTGGTGATACATTTATGGGGTTGGATTTAAATGCTGGTGGCCACCTCACACATGGTTCACCGGTCAATATGTCAGGAAAATGGTTTGATGTTGTTTCCTATGGTGTGCGTCCAGAAGATCAAATTCTTGATATGAAGGAAGTTGAACGACTTGCAAAAGAACGCAAACCAAAACTTATTATCGCAGGTGGTTCATCTTATCCTCGCTTATGGGATTGGAAAAAATTCCGAGAAATTGCGGATGAAATCGGTGCTTATTTCCTCGTTGATATGTCTCATATCGCCGGTTTGGTTGCTGGTGGTGTTCATCCTTCTCCTGTTCCACATGCTCACATTGTAACGACGACAACGCATAAATCGCTACGAGGTCCTCGTGGGGGGTTGATATTAACAAATGATGAAGTTTTAGCCAAAAAAATGAATTCAGCGATTTTCCCAGGTCTTCAAGGTGGTCCTTTAATGCATGTGATCGCGGCTAAGGCTGTTGCATTTGAGGAGGCTTTGCACCCTTCTTTTAAGAGTTACAGCGCTCATGTTGTTGCTAATGCGAAAACTTTAGCAAAAACATTACAGAGTAATGGTTTTGATATTGTTTCTGGTGGGACAGACAACCATTTGCTGTTGGTTGATTTACGCTCCAAGAATGTAACAGGAAAACGCGCTGAATTGGCTTTGGGACGAGCGCATATTACTTGTAATAAAAATGGTGTTCCTTTTGATCCTGAAACACCTTCTATAACATCAGGAATTCGTTTGGGATCACCTGCTGCGACGACACGTGGTTTTGCAGAAAAAGAGTTTATTCAAGTTGGTGAACTCATCTCAGAAGTTCTTGATGGTCTTAAGGGTGCAAAAAGTGATGAGGAAAATCATGCCGTTGAAATGGCTGTTCAGGACAAGGTAAGAGACATCACCAATAAATTTCCTCTTTATTCTTATCTTACCACTTGTTAAGGATACAAAAGGGATGCGTTGTCCTTACTGCCAATATGAAGATACACAGGTGAGAGATTCTCGTCCTGCCGAGGAGGGAGCAGTTATCCGCCGCCGCCGAGTCTGTTCTGTTTGTGGTGGTCGCTTTACAACTTTTGAACGTGTTCAGCTGCGTGAGCTCTTGGTTTCTAAAAAAAGTGGTCGATGTGAGCTTTTTGATCGTGATAAGTTAATGCGATCAGTTGATGTAGCTGTGCGTAAACGCAACATTGATCCCGACTATATTGAACGAGCCGTTTCTGGTATTGTCCGTCAACTCGAGAGTTTAGGAGAGCCAGAGATTGCTTCAGAAAAAATTGGCTGTCTTGTGATGGAAGCATTAAAAAGCATTGATGATATTGCCTATATTCGTTTTGCTTCTGTCTATCGAGATTTTCGTAATGCAAGCGATTTTCACGATATTATAGACGAGTTGTCAAAGGGTGTAACGGATACAGAATCTCGTTTTGATGAATAAAAAGTTACAAGATGAGCGGTTTATGGCCGCTGCTATCCGTTTAGCAGAACGTCATGTCGGCCTTACAGGTGAGAATCCTTCGGTTGGTACGTTAATTGTGCAAAAAAGGAATGATACGGGGGCATCTATTGTGGGCTATGGTGTAACAGCCGTCGATGGAAGGCCTCATGCTGAGGTACAGGCTTTACGTATGGCTGGGACTTTAGCCCACGGTGCTACTGCTTATGTGACTTTAGAGCCTTGTTCGCATTATGGTAAAACTTCACCCTGTGTAGATGCTCTTATTGAGGCGGGTATTTCACGGGTTGTTATTGCTTTGACTGATTTAGATAAGCGCGTTGATGGTCGTGGCATTGCTCTTTTACGTGCTGCTGGTATTGAAGTGGTTGAAGGTGTTTTAGCTGAAGAAGCTTTTGAAGCGTTATGTACACATTGGTGTATAAGGACGTTACAACGCTGTGCCGTTACTTTGAAAATGGCTATTTCTGCTGATAATGGTGTGGGGAAAAAGGGACAGGGGGGAATCAAAATTAGTGGAATGATTTCTCATACCCATACGCATATTTTACGCGCTCAGAATAATGCTATTCTTGTTGGTATTGGCACTATACTAGCGGATGACCCTCAATTGAATTGTCGTTTACCAGGGATGGAAATGCGTTCGCCCATACGTATTATTTTGGATGCAGATTTATGTATTCCTCTTGATGCAAAAGTTGTTCAAACAGCAAAAAAAATTCCTACATGGATTATTTGTGATAAAAACCTTGCAAAGAAAAGCAAAAAAATGCGCTAGAACAGTATGGTGTCTCTGTGTATTCGGTAACAATGGATGATGGTTGTATGCAACCTTTTGCTCTTTTACAGATGCTTTATCAACATGGAATCAATAGCGTTTTACTTGAGGGAGGTGTAAAGACAGGAGAAAAATTTTTAAATTCTGGTTGTGTGGATCATTTGGTGTGCTTTTATGCTCCCGTTATTTTGGGAGAAAACCGTGTTGAAGCCCCTCATTTTGGAAATTATCTCTCGCAATTCCATAAGGTTGAAACAAGAATGTTTGGAAATGACCGTTTTTATAAATGGAGGCGTAAGACATTATGTTCACAGGGATTATAACGGATATCGGTTATATTGAAGACGTCCAATCTTTAAAAAAAGGGGTCCGTTTAAATATTTCTACACGCTATGCACTGGAGAGTTTAAAAATTGGTGCATCAATTGCGTGTTCAGGAATTTGTTTGACTCTCGTTGAGAGAGGATCAAAAGAAGCGAATACGCGTTGGTTTGTTGTGGAAGCTTGGGAAGAAGCATTGCGTTTAACGAATCTTGTACAGTGGACAAAAGGAACTTGCATTAACTTAGAGCGTTCCCTCCGATTAGGTGATGAAATGGGGGGACATTTGGTTTCTGGTCATGTTGACGGTTTAGCTGAAATCATTGACAAAAAAAATGAAGGGGATGCCGTTCGTTTTTTTCTACAAGTTCAAAAGCAATTTGTCCCTTTTATTGTAAGTAAAGGTTCTATCGCACTAAATGGTGTATCTTTAACCGTTAATAGTGTTGAAGATTGTATTTTTGATGTTCTTATTATTCGTCATACACTTGAAATGACAACTTGGGGGCAAGCTAAAATTGGCGATCAGGTCAATTTAGAAATCGATCCATTGGCTCGTTATGTTGCAAAGTTTTCTGGTTTTAAAGGGATAGATACGTAAGTTGAAGTGTGTTGCAGTTTTTAAAATTTTGCACTCTATAAGTCTAGATTTTTGGGTTAATTTTTCTTATGGAATTCTGTTATGATAAAAGGGATACATAAAAAAATGCATCTATTAATTGTTGAAGCGCGTTTTTATGATGGGATTTCTGATGCACTTCTTACAGGTGCAGTAAACGTTTTGCAAAAAGCTGAAGCAAGTTATGATATCGTAACCGTTCCAGGAGCATTAGAAATACCAGCGGCAATAGCGTTTGCTGAAAAAAATAATAAGGTGTCTTATGATGGTTATATTGCACTTGGCTGTGTTATTCGCGGTGAAACGTATCATTTTGAAATTGTTGCGAATGATTCTTGTCGTGCATTAATGGATTTAACTGTTCATAAACACTTGGCTATTGGAAATGGTATTTTGACTGTTGAAGATGCAAAACAAGCATGGGTGCGTGCCAAACAGGATGAAAAAAATAAAGGTGGTTTTGCTGCTAAAGCTGCTTTATGTATGATCGCTCTGAAGAAGAAATTTGGAGAGAATCATTAAATATGGCTGATATAAAAGACAAATATTCTTCGCGTTCAGCCAATAAACGTGGAGCAGCAAGACTCGCTGCGGTTCAAGCACTTTATCAAATGGATGTCGTTGGTTCTGGAGTCATGGAAACGGCAGCTGAATATAAGGCTTATCGTTTAGGAAAAGATATTGATGGAGATCAGTATCTTGATGCAGATTTTCAATGGTTTTTGGCTATAATCACTGGTGTTGTAAAAGATCAAAAACAACTTGATCCTATGCTTCATCAACAGCTTTCTGCGGAATGGTCACTTTCACGTCTTGATTCTATACTCCGTGCGATTTTGCGCGCAGGGTTATGGGAGTTGATCAACCGCCAAGATGTGCCTGTTGCTGTTGTTATGAGTGAATATGTTGATATAGCAAAAGCGTTTTTTGAAGGTGATGAGCCAAAGCTGGTTAATGCGGTTCTTGATAGCATGGCCAAAAGCATTCGCTTCTAAAAATATTCCTGCAAACCTACCTTTCTCAGAACTGGTAACAATCAGTTCTGAGAGTAATAGAATTTTCTATAGCCGTTATAACTTAATTATGCGTTGGCAAATTTGCAGGGCCTTTAATAATTTGTATTAAGAAAGGCTGCTCTTTTGTAGCGGTTGGAGTTGTTTGTGTGATAAAATCAAACACCTGTCCATTTTGTAGACCATAATTGGCTATTTTAGAAACTTGGTTATTCTTATTAAAGTAAATAGCTAAAACTTTACGGTCGATAATTTTTGTTTTCATAAATTGCATCGCACGATAGCGCGTTTGTGAGATATAATAGAAGACCTCATTATCATATTTTGTTTTTAAAGAAGGAGTTCCTAAACTTAAAATAACTTGCTCTTGGCTTGATCCAACGGAAACAGAATTAAGAGCATCTCTATCAAGGACGTAACCTTCCTGATATATCTGACTTGAACCCGAAGTATCAAGAATACTACAACCAGAAACCGCTACTATACTTGCTATTGACAGACTAATTAATAACTTACGCTTGACCAAGACCGTTATTTGGGACATTTGAAACAATGATATCTCCTATAACTTAGATATACGAAAAAAGGCAACCTCAAGTTTTTCCTCATTTTAGCTTAATCTGCCTAGCTTACATTGAGCTTCCCTGTTATAAAGTAAATTATGCCATACAGAGTTGCTTTAGAAAAGAAAAAAATGAATAAAATGTACATTGGCTCAATAAAATTGCCGTGCATACCACCCTCTATTCGGGAGACCTTAATGAATGTTCAAAATATTCCTCAAATGACATTTGCTTTGGCTTATCCAATATCAGTCCGTTCTCTCCCTGCTAAAGGTATAAAGGTTTCTATTTGTACAAACCAGCAAGAGTGTGCTCATTTGGCTAAGAATCACGATTTAGTTGAAGTGAAATCTTGTGAGGGAAAATTTCATATTTTTCCGTGGAAAAAGCGCGGGATACGTATAAAAGGTCTATTGCGGGCTCGTATAATACAGTTATGTGTCATCACATTAGAGCCATTAGAAAATATTCTTCGTGAAAATATTGAGGTTGTTTTGCTTCCTGAAAATTCAAATTTGATAAAGCCAAAAATACCAGAGGATACACAAGAATTGTTTTTAGATGCGGAGGGGATGGATCCGCCAGAAGTATTTTACGGAGATAAGATTGATATTGGTACCATTATGGAAGAATTTTTTGAGTTGTCCATTAATCGTTATCCACGCAAAGAGGGGGTAGAGATGCATATGATTGAAAATTTAGAAAAAGTTGAACAAAAGTTATCGCCATTTTCTGTTTTAAAAAGTTGGAAGTGATTATAAAAACATAAAAAATTATCTATTGTATAGCATTCTAAAAACAGTATTTTCTGCAGAGCTCTTTTTGCACGGTATGTTTTGTGGTTGTTCAATAGCAAGAAATCATAATATGCGTTTAAAAGCGCAGATAAAAAGATGTAGGATATGCAAGCGTGATTAGAATTTCTGTGGATGTAATGGGCGGTGATTATGGTCCAGAAGCGACTATTGCAGGAGCAGCAATTGTACAAAAATATTTGCCAAATATTTATTTTCTGTTCTATGGGGTAGAGGAGGTTGTGATACCGGTTTTAAAAAAATACCCTTCTTTAGCTTCCATTTCACGTTTCTATCCTACGGAAAGTTATACGCGCATGGATGAAAAGCCAAGTCAGGCACTGAGAAATGGGCGTGGTAAATCATCAATGTGGTATGCAATTGAAGCAGTGAAAAATGGGAATGCTGATGCTTGTATTTCTGCGGGAAATACAGGTGCACTCATGGCAATGTCTTATTTTTGTTTGAAAATGATGGCAGAGGCTGAACGTCCTGGAATTGCTGGTATTTGGCCAACACTTCGTAGTGAAAGTATTGTTTTAGATATTGGTGCAACGATTGGTGCGTCTGCTAATCAGTTAGTTGATTTGGCAGTTATGGGCGCAGGTATGTTTCGTGCTCTCTATCACACTGAAAGGCCGAGTGTTGGTCTTTTAAATGTCGGTGTTGAAGAGGTTAAAGGTCTTTATGAAATTAAAAAGGCCGGAATGATATTACGCGAAGTGCACTTAGAAGGGTTAGAGTATAAGGGATTTGTTGAAGGAAACGACATTGGTAAGGGAACGGTAGATGTTGTTGTAACAGAAGGTTTTTCTGGTAATATTGCTTTAAAAACCGCAGAAGGGACTGCGCGACAGATAGCTGAGATTCTAAACTCCGCTATGCGCAGTTCTTTTTTTTCATCGCTCGGTTATTTTTTATCGCGGAGTGCTTTTCGGACGCTGAAACACAAAATGGATCCAGATAGGGTAAATGGCGGGGTATTATTGGGATTGAACGGTGTTGTGATCAAAAGTCATGGGAGTGCAAATTCTAAAGGTTTTGCTTCTGCTATCCGTGTTGGTTATGAGATGGTTCATAATGGGCTTTTAAAAAAAATAACGGCTGATTTACGGCGATTTCACGAGAATAAAGAAACACTCTTTGATCAAGAAGGTGAAGCAATAATAAATGAGAAGAGATTATGATAAGCTTTTATCGTATAAGTAAAAAATATAAAAAAAAAGGTGGGGATGAATGATTCGATCGGTTGTGCGTGGTGTAGGAAGTGCCTTGCCAAAAAAAAGCTTATCGAATGATGAGATTGCGGAGTTTGTTGAAACATCAGATTCATGGATTGTGCAGCGTACAGGTATACAACAACGTTATATTGCCAATGAAAATGAGACAACTGTTTCTTTAGGAATTGAGGCTGCGCAAGCAGCACTTATCAATGCAGGGCTAACAATAAAAGATATTGATTGTATTCTTTTAGCAACCTCAACGCCAAACCGCACTTTTCCTGCTTCTGCTGTTGAAATTCAGCATGCTTTAGGAATGAGTCACGGATTTGCTTTTGATATTCAGGCTGTTTGCTCTGGTTTTATTTTTGCTTTAGCAACAGGAGATGCTTATTTACGCTGTGGAGCAGCTAAAAGAATTTTAGTTATCGGATCTGATACGTTTTCTCGAATTGTAGATTGGAAAGATCGCACCACATGTGTTTTATTTGGTGATGGTGCAGGAGCTGCTATTTTAGAAGCACGAGAAAGTAAGAGTAATATAGCTCTTGATCGTGGTATATTGGCGACAAAATTGCGCTCTAATGGTGCGTATAAAGATAAGCTTTATGTTGATGGTGGTCCTTCGACAACACAAACAACGGGCTATTTACGTATGGAAGGACGAGAAGTTTTTAAATATGCTGTTGGTATGATAACCGATGTGGTTGATGATTGTTTTGCAGATGCTGGTATAGATTCTTTACAATTAAATTGGTTTATACCTCATCAGGCCAATAAACGTATTATTGAAGCATCAGCTAAAAAATTAGGAATTGCTATCGATAAAGTTGTGATTACTGTTGATCAACACGGTAATACATCTGCGGCATCAGTGCCTTTAGCATTAACAATGGCTGTTCATGAGGGAAAAATTAAAAAAGGAGATCTTGTTATGTTAGAAGCTATGGGAGGTGGGTTTACGTGGGGAGCAATTCTTATTCGTTGGTAGATTGTAGTCGCTTGACCATATTTGAATAAAACGTATAAGTCATTTTGTAATTTTTAATTTTTAAATAGGTGGTTATAATGACAAGTAAGACAGTAACGCGTGCAGATTTAGCGAGCGTAGTTTGTAGAAGGGTAGGCTTGTCACATACTGAATCAGCAGCCTTGGTTGAGTTGGTTTTAGATGAAATTTGCAATTCACTTGTGAGGGGTGAAGCCGTTAAACTTTCTTCTTTTGCAACTTTTCAAGTTCGAAGTAAAAATGAACGTGTTGGACGCAATCCCAAAACCGGTATTGAAGCGCCTATCCCGCCACGACGTGTTGTGACATTTAAAGCTGCAAATGTACTTAAACAAAGAGTTTTGGATTCGCATCGTGTGAGACAAAAAATAACATAAATAAATGCTGTTACAATCTTTGATATTTGTTAAAAAGATTGAGTCGGCTGATTTTTGTATTTTATCTTATACAAAAGGCTTTTTAGTTTGAGAGTATGGTTCTCTTTTTGGCTAATTTTATTGAAAAATTAAAAATTGATGGGACATTGTCGAAACATTGGTATTGTTTTAGATAAGGTGTGGCAAAATGGATAAGAGCTCTGATGCTTTTCGCACAATTAGCGAAGTAGCCGAGTTGTTGGAGATTCCGCAACATGTTTTGCGATTCTGGGAGACGCGTTTTCAGCAGATAAAACCAATGAAACGTGGTGGAGGAAGGCGCTATTATCGTCCGACAGATATTGATTTGCTCAATGGTATTAAGCGGTTGTTGTACGATCAGGGTTATACCATAAAAGGCGTGCAACGCCTTTTGAAGGAGAATGGCGTTGCTTTTGTTACGGCATTTGGTAATGGTGACCTTGATTCTATGAATGTTGTCATAGAGAAGAAACAGGCCGGACAATCTTTTGAAAATTCTCATAATAAGCCTAAAAAATCTTCTTTTGGGCTTTTAAGTTTCATGAGGAGTGAGGGAGAAGCATCTGTTGGATCTGTCAATACGCATAAAGACAAAACTGATAAAGCATTGTTGCAGGAAACACTGTTTGAATTAATCGAATGTAAACGTGTACTTGATAGAGTGCGATAACAACGGTCCTTTCTATTTTTTAGCGTTGTTTTTTAGATATTTATTAATCGGTGTAAATCTGGTGGTGTTGCTTCCTGCGTGAGTTGCTTAATTGCTTCTTCTGTAGACAAGGAAACAGGATTTGTGCTTCCTAAGCGGCGCATGTTTACACTGTTCGTCTCAAATTCACGTTTGCCACATACCAAAATTATCGGAACTTTTTGTAAAGAGTGTTCACGTATTTTATAGTTAATTTTTTCATTACGCAGATCTAATGTTGCAGAAAGTCCAGCAGCTTTAAGTTTCGCTGTTATTTTTTTTGCATATTCATTTGCTTCGGATGTAATTGTTGCTACAACAATTTGTTCAGGGGCAAGCCAGAGTGGTATATGTCCAGAAAAATTTTCGATTAACATACCAAGAAAACGCTCCATTGATCCAAAAATAGCTCGGTGAATCATAACAGGTTGGCGTTTTTCTGAATCTTTATCAATATAAAATGCACCAAAACGTTCTGGGAGATTAAAGTCTATTTGTGTTGTTCCACATTGCCATTCACGACCGATAGCATCTTTTAATGTATATTCAAATTTTGGACCATAAAATGCACCTTCACCTAGAAGAATACTGGTTTTTATTTGTCCGGCAAATTTTGTTTCAATAGTTTTGAGAACGGATTTCATGATATTTTCTGCATGTTCCCATAACGCATCAGATCCAACTCGCTTTTCTGGACGTGTTGAAAGCTTAAGGCTGATTTCTTTAAAACCAAAATCAGCATAAGTTGATAAAATTAAATCATTAATATTGAGGCATTCATCTTCTAACTGCTCATCTGTACAGAAAATATGTGCGTCATCTTGTGTAAAGCCGCGTGCACGCATAAGACCATGGAGAGCCCCTGAAGGTTCATAACGATGGACAAGACCAAATTCAGCAAGTCTTATAGGCAAATCACGGTAAGATTTTAAACCATGTTTAAAAATTTGTACGTGACCAGGGCAATTCATTGGTTTAAGAGCATAAACAGTTTCATCATCCCAATCCTCAGCTGCTGGAATTGTTTTGAACATATTCTCCTTATACCATCCCCAATGTCCAGATATTTCCCAAAGCGATCTATCGAGAACTTGTGGTGCATTTACTTCAGCATATTGATGATCATCTAGACGCCTACGCATATAGTTGATCAAATTTTGGAACATTTTCCAGCCTTTTTTATGCCAAAAAATCATTCCTTGTCCTTCTTCTTGGAAATGAAATAAATCCATTTCACGTCCTAAGCGGCGATGATCACGTTTTTCAGCTTCTTCTAGCATGTGGAGATAAGCTTTTAAGTCATTTTCATTGGCAAATGCTGTGCCATAAATTCTCGTGAGCATTGGATTATTGGAATCACCGCGCCAATAAGCTCCTGCGACTTTCATCAGTTTGAAGGCGTTTCCTATTTGCCCAGTAGATTGCATGTGTGGTCCACGGCAAAGATCAAACCAATCACCTTGATAATAAATTTTTAAATCTTGATTTTCAGGGATACTGTCAATAAGCTCTATCTTATAAAGTTCGCCCTTTTCAGAAAAAACCTCTTTTGCTTTTTTACGAGACCAAATTTCTTTTTTAAAAGGCTTATTGCGTTGAATAATTTCACGCATTTTTTTCTCAATAATCGTGAGATCATCCAATGTAAAAGGTTGTTGGCGTGCGAAATCGTAATAAAAACCATTTTCAATGACAGGACCAATTGTCACTTGTGTGTCAGGAAAGAGTTCTTGCACTGCTTCAGCTAACACATGTGCACAATCATGGCGGATGAGTTCAAGAGCACGTGGATCTTCTCGGGTGATGATTTCTATTTGACCAGATTGTTCTAATGGATCTGATAGATCTCGAGTGATTCCGTTGAGATTGTAGGCGACTGCTTTTTTTACAAGTGATTTAGAAATGGTTTGTGCCAATTCTAAACCAGTCATTTTGCTAGGATAATCACGTTGTGAACCATCAGGAAAAGAAAGAGAAATAGAACAAGACATAAAACACCCTTTTAATCCAATTCCGCTAACGCTTGCGGATGGTTTCCTGAAAACTGAATTATATTTAATTTAAAGCTTATAGGCTTTTTTTATCAATAGGCATGGAAAAAGAAAAGAACTATTTATTGTATTTTGTAGAAATTTTCCAGTAACGCCAAGGTTTATAAAAACAACAACTTTTTTCAAGAGCGGGAGGTACTGGATCAAATCCATATGTTCCAAATGGACCACAACGTATGATACGAAAAAATCCCATCCATGCACCAGCCCATAGTCCGTGGCGTGCGATTGCTTCATAAATATATTCTGAACAGGTTGGTGCATGACGGCATTGATTTCCTATAAGGCTGGAAAGCGTTATTTGATAGAAACATATCAAGAAAATACCCAATAATCGTCCAGGCGTTTTTCGCCAAGGCCCTCTATAATTTCGCGTTCTCCTGTTTTTCTGTCGGGGCTGGAATGTGAGCATTTATTTTTCCTCAATTTGTTCAATACAATCGATGACGGCATCAAAGGGAAGCATGACTGATGTATGACGTGCTTTAAAGTTTTTAATCGGTTGCAAACAAGAAAATGCTTCAAATGGAGCTTGAGGAGGTGGTCCACCTTTCGTTAGCATATGATGAATAATTTTACGTAACATTTTAAGATCTTGTGTTGTTTGTCCTATAATATGGGATGCTAAAAGGGAAGCCGAAGCTTGTCCTAGCACACATGCATGTCCTTCGTGAGCAAACTCTGTGACGATATTATTTTTTATTTTTAGATCTACAGTAATTGTTGACCCGCAAAGGCGTGCGTGTTTTTTTGATGTTGCATCCGGATTATTAAGACGTCCAAATTTGCTTATATGGGCGGCATATTCAAGTATTTTATCACTGTAGAGACTGTCAATCATGAGTTGTCGCCTGAAATTTTGAGAGTTTTGATTGCTTAACCTTTTCATTCGTTTATATAGAGATTATACAAAATGAAATAGATATGAAGCAAATCCTTTGCAGAGCATAAATGAAGAGGATAAAATTGGAGTTTTTAAATGCATGATATTGTTAAAGGAGGTTTTGTAGATCCATTTTCATCTGAAAAGCCTCCTAGTTTTGGAGAGGTAGAAGAAGCGATTCGTACATTGTTATTATGGATGGGGGAAAATCCAAATCGAGAAGGGCTTGTCAACACTCCAAGACGTGTAGCTAAAGCGTATCGTGAGCTTTTTATTGGTTATAGAAAATCTGTCGAAGAAATTTTAGATACAGTTTTTGAAGAAGTCTCAGGATACAATGATGCAATAATCATGAAAAATATTCCTTTTTATTCACATTGTGAGCACCATATGATCCCCATTGTTGGGAGAGCTCATATTGGGTATTTTCCTGGCTCAAAGATTGTTGGCCTTTCAAAAATTGCCCGTGTTGTCGATATTTTTGCTCGTCGCTTACAGACACAAGAAGCTATGACCTCTCAAATAACTGATGCTTTGGCAGTGCATTTACAGCCTCGTGGTGTTGCGGTTTTGATTGAGGCTGAACACATGTGCATGACTATGAGAGGAATTCAAAAGCAAGGTACGACAACGATTACAACAAGTTTTCGTGGTTGTTATGAAGAAGATCAAAGTGTACAGGAAAACTTTATAAAGATGACGCAAAGATTATAATTTAAAAAGTGTATTGTCTATTGCACTACAATCATTTAGGGAAAATAAAAATCATAGGAAAAAAAAGAGGCTTGTACCTAGCTTTATGATTTGTTAAAGCCAGAAATGAGTATACTTTTTTCTCCGTGCGGTCGTGGCGGAATTGGTAGACGCGCAGCGTTGAGGTCGCTGTGGGGCAACCCGTGGAAGTTCGAGTCTTCTCGACCGCACCAGTTAGATTTTCTATCTAAGAGGGGTGCTTTTGTGCATTGCAGTGGGTAGGAGCTTCGTGTATTATCCATTAGTGCATTTTTAGTGATGCTTTATTTCAGGGAGAATGGAAGTGTTATTTTTGCCTGTAAATTTGAAAGATTGATCTTTTCGTTGGGGCTGCTTGGTATTGTCGTGAGAATTACAGTGTTTTTAAAGTATTTGATATTCTTCGTTTGTCTTTCTTTATTAACGGCGTGTAGTACATCCCGTGCTGTGCTTTGGCATGGGGTCCACGCAACACCGTCTATGATTGCAGTACAAAGAGAAGTTGAAGATAGGCAGATTCTTCCAAAAACTGTTGTTCCAGTGTATGTTGCAACAAGTCGTATGATGCAAAATAACTATTCTCAGCCTTATGGAGCAGAGCGATCAAATAAAGTGCACTATAACCGCGTTGACGTAGGGATCCCTCAGCTACATGTAAAGGGTCTTGTTGAAATAAACGCTTATAAACCTACCCATGATAAGTATTTTGCAGCAGTAGCGTTACAAAAATACGATAACAAAGAACAGTTTAAGCAGCAATTAAATGCTGCTTTAGCAAAAAAGCCCAAAGGAAAAAGAGAAATTTTTCTTTTTATTCATGGCTATAATAACAACTTTGCTGATGGTGTATTCCGTACAGCACAATTTTCATACGATTACTCTTTGGATGTTGTTTCCGTACACTATTCTTGGCCGTCTGCTGGATCAGTTCCTCTTTATCTTTATGACCGTGATAGCGCTAATTTTGCGCGTGATGGACTGATAGAACTTTTGAAAGTCATCAGTGAAACTAATGCTGATCAGATTTCGGTTATTGCGCACTCTATGGGCAATTTTGTTATAATGGAGTCATTTAGAACTTTAGCATTACAGGGGAACTGTAAACCTATTCGCCGTATTACAAGTTTTTTAATGGCAGCGCCGGATATTGATGTTGATGTGTTTGAACGTCAGCTTAATGATATTAAAAAATTGCCTCAACCTACAGCCATTTTAGTCTCTCGTGCGGATAAAGCGCTCGCTGTTTCCGGACGTCTTACGGGAGGACATCATCGTGTGGGAGATGGTTCAGACATTGAAATGTTGCGTAAAAATGGAATAGCTGTTCTTGATGTCTCTAATGTTGATGGTGGAGCGCATAATGTTTTTGCATCTTCACCAACATTGATGGCTCTTTCTCGAGAAGGTTCGTTGGCTTCAAAAATTATGCAAGGTACAGAATTATCACCTAGTCAGGCGCTTCTTGCTGATAGTAGTACCGTTTTGGAGAAAACAACCCATCTTATTCTTTATACACCTGTACGTTTTTTAACTTCTACGGTGCAACATTGAGTGTGAGAAAAATTGAATTTTCTATTAAATACAAATGAATACAGATAATATTTTTTAGCACTTTCTTTAGAATAGCTTTGTAAAATACAAACGAATAGTGGAATGAATGTAAACAGTCATTAGTGAGTTCATGATGGTTGCACGAAAACGCTATGTTGATACGCCTACATTGGTTGATTATTTATCTCATTCTGCAATTAAGTTATTAGATATTCATAATATGCTTTTGAAGGCGAGAGAAGGTCATATGGGGGATAAACCAAATTTATTGCATCAAATTGATTCTACAAAAAAACAACTAGATGAGATAAGCCATGCTCTTATCTTAGAATATCGCAAACGCCAAGAAAATGAGCGTTTTCTAAAACAAATTTTAGTATCGATTTCTGATCAGCTTTTTTTACTTAATAATGGTTTTAAGGAATCTGGACGTCTCTTCTTTCAGGAGATTAGAATGCTTCAATCGCAGATGCAATGTTTTTATGAGAGAAAGGAAAAGAAGAATGTGTTGGATAGCAAAGAATCTTTTTATTCTCCATCAAAAATTGATGAAGTCATTCAGCAGTTACAAAAAGCACGACAAAAACTTATTGTTGAAAGCCCACATCTTTTTGAAAAGGAACAACCAAGATCTGAAAAAAATAGATAAAAATATTTTCAATTTATAGAAGAGAATACAACCCATAATTAATGCATTATATCCGTAGAACAAGAAGCGGATAAACAAGCAACCGGTGCCATCCGGCAATTTGAACTTTTGCAAAACTGCATCGTGGCTTTGGGCATTAGCATTGGCAACGTGTTGTTGCCCCATGTCAACAGTTTGATGGAAAGTGTTGGAAATTTTATCAATGGCTTGATGGCATGGGCCAATGCCCATCCCGCCTTAACCAGTGCGATTGTCAAAACCATTAGCACCTTGATGGCTTTTAATATTGCTCTGCGGGTATTGCGCTTTACCATGGCTGGCACACGCCTTGGTTTGCTTCAGTTGATGAGCTCTTTGATCAAAATTGGTGGTGTGAGTCGTGCCCTTAAAACAAGTTGGCGAGGTTTAATTATCTCAGGGCGCTCTTTGGGACTCATGGCGGCAACTCTTGGTGGGAGCACGCTTCGTCTTCTGCGACCCATGACTTTATTGGTGGCAGCCTTTCGCGAGCTTATGGTCTTGAGTTCTTCATTTGCTGCTGCTTTTGGCTGGGTTGGCACAGTGATAGAAGTGGTAGCAACAGGCATTGCTTCTGTTGTTGGTGCTGTTTTTTCCCCGATAGGGGCTTTGATTGCCGCTGTTGTCGCAGTGATCATGGCGGCTTGTTTTGCCTTGTGGAAATATTGGGATCGGTTTTCCTCTTTTGTCAAAGGTTTTGCTCGCGGGCTGGTCCACGCTTTTGGCCGTATCTTTGAAGCTGTCATGCGCTTTTTTGGTGCTGATACCGCAACCATTACTAAGTGGAAAAACACCCTTGCTGCTGCCTTTGATTTCTCTGAACATTGGCAAAAGTTCAAACAGGAGCTTAGCGCTGTTGGCGAGTGGTTTGGCAATATATGGGAGGGTTTTAAGCAAAGCATTGCCAATTTTTGGAGCTGGTTGGGAAGCTTTTTTGCCCGCGAAAAGCTCTCAGAAGAAGCCAAGGCGGGTATGGAACAGGCCGGAGAAGATCTAGCCAATGGGATTGTCGATGGCTTTCTGTCCTCCATCACAAAGTTGACTGATTTTTTTAAATCTTTATCTGGTCGCATCAAAGGATGGATTGGTTCGATTGATATCTCTAACATGTTTCATTTTGCCCAGTTGGCTTGGTGGCAAAACAGCTTTGCAGCCAATTGTACAATTTGCCGGTCACTCGCAAACCAGCCCTGTGACAACGCAGGCAACGGACAAAAACAAGCAGAGCGCATCCGTTTATCACCATCAAAATGTCACGGTGCATGTCAATGGGGCGCGTGATCCTCTTGCTACAGGACGTGCGGTAAGTCATGCCCTCCAACGGGCAAAAGCCAATGCCTTGCATGGCGGGACAGAATAAGGGGGGAGAAGCAATGAGGGGAGGGGGAAAATGAAAGATCCTTTGATGATGCTGGGTCCGCATCAGTTTTATGTCGATTGGCTGAATTTCCAATCCTTTGAGGAAGAGTTTTCCGCCTCATGGGTGTCTATGGAGCGTTTTGGCAAAGCCCCCAGCTTGCAATTTACCGGCTATGGCAATGATGCCAAAACCATCCATGGCGTGTGGTTTCCAGAAGAGTTTGGTGATCGTGTAGCCATCGATGCACTCACCATGACCATTAGAGCAGCAAAACCGGTGCAGATGCTTCGTTGGGTCAATGATATAAGCTATAGTGCCATATTCCATGGTCCCGTGGTGATCACCTCGATCACCAAAGACCACGATTATATCAGTCGCTCTGGTCAATCGCAGCGTATCCGTTATTCCATCAGTCTGGTGCCCTTTTTTGATGGGGGCAAACCGCAAGGATATTTCCAAGAGGGACGACAGCTATGAAGCTACCAGTAAAGCACATTGTTGTAGAGTTAGAAGATCTCAGTCTCGATCTGATTTGCTTTCAACATGCCATGGCGGTGTTAGGAGACCGTCAACAGGCTGGATTCTTAGAGGGCTATTTAGAAGCCACCTTGAGAGCCAATTCAGGGATTGCCCAATATGGTGCTGTTTTGCCACGGGGTTTAGAGATCACTTTGCCTGAATTTGTCTTTGTTCCTCCTCAAAGCAGAGTGAAGCGGTTATGGGATTAAGGCGGAGCACTCCTTTTATTGTGGTTAAGGTGGGAGAAAAAGCCGTCCATGAGGTTTTCTACCAGCGTCTTCTTAGCACCACCATTACCGATCATGCCGGCAATGAAGTCGATCGTTTTGAAGCGGAGTTTGATGATAGGGACAATGATTTAGAGATTCCGCAAAAGAACAGCACCCTGCAGGTGATGTTTGGTTATCAGGACAGCATCAGTGCTGTTATGGGGCGTTTTGTTGTCGAATCGGTTGTCAGTATCGGGGGCAGTGATGGAGAGGTTTTGCGCCTTTGCGGCAAAAGCGCTTCGATGCGTGGTGAACTCAAAGAACAGATAAGTGAGCATTTTGACAATCAAACCATTGGTGAGATTGTCGAAAGCTTAGCCAAGCGTCATGGTTATCAAGCCAAAGTCGACCAAGAGTTTTATAGCAAAACCTTGCCTTATGTGGTGCGCACCAATCAGTCGACAATTGATTTTTTAACCCGCCTTGCGGAGCGTATGCAGGCACGTTTTTTTATCAAAGACAATAAGTTTTTATTTTTAAGCGGCAACAATTTACCGGCAATCACTCTTTCCAAGCATGATTGTTCCAGTTGGGAATTTACCCTCGAGCCACGCACCCAATATGGCAGCGTTGAATCAACCTATTTTGATCGCTCGCAAGGAAAACAGCTGTCTGTCAAATATCAAACGAATCTCCAAGGCCCCACACGGCGTTTGCGTGGTTGCTATCCTTGCAGAGAGGAAGCTTTGGCTGCTGCCGCATCAGAATCGGACCGGCTTTGTCGTGGTATGGGCAGTGGTTCTTTGGCTTTAGAGGGGCGTCCAGAAATCATGGCCGATCAACCTCTCATTTTGCAAGGGTTCCGCGAGCAAATCAATGGAGCATGGAAAGCCGCAACCGTCACCCACCGCTATGAGAAACAAAGCGGCTATACCACAGAAATCACCTTAGAGGCACCAGAAAAGGGAAAACAGCCATGGGAAGAGGATAGCTCCTAGAATGAGAAAATCAAAAAGTAAAGTTTACCCTTTGATCGGTGATGCGCATGTGAATCAAAGTGGAAACATTGCACTTTGGTTTGCTGATGAGAAATAGGGTCAAGTTGACCGAATTATTTGTTATCATGCAATAGGTGCAAGTTGCCCCAATTGCTCAAGGAAGCGATAATGCATTTTTAAATCACAATATATAAAGTGTGAAGGGGATAAAAAATCAAAGGGTCAACTTGACCTTTTGATTGATGATGATAGGCATTTGAAGAAATTGGTGTAGGTTGCACCAAGTGCGTGAAGATGAGCAATAGGGTAATGTTTACCCAATTCCTTACACCAACAATAGTGCAAACATTGCACAATTGCATGCTAAAGAGCAATAGGGTCAAGTTGCCCCAATTGCTCAAATGCTTTTTCTCTTTTTAGTAATATGCTTGGGATAGGAAGAAACGATTATTCAATTCCCCTAAAAGAGGCAATAAGTGACCTTTGAAAGGCCTTTGAAGACCCTTTGAGAGCCCTTTAAAAAAATGAAAATCCTTTGAAAATGAGGTTATTTTTACAATATATGATGCAAATGATACAAAATTTGTTGGTCTCTGCATGCATGTTTTACAGATTTTAGGTGTCAAATAAGCGGATTGCTGGAAGAAATGAAACATCTCAAATTGTGATTCTGGGTAGAGAAAAATAAGAACTCATAAAAGCCGTTCTAAACACCTCTTAAAACTTCTTTAAAACCGCTTAAAAACTCTATGAAAAAAATAAATTGCTGCAAAACCTGGTGTCAAATTGTGCAAAACCTAGTGGCAAGCTACATTAAGAAAAAGATTATATATTTCAATATATTATGATAATAATATGGTGCCGCATGCCGGATTCGAACCAGCGACCCCATCATTACGAATGATGTGCTCTACCAACTGAGCTAATACGGCATCGATTTGTGTATTCATTAGCCAAAAGTTCGCGCAAAAGCAAGTATGCATCTTTTCAATAATTTACTAAGGTGCTTTAATACTTGAGGTAGGAGGAGGGGCGCAAAGGGTAAGAGCAGAACAGTATTTTTTTAATCTTTATCCTCTTAAAGTGCTTTGCAATTTAAGACCACTCTCAAGCTGATAATATTATTAAAATGCATCTTTGGAGCAGAATGAGAAGTTAAGATTTTTCATAAAGATAAAAACATCTGTTGCCTTCTATGAAAATGAAGAAGTTTATTGAACAAGAAATTGAGGGAATAAAAAGGCATCATCAACCTTTATGAGATAAAGATAAGATCAGTAAAATGAGTAGAAAAGTTATTTTTTATTTTTATAGAAATGAGAATAAAAGTAGTGACATAATGAATTAAATACATTTTTCTATTTAAGATGGAGTAAAAGCTATGTCTGTTGAAAATAGGCTGATAGAATTAGAAACAAAACTAGCTTATCAAGAAAAATTGATTGATGAGCTCTCTTGCGTGGTAACTGATCAATGGAAAAGTTTAAATGAGATATCCAAAAAACTTAATATTTTAATGAGGAGGTTTTCAGATTTAGAAGAACAGGGTGTTTCCGAAGATGTTTTGTCATCTTTTCATCAATAGAGAGATTAGGTATTTTGGGAAAGCTTTCAAATTTTTTTATTTACAGTCATTTACTGTCTACTCTTTTAGATATGGAGCACAGTTTTTATAAGATTGAATTTTCCTTCATTTTTTCAAAAAAATTAAATCTTATAAGGGATGGATATTATGGGAAGACAAGCCCTATATATGATTTAGATGCTGAAAAACGAAAAAACTTTTAGAGAGCTAAATGAGTGATTATGGGTAATTCATTTACTCTTCTTAACAAAATAATTCTCAGCTATCTTGTAGGATTAAATTCTCTAAAACGTATTGAGTGTATATAGTATATAGATACTAGAAGAAGCTTATAAAAATCAAATATATTCTTCTGTATATGATATTTTATGAAAATGTTTTTGTTGTTCATTACTCAAGATACAACATATTAGTGCAAAAGCACCTAAGATAGACCATGCTGGTAAACAAGTAAGATTAATGCAAATTGGAGATAAGAAAGTTGGTATGCTATTATATAGAGACTGGTTAAAACGATAGATATCTGTTTGTAGAAGGTTTGCTAGCATTTTATTGAAAGGGGTTGTGACCCAATGTGATGTGCTCACAGAGTGTGCACTATCAATAACGAGTGTTATAATTGTTAGTGTAAAGAAAATAAAAGCCATTAATTTGAATAAAGGACGGAGCATATTTCTTCCTATAATTTTAACGGAATGTTTACATAATGCATACGAAAATAATGGGTTGCGTTATGATCAAAAAAAGTTTACGTCTTTCTTGTCTTTTTTTGAAAAAGTTGCATAAAAACGAGGGTTGTTTTATCTCGAAAAATTAGATTACATTCAATAAAGATAATGTGGGAGGAATGATGTTCGAGGAAAAAAACAATGAGTTGAAGCGTAATCTTCAAAATCGTCATATTCAAATGATTGCTTTAGGCGGGGTTATTGGAACAGGTCTTTTTTATGGGTCAACAGAGTCTATAAAATTAGCTGGCCCTTCAGCTATTCTAGCATATCTTTTGGGAGGACTTATTATTTATTTCATCATGCGAATGCTTGGTGAGATGTCAGTAGAAGAGCCAACATCAGGTGCCTTTAGTTTTTTTGCCTATAAATATTGGGGGAGTTTAGCTGGTTTTATAACAGGTTGGAATTATTGGTTTCTTTATATTCTTGTTAGTATGACTGAACTTACCGTTGTGGGGTTTTACCTTGATTATTGGATTTTGATTGATCATTGGAAGTCATCTCTCATTGTTCTTTTGCTTGTAACCTTGATTAATTTGTTGAATGTTCGTTTTTATGGCGAGTTTGAATTTTTCTTAGCTTTGATTAAAGTGGTTGCCGTTGTTGGTATGATTATTTTTGGAATTTTTCTCATTCTCACCGGAATAGATGGATATCAAGTGGGCATTCATCATCTTTGGACCCATGGCGGTTTTTTTCCTTATGGTGCAACAGGAGTTATTTTGGCTACATGCGTAGTGATGTTTTCTTTTGGAGGAACAGAATTAATTGGTATTGCTGCTGGAGAGGTATCAAATCCACAAAAGACAATACCCATTGCTATTCGTAAAGTAATGTGGAGGATTATTATTTTTTATATTGGTTCTATCAGCGTCATTATGATGATAAGTCCGTGGAATACAATTGGAAAAGATGGTAGTCCTTTCGTCACCATTTTTACAACCGTTGGAATTCCCGCAGCTGGACATATTTTGAATTTTGTGGTGATTATGGCTGCTATTTCGGTTTATAATAGTGGTATTTATTCCAATGGTCGTATGCTTTATAGTTTAGCAATACAAAAAAATGCACCACGTATTTTTGGGAAGCTTAATGCTGCTCATATTCCTTATATTGCTATCCTTTTTTCATCGTTGTGTACTGCGATAATTGTTGTTGTTAATGTTCTTGTTCCCGATAATAGTTTTATGCGGATTATGGCTCTTGCAACTGCGGCAGCAGTTATTACTTGGGCTATTATTGTTATTGTTCATTTAAAGTTTAGAAGAGCACATAAGGACAAAGAAGGATCATTTATTTATCCGTTTGGTCTGTATCCTTACGCTAACTATTTTTGCATCTTCTTTCTCGCTTTATTATTTTTGATTATGTTTTTAAGTGGCTTTGGAAAAGATGGATTAATGGTTCAAATTTTCGATATGTTAGGAATTAGAACAACCTTTATTGAATCATATATTCCTGCGCAGATGCCTGATATGAGCTTATCGGTTATTATCATTCCTCTGTGGTGTTTGCTTTTGCTTTTAGGCTATAAGCTTAAGAGATAACGTTTGGGTAATATAAGGGGCGTGATTGGATGAAGTCTTGGGGATCATAAAATTTAATAATGTCACACAAATTTTTGGTGATTTGTGCGTTTTAAGAGATATCACTGTAGAGCTTACAGAAAGGCGAATCGCTATTATTGGTGCAAATGGTTCTGGAAAAAGTACATTTGTTCGTCTTATCAATGGGTTGCAGTTACCATCTCATGGTTTTGTAAGCGTTGATGGGCTTGATACAAAGCAAGATGCAAAGGCAGTGAAGCGTAAAGTAGGGTTTATTTTTCAAAATCCTGATAATCAAATTGTTTTACCATTAGTAGAAGAAGATTTAGCTTTTGGTCTCAAAAATCTAAAACTTAGCAAAGATGAAATTCAGAAGTGTGTAGATGAAATTTTACAGCGCTATGATCTCCAAGCTTTCAGAAATCATGCGGTTCATTTATTAAGTGGTGGACAAAAACAATTGATTGCCATTTCGGGTGTAGTGGCGATGAAACCTGATTATATTATTTTTGATGAGCCAACGACATTGCTTGATTTGCGAAATAAGCGTCGTATTACACAAGTTATAGAGGAATTATCACAAACGGCGCTTGTCGTATCACATGATTTGGAATTTCTCAGAAACTTTGATAGAGTGCTCATTTTTGATAGGGGGAAAATAGCTGTTGATGATGTACCTTGTGTTGCCATCAAAGAATATATGAGAAGAATGTCTTGATCGGCTTATATCTTCCTAAGGATACACTTATCCATCGGCTTAAACCAGAGATTAAGTTGGTGTTTCTGACTTTATGTGGAACTATTATATTTATGGTTTCATCTGTATTTGTGCTCTCGTTGTTTTTATTGTTTGTAGCTTTGTTGTATGGAATTGCGAAGATTCCCTTCAACAATATTTTAAAACAACTTAAATCTATGATTTTATTTTTAGTACTTATATTTGTTTTTCAAGTTATTTTTAAAAGTTGGCTTACTGGTTTTGAGGTTATATTGCGTTTAATTTCTCTTGTTTTTTTGGCATCTCTTGTGTCTTTAACAACTAAAGTTTCAGATATGGTGAATGCAATTGAAACATGGATTCAACCATTTCAACGCTTTGGTATAAATCCATCAAAATTTAGTATGGTGTTATCTATGGCAATCAGGTTCATTCCGGTTGTTAGTGAAAAATTCAATGAGGTGCGTGAAGCACAGCGGGCACGTGGATTTGATACGAACATTACTGCTCTTGCAATGCCATTAATTATACGAACAATAAGGATGGCTTCAGAAGTTGCTGAAGCACTAGAAGCACGTTCTTATGATGCTGATTTTGATGATAAAATATTTGACGATAATAAAGTTATTCATAGTAAGGGGATAATTCAATGAATACAAAAGATCTAACTTATATTGCTTTATTTGCAGCAATTTACGCAATTTTGGGACTTTTCCCTCCTATTTTTCTTCCTTTCTTGCTTGGGACTCCTATTACTGCTCAGTCAATGGGCCCGATGTTAGCAGGATCTATACTCGGAGCAAAAAGAGGAGGCTTAGCATCTCTTCTTTTTCTTGTGCTTGTAGCTATTGGACTGCCTCTATTAGCTGGTGGACATGGAGGAATTAGTGTTTTTTTAGGAGCTACGAGTGGTTATCTGATAGGTTTTCCATTTGCAGCATTTTTTATTGGTTTTATGGTCGAGTTGTTTTGGCGACGGTTAAATTTTATTACATTGTTTATAATAAATACTGTCGGTGGAGTTGGGATTGTTTTTCTTTTTGGAATTCCTTGGATGGCTTATATTACTCAGATTTCTTTGCTGACAGCTTTAACAAGTTCCTTAGGTTTTTTGATTGGCGATTTTCTGAAAGTATTGATTGCATCCTTTGTAGCACTTACAGTTAAAAAATCTGTTCCTCTCATTGTACCCAAAAGATAGCTTTTGCGGTGAAAGAAGGTTTTATATTGCGATATATTTAGGATAAAGAAGAGAGAAATAATAGAGAATAGAATAATCTTATTATATTGCTATCTAAATGAGCGTCTAAAAAAGGGATAATATAAAATATTATTTAATAGATATAACCATAACGAGCTATTTCTGATGATAAAAAGATTTTAATTTTTTTATTTAAAATAAATTTATTTCATTATATTTAATTATTTTATTAAATACAAATAGTAATATTAATTTCAGTAAATTTTTATTGTTTTGTGTTATGTTTATTGCAATATATGTATTAAATATTATTATATTATGTATTATTTATTAATAAGACAATAATAAAAAGATATGAATATAATATACTATTTTGCTTTATGCGCTCTTATTTTATGTTTATCATCTATTGCAAGAGCGTCTAAGCAAGCGTGTTTTTAGAAAGAATAATCTATTGTTATTTTTCCTACTGTTTTTTTTCAACAAATACATTTTATGATGATCAGGTAAATTTTTTATTCAATAGAACTGTTACATCCGATTATTCATTTAATCAGAATAATTTTTGAAACAGTATAGTATCAATATTTTATAAATTAATACATGTATATTCTGATTTATGTTTATATTTATACAATTACATATTATCTATATTTAATTGATAGAGTATAAAAGAATTCATTTTAGCTTTTTTTGATAGTTAAGATATTTTATATTTTAATATTACTGTAGAATATAAAAAGAATTTTATGGCTTTGGTATAATTATTAAAATGATATTTATCCTCAAGATTGCTCAAAGGAAGTTTTAAAATTCTATCCCCTTACTTTTATTCATACGTCCTATAAATTTAAAAATATGAGTAAAAACAAAAAATTACATGCGATAAAAAGAGTATGCTGCCTTGTGCTTGCATTGAATTTCGTAATGAAATGTTCACATCAGAGCGCCCTAACAGTGCCATTAGTTCTGGAGAACAATCAGAAATGGTCATAGTGAGGATGAGTGTTTCAAGCCCAAGATCAATCTCAAGAGAGCTATCCATGCCACCACCGCGATACTCCTCAACAACCAAACTTAAATTTGGCAGTGTCACGCTTTCGCATTTTGCTTGATAGGGAATGCCAAAAAACATGTGTAAAATCTGTTTTGGCAATGACACCAGCAACCGCCGCACTTGCCGGCTGTTCTATGATTTCTCCATCACGATTTACCTTTACAAAAGGATCAACAATAAGCGCGCGTTTTGAATCAAAATCTTTTGCTACTCTGAAATAGGTTTAGAAAAACTCTTAACCAATTGGATCAGCAGTATCTCGTAAGATCTATTATCCACCATAAACAGTTTTTTTGTTCAGGAGCTTCGTGTGTATATCCAAGGGTAACCTAAAGATACGAAGAGACTACATTGGTTCAGTTTTTCTAGCTCTGGATACATGATTTATAGAAAAAAGGAATCAATATTATGAACAATTTAGTAACAATAAATAGTACTGGTATTGCTCTTACAACCTCTTTGAAAATTGCTGAAGGCGTAGGAATATGGCACCATATTGTATAAAATACAATAAAATCAATATCTTGAGTGTATTTATTTTATGTGAATCCACACTTTTATGCACGATTCAATTGACTATTTTTTACAAACAATAGCCATCTATAAAGAGAGCATAAAAAGCAAATCATGATGCCAATATTATAACGCATGAGAGCATTCAAATGAAATGTAAAGCAGTTATCATTCATAACAGCTCATAAATTTTACAAGACGTTTTTATCACATAATCGCATTGTTAAAATGCAATCGTTTAAAATTATCGATAACATAATTGTATAGACGTAAAGAATGATAAAGATTTTGAAAAATATCGATTGATAAGTTTTTCTAAAAATTTAGAAAACAGTAGATGGCTATCATGTTATCTCTTATGAAATCGATATGCTTTTAATGATATAACGTAAAACACATATCAAAAACTGTTTTGATAATTACGGTTTAAAAGTAAGAATTAAAATTGGATTGTGTAATTTTAGTCACCTCAAAAATGAGCTTAATATTTTAATACTTTTTAAAGAAGCGTTTTGAGAAGGTGCTTTATTTTAAATTGACCGCCTCAAATATGAGGGCATTGTTATGAATAGGTTTCAAAAAGAGAGTTTATAACCATCACAGAGCTAATAGGTTTTTTCATTCAAATGCGATGATCTAAAAGAACGCTTTCATAATCATTCTTTTATATTATTTTGGATAAGTTTTTATAAATAGACTAGAGAGCTTGCAATGTAATACGTTTTGTATACATGTGCTTATGAATCCTTATGGGTTATTGATTCAACATATGAGAGATATGAAAGCTGCGTTTGTAAAATTGGTACGGCTTTCTTTTTTGCACTCTTGTCTTTTAAGATGGTATTAAACCAATCCCCTCCGCATTTGTTATTTATTCTTCAGTATCAATAATCTCTATAAGAATATCGCTCTTATTAACCTCCTTATTTTTTGGAACCTCTCTTATCTCACTTTTTCGATTGAGTTTTGCACGACCACAAACATGACCAAAGACCTTGACAGTATGAGTAACCTGAGATTTTCCATAAACCTTGCCATAAATTTTTGCACGGCTATTAACAACAGCATAGCCATAAACATGCGCATAACTAAAGAGACAAGCAGAGCCTAACACCCTAGCGTTGCCATAAAGCCTTGCATATTCAAAAAGATAACTATTATGAGCAAGATGCGCGTTGCCATAAATATGGGCTTCAATCGAAATGCGGCTATTGCTATAGACACGAGCCTTGCCATAAACATAGTTAGCCACATGCGCATTGTCATAAACAAATTCATATTAAGAAATGAACACCTTATCATGCACCTGAGCATTGCCATAGACATGACCACAAACTTGCGTATTGCCTCGTATTTTTGCATTCTCATAGACACGGGCATAACCATAAACCCATGCATTATCATAAACCCAGCAAAGACCATTATGAGAGAGATTTTCTTCCTTTTCAATAAAACCGCCGAATTGACCAGCCTTGGCATCAGAAAAGCTTTTTAAAACCCGAATGCGATAAAGCGTTGTTATTTTTTGTGTAATTTTATCTTTCAATTGTTTTATTTCATTGGTTAATTTGTATTTTTTAGACATCATAAGACCCCTCACAATCTCTATTGTGAAATAATTTGCATGGAAAATGTTAGAAAGAGGAAATGACCGCCGCACCTTAAAGGTTTAAAAAGGCTTTATTACGGAGCCAGAAGATTTTTATTTCATTATTGGAAAGCAGTTTGATATAAGACCTTGTATCAATATTGTTACCAACTTTCTCAAGAATGACAACAATGCCGTGACCATTAGCATTTTCACAAATATGGACATGATTGATAACACGGGCGTGATCATAAATTTTTGCATTACCATAGACATAAATCAGCGATAATAGCGTTATGATAGACCCTACCTTCTCAGAAACACGACCGGAGTTTAAAACCAGAGCATCGCCATAAACACAGAAATTGCCCTCATGGGATAAGTTGCTTTCATTTTCGATAAAACCACCCAATTGATCAGTCTTTACATCAGAAAAGTCTCTTAAAGCTTTAATGCGATAAAGTATGTGATTAGCAAAGAGACGCGTTTCATTTATGAATGCAAATTTCTTTTGCATAGAAACAATCCTTATAGAACCATAGATTTGAAATGAAAGAATTTCGAAAGTAGGCATCCCCCGCGCCATTATTTATGCTACTTTCTCTACAATCTTTTCACAACTATTGATTATAACATCATCACTCACTTCATTACGAACATATGCATTTCCAAATATTTTTGCATTGCCATAAATCTTGATATTTTTTTCAATGAGCGCTTTTCCATAAACTCTAGCATTTTCAAAGATATGAGCACCCTCACTTACATAAGCAGAGCCCGATACTTTTGCATTGCCATAAACAGAGCCATTCACATAAGCACTATGCAAAACCTTTGCATTGTCATATATTTTTGCCTCTATAGTAATAAAGGCTTTTCCACAAACCACGGCATTGTCACAAACTTGACCACAAACCTTGGCATTATCACTAACCACGCACTTGCCATAAATCCAGCCCTTGTCACGAAACCACATATTCCCTGAGATACTAGCATGATCGTAAATATGGGTATTGCCATAAACATGGGTATCATGACCATAAACTTTAGCGTGATCACTAATAACAGCATTCCCATAAGCTTTAGCGTGTTTAGCAACAACGGCTTCATTACGAAGTTTTGCATTTTCAGACACAACGCATTGTCAGCAACCCACGCATCATCATAAGCCCAACAATCACCCTCATGAGAGAGGTTGCTTTCATTTTCGATAAAACCACCCAATTGACCAGCCTTTACATCATCAAAATCCCTTAAAGCTTTAATGCGATAAAGATTTATAGGCACAAATTTACCATCCTTATTTTGGTAAATTTCTTTGATTTCATTTGTGATTTCATATTTTTTAGTTACAACTGTACTAATTATGAGAAAACCCAATCTAAATATCTAATAAATTTTGAATGGAATGTTCTTAAGAAGGTGCGCCCCGCTGTGCCCGCGGTGTTATTTATGCTGCTTGATTTGCATCTTCAGAATTGCAATCATATTCGTAATCATCATCATAACCATAATCATCATAATATTCGTGACGATAGTAATCATCTTCGCTACCAAATTCGGGATATGCATCATCACAGATATCTTCATTAGCAGTTAAAGAAGCATTGCTATGAATATAAGAATTGCCTGAGATAAGAGCATCACAAATATAAGCAGGGCCCTTTATTTTTGCATTGCCACCAAAATGGGCATCATCATAAACCCTAGCATTTTCATAAATTTTAGCACCATCAGTAATAATAGCTTTATTACAAACCACGGCATTACCAAAAACTTGACCAGCGATTTTTGTATCATCATAGATTTTTGCATGATCATAAATGCAAGCATCATTACCCAAAAACCATGCCTTGCCAGTGACTAAAGCATTTCCATAAACCTTGGCTTGTCTAAAAACTTTAAATTCTTGATAAATTTTAGCATTCTCATAAAGCTTGGCATCAAAAAAAACGCAGCATCATCATAAATCCAAAATTGCCTTCGTGTGATAGGTTGCTTTCCTTTTCGATATACCCCCCCCTAGATCACCTTTTTTAACATCACCAAAATCTCTTAAAGCTCTAATACTGTATAAATAATGATCATCTATTAATTCACAATCATCAATAAATTCATATTTTTTACAGGCTCTTGTTTTGCAAGGGATGTAGTGTCATTTGCATTGGAAGCGATAACAGGGTGTTTTTAACTGTAGATTTCATCATTAAATCCTTACTGATTAGATGTTTTTCATTAACAACCCTATAAGGGCATCGGGTGTTGAAAAACACGGCAGTAAGTCCGTTGCTTACACTTTTCCCTAATAAGGGTATTGTATGGTGTAAACACACCTGACAGAATCTTCATATACTAACAAGAGCATAAAAGACAGCCAGTATTTTAAAGACATGGGAGAGGCTATCTCGTAACCTATCTACTAACGGTTTAGTGTTTGAAACACTTAAGTATTTATATAACAAAATACGTATTTATTATCAATCACATTTTATTCTTTTTTGTATTTTTTGTAATTATTTTTTATGCCATTGTGTATAAATATGCATCATATGCTTATGAATATTTTACGTTTTATTTCCTATATTTGAATCTATATTACATAATTGCGTTATTTTTCTCTTTTAAACATCATAATAACTAAAATCGCTTTTATGATGCGTATTTTTAAATTTATAAAGCATCATTATTTTTATGAGATAACTTGTGAATATTTTTGTGATTTTTTTATAAGAGGTTGGTAATTTAAACAGCCTTAATAGAGATCGCATTTTTATAACCAAAGCTTTTGATTCATTATCTATAGCCATCGCATCATTTTTATAAAACAAAGGGTAAATATAATCATGCGGTTTTGATTTGTTATAAAAAGATATATAGATACCTATTGAATTCTTATAGCATTATCAAAATACCTTTTAAGGGGCTTTTGTTTCTTGTCAGTCATGTCAGTCATGTCAGTCATGTCAGTCATGTCAGTCATGTCAGTCATTTTATCCCCTCATTTAAAAAAACATCATATTTCAATATTTTAGTATTTTTCAAAATTTTGAAACATCACGTATAAAAGCCATCACGTATAAAAGCAATGGGAGTAAGATAGACAATTAATGACATGAGTTGTGTCTGTTTTGTCAGTATCTGTCAAAAAATTGAACTGACAGCATTTATGATTAGAGTGCGTGTTTAAATCATGTTTTATGAGAGGGCATATGATCGTTTAAAGCCTTTCAAAAGACAGCTTGTGATTATGAGAAATGCTATCAAGGCTTTTATAGCTATTAATTTAATAGGTTTTGGGGTGTTTTTTTAGCTCATTTTAAAAAAATTTAGCAAAAAATAAAAAGTGTTATATTTCAATATGTTAAAATTTATCAATTTTCAATAAACAACTCATAGTTGACGATAATTGACAATATAGTGTGTAAATACAATCAATATTATAGGTTTTTGGGGGGAGTGTGATTTATTTTTACAAAAATAAGTCATTAAAAGAGTAACGAATAGAAGCATTCATTCTTCTTTTTAAAGAGAGCTTTTGCAAGATATGAAAGGCATCATTTGAGATTGCGAGTTAATCTTTTAAAGGCAATGTAAAAAATCTCATTCTATTTAAGATAGGATTTCTTAAAAGCCTTAAAGCAATCCAAATGAGAGTATCTAAAAGTGCAAGGCTTCTCTTTTTAGAATAGCGCATGGTAAAGAATTTTCCTTTAAGATTGTACATAAGCAACATAACAAGAGGGGTATAGATTATGGTTATAAGATCTATACCCCTTATGAGATTGGCATGTTCATATGATAGGCATGCTTCATAAGTCTTAAGTCTATTCAGTTTCTCTTAATTCCAAATTTGGTAGGTTTTTAACAATCTTCATTGTTTCTAAACTTACCGTAATAACCCTTTGGAACAATTTCAATGGATAAGCAGGGTTGCCAACGGTCTCAAGTGCATAGCGATTGGTATCATTAACAATGCCACTCTTTTTATCAGTTTTTACACATTGACGCCCCATAACCCATTCAAGAGCGGGTTTACCATTTACGATATAGTCATAAGCTTTAAGAGGAATATCTGTTATTGTGATATTGCTATTGTAAATAACAGTGGTTTTATTCTTTTCCTTGCTATTGCCAGCGAATTTCATTTCTGTAACGTAATAAAACTTTTCGGGGTTCTTGATATCTGTCAGTTTTGGATTGCCTTTTTTAAAGGTCACGAGATAAGGTTCTATGGTTTTATAATTAACGTGTAAATTTTCTAATTCACGACCAGCATTAACAAATTCCCAGAAATCTTCAGCACTCTTTACACAAGGGATGCGAGGGAGCTCTTTAGAGAGATTATCAGCATAACAAGCACGATAATCTTCTGAATGCAAGAGCCCGTAAACATAATAAAAGATATCTTCTTTAGTGATGTTCTCATTAGGATAAGAAGATTTAGAGCCTTATATTGAAATTTCTTTAAACCCGCATCTGGAATCCCATCATGATTTTTTTTGCTTTGATAGGCTATAAGCTTTGGTCATGATGTTTAATTGATCCGATGATAATAAAACTATAGCTACTTGCTATAGCTCATCTATAGTTGCTGTCTCTCAGATGTAACAGTTAAACGATTAAAATGAATAATATTGTTTATTAAACTGTTATGAATGGATTAAAGTCTTTTTTTATTCTCTGAATAGGTTTACACACTCTACCTTGGTAAATTTGTACAAGTGCGTTCTTGCACTTTAATAGAGAGATGAAAGTCTTCATGGGGGGAGATAAGATAGTTTTTATAGCCAATAAAGCGGGGGCAGACAGTACAGTTTATGTTTTTTCCCTTCCTCTTCAAAGAATTGTTTTCTTCAGAACATTACAACAATGTTATGCATTTTGTTTTTCTTTCTTAAGGAAGCATAAGGTGTATTGTTTTGCCCTTCCTGTTGAGTGTAAAAAATTAATGATCCGGTTATTTTGTTGTTTTGTGCTTGCCATGGTTTTAAGTGTTATCGCATTGCCGGGTTTTGCAGAAAATATACGGGATCAAGTGATCCATCAATCAGAGACTATTCAACGTCAACAAACGCAACAGCGACGTTTTCAGGAATGGCACAAAAGGACAAGAAAGCCTGAAGTATTTTTTGAGGATGATGAGGAAAGCACCTCCGATAATGCTTCGAGATCAAAAACCTGTTTTATGATCAAAAATATTGCGTTGATGGGTGCTAGGTTGATTTCTTATAGAGATCTTCATGGCAGCATTTCCCGTTGGGAAGGGCACTGTTTAGGCATTGATGATATCAACAAAGTGCTCAAAGCGGTAACCATGCTTTATGTCAAGCGTGGTTATATCGCGGTGCGGGCTTATTTGCCTGAGCAAGATTTAAGGGGTGGTCATCTCAAAATTGTTGTTGTTGAAGGTCGTGTAGAGGATATCACCCTGGATGGTCATAAAGTTGAGAGGAAAGATCGCGGCGAAATCGCCACGGCTTTTCCAAATCTGATTGGTCATCCGACCAATTTACGCGCGATAGAACAAGGGCTTGATCAAATTAATCGGCTGTTTTCTCGTCAAGCCACTCTTAATCTTGAAGCTGGAAAAGTTTCTGGTGATTCTATTCTTGATCTTCATATAGTCAAACAGAAACCTTGGAGTTTTACAGTTTCCAGTGATAATCTTGGAGCTCAGGCAACAGGTCTCTACCAAACACGCTTGAGCCTTTCTTTTGATGATTTATTAGCTTCCAATGATCAATGGTCGTTTAGCTATCAGCGCTCCATGGATGGTGGTGTGTATTATTTCACAGACGCGCGTCCCAACAGTGATACGGTCACGGGCTCCTTTTCCATTCCCTATGGTTATTGGACAGCGGGTTTTGATGGCACGTGGAGCCAATATCATTCGAGTGTTAAAGGAATATTTTCTGACATTTTAACATCGGGCAAGTCGTTATCGCTTACCCCTTGGATTTCGCGGGTTATTGCCCGTGATCAGGAGGGCAAGACATGGCTTACGGGACGATTGACCTGGAAATATGCCGATAATTTTATTCTGGGCAGTAGGATTGATGTATCGAGCCGTAAATTGGCTATTGCGACCTTTGCATTTGATCATATGCGCCAATGGCTTGGAGGAGAATTGAATGTTCATCTAGGGTTTCATAAAGGTTTAGCGATCTTAGATGCCTATGATGATAAAGAGCAAGAAAATGTCTCGCTCAATGCGCCCAAAGGGCAATTTAGAAAATGGTCTTTTTCCTTGAGCTATGTGCGTCCTTTTTCACTCCATTCATATCATTTTCGCTACAATAGCCTGTTTTCAGGGCAGTGGTCTCCCGATAGTTTGTTTGGTTCAGAACAAATATCGCTTGGCGGCAACTCTTCTATACGCGGGGTGCGTGAGGCGGTTTATTACGGCAATAACGGAGTGTTTTGGCGCAATGAATTGTCCCTGTTATTGCCAGGTTTTACCTCCAAGAGAGGTCGTAAATTGATGAGCCAATTTTCCCCTTATTTGGCGCTTGATCTGGGGGCTGTGGCCGATGATGCAAGCAAAAACAGTTTTGGTGGTCGCTTGGTTGGCGCAACGCTTGGTTTTCATGCGGCTGGAGAGATGATGGATGTTGATTTGTCTTATTCCAATCTTTTGAAGGCGTCGACACCGCTGGAGAAAGGGACTAGGGGTGGAGTATTGCAAGTACGGGCTTTGTTAAGGTTTTAGAGGAAGGGGCGGTAAAGGATATCGCTTTGTTGTTTACACCCTTTGGGGGCTTTTTTTACAAAAAGATTGATAGGATTTGATGAGGAGTGAAAGATGCGGGGATTGAAGGATCAACAGCATAAATTGGGATATGAAGCCAAGCTCGGGCAGCATGCTCTTGGTATTTTGCAGAAAGGGGCGCACAAGGGGCTTTCTCTGGTTTTAAGCTTTTGCTTGGCCTTTCAGCCATTTTTATTGCAAGCACAAGCGCTTGGCACGCAAGGCCCTGTTGGGCAAGAGAACCAAGGGATTAAAGCGGCTGATGGGGTTGGCTCTGTTTTCCGCCCAACGGTGGGCGTAGCAGGCAATGGTGTGCCGCTGATTGATATTGCGCGTCCCAATGGACACGGTCTTTCTCATAATAAATATGACACTTTTAATGTTGATGCCCATGGTGTGATTTTAAACAATTCCACCAAAGAGGTTTCGCGTTCACAGCTTGGGGGATTGGTGCCTGGTAACGGCAATTTACGCGGTGTTGGGGCAGCAAAGGTTATTCTCAATGAAGTGGTGAGCGCCAATCGCTCGCGTCTTGAAGGGATGACGGAAGTTCATGGGCAAGCGGCAGATGTGATTATCGCTAATCCCAATGGACTGACCTGTAATGGTTGCGGTTTTATCAACACACCACGGGTGACCTTATCGACTGGGCAGCCGATTATTGGGGCTGATGGTTCTTTGAGTGGTTTGCGTGTTGAAGGTGGTAACATCACCATAGGTGCGCATGGGGTTGATGGAAGTTCATTGGATATTTTTGATCTTGTTTCGCGCAAGATCCGTATAGAGGGACCCATTCAAGTCAAAGGGGAATTGGCGGTTATAGCAGGGCATAATCATTTTGATTATGGGAAGCGAGAAGCAACGTCACTTGGTTCTGATGGCAAAGAGATGGAATTGGCAATCGATTCCAGCGCGTTTGGTGGCATGTATGCGGGGCAGATCCGGGTTCTTGCCAATGATAAAGGTGCGGGCGTCAAGATGCTGGGCAATATGGCAGCCAATGCCGGCGCCATGAAGTTGACCAGTGATGGCAAGCTGGTGTTTGCCAAAGCACGTGCTAAAGGATCTGTCAAAGCGCATTCTCATCATGACAGTGTGCATGTGAAAGATCTGGTTTTTTCAGAACAGGCGGTTGAGCTAAAAGCTTCGAAGCATGTTGAACTGGCAGAGCATGCTCGCGTTGCGGCAAAGGATGCTGTTGATGTGCAGGCTTCTACTATTGCCCTTAAATCGGATACTTTGTTGGCGAGTGGCATTGACAATGATGGCACACAGTCAGCGACGGGTTCTTTACACCTCAAGGCAGGAAGACTTGAGGCGGGGAATGGACGGATAGCCGCCGGTGGTCTTTTAGAGATCCAAGCAGCAAATATTGATTTTTCGCGTATAAAAGACAATGGGCAAACAGGGATCTCTTCCCTTGGTGATATGACCATTAAAAGCAATCACATCCATGCTTTCAACAACCATATTGGTGCGAGCGGGACTATTGTCTTGAGAGCCGATGAGGCTCTCAGCGTAGGGGGTGGTCATTATAGTGCTGGCGGTTTTCTTTTGATGGAAGCCGCACAATTGTCTTCTCGCGCCAAATTAGGAGCAGAGCAAAAAATTGACCTTTATGCGCATAGTGGTGATCTTCTTCAAGAAGGGACTGTCTCGTCTAATGGGGAGGTCACGCTTAAAGCCCATGACGCTCTCAATCACACCGGTGCGATTGTCAGTCTCCAGAAGGTTTCCTTGACAGCGGGCGGCATGCTGACAACCGGACAAGAGAGTGCAATTTTAAGTCATGATATTGCTATGAACGTTGATGCTCTTACCCAAGCGGGGGTTATGGAAGCGCAAGAGGGCACATTAACCCTTCAAATGCGTGATGGGGTCATCAATAGCGGCACAATGCGCGGTGATAGCGTTGATGTCCATGCTGGTGCTTTGACCAATCAAGGTTTGTTGATTGCTCACAATGCTATGCAACTGACGATCCGTGCCAAGGAAGGGCCTGGGGCGCAAAAAGCCTTTGTTAAAAATGCCTCTGAAGCCGTTTTGCAAAGTGGTGGCGCTTTTGTTTTATCAGCAGGACACTTAACCAATGCCGGTAGCATGGGCTCCAGTGGTGAGAGTGTTGCCCTCAATGTGGAGGGTGATGTCAACAATAGTGGGCTGATCTATGGCAAAAAATCCACAACGCTTGCTGTGGATGGTGCTTTAACCAACAAGCATGGCAAGATAATTGCTGAAGAAGATCTCACCCTTGGTGGGTTGAAGAGAGAACGTGCTGGGCATGTGGTTAATGAAGAGGGAGTCTTGAACAGCTTTACCGGCAAGATGAAACTTGTCGCAACTTCTTTAACCAATAAAAGTGCAAAATCAGCTGATCCATCCCGACAAGATGCAACATTGCAAGAGCAACAGAGCGCTAGACTCGATGAGGGGGAGGCAGCCTACATCTTAGCACGTGGTGGTTTACTGATAGATGTTGGTGCTTTTGAGAATCGTGACAGTCTGATCTCTACGCAAGGTGCTACCAGTGTTGTTGCCGACAGGATAGCGCAGGCTGGCATTGTGGAAAGTGAGAGTGGTGATCTTCAACTGACCAGCCATGGTGCGCTGATCAATAGCGGTTTGATTGCAAGCAATGGTGCAATCACTCTTGAAGCAGGAAAGGATCTGCTACAGAGCGGACGGATTGTTTCGCAAAAGGGGATAGAGCTCTCCAGTAATGGCACATTAACAATGGAAGAACCAAGTGAGGTTGCTGCCTATGCTGTTGTCCTTAAAGCGAAGACACTAAACCAAGCAGGGCATATGGAAGCCCAAGGTGGCACGCTTACCCTCAAAAGCCATGGTGTTTTAAGCAATACCGGTACCATGGTGGGTGGTGTTATTGAAGCACAACTTGGTTCTTTAACAAATTCCGGTCAGCTTTTAGCCAAGGATTCCTTGACGCTTGTCGCAGAAAATCATGATCCGTTATGGGAGCAGGGTGGTCTGCTTTTAAATGGGAAAGGTGGGGTTCTCAAAAGTGGTGGTGCTTTTGTTATAACTGTCGCTGCCTTGAGCAATGCTGGTAGCATGGGTTCGAGTGGTGATGGCGTTACCCTCAATGTGACAGGGGATATCAGCAATAGTGGGCTGATTTACGCCAATAAGTCAGCAATACTCTCCTTGGATGGAACATTCCTCAATAAATTTGGTGATGTCATTGCCGAAGACAGTTTCACTGTGCGTGGTTTAAGTGGAGAGTGGGCTGGTTCTGTGATCAACAGTTCTGGGCTTTTAGAAGCCGTCTCCGGTGATATGATTTTTAATGTCTCTTCACTTACCAATATGCGTGAAGGTGGGGTTAAGGTAACTGACAAGGTGGTTGGTCACAGTTACAAGCGAGGACATTGGGAAGGAACGAATGTTAAGCACCACCAGATCAAGGAAGATGTGAAGACCACCATTATTCGTCAGCAGCCTCATTTTACCAATAACGCAGCACAGATTTTGGTAGGGCGTCATTTAACAGTTCATGCTGGTGATATCAGCAATAGCTATAGTTTTATTGCCGCCAATGGCAATATTGCGATGCAGGGTGATAGCCTGCTCAATGAAGGGTATGATTTAATTGAAACAACCAAAATTGTAACAACAACACACCGCAGACGCAAACATTGTACTGTTGCCAATGGGGGCTGTTCTTGGGGCGGTATCACAGATTTAGGGAGTATTACGAATACAGCCATAAATACACGCACCTATGATACTTTTTACGGCACGATAGAAGCAGGTGGCACTCTTGATGCAAAGGTGACAGGCACTCTTAACAATCATGCGGTGCGTGAGGGGGCAGGCCAAGTTGGTTTAAGCTCTGGTGATAAAAGTTTGGCTGGCGTTAAAAATACCGATTTTGATAGTTCAAAACAACTGATCAGCAAGGACCGGTTGGAGGGCATTATCAAGGGTTTGACGGGGCACAAAGCACTTTTTGTTCCAAGCCCGCAAACACCAGCAGCACAATTCATACAGGTGCCTACACAAGAGGGGCTTCGTTCTGTCAAAACAGAGTTGAGTGGCACGCAAACCCCGCAAGTGTCGTTTGTGGTCGAAACACGCCCAGATTTTATTAATCCCAGCAAATTTTTAGGGTCTGACTACTACTTAAAAAAGATTGGCAATTATAAGCCTGAACAAGCGTTTAAAAGGCTAGGGGATGCTTATTTTGAATATCGCTTGGTGGGGGAGCAAATCTTTGAGTTGACCGGCAATCACACTCTGCTTGAGGTTGAAGATCCCAATGCCCAAATGCAAAGGCTTTATGACAATGCTGTCGAGCAGCAAGGTCCCTTGGGGTTAGAGCTAGGAAAACCCTTAACGCAAAAGCAGATTGCTGGATTGCAAAAGGATATCATCTGGCTTGAGACAATTGAGAAGAATGGACAAGAGGTTTTGGTACCGCGGGTTTATTTAGCGCCAACCTCGTCTCTTACACAGGGTGTTGAAGGAACACAAAGATCCCAACAAGGAAACCTTGCCAGTGCTCGCCTAAAGGGAAAAGGGGTCAGCTTCAATGCAAACAGCCTTACCAATAGTGGTGCTGTAGTCAGTCACGATGCATTGCATGTCACGACCAAGAAAAGTTTGTTCAATGATGGTGGATTTTTAGATGCTTCTGGGTCTCTAGAGCTCACCAGTGATGATTTTTTAGCCAATTATTCCGGTGTTGTTCATGGTGATATCATCACCCTTACTGCTCAGAGCATAGCCAATGGAACGGCTAAAATCCGTGAGAATAATGAATATGGTTTTGTTGATCGGGCGGGGCAGAAGGGACAAATCCTCTCTGATCATCACTTAAACATCCACAGCCTTGGCGATTTGAGCGTTGAAGGAGGGGAGTTTACCAGTGGCGGTCCGATGACAATGATTGTCGATGGTTCTGCTAACTTTAGTGCCTTGGCGCTAGAGGGTGAACACAAGCAGACATTGGAAAAAGGCCATTATGATGCGCAAAGCAGGACGCATCAGTTGAGTGAACTCAACAGTGGAGATGATCTTACCATTGTTACGAATGGCGACCTCACCATGGATGGGGTGAAGGCTCAAGCAAAGGGCGATGCGCGTTTTGACAGTGGTGGTGCTCTGAGTATGACTTCAGTGCAAGATTTGAGCAGTTTTGATTTAGACCTTAGGGGCAAAGAAGGTGATAAATCGAAGCAAAAGAATAAGTTTCGTCAACAATCCACACAAGTGACCACAAACAAAACCACAGCAGAGGCTGGTGGCAATCTCTCAATCTCTGCGCAAAACGGTGACCTCACCTTTGCTGCGTCTGGGTTGTCCAGTGGTGGTCAAACGCATCTTGTTGCAGAGAAGGGTAAGATCAAGCTTCTGACCAACAAAGATCAAGACTTTGAGGAGATTTATCAGCGTAATGAAAATTTGGTTTGGTGGAGTGAGAGTGACAAAGGTTACTTTGAGGAGATCATCAAACATGTCACCATGGAAGCTGGGGGTGGTGTTAAGATTGAAGCAGGCAATGGCATTGTTGCCGAATATAAGGCAACGGGTGATTTAGACAAATCCCTTGAACAATTGTCTCGCTCGCCGGGGATGGCATGGATTAAGCAACTGCGTGATGATCCCCTTTTAGCCAAACAAGTGGATTGGCAAGCAGTTAAGGCTGAGTTTAAACACTGGGATTATAAATCCCAAGGTCTGACAGAAGCTGGTGCGGCTTTGGTGGCCTTGGTTGTGACAGCAGTGACAGCTGGTGCTGCTTCCACAGCTGCTGGTGCCATGACCAGTGCTTTGGGTGTTGGTTCTAACACCGCCATGAATGCGGCGATGCAAGCCGGTGTGCAAGCGCTGATCAATAAAAGCGCTGTAGCGCTTGTCAATAATCGTGGTGATATTGCCGCCGCATTGCATGAGCTTGGCTCTTCCAAGACACTCCTCAGCATTGTCTCTTCGATGGTGACAGCGGGTTTGACCAGCCAATTGACAGATATGGCAGGGGTTGGTCAATCTTTGCCCAAAACGGCTCCTTTTGCAGAGCGGATTGCCCATGAAGCAGAAAAGAACCTGATCAAAGCCTCCATTGGCGCGGGTGTGCAAACGGTTCTTGAAGGTGGCTCTCTTGAGAAGAACTTTTTTACCAATCTGCGCACTGCTCTGTCTGATACGGTTGGCAAGACATTGGCAGAAGAAATTGGCACGGCCAAGGCTGAAGGAAAGATTGACACGGTCACTCAGATTGTTGCCCATGCTGGTCTTGGTTGCTTAAAGGGCGCTATTGCAAACGGTGTTTGCTCCTCTGGGGCCGTGGGCGGCGCTGTGGGCGAAGCCACCGCAATGCTCCAGTTTAAACTGTGGGTGAAGGGCATTGTAAAAGAGGAAATGGGGGAGCTGAAGGGTCGCACACCAACCCCTGAAGAACAAGCCCGCATCACGGCAAGGATTGATGCTGAATTTGCTTCCTTTAGAGACAACACCATTAATGTTGCACGGGCTGCGGGAGGCTTTGCTGCGGGTCTTGCTGGTGGTGATGTGAATAGCGGTGCCGATGCTGCAGGAAATGCCGCGGAAAACAACTACCTCAGCAGCGCTCAACAAGCACAGAAGAAGAAGGAGTTAGAGGAGTGTCCAGATAAGTGGTGCCGAAGAGACGTTGAAGAAAAATGGCTCGAGATTGATGACCAACAAGATGTGTTTTTTTCGGTAGGTGTGGTTGCTGGTGCACCCGCTGAATTATATGAGACGGCTCAAGGTTTTTGGCAAATGGTGCGCCATCCCATAGAGACTTTGGAAGCACTTAAATCTCTAGTAACGAGTGGAAATGTTACAGAAACAATAAAGCAATCTTATCTAGAGCGTATTAATTATTTAGAGGAGGAATATCAAAGAGCGGGAATTAGCGGATCGTTTCATGCTGGAGTTGAACTTGGGAAACTATTGACTGAAGCAGCATCTCTAGTGGCGGGAGGTGCTGGGCTAGCCAAGGGTGGTGTGAAGCTTATTGGCAAGCTGACCGAAAAGGCTCTTAACAAATTTGCTGTTAAGGCTGAAACAACGGCTGCAAAAGTAGGTAGCGAAGTTTCTCAAACACTCGGAAAAATTGGCAATGAAGTAAACGCTACCCATGCTGAGGAAGAAATTGCTCAACTGCCTAAAAAAACTAACACTGGTAAGCTTGGAAAAGCCAGAGAACATCATAACAGAAAACGTGCAGAAGTTATACAAGATTTAAAGCAGAAAGGTTTTTCGCCGAGCAAGAAAGAAATAACTTATAAAATCAAGATTGAAAAAAATGGAAAATTGATTGAGACGACAACTCGTCCTGATATTACCTATATCGATGAGAATGGTAGATTAGCGTTTATAGAGATAAAAACGGGTGATGGTGAGTTAACTAACAACCAAAAAGTTTTTGTAGGAAATTGTGAAGTAGGATCAATAACGCCTTGTGGTTCTAATGCTAAAGAGTATTTAAATGAAGAAAAAGAGACACTTACTCGGTATCAAGCAGAACTTGAAAAAAATGCAAATAATTTTAAAGGGGATATAAAACAATGGGAGGATAAATTGAAAAAATTTAACGAAAAGTGGATTACAGAACAATTAGGCATGGAATGGAAAGATGAATTATATACCCATAAAGTCAACAGATATCCAAGCTATTTAGAAGAAAAGTGAATGTTTATGCGAACCAAAGATGTAACAGAAATTTTAAAAAGATGTGGTTGGGAGGCACATCGCGATGAAGTGGGCGATACATTTGCTTATTATTATCTCTCCGATCGTATTATACACATCCTTTATGATATCGTAGATTATGGGGATAATGGGGAAAGTTTTCGGTTGTCTGTTAATCTCACCACTGCTGCTTATTGTCTTGGCTGGGAATATGATAATGGCGAAAAATCTCAATATAAAAATACACTAATTTCCGCAAAAGAGGACTTTGATATTATAGAATCGGATCTTTCGGAAAGTCATATCAAAGATGCTTTAAATAGAGTAATAGTATGGGCACAGGAACAAGATATTGAACAAAAATTACGTGAAGAAGCTGCCGATCACTCTCTTGTTGCAAAGGCTTTGCTTGGTGATATAGAAGCTTTAAAGGATTCTGAATCTATACCTCAGTTGTATGTACCAGAATTTGCTGATTACAAAATAATGACGCGGTACGAGCGTCTCTTTCTTTTTGCACAAGCCCATAAAAATGGGGAGTTAGATGATATTCTGGCACGCAAAAAACCTAAACAACGTTTGATGAGTCTTACAACAGCAAATTGTATTCTTAAAACGCAGGGGTGGATCTCTACGTTGCTAGGAAAAATGTGGCTCTCTTTGCCAGACCGTTTTATTAAGTTTGATTTGGGCTTTGTATATCTCCATGATCAGTACAATATCCATCTCGAATCTGAAATATCTAACGAAGAGATTTCTAAGGCTTGCTGGTATGTGCATTTTCATGGACAACGTAATCTCGTACGACCTACAGATATTTATGAGTCTTTTAATATGATTGGGGGGAAGGGTATTCTTAATAAGGGAATTGATATTTGTGTAAAGACATTGAATGAACAAGAGTTGGCAAAAATCTCTGAGCGGATAATACAATGGGCACGTGCTCAAGACTTGCAAGGATCGATAGAAAGCAAAACGCTTGTTCAAAAATATAACTACAATACAGATATAATTTGGCATTTGGCTTGTTTAGCATTGACCGGAAAAATCAATGTGCTGAAATCTTATCAAAGTTCTATTGCTGTAGGTACTATTTCTGAATATTTGGAAAGCAATATTGTAGAGAAGTCTGTTAAGTACGCGGTTGAATTTGCTGAAAAATATCTAAAAATTCTAAAAGAGCGAGAGGTAGCAGAAGCGCATTTTAGCCCACATGCTTTAGTGATTTTCAATAAAATTGCCGAGCACCTAAAAGCGATGGGTTGGACAGTTTATCGCGATAAAGATTACAATCGCAATGCTTATTTTATCAGTAAAGACCGTGTCATCAACATAATGTATAGCTTTGACATGGAAATGGAAGCACCAATCATTGCGTTCAAAGCTTCATTTTCAACACTTAGTTTTTCTACTGTTCATCGGCATATATTTCCTGATAAACCCCAATATACACCGATTAAAGAGGCAGAAGAAGTTTATACATTGTCTGGTGCTGAATTGGATGAAGGCAAACTGAAACAAATTTGTGCGGATATTCTTGAGTGGGCAGATCGGCAAAATGTCAATCAAATCATCTATGATTATGCCGCTTTGCCACCAGACAGTAAACTTGACCTTGTGCTGTGCCACTTTGTTGCACTTGTTCTGATTGGAGATATTGAAAAGCTTAAATTTTATAAGGAAAATTTTAGGGCAAAAAACCGCCTAGGTTTTGTAGATTATATCACAAAATATGATATCGACAATGCGCTTACTCTTGCACGGGATTATCGAAAAGGTTTTCCAAAAAACGCTCCGATTTTATCCCTTGATCCACAAACAACGTTCCTTGACATGAAAACAGCATCTGTTGCTGAGAATGAGGAGGTGGATGAAGTGGATGATAATGATGATCGTCTTACCATGGAAAGTGCAACGGCACTTTTGAAAAGCTTGAATTGGTCAGTTAAGAAAATCAATGAAGACGATTATATGGCGAGCTATCAATTGGCCGATCGTGAAGTTGATATTCTTTATAACGACGAAGTTGCTAAAGATTACCCGCAATTTGATAGCGCCTTTTTAATTAGTACCGGCATACTTGCCGCTGCTTGCAAAGTCATTGATCCTACTCATTCTGAAGATTTACCGGATTTAAACCTTAATTTTGAAGCCAAGGGATTGGAAATCTTTGAAGCAGAGGTGAGTGCGGATCGATTAAAGCAGGCACTTGATGATGCATTAGAATGGGCGGTAAACGCCATTGATCTTCATGAAGAACTCCGCTCTCACTATGGTACTGCGTCTTGGGAAGTAAGCAATGTAAATGAAAAAACCGATGCGCATTATGGCTTGCTTCATATTGGTGCCCTTGCTTTATTGGGTGATATTGAAAGCTTACAGTCTTATCAACAAAGCTTTTTGACAGGAGATCATCTAGGCTTTGATGAGAACATCAACCAAACCCATCTTGAACGTGCACTGATTTTAGCCAAAGAAGTAAAAGGAAGCAAACAACTCAGCTACGCTTTGATTAAACAGGTAGCAGATTGGCACGGCCAAGGCTGAAGGAAAGATCGACACGGTCACTCAGATTGTTGCCCATGCTGGTCTTGGTTGCTTAAAGGGCGCTATTGCAAACGGTGCTTGCTCTTCTGGAGCCGTGGGCGGCGCTGTGGGTGAAGCTACCGCAATGCTCCAGTTTAAACTGTGGGTGAAGGGCATTGTAAAAGAGGAAATGGGCGACCTGAAGGGTCGCACACCAACTCCTGAAGAACAAGCCCGCATCACGGCAAGGATTGATGCTGAATTTGCTTCCTTCAGAGACAACACCATTAATGTTGCACGGGCTGCGGGAGGCTTTGCTGCGGGCCTTGCTGGTGGTGATGTGAATAGCGGTGCTGATGCGGCAGGGAATGCCGCGGAAAACAACTACCTCAGTAGTGCTCAACAAGCACAGATGGAGAAAGAATTAAAAGAATGCCATGATTATTTGTGTAAAGCAAAAGTTTGGGCGAAATGGTCTGCGATTAGTGGAGGGCAAAATATAAGTCTTGCAGCTGGTGTAGTTGCTGGTGTGCCTGCTGAAATATACGATACGGTTGATGGTTTTGCGCAGATGGCTAGCCATCCCATCGATACTTTGAAGGCGCTCAAAGAGTTCTTCACAAGTGGTGAGGTATTGGCGACCATTGGGCGGTCCTATGTAGAGCGTATTGATCATCTGACGGCAGAATATGAAAGAGCAGGGGCAAGTGGCGCTTTTAATGCTGGTCTTGAAATCGGAAAATTATTGACTGAAGTCGCAGCATTGTTTGCTGGAGGTGCTGGGTTAGCCAAGGGTGGTGTAAAGCTTATTGGCAAGCTTACCGAAAAGGCTCTTAACAAACTCGCTGTTAAGGCTGAAAAAACTGTTGTAAAAGCAGGTAGCGAAGTTTCTCAAACACTCGGAAAGATGAGCGATGAAGTTATTGCAACTCAATATTTGGGGCAGGAAAGAAAATTCTGGTCAGCGGATCCCGTTGAGGTTGAGTTTGAAATGACTTACAAGGGAGAAAAAATTACTCAGAAAAATAAAATTTATCAGAGAGATGATCTGTTCGATCCTAATAGAATTTCTGAGTGGAAAGTAAAAGGAGAAACGGTGTGGGGTACAAATATTGAAAGGATGAAGGCAGGGAACGCTCCTATTGGTTTTGATGGTAAGTCTGTTGAATTGCATCATATGCTACAAACGCCAGATGGTCCCTTAGCAGAGGTTACTAATGCATTTCATAACGAACATCACTCTGTTATTCATATTAATCCCAACACCATGGGATCAGGTATCGATAGACAGCAGTTTAATAAATGGAGAGAAAAATATTGGAAAGATCGCGCTAAGACTATAGAAGAAAAGATGCAGATAGAAAAACAATAAGTTATGGAGAATAATCGATGAAGATTTATACTTTGGATGATGTTGTACAATTAGTTGATAAATACAGTGATGATATCAATTTGGGTACTTCAGATCATGGACCTGATGATATAGTGATTGAAAAGGCTGAGAACGCTCTTGGTTTGCAATTTACATCTTCTTATAAAAGTTTTTTAAAAAGTTATGGAGGAGGAGACATTGGTGGTGAAGAAATCTTCAGTCTTTATGAGAATAGTGTAGGTATTCCTGCTGGTGATATTGTTTACTACAACTTACAAGATAGAAAACATGGTTTTGCAACACCAGAACAGCTTGTTGTGAGTAGAACAGATTTTGGTGAGACATTTTACTTTGATTATACTCAGTTTCGGGATGGTGAATGTCCGCTCTATCTTAAATTTCCACCTAGAGATCCTCAATATTATGCGAGTAATTTTTATGAATTTTTATGTAAAAAAATTAAGGATAATCTTGGTTATGATTCATGAAAATTTATACTTTAACTGATGTTGCACAATTAGTTGATAAATATGGTGATGATGTCAATTTTGCTACTGAAGATAAGGCAGTTGATGATATAGTGATTAAGGAGGCTGAAGAAATTCTCGGTTTGCAGTTTACAATTTCTTATAAAGATTTTTTAAAAAATTATAAAGGGGGAGATATTGGTGGTGAAGAAATCTATAGTCTTTATGAGAATCCTATGGGTATTCCTGCTGATGATATTGTTTACTACAACTTACAAGATAGAAAACATGGTTTTGCAACACCAGAACAGCTTGTTGTCAGTAGAACAGATTTTGGTGAGACATTTTACTTTGATTATACTCAGTTTCGGGATGGCGAATGTCCACTCTATCTTAAATTTCCACCTAGAGATCCCCTTTATTATGCAAGCAATTTTTATGAATTTTTATGCAAAAGAATTAAGGAGCATGCAGGGGAGGATTCATGAAAACCTATACCTTAGATGATGTCAGAGAATTAGTTGATAAATATGAAGGCGATATTGTCAATTTTGGGGCTGAAGACGATGAAGACAATGAAACTGATGATCTTGTGATTGAAAAAGCGGAGAAAGCTCTCGGTCTACAATTCACAATATCTTATAAAGTTTTTTTAAAAAAATATGGAGGAGGAGAAATTGGTGGTGAAGAAATATATAGTCTTTATGGTGATTGTGGGGAAGGTATTCCTGCAGGTGATATTGTTTACCGAAATTTGATCGATAGAAGAGATGGTTTTACGACACCAGAACAACTCGTTGTGAGTTATGATCTTGATGAAACCTTTTATTTTGATTACACGCAGTTTCGGGATGGTGAATGCCCACTCTATGTCAGGTTTGCGGATGAGGAGTGCGAATATTACGCCAGTAATTTTTATGAATTCTTGTGCAAAAGAATCAAAGTGCATGCAGGAGAGGATATAGAACAGGTCTATGTGGGTGATGAGACAGGGCATGAAAAGACTGAGCAAACACCCCCTCCGCAACCTCTCCCTTTTTACAAGAGTCTTTGGAAAAAACTATGGCGGAGGGACAATTCCTGAAAACCTAGACCTCAGATGATATTGTACAATTGGTTGCAAAGAGAAACCTTATGCAGACCAAAGAAGCAACAAAGATAAAAAACGTGGCAGAGACCTCTATCGTGATGAAATAGGGAGACGCATGTCTTTTATTCTCTCCTTGATCGCATTGATCCAAACAAGTTTCTTGGCACTCTTTTAAATCTGAGTTTAAACACTGGGATTATAAATCCCAAGGTCTGACAGAAGCCGGTGCGGCTTTGGTGGCCTTGGTTGTGACAGCAGTGACAGCTGGTGCTGCTTCCACAGCTGCTGGTGCCATGACCAGTGCTTTGGGTGTTGGTTCTAACACCGCCATGAATGCGGCGATGCAAGCCGGTGTGCAAGCGCTGATCAATAAAAGCGCTGTAGCGCTTGTCAATAATCGTGGTGATATTGCCGCCGCATTGCATGAGCTTAGCTCTTCCAAGACACTCCTCAGCATTGTCTCTTCGATGGTGACAGCAGGTTTGACCAGCCAATTGACAGATATGGCAGGGGTTGGTCAATCTTTGCCCAAAACGGCTCCTTTTGCAGAGCGGATTGCCCATGAAGCAGAAAAGAACCTGATCAAAGCCTCCATTGGCGCGGGTGTGCAAACGGTTCTTGAAGGTGGCTCTCTTGAGAAGAACTTTTTTACCAATCTGCGCACTGCTCTGTCTGATACGGTTGGCAAGACATTGGCGGAAGAAATTGGCACGGCCAAGGCTGAAGGAAAGATCGACACGGTCACTCAGATTGTTGCCCATGCTGGTCTTGGTTGCTTAAAGGGCGCTATTGCAAACGGTGCTTGCTCTTCTGGAGCCGTGGGCGGCGCTGTGGGTGAAGCTACCGCAATGCTCCAGTTTAAACTGTGGGTGAAGGGCATTGTAAAAGAGGAAATGGGCGACCTGAAGGGTCGCACACCAACTCCTGAAGAACAAGCCCGCATCACGGCAAGGATTGATGCTGAATTTGCTTCCTTTAGAGACAACACCATTAATGTTGCACGGGCTGCGGGAGGCTTTGCTGTGGGTCTTGCTGGTGGTGATGTGAATAGCGGTGCTGATGCGGCAGGAAATGCCGCGGAAAACAACTACCTCAGCAGCGCTCAACAAGCACAGAAGAAGAAGGAGTTAGAGGAGTGTCCAGATAAGTGGTGCCGAAGAGACGTTGAAGAAAAATGGCTCGAGATTGATGACCAACAAGATGTGTTTTTTTCGGTAGGTGTGGTTGCTGGTGCACCCGCTGAATTATATGAGACGGCTCAAGGTTTTTGGCAAATGGTGCGCCATCCCATAGAGACTTTGGAAGCACTTAAATCTCTAGTAACGAGTGGAAATGTTACAGAAACAATAAAGCAGTCTTATCTAGAGCGTATTAATTATTTAGAGGAGGAATATCAAAGAGCGGGAATTAGCGGATCGTTTCATGCTGGAGTTGAACTTGGGAAACTATTGACTGAAGCAGCATCTCTAGTGGCGGGAGGTGCTGGGTTGGTCAAAGGAGGCGTGAAGCTTGGCGAAAAGGCTCTGATCAAGTTCATAGCTCGGAAAGATTTTGCCCAATTTGCTTCTAAGAAAAACCTTGCCAAACTTGCTGCTCAGGCAGATCCTGCCAAATATGCTGCGAAGAAAGGCCTAACCAAACTTGCTGCTAAAGACAAAAAACTTTGGTTAAAAGAAAAACCCACTCAATTTACCGATAGCAAAACGGGACAGACAAACAAAGTCTATCAGAGAAACGATCTGTTCGATCCTGACAGAGTTTCTAAATGGACTGAGAAAGGGAAAACAATATGGGGCACCAATATTGAGAGAATGGCAACAGGAAGCGCACCTAAGGGTTTTGATGGTAAGTCTGTTGAGTTACATCATCTGAAGCAAACGCATGATGGTCCCCTAGCAGAAATGAGTAGTACAGATCATAAAAAATATACTTCCGTGATTCATGTTGACCCCAAGACACATCAGTCACTTATCGATAGAACAAAATTTGATCGGTGGAGAGAGGAATATTGGAAGGAACGCGTTCAAGGGTATAGAGAACAAAAAAACAATAATTTAGGAGGAATGATTGATATGAAATGGGGTATCATAGGGATAGATTTTGGAAAATGGGGACAAACGAAGGAGCAGAGATAAGCTGCGGTTAATTGAAAAGAGACAAAAAAAACTTATAGAAGAATGTATGGAGAATGATCGATGAAAACTTATACCTTAGATGATGTCAGAGAATTAGTTGATAAATATGAAGGGGATATCGTTAATTTTGCTAGCAAGGATAAGGAGGCTGATGAACTCATGATTGAAAAAGCTGAAAAAGCTCTCGGTTTGCAGTTTACAACGTCTTACAAAGCTTTTTTAAAATATTATAAAGGGGGAGACATTGGTGGTGAGGACATTTATAGTCTTTATGAGGATTGTGCACCCACTTCCGATTTTAGTATTGTTTTTCAAAACTTAAATGATAGAAAACGTGGTTTTGTGACACCGGAACAACTTGTTGTGTGTGATGCTGATTTTGGTGAAACCTTTTACTTTGATTATACGCAGTTTCGGGATGGTGAGTGCCCACTCTATGTCATGTTTGCGGATGAGGAGTGCGAATATTACGCCAGTAATTTTTATGAATTCTTGTGCAAAAGAATCAAAGTGCATGCAGGAGAGGATATAGAACAGGTCTATGTGGGTGATGAGACAGGGCATGAAAAGACTGAGCAAACACCCCCTCCGCAACCTCTCCCTTTTTACAAGCGTTTTTGGAAAAAACTATGGCGGAGGGACAATTCCTGAAAACCTATAACTTAGTATATTTTGTACAATTGGTTGCAAAGAGAAACCTTATGCAGACCAAAGAAGCAACAAAGATAAAAAACGTGGCAGAGACCTCTATCGTGATGAAATAGGGAGACGTATGCCTTTTATCCTCTCCTTGATCGCATTGATCCAAATAAGTTTCTTGGCACTCTTTTAAATCTGAATTTAAACACTGGGATTATAAATCCCAAGGTCTGACAGAAGCTGGTGCGGCTTTGGTGGCCTTGGTTGTGACAGCAGTGACAGCTGGTGCTGCTTCCATAGCTGCTGGTGCCATGACCAGTGCTTTGGGTGTTGGTTCTAACACCGCCATGAATGCGGCGATGCAAGCCGGTGTGCAAGCTCTGATCAATAAAAGCGCTGTAGCGCTTGTCAATAATCGTGGTGATATTGCCGCCGCATTGCATGAGCTTAGCTCTTCCAAGACACTCCTCAGCATTGTCTCTTCGATGGTGACAGCAGGTTTGACCAGCCAATTGACAGATATGGCAGGGGTTGGTCAATCTTTGCCCAAAACGGCTCCTTTTGCAGAGCGGATTGCCCATGAAGCAGAAAAGAACCTGATCAAAGCCTCCATTGGCGCGGGTGTGCAAACGGTTCTTGAAGGTGGCTCTCTTGAGAAGAACTTTTTTACCAATCTGCGCACTGCTCTGTCTGATACGGTTGGCAAGACATTGGCAGAAGAAATTGGCACGGCCAAGGCTGAAGGAAAGATTGACACGGTCACCCAGATTGTTGCCCATGCTGGTCTTGGTTGCTTAAAGGGCGCTAGTGCAAACGGTGCTTGCTCTTCTGGAGCCGTGGGCGGCGCTGTGGGGGAAGCCACCGCAATGCTCCAGTTTAAACTGTGGGTGAAGGGCATTGTAAAAGAGGAAATGGGCGACCTGAAGGGTCGCACACCAACCCCTGAAGAACAAGCCCGCATCACGGCAAGGATTGATGCTGAATTTGCTTCCTTTAGAGACAACACCATTAATGTTGCACGGGCTGCGGGAGGCTTTGCTGTGGGTCTTGCTGGTGGTGATGTGAATAGCGGTGCTGATGCGGCAGGAAATGCCGCGGAAAACAACTACCTCAGCAGCGCTCAACAAGCACAGAAGAAGAAGGAGTTAGAGGAGTGTCCAGATAAGTGGTGCCGAAGAGACGTTGAAGAAAAATGGCTCGAGATTGATGACCAACAAGATGTGTTTTTTTCGGTAGGTGTGGTTGCTGGTGCACCCGCTGAATTATATGAGACGGCTCAAGGTTTTTGGCAAATGGTGCGCCATCCCATAGAGACTTTGGAAGCACTTAAATCTCTAGTAACGAGTGGAAATGTTACAGAAACAATAAAGCAGTCTTATCTAGAGCGTATTAATTATTTAGAGGAGGAATATCAAAGAGCGGGAATTAGCGGATCGTTTCATGCTGGAGTTGAACTTGGGAAACTATTGACTGAAGCAGCATCTCTAGTGGCGGGAGGTGCTGGGTTGGTCAAAGGAGGCGTGAAGCTTGGCGAAAAGGCTCTGATCAAGTTCATAGCTCGGAAAGATTTTGCCCAATTTGCTTCTAAGAAAAACCTTGCCAAACTTGCTGCTCAGGCAGATCCTGCCAAATATGCTGCGAAGAAAGGCCTAACCAAACTTGCTGCTAAAGACAAAAAACTTTGGTTAAAAGAAAAACCCATTCAATTTACCGATAGCAAAACTGGTCAGACATACAAAGTTTACCGAAGAGATGACCTCTATGATCCTAACAGAGTTTCTTACTGGATGGAAAACAAGAAAGAAATGTGGGGCAACAATGTTGAGAGAATGAATGCAGGAAGAGCACCTATTGGTTTTGATGATAAACCTGTTGAGTTGCATCACCTGAATCAAAAGCATGATGGTCCCCTAGCAGAAATTAGCCATGAATTTCATAAGAAATATACTTCCGTGATTCATGCTAATCCCAAAACACATCAATCACTGATCGATAGAGAAAAGTTTAAGAAGCAGAGAGAGGAATATTGGGATAAACGTGGTAATGGGTATGGAGAACAAAAAAACAGTAACTTAGGAGGATTAATTGATATGAGATGGGGTATCATAGGGATAGATTTTGGAAAATGGGGACAGGTGAAGGAGCAGAGATAAGCTGCGGTTAATTGAAAAGAGATAAAAGAAACTTATGGAAATAATTAATGGAGAGTAATTGATGAAAATCTATACTTTAGATGATGTTGTAGAATTAGTTGATAAATATAATGATATTATCAATTTTCGTACTGAAGAAAATGTGGCTGATGATCTACTGATTGAACCGGTTTTGAAGACTCTTTGAAAAAAATGTAATTACCTTCAAAATCAGCCCAAAATGACCAAAAAAGCAAAATAGAAACGCGTCATATGGTGCATTTCTATTTTTATCGCATATAATCTTTTAAAAACAATAATTTAATTTATTTTGTTAATGTAAGAAGAAACGCGCCTACATTTTTCCTTTTAGAGGGACATTAGACCGTATTTGTGTGGTTGTTAGATGTGCTTTTTCAGCTTCAATTTGTCGCTTTAAATGCAACTTTAGAAGAGAAAAAGTCGCTTCGACTTCTTCTGGGTCATTGATGTTTTGAACAAGCTCTTGCAACTTTATACAAAGCTCTGCCGCTAATTCCGCTATATCTTCAGGGGGGAGTTTTATTTTTGCGTCGCGATAGGTTGTATAAGCTATGCGACCGAGCTTTTTCATGAGTCCAGGAGGGATAGTCTGTGGTTTAAAACCCGCTGCTTTTGCCTTTGCCATGTCACTAAACATCTCACCTTCACCAGTGAGAAGCCAATGAAAGTCTATGCCATAAATTGTGTGATAGGCAATTATGATAGAGGAGGGTGGTTCACTTACGCCGAGCTCATAATTTGCGAGTGTACCTTTCGCTAGATCAAGAGATTTTGCAAAAGTACCGCGTTCTTCATTTCCAAGCATTTTTCTTATTTCACGCAACCGTTTTGCCAGCGGCGTTTTGGGTTCTGAATCGGGACGTGCCAAAAAAATACCCCATAAATTTATTTTTTATGTTTATAAAACATATAAAATGAGTTAACTATACTATTACAGCCCGTTATGAAGGGCAGTTATTACACAAAGAACCCCACAAAAGACGGATGGTTGCGACATCCGTTTCAAGCAGGAGCGAAAGTTATGACTCTCACACACACATGGGATCGCCATAGTATTTTAGCTGAGCTACGCCGCCGTAACATGACCTTGGCGGAACTCACGAAAGTTTATCAAATCCCGTCATCCAGTGTCAAAAACATTTGGACACGGCCCAATGAAAAAGCCGAACGTGCTATTGCCGATTTTATCGGCTTGCCCGTCGAGCAGGTTTTTAGCGACCGCTACCCTAAAACGAACCGTCGCATTTTTAAAGCAGCAAAACATGCCAATACGGATTTGAGTGCACATTCCACATTGCGCGGTAATGCCGCTTGAACTTTGTTGCAAGGTTGTGCGTGTGTTTTACGCATTTCCCATGAATTTAAATATCATAAGATAAAAAGAGTTATCAATGTCTAAACATCAATACGAAATGGGCAAGATAAATTGCAGAGAGTTGCATAGCCAAACGGCGGTTTGGATAGGTTTGTTTTGGCGCTTAGGTGATAAGCAGTTTCTCTTTAGAGGGGGGTGTTATGGTTGCAGCTTGTAATTTATGGACCCCAGAGGCCAAAAGAAAAATCGTCAATCCTTATTCAGAAGTTGAACGGATAGAAGCAATGCTTGCTTGTTGTTTTAAAGCGGTAAATGGAGGCTTTAGGCATCTTCCAATCCGGTATATTATTGATCCGCCGCATGGTTTGTTTGATGCGGCATTAGCACGGCAGATTGTGATTCATATTTTGCATTATCAGTTTGAGATACCGCGGCGGCGTCTTGTTGCTATGCAAGAGCGTGAACGCACTGCTGTTGCTCGCTCTTTGCGTACGATTAATCGTCGTTTAGAGGAGCCCGTTTTTGCTAGGGCTTATCGAAGATGGGTGTGTCGTGCGATGGATTTGTTTTTTAAAGAAATTTCCAAGGCGGCTGTGGTGTTGGCACGTGAGGGAGAAGAAAAGGCAAAAAAGCTTTATCCAGCACAACGGCGTGATCGCTCGAGCCTGCATGCTTTGCAAGCGGTGAATATGGATGGGCATAAGTTGGATGTTTTTGTGACTGTTCCTTGGGCTCAAAGACCTGTGCGCCTTTATTTGATAGCTATTCAAGATCTTTATTCTGGGAAGATTTTATCGTGGCGCCTATCGGATGTTGAAAGCTGGGAAATCGTTCGTTTGGTGATAGGGGATATGGTTGAAGCCTATGGGATACCGGAGCGCATGACTTTGGATAATGGGCGTGCCTTTACCAGCAAATGGATTTCTGGGGGTGTGCAAAACCGTTTTTGCTTTAAGATTAAGCCGGATGATCCGCAAGGACTTTTGACGAGTTTGGGTGTGCAATTGCAATGGACGACGCTTTATAGTGGGCAATCGAAACCGATTGAACGGGCATGGCGTGATTTGGCGGAGGGGATTTCGAAACATCCTTTTTGTGCGGGGGCTTATACGGGCAATAAGCCGGATGCTAAGCCTGAGGATTATGGTAAGCGTGCGATTTCGTTGGAAGAATTTAAAGCCCATGCTGGCGCGCAGATTATGGCGCATAATGAGCAAACGGGGCGCAAGGCGGTTAATTGTGCGGGACGCAGTTTTGATGTGACCTTTGCTGAGAGTTTAAAAGCCGATGGGACGGTTGTTCGGCAAGCAACAGCGGCGCAACGGGCTTTGTGGCTTTTGACTTCACAAGCGCTTCGGGCGCAAAAGGGTACGGGTGAGATCCATTTTATGGCAATCGTTACTGGGCGCATGCGTTGAATGAATATGCGGGGCAGAAGGTGATTGTGCGCTTTGATCCGGATCATTTGCATCAGGATTTGCGGGTTTATGATTTGAACAAAAAGTTCATTCGACGAAGAACAGGGAGGAAAAAATGAAACAAACCTTAAAATATTATTAAGTGGGATCATTCTATTAATTATCTCTGGATGTGACATTGAAAATATTGACAAGTCTCCTCGAGGAGAGACAGCTGTGTGGGAGAAGCTAGGAGCAGATTCTACTGAGGTAGGAAAAGCATTGCTAGAATGTGGTATGCCGCACCTTAATTATCTTGAGGATGAAGTTCAAAAGCTAAGCGATAATGATAGTGCAACGATTGATGCTTGCATGATCCAAGCAGGTTTCCATTATAAAGGGAGCGGTGACTGGTGTTATACTTTTAGAGAGGAAAACCTCCCTATTTGTCAGCGTGGTGCTGTTATTCCGCAGCGCAGTGTCAAAAAACGCTTAAATAGCCCTTTTTGTAACAGGTATAAAACGCACCTGAATGCCAACCCTAAGTCTTACTGATGATAATGAACAATCCTGCTCTTTTTGCTTTCGCTTTAAAGAGCGGGATTGTTGTTTCAACTGCTAATTTCCTACACTATCTATCAAGCAATGTGATTGTAGGGAGTTCTTTTGAGTATAAGTTCATATTCTCATCTATGATATTGCATCACAGGACAGATTTTGCACCCTTAAATTTGCGATAATTTGAGAAAGTCTTGTCCGTCCTTACGTGACAAGTTTTTTATGCCACATCACTGAGATGTTGACGTTGCGTTTTGGCTTTTTCAATCACATTCAGCAGATCGGATTGTAACCAGCGCGATAAAGAACCAAATTTTAAGGATTTTGGTAAAGATCCATTGGTTACATGCCGACGGAATGTTGAAACGCTATGCAATAATTTTGCACTTTCACGGTCTGTAAGAAGAACATCATTTTCAGTCATAACTGATCCTTTCAATCTAAAAAAGAGTAACAAGTCATAAGCGTTTGTTAACCATATTTTCTTAAATTGGAAAGTAAGTTTATTCATAAAAAACAGCACTTTATGATGTATTTTCTCATTTGATAATTTATGAGTCTTATTGAAACGGAATGAGAGAACGAAGAGAGAAAGTTATCCACAGATAATGAAATAAAAATGGGGTACAAGACTCCATCTTTTAAGATTTGCTCGTGACATAAGCCGCCCATTTATCCATATAAACACGGCGCTGCTCTAAATAGTCAGTACGACGGTAGGCACGCTCTACTTTACCCCCAACCGTATGACCTAGAATGGTTTCTGCGACCTCAAAAGGAGCATCAGTTGTTTCTGCGAGCCAATCTCGTAGACTAGAACGAAAACCATGCGGACAGGCATCAAGTTCAGTTTTTTTCATATATTGTGACATACAAGTTTCACCAAGGGGACCACGACCAGTTGCAGAGAAAAAGAAATCATTGCGAAAAAGCAAGTGTGCTTGTTTTAAAATTTCCAATGCTTCATTTGATAAAGGCATGCGAAACTCTGTTGTAGCATCACGCCTTCCTTTCATATTTTTAGCAGGGATGGTCCATATATCTTCATCAACTTGATCTTTATGGATATGACGCAAAGGATATGTACGAACCCCTGTCAGAATAAGCAGACGCAAAGCCAGTTGTGTCATGATTGCTTTTTGACAGAGCATTTTATAAAAAGCCGGTATCTCTTTCCAATCCATAGCCGGTACGTTTTGCGTTTTATGGCGTTGTTTGCCTAAAAGAGCTTTTGCTTTTTCTGTTGCTTGTAAATCAACATCCAAACCCAATGCAGCAGCATGTTTGAAACAAATATTAAGGCGGTTTAGTGCTCTATAAGCTGTTGCAGCTTTTGTATGCCAGATGGGAGCGAGAACTTTGCGTATATCATTTTGTGTAATTTCTGAAACGGGGAGGCAGCCTAATTGGGGGAGAATATGAAGTTGTAAAGGTGAAAACCAACGCCCATCTTTAGCATCATTTTTGAGTTCAGCTTTACGCGTTTCGAAAGTGTCTAGAGCAATATCTTTTAAATAATGGAGATTACGCATTGCCTCACGTTTTTGTTTGTCACGTTCTTTAATGGGGTCACGACCCTCACGTAAAACAGAACGCCACCCAGTTGCCAATTCACGGGCTTGTTTTAAAGAGACATCTCTTAAAGCCCCCAAGCCCATTTCACGACGCCGCCCGTGGATGGTATAGCGATAAAGCCATTGAGCACCCCCATCTTTACGCTTATGAAGGTGCAAGCCGGCACCATCATACTATTTACCGGCCCCCAATGTTGCGACAGCTCTTGGTATTGAGACGATTCATAAGAGGCATTTTTGTTCCTTTCTAAACGGTTTTCACCCCACACACCAACCCCACTTGTGACGTGCAAAGGAATGGTTTTGATTGATTCAAGATAAGCAGGTTTGAAATGAGAGAATCTTAGAATATTCGAGCCTCTCATTCAACATGCAAAACAATAAATTATCTTTATAAATCAACGCGTTATCTCATGAAAATTCAACAAAATAAAAATATATAAACTATTAACTTTATTGTATTTTTTATAAAATGATTCATAATCGTTACGCGGAAGCTATCATTTTACCTAAAGACAAAGGCGATTTGAAGCTTCTAGATGGCAAAGTAATGATGATCAAGAGCAATCATCATCGCATTATGACAGAAGCTACCAGCATGACAGAATCTACCAGCGATCTCTGAATCTGTCGCATGACGTTATGAATGATGAGGTTCCTTTTTAGATAAAAGGCAGTTTTGTAAAAAAATAAAAAAGAGAGGATACCCTAAAATATTAGGGTAATGAAGAGAAGAAAATGGGTGCATATTACGTGCAAAATCACCACATGAATCTGTTGATCAATTGGTAAGAGGAATGGGTGCTAAACGCTTTTATTTAATGCTATAAAAGGAGAAAAACCACTAACTGGTATCTATATCGGGTGTTTTTTTGTGGGGCGTGCTTATTCAAGAGGAATATGATACTGCGCAACATATCTACAGATAAAAAACAATTATCTCTGTATAACTTGATTTGTATTGATGAATGAGATCAAAAGAAAAGAATTTAATTGCATAATTTAGGAGTCGAATAATGGTTGCAGCTTTTATTTTTCCAGGGCAGGGGAGTCAGCTTGTTGGTATGGGCAAAACGCTTGCAGAACAATTTGTTGCAGCTCGGATGGTTTTTGAAGAAGTTGATGATGCCTTAGGTGAGAAGTTATCAGATATCATTTTTCAAGGACCTGCAGATGTTTTAATGCTAACAGCAAATACTCAACCAGCATTAATGGCTGTATCGATAGCTATTATTCGTGTGATGGAACAATTGGGGCTTGCTATAGAATCAAAAATAAAGTTTGTTGCAGGTCATTCTTTGGGAGAGTATTCGGCTCTTTGTGCTGCCGGTACATTTAGTCTTACTGATACAGCAAGGCTTTTGCGCATTCGTGGCAATGCTATGCAGACTGCTGTTGCTGTTGGTAAAGGCTCTATGGCAGCCCTTATTGGTTTGGATGAGCAAGATGTAGAAGAAATTTGTGAGGCTGTTTCTGGAGAAGGAATATGCCAGATTGCTAATGATAATGGTGGGGGGCAAATTGTTATTTCAGGTGAAGCAACAGCTGTTGAAAAAGCAGTAGAAGTTGCGTCACAAAAAGGTGCTAAACGTGCGCTTCTTCTTCCTGTTTCTGCGCCTTTTCATTCATCCTTAATGCAACCTGCTGCTGATGCCATGAAGAAAGCACTTTTGACTGTTAATAAAAGCTTTCCTCTTGTTCCTCTAATTTCCAATGTTTCTGTTGCACCAGAGAGTGATCCAGAGCGTATTGTTTCACTTCTTGTTCAACAAGTGACAGGGAGAGTGCGGTGGCGCGAAACAATAGAATGGATGAGTGCTCATGGGGTTGATACGCTTTTTGAAGTTGGTTCTGGAAAAGTATTAACGGGTTTAACACGTCGTATTAACAAGGACATAAAGGGATTAACAATTGGAACAGCGGGAGAAATAGAAACAGCACTACAAATACTTAGCGTTTAATCTATGAAGGAGTCTAAAAAATGTTTAAATTAACAGGCCGTAAGGCTCTTATAACAGGAGCATCGGGAGGGATTGGTGAGGCAATAGCGCGTTGTTTTCATACGCAAGGAGCAATTGTTGGGCTCCATGGAACACGTGAAGATAAGCTTAAAGAAGTGGCTACAGATCTGGGAAAAGACGCTTTTGTGTTTCCTGCTAATCTTTCTGACCGTGAATCGATTAAGCAATTAGCTGAAACAGCAGAAAAAGAAATGGGTGGTGTTGATATCCTTGTTAACAATGCTGGAATCACACGAGATGGTCTTTTTGTACGTATGCAGGATCAAGACTGGGATAATGTTTTAGCGGTTAATTTAACTGCTGCTTCTATTTTAACACGTGAATTGATACATTCTATGATGCGGCGACGTTATGGAAGGGTTATTAACATCACATCTATTGTTGGTGTTGTAGGAAATCCCGGGCAAACCAATTATTGTGCTGCAAAAGCTGGTTTGATAGGCTTTTCTAAAGCATTAGCGCAGGAAATTGCTTCACGGAACGTCACGGTGAATTGTATTGCTCCAGGATTTATTAAGTCCGCAATGACTGATAAACTCAATGACAAGCAAAAAGAAACGATTATGGCTGCGATTCCAATGAAGCGTATGGGGAGTGGAGAAGAAATAGCTTTTGGTGCTGTTTATTTAGCGAGTGATGCGGCGGCATACGTAACAGGTCAAACGCTACACATTAACGGTGGGATGGCAATGATTTAAGTGTTTTTTTTCACATTGATTTATAAATTGTATTATTTTAGTAGTATAAGTGGAGTATAAAAATAGGTGTGTTTCCTTAATCCTCTTAATATAGTAGATTAATCAATTTGTGTTGGAATTTCAGATTGATTCATTATTTTAGGGGATATCCACAGGAAGTTTTAAATCATTGCTAAAATCTTTAGAGGTAATGCATCTATTGCTTGATTAGATGAGCCGATATAGCTAACCAAATTATAGAAAAAATATAAATTTGAGGATTTCAATATGAGTGATACAGTAGAGCGCGTTAAGAAAATTATTGTGGAGCATCTTGGGGTTAATGCAGATAAGGTGGTAGAGAATGCAAGCTTTATCGATGATCTAGGCGCAGATAGTCTTGATACAGTTGAGCTTGTGATGGCTTTTGAGGAAGAATTTGGTATAGAAATACCAGATGAGGCCGCTGAAACGATTTTCACAGTGGGTGATGCAGTGAAGTTTATCGATAAGGCTTCTACATAATGATTGAAAGGCAAAAGCATTTTACGCTTTTGCCTCTGTTTTTTGGAACTATTTTGAAAAGTAAACTTTGAGAGGTAAGTCTCAATTCAAGGTTGTAGGTTATGAGACGTGTTGTTGTTACTGGTTTAGGATTGGTATCCCCATTAGCTGGTGATGTCGAATATAGTTGGAAACGACTTCTTGAAGGGAAGAGTGGTGTTCGGCGCATTACTGAATTTGATGTATCCGATTTGGCATGTCAGATTGCTGCCCGTATCCCTTTGGGTGATGGAACAGATGGTACGTATAATGCCGATTTACATATGGCGTCCAATGAGCAGCGTAAAGTTGATGCATTTATTGTTTATGCAATAGCTGCTGCTGATCAAGCACTTTCAGATGCTGAGTGGTTCCCCAACAGTGATGAAGATCAAGTTTGTACAGGTGTATTAATTGGTTCGGGTATTGGCGGCATTGAAGGTATCGTTGAGGCTGGTTATACGCTTCGTGATAAAGGTCCACGACGTGTTTCTCCTTTTTTCATTCCAGGACGTTTGATTAATCTTGCTTCTGGTTATGTGTCTATTAAATATGGTTTGCGCGGTCCCAATCATTCGGTTGTAACGGCTTGTTCGACAGGTGCACATGCAATTGGTGATGCCGCGCGTTTGATTGCTTTGGGTGATGCAGATGTCATGGTAGCAGGTGGTACTGAATCTCCGATCAATCGAATATCTCTTGCTGGTTTTTCAGCTTGCAGAGCGCTTTCTACTTGTCGTAATGATGATCCTGAGCGAGCATCACGCCCTTATGATACTGATCGTGATGGTTTTGTGATGGGTGAGGGAGCCGGAATTATCGTTTTAGAAGAACTTGAGCACGCAAAAAAACGCGGTGCGCGTATTTACGCTGAGATCATTGGTTACGGTTTATCTGGTGATGCTTATCACATTACTGCACCTTCAGAGAGTGGTGAAGGTGCGCAGCGTAGTATGATGGCTGCTCTTAAGCGTGCACAGGTAAATGTAAGCGAACTTGATTATATTAATGCCCATGGGACTTCAACAATGGCTGATACCATAGAGTTAGCAGCTGTTGAGCGTGTTTTAGGGCATTATGCATCACAAGTATCCATGTCATCAACAAAGTCATCTGTGGGGCATTTACTTGGTGCGGCTGGTGCCGCTGAGGCCATTTTTTGTGTTTTAGCTATACGAGATAATATAGCTCCAGCAACACTTAATCTTGATAATCCATCCATGGAAACGAAGATTGACCTTGTTCCACATAAACCGCGCGAGCGAAAAATTAATACGATTCTTTCCAATTCTTTTGGATTTGGTGGTACGAATGCATCTTTAGTGATGCGGCGCTTTGGGGAATAAAACTCCTTTTTTTGTTTCTGAGTTTTCTACTTTGTAGAGATATAAGTGAGAAATGTGCGCTATGATATTTAAAAGTTTCAAGGCTAAGAGTTGTGTTCGATGTGAGAAATGGAAAATCATGAAAGGATGTGAATGATTCTTCTACAGGTCATCTCACAGAGAATGATATGTTAGCACATAAGAAACAAAAGAAGTCATCTATCGTAAGGAATCCCTTGGTCATTCTTGGTCACTTTTTTTTAATGCTCATGATGGTTATTATTTTAGCCATAAGTATTCCTCTTTATATTGGAAAAAGTATTTTTGAGGGAAAAGGTGTGACAGAAGAAGAACAGGTTGTTCTTATCTCTCCTGGAACAGGGATTCGTAAAATTGCTTCGCTACTTGAAAAGCGTGGTCTTATTCGGTCAGCTGACGTTTTTGTTTATGGGGTTGGATACCATCAAAAAACAACACATCTTAAAGCAGGTGAATATTTAATTCCAGCGCATGCTTCGATGCGGGATATTATGGATATTCTCGTGAAAGGCAAATCTATTGAATATACCTTTACAGTACCAGAGGGGTTGACTGTTCAACAAGTCTTTGATCGATTAGCCGCTAATGACATTTTAATTGGGGATCTGCCGAAAGTTTTACCTCCAGAAGGCAGTTTAATGACGGATACAGTTCGTTTTATTCGTGGAACAACGCGTAAAGAAATTATTAACAGATTGCGTGAAGGACAGACAAAATTAATCCATGCTATATGGGCTACGCGCTCACCTGATTTACCAATCAAATCCATTGAGGAATTTGTTATATTGGCCTCGATTGTTGAGAAGGAAACAGGAATTGCAGCAGAGAGATCGAAAGTTGCTGCGGTGTTTTATAACCGTCTTGCAAAACATATGCGTCTTCAGTCTGATCCGACAGTTATTTATGGTCTCTTTGGTGGAAGAGGAATACCATCTGGTCGTGCCATTTATCGTTCAGATCTTGAAAAGAAAACACCCTATAATACTTATAAAATTAATGGTTTGCCCCCAACGGCTATTGCAAATCCAGGGAAGGACTCGTTGCAAGCGGTGGCACATTCGCCAAGCAGTGATGTGCTCTATTTCGTAGCTGATGGTTCGGGAGGGCATGTTTTTTCTAGAACTTTAGAGGAACATAATGAGAATGTTCGCAAGTGGCGTGCATTAAAGACAACGCATTAGTTTTTTGAGACTGTAGAAAATGTATTCTTGAAGTTTGTAGGAAAGTAAAAAAGCAGAGCAGTATGATGACATTCTTTGAGGATGAGTTAGGTACTAAAAAAAAGAACAGCGTCGTGGTTTTTTATTTATTCTCTCTTCACCTTCGGGAGCAGGTAAATCAACGCTTTCTCGGTTACTCTTGAAAGAGGGACAATTAGAGCTTTCTGTCAGTATGACAACACGGCAAAGGCGTCCCAGTGAGGTAGACGGCCTTCATTATCATTTTATTTCAAAGAAAGAGTTTGAACGAAAACGCGATAATGATGAGTTTATTGAATGGGCAGAAGTTCATGGAAATTATTACGGAACGTTACGTGAAAGTGTTGAAAATGTGTTAAAAGCTGGACGCGATATGTTATTCGATATTGATTATCAAGGTACAGAACAGCTTCAAAAAAAAATGCTAGGGGATACTGTCTCTGTTTTTATTCTTCCTCCATCAATGAAAGAGCTTATTTCGCGTTTGCATCGTCGAGCAGAAGACAGTCAAGATGTCATTAATTTACGATTGAAGAATGCACGAACGGAAATGCAACATTGGCGTTCTTATGATTATGTTGTTATCAATGAGGATTTAAATCAATCCATGTCGCTTATTAAAGCGATTTATTTAGCCGAAACAGCAAAACGTGAGAGAAATTCTTTTCTAGAATCTTTTATTGGTGGGCTTATTACTGAAGAGGTTAATTAATATTTTGTTATTTTAAAAAGTGATAAATAAACAAATGAATATTATTGTTTGTACAACAGCAAAAACGGATAATAAAGTTATGCTTTTTAGATCAATAAATTAGCTAAAGTGATAAATTCAGAAATTGAAAGTGTTTCAGCGCGGCGTGTCCCATCAATTCCGGCTTTTCCTAGAAGCATTTCTCCTCCAACTGGTTTAAGATTTTGACGAAGCATTTTTCGTTTTTGTCCAAAAGCAATTTTTGTAATAAAGCTTAGATTTTTCGTAGAGCAGCAAAGAGGTTCTGTTCGTGGAATGATATGAACAACCGAAGAAATTATTTTAGGGGCTGGTATAAAGGCCTGAGGAGGTACATCAAAAGCAATTTTAGCAATGGTACGCCAGCCAGTTAAGACACTAAGACGTCCATAATGTGTGGATTGAGGTGTTGCTGTAATACGTTTTGCTACTTCTCGTTGAAACATTAATGTCATTGATTCATAAAAAGGAGGCCACGGTTCAGCCAACAGCCAATTTAATAAGAGTTGTGTTCCAATATTATAGGGAAGATTGGCAATAATGCGTGGTTTTTCTAAAGATTTTTCAAAGAGTTTTGAAAAATCTTGCTTCAGCGCATCATTACAAATCAGTTTTAGTTTTTGCGGATAATGTTTTTCTAGCTCTAAGAGAGCAGGTATACAGCGCTCATCGCGCTCTATAGCTGTTACCATAGCACCCTTTGCAAGCAAAGCACGTGTCAAACCACCAGGACCAGGGCCGACTTCAATAACAGGTTTTCCTTCAAGATTTCCTGCTTGATGCGCAATTTTAGATGTGAGATTAAGATCAAAAAGGAAATTTTGCCCCAAGGATTTATGAGCTTGCAATCCGTACATATTAATAACCTCACGCAGAGGAGGAAGATTATCTATTTGCATGAAAATTACTGTCCGCAAGTTGATTTGCAAGTTTAAGAGCAGAAATAAAGCTTTCAGGAGAGGCAATTCCTTTATCGGCAATATCAAAAGCAGTTCCGTGATCTGGAGAAGTACGAATAAAAGGTAGTCCTAAAGTGATGTTGACGGTGGTATCAAAGTCCAGTGTCTTAACAGGAATAAGAGCTTGATCATGATACATACAAAGAGCAACATCATATCTCTTTCTTGCAGATTTATGGAACATCGTATCGGCAGGTAATGGACCTATAACATTGAGTCCTTTCTTTTTAAGATATTCAATAGCGGGGATAATAATTGCAATCTCTTCTTTTCCCATTGTACCTTTTTCTCCCGCATGAGGATTAAGTCCAGCAACAGCAAGACGGGGTGAAGTTATTTTAAAGCGTGTTCTTAAGTCACGTTCAGTAATAAGTGCCGTTTGAATGATGAGCTCGCGCGTAAGGTATGAAGGAACTTTTTTGAATGGAATATGAACAGTAATGGGAACTGTCTTTAATCGAGATCCTGATAACATCATAACCGGATGATAACATTTATGCGAGTTTTGATAAGCCAAATCGGCTAAAAACTCTGTATGACCTGGAAATTCAAATCCAGCATCGTAAAGGTTTTTTTTTGCAATAGGACAAGTAACAAGTGCACATGCATAGCCACTTTGGATCAATTGAACGCTACGTTTAATCGCTTCAATTATTCCAGCAGCATTCTTTGGTGAAGGTAAGCCTAGTTGATCACTTTGTCGATTTTCTAGTGGTATTACAGGAAGAGCGGCTTGAAAATTTTTTACAGGATTATCTATAGAAACAGATTCTACTTCAACATTAATTCGTAAAAAATGAGCACGCGCACGAATGACATCTGGATCAGCGAGAAGAACAAAAGGCGGAATTTGACGCGTAACACGTAAATTCCAAGCTTTTAGTGCTATTTCAGGACCAATACCAGAAGGGTCACCACTACTAACAATAAGTGCAGCCATTATGAGTTTTGAATACGTGCTGACTTCCGCAATTCTTCTAAATATTTTTCGCTTAATTTCTCAAGTTTTTGTGGGCTCTTTTGTTTATTATCTTGAATGGAAAATATCAGCCGAGCCACGTAATCATCAGAAACTCTTTTGATTTTGCAGACAGCAACCGCTTCAATTCCATCAGATGTTTCTTGGAATTTTGTCATTTTTCCAGCAGGTGTTGCAAGGATGGCCTGCTCCCATGCACTGGGAAGTTGGGGTTCAAGAAATTTTCCCAAGTGACGGATAGTAACATCTAAAATGCTTCTCGCTTGATTTCGTGCATTAGCACATCCCCGAAAATGTGCGCGAAAATTGTTTGCTTCTCTTTGACGTTTTGCAAAGATTTCTGAACGAAGGTGTGCAGGAATAACAAAAACAATTCGCTGGAGTGTATATTCATTGGTTGAAGGTTTAACTCCACCATTTTTTAATATTCTGCGGACAGCTTCTTGTTCTGTAACCATACTTGTTTCGGCTTGATAGCGTGCATTAACAAGACGCCCCCATCCTATTTGTCCACGGATGTAATCTTTAAAGTGTTGCACTGTGATATCGTTTTGAATCAGAATTTGGTCGAGCTGTTCAATGGTCATATTATTTTGCGTTGCAAAATTTTCAAAAGCACTGTCAACCTCATCATTACTTACCTCAATATTTCTGCGCTTTATTTCGATATTTTTGAGAGTTTCATTGATAAGATCAGTTTTAGCCTGTGCAAGAAGATTACCTTGTTTTTGTTGGAGTCTGAGAAAAGCAGCACGTCTTTGAATATCGTAGTTTGTGATAGGACTACCGTTGACTGTGACAACAATGACAGTCTGTGCGAAAACCGGTGAAATTAAAAATCCCCTTATCAGCATGTTGCTTGCGCTCAAAGATGCAATACAAAGTAAAGCAAGAATACGCTTTTTCAATTTATTCATGTAAATAGGCCTTCGCGTTATTTATTAATTTTCATCAACTACTTAAAATATACGTTTTTTTTCATAAAAACAATAATAAGTTAAATTGCTTATACATTCTCTTTATAAATCTAATTTTGCCTTTTTTCCAATATCCGCAATTGTCCGTAATGAAAGAGAAAAATTAAAGTTTCGCAAAGGTGTTTTCTTTCTTGGAGTGTTTATTTGCTGATAACCGAATGTTAGCCCAAAACATTCATCTGTGTAGTTTAAGCTGATTCCTCGTTTTACGAATGTGCCAGATACCAAGTCATAACCGGCATTGCTATTAATAAACCAATAGTTAGCCAGTTTCATACCAGTTTGAAAAGAAATTTCTTGTCGCTCTTGTGGATATTCATAATCTGGTTGGCTAGCAATATAGGCATACTGTATAGCCACCGCCAAATTTTGCCATTTCTGTGATGCTTCAATTTCACTACGGCGGATTTTTCCAGTTTTTTTATCAAAACGTCCACGAGCTTCTAGGGCAAAACCACTCTTATGGTTTGCACCAAGCATTGCAACATAATCTGAACGTGCCACTTCGAGACTGGAATGAATACCAACATTAACAAAATCCTTTTTTGCAAAAGAATTTTTTCCTGCCAAATGAAAGGACTGTCCAAAAAGACCATAAAGAGACCAACTATTATCAAAACTTCCAGAATATCTAAAACCTATATTGGCTCTTGTCCCACCTTCTACACGGTCATAACCAGAGAACTTATCGCGTTGAAAGAGGGTGGTTGCATCAAAGATAAAACTTTGCGCATCTTCATTAGGGATTTGTCCGATATATTTTTCATCATTGCGTATAAAAATTTGTGCGGTTGGTTCTATAATATGCTTAGAATTGCCCAACGTAAGGAGGAAGGGATAACGTAATTCTAGACCAGCAGTTGCCATGCCACGAAATGCTGTATTACGAAGAGTTGAGGGGGTGTCATTTGTTATAAGAGTCGTATCGTTTTCATGTGTATTTGTTGTAATGATATCAGCACGTAAAGAGAGAAGAGGGGAGAATATAAGCCCATTGCCTGTGTTGAAGCGCTTTTTCCACTCCAGTTCATTTGTTAAACGAAAACTATTTCCCGCTATACCAGAAAGTCTAGCAGTGTTGAGAGGATTTCCGTTCCAGTCAGTAGCACTAAAGTCAGTATGACGACGATAGAGAGATTGTAGATTGCTATGGAAGGTAAGTTTTCCAGTATAAATTGATTCATTTGGCGTAAAAAAATAATCAATACGGGGGAGGACCCACGCTTGCTGAGAGTGGCGTTCATAAGTGGAATTATTTAAGTTCAAATCTTGAACTTTAAAATGGTAAAAACGCATATCAAAATAATTTTTTCCTGCAAGACCATTCAAATAAAGCTGAGAAATTTGTATAGGATTATCATAGTTTTCAAGTTTATAGGCACGGCTAAAATGTCGATCAGACTGTGCGAGAACATCCCATCCATAAGTCCAGTGGGAATTAAGTCGAAAATCACCTTTTGTTGCGAGCATATAACGATTTTTATGCTGTGCATCAATCGTATCACGGTCAAAACTTTGTGGTTTCATTTGATAGATATGAGCAAAGCGAACGTTGTAATTGCCTGTTTTAAATCGTTGACGCCATTCCCCTTCAGTTAAAAGTCCTTGTTGGGTATAGAGAGTAGAAGAAAGTGTAAAATCATAATGAGGAGCGAGATTCCAAAAATAAGAATTTTTTATTCCCATGCCGAGATAATCAGAATAAAAAAAATGAGGTGTAAGAAGACCGCTTGCACGCTTCACAGTTGGATCATGAATTTCAAAAGTTGGAAACTTTAGAATCGGTATACCAAAAACTTCAAAACGACTATTTTCAAATCGAATTTTTTTTGTAAGGTTATTCCATATAATTTTTCTTGCTTTAATTTTCCATAACACTTCTCTCTCTGGTTTATAGGAGCAAGGTTCACAGGCTGTATAGGAGGCATTGTTGAAAATTGTAATTCCACTGTTAGTTCGTTTTGCACTTACCGCTGCAAAATGAATATTGTTGGCCGTATCAATGCGTAAGGCATTTACGAATCCTTCGCCAAAATCTTTGGTCATATCAATTTGATTGGAATAAATTTTGTTACCATCTTTTTGAACAATTTCGACATTTCCTTGCGCGATAATTCGCCCTGTTTTTTGATTATAGATAACTTTTTTGGCAAAAACTTTATTGTCATCATATTCGATTTGAACATTGCCTTGTGCAGAGACAGTATTATCATCACGGTTGTAAATGAGTTCATCTGCAGAGAGTGAAAGAGGATTTACAGGATTTTGGATACGATTTTGAATAGAAGAAGGAAGGGTTTTAGCGTATACGGAACAGGATAGAGCGACAGCTAAAATAAAAGCAATAACGCTTTTAAAAACCAGTGTACTTAATTTTCTTAAAATCGCTCTCTTACTTATTAGTGCTTTCACTTAGCCATCCTCTTTATGAAGGAGAAACGAGATTCCCAAAAATAATGCAATAACGACGGGTGTCCAAGCAGCAATAACGGGTGGAATATATCCAGCATTCCCAAAAGCCTGAACGAGTACGGAAATAACATAAAGCATGAAGCCCGCTATTACGCCACCAAGAATTAATGTTCCAGACTGTCCAAAACGATTAAAGTTTAAAGAGACAGTTGCTGCAATGAACGTCATTGCTACAAGGAGTGCAGGTAATGCAATCAAAGATTGTAAATACATATCAAACTTATTGGCAGAATAGCCAAATGAACGTGCAATCATAATTTTTTTGGCAATTGGTAAAATGGAATAGTTGCTGGATTTACTAAACGTTCAGTTAAAAACTCAGGTTTTAGATTTGTTTTTATTTGAAGCGTATTAAACTTTTCAGGAGGATGCCCTATTTTATAGATTGTTCCCTTTGTTAAAAGCCAAACTCCATCTGTCAATGTTGCCTTTCTCGCATTAATCCAATTTTTGACTGTTGTATCATCGTTATATTCTACAAAGATTGCATCAATAAGAGAAAGTCCTTGATCGGTAATAGATTTAGCACCAATAGTTGTTCTACCTGAAGGTGTACGTTGTGTTAACCATAGGATAGGCGTATCATGAAAAGATTTTAGTACATTATTACTACGCCATTCAGTCATCATTTTTTCTGCTTGAGAAAACCCCCATGCGGCAAGCGGATTCATAAGAAAAATTGAAAATAATCCAAAAAGAAAAGCTCCCAAACAAGCGGGCATAAGAAATTGCCAGGCAGAAACACCAATTGAGCGCGTGACAACAAGTTCAAGTTTTCGATTAAGTGAGATCAGCATTACCATTGCAGAAAACAGGGCAATAAAGGGAATAAGTTGTTGCATGATAAAAGGGATGCGTAAAACAGAGATTAAAAAGGCGTCTTTTGCCGTATAATGTGAAAGGCTGGATAGCCGGCCAGAATTTTCTGTGAAATCGATCAAAAGAGCAAGAATAAAAATCCCTCCAAAAAAATAACAGGTTATTTTAAAATAACGTATAAAAAAATATCGTCCAAGCGTCCTACCAATCATGAGACTTCATCCGAGGGATATTGAGATTTCCGCTGTTTAAATTTACTGACCAATTTTTGAAAAGCTGTTTGGATAATCTCATTAAGTTTTGTTGGGATCCCAATTTGATGATTTGTTAAGAGAATGAAAAAAATAGTCATACCCACACCTATGGGGATAATATAAAGGAGAGGAATATATGCGAGATCATTCTTTGCTTTTTCAGCGAAAAAATATCCTATCCAATACACCAGCAAAGAGAAGGCAAGTGCAGAAAAGTTTGCAGAGTTTCCTGCTTGTCTATGTGAACGTGTATTTCCAGCGGTTACTAATGCAATTAATGAAAAAACAATTGGATAGAGCCATTCTGTGATTCTACGATGAAACTCAGCTTTATAGTGGAGAGGCTTTCGCTGATAGTAGGGATCCTTTGGATCAGGGGTTAGTAAATAAGAAAGTGGACGGTCTTTGGGATAAAGTGTGGGTGTTTTATCGTTGGGGATAAATTCACTTAGGTTAAAAGTATATGAGCTGAATTGAACGATTGAAATACTGTCATTTTGATGATTTATCCTTTCTATTTCACCGTTATTGAGGACTAAAAAATTGCCATTTTTATTGCTTACAGTTGAGGCATTTGTTGCATAATAAAAAAGATCAGTCTTAGGATCACGTTGATCCGCAATGAAAAGGCGGTTAAGCGTTCCATTTGAATCGCGTTCACCAATTTCTATGTAAAGATTATTCGCGAGTTTTTGGAAGCTGCCTTCACTAATGAAAAGGTTAATGAGATCAAAATGAGCACTCGCTAACATTTGTCGCATGTTCAAACGTGCTTGAGGAACAACAAAATTAGCGATAGAAAAGGAAGCACAGGAGGCAAAAATAGCGAGGAGAAGAATTGGTTTCCAAACAGTGCTTTTGGGAAATCCCGAAGCGTTAATGATTGCGAGTTCAGAGTCTTTATTCATTGCTGAAAGAGTGATCGTAATTGCAATGACTAATGCAAATGGAATGACAAGAAAAACAACAGAAGGAATCAATGAGAGTGAAAACTGCAAAACTGTTAGGAGCGTTTGTCTGCTTGTCGTGAGAAAGTTTATCCTTGCGAGAATTTGTACTGTCCAACTGATACTGATTGCTGCAATCATGACGGCACTAAACAGGATCATAACACGTTTCAGGATGTAGAACTCAATAATACGCATAGATTGGATAACATCCTCAGTCTTTATCTAAAAAGTAGGCATTCTACACTGCCTTGAATTAAAAATATAATCAAACTTTAAAAATATTTTTATATCTATTGCACATATTTACGAATAAAGAGTGTAGAGTTTTGCTCACTTTAATTGACTCTATCATATATTTTATTTTCGACGAGAGTCTATAGAGAAGCTAAAAAACGAGCTCAAATAGTTTTTTATGAACTTAGAAAATGACGAGAGGTCTTTTTTCTAGCTTTAGTAAAAATAAAAAAAGCCAATATATATAATGAGAAAAAGAGAAATTCTTGTGTTTTTACCATTTTTTGTATCGGAGATGATCAAATCTCCTTTAAAAAGATATTGATTTTTATAAAGAGTGATGAGGCTTGAGAGAGTGGATATTCTGTTTTATCATTTGACGCAGTCAACGCTGGAAGATATTTTGCCAACACTTGTAGAACGTGCACAGTCTCGTTTTGGTAAAGTAACAATACAATGTGTGAGTAAAGAGCAACGTGATGCTATAGATGTGCGTTTATGGGTTTATGCTAGTGAAGCATTTATTGGACATGGAACTGAGTGTGATCAATATGCAAGCTTTCAGCCTGTATTCCTTACCACGGGGCAGGAAAATCCGAATGATTCAAAGATACGTTTTCTTATAGAGGGAGCAGTTTGCTCGGATATTGATGTTTATCAACGGCTTGTCGTGATCTTTGATGGTCAAAACGATCATCAGTTGGATATTGCTCGTGCACAGTGGAAAAAATATAAAATGGAAAATCATAAGTTAACTTACTGGCAGCAGACTGAAGACCGCTGTTGGGAAAAGAAAGTTGATGTGTGAAACCTCTGTCATTTTTATTTTTTTGATTGAGGGGATGATGAATCTAGGACTCTTTATTATAGTTTTATCTTTTGGCCGCACTAAAGATATGGATTACAATCAAAAAGGTTAAGCGGTATGGTGGTGATTATTGATCGCATCTTAATTGTTCTATGGGCTGTTATGTTGGCTTTTTTTTGCGTTTCATGGTTAGGAACGACGCATATTCTGTCGGGAATATTTTCTGTCGCTTATGTTGGCAATATTGCCGATATCTTATTCTTTTTTTTGAGTGCACTGTTTGCTGTGATATTGTGGTGGAGATTACCACAACCAATGCCTTTAAAAATAAAGCTGGCGGCATTTTTACCACCAGCGCTTATCTTATTACTCTTTACTCTGTTTTAATTGGATATTTCATCATCTTTAAATCCAACGAAACAAAGCAATGAGATAAATGAGGCAAGAAATAAGTAATAACCAACATAAGAAACATCAAAATGTTGCACCAAGTATTCTGCAATATAAGGAGCGAGAGATCCTCCAATAATGCCGGATAAATTAAAAGTTACAGAAGCACCTGTGTACCGAATTTCTGTTGGGTATGGTGAAGCTAAAACAGCACCAAGAGGACTGTATATCATTCCCATGATTGATAAACCAATAATAGACATTACAAAAACCCCTATAATTCCAGAGCTTAAAAAATAAGGAATTGCAAAAGAATAGAATCCAGTAATTATAGTGATCCATATCATCAAAGTTCTACGTTTAATACGATCAGCGAGTATTCCAGTCAGAACAGTAAAAATACCACAGAAAATAGCACCGACGATTTCTACTTGAAGAGCCTGATAAAATGACAATTGCAAATAGTTTGTTGTATAGCTTAACAAATAGGCGCTCACCAAATAAAAGAGAACAAATGTTGCCATACCACAAAATGTACCAAGAAAGAGAACCCGTGGATATTTAAAAAAAACATCTATTATGGGAGCTTTAACACGCTCTTTACGTTCAAGAGTTTTTTTGAATGCTGGGGTTTCGTTAATGGAAAGACGAACCCATAATCCTATGATCATAAGAACAACTGAACCGATAAAAGGAATACGCCATCCCCATGCTACAAGCTCATTATGATCAAAAAAATGCAACAGACCTAAATAGACAACAACAGATAAGAACAAGCCCAACGGAACACCTAATTGCGGAAACATTGCATACCAGCCACGTTTTTCTGGAGGCGCATTTTCTGTTGCGAGCAGAACGGCTCCTCCCCATTCACCTCCTAATCCCATACCTTGTCCAATGCGGCATAGAGTTAAGAAGAAAGGTGCCCACCATCCGGCTGTTTCATAAGTAGGGAGAAAACCAATAATGACTGTTGACAGACCCATTGTAAGAAGAGCGGCAATAAGCGTTGCTTTTCTTCCTATTTTATCTCCAAAATGTCCAAAAACAATAGATCCGAAGGGGCGGGAAAAAAAAGCTGCTCCAAAGATTAGAAAAGATTGCAAAATTGCAAGTTGATCATTTTGTGTTGGGAAAAATACATGAGGAAATATAAGAGCCGCAGCAGTTGCAAAGACATAAAAATCAAAAAATTCAATTGTTGGACCAATAAGGCTTGCAAACAAAATATGAAGAGTAGAGTTTTTTTTGCTTATATCTTGTATTTCTGAGTTTATAGACATGAATAGAATGTCCCTTTTAATATATGACAAATAAATTATGAAACTAATTTCTTACTCACTATAAAGAAATCGAATCAGATTCAATCTAGTATTATTACGCTTCTCATTTATTAGAACAATGATTATGGTATGATGTAAGGGAATGATTTTATTTGTAGGTTTATCCAAATTGAATGCAATAAGAGCATCCTTTTAAAGAAAAAAGAAGATGGAAACATATTTCCATAAACAACAAATGTATTCCTGTTAAGGTCGTATTGCGATTGCCTTTAAAATACAGGCATTATTTTAGTCTCTTTAAGAAATAATCTTATTTTTTAGATTGATATTGATGATTTCAAAATTTTTTTTATGGATACAATTCAAACACTTTTTAAGTGTATTAAAAATTATTTTCATTCTTTGGTTGTGTGTTAAGGCACACATTATAGCGTTTGATTAGTTAGCGCTTAGTACATTGAATGCTTTGTATATGATGATTTGTCATCTTGAAAAATATCAGGTTGAGAAAGTGGGGCATCCTGTTTTTTCTGTGCACTTTTTTGAAATATGCGGATTTTTTTATTGAGATTATGGAGTGTATAGAATGCAGCGAAAATTAAAACTGAGTTTTGGGGTATTAATGACGAGTAGTTTTATTGTAAAAGTTGCAATTGCAGATGAGGTGTTTACCTCAAAAGGTAGTCCATTAATGCCAGCAGAAGTGAATAAAAAACTAAAAGAAGTGGGAAATTTTATACCAAAAATAATAGGATTAAAGGAAAAAAGTGGCAAATCGGAAAGAGTACCAAATAAACAGATAGCAGAAATAAGTGGACTTCCAGAAGAAGAGAGAAGAGGAATAAAAAGTTTCTCCTTTAAAGCGCTCACCAATTCAATAATTTATGGGAATACTGATATTTATATTACAGATTATAGCCTTGAGAGTTCTGGTAAAAAGGTTAAGAGTTTTAATTATAAAAATGCAGGCTATTCTATCAATAACACGGTTCGGAATGGTGGGAGGCTCCATATTAATGAAGCGAGTGTTAGTAGAGATACGACAATTGAGAATGGGGATATTGAGTTTGTCAAAAATTTGAGCATTTCAGAATATGCCATTATTAAAAAAGGTGGAAAGCAAATTGTTGGGAATGGTGCATCTGCAGAGGGTGCCAAAATCTACGGTGGTGAACAGGTTGTTTTTGGAAAACATGATCCTGTTTTTGAGAGGTATGATATAAGTAAAGATCCAATCAGTAGTACTGCTTATGACACAGTGATTTATGGTCAAAACGGAAGATTAGGATATCAGAATGTATACAGTGATGGGCAAGCTGTTAATACAAAGATTATGAGAGGTGGTGTACAAAATCTGAATGGTACAGAGAGTTTTAATAATGAATATACAGAAAATGTTGATGCAGAAAATGATAAATTTTCATTAATTGAAGGTGCTTCTGCACTTAATACAGAGATCTTTAAGAATGGTATACAAAACATCCTACCGGGAGGGATGGCGAGTGGTGTGACTTTATACGATAATGCTACCCAAGAGATATACAATACTGGATATGTGGATACTTTGACAATTAATGATCAAGCAAAATCATGGTTACATGCTGGAGCAATATTAGATAAAGAAACAAAAGTTAATGATTTTGGAAGCCTCCATATTTATGCAGGTGATGGTGGGGCTGTTACTGAAATAGAAAATCTTATTTTAGATGGAGAAGATGTCAGGTTGTATTCTATTGCTGTTGGAAATAACGGAAAAAAACAGACGAATATTAAGAATTTAAGTGGTAGTGGCAGAGTGATTTTCACTTCTATAGGGGATGATCAGCAATATTCTGAGCTTCATGTTGATAATTTATCCGGTAATTTACATTTTGATTTTAATGTCAGCTTTTCCGAGAAGCGTGGTGATTATCTTCTCATTAAAAACAGTGGTGCAGGTCATCATACAATAAGTGTTATCGATTCAGGCGTTGAAATTACAAATTTTTTTCGCAAAAAACTTAAATTAATTTCTGATCGCAGTGGAGGAGCGCATTTTACTTTGACAAATGTTTTTGGTGAAAAAATAAATGCGTTTGATGTTGGGACCTATATGTATCGCTTGAAACATAGAAAGAATAAGAAAAACGGAAAAATTTGGTATTTAGATGCAAGATACACCTTTGATGAGACGATTTTTCCAGTTTCTTATGTGAAACCATCAGATACTTCATCCAGTGATTATATCCTAACAGATTTTACAATTGATAAGGGGAAGGTTGTTTCTGTTGGTAATCCTAACTCTGTTAATGATACTGAGAAAGATAGTAATATCGGTAGTTACGAAGAATCAATTAGTAATACGGTTAAGAATGGTGGAAAACTCTATGTTTATAATGGGGGATATAGTCTATATACTAAAATTGAGAATAGGGGGGCTGAGATTATTAGCGGCCAAGGAATTTCACAAGATACGGATGTTTGTAAAGGTGGGCAACAAAAGGTTGAAAATGGAGGAAAAGTTGAAGAAGCTAAAATTTACGGTGGTGAGCAGTTTGTTTCTGGAAAGGTTGATATTAAAGGCGAGATGGTACGAAGCAGTGCTGAGGGTACTATAATTTCTGCTCAAGACGAAGTGCTAGGATACCAAAATGTGTATGATGGTGGGGTAGTTTTTAACACAAAAATTATGGAAGGAGGAGTACAAAATCTTTATGGAGAAGATGATCTTAATGAAGAAGATTATGGTGGCACAGCATTCAATACAGAAGTTTTTTCTGGTGGAGAACAGAATGTTCTCGTGGGCGGTGAGGCTATGGGGGTTATTTTACACGGGACAGCTATCCAGAAAATAGAATTGGGTGGATATGCGAAAGATCTAACAGTTAAAGATCAAGCGAAAGCATGGCTACATCATGGTGCAACACTAGAGGGAAAAACAACAGTTAATGATTCTGGACGAATTTATCTTTATGCTGGTGCTGATCGATCTCGTACGGAAGTAGAAAACATTATTTTAAATGGAAAAGATGCCAAATTATACTCTATTGCTTCTAGTATTGACGGTGAAAGTTCTTTGGTTGAGAATTTAAGTGGTAGTGGTAGTGTTATTTTTACTTCTAATATTTTTAATCCTCATTACTCTAAGCTTGAGATTAATGATCTTTCAGGTAATTTACATTTCAGGTTTCATATCAATTTTGCCGAGCAACGTGGTGATTATCTTTTTATAAAAAATGGGATGGGGTCTCATACAATAAGTGTTATCGATTCTGGTATTGAAATTGCCAATTTCTCCCCACAAAAGGATACTTTTGTTAATGAATTCAATTTAGTTACTGATCAAAGTGGTGGAGCTCATTTTACTCTGGTAGATTTTTTAGATGAAGAGATTAGTGTTATCGATGCTGGAGCATATATGTATAGTCTTAATCAAAAAAATGATGAAGGGGGAAAAATTTGGTACTTAGCGATTACAAATAATTTTCATACTGATAAAAATAAATTAATTTTACAAAACTGTTTCATTAGCGATGGTAGTATCGTTTATATTTCTGATGATGGAGAGATGGATCATTATAAAAAATCTATTAACAATACTGTTCAGGATACTGGAATAATTCATGTTAAAGCAGGTGGTTTAAGTAAGAATACAACAATTAAGAGTGGTGGTACTGAGATTGTTAGAGAACAAGGAATTGCAGAATTTTCTATTATTCACATAGCTGGACAACAAAGGGTAGAGGATGGGGGAATAGCGGTACAGACTGAAATCCATGGGGGAAAACAATTTGTTTTTGGAGGGGGATATATAGATGGTGGGATTGTGGGGAGCAGTGCTTATAAAACTAAAATTTATGGTCAAGGTGAAGTCCTTGGGCAACAAAATGTGTACGGTGATGGAGTCGTTTGGGAAACAAAAGTTATGAGTGGAGGGATACAGAATATTGCTCTATGGTTTCCAGATGATGATGATTTTTCCTTAAAGAATGGTGGGTTAGCTTTGAATACTGAAGTTTTTGCTGGTGGTATGCAACGCGTTTTAGTGGGAGGTAAAGCGGATACTGTTATTTTGCATAGCAATGCTGTCCAAGAGGTCCATGCTGGTGGATTCGTAAAAAATCTAACAATAGAAGATGGAGCTAAGTCGTGGATTTTTTCCGGTGCAATGTTAAGCGGAAAAACAATTGTTAATGATTTTGGGCAATTCCATCTTTATGCTGGAGATGACGATCATCAAACTATAGCAGAAAACATTCATTTAAATGGAGAAGAGGCTCGATTATATTCCATTGGAACTGAATTTGACGGGAAAAGATCGTTTATTCAAAAACTTAGTGGTATGGGTAAAATCATTTTTACTTCTGTTGAATCTGAAGTGTACTATTCTCGACTTTACGTTGATGACCTTTCGGGCAATATGCATTTTAATTTTAATGTTAGCCTTGCAGAAGGAGATGGTGATTACCTCTTTATCAAGAATGGTAGCGGTAATCATACAATAACTGTTGTAGATTCTGGTATTGAAATTGCTAATCCTGTTTCAACAAATCTTGATTTAATTGTTGATCAAAGTGGAGGGACCCATTTTACTCTACAAAGATTTTCTGGTGCAAAGATTGAAACTGTTGATGGTGGAACTTATACATATAGCTTAAAAAAGAAAAATGGTGAAAATGAAGAAGCAAAAGTTTGGTATTTAACTGCTGCGCCTATTGATAATATTCCATCTAAGAATAAAATTCCATCGCATTCTGATCGGGGGAAAAGACCTTTTACTCCTTCAACCGTACCATCTTTACAAGATCAAGTAGTTGAACTCTTCATTCGTCCGAGTCAATTTTCTTCATCATTACGTGAGGAGTTGTCAAAGTCTGATTTTTTAACCACTCCCTCTACGGATGCAGTGTTGTCACTGTCTGTGGCTCCTCAATTTGTCTTTCACAACGAGTTGCAAACTGTGCGTGCGGGGCGAGGAATTCTAGAGAGAAGTAAAAAAAGTTCTGTTCTATGGGCATCTGCGATCAAGAGTAAAGAAAGTGTTTCTACAGGCCATCTAGATTTTAAACTCGAGCAGACGGGTGTTGTGTTAGGTCTCACTGCTCTCAGTGAGCTGACAAATGGAGATTTTTATCTTGGTGGGTTTGGCAGTTATGATCAAGGGCGTGTTGCCCATGCCCGAGGTGGTACCAGTAGCGTAAATACCTATGGCATTGGAGCTTATGCGACCTACTTTTCTCAGAGTGGTTGGTATTTAGACGGTATTTTGAAATATAATCATTATCAAAATACTCTGAAAGCAGTTTCAACCAATGGCTTAGATATTGAAGGGAATTATAAGCAATGGGCGATGGGAGCGTCCTTTGAAGGAGGGTATCGTGTGAAGATGGCCCAGAGCAGTTGGATGCAGCCTTATGCACAATTGACATGGTTGCGCGCTGAGGGTAAAGAAATCACCCTTTCGAATAAGATGATTGGTAATATAAATCCCCTTACGTCATTGCGCAGTGAGGTTGGTTTATCTTTAGGATATGAATTTGGTTCTGATCTAGATTTTTCATCGATAGCGTACATTACGGCGGCGTGGTTGCGTGAGAATAAAAATGATAACCACACGACGATTAATAAACAACATAAATTTACCACCGATTTATCAGGAAATGCAGGTAAACTAGGAATTGGTTTGAGCAGTTTAGTGAGTGATAAATTAAAGCTTTATGCGGAAGCGCATTATGTCAAAGGGCGCAAGGTAAAACAGTTACTTCAAGGGACCTTAGGTATGCGCTATAGTTTTTAAGTGTGGTTGTTCTCTACTCTTTGATAAAAAATTCTGAAAAAACGTTTAAAAAGACTGTAAGTACACAGTCTTATATTCTTCAGTGAATAAGGATTCCAATGAAATATAAAAGCGGTTTTTTGTAATATTAATAATGTGTTAAAGATAATTCTTTCAATTTTAGGTTGAAAAAATATTTTGCAGAGCTAATTACGTTTTATGTCTACTCAGACGTGAAGGGGAAGGATATAGCTATGCAATATAAGTGGAAGTTAAGTTGTTGGATATTCATGGTTAGTAGCTGTTTTGGGCAAGCGGCAGCTGGGGGTGAGGCGCGGCCTTTTTGTCAGTCTTCAAACTATGGTAAAAATGAAAAAGAATTTTATGTCCAATATAATGGGGGTGTGAGGACAAAAGGATGCATAAATATTACAGCATCTAAAAATGACTTTATGTTAGAGATGAGTGGTGGAACAGGCTCTTTTAAAAAACTGAGTAGTGTTAAAAGCGCTGAAATATTAACAAAAAAAGTATGGGGAGAAGATGTCAACAATAAGAGTAATGCCGCACAGTATGTGCAAGAAAATAATATTATAGTGCGTAAAAGCCCTGAACTGATCTTTATTAAGGATGGAGCAAGTCTGGAAAACTATGTACTTGATAATAATGGTAAAGCTTACTTTTCAAATGATGGTGAGACAGATAAACCAGGGCGTTCTATCAATAACACAGTGAGAGATGGTGCAGAGATTTATGTTTATGCAGGAGGTCTCAGTGAGAATAGCAAAATTGAACATGGTGGAACGGAAAGTATTTATGCTTCAAAAGGAAAACAGGGTATTTCAAAAAACGCTGTCGTTTTGGAAGGTGGTCAGCAAAGTATTGGGAATGGAGGAAAAGTAGAGGGAACAAAAATTTATGGTGGTAAGCAGCTTGTTTTCGGAGAGGGGGAGGTTGAAGGACAAACGAAAGGCAGCAGTGCTTTTAATACTGTAATTTATGGACAAGACAAAGCACGGGGGCGGCAAGAGGTGTATGATGGGGGAAGTGTTTGGGACACAGAAGTTATGCATGGGGGCGTACAAGAGATTGCCAAAAAAGCTCAAAGTGCAAAAAATGGTGGTTCTGCATTTGATACTAAAGTTTTTGGGGGTGGTGAACAGCATGTCTTAGCTGGAGGCAAAGCTATTAATGTTGTTTTAAGTGAAACGGCTACTCAGGAAGTCTATACCGATGGATATGTAAAAAAATTGACAATGAATGATGAAGCAAAATCATGGGTACATGCAGGAGCAACATTAGAAGGCAAAACACTTGTAAATCATTCTGGGCACCTTCATCTTTATGCTGGAAATGATCAACACTATACTATCGCAGAAGATATTGTTTTAAATGGACAAGATACAGAACTCTATTCCATTACCGAAGAGTTTGACGGAAAAAGCTCTTTCATTCAAAAATTAAGTGGGAATGGGAGTGTTATTTTTGCGTTTACGGGTTCTGATCCATATTATTCTCAACTTCATGTTAATAATCTTTCAGGGAGTTTACATTTCGAGTTTAATACCACTCTTGCCCATAATCGTGGCGATTATCTTTTTGTTGAAAAAGGAACAGGGAAGCACACAGTCAGTGTCGCGGACTCTGGAGTTGAAATCACAGATCCATTTTCAAATAAGCGTGATTTAATTACAGATCAGAGCGGTGGAGCTTATTTTACTTTAACAGATCTTTCTGGTGAAGAAATTAATGCGATCGATGGTGGAACATATATGTATGGTTTAAAACAGAGAAAGGATGAAAATGGAAAAGTTTGGTTTTTGTCCGCAGATCGTATCGGTGGACCAGATCCTTCCGGTCCTGATCCAGAAGGTCCATTTGCTCCTATTGGACCATCAACGACTCCTTCAGTTGATGCCGTACTTTCTACAGCGGTAGTTTCTGGACTTATTTTTAACAATGAGCTGGACATTGTACGTACTGGAAGAGGAGTTTTAGATCAAAATAGGAAAAATACAGGTTTATGGACTTATGCGATCAAGAGCAGAGAACGCGTTGCTACAGGTCATACGCATTTTAAACTTGAGCAAACAGGTATAGCGCTTGGCGCGGATCATTTAAATGAACTAACCCATGGAGATCTGTATGTTGGTGGTTTTGGTAGTTACGATAAAGCACGTATTGTTCATAAACGCGGTGGTGATAGCGACGTAAGCAGTTATAGCATTGGAACTTATGCAACTTATTTTGATAATCGCGGATGGTATATGGATGGAATTTTAAAATATAATTATTATCGGGATAATCTGAAAGCCCTTTCAACGAATGGTTTAGCCATTCAAAGTGATTATAATCAGTCAGCAATAGGTGGAGCATTTGAAATAGGCTGTCGTTTTGAGCCAGCACAAAGCACTTGGATGCAGCCTTATATACAACTAACAGGTTTGCAGGTTCAGGGCAAAAAAATCAAACTTACGAATGGAATGATAGGTAATATAGATCCTTTAACTTCATTCCGTAGTGAAGTTGGATTAACAGCAGGACATGAGTTTATTTTTGGTGCTGAGACTTCCTTAACAGCTTATATTATGGCAGCTTGGTTGCGTGAGAATATAAGTAATAATCATACAACAATTAATAACCAGCATAAATTTATTATGGACTTGTCTGGGAATGCAGGTAAATTAGGCATAGGTTTAAACAGTTTTGTCAACGATAAACTAACATTTTATGCAGAAGCGCATTATTTGAAAGGGCATAAGATTAAGCAGTCACTTCAAGGACTTCTAGGGGTACGCTATACTTTTTAAAGATGTATTTTTGCATATTTGATTAAACTTATAAATGTAATTATTATATGATTTAAAACGCAATATTCAGATTAAAAAAGTTGATTGCAAATATTGGCGATAACACTATACTCTGTTAAAATCTGTTATTTCTTTCTCTATTATTGAATAGTAATGCAAATTGCACATTATATTTAAGATGCAATTTGCATTTTATAAAATATTATTTTTTATTTCACACAACTATAAATTGTAAAAAATAAAAAAATACACTTAAAAGTTGTATTTAGACATAGATAAAACACATTACGATACAATTTACAACAGAGCGCCTGTGAAATTGCAGGATATTTGTCTAATGATTGAGAGTGGAGAATAGATTATGCGACATAAATGCAAATTAAGTTTTTCAGTATTAATGATCAGTAGTTGTCTTGTGCAAATTGCAAGTGCAAATGAAAAGGCGAATGGAATACTAACAAAGATGACGAAAGAGACAAAAGGAGAAAGAGTCTCGAGAGTTTCAGCACGACTGACTAAACCTCCGATATTTAGCAGCAATATTATTCTTGAAGGTGGTGATGTAGAAATTATTGAAAATGGTGGATTTTCTGTGGGAGCCACTATTAAAAAAGGTGGAATGCAAATCGTTACGCATGGAGGAACTGCCGAAAAGACTAAAATTCTTGGTGGTAAACAGGTTGTTTTTGAAGAAAAAGGTTTTGATCTTAAAAGTGTGATGAAGCAAAGTAGTGCTTATGAGGCTACAGTTTCAGGTGAAAAGGAAACCGTAGGACAGCAAGATGTATATGATGGTGCAACAGTTTGGCATACGAAAGTTATGGATGGAGGGGAACAAAATCTTTATACGGGGATTAGAAAACAAGGGGGGAAGGCAATGTATACTACAGTCTCTGGGAATGGTCGGCAACATGTTTTAATGGGAGGAGAGGCCTTTAATACTACCTTGAAGGATAGTGCTGTTCAAGTGGTATATCCTGGTGGTTTTGTGGATAGTCTAACGATTACAGATTCTGCTCGCTCGTGGTTACATGTTGGTGCAAAAGAAGCCGTTAGAGACGTAAAGGTGAATGATGAAGGATACCTTTATTTATTGGCTGGTGATCGCACAGATCATATCACTAAACAAAAACTTTCTGTGGAAGGAAGAAGTGATGAAATATTATTTTTGGCGGGTGAACGAAATAACAAGGAAGGATCTCAGATTGATATTGAAAATTTGAGTGGTGAGGGAGGGACTGTTATTTTTACTTCTACTCCATATGATCCACGTCATATTTTACTCTATGTTAAGGAACTTTCAGGGAGTTTACATTTTCAGTTCGATATTAGTGCTGTGAATAACGATAGTGATTACTTATTTATTGAGAATGGTTCCGGCAATCACAAAGTGCGTGTTACCGATTCTGGTGCTGAGATCACAGATCCTTTGCACAGCAGTAGTTTGGTTACTGCGATTAGTTTGATTACTGATAGAAGTAAAGCTGGAGGAGTTAATTTTACTCTGGTAAACCAATTTGGTAAGGAAATTAACGCTATTGATGGTGGGACTTATATGTATGGTTTATATAAAAAAGAGAGGAGAGTCGATTCCAGTGATGATGCTACAATTTGGTATTTAGGCAGAGCGGATGGTAGATCAAGTTCTTCGGAGGCTTCCTTACTGCATATAGGTAGAAAACCGAAAGTGACTACTTTTTCACATTATTCATCCACAGATATGGGAATCAGTACATCTCATCGGAATAATAATGGAAAACGCCATAAGTTGCCCCCCAAACCACGACCTCCGCGGCATTTGAGAGAGCAGCAACAGTCTCCTGTATTATCTTTAGGAAATCAAGCTCCTGAGTTGGTACGTTCTGCAAACCATCATCCTTCTGAGGAGCAACAGCAGAGTGTTGTTTCGTCAGGAACTGAATCGATATCTGATCAGATATTATTACGTCCAAGTAATCCAGATCAATTTTTTTCATCATTACGTGAGGAGTTGTCAAAGTCTGATTTTTTAACCACTCCCTCTACGGATGCAGTGTTGTCACTGTCTGTGGCTCCTCAATTTGTCTTTCACAACGAGTTGCAAACTGTGCGTGCGGGGCGAGGAATTCTAGAGAGAAGTAAAAAAAGTTCTGTTCTATGGGCATCTGCGATCAAGAGTAAAGAAAGTGTTTCTACAGGCCATCTAGATTTTAAACTCGAGCAGACGGGTGTTGTGTTAGGTCTCACTGCTCTCAGTGAGCTGACAAATGGAGATTTTTATCTTGGTGGGTTTGGCAGTTATGATCAAGGGCGTGTTGCCCATGCCCGAGGTGGTACCAGTAGCGTAAATACCTATGGCATTGGAGCTTATGCGACCTACTTTTCTCAGAGTGGTTGGTATTTAGACGGTATTTTGAAATATAATCATTATCAAAATACTCTGAAAGCAGTTTCAACCAATGGCTTAGATATTGAAGGGAATTATAAGCAATGGGCGATGGGAGCGTCCTTTGAAGGAGGGTATCGTGTGAAGATGGCCCAGAGCAGTTGGATGCAGCCTTATGCACAATTGACATGGTTGCGCGCTGAGGGTAAAGAAATCACCCTTTCGAATAAGATGATTGGTAATATAAATCCCCTTACGTCATTGCGCAGTGAGGTTGGTTTATCTTTAGGATATGAATTTGGTTCTGATCTAGATTTTTCATCGATAGCGTACATTACGGCGGCGTGGTTGCGTGAGAATAAAAATGATAACCACACGACGATTAATAAACAACATAAATTTACCACCGATTTATCAGGAAATGCAGGTAAACTAGGAATTGGTTTGAGCAGTTTAGTGAGTGATAAATTAAAGCTTTATGCGGAAGCGCATTATGTCAAAGGGCGCAAGGTAAAACAGTTACTTCAAGGGACCTTAGGTATGCGCTATAATTTTTAAATGTTCTTTGATTTTGTTCTTGAGGTATTAGAAAAGAAAAATACGCAATATTTAAGGACCGTCTTTAGGATAATTAATCTTTTGTGCAAAAGCTGTACATTTCTGCTGCGTATCATTTCTTTTTTATTTTCTCTCCTGTTGAAGAGTTCTTTTGAAGAAAAAACATTTTAGCTGATACAAAGGCTTCAATAGGGGGATGTTGGTACTATGATGAAAATCAGGTATAAAGAACATTTCTATTATTTACTGAAATTCATACCTATCAATTTACATATTTTGAAATTTTCTACGGATTTTTGTACAAACTCTTGGCAAAATTTTTTCTTCTCGCTATAGAAGGGCCAGAGAATGTTATAAATACAATAAAGGTGGTCAAATGGCTATAGAGCGTACTTTTTCGATGATTAAACCTGATGCAACACGACGTAATTTGACGGGAGAAATTACCAAAATGCTTGAAGATGCGGGGTTGCATGTTATTGCTTCTAAGCGTGTGTGGATGAGTCAACGTGAAGCTGAAAATTTTTATGCAGTTCATAAAGAACGCCCATTTTTTGGTGAGTTGGTTGAATTTATGTCTTCTGGTCCAACGGTTGTACAGGTTTTAGAAGGCGAAAATGCCATAGCTAAAAACCGCGAAGTGATGGGGGCTACGAATCCTATGGATGCGCAAGAAGGCACAATTCGTAAAGTGCATGCGTTGTCAATTGGCGAAAACTCTGTTCATGGTTCAGATAGTGTAGAAACAGCAACAACAGAAATTGCTTTTTGGTTTTCTGAAATAGAAATTGTTGGTTAATAAAAATATCGATGAAAAGAAGAAAACCTCAAAATACAGGATTTCGAGGTTTTTCTTATGGGATGATAAATTTCCTATAAAAGGTTTATGAAGCTTATTATTTTTATGTGATGACATGTTTTAAGCCCGCACGAAAATAATCCCATCCTGTCCACAATGTGAGGAGAGCAGAAATCCATAACATCGTGATGCCAAATTCTGTTGTGTGCGGGATAATTTTATTACCAGCTGGTCCAGCCAAAAGAAAAACAATGGCGATCATTTGTACAAAAGTTTTCCACTTTGCAAGACGAGAGACAGGAACGCTTACTTTCAATTCAGCCAGATATTCACGTAATCCTGATACAAGAATTTCTCTGCAAAGAATGATAATGGCAGCCCATAGGGTCCATCCAGCAATTGTACTATCTGCGGCAAGTAAGAGCAAACAGGCAGAGACGAGAAGCTTATCTGCAATTGGATCTAACATGCGACCAATATTAGAGGTCTGTTCCCAAATACGAGCTAGGTAACCATCAAGAAAGTCCGTGATGGAAGCAATAATAAAAATGGAAGCAGCGGTCCAACGTGCGATATCGCTTGATTGCAGTCGTCCTTCTAAAAAAAAGCACGCAACAACCATTGGCACTGCGATAATTCGTGCATAAGTCAAAATATTTGGAAAAGAAAAAGTATGATTTTTCATAGAGCTATTTTCAATTCTTTTTAAGGATATAATTTATTTTATAAACGTAACAAGGCAAAGATCACGAAACAAGCTTATTTTTCATTAAAATAGTTATAAATTTTTTGTGCAATAGTGATGGAAATTCCTGTAACTTTTGTTAAATCTTCAAGTGAAGCACGAGCAACGGCTTTAGCACTTCCGAAATGATGAAGTAATGCGCGCTTCCTTGTTGGACCAATATTGGCGATTTCATCAAGTGGATTTTTGAATATTTCTTTTTTACGTTTTGCTCGATGTGTTCCAATTGCAAAACGATGCGCTTCATCACGTAGACGTTGCAAGAAATGGAGAATAGGCTCACGTGGAGAAAGCGTAAAGGGTATTTTGCCTTTTATAAAAAATCGTTCACGTCCCGCGTTACGATCAATACCTTTCGCTATCCCAACGACAGTGATCAGATCATCTAATTTTAATTCAGAAAGTATTTTATGCACACTGTTTATTTGCCCTTCACCACCATCGATTAATATGAGGTCAGGCCATAGAGGAAAAGAATCACTATTTTTTCTTTTTATATCATTATATTTATGCGGTAGACCATGCTCTTTGATAAGATGTGAAAATCTTCGTTTTATAACTTCTTTCATCATAGCAAAATCATCACCGGGTGTGATATTGGTTGAGCGGATGTTAAATTTGCGATATTGATTTTTAATAAATCCCGTTTGACCTGCCACAATCATTGCACCTACTGCGTTTGTTCCCATAATATGGGAATTGTCATAGACTTCTATACGATATGGAGTATGAGGAAGTTGGAATATTTCAGCAAGCCCCTGAAGTAATTTTATATGTGTTGTTGTTTCAGCAAGTTTGCGTCCAAGTGCTTCATGCGCATTGATATAGGCATGATTAACAAGGGTTTTACGTTCACCTTTTTTGGGTAAAGAGAGAAGTATTTTGTGATTTGCTTTTAAACTGAACGCCTCTGTAAGAAGTTCTTTTTCTTCGATTTTTTCAGATAAAAGGATAAGTTTGGGAAGAGGTTTATCATCATAGAATTGGGCAAGAAAACTCGCTAAAATTTCCGTACAAGAAAAAGAGGGATCTGCTTTAGGAAAATAGGCTCTGTTTCCCCAATTTTGTCCCATGCGAAAAAAGAACACTTGAATGCAAGTCGTTCCCTCTTTTTGCGCAATTGCAAACACATCTGCTTCTTGTACTGTTTGTGGGTTAATGCCTTGATGACTTTGTATATGAGAGAGAGCTGATAAGCGATCACGATAGGCAGCAGCTCGCTCAAAATCAAGGTTTTCAGCGGCTTTATGCATCGCTTCAACCATATCATTCTTAACAGATTGGCTTTTTCCTGAAAGGAATTTTTTTGCTCCTCTCACCAGTTCTCTATAATCACTGTCAGCAATTTCACCTGTACAAGGTGCAGAACATCGCTTAATTTGATAAAGCAAACAAGGGCGTGTACGGTTTTCAAAAACAGCATCGGTACAAGTTCGTAATAAAAAGGCACGTTGTAAAACATTGATTGTTTGTGTCACAGCACTTGGAGAGGCAAAAGGACCAAAATAGTGGGCCTTCTTCGTTCGAGCACCACGATGTTTGTAAAGTGCAGGTGCATGATGATCATCAGTGATAATGATATAAGGAAAACTTTTATCGTCACGCAGGAGTATATTAAAACGAGGATGCAATCTTTTTATGAGATTAGCTTCTAGAAGGAGTGCTTCCGTTTCCGTGTGCGTTACGACAAATTCCATATGATACGTTGCATGAATCATACGGGCAATACGGTTATTGTGTCCTTGTTCACGGGTATAGTTTGAAACACGTTTTTTAAGATTACGTGCTTTACCAACATAGAGAACATCACCTTTCTCATCAATCATTCGATAAACGCCGGGCTTATGCGGAAGGTGTTTGACAAACTTTTGTATGAGTTTGGGACCTTTAAATTGAAATTTATCATTTTCTTGAATGGCATTGTCCCATGGTATATGAGAGAGAAAAGGAAGTTTTTCTTTTTCATTTTTAGAACAAGCAGTGTTGTTTTTCAGGGTCATTCAATTCATCCGAAAGTGTTTTCTGTTTTTCATATGAAATGCCCTTATCTTATCATGTATGTGATGAAAATTATTTTGCCTATATAATGTATTATGACATGAGACTATTCAATTTTGGAGTTATTTTACTTTTCACAAAAAAGTTGAGGTTAGTCTTTAAAAAAATTACGTTTTTACGAACACTGTACCTTATCGATAATAAGAATAAATCTATGATGATGAAAAACTACATTAAAATAGATTTTGTTTTAAAAGACAAATTTTGCTACTGACTATCATGTACATTAGGAGCATATTTTAAAAGATCAAGGAAAATAAGATTATAGTAATTGCAGTATGTTTAAGTTGTTTTATACATTTGATTTTTATTTCAGATGAATATCAAATAAAAAAGTTTAACATTTCAACATAATGAATGCTCCTTTTTGATCCATTTACGCGTTATTTGTGCATTTTTATCTTGTCCAAAACGAGTAAGAAGAAAGGAGCTCAGTTTTTTTATTTCCTCTTCAAGAAGATAAGGAGGGTTGATAAGAATCATACCGCTTCCATGCATTGTTGGAGGTAGTGCGCTTTTTCGAATACGCATTTCGAGTTGTAAAATTTTAGGAATTCCTGTTTGGTAAAGTGCGTGAAGAAAATTTTTAATTTTTTTGTCATATTTAACAGGATACCATAAAGCGTAGATTCCTCCAGGAAAACGACGATATGCTTTCATCAACCCCTCAATAAGGCGGGAAAATTCACTAGGTTTTTCAAAGGGGGGATCAACGAGGATAAATCCACGTTTTTCCTTGGGGGGCAGATGTGCGTTTAAAGCAAGCCAACCATCCAAATGCAGAACTTTTGTTTGATAATCACCGGCAAATTTTTTTGCTAAAATACGATAATCTTCATCATGCAATTCAATTGCGGTCAGTCGATCTTGTTTACGCAATAATTGGCGAATAAGAACAGGGGAGCCAGGATAAAATATTCTTTCTTCTTTTCCTTCATTGAGTGCATTAATAATATTATACCATGGACAAAGGAGTTCTTTTAAATCTTCTGGGATAGGAGACGAAAAAAAACGTTGGACGCCTTCACGTCCCTCTCCCGTTTTTTGTGCTTCCAAAGAGGAGAGGTCATAAAGACCGATTCCCGCATGTGTATCTATAACACGAAAAGCTTTTTCTTTACGTTTGAGATATTCTACAATGCGAGTGACAATAATGTGTTTAAAAACATCAGCAAAATTGCCAGCATGATAAATATGCCGATAATTCATGAGTAAATTCTACCATATATATAATTGCTCAGTAATTTTTATTAACATAGAAAATGTCTTCTCTATCAACAAAAAAATCTCGTAGAGATCAAAAAGATTTTTTATCTAAAAGAAAGAATATCAATGTCATGAACTGGAAGGCTTTTACTATGTTTTATAGTAATGCAAGTTTCCTTAACGAGATTAATAACGAAAATTAAAATATTTTACTAGAATATGATCAAAAAGAGAAAACTTTAATTAAAGTATTTTCCATTTAATTCGTAGGGGATTTTCTGTATGATCACTGCCTTAAAAGGCAACTAGAGAGAATATAAATTAACTGCATTACCAATGAAATTACTAAAGATTGATACATTTTATATGTCTAATAAAAATACTATTAAACTGATAGAATTCTTCTATGAAATTATGAGTAAGAGCCATAAATAGACTCCTGAAGTGTAGGAAAATTTCTAATGCAAGCGTTTATAAGGTATGATTTTGTCAATGAAAACGCAAGTTTTACATTTGTGCGTGGAATGACGAGGTCGTTATGTATAATATGAAACTGTGGTTTTAAAAAATTAATATGAGGTACATGCTCTGTCTTAATAAAATTTCAGAAATAAAGGTTATGATTAGTGGTATTTCTGATATTTTTAAAAGATAAAGAAAAATCCTCTCTTATTATGCATAAGACTTTGTTTTTATTTTCTTTGTGCACAATATAGGAGCGGTTTATGATGTCAAAGTGCTTAGCGCATTCCTTGGATACTCAAAACGACATCGCCTACTTATACCCTTCCATGGAGTAAGTGAACATAGCGATATTTTTCATTGATCAAGAAGGCGGTAGGGTGCAAAATTTTCTTTCACCTTTAGTGCTCTACCTAGCAGTTGCAACATTAGAAAATTTTATAAAAGAGGTGAAGATGAGGAAGTTTTACTGCAGGGATTATATCTCGACTTCATGCTTTTGGTTTAACAAAATTGGGCATTAATACCAATTGTCTTCCTGTTTTAGATATTTTGCGAGGAGAGTAATATTATCGGAACGCGTGTTTATACTCATAATAGGAAACAATGATAGCTTTATGACATGCATCAGCTCACGGACTTATGAATGAGATTATTTTACCAATAATAAAACATATTTTCGGATATGGACAAGCCCTTTCCTATACCCATTTTTGTTAGAACATGTTGATGTATCACTTGATATTTTAGAAAAGCACCATTTTATATTTTTTAAAAATTTTGCTGATTGATCAGTTATCACAACAATACATGTCATTTATGAAATAATTGATGATAGTATTCTAATTGATTTATAATAATACTTCATTTTTCATTGAATTAGACCCCCAAATATTATCGTCTCATCTCAAGTAAAGTCACTTACTTGTACGTCACAAGGGGGGCGTGTAGGGAAAAACTTTAAAAAGGATTAAAAATGCCTCTTATGAATCGTCTTAATGAAAGGGCTGTCGCGACATTGGGAGGCTAGTAAAGAGTATGATGATGCCATCTTGCAGCAACGCTTTCTAAAAGAGTTATTGAATATTCGTAAGAAATCTTTTTTTACGGACTTTTAATGTTAGATGATATAATAATAAAAGCTTTTTTAGGAATAACACTTTCAAAAAATTTTTCAGATTTAACGTGTAATTTTTTTAGCGGGCTGTAATGGTATTCTTTACTGTACGATAATTTGAAAGAGATGTTTACGATTGTGTAGAGAATGCTATTTTTTAAAGGTAAGACATGAGAATGTGAGTATAATGGCGCTGTAAAGTTTTAGAAAGCTAATAGATCAGATGAAAATGCTTTAAGAGAAGGGTTTTCAAACCTTTTGGATTTTTTTGAGTTGGTTTATCAATGTTACCTTAATCTACGTTTGTTATAGTATGTTAAGTAAAAGGAAAAAGAGGTTAGAAAGTTCGTTTACAATAAAAAGCGTGTGGTTGCCTTTAACTTGAGGAAAAAATATACAAGTAAGATATGGTTCTATTTTATTGCATTTCTTTAGGTAAGCGTAAAAAAATAGAAGGCAAATTTAAAAGCAGAGAGAGAGTGATGGGTAATATTTTTTCACCAACGCATTTAATTGTAATTTTATTGATTATCCTTGTGCTTTTTGGGCGTGGTAAGGTTTCTGAATTAATGGGCGATGTTGCTAAAGGGATTAAAGCTTTCAAAAAGAATATAAAAGAAGAGGAGGAGAGCATTGAGGATAAGCTTACAGTTGCTAATGACTCCAAAACAATTGATATTGAATCTCTACAATCTGAGTCATTATCAATAAAACCTATAGTTGTACGCGGAAAAAAATCTTCTCCTACTAAAGGAGGCAAGACTTCTGTTGCTAAAAAACGGCGTGTAAAGTAACAAAAATACAATCCTATTTGTTGATAAGCTTATACAATTACTAAAAAATTCCTCAGCTTATGAACATGTGTTGAAATTGTGCATTTTTTAACGAGACAGTTGAGTGTAGGCAATGTTTGGGATTGATGGGCCAGAATTTCTTGTGATTTTACTTGTTCTCATTGTTGTTGTTGGGCCAAAAGATTTACCTAAAATGCTAAAGACGATAGCAAGGACAATAGCTTATATACGTTCAATAGCGAATGAGTTTCGTCACCAATTTGATGATGCAATGAGACAAGTTGAGCTTGATGATTTGCAAAAGACCTTATCAGATATCAGTGATCTTAATCTCAACAAGGAGGTGACAGAGAATTTTGATCCCATTCATGATGTAGTAGGAAGTATTCACGATAATTTTGATGTAAATACAACGCACCATAAATCAGAAAAAGACAAAGCAGCTTTAGAATGTGATCAGAACAAAGCCAATGAAGATTTAACAACATCTATTAATTTTCATAGTTCTGGGGACATTTCAGGAACTTCTAAAAATAAAGCTAAAAGTAAAAAAGGTGTGTCATGAATATTCAGAAAGATGAAATTGATGCCAATATGGCACCACTTTTAGAACATTTGATTGAACTGCGTCAGCGAATTATTGCTGCTTTGATCGCATTTTTGATAGCTTTTATGCTGTGTTTTCTTATCAAAGATTATATTTTAAATTTTTTAATATGGCCTTATCAATGGGCGATGAAAATATCAGGTGGTAATCCTGAGAATATTCGTTTGCAGTCAACACAAGTGTGGGAAACTTTTTTAACGAAGATGAAACTTGCTGCTTTTGGAGCTGTTATTTTATCTTTTCCCTATACGGCTGTTCAGTTTTATAGTTTTATCGCACCAGGACTTTATAAAAATGAGCGTATGGCTTTTTTACCATTTCTCATTGGTGGGCCGATTTTGTTTTGTATTGGGGGAGCGTTTGTTTATATTCTATTGGCGCCCATAATGCTTTGGTTTAGCCTTTCTCAGCAAGTTCTTCCAGATGTTCATTTAAGAATAGAGTTTATCGTTCGTATTTCCGATTATTTGAGCTTTATGGCATCGTTTATCCTGATTTTTGGTTTGATTTTTCAATTACCTCTTATAACAAGTCTTTTAACAAAAGTTGGACTTGTAACTTCTCATAGTTTGGTATCTAAACGAAAATGGGCTATTCTCCTCTCTTTTATCATTGCGGCGATAGTAACCCCATCGGATTTTTTTACTATGTTTGCAGTAGCCTTACCATCGATAGTTCTTTACGAGATTTCAATTTTAATTGCTTACTGTATAGAAAAGAGAAAAAAATCCCCTTAAGAGAAGTTGATATCTTATGTGATAGAAAAAAACGATGCAAATGAGGAATTTTAATGCTTGATATTAAGTGGATTCGTGAACACCCTAAGAAATTAGATGAAGCACTAGAAAAGAGAGGTCTTAAGCCACAAGCGGAAGAATTAATAAAACTTGATTGTGAACGTCGCTTGCATATTGCCAAAGTACAATCGGCACAGGAGCGGCGTAATGCTGTTTCAAAGGAAATAGGGCAAGCTTTAGCTGCGTGTGACCAAAAAACAGTAGAACGTCTTAGAGCTGAAGTTGAAGAAATTAAAACCTTTCTTTCTTCTGCTACAGCGGAAGAAAAACGGTTAACTGAAAGCTTTGAGAAGGCTCTTTCAGCACTGCCTAATATTCCATTAGATGATGTTCCAAAAGGTAAAGATGAAAGTGATAATGTTGTTATTCGACATTTTAGTATGCCTCCGACATTTGATTTTTCACCAAAGGAACATTTTGATCTTGGTCAAAATCTTAAGCAGATGGACTTTGAGCGAGCAAGTCGCTTATCGGGGACGCGCTTTACAGTACTTTCAGGAGCATTGGCTCGCCTTGAACGTGCCCTTGGCCAATTTATGCTTGATGTGCATGTTGATGAGCATGGTTATACAGAGGTTTCTGTACCTCTCCTGGTTCGTGATGAGGTTGTTTACGGAGCCGCTCAGTTGCCGAAATTTGCTGATGATCTTTTTCGAACGACAGATGGTCGATGGCTGATTTCTACAGCAGAAGTGCCATTAACCAATTTGGTAAGCAATGAAATTCTTGAGATATCAGATTTACCCTTGCGTTTTTCTTCTTTGACTCCCTGTTTTCGTTCAGAAGCTGGAGCTGCAGGTCGTGATACACGTGGTATGTTGCGTCAGCACCAATTTTGGAAGGTCGAAATGGTATCGATTACTACCGAAGAGCAATCTTTAATAGAACTGGAACGTATGACAGAATGTGCAGAAGATGTACTGAAACGTCTTGGCTTGCCTTTTCGCACAGTTGTTCTTTCTACTGGTGATATGGGATTTGCTGCGCGTAAAACATATGACATTGAAGTTTGGCTTCCTGGCCAAGGATGTTATCGTGAAATCTCCAGTTGTTCCGTTTGTGGAGATTTTCAAGGGCGACGCATGAATGCTCGTTATCGTAAAGAAGGAGAAAAAGCATTACACTTCATTCATAGTCTAAACGGTTCTGGTACGGCTATTGGGCGCTGTCTTATTGCTATTCTTGAGAATTATCAGCAAGCTGATGGATCAATTATTGTTCCAGATGTTTTACAACCCTATATGAAGGGCGTACGTTGTATTACTGCTTAATTTTATGAAAGGAGAAACCACTATGCGTTTATTGTTAAAAGATGATGATATGCAAACGCGAGGTTTTGTTATTTTAAAAGAAATAAGTTGTATGTACGATAAAGGTTCTCATTCATTGGGGATCAAATGATACTATGGAACAAAAGGGTGTTTTACGATTTCGTGAGGAATTGGCTGGTCTTGTGCTGAAAATGCGGAGCAAAGGAATTGATGATGTTGGTTTTTTTTCGGCATTTGAGAAAATTCCACGTCAACAATTTGTTGGAGCGCCTTGGTTTAGTAGTGCTTATGAGAATAAAATTATTCCAATTGAGTGTGGTGAATATATTGAACGTTTGGAAGAGCAACTTTTGATTCTTTCTGCGTTATCGTTGAAAAAAAAGCATCGTGTCTTAGAAATTGGTACAGGATCTGGTTTTTGTACTGCTCTTATGGCGTGCTTAAGTGATCGTGTGACAACAATTGAGCGTTATACAACACTTGTTAATTTGGCCCGTCAAAAATTTCAAACTTTAGGGCTTGAAAATATTGTGGTAAGACAAATTGATGGAAGCCATACGGTTACAGGTTTTGGATCATTTGATCGTATTCTTATTTGGCCATCTCGTTCTGATGAACCGAAGGATTTTTTAGAACTACTAGCTGAAAATGGAATTCTCATTCAAGCTATAGGACCTGATGAAGGGATACAAACAGTAACGCGTTATACGAAAATTGGCAGTCGATTTGAGTGTTTAGAAATGTTTCAAGTACGCTATCAGCCCTTTATTAAAGGTATTGCGGAAATACTTTAATTTTTCAAATTTAAGGTTGTTTGTAAACTCTTTTACCTTGTTATTATATGATAAATTCATTTTGATCTTCTTATAAAGATATTTATGAATAAAATGTCTCATTTTAACTCTTAGGTAATATTAAAAAGCTTTAATAGATTTAATTGAGTTGAGTATTGGCGAGTGAGTAGAACTATGTGTTTTAAAGTCTCGAATAACGTTTTTCAGCGTAATTTTCAGAGAGTAGCTTTTTTAGCAATGACGGTGATTTTTACGGGGTGTAGTTCTGGTGCACAGCGTTTTAATAATATTTTTTCTCATAGTGCGGTACCTACTTATTCGAATATGTCTACCACTATACCTACAGACTCACAGATCCCATCATACAGCGGTGTAATACAAAGCTCTGAATTACCCCCTGTAGAGTCAAGCAATGATTCATGGACAAATGACAATATTGTGTATGATTCTCAACAACAAGATGGGATGTCTTCTTCTGATAGTCGAATTATGGGAACACCGCCACGCAATCTTGGAACACTTTCCCGTTCACAAATAGATAATTCCCCTATTTTCCGGCGAAATTCTTATATTGTCCAGAGTGGAGATACACTGTTAAGCATTGCACGACAAATAGGGATCAGTGTTGAAGCACTAAAGTTAGCAAATGGTATCAGCAATAATTCTATCTATATTGGTCAAGTCCTTATGATTCCAAGCAATCGTACGTCAATAGCTTCGAGTACACGCAATGATGATTGGGCTGCACCAACAACAGGATATTCACGCCAGTCTCAAGTTACTCCTTCCACAAAACGAAAGAAGGTTTTACCTATAGATAAAACTCCTGAAATATCTTTACCTTTTGAAAAGAGGAATGGATCAAATCTCAAGCAGAACACTTCCAAACAGATGAAACAATCAAAACATGATACTGGTTTTTCAGATACTATAACGAATACGGATAATGTTATTACTCCACAATCCACAGGAATTTCCAAAATGCGTTGGCCAGTGCGAGGGCGTTTATTAAGCCAATTTGGTCAAAAAAAAGGAACGACAATCAATCGAGGAATAGACATTGCTGTCCCTGAAGGCTCATCGGTAAAAGCAGTAGAAAATGGTGTTGTTATCTATGCAAGTGATGGATTAAAAGAGCTTGGTAATGTTGTTATGATTCGACATGAAGACAATATTATTACTATTTATGGATGTAACAGTAAGCTTGTTGTTAGCAGGGGACAAAGGGTACGGCGTGGTGATGAAATTGCTAAATCTGGTATTTCAGGGAATGTTAAAACTCCACGTGTCTATTTTGAGGTACGTAAAAACTCTATACCCGTTGATCCTACTAAGTATTTAGAAAATTAATTGATAAAACTGCATTTTGAAAATCTATCGCTTATCGAGATTTTAGGCAAAATCATTGTTATGAAATAGTCTTATAATATTCGAATAGAAAGTTTATAAGTTTTGAGAATAATTAAGTTTTGAGAATAATGAAGAGTTAATTTCATGGATGGGCAGAAAATCGTTTTGCATCATTTATTTTTTTGTTTACTGAGAATATGCATATTTAATAATATAAAAAATAAATCTGTTCGTTAGAAGTTTTTGCTCGTTGCTTTCTGTTTTGTAAGGATTTATGGCCTGTCTATAAAGTTGTGGTTACATCGGGTTTATTCGCTTTGCATGATACATCCTCTAAGAACGCTTTTTTATTGAGCTAAAAGTTTATTTTAGTGGAGTGGAAAATACCTGAAGTTTTAATCTATAGGAGATAAAAATGTTTATTACTAACGCTTATGCTCAAGTTGCAGACAGTGTTTCTAATGGGCCATCACTTGTTAACTTTATCCCGTTTATTTTGATTTTTGCAATTATGTACTTTTTTATGATTCGTCCGCAGCGTGCGCAAATGAAAAAGCGGCAGGAGATGCTTAATGCTATACGTCGTGGTGATACAGTGATAACGGGTGGTGGTATTGTAGGAAAAGTTACAAAAGTTTACGATGAGAATGGTGAATTAGAGGTTGAGATTGGTAATGATATGCGTATTCGCGTTATCCGTTCAACATTATCTGATGTTCGTGTTAAAGGTGAACCAATTGCAGAAAAAAAATCAAAGCTTCCTAAAACAAAAGCACTAAAAAAATCTAAATCTACTATGAAGGAAACAGTAAGTGTATCTGAAGAAAAAGAAACCGTATCAAAGAAAAATGAATCCTAAAGTATAATTGTGGTCTGTTCCATTCTTTTTAGAACGCATTTTTATAAAAATTGGTGGCTTTTGTTTAAAAAGTGATTTCATTGGAACGGTGGCTTTATAATCGATAAACGAGCGTAGTGTTTTGTTTATTTTTATAGACGAAAAAAAACAATTACTTCACTGTAAAGTATTACGGGAAGTTTCTGTATCCTTTCAAGTCTATCATTTTTTATAGGGCAGTTTTTCTGTATTTGCGCAAATAGATTGAGATGCTCTTTTCTTTTCAAGATGGATTTGTTTTCAATGCAGCATTTAACCCCTTTTTATTGCAAAATTTTTTATATTTCATATATTTATTGTATTCTTAATATAGATCTTTTAAAAAATTTATATCAATATTGTTATACCGGCTCAAGTTAATATGTCAGTATTTATATAAACTCTTGGCTGATTTTAGGGAAAAGAGAAGGGCGATTGGGTTTTCAAAAAAAAGGTGTGTATCTATGTTTCATGCAATTCAAATCCGTGAAGCACATTTTCCAGGGCGCGCACCTATTGATGCGTATGGAAATGGGGGATTTCGTTTTGCTGATATGTCACATAGAGGTTCTATTATTTGTGTTCCATCAGGTATTTACGGTATTAATATGATAGGGCCAGTTCCTACTCAACAGGATATATCTCGTGTTTTAGAAGAATCATCTGAGATTGAAATTTTGTTAATAGGTACTGGAGTTGAATTATTACGATTACCTGAAGCGTTACGAGAGATTTTATGGGAAAAGCATATTTCAACAGATACAATGAGTACGGGAGCAGCGGTGCGTACATTTAATGTTTTGTTAGCTGAAGATCGTGCTGTTGCTGCGCTATTATTTGCGGTAGAATAAAAAATTATCTAAAAAAATATTTCTTTTCATAACGGAATTCTGTAGTTATTGATTTGTTTTAATAAAATCTTTTTTTTCCTCCATTTAGGGAGAGATTTGTAATCGCTTTAAGAGTTGTTTTTGGGAACAGTATTTTTTATGTAAAGAAATGTCATACTGTTTTCTATACAATCCCAAAATGCTTTTGTTATAATAAAGTATTTATCTTTTATAGGACGTAGAGCCGCTGAAGCGGGGTTATGGGCTCGAGGGTTTTATGTTTCTTCTAACTATCAAAGAGTTCAAGTGAAGGAGGCAACGGGGGCACTTAAAATAAAAGCCTTAGCACCGATTATAGGCTCTTGCTCTGCTCTTGGGGGCTCCTTAGCAGGCAATGGTTCCATTCAATGGGCTTTTTAGCCGATCTTATGGTTTTAGCAGCTTGTGTTGGTTTCGTGTTTGTTGCCAAATGGTTTCGGGAGCAACGGCTATGATTGTTCATTTCAAGAAATATCACTTGATGTTTACAGCGGTTTTAGCCGTTTTTTTATGGCTTTAGCGAAAGCGTTTCATTTAGGCAAGAAAAGCGAACAGCACAAGCAAACAGAGGAAGCTTTAAAGCAAGTGAAAACGCGTCTTGAGGTTGGAAATGAAGTTAATCAGAAGAGTGATGGTGATGTGCGCCGTGAGCTTTCTCGTTGGGTGCGCAGCGAATAGGATTGAGAGTTGTGGTGGTTAGTTGCCGATTTATTTGAACCAGCAGGATGTTGGTGTGATCAGTGCCAATTTAGCAAGAGATATTACAAGCATGAGCCCATTTATGTGGTTGGAAAGATGAACAGAAAGCACAAGAGTGAAGAGCAAGACCTTACAGAGAGAGGACGACAGCTTCTTCATGAGATGATCACCACCTATCAGGGTGTGAAGATGATGTCACGCTTTATGAAGTGGATTGCGTTGATTGTCTTTATGTTTGTTATCGATTTTGCTCGCCTTATGGATGCGCTCGACAATATCTTCACACACCTCAAAAGGGTGATGAAGCAAGAGTTGAGGAGTAAACTGTTTCACTGGATTGTTTTGGTAGATGGCGTAATAAATCTTTTTTAATAATCTCCATAAAAGTGTTATTTCTTGCTTTTGCATTATTTAACAGAGTACTCAAAGACATAACTTGTACGCAAGCATTGTATTCAGCCCAATAACCTCGATAACATTCCCCTTCTGGAAAAAAAACTTTAGTGAAATTATTTGCAATACGTAATATATTCTTGTAGTCGTCATCTATTTCAGCAATGAGATAGAGATATATTTCTTTAACATTGGCTTTGTGAAGCGTTTCGGCGTAATACATTAGTTGAGCAACACCTGAATTTTTGTAATCTGCAGTTGGCTTTTTAAACTCTATTAATACAGCACGGTTTTCTTTCTTAGAGTCAAAATATAAAGCTATATCAGGACGACTTGCTAATCTCTTAAGATCTTTTTCAAAATTGGTGCGAAGTAGTTTTGCCTTTGAAATAAATTTCTTTATTTTCTTTTCACTTTGTAAATAGCTGTAGCTCATTAAGTTATCGTCAAATATCCACAAATTATTTTTTTCTAATGGTAAAGGATCGTCTTTATCAGCAGTCTGTTGTTGTGGGACAAACAAATTATGAATTTCTTTTTCTGAGGTCGTAGGATTTAATAAATTAGTGAGCTCTTCCAGAATTTTATCTCGGAATTGAATATATTGTGTTAATTCGAAACTAGCAAATTTTTGTGCTTTTTGTAAATTTTCTTTCGGTGTTCCCTTACCTTCTCTAAAATCTTTTCTGAGTTTTAGTTTTTCTTTTGAATATTTTGTGTCTGCTTTTTGAATCAAAATATCCTCTTTTAAGCAGCCTCCAATTACATTTTTTTTATCTAGAAACTCTACTAAATAAGGATATTCCTTAGCAATTTCTTCGAGAAAGGTAGTCTTTTGTTCTTTAATTTCCGGAAATCTGGTACTAATTATTTTATCTAAAACGTTCTCTAATTTTTCATTAATATCTTTCCAAGCCAATTGGGTTTCTAAGTCAGGATCTGTTTTATTAATCTCAAAAGCATTCCGTTCATCGTTAACACGTTTATCAAAAACAGATGATTCCAATAAAAATATCATGATCGCATTGTTTATTGGATAGATATCTATAAATTGTGAAAAAGGCATAACAGTACGATTATTAGCACAATAGAAAGCTTCTAACTTAGTTGTAGAGTTTGTGTTCTCTTCAAAATAATAAGAAAGGCTGAAGAGAATATTTGAAGGACCAATTTTGAAAGTTTCATTTTCTAAGTGAGGTAAATCCTGCGTATTAATTGTTTTTTTCTCTAAGCTTTTTACATCTTCTAAGTTTTTTACGTTTCTTACATTATTTAAATCGTCTAAATTTTTCACATTATGTACATAAAAGTTAATTTGAATATTTTTATCTTTCTGTAAAAAAAGCGAAGGAAGAAGATGATAATAAATTTCATTATAAACTAGGTCTAGATCCAAATATTTTTTTTCATAAGACTCTTCAAGAGATAAATATGTATTCCACCATTTATCTTTTTTGCTATTTTTTTCTTTAAAAGAATTTTCTTTAAACTCTGGAGTAAAATTTAGTGAAATTTGAACATTATTTTCATTCTTACTAAAACTAATAATTTGAACTTTTTTGAATATTTTCAAATAAGTAATACGTCCAACACCTTTACATCCTTCTCGAATTTTATAATCACTCTTATAGGTAGAGAACGATTTGATATTTTCTTTTGTAAATCCATCTCCGTTATCAAAAACGCTTATAGAAAAAATTTGTTGATTTTTCCAAAGGTCTTCATTGCCATAAAGTTGGAATAAAATATCAATTCTTGTTGCGTGAGCTTGTATAGAATTAACAATAGCTTCCTTAAGAACTGTAACGAAATTTGTTTCTGAAGAAAGATCACGAATTATAGCATTAAGATTGACTAGCATGGGTACACCAATATCTCTCTAATTTAGATAGTCATTGTAATATCTCAACTTTAATATGGTACAATAAGGAACCATTGAAATATTCTCAATCTTTCAAAGCTGGCTAACAAAAAGTTAACAATCTAATTTTTAAATCTTGAAAAAAGTCTTTAATGCGTAACGCATTTTAAATAAAACTCCAAAATTTTTTTTAGAATTAGAATGAATACTCATTCTTTAATAGGGTATTTTAGATGATTATAGCATTTGGTAAAACTTTACGTAAACTTTGCATTGATCATTCTGAACGTCTTTTAGATATGGCAGAAAGATTAGGTGTTTCTGTTCTATTTTTATCATTTGTAGAAATTGGTAGAAAATCTATACCCGTTGATATAGAAAAAAAGTCATAGAGGTTTACACTTTAAATTAAGAGCCAACCACCTGCTTAAGAACAGAAGCGGGCGCTTGTCACGATAGTTTTACCGTCAAATTTTCTGGTCCGTTGTGTTGTGAAACTGTTGGTATGTTTATGAGATTTTTAAAAATTTTTTGACCTCAGGACTTAGAATCCTACAAAAGAATATGAGAAGTAATTATAGAGGAGAAAAGCAAAAAAACACCCTTATTGCGGAGGAATGTTAGAAAATCCTTTCCCCTGCTTTTATTGGTATGTCTCTTACCTTTAAAAACACACTGAGAATCAACAAGTTACATGCATTTTAAAAGTATATGGTGCCTTGTGCTTGCATTGAACTTCGCAATGAAATGTTCACATCAGAGCGCCCTAACAGTGCCATCAGTTCTGGAGAACAATCAGAAATGGTCATAGTGAGGATGAGTGTTTCAAGGCCAAGATCAATCTCAAGAGAGCTATCCATGCCACCACCGCGATACTCTTCAACAACCAAACTTAAATTTGGCAGTGTCACGCTTTCGCATTTTGCCTGATAGGGAATGCCATCAACAAAAATATTAAAATATTTCAGAACTCTCGGTAAAACGGGTACAGTCATTAAAAGATCTCCTCTAGGTAATCATTGATGATACGTGAACGGAAGGTGATATGTTCTGCTGGTGTTGTTGGTGTAAATTCAACATTGAAATAGACTCTGCCGCTCTCAATGGCGCTTGCTGTATTCAACTCTGGATCAGGCGTGCACTGCCCACCGAGAATGGCACCTTGCGCTTTTAAATCACGCAAATAGGCATTGACGCTTTCACTCACATCACTCATGTAAGTTTTTTTGATATTGCGGTCGACCGCCCACATGTGCCCACGCAAGATGGCGTCATTGATCATATCCGCGGTTCTCACAACGGATAAGAAAGCGAATTTTGTATCGCTTGAAAGGGTGCGATTGCCCCAAAGACGATAACCATTTTCACGAATAATTGTTGTGATGTTTTGTTCATTGAGAAGGTTGGCACGGCTTGATCTGTCACCAATGGAAAAATCAATCGGGCGGGTAATTCCTACAATGCCATTGATCACTTTGTTTGAAGGGGAATGCCAAAAACCATGTGTGAAATCTGTTTTGGCAATGACACCAGCAACCGCCGCACTTGCCGGCTGTTCTATGATTTCTCCATCATGATTTACCTTTACAAAAGGATCAACAATAACAGCGCGTTTTGAATCAAAATCTTTTGCCGCTCCAAGAGCTGCTTCATCGGTTGTGTTTGGGGCGTCAATGATCACAATAGCGCGTAGCCGCTCGGCAATGCCAATCAACTCTGCTGCTACAGGATTAGAGGTTACACTGATTTCGGCTTTTGCTGTTGCGCCAGTGCCATCACCTTCAATCACTACATTGGGGGCGGTTTGATAATCAAAGCCATTGTCCTTGAGAACAATCGAGGTTACTTGTCCATTGGCAAGGATTGCTTCTGCTTTTGCACCGCCGGCAATTTTAACAGTTGCTTGGGTATAACCGCTGCCTTTGTTGGTGACATCAATCTTGCTAAGGCTAACGGGGCGTTTATGGGTAAAGCCTGGAGCAATCAGAATGCGTGGTGTTTGTCCAAGCAGGGATTGTGCTCCAATCAAAGCATGCACACCTTCATAAGCACCATTGGTGTTCACACCGCCTAAAACATTGGTCAATGTTGCATTTTCGTTATCACCTTCTTGCACACGCACGACAACAACAATGGCACCCACTTGCTTAAAAATAAGATCAAGAGCATTGGGTAGGGTGCCTTGACGCTTTCCTGTTTTATCCAGTTTTGCTGCTTGTGAAAGTGAACCGGTAACCAACACCGGTGTATTGAGGGGAAAAGCCTGTTCATCGGCATCGGGTGCTGTGCCGACAATGCCGATAACTGCCGATTGAACCGCACGAAGGGGACGCGTTCCATCGTCCACCTCGACAACTTCAACACCGTGTAAAAAACCTGTTGTCATTATGATGCTCCTTTGCATGATTGGTGAATGAAAATGAATGGGAAAAAATGAGAGACAAAAAATCGTTCTTGAGAACAGTTTGTTTTCAAGCAATACTTTTTTACAAATATCTTGACATAGTCCCAAAATGGTACTAAAGTTAATAGTCAGGATACACTTATGAAAATTGTTAAAATTTCTACACTGCAAATTTTTTGGGATAAATATCCCGATGCTGAACAACCCTTAAAAGCATGGATAGATGAAGCTAAAAATGCACAATGGCGTTCACCTCATGACATTAAAGAGAAATATAAAAATGCAAGCATATTAAAGAATAATCGTGTTGTTTTTAATATTAGAGGCAATGATTATCGTTTAATTGTTTCAATCTTTTATCCAGCAGGCTGGCTTTATATAAAATTTATAGGGACACACAAACAGTATGATGCAATTGATGCTAATACTGTAGAACTAAAGGAATTTAAGAAATGAATATCAAACCACTTCGCACTGAAAGAGATTACCAAGAAGCATTAGAAATTGTGTCTGCGATGTTTGACAATCAGCCAAAAGAGAATACTCCAGAATTTGATCAAATGGAGGTTCTTGTGTTGTTGATTGAAGCATATGAAGCAGAACACTATCCTGTTTCTCCTCCTCATCCGATTGAAGCTATTAAATTTAGAATGGAACAAATGAACTTAAGTGCTAAAGATCTCGTTCCAGCGATTGGTCATTTAAATCGCGTTTATGAAATCTTGAGTGGCAAAAGAAAATTAACACTGCGCATGATTAGAAACTTGCATCAACAATTTAATATCCCATTGGAAAGCTTGATAGCTTAGGTTTTATTAAAAAGGCAGAGGGGAGATCAAACTTTAACACTAGATTTTGTAGTAATTTACTTTTTAAAGGGTCTTCAAAGATCTTTTAGCCCCCCTTAATGCTTATTGTTTTTTTAGAAATCGCAATTTGAGATAATCAACTCTTTAGCCGGAATCGCATTATTTGAATCGTTACACGAATAAAGTGTTTTCACCTCTCTTATCTTAAATTGACTAAAGGTTTTTCGGATCTCTGGTACATCATTGAGAGAGAGAAGAAACTTTCCCTTTAATTGTGCAAGCAGCGAGAACATCGTCTGGTAATCCTCTCGCTTAAACAAATCCTTCCCATAGTAATCCTCAACACCCCAATAAGGTGGATCAAGGTAAAACAAGGTATTTGTCCGGTCATAGCGAAGGATAAAATCAGACCAATCTAAATGTTCAATGGTAACACCTGCTAAACGCTGGTAAATAAGCTTTAATAATGCTTCAAGTTTGAATGTATTAAACCGTGCACTGCGATCTGTTTCAACTCCAAAAGTCTGATTTGCCACCTTTCCGCTAAAACTTAAACGTTGCAGATATAAAAATCGCAAAGCCCGTTCTAAATCGGTGAGGGTCTTTGGGTCTTGCAAAGTGAAACATTGAAACGCTTCACGGCTGCTAATCTGGAACTTCAACAAATCCATAAAAGGGTGATAATGGCGTTGTAACACCCGAAAAAAATTTACCACATCACCCAAACGATCATTGATAATTTCAGTAGGTGGAATCAATTTCCTTCTAAAGAATATTCCTCCCATGCCAACAAAAGGCTCAGCATAAATTTTATGCGGGATGTCTTCAATGATTTTGGTAATGGTTTTGGCTAACAGTCTTTTCCCACCAATATAAGCAGCAGCTGGTGTGACTGGATCAACAGATTTTAATGTTTCCTTGTAAAGTGTATCCATAATTTTTTAACACTCTTCCCTCTATATTAGCCATCTTCTCATTGCTTCAAGTGATAAGAAGTGGCTGCGATGTTAAGAGCTTTTACATCGGACGGGTTGTCGCAAAACTTGTCCCGTTGGCTGGACTACCAGCCCAGCCTCTATTTTTGTGCTTTGTTTTCCTTTGTTTTGTGTTTCTAGGATAATTTCTGCGGTATATCGGCTTGATTTTTTACAGTGATGGGTAATTAGAGCTGCTTGTCTATAAGCTGTTCATCTCTGCACGAAATCTTTGGAGTAAAAAATGGGGTGACCCGCCATGATTTCGAGGCACCCCTTTAAAGACAAAAAATGACTTTGCTTGCTATAGCTTAGATTTGGTCAATCTTTCTCTTGTGGTTTTTCTTCTTTTTATATAGCGTTAATCATATAAAGAGTTGTATTTTTTGCTCAAACTTTTTGGTTTTTTCCACTTCATGCGTAAAGAGAAAGATAGGCGCATGGAGGGAATAAGTTTGTACGTTGACATCAAGGATTTTACAACAGCACCAATGACTATCCGATAAAATATTGCTAAAAACGCAGATTTTTTGCCATCCTTAATAAAGTAAATACGAAGTTTAAATTCTATTGTCATTTTGCACTCCAAATCAATGAAGCAACAATAACAACAAGGATCAAACCGCATAAGACTGACACTGTCAGTCAAAAAATCCCTTTAAAAAGGCTTTGAAAACCCTTTGAGAAGGACTTTAAAAGAAAATGATACAGCTTAAGCTATCACACAATAAGCGTGCGTCAAACCATTCGATTATTTTTGATACAAGAGCTTGCGTCCAACAATGTTGGTTATAATCTATTCTCAACAATTATACTAAGCTTGTTCATCTTTCTCTTGTGGTTCTTTCATAGATTCTACCGCTGCGTCTGTCTTAGCCCTTTCAGAAGACAAAGAAGCATTTTCTTCATTAATAATGGGAGGAGAGAACACCCCATCTTTATAAGTCCAGCCGATTTGCGCTTCCTTTGAAGCAATAGCCTCACCATCAAAGGCATGAACATAATTTTCTGAGGCAATAATAATGTTCGTTACCACACCCTTTTCAACAATTGCATATTCCATAAAAACTCCTATATAAAAAACCTCAACAACACTGCTCCGTTGCCACCATTGCCACCTTTACCAGAACTACCATCTTCTCCTAGGAAATAACCACCTCCACCGCCACCTCCTTGTCCACTGCCATTGCAGCCTTTACCACCATGACCACCTTTCTGGCTCTCTCCGCCATAACCACCGTTACCATTCTGAGCACCAGCACCCCCACCGCCACCAAAAAAAGAGTTTCCGCCATTCCCACTCCCCCCATCGCCGCCATTCCCACCGGCATAAATAAAAGAGCTCCCTCTATAACCATTAAAACTAGCATCGCCGCCACGGCCACCATTGAAATTTGGTACGCCGCCGCGGCCACTGGCACCATCACCTCCTCCTGCACCCCCATATGCTATAATAATTCCTGCAATGCGTGTATAACCACCAGCGTAGGAACCCCCTCCCGAAGATGCACCGCGGCCTCCTCGACCAATTTCAATAGCTTTTGCCGATCTTAGCTGTGAAGCTTTGATTTTAACATACACAGCTCGGCCTCCACCAGCACCACCACCACCATAGTAGCTAATACCACCATTAAGTGGTTTTTTGAACCAGCCTCCATATCCACCACCACCTCCTCCACCCCAAGCCCATATTTCGATATCGGTGTTATCGCTAACACCTTCAGGCCATGGAATGGGACCACTTTCTGTTACAAGAACTTCTAGGGGAGAGGTCGCTTTCCTCAGTTTTGTGATTTCATCACGTATTTCTTGAAGAGCAACAACAGCTTCATCTTTGCTATAAACTTCCGCACCATCAACCTTGAGCGGTCCTTTAAGCTTGCTGCCCGTGATGCTGAGACTTGTGACGATTTCCCCATTATGCATGAGATTCAATGACGAATTACCTATGAGTTCCAAACCACCAGCAATGGTCACTTTGCGGGTAAATTTGTTATAATTCTGCCATTCATTGGCTTGCGCTAAGCGCCCATAGCTTGTCAGATCTTCGTTAATCTTGGCTCTAAATCTATCAAGACCAACAATATCTTCAATTTTATGTTGGTGTGCTCCAAGAAGTGAGACAGCACTGCCAAAGGTAAAATGATTGTTGCTTGCTTTGTAGAGAACATAATTATTGGCGGCATCCTTAGCGCCCTCGATATCACTCAAATCGGTTAAAGTGAAGGTTTTATCCGCTGCCATTTTGCCTTTGAGGGCTGCTTCAAGGTCTGCGACATCCCCTATGCTATGCGTGTGTTTTGCAGGGGCTTTGTCGTCTAGCTTTTCTTCCACATCGGCAATGGCTTGATCAAGTTTTGTCAAGTTCTCACGCAAAATGGGAAATTCAGAACTAATAAAACGCCCTTCTTTAGGCAATTCCATTGCAAGTTTTTTGGTTTTTGTCATTTCTTATTCTCCAAATCTCTAAAGCAGCCCCAAATTTCATCTTTTAAAGCGAGGGGGTATCATAAGATGCCAGCACCAAAATCACGCAGCATTGACCGTGCAGAAGGTCCACCAGTGAGCGTGAGTTTCAAGCGTGCTTGCCTTGCTGTCTTATTGCTACTGACAAATTTTCGCTCTGTCCAAAGGGGTTCAGAAAGCTGTTCTGTTTCCTCTAAGGTGAGGGGGGTAAAGGCACCATCATCCCGTTGCATCTCGAGGGTGAATGTGGAGCCGCCTGGTAAAAAGGTCTTGATATAGCTGGTCAATCTTGCCTTCTCACCAAAGGCAAAAGCACGGGTAACATAGGTTGCTGTGTTATGGATCTTGCCGGCAATCAACTGAACAGGAGCAAACAGAATGGGGGAGAGTTTCTCCGTGCCTTTGAGAATAGCACGAAGCTGAACCTTTTCATTGATATATTCGGTAAGACTAAGCAATTGAAAGGGAAGAAGTTGATAAATTGTGCCATTGTTTCTTTCAATTTCAAAGATCACCGAACAATCACTGGAAGGCAATTCAACCGTGCTACGTATTTGCAAATCAGAACAGTTAACAAGATTAAAGGTACCAAGATCAATGGTTTTTGTTGTTTGTCTGTAGCGTGCTGCCAAGACACGAAAAGCCAAAGCCTCATCTTGATGGGCACTCCATGTTTGCGCATTGACAGAGGAAAAACGAGGACCGGTCACATAAGGGTGGCTTGAGACAAATCTTTGCTGTTCTTCATCAAATCCTCCAAGCTTTGCGAGTGAGAGGGAATGATCACTATCATCGGTTTTAATGACAAAAGCCGTTAACCGATCATTGGGGACAAGGAGTGGGACATCATAGCGTGCCTGTGCCCATCCGGTTTTTGCCCCCTTCATGGAATAAAAGCTTTGGGCTTGGATATCGGCGGTGGGATAACCGTTTTCGGTTGTCACCAAGTCAATGACCAGATCATGATTGGGATTGCCGATTTTGCAAAGATGAAAGTCAAGACCGGTGATTTGCCGTGTTTCTTCTGGTGTAAAGACTTGCGCTTGCGGGTCCACTTGCGTCCAGATCTTGACTGTTGTGGTGTGCCGCATCACTTTCACATCAATAACACCTTGCCCGGTAAAGAGACCTGTCGCAAGAGTTCCCCCTTTGCCTCGTGCTACAACATTTTTGGTGCCGGCAGGAATATTTTCAGGGATTTTAAAACTACCTTCCAAAATGCCATTGCCATTGGCAACAAGGCGGCTTTTTGGCAAGACATTCACACCATCAAAGGTGAGACTGTCTAAAATTTCCCCCTTGCCAAAACCTTCAATTTTAAAGCCAAGGGTAATTTGTCTTAAGAAATCGATTTGTTCATGCGCAACATTGATCAGTTCATCCTTTGCCTCTTGCTTGCGAATGCTGCTCCCACGGTGCGTTCCCATAAACAATTGATTGGTGACACTTGAGAGCCAATCGGTGCGCTGCTCGTGCCAAAAATCTGTCGCGGGTGTGAGGGTCACTGTACCAGGCAGAGGAGCAAAATTTTGATAGGGGTTGATTTTTTCGCAAGCGGTTGTCAATTCTTGGGCAATGATTACTTCATTGGTCCAGTCAAGGGTGACAGGAGCCCTTAAGGGGGCGGTGTAAAAGGTTGGATCAATAGCCAGCTGTAAAATACCATTGCCAACAGCTCCTGTTTGCGTGAACCCTTCATCTCTGTAAGTATCATCAAGAAACGGGTCAGCAAACATGCCTTTTTTGGCAACGGGCTCTTTCGAGTCAACATTGCTTTTAATACGCTCTAATTGCATCAAGCGATCAAGGGACAGCACCCGTTGAAAATAACGCCACATCTCATCATAGGGGGCAACGCGCGTGCCATCATTGACCACAAGCGGCGTATCCAGCCAACTGTTGGTGATGGTGGCAAGGGAGAGAACATCTTCAGGAACACTGGGCGCCATGGGATGATCAGCGGAGATTCCTTTGATATAGACAACCGTGCCTTGTGTATTAAGCCCGATACGGTCGATACGGGGCAATTTGTAGGTGTAACTGACAATGATATCCCCCCCTTGCGCCCCCCCTGAGAGCGTGATTTCCTGTGCCGTGACCTTATCGGCGGTCACTTGTGCACGATAGCGGTAGGTTACCGTGTAACTGCTGCCAGGACGCGGTTCATCCCCCATCGGTGCCCAGTCAATGGTATCACCGGTCTTCTTAAAATCTGTTCCTTCTTTAAATTCCTTGTTGCCTTGCATGACTTTGAGAAAAGAGGTGATGCTTTTATCGGGAACACCATCTCGCCCAGCAACGACCGCACCGCGTGTAACTGTGACGGTTTTTTCTTTTGTCAACAAAAGAGAGTGGATATCGGCAATGGGAGCATAATAGCTTTTAAAGGTAAAGCTTGTTTTGCCTTTTTGCGGGGCAAAAATATGCGTTTCACTAGGCACAACGCTTGTCGAAAACTCTTCCCTCTCTTCATGGCGCAAAGCAGCAAGGCGTTTGCGCTTAAAGCCATTGATATTGGCTTCTCCTTCTTGAATGCTAAACACTTGGCATCCATTCTTTCGTCCCAGAGCCGTCACCCGGCATCCATTGACGATATAATGACCATGGGCACGGTCATAAGTAGCAATGGCTTGCATGGCGGGTTCAAGCAGTGAGGGGGACTTTTGGTCAATCAAAATGCCGTCTTGTAAGATATAAACAGGAAAGAACGTGCCTTGCTGCCCATCCTCTTTTAAGGCCCAAACAAGCTTTGCTGTTTCGCGTGCCGCACCGGGTTCTCCTTGTGCCAAGGTGCCGGGAACTTGCCCCAACAGTTCTGGATTATCCTCATGGGTAATCCATGTTTTTTGCAACTTCACACCGATTTCAAGGCGCCCAACCATAGAAACAGCATTCAGAACCGCTTGTGAGACTGGAAAGATATCGCCTGCGATATAGATCTTGCCTTCTGTTAAAGTAACGGTCTTTGCGTCTTTATTGACAAAGGCATCGGCTCGCTCAACACGGTCTCCCTCTTTGGCGACCAAGCGCCCCAAACGGTTATGGCGCCCCCTGATGATGGTTTGCATCTCATTGAGTTCACCACTTTGGATAAAGGGACGTTGCCCGTAGAAAACAACGCTTTGTTGTTCGTCTTTGCCGCAAGATCTGTCAATGGCAAAGGGTAAACCACTTTCATGCTTCATGTTAAAACCTCAATAAAATCTTGAATTGCTCGCGAACATCACCACGCAAAGGAATATTGATGGGCGTTTTGATGATCTCCACCCCGCCAATCAGTTCATTGCACGCACACCAAAGTTTACCCAAAGGGATATGTTGTTTAGGGGTCGCATGCACGAGAACAGCAATAGAGGCGGCTTTTCTGCCGTCAACATTTTGAAAATCCGTGCGTGCTGCAATAAGAAGGGCTGTGCCCATCGAGGAGGGTTGATAACGATCGCCCAAATGGTGATAAACACCCGCCAAATTCTGTTCTACTGGTTGGACAATGTTGCATCTGCGAGTGCCAATGACATCATCCTCACAGTCTCTTAACACGAGATAAAGGGTGCGGTTATAAAACCACTCTGCCATCAGTATATCGCGTTGATGTTTTTTAACAGAACACCAGGGAAAATTTGCCATATCCCATGGATAATCAATTTGGTCGAAGCTTAATTCCCCATCCCCGTCATCCATCCAATTGCCAATCAGTGTGCCTTCTTGTTTGGTAAGCCTGTGCATAATTTCTGTTGTGCGCCCAAAGGAAAACAGTGTGTCCCCCGCTGTTAAGCGTACACCGCTCTCATAGTCCAGCAGACTGTCATCAAGGCGTGACATATTGCCTTCCAGTGCTTGCACGTCATAACCATTGACACCACGGCGAAAATCAGAGCGTAAGCTTTTGGAAAGCTCTGTGATGGCTTCAATGGCTTCAAGAGCACTTTGTTCAGGCAATTGATCAAAGTAAAGTTGGAAGGAATTCCACCATAAACGCCCCGACCATGCTGGTGTAAAGCGTGCTGAAATCTGAAGCCATGCAAGCCCTCTCTCAATAGCCGCTAAAGAACCGCGAATATTTTGCCATTGGAGCCCTTGGTCAATCAAATCATAGAGGTTTGGAACATAAGGTGTAAGCTCTCCAAGCCCATATTCTTCAATCAACCATGGCAAGAAGCGAGGAGGGCGGGTGATAAGCTTAGAGCGTGAAATCCCCAAAACAGCACCATCAACATCTTGATGAAAGTCGCAAACATCGGCAAGGCGCCTTTCAAATTCTGTTGCATTGTTTGGGAGGAGGGCGCCAATCATTAGCGTGCCCGTCCTTTGAAGTTTAAGGTGACCTTACCAATCGCTAAAACTTCTTCATCACCGACGGTTCTGTCTTGTGTTGGTGTAATGGCAATCACTTTCTGGACACCCGCAATCATCAGTTTAGAAACCCACCATGAGAGGCTTAATTCACGACCAATGGCTTGTTCTTTTCGCCATGCTGCTCTTAAATTTGCTTCCATTGTCATGAGAATTTTCAAGGATGTTTCGGGTAACAGCCAAACATCGGCTTGCAAATCCACCACTTTTTTTACAGCAGCGTGCACAATGATTGTATCATTGGTCATGATGATATTTTTTCTGTGAAGGGCTTGTGAGACTGTTTGTATGAGATCTTCAGATGCCGTTCCTTCTTCATTATTGCCAAAAAGCGCAACATAGATGGTTGGATCTTTGCCTTTACGGTAAATAATGGCATCTTTAACACGGCTATCAGTTTGTAATAGGGTTCTGTTCCGCTTCCCTTGCCACCACGGGCATGAAGTCTTATGCGTTCGCGATATCTCTCGTCACTTTCACCCTCCATGCGGGCAATTCCATGCCAGTTACCCAAAGCGTCAAGAGATTCACCGGTTGCAAAATCAAGAATATTGTTGCGTGCAGCTTCGTTAATACGTTGCCTTAAAAGCAGTTCTCGATAGCTAAAGGCTTCAATGACTTTTACGGCTGGATCACTTTCAAGAACACTATATCCGGGCAACAGTTCTTTTAAGTGATCAAGAGCTGCTGCTCGTATTTCTTCAAAGGAAATTTCTGTAATGATTTCTGGTTTTGCAAGTGCTCCATTCATTTTATCAGCAATCCTTCCATGGTGATGGGCTTGCCTGAGGGCAAATAAAGACCTTCAAAGGACAAGGAAACTTGCCCATTCTCATTCCATTTACAATCAATCTTGTTCAGTTTAAAACGTGGTTCCCACTTGTCTAAAGCCTCGGCAATAGCGGCATAAAGGCGAACAGCAAAGGCGTCATTGACCGGTGCATCAATAATATCCGCAACGTGTGAACCATAATCACGACGCATTACACGCGTGCCAATGCGTGTTGATAAAATATCAAGGATTGATTGGCGCAAATGTTCAATGCCGGTCAAGGGCTTTCCTGTGCTACGGTCCATTCCTATGTTCAATTGGGACCTCCTGTCATGGAGCCACCAGGAACAACACCACCGTGAACATGGGTTGCTCCTATATTGGTGCCGTTATGGGTCAAACCACTTGAGTTCATGGCAACATTGTGAGCGGAATGAAGAGAGAGACTCTCATCCGAACGAAGTGAAACACCACCACCAGCCTGTAAAGAAATGTTGCCCTTTGCATTGAAAGTGATATCGCTTTGTGAAACAATTTTTATGCCTTCTGGTGCGGTAAGTTCTAGCTTGCCACCATCACCTTTAAGAGACACGCCATCCGCAATTGTGAGAATGAATTTTCCGCCTGATTTGATCTGCATGCTATAGCTGTTTTGTTCATCATCATATTCAAACATGGTGCCATCGGGATAAATTGTTCTATGAATATTGCCTTTATCGGCTGCTTGATGAGCATCGGTATGGATGGAACCAACAATCACCCCTTGCGCTAAATCCCCTGATGATGCAACCACCACCACTTGTTCTCCAACATCCCGCCCTTCATAAGAGCATGTTTTACCGGCGCGGGCTTGGGTATCTGGAATCCAGTCACTGATAAGATTGCCGCTTTTTACCCGATAGCGTGCGTTTTTATGGTCGACATGGCTAATTGTGCCCACCATAACCATATTTGCGAGACGTCTTTTTAAATCGGTGATGTCTTTATCGCGCCGCTCTAACATGAGTGTTCCCAATTTTATGATATTTGTCTTCATTGCCCACGCCTGTTTGTGGTGTAAAACCTAGAAAAGGTTCAACAAGCTTTGCGTTTGCACCATCTTCTTGTGTTTCAGGGGAGGGGATATTGGTTACATAAGTGACCTCAAAGGTTAAAATTGCCCCATGGAGTGCTAGAGCACCATTGTCGCCAAAGGCAAAAGCGATATTTTGCAGGGAGCATGTTTCCACGGTGTTGTTGAGATTGGGATTGGCGTAGAAGATCTCTTCAACCTCCCATGCTAATTGGTCGACAAAACGTGCACCATCTTCTTGTGTAGCATAACATTCAACATCCACGGTTAAGACACGCCGCCTTACTGCATTATCATAGCCATCTTCAATTGTTTCGCTTTGTGTTGAGATATTAATTGCCGGTGTGTTCTCAGCGGAAAAGTTGAAATCACGCATATTAAACACATTGTCATCAGCAGCTGTCTTTGCTGCTTTGATCAGTGCAACAAAGCTTTCCCTTATCGTCTCTCTCGGATGCATAAAAGCTCCTGTTCTTCAAAATTTATTCTTTCTTTGAGGATGGTATCATGTTATGATACGTAAAAGAATGAATAAAGGTGATTTGGTGATTGAATCTTTTGCGGATAAGCGATGTAAAGATCTTTTAGAAGGTAACCCGCCCAGAGGTTTTCCTACAACTTTAGTGCGTATCGCTCAAAGAAAATTGTTTATGCTTGATAAAGCAGTTGATCTCAAAGATTTACGTAGTCCTCCGGGAAATCGCTTAGAAGCATTGAAAGGAGAACGTAAAGGTCAATATTCTATTCGTATTAATGACCAGTTTCGTATTTGTTTTGAATGGCGTTCCAATGGCGCCTATGAAGTTGAAATCGTAGATTATCATTGATTTGCAGGAGGTCGAAATGAGAAATTATAGTGCTATACATCCCGGAGAAATTTTACGGGAAGAATATTTAAAAGAATATGCTCTTTCTGCTTATGCCCTTGCAAAAGCTTTGAATGTTCCACGTACAAGGATAGAACGTATTATTGCTGAAAAAAGTCCAGTGACTCCTGATACAGCACTCAGATTAGCCTATTTTTTTGATACAACAGCTGAATTTTGGCTTAACATGCAAGCTGCTTACGACGTTAGTATATTACAAACTGAAAAAGCAGATGAATTTTCTAAAATCAATAAATTTGAATGTAGAGTTTAATCACCTCCCCATTTTTGAGAACGGGGAGAGAAGTTATGTTTTTACTTAAGCAACCTTTTTAATAGGGTTTTCTAAATTTGGAGCATAAGCTTGCAATAATGGATTCATGATATGCGGTAATTCTGAAGTTCCAAAACCTGTAAGGACTGCTAAAATCTTTGTAATACTCGGCAATTCATCTTGAAGTTTTAAAATCAAAGCTTTTTCTACAATGCCCATGACTTCAACCAGTGCGCTACAGTCTTTATCTTTAATATCTTCACAATTGACAAACTGAAACAAAGCCATCCACAAATCACATAAAAAATTGGTATCTACCTTCATTGTACACCTCCATGGATTTGTTCTCTCAAGCAAGCCAATCCTCTGGATGTGATTTTTGTTGAAGGGAGTACCTTTTCTGTACCATCCGGTCTTTGAATAGTAATAGCAGGGCAATCCATGAGACCTTTTTTGATCTTATCCTGATAGGGTAACAAAGGAGCACCCGGAGCCCGTCGATAGACCCAATCATGTTTACGCAAATAATCGGTTAGATCTTTTGGTCGTACCTCTAACATTTTTGCAGATTCAATTAAACCAAACAGACCATCCGAGCGTTTCAAGCCATCAAGTGCCTTGGCTTTAGGCTCTAACTCGGCAATCACATGGTCTTTCTGCTCGATTTGGCTTTGTAAGTGATTCAAGAAACCAATCATTGCTTGAGGACTTGAATAATCAATCTGTGGTGTTGCTACCTGCTTTGCAAGTTTTTCACACTCAATGAAATACAAACGAGCCTCTCTGCCTTTCTTATTGTTCTCAAGCATAGAAAGTTCTTTGGCTACGCTTAAGGTGAGATGATAATCTTTAGAGGGGCGACCACCTTGGAGGTTTTCCCCAAAATTGGTGAAAACTAAATAATCCTGATTTTCTAATAAATTATATTTGTTGATGCGATATTTAATCCAAGCAGAGAAATCTTTACCTACTTCTAAAAACACATGCAAATCACGAGCGTTAACAGTTTGAACAGTTTCCTGATCAATTGTTTGTTCCAATATTGGAATAAGAGTGTTCATGTAAACTCCTTGGTAATAAAATTTTTGATTGACACTCAACAAAAGAGTGCCGGGTGCTCAAAAACACGGTACCAAGTCCGTCGTTATGCTTTTCCCCTAAGGGTATTGTATAGCATAACCACACCCGACAAATTCGCTTATATGCTATATGCATACAACGAGTCAAAACTTTTAATCGGCGGAGAAGAGACTGTTTCGGCAATCTGTCCGCTTGGTATTTAAAGTGTTTTTGAAGCACTTGATTCGATTATTCATATTCCCATAATCTTGTCAAGCAGTAATATAAGATTTTCTAAAAATGATAAGAGGGTCTTTTATTTTACCTCCCTTAAAATAAGCTTATACATACCGGATTCAGAGGCTTGGACATCGGTGACAACGAAGCGCTCTTGAGAGGGATCTTCAGTGTTTTCAGAAGCAAGTACAACGACACTATCCTCAGCTTTTGGTGGCAATCCGCCAATATCATTGATACAAAGATCAAGTTCTTTTCTTGGAATTGTTGTCGGTATTCTGCCACCAGCATCCGATTCAGAATGTTTGATGCCGTAAATCGCTGTAATCCGAAAAGATTGCTGGTTATCCTTTCGCGTATAGATGACGGGCTGCCCAAAGGTGTTGCGTACCTCTTTTACCATTTTGTTAAGCAGCCCGTGCCATAGCATGTTATTTCCCTCCAATGACGGCTTTGAACAGCATTTCAGGACGTGTGCAAATGTAAAGCGGATAGCTGTAGACTTCAGGCTTTACCCATGCATTACGGTCATGATCGACGATTAGCATCGTGTAGAGAGGTTTTCCAACCGTATTAGCAAAATCTAAGCTTTCACCAGGTGCAAAGGTTTTCTGGAATACACCAGGCGCATTAACAGGAAAGAATTGGCATTCATCAGGCTTAATTCCTATCGCACGCTTTGTCCCAGCCTTTGCACTCACATTATAGTTATGAATACTGCGATAATTGATAAAGGTCACACCGGCAAAGTCAAAACTGCCAAAGCTCCCCGTACCAAGAGCACTTGGTGTTGCAACACCTCCTGCGCTATTGAGTGTTTGCGCTAAGGTTGTGTTTAAATAGGTTTCACGAATGGTTTTATGGTTTTTTAGTTTGGAAAAGAATTCATTCCCACAAAGTCCAATAATCCGTGAACGGTCAGAGAACGCTCCTTTTGAAGCTTCAATCATTCTCATAATGACCTGATCAACATTATCAGCAACATTGGTTGTTTCACTCTCCAGTTTAAAGTCAATTGGCTTTGGTGGTGTAATTTCCCATTCCTTGTACCAATCGACAATCACCGAACCATCAGCATCAAGGACAACACCTTGAACAGCACCAAGCTGCATATTTTCCCATGTCAATTCGATTTCAGAAATCAGTTTCTTTTGTTTTCTGGCAATATATTTCATTGCCGTCTCTAACTGATCTTCTGTGCCAAATTCACGCCGGTCTTGGATTTCTTCTGATTTCACAGTATCACTTTTGGCAATACGGGTTGTTTTAAAAAACCGAAGATTACGACTGTCTCTGTCACCTTCTGCTAAAGGGGCTCCGCGTTCACTGGTTTGAATAAGCGAAAATGTATTGTCACGCCGTTCAATACCAACCACTGTGGTGCTGGTTTCAACGTCTTCAAAAAGATTGAGAGAGCTTACAAGACCCGGTTGAAACTCATAGTTTTCAATCGCTTTCATCATTGTTATCGTTGAGAAAGCATCATGTTTAAAAAAATTCATATCCATGTGCGCATTCTCCTATCGCAACAGAATTTTATTGTTGTCTTCTAAAGACTGAATAGCTGCCATTTTTTCTTGCTCGAGTATTGCATCGGGCCAGATCAGTTCCGAAGCTTTTACAGTACTCAAACGCGCTGTAATGACGGCATGTTGTTCTTCACCTGTTGCATCAACAGTAGCATAAGAAATCCCTGCGAGCACCGCACTGCCATCTGCTGCTGCCGGATTAAGAGGGACATATTTTTCCGTTTTTGTTATCTTTCCCATGACAGTCCCCGCCTCAATGAAGGCTCCTGATGCAAATACCACTTGTTCATTTGACATGTCAGGGTCGTAGCGCCCAAGATAAGCGCCATTGCGAACATCTTCATAAATAATATGACTCATTTTATTACCTTCCAAATTGATTGCCATTTTGTATGAATTTTTGCCTTGCTCTCTCCATCAGCATGAGGAACATAAGGCGATAGTTTTAAAGAGGCGCTTTGAGAGCTAGCCTCTGTCAAGACGCACTGGCGTGCTTTCTCGATACTCATACCGTTTTGAATAGCCTTTGCGGCATCGAAAGAAACGCTGAGGCGCTTTGCTTGCCTTTCAAGGGTTGTCAGGGCTTGAGCGCGCTTTCTTTCTTGTTCAAGGATGGCTTTTATGTTTTCGCGCTTGTCCTCATTGTCTTCATCCTCCTCTTCGTCTTCGTTGTCGTCAAAGATTTCGGCGTTTTTATCGATGTCGTGATCATTTTCATCCTCTTCTTCATCGAGGATGTCGACAATCCTTTCATCATCTTCTTGTTGGGCGCGATATTGTGTGCGTGCCATGTGTTTTGTCCTTCTTTTGCTGTTACTGTTGGGTTTGGTGAGATGAAATCCGTTAAGGATTCCAAAGCTTGCGCAAGAGTGCCTTGCGCATCTGCTAATCCAAGCGCGATAGCTTGGGTGCCTATAAAAGTTTCTGCCTTTGTGTCACGAATAGCATCAGTATTCAGGGGTCTATTTTGTGCTACCCAATCGACAAACATTTCGTAGAGCAGGGCGCAATCTGCTTGCATTTTTTTAAGCGCGGTATCAGCCAATGGTTCGTGAGGATTACCATGAACCTTGTGATCACCTTCAAAGACAAAGGTCCATTTAAGCCCTTGTTTTTCATCGGCGCTTGATTGGTCAAGATGTGCACAAACCACCCCAATTGAGCCGACAACGCCTGTGCGAGCAACCCATATTTGCGAAGCAGAACAGGCAATGGCATAAGCAGCAGAACAGGCAAATTCATTGGCATGCGCCCAAAGTGGTTTCTGATGGTGTTGTGAGAGTGCTTGGAATTCTTCAACCAAATCAAACACCCCGCCGGCTTCTCCACCACCACTGTCAATATCGAGCAAAACAGCTCGGACATCAGGTTGTTTAATGGCTTCACGAAAGGAGGCGCTTAAGCCTTCATAAGAGGTTAACCCTGAAAGGGCACCAAGCCATGCACCGCGGCGCACCAGTGTGCCATGAACAGGTAGGATGGCAACATTATTGCGCACCACGTAACTCTCAGGTGGTTTGAAAGATGCGCTAGCCCCTTGCGAAAAAGCCTGAGGGGTAAACTTTTCTCCAGCAAAAAGACGCGGTGCAAGAGCATTAAGAATGACATCAAGCTTTGTCGAGGCAAGCATATGTGGAACACCAAAAAGCCGTGATACTAAAAACGGCATGTCAAGATTATTGGTCATTTTTGTGCGCCTCACTGCCTTGGTTGCTTTCATAAGTCTCAGAAGGATCTGAATCTGTGAAATTCGTCGTTTGATTTTCACCAGAGGGTGCCGCCATATCGGTATCAAAAGATAAACCACGGGCGCGAGCATCGGTGTGCTCTTCTTCAAGTTCGGCATGAATGCTGTCGATATCAAAACCCCGTTCGGCAAGTGCCATTCGTCGTGTTTTTAAACCGGCGCGAATTTCTTCTTTTTCTGCCGAGATATCTTTGTTTGGATCAATCATTTCAAGCGGGGGCGCAAAGCTTTCACATTGAAGCCATGGCAAGGGATTTTCTTCCCATCCCGGTAATTTTACGCATCCAGCAAGGACAGCCATTTCCACAAAGCGCTCCCAGACAATACGGTTGAATTGAAAGGCTTCATAAGAACCACCAACTTCAACAGGATTTGAAAATTTTATCTCTCTATTCTCTCCTAAATAAAATGATCCACCTGGTTCAATGACAGGTAATTCGGATTCTTCTTCAACGTCTTTTTCGTTACGATTATCAAGTAATTTGGCGTCGTTTGGGGGATTTCTTGAGATAAATGCCGCGAAAAGAGCTGCTGTTCTTTTTCGATCAAGCTCTGCATCATCATAGGATTCCAGTTGAAAGATCTTTGTCATACTGCGTGTTATTTTAGGAGAACCGCGCAATTGTCCGGCAATACGGCGCTCTTTGATATGAAGGACCATTCTTGCGGGGATACGCACGCGCTCTTGGCTCTTAAATGCACTGTTTGCAGGGCAATCATCATAGGGGTGGTATTCCCAGAAATGATAAGCAACACGCTTGCCACTGGCATCAAATTCAATACCCATACGAATGTAATTGCCTTTAATTTCCGCAGGTCCATTGTAAGTGAGGTCCAGCATTTCGGTTGGATAGATTTGTAATTGAAGAGGCACCCCAGAGCGTCCATAAAGGTCAACATAATGCAGTCTTACAAAACATTCGCCGGTTAAAAAGACTTCTCGTGCAATTGTTGCTTGCAGACCATAAAAGCTCGCATCCTCATCATAATCCGCCTCATCAACCCATTGCCACCATAAGTCTAAAAGCTTTTTCTTTTCTTCTTGAAACCCTTCAATGCGAGGATAAGGTTTAATCCCATCACTCACAGCTGCGGAAACCCATTCTTCTGTTGCCGAGCCATAAAGAGATTCAGTGTCATAAAGCCATCTTGAACGAGCAGTAATGGTATCACCGCATTCTTCAATTGCTTTATTGATGTGTTTTTTTGCGGGGTCAAACCCACCCATGCGACGGCTTTTGCTTGCAGCCTCAAAAGGCGGATTGTGTTGACGAGAAATTTTAAAAAAGTCCGTGAGTTTATTGATAAAGCCAGCCATTAATAGCCTCGTGATATATTAAAATAGAAAACACGTGAACGCTTGCGTCCTTCAAGGTTGGCTATTTGTGTATTCAGCATCTCAAGTGCTCTGCGCAATTCTTCAACAGAACGGTTGCTTACTTGCTTATCGCCATGACGCACTGATTGTGCTCCCGAATAGAGAGCCTCTTCAATTTGTTCGCGCCGCCTTTTTAAACTTTCCAGTCTGTCAGTTTTGCTGTTTATTTGCTTCAATTCTTCATCCACAAATTACCTCCAATCCCCTTGCATATAAGGGCTGATCACCATTCTGATTTTTTTCTTTTGAGGCTGTGCTGCCTGTGTTCTTTTGGGAGAAGTGGATGAAGAAATCCCTGATGTTGGCTGCTCTAAAGAAGCGTCAACTTTAAGTTTTTCCAAACGCTCTTCTAAGATATCAACTTCTCGATTAAGATTTATTCCTGCCGAAATTAGCCCCTGTAAAGCGGCATAAGCATAGACCCTACAATCCAAAGCCTCGTTTCTTGCTTTCTCACTTTTTTGCCATTCTATGCGCTTGAAGCCTTTAAAATATTTGATGACTTTTCTTTCAGCCGTGAGCTGGTCAAAATATTCCCGATCAAGGCTTTTATGAAAGTGTGTTGCACCAGCCCCCGATGCTTCAGGACCGGATTTTTTTAATCGTGCCGTGATAATATCTTTTGCTGCATCAACACCAACAATAGAGAGATTAATCTGTCCTTTATTGTTTCTGCTTGGACGGCGTGGCCATACCGCACGCCATCCCGCCTGTCCTTTAATTCCCCAGATGCGTCGTCCTTCACGGGGGCGTACATAATTGTAAACGGCTTGTGTATGTCCACCACCGGTATCAATACAAGCCGCTGTTATTCTGATGCCATCTTTGTAACCAGGGTGTGACCAGCGTCTTGTCAGATATTCATCCAGTTGGTCCCATACTTCAAAAGAAGATGGATCACCGGGAATGACTTGATAATCAATGTGCCAGCTTTCTTCACCACGCCCCCATCCAACCACTTCAAGCTCTAAGCGGTCGTTTTGCACATCGATGCCGGCGGTCAATAACACGGCTTGCGGCGGTGCAATGGGATAATCTTCGCGTTTTGCATAGAGGCTATCAGGATCAACAACGTCACCTGTTCTGTCCTCCCATGGCTCTCCAAGCACTGTGTTAACAAAAGGTTGCAAAAGCGCTGGATCATCTTTCGCTTCTAAAAACTCTCTTGCGCATTCTCCCCACGTTAGCCAAGGTGAATAGAGTGCCGAAATATGATAAGAGCGTAAATTCGGTCTCGTTGATTCACTTGTAGGAACCCAGCACGCACCTCTGTCCTCACTCATGAGATCAGTTTTTCTGTGCTCGGCATGTTCATGACCACAATGGGCACAAACAAAAACAGCTTTTTCGGGGGCACCTTTCGGCCACTTGATTTGCGACCAAACAATGGGCTGTAGAACCCCACACTTATCACAAGGGACGTTGTAATATCTTTGATCACCAAGCACGAAATCTTTGGCAATACGGCTTGTGTCACGGTGTGTTGGCGTGGACAATTTAAAAATCTTTCTCTGCACAAAGGTTGAGGTACGCTTTTCGGCAATCATCACGGGATCACCTTCGTTATCCACACTGAGAGGATAGGCATCAACTTCATCCAAAATCAGATAACGAATAGGCATGGAACGCAAACCAGCAGCACTGTTTGCTCCGGTAAGCATCAATGCTCCCCCATCAAATTCTTTCGAAAACATTGTATTTCCGCTGTCGCGTGCACGGGCAGGGGCAATGCGTTCACTTAAAACAGGGCTTGCCATAATCATTGGATCAAGACGCGTTTTTGACAGTTTCTTCGCGGTCTCGACAGTAGGCATCACATAAAGAGCGGGTCCCGGACTATAATGAATAGCATAACCGCAGAAGTTCAATCCTGCTTCAGACATTCCAATTTGCGCTCCTTTCATGACACTTGTTGTTTCAATTGGCATGTAAGAGGAAAGGTTATCCATGATTTCGCGCAAATAAGGGGTACGCTTTGTTCTCCACAATCCAGGCTCTGCACTTGCTACGGTGCTAAGGTATCTATTCTTATCCGCCCATTGCGAAACCGTGTACGGTGGATCTGGTTGTCGTGCGTCATTGGCATAGGCGAAAAATTCTTTGATTGCATTTTCATCCATTATTCGTTTCTTGCAAGATTTCTAACTCCGGAGAATGAGGATCATGAAAAGGCACTGGAATGTTAACTGCCTCAAGCAAAGCTGTTCTCATGTAATAATCAATGGCACCAATAAGGCTCGCCGCATCACATCCCACTTGTGCTGCAATGCTTGCACCGAAACGGTGAGGAAATTTTAACATGGCATCACGGTGTGCTCTTCCAAATTCACGCGCTGCTTTTTTCATTTCTTCACGGTCAACAGTTGTTTCGCGTAACTTTTCCAGAGCAATCTTCTCTCTTTCAAGTGCAACTTGCATTCTCTCCAGTTTGATCTTGTATTCGTTGGCTCCATCTGTTGAAGCTTTTTTGATCTTTGTCCGCCGTTGTCCATCAGGTGCTAAAAGTGAAGCAGTGCGCTTTGTAGGATTCTCATTCCATATCGCTGTTGCAAGGGTTTCATCAATTGAACCATCTTCAAAAAGAGCAGCATCAAATTTGCCTGTTTTAATCCGAGAAACCACCGCATTATGCGACACACCCATCTTCTTGGCAAAAGCGCGAACCGAGAGACCTTCACGATGCTTCTTGTTCATTCAAAATTTCTCCTTGACTTCTTCTATGCCCGAAGAAGTAAGACGGCGTATCAGGATAAAGAGAGTTTTACATCACAAACTGAAAAACAAGCTATCAATGGGATAAGGAAACATTTCACATATTGTACAGTACACATATTGAAATCGTTATTTATCAATGGGTTATGTGTACAATGTACAGTCAATTTAAAAAATTCTAACGCTAGCGATAGTTCGCGCTGTCCTGCCCCGCAACACTCCCAACCCGCTGGAAAGTACCTTTTGCATTGATTTTATTGCATTTTTTATGGAAAAAGCCAAAGTGTAAGTGATAATTTTCTTTAAAAATTACAATTAAAGTGAGTAGTGTGTTTACATAGCTTAAAAACATTATTTCTTTTTCTTGTTAGCGGCATATTTTTGACGATCAAGTTGTCTCTGGATATTTTTGATTAATCTCTCATTGGCATATTGTGTAATAGTATTTGCAATTTCTGGCTTGGACATTACTCTAGCAATTGATGGTCCTTCTTGTTTTGCAATAGGGAATTGATCACCATCGGCTCTTTGAAAAACATTGTTGCCCATTTTTAATTCAACACGCTTTGGAAAACTCCCACCTCGAATAAAAGCATGGGGTAAGATTTCTTTCTTGCCAAACATTGTGTAGGTCACACCATGTTTTGTTTCTCTTGCTTTAAAAAATTTAAGAGGTATCGGTGTTCCAGAGCCAATGATATCTGTCTCGAGAAGCTGTGCTGTAGCTTTTCCTTTAATATAAACACCTTTCTTGATACGCTTTGATTTTGCTGATGTAAGTTCAGAAACTTTCTTTTCGGCAAAGCGCTCCACTTGTTTTGCTGCAGTATTTACAGCATTACACAAAGCCCAATTCAGGCGTGGTGCTTGAAGACTTGTAAAGGTATCTTTCATTTGTTGAAGATACCATTTTTGGTGGATAATTAATTTCAACTTCTAAGCCTTTTTTGGAGTAGATGTTGCTGGCTTAGAAACTTTAGATGTTTTGGTTTGTTTGGGTGTGTTTTCCTCTACCACTGCTTCAGTTGATGTTTGGACCTTTTCATTTTCTTCTTTTTCAACCTTTTCACTTGTCTTATCAGGTTTTGCATTTGTTTTGCTTTCAACAAAAGGTTTTGCAGCATTGGCACGCTTGAGACGAGCATAGAGTTGATTTGAAACTTCAACAAAAGGGGTATTTTGTGTAGAAGGTTCAAAACGAACGGTGCTTTTATTGTCGCCAACGACACAGATTGGTTTAGTGATGACAGTTTTCATTATTGCTCCTTTTGAGGAATGATTTAATGACATCATGCGTCAAATATTGATATTTACACTGTGAAAAATGGACAAGCCGGAATTACCAAGAAAACAGGGCTCTCTAGCCCTATTTCAGGTACATATTTTACTAAATTTTTAGGGAACATTTTTGAATTTTAGACGCAATACGACTAGTGCAGTATTGTCATTAAATAGGATTTTTTACACGATGTCAACAGAAAAAATCATCATCTAGTGTTTTTTTATTTTTTTAATCAAAATCTGGTGTTTTTAGAAAGAAGTTACCATTCATATTCAAGATGCCGCTTGACGACTACCGGTTTTGCGTAAAATGTTTGTGAAGCGCATCAAGTACAATACAGAGTGAATTAACAAGATGCGGTAGCATTTGATCTTCTATAACAAGGCATTGTAACGCAGCATAAAAATTGTGTTGGCGATATAGATATTGTGCTTCTTTTATTGCCTCTTGCATATTTAAAAACCGCTCTGTAGTAAGTTTTACCCATTTCTCTCTTGCACCATCATCAGAAGTTGTAGGCATTTCATTATAAACAGCATTAGGTAACGCTTTTGCACAGAGGTAATTGTTTTTCACTTCAAGGTACTTTTGTGCAGCCTCATATTGATCTTGAGTAAGTTGACCTTGCAAATAAAGCCGCCCGATATAGGTACCAGCAAGTGGATTTTTGGCATCTTCTATGGACAAACCAAAGCGTTTAGCACGCATTTCTATAGCCAATTGATCAACAGGTTTACGCGGTGTTTTTGCTCTTGAGATGCGTCCATTTGGTTCTCTTACACATCCCTTAATTCGTGGACGTCCACGTTTTGCTCGTTTCTTTTTCTTTGTCATATTTTTCAATCAGAATGGAATAGCATCATTGACAGATTTGCCGTAATCAGCAGCTCCTGAAGCGGCGGCATAACTTTGGGAAGTGACAGGTGAAGAAGATTGCTCTTTCTTTGCATTAAGTAAATACAACTCGCCTTTGAACTGTGGCAAGACAATCTCTATTGCAAGATGTTCACTACCATTTCTATCTTTCCATTTGCGCGTTTGTAATTTGCCTTCTACATAGACCTTTGAACCTTTATTGAGATACTGAAGAGCAATTTTTGCCAGATGTGGATTAAAAATGACGATAGAATGCCATTCCGTTTTGTCGACTCTTTTATTGGTTGCCTTATCAGTATAGCTCTCAGAAGTAGCCATACGAAAATTAACTACCTCAGTCCCATTATTCATTGTTTTGCTTTCGGGATTAGCCCCCAAATGCCCAATTAGCATCACTTTGTTCAGCATGTTTTTTTACCTTAAATTTGTGCTTTAATACGTGCTAAATCTTAGCATAATTTTTAATATTATTCAATATTCTCAATTATTAATAACACTTTTTTAAAGTATTATATTATGTTTTATAGCATTCTTTAATAAAGATCAATTGACATAAGTGCATGGTGTATAGTATCAAGTACCAAAAGGGAAATATATGGCTATTGTTAGTTTTAAGCATAAAGGGTTGAAAATCTTTTTCGAAAAAGGGTCTTGCAAAGGTATACAACCCACTCATGCTAAAAAATTAGCAAATATTTTGGTAATTTTAGATACGATATCAGCTCCTGAACAAGTAACCCTAAAATCGTATCGTCTCCATGAACTTACAGGCGATTTAAAAGGTTATTGGTCAATGCGTGTCAATGCCAATTGGCGGGTTACCTTTCGTTTCATTGGGACAGATGTTGAACTTGTTGATTATCAAGATTATCATTGATTTTTTGAGGTATTATGATGATGTACAATCCTCCGCACCCTGGTGGTATTTTGAAAGAAGAGTTGCTTGATGAATTAGGATTAACAGTAACAGAAGCTGCAAATCGTCTTGGTGTTGCGCGTTTAACTTTATCACGCGTCTTAAATTGTCATGCAGCAATTAGTATCAATCTAGCTTTACGGTTAGAAAAAGCGGGGTTAAATGATGCGGAATTTTGGCTTAAATTGCAACAAAAGCATGATCTTTGGCAAGCGCGTCATAACAGCCCAATTCCACATATTTCACCTTTAGAGCAAGCAGGGCATCTTTAAAAATTAATATCTACTCTGTCCTAAACCCCACTTAGCTTCTCTAGCTTTTAAGCTTTTCAAAAGACAAAACTTCTATATAGGTTTTGTAGTTCTTATGGTAACCAAAATATCGCATACCATCGTTTGTTTTAGTTAAATCCAAAAACCTGCAAGACCTTCTCATATTTTCAGTTAAATCGCAGACAATATAGCAAAATACAGGAACATTTTGAGATGGTGGTATTGGACATCCATCTACCGTGAAAGCCTCACCTTTACGAACTTTTTCTAAATAATCAAAAACATGCGTAACTGGGCTTTTATCCATTGGATCTCTTTCATTTTTTGTTGGTTGTTCGATATTTACGATTATAATGGATTCAAGTGGAAAAGACTTGGTTTCAGAAACTAAAAAAGGACCGTCATATATATGCTTAAAGTCATAAAAATCAGTTTTTATAAAACCATTATTTTTTTTCAGATGGACCTCAAGCATATCAAGGAGAACCTTAGTATTTCCATCAGATTGAGGTATTAATTTGTTCACTGAATTCTCCTGTATAGATAACGAAAACTCTATCAAAATCGGAAATTTTACTATGGCTTTTTAATGGAGCACTGTAGTGTGTAAATAGATATATTTATTAAACTGCGTGTACGCAAAATAAGAAAGAATACACAAACTAAAAGAGAATACCAAAGAGCAATATCTGAGTACCAAAGTACACTATCCAATGAAAAAGAAAAATTATGTTCCACGTACTGAGAAATGACGGGCAAAGAAATTGTTTCTTTATAACTATTTGGAAAACTTAAAACGACAAGCGCTAAAGTTATGAGCTTTAAGAGCCTATGCATATATTGTTGTAAATCACGTGTTAATCTCTGCCAACCTGTTGTATTGCCGCATTTATATTTTGGATTGTTTTGTAATTCATAAGGAATATGAGAATTGCATAAAATTGCAAAAACAATTGTTACTATTACCAAAGAAACAGACGCGAATGTCAAAATAGTCTGAATAAAGTCAATATTTTTTCTTATTCCTAAAAAACATAAAAATATAAAACTTATAACGCCCAACAAGGCTCTTAGCTGCTTATCTGTAAACATATTCATTTCCTGTGTTTTTTGATAATTTTTTGATCTCTCTGTTAATTTCATCTATGAGGGGCTCAAGGTTGAGAACGCTTTTAGGCACAGCACCACCATATAGCCATGCTTTCACTTGCGCTTTGGTACTGTAATCTGCATTTTCTGGTATTTCATGATATTGCCCACCATCAAATTCCTCATATTCTCTTGCGCCATCTTCATATTCATAAAGGTTATAAAAATACTCTGTAACCCCTAATCCCCATGGTGCATGCCCTCTTGCTGTTGCAACAAACTTTTTTTGCGGTTGTTTACGCTTTGTTAAAAAGAGATCTTTAAAAATTCTCATGCTTTTATTCCATAATTTTACCACTTGGTCTATTTGCCTCAAAATTGACTGTACAAAGTGTTTTTAGATTTTTATGTGATCAACATCAAAAAATCTCTAAATCGCTTTGTAATGTGCCTTTTTATCGATTTAAACACATATCTAATCACAAAATGATCAGCATTTTTCACTATTTTGCTATCTCGTCTTCAAGACCCTTTAAAACTTCACTCAGCTCTTTTTGAAGCTTTTCTAAGCGCTCTGGTGCTATAGGTGTCTCTTTTTCCTTGTCCTGTCTCTCAGGTCTTTGAAGGTACCTAAGTATTTGATCGACACTCATGCGTATACCGTTTTCAAGCCTTTCACAGTAACCATAAAAATCGGCTGTTGATGGCATAAAAGTTGCGTTTAAACCTTCTGCTTTGCCTTTCAAAGCGTTCTTTGTTGCCGTTTGCAATGCCCAGCTGCTTATACCGTCCAGCGTGTAAAAATACGCAAGCGCTGTTGATTTTTCATCATATTCTGATGGGCTTTTGAGACCATTCGACAACACAAGATACGTGGTTTTGATTTCCTCTTCCGTTGCTTTGTTCTCAAGTTCTTTCAACGCATCATTGGCTAGTGAGGTAATTCGCTCCGCTTCTGCAATCGAGGGTTTTTGTCCCGGTAACCAAAGGAATGGTGGTTCTTTCGTCATCACCGAATAAAAACTTGTACGCACTGTCTGAATTTTTGATATCGGACATATATTGTGCAACTCGATAAGATTTGCCACGCTGTTGTTCTGTTTGTGCAATATTGGGTTTTCCATAGTTTCTTCCTTTCGTTAAATCATCAATAGCCCTTCGTACCCAATTGCGCCACGTTGCTTGCCAATCCGTTTTGGTCGCATCCTTACCTGTCTTGGCTTTCCAATAATCTCGAAACTTTGCGATTTCGACTTTCACACGCTCTGGAGGCAAGCCCTCTGCAATTGCGAAATCGTAATCCGGTTCAAAATCATCAGGCAATCGACAGCCTCGATTGGCTTTAGACCGTTTTGCTTTTTTGGGAATGTTTTCTTGCTCGTGAATAGCAGGTTGATCCTCTGCCACCGTTTCGATTGCATCTGCTCGCTTTTCGCAATCATGGTCTTCTGAAGGCTCGTCAACCTGTTCGTTTGTTTTTAAATCTTCAAAATCGTTTTCTTTTTTTGCTAACACGATAGTGTTAGTTTTTTTATTATAACTGTTAATGTTAGTGTTATTGTTTATGTTATATATATAGGCATCATCAAGCATATCATAAGCATCATGCTTAGCATCCTTAAGCATACTTTTAGCATCATGCTTAACAACTTTAGCATCATTTTTAGCATCATTTTCAGTATTTTCAGGGGCTTTAGCATGATCACAAGCATCATTTTTATGTTTATTCCATCTTGCTATCGCTGCTTTTTGTGCTCTCTCTGATAATCTCTTTGATCGAGATGTTTTTGATACCTTATCTAAATTCCCATTAGAGTTGTTGAATTCTTCTTCAACATCTAAATTCCATAAACGACCATCTTCCAGACGTATGATATGCCCCATACTTAATAAAACGTCCAAAGCTTTCACAAATGTTTTTACTGAATAACCAGTGTAATGAGCTAAAACTTTAAGATTGTTTACAAGGGGCTCTCCCGTGTGCAACATTTGCAACCGCAGGCGCATATAAACGTTGCCTTCAATTGAAGGTAAACAAGCGAGATTAATTACCCACTTGTCTGCAAATAACCTCGTCCACGGTAATTTACTAGACATGTATACCCCCTTCTTTCATTAAATATAAAATTGCTAAAGCATCCGCTTCATTATCATCTTTAGGCTTATGTCCCTTTGCACATATCGCCTGTATTATCTCTTCTTTTGAGGCATTTCCTTTTCCTGTCGTTACTTTCTTAATTGTGCCAACAGGGATGCCTTCATAAGGTATTTCATGATGTTCACACCAAGCTGTTAAATGACCTAGGAAACCACCGTAAACATGCGCCGCATCAGTACCAACATGCCGGCGCACCTCTTCAAAATACACAGCATCAATACCACCGGCTGTTGCCTTCATTTCTGTAAGCCATTGTTTAAAGCGCAGATAACGCATACCACCGCCTTCAAAACGGCGTGGTTGAAAATTGACCGTGCCACTAAAGATGTGACCATCCACACCACGTATTGCCCAGCCTGTTGTGGTACCTAGATCAAGGCAAAGAATGGTTGGTGCGTTAGTGATCATAATCCCCCCTTAAGGCTGTTGTGTATTTATACGTGCGCTATGACAGAGCGCGTTGCGATTGGCTGTCTTGAAAAAATGTTTGTAAAAAAGTAACCTCCCAACGATTCTAAAAAAGTGGGGAGGGGAAAGATGCAAGAATGGATAAAGATATTTCTTACTGGTTGTGTATCATTTGCTGTGTCGCTTTCGGTAGCGCTTATTTTAAGAAATAAAGACCGTAAAGAAGCGGCTAAGATCCGCAAAGATGATTTAGAAAAAGCTGCAAAAAAACGAGAAGAAGATAGGGAATGGATAACCAAGCAATTTGCAGAAAGCCAAGAACAGACGATAGCCCTTAAAGAGCAAGCGATATCGACAAAAGATCTTGCCAAATGGTCAGAAGAACATATTAAAATTTTGTTAGATAATAAAAGAGTAGAGGATTTAGGAACGCCACCTTCCATATATATAACTGGACCCCATTTGCCAACAAAAGGCAAGTGGACGCTTCTTTGTTTAAAGATAAAAAACAATGCACAAACTGCCATCCACGTTTTAAATATAAAGCTAAAAGATGGTTCTCGCTTTATTCTTGGATATGGCATCATATACAAACCTGAAACAGGATGGCGGCAAATGCAATCATCATATGTTAATCCTGATGCCAAACCAATATCACACAAATCACGTGGCCGCTGTGAGGAAGCAGAGAATTTTCGAACAGGACAAGAAGTCGATGTTAATATTTCCATAGCTCCCTCAGAAGGTAAGTACACAAGAATCCTTATTGTTGTGGCAGCACGTGAAGAAGATATAAAAGACCAAGTTACTTTAATCATTACCCACACATCCCCACTGCAACCAGAAACAACAATGACTGTAACTACACAAACCGACCTCATAGACTTTAAAAAATTGGATTAACTCACTTAGGCAAACGTTTTTATGCTACGATTTATTGATTTGATTTCTTTTTTTGATGACTTCATCCCTTAAAAGATCAAGCCTTAAGATATCAAGCTTATCTTTGACTAAGATCATAAACAAGATCAGATCATTTAAGCGATAAAAAGATAACAACTCTTGAGAAAAATAATTATCAAACCAAGTTGTAAAAGCTTGCGTAAACACAGATGAAAACCATTGATTAAAATCATTGTATGGCAATAACGGAAAATAATTTCTATCATCACGCGCAAAGATACTATACAGCATATAGACAAAATAACCTGTTGATGAGGGATTTATTCTTGTTTCAAAACGTGCATCTTGAGGCGAACGGACACCATAATATATGGTTGCCTCTCCAATATTATTAACAAGATCAATCAACTGGACTTTGCTTATAGTGATATGTGGTTCATCTATCATCTCTTAATCTTTCTTCTTTAAGAGTGTGAATTGGGTTGGTGTGATGTGCTACGTTGTTTGGGTGATTTTACACGAACAGACAAATCATCAACAAATGCGGGAGTTGAAGACAATTTTTCTACCTCCAACAAATTTTGCAAACGTTCAGGATAGAAAAAATCTTCCGGACGCAGGTCGATGTTATGTTGATCGGCATAGTTTAGAAGTATTACTTGATATTTAGCCGGAATTATTCCACCCTTACCTTCCCGTTTTTCAAGAGGATAAGCCCATTTTCTAACCACAATAACATTGCGATTAATAATATTAGCAACCTTTTGATATCCACCAAGATACGCAATTATAAATTTTGCTGTTTCTGTATATGTTTTTATCATGGCAATAAAATACGATATAAGTAACTTTTAGTCAATACGATAAACGTATTTTCTTATTTTTTAATATTGTAAGGTTTTTTAAAATGAGAAATAACTTAAGTATGGTTAAACAAAGAGAGCTAAAAATTTGGATAAAGCAAGAGCTCGACAAAATGGGCCGCGGAAGTCAAGCAAAACTTGCAGCCCATCTTGGAGTGCGTAGACCAGCTATATCTAATATTGTCAATCTTGATCCCAATAAAGAAATGAGAGACGTTAAAGCTGATGAACTAGTAAAGATTATGGAGTTTTTTAAAGATTCCTCACCTGTTTCTGGATTATGTTCTGATGATTTTCTTTATTTGTATTCTCAAGCGAATGATTCTGAAAAAAAGATTGTTGAGGATCTTTTAAAATCTTTGCTCGCAGCACGAAATCCATAAAAGCTCTTTTTTCGCTTTCAGTTAACTTATTTAGCATTGAAGATAGCCGCTTTTTTCTTTTAATTTCCAACATAACGTCCCCGTTTATATTTAATGATAATAATCATGTGGATTATAAACATAATAAATTACGTTTATCGTATTTTTTTCTTGACAAGTTATTACGAAAAACGTATTGTATGTCCATAAACCAAACACAAAAGATTGCCAAGAGGCATCAGGGAGGGGAAATTATGGATAAGCCAATTCTTATTAATTCCAATGAAATTTTATTAGTTATCTGTGATGATGAACACAGTGGGCATTCGGGTCCACTTGATGAAAGCCAAGTTTTAGACATGATTGACGAGGCGGATAATGCTATACAAATCTTTCGCATAAATCCTTCTGAAAACAGTTGTGAAGATATTTCTGAAGATATCGCAGAATCCTATCTTATAGAACGTGAAGAACAGTGCTTTTACGGAATAATACCTCATGACTTTATTCTACATAGCACAGCATACGGGGTATTTTTAGACGATATCGAACAACGTGAATATGAAGATAAAATGTACGGTACTTATGAAGAGCAGCACCGTCTGACTTTTTGGGATGTTCTTCCAAATTATCCAAACTATTAAAGGCGTTTTTAAAAACGCCTCCTTTTCTTTCTTTCAAATATCACCACAAATGGAGCACAGGCATGCATAATCTTGTCACAACAGCAGAAAGTCCTTTTAACAACGAAGCTATTCAAACTATGTCGAGCCGTGAAATTGCAGAATTGTGTGGTAAAAGACATGACAATGTAAGACGCGATATTAAGCAAATGTTAGAAGAATTATACCCTGAAGGGGGTCTCCTCAAATTTGAGGGCACCTATTTAGACACACAAGGTAGACCTCAAAATTGTTATAATCTCCCCAAGCGCGAATGTTTAATTCTCGTCTCAGGTTACAGCACAGCATTACGAGCAAAGATCATTGATCGGTGGCAACAATTAGAACAGCAAGTAGTGGCACCGCAAATCGATTACTCTAGTCCACAAGTCATGTTAGGGGTTTTAAATTATCTCAAAAATGAGAATGAACAAAAAGACAATATGATTGCAGAATTAAAACCAAAAGCAATGGCTCTTGAAAGTTTACAGCGCCATGAGGGTCTTTTCGGTCTTACTGAAGTTGCTAAAATACTCGAAATGCAACCAAAACAGTTCATTCTCTTCTTACAGCAAAAGGGGTGGGTCTATCGACGCATAGCAAGCGGGCATCTGTTGCCTTATCAAGACAAAATCCAAAAAGGTCTGATGGATTGTCCTACCATCACTATTCAAACTTCTGGTGGAATAAATAAAGTCATTCCTTCTGCAAAAATCACAACAAAAGGCATTGGTGTGCTTTCTCAAGAAATCAAAAGACAAAGCGTGCATTAAGGGGTGACCATCATGGAAAAGAAATACGAATTTACTGATGAAATCGATATAGTTTATAGGCGTAAGGTTCGCCGTATCCGTGCATTGAAAAACTTTGGTGATGTAAAAAAAGGTGATTTAGGCGGTTTTATAGAGCATGAAGGCAATTTAAGCCATGAGGGGGATTGTTGGGTTGGGGACAATGCTTGTGTTTCTCATAGTGCTAAAGTTTGCGGTAATGCAAGAGTATTTGAAAAAGCACGTATTTTAGACAATGCATGCATTTGTGGCGACGCAAATGTTTTTGGAAATGCTTGTGTTGAATCTGAAGCGTGTATTTTCAATAAAGCAAAAGTTTACGGAAAATCAGAAGTCTTTGATAATGCTATGGTTTATAATAATGCACAAGTTTTCGGTAATGCGGTAGTTTGTGGCAAGTCTCATGTTTATGGAAATGCACAAGTTTACAACAAAGCACGCGTTCACGACCAAGCTAAGATTTATGGCAAAGCACGTGTTTACGGTCAAGCCAAGGTTTATGAGAAAGCACGTGTCTATAATAATGCAGAAGTTTATGAAAATGCAAAAGTTAAGGGTAGGGCAGAGGTTTACGCTCTTGGAAAGATTTATGGAGATGCATGTGTCTGTTGGAACGCATGTATTGGCGGCAATCAGTCCATCTCAACTGGAGAAAAAAACATATGAAAAAATACGAATTTACAGGTGAAACAATAGAGTTTTCTAGTAGAACTCTTCGCCGTATCCGTGCATTGCAAGACTTTGGTGATGTAAAAAAAAGTGATTTAGGCGGTTGGATAGAAAGGGAAAAGAACCTCAGTCACGAAGGTAATTGTTGGGTTGGAGGCGACGCTAAGGTTTACAGTGATGCCCATGTTTTTGGAGATGCTCAGATTTATGGTGATGCCGATGTTAGCGGCGATGCCTATGTTTATGACAATGCCAAAGTTTATGGCAATGCTGAGGTTTATGGTAGTGTGCGCATTTATCAAAATGCACAAGTTTATGATCATGCTACTATATCAGGCGCTTTTTTGAAAAGTGTTGAGATTTTTGGAGATGCACAAGTTTATGATAGTGCTTATATCCGTGATGAAGTCAAGATTTTTAGAAATGCTAAGGTTTGTGGATTGGCTAATATTCGCGGCAATACGAGAATTCCTGAAGATATAAAAATTTAACAACAAACAACAACCATTTTAACACAAGCGTGATTCACGCAACGGGTGAATTACGCACTAATGGAGGAAATAAACCATGGAACTAAAATACGAACTTACTGATGAAAAAACAAATTTTTATGGTAAAGACCTTTACCGCATTCGCGCGTTGCGAGACTTTGGAGATGTCAAAGCAGGCGATTTAGGTGGTTATATAGAGCATGAGAGAAACCTATCCCATGAGGGCGATTGTTGGGTTGGTGGTGATGCATGGGTTTTCGGTGAGAGCTGTGTTTATGATGATGCACAAGTATGCGAGGATGCAGAAATTTACGGCAATTCTCGTGTTTATGGAAATGCACAAATTTCTGGAGAGGCATACGTTTATGATGATGCACAAGTTTACGGTAATGCCAAAGTTTACGGTAGCGCAAAAGTTTACGTTAATGCACGAGTTTGTGATGATGCCAGTGTTCATGGGAATGCAAGAATATACCATGATGCCGTAATTTCCGAACATGCATGCGTTTATGACAATTCAGAAGTTTTCGACAACGCTACAATTTTAAGCTTTGCGTCCGTTTTCGATAATGTTCGTATTTTCGGTAAAGCAAAGGTTGGTGGTTATGCCGTAGTCCACGAAGGTGCACATGTTTCTGAAAAAGCTAAAGTTGGGGGGCGCGCAGAAATCTCTGGAAATGCCCGTGTGTTTGGTGGTGCTATCGTTTGTGATCAAGCCAAAGTAACTGGAAATACAAAAGTTTCTGGTAATCACACCGTTTTAAGATAGGGTTTGTGAAACAGTATTATTACAACGGGTGAGAGACAATAAATCATGTATAAATATGAAATTAAACCTACTTTGTGTTCGCAGCTGGTTGTGAGAAGCACTCACAATTCAGGTGAACTTTGTATTGCTATTTCTGGAGATAAGGGCGAGCCCTATGTAGATACCATAATTTCGAAAGAGAAAGTAGATGCTTTTTTAAATGAAGATAATGTCGTGCAAATGGAACTTAAAAAATCTCAATGCTTTGCATTCTCATACGAATTCAGACCATTTGCGTGTACTGGATTTGAAATGATACCACCAATCTCAGATGAAAGTTTTATATTGACGCTATATTCTGATCATTGTTCATATCTAAAATGCATTCCAATTGATCGGATTGTGCAACCCGTAAAGACAAAACTCTAGCAACAAACAACGACCCTTTTAACACAAGCGTGATTCACGCAACGGGTGAATTGCGCACAATGGAGGAAAACATAATGAATGAACAAAACACGAACCTAACAGAAGTTAAAGAAAATCCAAATTTAGCAGTTAAACAAACAGCTATGGATCTCATTTTAACAAGAGCCCTAGAAAATGATGTTGATATGGATCGTCTCGAACGCCTTATCTCCTTGAGAGAAAAAGAAATCAATAGACAGCTTTATAAAAGTTTTGTTTCTGATCTTTCAGATATGCAATCCAAATATAAGGAAATCACAGCAAAATCCACACACGCCTATACCCTAAGCAAATACGCTACTCTCGACTGTTATATCGAGAGTATCAAGGAGGCACTAAAAGAACATCATTTTGCTTTGTTTTCCTGTATTAAAAATCAAACTCATGCACAGGTTACTATAGAGATGACTTTGGTTCATCCATCAGGAAATAAAATCTCTACAGAAGGAACATTCCCTCTTGATGGGAAAGGCAACAAAACAGATATTCAATCCATAGGATCAACCATCACTTATGCGCGCCGCTATTTGTTAGGCATGCTTCTCAATGTCGCAAGCAAAGAAGATGATACAGATGGTAACAAAACAAAACTCTCAGGACCAGCTTCGCCTCAACAAATGGCAGACATTAAACGATTAGTCCAAAAAACAAATGCAAACGAAACAAAAATGTTGGCTTCTGTAAATGTAAATAGCATTTCCGAAATGACTTTTGAACAAGCGCAAACCGTCCTGAATAATTTGTATAAAAAACAAAACCGTCAAGCTTCTGAAGCAAAACAAAGATTAGGTGCGTGAGATGGAACAAAGAACAGCAGAATGGTTTCAAGCAAGATTAGGGAAAATTACCGCGTCTAATGTTTACAATGTCCTCAGTAGAACAGCCAAAGGATTGCCGACAAGCAAATATGAAGACTACAAAATGAAACTCATGACAGAACGCTTAACAGGGGAAATAAGCCAATCTTATATAACACCATCTATGCAATGGGGGATTGAACATGAAGAGGACGCCCTGAAAGAATATGAATTCATTTATGATGCCGATGTCATAAAATGCGGTTTTATACCTCATCCTACCATCAAAATGGCGGGGGCTAGTCCGGATGGTTTGATTGGTGAAGACGGTTTAGTTGAAGTCAAATGTCCACAATCAACGACACATCTTCGTTTTTTTATGTATGACGAGATTAAGCCTGAATACAGAGTGCAGATGCAATTCCAAATGGCTTGTACAGGGCGCAAATGGTGTCATTTCATCAGTTATAATCCACAATTTGTAGAGAGGTCATCTCACTTGCGTATAAAATCCAACGCATCCACCGTGATGATGAACAAATTGAACAGATTACTAAAGCAGTCGAGGTCTTTTTAGCAGAAATAGAGCAAGACATGAAGCAGATCTTGACAAAAGCTGCATAACCCTATGGGGGTGCTCTCCTCCTCTCAGCACCCACACCCATTATGTAAGGAAGTAAAACGTGTGTAATATCAAACAGAGTATCCTACACCCAGCTAAAGATGAGAAAGCTTGTTTTTTTACAATTGGCTATGAAGGAAAGTCCCTTGAGAATTATCTTGATTGTCTCATAGAAAACAATATCAAAACTTTATGTGATGTTCGTAGAAATCCAATAAGTAGAAAACATGGGTTTTCGAAAAGACAATTGGAGAAAGCTGTAAACAACATTAATATTGAATATATGCATATGCCTGAACTTGGCATTGCCTCTGAAAAACGACAAAATTTGAAAACACAAAAAGATTACGAACGTCTTTTTGAAGAATATCAAAAGACAACACTCAAAAATCATTTGTGTGCAATAAACACATGATATCAAGTCTTTTTAAACAAAAAGCGCGTTGCAATTACTTGTTTTGAAGCCAATGTATGCATGTGCCATAGAGGGCAAATAGCCTTGGCTCTTACACAATTACAGGATTGGAAATATGAAATTAAGCATATCTAAAAAATAAGCATACAAATTTTTAAAAATGGGAAAGCTCCATATGTTTCCTAGTATGGCCGCCCATTATGTAACGTAAAAGAGTGAAAGGTCATGAGATGATATTTGATGATGGTGATAGATATGTGACAACACGCGAATGTGCAGAGCTTTTTAGCGTATCAACCACAACGATTCGCAATTGGGTGTTTCAAGGGGTGTTTCCTGAGCCTTATAAGCTAGGGAGAGCGGTAAGATGGAGAAAAAAAGAAATCTTGGCCTTTACCCCGAAGAAAAATAAGCAGCAAATAACAACAAATGAGGTAAAGTTGTATAAACTGTAGAAGGTGGTCTAAAAGGTGCTCTGAAATTGGCTTTTTTAAGAAAAAAATTATATATTTCAATATGTTGAGGATGATAAATGGTGGCCCCCAGAGAGACTTGAACTCCCGACCCCCTGATTACAAATCAGGTGCTCTACCAACTGAGCTATAAGGGCACAACGACATAGCAAGTAGCACAAACTTGCAAAAAGGAAAATAGAAAATTATCAATTTTAGTGCATATTTTTACTTATATCACAAATTATAAAACAATTAGCTTCTTTATTTTCTTACCGTTTATAGTGGTTTTAGATATCATTCCCATATTGTTATTTACTAGAAATGTTAATGAATATCGATCATTTTGTTACCAAACTACGAATCTGGAGAGGTTGATTGGTTAGAAAGATATTTTTCTAGCCAATGGATGTTGTAGTTACCGTCTGCAATATCTTTATTGTCAATGAGATCACGAAAAAGAGGCAATGTCGTTTTGATTCCATCGACTACAAATTCATCTAAAGCACGCCGTAAACGCATCATACATTCTAAACGCGTACGTCCATGCACAATGAGCTTTCCAATCATGCTGTCATAATAAGGAGGAATACGGTAACCTGAATAAGCACCTGAATCAACACGAATTCCTAAACCTCCAGGGGTATGAAAATGTGTAATAGTTCCTGGTGATGGTATAAAGTTAAGGGGATCTTCCGCATTGATACGACATTCAATAGCATGGCCAGAGAAGCAGATCTCATTTTGAGTTACTGAAAGTTTGCATCCTGATGCAATATAAATTTGTTCATGGACCAAGTCTATGCCTGTAATCGCTTCAGTTACAGGATGCTCAACTTGTAAACGTGTATTCATCTCAATAAAGTAGAATTCACCATTTTCATAAAGAAATTCAACAGTACCTGCTCCACGATATCCAAGTTGAGCACAGGCATTGGCCACAACACCACCAATTTTTTCCCGTTCAATTTCATTAAGCGCAGGTGACGTCGCTTCTTCCCATATTTTTTGATGACGTCGTTGAAGCGAACAATCGCGTTCTCCTAAATGAACAGCATTTCCCGCTCCATCACCTATAACTTGAATTTCAATATGACGAGGCTTTTCTAAATATTTTTCGATATAAACTGCATCATCTCCAAAAGCTGCTGCCGCTTCTGAACGGGTTGTTTTGAGTGCTACAGTAAACTCTTGTTCAGAATGGACGACTTTCATACCACGTCCACCACCACCGGCAGAAGCCTTAATAATAACTGGATAACCAATTTCATGAGCAGTACGCAAAGCTTCCGCTTCTTCAGTAACAGCTCCATCTGAACCAGGAACTACAGGAATTCCAAGTTTCTTAGCAGTTTTTTTTGCTTCGATTTTATCGCCCATGATCCGAATATGCGCAGCTGTTGGGCCGATAAATGTGATATTATGAGCTTCTAAAACATCTGCAAATCTTGCATTCTCAGAAAGAAAACCATAGCCAGGATGAACAGCATCAGCTCCTGTAATTTCACACGCCGCAATAATTTGCTGAACATTTAAATAAGAATCGCGCGCTGGGGGAGGGCCAATACAGACACTTTCATCAGCAAGACGAACGTGCATTGCATCGGCGTCAGCGGTAGAGTGAACGGCTACAGTTTTTATTCCAAGTTCTTTGCAAGCTCGTAGCACGCGAAGAGCAATTTCTCCCCGATTAGCGATGAGGATTTTTCGAATCATAATTGCTCCTTGCTTTATTCAACAACGACAAGTGGTTCACCAAACTCAACGGGTTGGCCATCTTTAACAAAAATAGTGGTTACCGTGCCTGAGCGCGGTGATGGAATTTGATTCATCGTTTTCATTGCCTCAATAATAAGTAAAGTTTCCCCTTCAGAAACACTTTGCCCTATTTCTACAAAAGACTGTGCACCTGGTGAAGGTGCTAGATAAGCGGTTCCAACCATAGGAGATGTTACTGTGTTTTTTGATTTGTCTTCTTGTTTAGGAGTTTCTGCTGTTGAGCTAGGAGGAGAAGTTACTGAAAAAGTAGGAGAAGGAATAGGGGCATAAATTGTTTGTTCAGGAGCAGCTGAGGTATTTTGACGCGATACACAAATACGAAGTCCATTTTGTTCTAGTTCGATATTTGTTAAATTTGTATCATTTAAAATTTCAGCAAGGTCACGAATAATTTTTGTATCAATTGTGGTATATTTTCCCGCGTCATTTTTTTTTGTTACCATTTTATTTCTTACTCCTTGATCAATGAAGATCGTTATTATCTAATTGCTATGATCGAATATCTCTAGACTACGGATAATCTTTTTGGAGGCTTCTATTAAAAGCTATTCACTTTTAGATCACAGTTTACAATTTTAAACCAGTATCTACTTTATAAAAGTGCACTTATAAGCCTGTTATAAAAAAAGAGAAAGCATAAAATTATTCCATTTACGGTATTCTTTATAAAAGTTTATGAGGTAAAAAAGATAATTTTACTTTATATGTTCTATGGATTTTTTTAGAATATCTTGGCTTACGGCTCCGATAAGCACTTTATCACCAATAATATAAGAAGGCGTTCCTGTAATATTCAGAGCAGAGGCAATTTGCATATTTTCTTTAAAGGAATTTTGAAGTTTAGAATCTGTTAATGCATTGCGCAGTTCTTTTTCATCGGCTCCTAATGAAATGGCTATTTTTATAGCTTTAGCTTCATTGGCACGACTTTTATTGGTTAAAAGCGCTTTATGAAACTGAGGATATTTTTCTGGAAGTAGTTGGCGAAAAGCATAGGCAACACTATGGGCTGCCATAGAATCAGGACCAAGAATTGGTAAATCTTTGACAACAACGCGTAAATCTGGGTACTCTTTTATTAAATTTTCTATGTATGAATAGGACATTTTACAATATCCACAATTGTAATCAAAAAAATCAATCAGCACTCTTTTACCATTTGGGTTACCCAAAACAGCATCGTGAGGAGATTGAAAAATTTCCTTTTTAAACAAATTAATGATTGAAGCTTGTGTTTGAGTTTTTTGTTTGTTTTTATTTTCCAGCTTTTCTTGGAGGATAAGCTGCATTTCAATCATGATTTCTGGATTAGTAAGTAAATATTCTCTTACAATTTTTTGAATATCGTAATCGTCAACAAGAGGTATAAGTTTTTCTTTAAGCTTAGACAAAAAAGTAGGATCTTCTAAAAGCTGTGTCTTAAAACTTTCTGAGTTAAGATAATTTTCTGTTTTCCCGCGAGATATTGCGTTTGATAAAAAGGATGAAGAGATCAAAATACTCAACATAATTGTTGCTGAAAATTTTGCAATGATTGTTGTTTTTGAGTGTTGAGGCTGATGAGTCATTTATACTGCTTCTATACTGCTTCATATTTCTACTGTGATCTTGAGTGAAATATATGAAAACTATTGCCTGTATGCAATAAAGTATTTAACTATAATTAATGGGTTACGCAAAGAATATCAATTTTCTCTAGAAAGGATATTTTGTATGATGCATCATTTTGCGAGATACTGTTTTTAAAGGGGATAAAATTTCTTTTCTTTATTGACAGGAGAAAAAGGACATTAACAATTCGATTAAGAACATTGATATTGTCTCTGCCTGTTTTCTTATTGTGTATTGTGTATAGTAAAACAAATTAACTTAAATGATGAAAAGTAAAATTATGAAAAACACAACACATTATGAGCTCTTTATCATTGGTGGAGGGATAAATGGGTGTGGATTGGCAAGAGATGCCGCTGGACGTGGCTTTAAAGTGGGATTGGCAGAAATGAATGATCTTGCTTCGGGGACATCAAGTGCGTCGACCAAGCTTATTCATGGTGGTCTTCGTTATCTTGAACACTATGAGTTTAGACTTGTTCGTGATGCTTTGAAAGAACGCGAAACTATTTTGCGAATGGCTCCCCATATTGTGCGTCCTCTTCGTTTTCTTCTTCCTTATCATAAAAAATTACGCTCCGCTTGGATGTTGCGTTTGGGACTGTTTATTTATGATTATTTAGGGAGTTGGAATCAAAAACTGTGGCGCAGTAAAATGGTGAATTTTTCAAAAAATTTTTGCTCTACACTGAAGAAAGAGTATCAGAGAGGATTTGAATATTCTGATGCTAGAGTTGATGATGCACGTTTGGTCATTGCTAATGCTCGTGATGCAGAAAAGCAGGGAGCTGATATAAAAGTACGGACAGAAGTTATCTCTATAAAAAGAGAAAAAGAAAAATGGCTTATATTTCTTCGCAATAAATTAAACAATACAGAATATTGTGTTACAGCTTCTTATGTTGTGAATATGACGGGACCTTGGATTAATCATATTCTAGAAAATATTTTAGATTGTAAAAAGAATCCTCCTGTTCGGCTTGTTAAGGGATCTCATATTCTGATTCCTAAGCTTTATGCCCATGATCGTGCTTATATTTTTCAAAATGGTGATGGTCGTATTATATTTTCTATTCCTTATCAGGAAGAGTTTACACTCCTTGGAACAACAGATTGTGATTATCAAGGTGATCCTGCTGATGTTCATATTACGGATGCAGAGATTGATTATCTTTGTACTGCCGCGAGTGAATATTTCATACAACCCGTAGTGCGTGAAAAGATTGTCTGGACTTATTCGGGTGTTCGTCCACTCTATGATGATGGAGCTTCAAAAGCACAAGAAATTACACGTGATTATGTTTTGAAAGAAATGGGGACAGAAAATATGCCCCAGATTCTGAATCTTTATGGTGGGAAGATTACAACTTATCGTAAGCTGGCTGAAGATGCCATGAAGTTTGTTGAAAAAGCACTTGGAAAAAGAGGAGGGCCATGGACCAAAAATTCAACGCTTCCTGGGGGGGATTTTGCATATGATAGGCTGGATACAATTGAAAATAAGATTGCTCTTTTGATTCCAGATTTAGATGCTTTCACATACCGTAGGCTTGCACGTTCTTATGGTTCGGAGGCACTTGTGATATTTGCGAATGGGAGAGCAGATAAAGGAAAAGATTTTGGTCATGGGCTTTATGAAGTTGAAGTCAAATGGTTAATGGAAAAGGAATGGGCAAAAACATGTGAAGATGTGTTGTGGCGCCGTTCAAAACTTGGACTTTTGTTTAATGAGAAAGAAATTGATGCTCTTTCTGCTTACATGCAAGACAAAAAAACAAGCAAACAAAATTGATGCTCATTTAACTTTATAAGAATGCGATAAAACGCTGAAGGCAAATAAGCCAGAATACTGTGTATTATAATCGTATTTTCATTTATTGTTTATCAGCTGTAAAATATTTTATTTATTATACAGGAAAATGCATTTATAAACCATTGAGGGGCGAGAAGAACTATTAAAGTGATTTTTTATATTACAATGCACTTTCCATACATCATGCGTTGCATATCCGAGAATTTCATTTCGTTAGAAACGGTATATAACATTTCTTCTTTTGATCTTGGCAGAATTTTAGATTTTAAAGAAGTGTAATTGGTAAGAGAATATGTTTCTATACTTTTAACTTATGGTAAAGGAAATAAGTTTTTCTCTTAAAGTAGAAAAATGAGAGCATTGTATATATGAAAGGGGACACCCTTAATAAATGAGAGAGTAATGCTCTTATGATATTTTATAATTCTCCATCATCAGTAAAATTTGCGGTAGCACCAATGTTAGAGTGGACGGATCGGCATTGCAGATTTTTTTATCGTCTTTTAACAAAAAAAACGCTCCTTTATACCGAAATGATGGTAGCCGATTCTGTAATCCATGGTGTTCGTAAACAATTGTTAGCTTTTAACGATAAAGAACATCCAATTGCTTTGCAATTAGGGGGAGCAGATCCGAAAAAACTAGCAGAAGCTGCGAAAATTGCTGAAGAATTTGGTTATGATGAAATAAATCTCAATGTTGGTTGCCCATCAAATCGTGTTCAGGCAGGTATGTTTGGTGCTTGTTTGATGCTATATCCTGATATTGTAGCAAGGGCTGTGGAAGCGATAAAAACAGTTGTTAGCATACCTGTCACTGTTAAATGTCGTATTGGTGTGGACGAACAGAATGAAGAATTTGCTTTAGATCTTTTAGCAAATCAAGTTTGGAATGCTGGGGGTGATGCACTCTGGGTCCATGCACGTAAAGCATGGTTACAAGGATTAAGCCCGAAAGAAAATCGCAATATTCCCCCATTAAATTATGAAAGAGTTTATAAGTTAAAACATAAATATTCTCATAAATTCATTGGAATAAATGGTGGAATTAAATCTATTGATGAGATCAAAGAGCATTTAACTGTATGTGATGCGGCCATGGTTGGTCGGCAAGTTTATCATAATCCAACTTTATTAAAATATATTGATTGTGAAATATATAGTGAACCACAGAATGAACTGAGTGATGATGATCTTATTGAAGTGATGTGTGATTATGCTGATCAACATATTGCATCAGGAGGACGGCTTTCTCATATAACACGTCATATGATTGGTCTATTTCATGGCAGAGATGGAGCACGCCGATGGCGGCAAATATTATCAAATGATGCAACAAAAGCCGATGCAGACGTGCGTGCTTTGAAAAAAGCTTTTGCTGCTCTCACTTAATAAGTGTTTACAAAGCAATCTCCGTTAAAGTTTTAAACGATTCAAATTTGGGGATTGCAAAAAGCTATTATCTTTTATTATGGAGAGGGTTAAAACTACACAATAGTATACTACACGATGCTCCGCAATAAAGAAGTATGATTTAATGCAATAGTATAAAAATAGACAATAATATACTGATAAAATTATAATATATAAATGAACAAAATATTTATTTGATAAGCAAAAAGAGTGCAAAAATAATTTTTTTCATAATATTTAACGTTTTAAAAAGCTGCTTAAAAAAAACCAATAAATTATTCATATCCTTTATATATGACGAGATTCTCATTAAAGATTTTAAATTTGAAAAGGTATTTTCATGACCGTTAGTCCATTTGATGATTTTCGTGCTTTACTCACAAATTTGCCTATTGCTGATGAATTTTCTATGATGTTGGCAAAACGACGGCAGGAAAAATTGACGAAGATTCAAGGAGCGATGGGAAAATTAAGGGATATCGCAGTTTGGTATGCGGGATGGAGGGGAGCAGAAAAGCCTGTCATAAAACGACCTCTGGTTGCTATTTTTTCGGGAAATCACGGCATTATAGAAGAAAATGTTACATCATTTCCGCAATCTATGACACAAAAGATGGTGCAAAATTTTGCTTCTGGTGGTGCTGCTATTAATCAAATTTGCATAGCTTATGATCTTGGATTGAAGATTTTTGATTTGGCACTTGAATATCCTACAATGAATATTACGAAAGATGCAGCAATGGACGAACGTAGTGCAGCGGCTACAATGGCATTTGGAATGGAATCCATTGCGGGTGGAACAGATCTCCTATGTATAGGTGAAATGGGCATTGGAAACACGACAATAGCTTCAGCTTTATGTTTGGCCTTGTTTGGCGGAGAGGTGGAGGAATGGACGGGAGATGATATGGGATTTGATGGTGAATTCTATCAACGTAAAATAGCGGCGGTTAAGACGGCGGTGTCTTTACACAAGGATTATTTTAATGATCCTTTTGAGATTATGCGTCGCCTAGGAGGGCGTGAAATTGCGGCTATGATTGGTGCTATTTTAGCGGCAAGAATGGAAAAAATTCCCGTTATTTTAGATGGTTTTGTAGCAACAGCCGCCGCCGCCGTTCTTTATAAAATTCATCCAAAAGCTTTAGACCATACCCTTGTTGGACATCTTTCTTCTGAATCTGGACATCATAAACTTTTAAAAAAAATTAGCAAAGAACCACTTTTAGATTTTAAAATGCGTCTTGGGGAAGGAACGGGTGCTGCGATGGCGGCTGGTATTGTTAAGGCGGCTGTTTTGACCCACGCACAAATGGCGGTTTTTGAATAAGATGATTTGATCACTTGCAGGATGATAGTGTATTAAAGAAACCTTTAAGAACTTTGTTCATTGTTTTTTTCTTGCAATTTTATATAGTTGAGTGGAAGTTCTGTTGTATATTTAATCTGTTCCATTGCGAAAGAAGATGAGACGTCACGGATATCAATTTTAGCAATTAATTTCTTATAAAAGAGGTCATAGGCTTCAATATTGGGAACGGCAACACGCAATAAATAGTCAATATCTCCGCTCATGCGATAAAACTCAATGACTTCAGGAAATTCTCCGACAATTTTTGCAAAACGCTTAAACCATTCATGGCTATGTGTGTTTGTACGAATGGAGACAAAAACAGTAACGTGTGCGTTTACTTTCTCTGGAGAAAGAACAGCAACACGGCGTTGAATAACACCTTCTTCTTCAAGTTTTTGAATTCTACGCCAACAAGGAGTGGTTGAAAGTCCAACTCTTTTAGCAATATCAGCAACAGAAAGTGTCGCATTTTCTTGTAAAAGGTGTAAAATTTTTCGGTCAAGACGATCCATATTTTATCTCAATATTTAGTTTATAAAAATCTACGTATCAAACGCCGCAGATATACGATAAGCTCATCATTAAACCATGGATTTTTTTGTAACCAAGAAGTGTTTCGCCATGATGGATGAGGCAAAGGCATGACATTATAGCCTTGAGGTTGACGTATGGAAAGAATATTTCTCCAATCATGGACGGTTGCTGAAACAGTTTTATGCTTTAATTCTGCAATATGCCACTTTTGTGCATAACTTCCAATAGCTAGGACAAGCTTTATTTGGGGCATGGCTTGAAAGACTTCTTTATGCCATATTTCACGACATTCACGTCTTGGAGGCAAATCAGATTTATTTTGATCATAACCTGGAAAACAAAACCCCATCGGAACGATAGCAAAGTGAGATCTATTATAAAACTCTTCTTTTGTGATATCGAGCCAAGACCGTAATCTTTCTCCAGAACGGTCATTAAAAGGGATAGAAGTTTCATGGACACGCAACCCTGGAGCTTGGCCCGCAATTGCAATCAAAGCCGTATTGGATAAATAAACGACAGGTTTTGGCTCATGAGGAAGAGGAGGAAAGTAAAATGGATGATAGAGGCAAACACGACAGGAATGAATTTTTTTCTCAAGTTCGACAATTTGGCTATAGGACGGTTGCTTCATTGGCAAATAGAAGAAGATTTAAAAGATATTTTTATTCGGTTCTAGGATGTGCTTTTCGCCATTCTCTCGGTTGTTGAAAAGAGGATCTCCATATTCCTTTTTTTTCCTTTCTGGCTTCTTGCTCTTCTTTTTGGTAATCATAATATCTTACAGCCCAACCATCACGTACAAGTGTTGCATTAATATTGCTGACTTGTTTTGTTTCACATGTTGCAAGAATACGGCGATATTTATCTTCTTTATACCAGTAACATGTAACAAGTTGATTTTCTATGAGTCGTTCTAGATATTTTTTTGCCTCAAGTCCACACGGATAGCGCGCGTCTTTTGTGCCACAAAATTGATAGAGTTCAGGAGCATCAATTCCAGCAAGCCGGATCCTGATAGAAGAAATCATAATTGAGTCACCATCAATAATAAATGCATGCCCTTTGACAGAGGCTTTAGAGGAAAAACTCTCTTTTTGAGGGAGTGTTTCAGTATGCTTAAAATAAATTGTTAGAATAATTAGAAGGGCTGAAATGACAAGAATGCCAAAACCAAACATCTTCACATGTAAACTTCTTAGCTTAAAATGAAATTCTTTTTTCATGAAATAAGGAAAACGCTACCGTGACACTGTTGATTCATTGAAAAGTACTGATAATTTTTACAAAGGCATTTATTGGTTTTATAAAAATATCACTCACTTATAATAAGAAACCCTCTTAACACTTTAAAGAGCTTTGCATTTCTTACTACACATTAAACCAAAAAACACAATCTTATAATAAAACTAGAACTATGATTCCGATAGTCAACAAAAAATAAAAAAACACCCCAATTTATAGACAGCACATAAGTTATAAGCACACTTTTCGCCTTTAACTTAAAAAAACAAACAATACACTTTAGAAAATAATTCTAAAAAATATAAAAATCGATTTATTTTATATCTTAGGCTGTAGAATTTGTTCGTTAAATATGCAACGAATTATTTAATTTTCGTTTCTTTAAATTCAACGTGTTTTTTTACAACTGGATCATATTTACGTTTACTCATTTTATCTGTCATTGTACGGCTGTTTTTCTTTGTTACATAGAAAAAACCAGTATCTGCAGTTGATAAAAGTTTGATCTTAATGGTTGCTGCTTTAGCCATAATTTAAGGATCCTTTATTTTACTGAAAACGATATCATTAAAATCTATTTTTAATATCATAAAATTTTTCGGCAACACTACGGATGTTCTAAAAAAAGTCAAGAGCTGATTAATCTTTTCATGAGCCATACGATCACTAAAGTAAAATATATAACCAAGAAGCAAGCTATTTCTACCTATGGCTGGTAAAAAAACAAATGGCTTAAAGATATCCATAATCTATCCAATAATGTCTTTCCTAATAAAGTTCCATAAAAGTACAGCAAAATTAGCAGAAATAAGTTCATATTATTTGAGATGTACATCTAGATATGTAAGCCTGATAGCATAAAAAACTTATAGCTATACTCCCATCGACAAAAAGTAGCATCAAAAGCTGTAGATGTTTTGTTACGGTATCATAAAAGATTCAATAAAGTTTAAAGATAACAGTACTCTAAAAGAATAATGCCAATTTTTGCATAATTGCTTATAAATGCTGATAAGGATGAGAGAAAATATTACCAACGGTGAATATTACCATAAAATATGTGGTTTGGTTTTCATTCTATCCAATATATACACGAAGCTATTATAAGGAATAATGCTTCCATGTTCTAACACCATAAATGGCACTGCCATCATTGGTGTTAGAACATGGAAGAAACAGGAAGGAGTAAAGTATATTGGCTCTTTAAAAGTTTAGGACTTAATTTCCAAGACGCACGAATTGTGATAGGAGCAAATATCGTGAGGACACAAAAGGTACAAACCCTCACAGCCTTATTTTTTCTGAGAGGGTGGGGGCTATTGCAGATCTTAATGTTTTCATATGATAGCATGAGTAGAAATTGCTCAGAGACGTTTTTAGGTGGTGTACAGCTGTTTTCCAAAACTTTCACAGGATGAATACAATTGCCATGGTGAGATGTAATACAAATAAGCAATAAATCAAACCCACAGTGGTGGGGAAAATGAAGTTCTAAAAAGCTTAAATAACTACGATTATCTAAGCAGTATCGTTTGAGAAACAGCGAGATGTAAGATGATTCAAACGAGTTCTGTCACAGATAAATTTGAGAAAATCAGTGACAAATTAAAAAAATCTACCATTATTTATCGGACTGATAAAATAAGTGGATATAAAAAGAATGATCATAAAAAAGATGATAGCAAGAATCATAGCGATTTTGTAATTTTTCCACGATAGTCGATGGTGTTATTTGAATAGCTTTCTTGGTCATAAGAAGTAAAAGAAGTTGTGTTCCCATTCTCAATGACACTCCAACGATACGAATGATCGTAAGAGCTATAATGATGGCATAAAAAGAATGATTTTAAGGGTTCAAAACTTCTTTTATCATGAGGATAGCTTAACGATACCTTTGATCATTCTATTGATAAAAAATTGTTTTGAAATAAAAACCTTTGTAATCTCTCTTGTGTAGGTTTTCTGGTTCATATAACACAAAAAGTACTTTCAAATTTTTATATATCTATGATTGTGTTTAAAATGCGATTTTATATGCTAAAAGAGTTAAATTTATAAATATAAAATAGGACAATAAGACTATACTGTCCGTTGTTTTTTATTTTAAATTCATTATTATTTTGTGGTTTTAATATGAATATCTAAGTTAAGAAGAGGAAGACAAAAGTTAAATTTGTCTTGTACATTTTAGAAATTTTTAATTCATATTTTTATTTCTATAAAAAACATTTTTTCGTTTTTTTGTTATAAATTTGCTTTTATGATAGGAAGTGGATGAAAAAGCTAGTTGGCGAGGCTTTGTCAATAGCTCAAGGTTTATAGCACCAGCAAAAGGTTGTACTGTTACAAGTTTAACCTCTACTTGATCACTTAATTGATAACCTTTATGACTATGCTTTCCTATAAGGATATGTTGTACTTCATCAAAATAATAATAATCGTCTTTAAGTGTAGAAATATGCACAAAACCGTCTGTATTGAGTTTATCAAGTGAGATAAAAAGACCAGCTTTTATAACACCAGAAACACGACCTGTAAAAATACGGCCGATTTTGTTAATTAAATAGTGTGCGACAAGTCGATCACGGGTCTCTCTTTCAGCTATCATTGCACGACGTTCATATAAAGAAATCTGCGTGGCTATTTCAGCAAGATTTTGTTCTTGTGTTTCCGTTAATGGATCATTCCCTAATTTTAAGACTTTAATGAGTGCGCGATGAATAATAAGATCAGCATAACGACGAATTGGTGATGTAAAATGTGTGTAGTTATGTAAGTTTAAACCAAAATGGCCTATATTTTTAGGATTGTATTCAGCTTGAGATTGTGTGCGCAAAATAACTTGATTGACTAATTCTTGTTGTTGAGTATTTGCTACTTTTCCTAAAATGCCATTAAGACGTGCTGATGTCAGTTCGGCACCGCGAGAGAGTGATATCCCCAAACTTTGAAGAAAGGTTCGCAAGACTTCTTGTTTTGCAAGAGAGGGCTGATCATGGATACGATAGATGAAAGGTTGATGATGCTCTTTTAGCGTTTCAGAAGCTGCGATGTTCGCTTGTATCATAAATTCTTCGATCAAACGATGGGCTTCTAAGTGTGGTTCATTTACAACATCTTTGATGCATCCATTTTGATCAAGAATAATTTTTTTTTCTGCTAACTCTAATTCCAGCGGTTGTCGACGATTCCGCGCAATTTTAAGGCGTCCATAAGCTTCCCATAATGGCTGCAAAACACTCTCAAAAACAGGGGCACTTTTTTCATTTATATTCCCCTCAATTGCAGATTGGACTTCTTGATAAGAAAGTTTAGCGAACACACGCACCACAACACGATGAAAACTATGTCTTTGTTTATTCCCATTCGTATCAAAAATCATACGAACGGCTAAAGCTGGTCTTTCCTTTTCTTCTCGCAGAGAACATAAATTATTAGAAATGCGTTCTGGCAACATTGGTACAACACGATCAGGAAAATAAACAGAATTCCCTCGTTTTAAGGCTTCTTTATCTAAAGCACTTCCTGTTTTGACATAATAAGAGACATCAGCAATCGCGACAACAATAATCCAACCATCAGGATTTTCAGGATCTTCATCTTTTGTCGCATAAACAGCATCATCATGATCTTTTGCATCTGGTGGATCAATTGTAACAAATGGTAGTTGTCGCCAATCTTCACGATTTTCTAGGTTGGCAGGTTTTATATGTTTTACTTGTTCAAGAACCTCTTCAGGAAAAATGTAAGGAATTCCTTTTGAAAGAAGAGCAATCATTGACAGCGTTTTTTCACTCTCAATATGTCCTAAAATATTCTTTATTTGTGCGCTTTTCAGTCCATAACCAGTATTTTTTTTAATTTCGACTTCAACGAAATCACCAGATTCTATCTTTATTTTTGAAGATGTATCGGAGGTATCAATAATGAGTTCGTTCGTTTTGCGATCTATAGGATCAAGCCGCCATTGATTTGTTTTTAATTTTCGTACAACCCCAAATATGCTCTTTGGGGATACATCAACCTTACGAATAAGGCGTCCTGTATAAGAGGAGCCAGTTTTATTGCGAAAAATTTTTACAAGAACATGGTCTCCAACACCAACGCTTGTTCCTTTTATGCGATGAAAAGGACGTATTTCAACATTTGGTTTTTCATCACCTTCCCATTCAAGAGGTTGTGCAATCAAACTTCCATCTTTATCACGTCCACTAATTTTCACCAAAGAAATCGGTGGTAAATTTCCTTTGTTGAGTGCCTTTTTATGCTGTTTTGATATGAGGTTCTCATCTTTTAACTCACGTAATACACCTCTCAACCAGATACGAGAATCGCCTTTTAAGTTAAAAGCTTTGGCGATATCACGTTTACTTGATCGGTCAGGATTCTCATTAATAAAGGAAATAATTTCCGCCTTGCTGGGCAGGGGATTCACATTAAGTGATTGCAAATATTTTATTTTTTTTGTGCCTTTAGCCAAAACTCATTTCTCTTTTCTTTTGGAAGAAACCCTTTTTGTTGTTACTTTTCTATTGGAAGCTTTACCGGTTGCTTTCTTACCAGATTCTTTTGCCGCTATAAGTTCTAACGCTTCTGAGAGTGTTATACTAATTGGTTCTTTATCTTTCGGCAATGTTGCATTAATTTTCTCCCAATTAACATAGGGACCATACCGTCCATCGCGTATGGTAACAACGCCGCCATTTGGGTGCTCTCCTAACGTTGCGAGCACTGCGGGGGATGTTCTGCTTCGTTTTGTTTTATTTTCTTTTTTTTCAGCAAGCACTGTAACAGCGCGATTGATGCCAATATCAAAAATTTCATCAGCATGAACAAGAGGAGCTGATTTGCCATTATGCGTAAGATAGGGGCCATAACGCCCGATGGTTGCTGCGATCATTTTCCCTGTTTCAGGATGCGTACCAATTTCACGTGGGAGGGAGAGTAATGCCAAGGCTTTATCAAGAGTTATATTATCTATTTGCCATTCTTTTGGTAGTCCTACACGCTTGGATTCTTTGCCTTCACCAAGTTGAATATAGGGACCAAAACGACCATTACGAAGAGAAATATCTTTTCCTGTTTGAGGATCAATACCAAGCATAAGTGGTTCATCATTACGCAAGGTTTCATTCTCTTCTGCTTCATCTGTTCCAAGTTGACGTGTATATTTGCACTCGGGGTAATTAGAACATCCAACAAATGCACCATAACGTCCTAGCTTTAACGATAATTGGCCGTCTGTACAAAGAGGACAAGAACGGACATCACTTCCATCTTCACGAGCAGGAAATGCGAGAGGTGCTAATGTCACATTTAAAACATCAAGAACGTTGGTTATACGGAGTTCTTTGATATTGGTAATAGACGCATTAAAGCCATCCCAAAAATCACGCATCACATCTTTCCAAGAAAGTTTTCCATCAGAGATAAGATCTAGTTGTTCCTCAAGATCTGCGGTAAAACCATATTCCACATAACGATTAAAAAAATTTTCAAGGAAAGCTGTAACAATACGTCCTTTTGCATCAGGGATAAGTTTTCGTTTATCAATCACAATATATCCACGATCACAAAGCGTAGATAATGTAGACGCATAGGTTGAAGGGCGACCAATTCCTAGCTCTTCAAGTTTTTTAATTAAGGAAGATTCAGAATAGCGTGGAGGTGGCTCTGTGGTATGTTGTACAACTTCAACTTTTTCTTTTGTAAGCGTTTCGCCAGTGTTTATTTGCGGCAAACGTGTTGTTTCATTTTCTTCATCGTTTTCTTCTTCTCGTTGATCAGTGTAGACAGAAATAAAACCATCAAAACGAATAACAGAACCTGTCGCACGTAAATTTGCGCAATTTTCTTCTTGTTGTGCTTCAATTTCAACAGTTGTGCGTTCAATTTCAGCAGAACGCATTTGGCTCGCTATAGCGCGCTTCCATATCAGTTCATAGAGTTTTGCTTGATCGCTATCGAGAAAACTTTGTACATGTTTAGGACTTCGTTGAAAATCGGTTGGGCGAATAGCTTCGTGTGCTTCTTGAGCATTCTTTGCTTTTGTTGAATAAAAACGTGGCTTTTCAGGAATATAATCACTGCCGAAAGATTCTTGAATCACTGATCGTGCTGCATCAATAGCCTCTGAAGCTATTTGCACACCATCGGTACGCATATAAGTAATAAGTCCGGCCATTTCACCATTAATTTCAACACCCTCATAAAGTTTTTGGGCAATTTGCATTGTACGAGAAGCTGAAAATCCTAGTTTTGAAGACGCCGCTTGCTGTAAAGTAGATGTTGTAAATGGAGGAGAAGGATTCCTCTTTGTAGGCTTTGCTTCAACACTGAGGATACGATATTTTGCTTCCTCCAACATAAGACGAATTTGATCTGCTTGTTCTTGAGATTGAATATCAAGTTTTCCAATCTTTTTTTGATTAAACATTGTTAATCTTGCTTGGAAAATATCATTTCGAATGGTTTTTAAGTCTGTTGTAATGGACCAATAATCTTCTTTGACAAAATGCTCTATTGCTGATTCTCGATCACAAATAATACGCAAAGCCACGGATTGAACACGGCCAGCAGACCGTGCACCGGGAAGTTTACGCCACAAAACAGGTGAAAGTGTAAAACCGACGAGATAATCAAGAGCGCGACGTGCAAGGTAGGCATCTACAAGTGAGGTATCAATATCACGCGGATTACTCATGGCATCAAGAACAGATTTTTTTGTGATGGCATTGAAGACAACTCGTTTAACAGGTTTATCCTTTAAAATTTTTTTTGACGAAGCACATCAAGAATGTGCCATGAAATTGCTTCCCCCTCACGATCAGGGTCCGTTGCTAAAATGAGGCTATCTGCTTCTTTGACAGCTTTTGCTATTTCATTCAAACGTTTAGCAGCGGCAGAATCGACACTCCATTTCATAGAAAAATCTTGATCGGGTAGAACAGAACCATCTTTTGCTGGTAAATCACGAACATGTCCAAATGATGCGACGACTTTATATTGAGAACCAAGATATTTATTAATTGTTTTTGCTTTTGCTGGAGATTCAACGATAACGATATCCATAATTTTACCCGAATATTAAAATAAAATTTTTTTTATAAACGTCTTTCATAGGAATAGCTAATGGCAATTCGTTAAGAGCACATAAAAAAATATTAGCCATATAAAAAACATTAATATTGTACAACTTATGATTGTTATTATTAAAACATACCCTATATAAAACTACACGATTTAATTTATACTATTAATACAGAAGCATACGACAAAATACTAAGATAACATCTATTGAGAAGTAGGAGGGGAAATGCTCAAGGATAGAGAATTATGTTTATAAATCATTTAAAAGTTATCCAATATATTACAGATATGTCAGAACAAATGAATCAGATGGCCCGTCAAGCACATAGCCCACTTTTAGCATTGCTTTTGGATATGGTTGCTAAAGAAGGACAAAGCATTATTAATAGTGCTGAGGCTCTTGGGGAAGATCCGAATTCAACAATGACACATAACCACCAGAGTGTCGAATAAGCTTTCCTGCAAGCTCGAGCTCTACCAGCAGAAGGTAAAGGTTTGGGAGTGAAACACCTGAATGAGTGCTGAGCGTGTCTAAATCAATTGGTGTTGTCGAAAGAGCAGAAAAAACCGCCGTACGTTCTGCATTTTCCTCAACAGAAGGGGAGCGACAGTTTTTTTCATCAGATACACTCAAGCTATCCTTTTCCAGTTGTAGAGAGGAGGGTTCCTCGAAAAAATCGCGTTGGGAATGTGTAGAAATTGGGTCTAATGGTGTAAGTGCTTCTACGATGTCAGAGGGGTGGGTGGTGAGGAGAGCACCATCTTTTATGAGATTGTTTGTACCGATGGATCTTGGATCAAGTGGAGAACCAGGAATGGCAAAAATTAATCGTCCCATTTCTGCTGCTTGGCGTGCGGTGATTAAGGAACCTGATCGTGTAGCCGCTTCTACAACCAACAGTCCAAGTGAGAGAGCAGCAATAATACGATTTCTTCTTGGAAAGTCGATAGCGCGGGGCTTCCAAGCAATAGGCATTTCGCTAATAATTGCTCCTCCATGAATGATAATATCTTCATGTAGTTTTTTATTTTCAGGGGGATAGACATGATCAATACCACCAGCCATGACTGCGACTGTGCCTGTTAAGAGGCTTGCTTGATGCACAATGCTATCAATTCCACGAGCAAGTCCAGAAATTGTTGTAAAACCAGCCTCACCAAGAAAATGAGCAAACTGAGCCGCGAGTTTTTTTCCGGCCGCAGATGCATTTCGAGATCCCACAATACCAACAGAAGGTTTCTGAAAAACTGAAACATTGCCTTTTATGGCAATGAGAGGTGGTGGAGATTCTGTTGCCTTAAGAAAAGCTGGATAATCCGGTTCTCCTACACCGATAAACCGGATACCTAATCTTTCTGCTTCTTGTATTTCTTTTTCTGCATCTTCTATCGTTGTTATGCGAATAGATTCAGAAAGCCCACCTTTCTTACTAAGTTCAGGAAGCGCCGCTAAAGCATTTTCTGCTGTTTTATAATGGTCAATGAGATTGCGAAAACTCACCGCTCCAATGTTTTCACTCCGCAACAACCGTAACCAATTGAGACGCTGACGATCAGTGAGTAAGATTCCTTTATTCATCCCTGTTTTGTGTACCAACCTTGCTTTCTTTTCCAACTAATAATCTACCAATATTTGCATAATGTTTTGTATAGGCAAATAGGCTCATTACAACCAGCATAAAACAGAAATAAGAATCGGAAAAGTAAAAAACAAATATCGGAGTGATAACCACGGCAATGAGTGCGGATAATGAAGAATAGCGTGTAAGCAAAAAAATCCCCATCCATACAACAATAAAAACAATTGCTGCTGGCCAATAGCTTCCTAAGCACACACCAAGATAGGTGGCAACACCTTTGCCACCTTTAAATTTTAACCATATGGGAAAAAGATGTCCCAAAAAGGCAAAAAAACCAGCTAAAGAGACGAGAATACTATTTTCTATAGGTTCACTTAAAAATTTTACAAAAAGAATAACAACAGTCCCCTTCAACATATCGCACAAAAGCGTGAGAGCAGCAATTTTTTTATTTCCTGTCCGTAAAACATTTGTCGCTCCGATATTTCCCGAACCAATTTTTCTTACATCACCAAGTTTAGCTAATCGTGTAAAAAGTAAACCAAAAGGAATTGATCCCATGAGATAGGATATTAGAAAGACAAACCAAGTACAAAATTGAAAAAGTATTTCACCTTCATTCATTAAAAATCTCATTAAGTTTGTTGATCAAGTTTAAAAATGGGTTGTCCTCTAACGAAAGTTTGAACAACACGCCCTTGGAAGTGTGTATTCTCAAAAGGTGTATTTTGAGAGAGTGAATACAGCTTCTTTGCAGAAACGACCCATGGCATCTCAAGATCAACCAAAATAAGATCCGCATCAGAATCTCGTTTAAGTGTTCCCGCATTAAGGCCAAAGAGTTTTGCTGGCGCTGTTGATAAAAGTTCTGTTAATCGTAACAGAGATATGCTTCCATCATGATAAAGGCGTAAAGCCGCACTCAATAAAGTCTCCATACCAATGGCACCTGTGGATGCATCATTAAATGGTAAATGTTTTGTATCAACACTCTGAGGATCATGGGAGGAAACGATAATATCCACAGTTCCATCTTTTATTGCTTCAATCATTGCTATGCGATCTTCTTCTCTACGCAATGGAGGCATCAGACGAAAAGAAGTGCAATATTCACCAATGTCATTTTCATTAAGAGACAAGTGATTAATGGATACACCAGCTGAAATCTTCTCACTGCGTTGTTTTCCTAAGCGAAGTGCTTCAGCAGATAATGCTGTCGATATTTGTGCTGCATGATAGCGTGTTTGTGTCAATGCAGCCAAACGCAAATCTCTTTCCAGTGGAATAACTTCTGCTTCCCGAGGTATTCCAGCAAGACCAAGCCAACTCGCTAAGAGGCCTTCATTCATAACACCCTTTCCTGTCAGGTCTTGATCTTGTGTTTCATGCATTAAGGGAACATCAAAATCACGTGCATAAGTCATGGCACGTCGCATAACAGATGAATTTTGCAGTGTGTTTTTTCCTTCACCAAAAGCAATAGCTCCTGCATCTTTTAACAAACCAAATTCGGTTATTTCTTGTCCCCGAAAACCTTGAGTGATCGCAGCTACGGGATAAATATTGACCGATGACATTTCTTTTACTGTATGTGTTATAAATTTAACAAGCGCTACATTATCGATAATTGGATTTGTGTCTGGCATCATAAGGAAAGAAGTGATACCACCTGCTGCTGCAGATTGGCTTGCTGATGTTATTGTTTCACAACTTTCATTTCCTGGTTCCCCAATAAAAACCCGAGCATCAACAAGTCCAGGAAGGATTGCTTTATTTTGTGCATTAATAATTTCTGCGCCTTCGGGCGTTCCTTGATTCAATGCTTCTTTTCCAGCAGCTGTAATTCGTCCATTTTCAACAATAACAGTACCAATCTCATCCATTGTGCGTGAAGGATCAATAATACGAGCATTTTGAAAAACAATAGGCTTTATCATTTTTTCTCTCCACTTGTTCTAAGGCGTGAATCCAATAAAGCCTCCATGACAGCCATACGCACAGCGATTCCCATTTCCACTTGTCTATGGATCATACTTTGTGGTCCATCTGCTATGTTAGATGCTATTTCTACACCGCGGTTTATTGGGCCAGGATGCAAAACAATGCAATCACTTTTGGCATAGGCTAAATTTTTCTTATGTAAGCCAAAATAATGAAAATATTCACGAATGGATGGAATGAAGGAACCGTTCATACGTTCGTGTTGTAAGCGTAGCATCATAATAACATCAGCACCTTTAAGTCCCTCTTTCATCGTGTTAAAGACCTCAACACTCATATCAGCTATTCCTGTGGGGAGAAGTGTTGAAGGTGCAACAGCACGAACGCGAGCTCCCAAGGCATTGAGACTGAGGATATTAGAACGAGCAACACGTGAGTGCAAAATATCTCCGCAAATTGCAACAGTTAGTCCTTCAATGCGGCCCTTTGTTCTTTTAATCGTCAGAGCGTCTAATAAAGCTTGTGTTGGATGTTCATGGGCACCATCACCAGCATTAATGACACAACAATCCACTTTTTGTGCTAACAAAGCAACTGCTCCAGCACTCCTATGGCGAATGACAAGAATATCTGGTTTCATCGCATTGAGGGTTTCTGCTGTATCAATCAATGTTTCTCCTTTTTTTACAGATGAATTGCCAATGGCCATACTCATCACGTTTGCCCCTAACCGTTTGCCAGCTAATTCAAAAGAAGATTGTGTGCGTGTGGAGGCCTCAAAGAAAAGATTAATTTGAGTACGTCCACATAATGTAGATTTTATTGTATCAATTTTTTGAGAGAGGTTAACATTTGCATCTGCACGATCCAGTAATATAATGAGGTCTTCTACATTTAAATTTTTGATGCCTAAAAGATGTTGATGGGGAAAAAAGGGAAAAAAAGTATTTTGAGTCATAGCATTCTTTTCTATCTCTCTCTAAACACATTAAAAAAGTATTTGTTTGAATATAATAAATGTTTTTTAACTGCAAAATGACAAATAGTCTATGTGTGAATGATTTGAATAAATAGGAATATGCCTATGAATACTATATCTGTGCAAAATGCCCGCAAAAAAAATGCCTTTCTCAGTGATACGCTTATGTTTCGTATTGCCTCTACTTTGCCTAAATTTTTATTAGCAAGTTTTGAAGAAATAGGAGATTTTGTAGCGAGCCATGAAGCATGGGAACTTTCCTCTTTGGCAAATCGTTATCGACCAATTTTGCGTTATAATGACGAATGGGGACAACCAATAGAAAAGCTAGAGATACATTCCTCTTATCAAACTCTTCAGCAATATTCTAGGCAAGTTGGTTTAGTCACTTCACTTTGGGAAAATACCACTTCAGAAAACGGAGTACGATATCAAGCCCGTGCTATTCGCTTGGCTTTATCTGCAGGTTTAGAAACAGGACATTTGAATGAGGTTATTATCTCAAGTGCGACTCTTGCAGTTTTAATTAGTGATGTTGATCTCTTTAGTAAATGGCAAAATATGCTTTTATCACGACAATATGATTTATCGTCTAAACCTGTTAATAGAAAAGGGGCGGCTTCACTCACTTGTGCTTTTGATGATGTTGCACGATACGAAAAATACGCTTTCAATTTTCCAACTGTTAAAAAAATTTCTTTTGATGAAAAAGTTGGGCGTGATCTGTATCGTTTAAATGTTACAAAAACGAATGTTATTAATCCTATCGTTGATGGATATCTTGTGAGTGCAGAGTTAGACGGTCATCTAAGCTGCTTTTTAGTTCCACGTATACAAGAAAATGGAGCGTTAAATGGTACCATATCAATTCGTCATTTGTTACAGCATTCCGGAGAATCTTTAACTCCAGAGGGTGTTGTTGATTTTCAGGGCTGTTATGGTTGGCTTTTAGGAAATGTAGGGGAGGGGCTTAAAGCTATTAAGGATATCGAAACGATGATGCGTTTTGATCAGTCCGTCATATCAGCTGGTGTTTTGCGCGCTGCACTTCAATTTGGTATCGATTTTTTTCGGCAAAAAGCACCAGATCAACCTTTACCACCCCTAACAGAACGTATTTTTGCAGATATTGCACTGGATATTGCTGCTGCACAAGCATTGGTTTTACGTTTAGCGCGAGCATTTGATAATGCAGCAAATGATCGCTCTGAAGCAGCTTTTGCACGGATTATGGCACCTATTATTGCTTATCATGTCAGTCAACTCGTCATACCTATTATTGGTGAGATTATTGCACAGCTTGGTATAGGAAGTTTTGTAGAAGGCAATCCATTATCGCAAATGTTGTGCAATAGTCCGGCACGAATTGTGAGAAATAGTTCTGCGAATCAATTGGTAAAGGATGCAATTCTCATCGCTGAAAAAGCACCGGGATTATTTCAGAAATTGTTAGAAAAAATTGCTGTTGATATTGGACCAGCGGGACCACGGGCAATTGAAATTATTAAATCTGCTGTAGAGATGGCATCGGAAAATGAGGGAGCAGGAAGATTTTTTGTTGAACAAGTAGCGTATGCAACTGCAGCCGCATCGTTACGTTCTATAGACATAGAACATGTAGCGAATGCTTATATGGAAAGCCGCCTTGGGGGACAATGGAGATCTTCCTATGGAATGCTTATTGCACGATATAATGCAGGACATTTGTTAAATGTCCTCTATCCTTCCATATGATGAAGGCCTTGAATTCTGTCGAGCGCACCTTGCAATATAAAAGCAGCAGCAGCCGAATCAATTTTAGCTGCTCTTTTAGCGCGCGATACATCCATTTCTAGAAGGGAACGTTCTGCGGCAATTGTTGATAAGCGCTCGTCCCATAAAACAAAAGGAATTTTTGTATATGCTTTCATATTACTGACAAAAGTTTTGGTTGCTTGAGCACGAGGGCCACAACTTCCATTCATATTAAGAGGTAGCCCAATGATAATAATCCCCACATTTTCACGATCAAAAATTTTTATAAGGGCGTGTGCATCTTCCATCATTTTTTTTCGTTGAATGACAGGACGCGGATTTGAAAGAGTGAGCCCCATATCAGAAACTGCAATTCCAATCGTTTTTGTGCCCAAATCTAAACCTGCTATTACTTGTCCAGGTAAAAGATGTGTCATAACTTCATTGATATTAATAATAGCCATATGGTTTATAATTTAAGCCTTTTCGTATTTCAGGTTATCAATATTCTTGCACTTGTAGACGCAGCCTTGTATAGCCAATAAGTGAATGTAAAAATAAAAAAGCAGAAAGGCGTAGTATGTCTGTTGATCAAGAAACAGTCAAGCGGGTGGCGCACTTGGCGCGTATTGCTGTCCATGACGATGAAACAGAACGTATGACAAAAGAACTCAATGTCATTTTAGGTTTTGTAAAACAATTAAATGATATCGATGTCAGCAGTGTTGAAGCATTAACCTCCGTAATGCCAATGGCTTTACAAATGCGTGAAGATGATGTCACAGATGGTGATATAGCGGCAGATATCGTAGCAAATGCACCTGTTACAGAAGAAAATTTCTTTCTTGTTTCAAAAATTGTTGAGTAATTTTTGTATTTTAAAAACTTGAGAACCAATGATGACTGATCTAACAACTTTAACAATTGCACAAGCCCGTGATTCTCTCATAAAGAAAGAATTCAAAGCAACGGAATTAACAGAAGCTTATTTAAAAGCGGTTGAATTGGCTAATCCGACTTTGAATGCTTATGTGGCAATAACCGCAGAACAAGCGAGAAAAATGGCTGTTGAATCAGAATGCCGTTTGACTAAAGGTCAGGGAAGAAATTTAGAAGGAATTCCGTTAGGAATTAAGGATCTTTTTGCTACACACGGAGTTCATACTCAAGCTTGTTCACATATTCTTGATGGTTTTAAACCGCATTATGAATCAACGGTGACTGCTAATTTATGGCAGGATGGAGCTGTTATGTTAGGCAAGCTTAATATGGATGAGTTTGCTATGGGGTCTTCTAATGAGACGTCATATTATGGTCCAGTTATTAGTCCATGGAGAAAAAATGGTTCCGATGAAAAGCTCGTACCTGGTGGTTCTTCAGGTGGTTCTGCAGCCGCTGTTGCTGCGCGCATTTGTGCTGGTGCAACAGCAACAGATACAGGCGGTTCAATACGTCAGCCAGCAGCATTTACGGGAACGGTAGGAATTAAACCAACTTATGGACGTTGTTCACGGTGGGGAATCATCGCTTTTGCTTCATCACTTGATCAGGCCGGACCTATCGGGCGGGATGTGCGTGATTGTGCCATTTTGCTTAAATCAATGGCTTCTTTTGATGAAAAAGATTCTACTTCTGTTAATTTACCAGTCCCTGATTATGAAAACTATCTTGGCCAATCAATTAAAGGAATAAAAATTGGTATTCCGAAAGAATACCATATGGAAGGAATGTCTTCTGAAATTATTGATCTTTGGCAAAAAGGAATAAATTGGCTAAAAGAAGCCGGTGCTGAAATAAGCGATATTTCATTACCCCATACAAAATATGCTTTGCCTGCTTACTATATTGTCGCTCCTGCAGAAGCATCTTCTAATTTGGCACGCTATGACGGTGTTCGTTTTGGTCTGCGTATACCAGGAAAAGATGTTATTGAAATGTATGAGAATACTCGTTCAGCTGGTTTTGGTGATGAAGTAAAACGTCGTATTTTGATTGGTACTTATGTTCTCTCATCAGGTTATTATGATGCTTATTATTTAAGAGCTCAAAAAGTGCGAACATTGGTAAAGTATGATTTTGATCAATGTTTTGCTTCCGGCGTTGATGCTATCCTCACACCAGCAACGCCAACACCTGCTTTTGGAATTGCTGATGAAAAAATAAAAAATGATACTGTAGCAATGTATCTCAATGATATTTTTACTGTACCCGTTAATATGGCTGGTTTACCAGGAATCTCTGTTCCTGCTGGTCTCTCATCAAATGGTTTACCACTTGGATTACAATTAATTGGTAAGCCTTTTACAGAAGAAGTTATTTTTCAGATAGCACATATTATAGAACAAGCAGCAGGCATGTTTAGCGCAAAGAAGTGGTGGCTATAAAAAGCTCAGAACTTTATGAAAGAAACTTTATAAAAAAGCGTTATTTTCTTCAATCAAGAAGATTTTTGAGAAGGGATTCTTTTAGTTTTTAAAGGCTGTACAGTTTTCATCCGCCAAGATATGCTTCTTTAACACGTGGATCAAAAAGCATAGTTTTACCTTCACCATGAAAGAGGACATGTCCGACCTCTAGAATATAAGCATAGTCAGCAATAGACAGTGCAGCAAATGCGTTTTGCTCAATAAGAAGAATGGTTTTTCCCATATCATTAATTTTTTGAATAATCGAAAAAAGTTCTTTTACAAGGAGGGGAGCTAAACCTAGGGAGGGCTCATCTAAGATTACCATATCCGGATTACTCATGAGAGCACGACCCACCGCAAGCATTTGTTGCTCACCACCAGACATTGTACCTCCTAATTGTTTTGCTCTTTCACGTAGACGCGGAAAGAGATCAAAGACCCATTCAATATCACGAGCAATTCCTATCTTATCATGGCGAATATAAGCGCCTAGGTGTAGATTCTCTAAAACAGTGAGGTGGGGCATAATGCGCCGCCCTTCAGGACTAAGAGCAATTCCTAATCGTAAAATTTTTTCTGGTGATTTTTTAATAATTGATTCGCCTTTATAGGTAATTTCCCCATAAACAGACCGGTTAAGTCCTGCAATAGAGCGTACAATGCTACTTTTTCCAGCTCCATTGGCGCCGATTAAAGTTACTATACTTGCCTTTTTTATAGACATAGAAAGGTTCTGGATAGCTTTAATGGCCCCATAATGAACATGAAGATTTTTGATTTTAAGAATATCCATAAACATCTCCGCCGAGATAAGCTTCAATAACTTTAGGGTCGTTACGCACTTCATCTGGTGTGCCATTGGCAATACAACATCCATATTCCATCACCAAAATATATTGGCAAAGTCCCATAACAACCTTCATATCGTGTTCTATAAGGAGAATCGTAAGATCAAAGTCTTTCTGCACTTTTGCTATAAATTTTCTAAGATCCTCACTTTCTTGTGGATTCATACCAGCAGCAGGTTCATCAAGAAGCAACAATTTTGGCTTTGTTGCCAACGCGCGTGCAATTTCTAGACGTCGTTGTACACCATAGGGCAGGGTCATTGCTGATTGATTGGCAAGATGATCAAGCTGTAATCGTTCAAGAAGCTCCATTGAATTTTTATGAACTTCTTTTTTCTCTTTCATTGCTTTTGGAAAAAACAGCGCTGAAGAAAACCATGGATATTTTTGTCGAACATGCGCTCCTACCATAACATTTTGCAAAACCGTCAATCCTGAAAAAAGACGAATATTTTGAAATGTTCGCGCAATATGGTGTCTGCAGATAATATAAGGAGGAGCTCCAGAAAAAACTTTTTTACCATCAAAAAGAATCGTTCCACTTGTGGGTGCATAAAACCCAGAAATCATATTAAAAACAGTCGTTTTTCCTGCTCCATTTGGACCAATTAATCCAGTAATTGTTCCTCGTTTGATTGCCATATTAATATTATTTACCGCAACCAAGCCGCCAAAACGCATTACGATATTATTAAGTGAAAGGATAGTATTGTTCATAGCTTTCCCTCAGTATTAGAGAGTTTCTTGCGTGTTAAAAAGCTATAAATCCCATTCCATGAAAATTCATGTTGTCCCAACAACCCTTTTCTCCAAAATAAAATAATGACGAGCAATAAAAGAGAAAAAACAACCATACGAAGCCCAGGTGTCTCTGGAATATGTATAAAACCTAAATCAAAAGGACTTTCAATAATGCGAAGCCATTCAAGCATGACGGTAATAATAATACTGCCAATAATGCTTCCTGTAATTGAACCAAGTCCACCAGTAACAACAATCATTAAAATATTGAATGTTAGTAAGAAATTAAACATTTTTGGATCAATCGTTGAAATAAGGGCAGCCATTAATGCTCCTCCTATACCTGCAAAAAATGCACCCACAGTAAAGGAAAAGCTCCGGTAGAAAAAAGCGTTAACTCCCATTGTTTTTGCGGCGATCTCATCATCACGAATAGCACGTAGTACATTACCAGTATTGCTTCGTAGTAAGAGAGTAATAAAGAGAACTGTAAAGGCTAACCAACCATAGTTCCACCATAATGTCGCATTTTGGGGGATTCCTTTAATTCCTAAAGAGCCGTTTGTTATGGATGAGGCATTGGTAATAACAATACGAATAATTTCTGCAAAACCCAATGTTGCAATTCCAAGATAATCACCACCGAGGCGCAATACGGGAAGAGCAATCAATAAACCAACAACTGCAGCAGACAAACCACTGACAACAACGGCAATAAAAAAAGGGAATTGTAGATGATGTAATGGTTCAGCGATAGGGTCAAGAATCCACATCATTTCTTTTTGTTCAGGAGAAAGAAGTAAAATCGCACATACATAAGCACCAATGGCCATGAAGCCAGCATGCCCTAGAGAAAACATACCGGTAAAACCGTAAATCAAATTAAGCGAAATTGCCAATATCGCATTAATAGCAATAAGATTGATGATACGCAGTGTATAATCATTAAAATGGTGATCTGCATAAAATAAAAAACCAATAAGAATTAAGATACTGATACAGGATAGAAAGTTTGCAACTGATTTTACCATTAGATTTTCTCCTGACTTTTCTTGCCCATTAATCCGGTAGGCATTATCAATAAAATCAGAATCAATAAAACAAAAGCGAAAGCATCTCGATATCCAGATAGTGTGGGAAAGAATGCAATAATCATAATTTCAATAAATCCGAGTAATAATCCTCCCAACATCGCCCCTGGAATAGAGCCAATACCTCCAATAACGGCAGCGATAAAGGCTTTAAGTCCAGGAAGAACACCCATATAAGGATGAATTTGAGGATAGCGTAACGACCACATAATCCCCGCAATAGCAGCAAGTGCTGAACCTATGCCAAATGTAAATGCAATAACTTTATTGACAGAAACCCCCATCAAACGCGTTGTTTCAATATCATGTGAAATTGCACGCATAGCAAGACCAGGTTTTGTTTTATGGATAATCCATAACAGAGAGATAATGAGAATAAATGAGACAGTAGGAACAATCAGAGACATTGGAGCAATCCTAATGATTCCACTTGCTCCTGATTCTAAATGCCATAGAAATGGCGTTACAAGAAAATCTGGTTGTTTTACACCTTTAGGGACACCACTGAAGAGCACAGTAGCGAGATTTTCAATAAAAAAGGAAACACCTATTGCGCCGATAAGTGCTGAGATACGAGGAGCATGGCGCAAAGGTCTATAAGCGAATTGATCAACAGTAATACCCACCGCGCTTGTGATAAAAATGGAAAAACACAAGGCCAATATCCAAATTGGTGCAAAGTCTTGAGGTGCAATTTTAAAATAATAAAGAAATCCTAAAACGAGGATTAAAAAAACACCACTCCAAAAAGTTGAAGGATACTTTTTGAATCCTATAAACACTGCATAATAAATAAGGACTGCTAGCAGCAAAAGAAGAATCGCAGCCCAAGCAGGCATAAAGCTAATTGTAGAAAAGAAAACGAAATATGCTCCTAGCATAAAAATATCACCGTGAGCAAAATTAATCAGTCTCAATATACCATACACCATGGTGTAACCAATAGCGATAAGTCCATAAAGAGATCCCAATGCCAGTGCATTAAAAAAATACTGGATGAACATTTCAGTGCTCATCTCTCATCCTTCCACATTTGTTAATTCATACAGGATATTAAAAAAGAAACCACCAAATTTTATTTGAGGAAAAATCCTCAACTATTTCTCGAATTTTGACTAGAAAAATTGCTCACTTTTTAAAAAGCAGGTTTGACTTCATCTAAATAGACACGTTTTCCACCTTTTATTTCAATTATACCAATAGGAATCTCAGGATTATGATTTTCATCCATAGACATATCACCAAAAGGCGTTTGAAAATCTTTTAGTTTGCTAAGTTCTAGAGTAATTTTCTCACGATCATCACTACCAGCATTTTCAATAGCTTTCATAAACATCAGATAACTGGTGTATCCTAAAACGGAATTGATATTTGGTTCTTTATCAGGATAAGCCTCTCTCCATTTATTTGTAAACTCTTGTGCAGCTGTTGACATATTTGGCATGTCTTCACTATAGGGAAGTGTTGTATGTAAGAAACCTTCTGCAGCTTCTCCTGCAATTGTGATGGTTTCTGGATTATCCATAGCATCTCCACCCATAATGCGGAACTTTGCACCTAGTTCGCGCGCTTGCTTCATAATAATAGCACCTTCAGAAAAGTAAGATGGAATAAATAAGACATCAGGTTTTTGCGCTATAATTTGTGTAAGAACAGCTGAAAAATCCTGATCTCCAGAATTGTAGTTTAAATTCGAGATAACCTCACCACCTAGTTTTTTGAAAGCACGTGCAAAATAACTGGCAAGCCCAATCGCATAATCGCTTGATATATCTTTGAGAATAGCCGCTTTTTTTGCATGTAAAGTTTGACGTACATAAGTTGCAATTCCGATTCCTTGGTAGGAATCAATAAAACAAGCACGGAAGTAATATTTTTTACCTTGTGTAACAAGCGGATTTGTTGAGGAAGTTGCAATGGTTGGAGTCTTTGCTTTTTCGGATATTTCTCCACCAGCCAACGAGAGCGAAGAGCCATAACTCCCAATGATTCCACTAACTTTTTCACTGGCAGTTAAACGCATAACAGCATTAGCTGCTTCTACTTTATCAGATTTATTGTCAATAACAATAAGCTCCACTTTGCGTCCCAATATTTGTGGAACTTGCTTATGTGCTAATTCTACACCTTTGATTTCAAGTTGTCCCCCAAATGCATTTTGACCACTTAATGGAAGGTAAACACCAATTTTAATAGGTTCGTTTGCATAGACATTCGTTACAAGTGCCATGATAGCTGCGAGGCTCGTGAGGATTTTCTTCAATTGCATTGCGCACTTTCCTTGAATTGGTTGCGGTTCTTGCACCTTATCTTGAACTTTTTCATCATGCAAGTTACACATTTATAAAAATATTACTGTGTAAAAATATTTTGTATTATTTTTTTCTAGGCTGCTTATTGTAAGATGTGTAAAGCGTACGATCAAATACTTTTGCGAATATTCATTTTGAATTAACATCTAGAGGTACGACAATATGGGGAAATCTTATTCTTAGGACTTGCGTGGTAATGCAAGAGCAATGTTTACTTAAAGCATAGAGAATCAATATCGTATAACTTAGAGCTACAGGATCACTTTTTATTATGACGAGGAAAGATACATTAAAAGATTGTTCCCTATCTGAGGACAGTATAGGTTCTTGTGGTGAAATTATTGAAATTAGTGGTGTCATTAAGTGGTTTGATGGTAGTAAGGGCTATGGATTTATTGTACCTGATTTGCCTAATTTTCCCGATATATTATTGCATGTTACTGTTATGCGGAGGGACGGTTTCCAAACAGCTTTAGAAGGTGCTAAAGTCGTCTGTGCGGTGGAAAAAACTGAGCGCGGGTTGAAGTGCGTTCAGGTAAAGTCTATAGATTGTTCTTCAGCGGTTCATCCATCAGAAATTCCAGCGCGTACACATGTTGTTGTGACTCCAGAAAGTGGCTTGGAGCGTGCCATTGTTAAATGGTTTAATCGTGATAAAGGGTTTGGTTTTCTTAGCCGTGGGCAAGGAACAGAAGACATCTTTATTCATATGGAAACATTGCGTCGTTTTGGTTTAGCAGAGCTTCGTTCTGGTCAAGTTGTCCTTGTGCGTTTTGGTAAAGGGGAAAAAGGCTTAATGACGGCAGAAATCTATCCAGATATAGGAGTTCCCTTTGCTACACATTAAATTCCACTACTGAAGCCATATGTCTCTCTTGCTCTTTTAAAGTGAGACAAGGTTGTCCGTAAGCAGTGCAAAATCAAATGAGCAAAAAATCAGTATCTATGAAGCTATAAATCAAATTTAGACAATTTTAGATATTGCATTGTGTGCGATAAGAAGATCAATCCTTATATTCTTGTTTTGTAAAACAAAGTTAGCGGATTGTTTGCTGTGGAGATAAAAATGTTAAAGCTTTTTAGAAGAGGATCCATCGTTATATTTTCGCTGTTTTCCATATTAGGAGGGAGTATAACTTTAGCAAAAAAACCTATAAAGATTCCTGTTCATCCAATTCCTTTAAAAATACAAACAAAGCAAAGGATGGTCTTTTACAAAGTAGAGCTTGCTTTTACGCAGTCTCAGGGGGTTGCTGGTTTAATGTATCGTACTCATTTTCCACGTGATCGCGCAATGCTCTTTAAACAGCAGGGAAATAATCCGTTAGAGGATAAACAAGAATTTTTGATGTGGATGGCAAATACACCTTTGCCTCTAGATATGATTTTCTTAAATGCTGATGGGGTTATTGTGTCGATTGTTGAAAAAACGACCCCATTTTCAACAAATGTTATTTCATCAAAAGTTCCTGCTGCTTTTGCACTTGAGGTTAATGCTGGTGAAGTTTCTGAAAAACAAATAGAGAAGGGACAACGTGTTTTCCATCCCGCTATTTGTGGAAAGTGTGAGGATCATACAAAATGACAGTGGAAGATATTTGTTTTTTCGAATATGATGGTTTGCGATTTGCTTATCGAGAAGAAGGCCAGGGAGCGCCTATTTTATTAATTCATGGCTTTGCATCCTCCGCACGTGTGAATTGGTATGCAACAGGTTGGTTTCGTACGCTTACGGAAGCCGGGTATCGTGTGATTGCTCTTGATAATCGCGGACATGGGGATTCGGTTAAAAGTTACGATCCTTGCTTTTATACACCTCAAGCTATGGCAGGCGATGCCATGAAATTATTGCAGCATTTAGAAATACCCAAAGCACATGTTATGGGATATTCTATGGGAGCTCGAGTTAGCGCATTTATGGCTCTTTTGTATCCAACATATGTACACAGTGTTATTTTTGGCGGTTTAGGGATTGGTATGGTGACAGGAGCAGGAAATTGGCAACCTGTCGCTGAGGCTCTTTTAGCAGAAGATCTTTCCACGATTACCAATCCACGTGGTTTGATGTTTCGTAAATTTGCAGATCACACTAAAAGTGATAGACGTGCTCTCGCCGCTTGTATTATTACATCAAAGCAAGAGTTAACAGCATCTGAGATTTATAAAATAAAACAACCAGCACTTGTTGCTGTTGGTTCATTAGATGAAATTGGTGGTGAAGCAGAACTGTTAGCAGCTTTATTACCTAGTGGTGAAGCATTAGTAATTCCTGATCGAGACCATATGCTTGCTGTGGGGGATAGGATTTATAAAGAGGGGGTTATTAATTTTCTTTCTCATTATCCTATCACATAAAGTGATTCATAGATTTTAGAGTTCGCAAAAATATTCACTATTTTTATATCAAATAAAAGCTGTAAAGCTTATTCAAAAACTCGGCTATTATGATATGAATTTTTATAAAAGAGTGGGAGGAAAAACAATAAATTTTCATTAACTCTTTTTTAGCAGTGCATTTTTTTTAAGAGATTAAGTAAGCGTACTTTGTAAAAGAAATTACAGAGAGTTATTTTTTATTATGCAACAGTATTTATTGATAAATGAAGCAGTTAGAAAATACCAAGAAATTCTTCATTTTATAGAACTTTATTTTTGAATGATCAATCAATATTGTTATCAGAATAAGTGCAAATATCAAAATTGGGGATAAAAGAGAATTTATTAAAAATTTAAGATTTTCTAACCGTTTTTTTACTTTTACAGCTATACGAATATATTTGATAATGGGTGACTTTTTAGTAAAGGTTCCTTATTAAAGGTGTTAAGATAATGCTGTTTTGAGTATAGGTAATGTAGAAGAAAAACGAAATTCTTTACTATCTTTACAGAATTTTAGAAGTGCTTTATCCGCCATAAAAGCGTTAGTTTAAGAGTCTAAAAGACAGGAGAGTATGGTGAATGCTGATGAAATAAAAAAACTTGATAGTTACTTTAAAAATATATTCCAAAATTCAGCATTGCAAGTGAAGGCACGGCCTAAGAAGAGTGATTCTTATGAAGTTTATATTGGTGACGAATTTTTAGGTATTATTTATCGAGATGAAGATGAGGATGAACTGTCCTACAATTTTTCGATGGCCATATTAGATATTGATTTAAGCAATTGATTCGTTCTGAAAATAGAATGAAATCTTTCCACGTCTCATAAGATTCATATGAGTTTTAATACTTTAAAACTTGTATATTCATTTCGTGCGATGATTAAATGGTCATGAATAATAATACCTAATGCATTTGCTGCGTCTTTTAATCTATATGTCATGGTGATATCTGCTTGAGAAGGCTTAGCGTCACCAGAGGGGTGGTTATGCACTAAAATAAGTCCTGAGGCAGATAATTCTAAAGCGCGAGAAATGACTTCTCGTGGGTATACAGGGGTATGATCAATGGTTCCTGTTTGTTGCACTTCATCAGCAAGTAAACCGTTTTTTTTATCAAGAAATAAAACACGAAACTGTTCACGTGTTTCGTGTGCCATCACAGCTTTACAATAAGCTAATACTTTATCCCAAGAGGAAAAAATATCACGTTTAAACAATTCTGCACGAGCAAGACGTCCAGCAACATCTGAAATAATTTTTAAATCGATCGCAGTCGCTGGGCCACATCCTTGAACTTCTTGAAGTCGATGAATATCTGCACCCAATACATCCGCTAGTGAGCCAAATCGTGCTATCAAGCTCTTGGCTATTGGTTTTGTATTTGCGCGGGGAATCGTGCGAAAAAGTAATAGTTCAAGGTATTCGTAGTCTTCAATTGCATTTCCTTTTGACTTTAAATAGCGTTTGCGAAGACGTTCACGATGTCCTTGATAATGTTTATGTATCTGTAAATTGTTTTGATTTTTTTCATTTTTTGTTTCTGATATTGGGTTAAGCAGAGAACTTGATGTTAATGCAAAATGATTATTTTGAATATCTTCCTTTTTATTTATTTTTTTAGTCATGATATTTCTACATTTATTTAGGCACTTGAACTTGGAATATAAAAAATATTTTTAAGGGATTGCGTAAAAATTTCACATCCTTCATGTGTTACACCAATTGTATGTTCATACTGTGCAGTAAGAGATTTATCACGTGTGACAGCAGTCCAGCCATCAGACAAAATTTTAACTTGTGGTTTTCCAAGGTTGATCATTGGTTCAATTGTAAACAGCATACCTTGTTTAAGTTCTATTCCTTCTCTAGAATTTCCATAATGGAGAATATTGGGCGCATCATGAAAAAGCTGACCGATTCCATGTCCGCAAAAATCTCTCACAACTGAGCACCGTTCAGATTCTGCATAGTGTTGTATAGCAGCACCAATATCACCTGTAGTCGCTCCGGGCTTGACTACGGCAATCGCTCTCATCAGGCTTTCATGTGTTATTTCTAGCAGACGTTCTGCTGCGCGTCTGATTTTTCCAACGGGGTACATGCGGCTTGAATCCCCGTGCCATCCATCGAGAATAAAGGTCACATCAACATTAACAATATCACCTTCTTGTAAGGGTCTTTGATTAGGGATACCATGACAAACAACGTGATTGATTGATGTGCAGCATGAATGTCCGTACCCGTGATAATTCAAGTCAGCAGGAAGAGCTCCTCTTTCAGCTCCAAAAGTAAATACAAAGTCATCAATTTCTTGTGTCGTGACGCCAGGCTTAATAATATCCATAAGCGCATCAAGGCATTCTGCAGCAACACGACCAACTTCACGCATTTTAGCAAAAGCATGCTCATCAAAAATGCGGATTTGTCCATTAAATTTTAAGGGTATTTTATTATATTCAATATAATCAGTCATTACTTTTTTCTATTGTCACTCGATGAATCGGAAAGATCACTTCTGTACTTACGTGGCATTTTACAGCATAAAACTCTACCCCTAATTCTAATGCTAAATCAAATTTGCGTCCATAAGCTGAATCAAGATCATGACAGATTTTAAAAGCTGAGCAATCTTCCCGTTGTATTACATAAAGCATAGCAGCTCGTTTCCCTTGTTGCACGACTTTTATGAGTTCTTCAAGATGACGTGTGCCACGTTTTGTTATGGTATCAGGAAATTCTGCTAATCCTTTTTGGCGCATAAAATGAACATTTTTAATTTCTAGATAACAGTCAGGGAGGACGCCATCTCGCAGAAGAAAGTCAATGCGTGATTTTGTACCATAGCATTGTTCCTTCAAAATTGTTTTATATCCATTTAATTCCGGTAATAAACCATTTTGAATTGCTTCTAATGCAAGTTTGTTAGGTACAGTCGTATTGATCCCAACTAAAGTATTATTTGCTTCAACAATTTCTAATTGGTATGCGTATTTTCGCTTGGAGTTGTTGTTATATGAAAGCCAAATATTGGAGTTTGGAGTTGTCAAACCAAGCATCGATCCTGTATTAGGAACAGCTACAGTAAAGATGTGCTGATCTTCTCGTTTAACATCAGCCAGGAAGCGTTTATAACGACGAATAAGTTTTGCAGGAAAAAGTTTAGGAATAAAAAGCATACTCCTTATCTTAGAATTTATGATCTCATAATTCAACTCAGTTATCTATAAGTTTTATAGCAGATTTCAATAAGGCATTCTTAATGCACAAAAAATGTTAAGACAATTCATAAAACTAGTTTAAGTAATTAAGAAGAAGAGTTTATTTTTTTATAATGCATTGTTAATTTTTAAGTTATTACTTCACAATAGAATCTGAATAAAAAGACAGTATTGATATTAAGTTGTTATTAAAAAATTATTGGGGGAATATTTTCTTAGGAAGACTGTTTTCAAAAAACAACTATAGGAACACAATATATGAAATTAGGAAAACTTGATGGCTGGAACCAATAAGAATCGTAAAAATTTAACAAATGGTCCAATTATTATTTTACTCGAACCGCAACTGCCTGAAAATATTGGTATGGTAGCAAGGGCGATGGCAAATTTTGGGCTCTCTAAGCTTCGATTGGTTAAACCTCGGGAAACATTTCCAAATGAGAAAGCCATAGCTGCTGCGAGTAAAGCAGATCATGTCATTAATGACACAGTCATTTTTGATACCTTGCATGATGCAATTGCAGATTTACATTATGTTTTTGCTACAACAGCACGAGAAAGATGTGGTTTTAAAACTGTAAAAAGTGCTGTTGAAGCAGCGATTATACTACGTCAGCGCGAAAACATTGGACAGAGAACCGGTATTTTATTTGGAAGAGAAAGATGGGGACTAGAAAATGTTGAAATAAGTCTTGTTGATGAAATTATTACTTTTCCGGTTAATCCTGCTTTTGCATCCCTTAATATCGCACAAGCGGTTTTGCTTATGTCTTATGAATGGATGAAATCAGGTTTAGAAAATATGAATGATACGGCTTTTCGTGCAGCAGAGATGGAGCCAGCAAATAAAGCAACCTTTCATGGTTTTTTATCTCAGTTAGAAGATGCTTTAGATATCCGTGGATATTTTAGACCTCAAGAACGCAAAGAGGTAATGCTCGCAAATTTGCGCTCTGTTTTTACGCGCGCTAATTTTAGCGAATCTGAAGTTCGTTTGCTAAGAGGAATTGTATCTTCATTGGATCATTTTTCACCTCAATTTCCGCGAGGAAGTGGTGTGCCTGTAAATCGTGAACGTAAAAAATTAAAAACAAGTGTAAAAATTAATGGATGATCGGCCTATTCTTTTTTTTGATAGTGGCATTGGCGGTTTAACAGTGTTGAGAGAAGTGCGCTTTCTTATTCCTGAAAGGCAGCTTATTTATGTTGCTGACGATATGGGGTTTCCTTATGGAAGCTGGGAAGAAGATCGTCTTAAAAAACGTATTTTCAAGGTTTTTACAAATCTTTTAACGCTTTATAATCCTGCCTTATGTGTAATCGCTTGTAATACTGTTTCTACACTTATGATGACAGATTTACGGAAGAAATTTTCCCATATCCTTTTTGTAGGCACAGTTCCTGCAATTAAGTTAGCCGCTGAAAAAACAAAATCTGGTTTTATTTCCGTATTAGCAACTCCTGGAACAGTCAAACGTGCTTATACATATGAATTAGTCAATACTTTTGCTCTTCAATGTGATGTTAAGCTTGTTGGAAGTGAAAAACTTGCTGGATTTGCTGAAGGTTATTTACGAGGAAAATCTATCGACTTGGAAGAGTTACGTTATGAGATTCTTCCCTGCTTTGTTGAAAAAGATGGTAAATATACGGATATTATTGTTTTAGCTTGTACACATTACCCTTTTTTGATTGATTTTTTTCGTAAACAAGCTTTATGGCCCGTTGAATGGATTGATCCAGCAAAAGCTATAGCCAAACACACAAGATCATTATTACCGGAAAAAATGCATCCTGAAAGCATAAAAAAACATAAAGATTTTGCGTTATTTACATCGCAAAATATAACTTCTTCAACAGAAGGTTTGTTAAAAGGATTTAACTTAGATATTATGAAAGGAGTTGACTTTGTGCGTTGATATCAATAAAGTCTTCCTAGCTTTTTCTTTCGGGGAAATGGTGTTAATTGACGTGTCCCGTGGATGACTTTGCATATTAATATGTTAAGATGTCCTGTCAGTCTTTCGATTTAAAGGCAGAGGAGGGCGCGTTTCCTTAAGGTCTTACTGTAAGATTTTGTGTTCTATTTTAAAAGGAAATGCGATGAGTAAACGCGAAACAACAAAGTATAAAATTGACCGCCGTATGGGTGAAAACATTTGGGGGCGTCCGAAATCTCCTGTAAATCGTCGTGATTATGGTCCAGGTCAACATGGGCAACGTCGTAAAGGGAAGCTTTCCGACTATGGTGTGCAATTACGTGCTAAACAGAAATTAAAAGGTTTTTACGGTGATATCTCAGAAAAGCAGTTCCGTAAAACTTATGAAGAAGCTGCACGTCGTCGTGGTGATACTGGTGAAAATCTTATCGGACTTTTAGAATCGCGTTTGGATGCTGTTATTTACCGTGCAAAATTTGTACCTACAATTTTTGCTTCTCGTCAGTTTATCAATCATGGTCATGTTAATGTAAATGGGCGACGCACCAATATTCAATCATATCGTTGTAAACCGGGTGATGCTATTGAAGTTCGTGAAAAATCAAAGAAACTTGTTTTGGTCTTGGAATCTATTCAGTTAGCTGAGCGTGATGTACCCGAATATATTGAAGCAGATCATAATCAGATGAAAGCAACGTTTACACGTGTTCCTGCTTTTGCAGATGTTCCTTATGCTGTGCAAATGGAGCCCAATTTGGTTGTTGAGTTTTATTCTCGTTAAGCTCTTCATTGGAAGTGCGATTTACTCGTGGTGTAAAGCATGCTTGTTTTAAAAGGTTCGGTTGTATTGTTAAAAAGGATTGTTGTATTTTGTTAAATCTTCATTCTTTTCTTTATAGCCAAGGAGTCTTTTTCTAGAAGCTTTTTTTGCCCAAAATATGGTTACAGCTATAAACCCATGCATTTCCATAAACCTTGACTGTATGCTTAACCCAACACTTTCCTACGAGGGATGAGTTGTCTTCGTGCTGTATATAGTTGCCAAAATCCCCTGCCTTAACATCCCCAAAATCTCTAATTGCCATAATATGGTAAAGAGTACGGCCATCAACTTTAAATTGTTTCATCAGTTAATTTGTATTTCTTTTTCATGATTAAAGCAGTTGTAGTTTGACAGTATGTTTTGCAGTAAGTGGGAAGAGGTGGGATTAGGTAGGAATACGTGATAATTTGTTGTTTTTACGCATATTTTTCACTTTAAATGCGTGTTTTGTCAAAAGAGATTTTGACACCTGAAAATGGCAAAAAGAACGAAAAATGCCAAAAATTAGAATTTTGCACTAAAAATAAGAAAATCCTTTAAAAGGTCTTTGAAAATCCTTTGAAGAATTTAAAAAAGTCTGTGAAAGCCCAGAAAACCGGCTTTGAAGACCCTTTGAAAAAAATGAAGCAAAAAATGTAATTACCTTCAAAATCAGCCAAAAATGATCAAAAAAGCAAAAAAGATTTTCACCTATTGGTGATTATCTCTTTTTAGAGGCAATATAATTTTATAAATCAAATAATTATATTGTTTTTCTAATGTAAAAAGATTTTCATATTGATTTTTTATTTTAAAGGGACATTAAGCCGTATTTTGTGTGGTTGTTAGATGTGCTTTTTCAGCTTCAATTTGTCGCTTTAAGTGCAACTTTAGAAGAGGAAAAGTAAGTTCGACTTCTTCTGGGTCATTGATGTTTTGAACAAGCTCTTGCAACTTTCTATAAAGCTCTGCCGCTAATTCCGCTATATCTTCAGGGGGGAGTTTTATTTTTGCGTCGCGATAGGTTGTATAAGCTATGCGACCGAGCTTTTTCATCAGCCCAGTAGGGATGGTAGGTGGAGAGATATTGAAAGACCGAGTTAACGTCATGTCTATAAACATTGCATCTTCACCAGTCAAAAGCCAATTCAGGTTTACTCCAAATTTTTCTTTGTATGATGATAAAACGGTTGCGTCTGGAGTTCTATCACCACGTTCGTAATTCCCAAGCCCTTGAATACTAATACCAATTTTAAGAGAAAATATATCACGAGATAAGCCCACAAGCTTTCTAACTTCTGTGAGTCGTTTTGCTAATGCGGTTTTTGGCTCATTTTTTTGTCGTGTCATATTATAAATACTTACAAATGGGGTTGACTATATTCCCATTTGTAGATATACCTCATATTACTGTCTGTTAAAAAAGACAGTTATTACACAAAGAACCCGACAAAAGACGGATGGTTGCGGCATCCGTTTCAAGCAGGAGCGAAAGTTATGACTATCACACAAACATGGGATCGCCATAGTATTTTAGCTGAGCTACGCCGCCGTAACATGACCTTGGCGGAACTCACGAAAGTTTATCAAATCCCGTCATCCAGTGTCAAAAACATTTGGACACGGCCCAATGAAAAAGCCGAACGTGCCATTGCCGATTTTATCGGCTTGCCCGTCGAGCAGGTTTTTAGCGACCGCTACCCTAAAACGAACCGTCGCATTTTTAAAGCAGCAAAACATGCCAATACGGATTTGAGTGCACATTCCACATTGCGCGGTAATGCCGCTTGAACTTTGTTGCAAGGTTGTGCGTGTGTTTACGCATTTCCCATGAATTTAAATATCATAAGATAAAAAGAGTTATCAATGTCTAAACATCAATACGAAATAGGCAAGATAAATTGCAGAGAGTTGCATGGTCAAACGGCCGTTTGGATGGGTTTGTTTTGGCGCTTAGATGGTAAGCAGGTTCTCTTTAGAGGGGGGTGTTATGGTTGCAGCTTGTAATTTATGGACCCCAGAGGCAAAGAGGGAAATCGTCAATCCTTATTCAGAAGTTGAACGGATAGAAGCAATGCTTGCTTGTTGTTTTAAAGCGGTAAATGGAGGCTTTAGGCATCTTCCAATCCGGTATATTATTGATCCGCCGCATGGTTTGTTTGATGCGGCATTAGCACGGCAGATTGTGATTCATATTTTGCATTATCAGTTTGAGATACCGCGGCGGCGTCTTGTTGCTATGCAAGAGCGTGAACGCACTGCTGTTGCTCGCTCTTTGCGTACGATTAATCGTCGTTTGGACGAGCCTGTTTTTGCTAGAGCTTATCGAAGATGGGTGTGTCGTGCGATGGATTTGTTTTTTAAAGAAATGAGAAAGGCGGCGGGGTGATGGCACAGTTTCAAAGACTTTCTCTTGATGTGATTGTTGTGCCGGAGCGTATTCGCCCTGTGGATGATGAGCATGCTAAGGCTCTTGCGCAATCGATAGCGCGAGAAGGATTGATGAACCCGATTACCGTGCGCCATACGCCCAATGCCAAGGAGGGCAATTATACGCTTATTGCTGGTGCGCACCGATTACGGGCAGCTGCGCTTTTGGGCTTTCGCGAAATTGATGCGGTTGTGGTGCAAGCGGATAAGGAGAATGCTGCGTTATTAGAGGTTGCGGAAAATCTGTTTCGCAATGAATTGTCTGTTATTGACCGTGCTTTGTTTGTCCAGACTTACCGCGAATTATGGGAGAAGAAGTATGGGGAGATTCAACGTGGTGGGGAGGGTAGTAACCACTATAAAAGAAAAAAAGAGCAATTGGATCAACTTGATCCAATTGCTCAAATCAGTGACAATGCCTCTTCAAATGACAGTAAAATCGCGTGTGAAGGGGAGAAAGTGGCAAAGGGTCAAGTTGACCCTTTGCCAAAAGATGGGTCTTCAGAACATAATGAAACTGGGTGTGAAGGGGACAGAAAATCAAAGGGTAAAGTTTATCCTTTGATCGGAGATGATGGGTGTTTGGAGCAATTGGGTAAAGTTTACCCTTTTTCTAAACATGTGGCGGACCGCATTGGTTTTTCTCAAGATGTTGTAAAACGTCTTAACTGTATTGCCCAGCATCTACAACCGGAGTTGCGTTCGGTTTTGCGTGGAACGGCCTTGGCGGATAATCAGGCACAATTGTTAAAATTGGCGAAGATGGAGTCGCTGGCACAACGGAAAGTGGCGGTTGCGTTTCAACAGGTTGAAGGGGATTTGCGACGGGCTTTTGATTTGGTCAATGGGATTAATACGCCCCCGCAAATTAATGAACAGGAACGAATTTTTGCCCAATTATTGGGGGTGTGGCAAAGGGCGGATGGGCAAACGCGGGCGCGGTTTTGTGCGTATTTGGAAAAGCAAGCGGTGGAGGTGCAATGATGAAGATGCATAGTTGCGGGCAGCTTGATTTTTTTCAACAGCCGGTTTTTCCTTGCCGCGAACCGGTTGCACAGATTTAGAGCAAAAAATCATCCGTTTAACCAAGTTTTTTGCCGCACAGAATATCCCTTATAATGTGGAAAAGACGGCTTATGATCCCGTGGTTATTCAATTGCAAGCAGCAGCTTATGAAGAGTTGCTGTTGCGCCAGCGGGCAAATGAGGTTGCGCGGGATAATCTCCTTGCTTTTGCGCGTGGGACAAGTTTAGACCATTTGGGGGACTTTCATGGGGTTTCCCGCCTTTGGGATGAGGATGATGATCGTTTGCGTCGCCGTATTCGTTTGAATAGACAAGGGCATTCTACAGGTGGCACAGTCCCACGTTATCAATATTTTGCTCTCTCAAGCGATATCCGTGTCAAGGATGCTTTTGTTTATCGTGTGGGGAAAAGCCCGCTTATTCATGTCGCGCTTTTTAGCGATAGCCCTTCTGGTATTGCCGATGAGGCTTTGATTGCCAAGGTACAAGCAGCCCTTGATGAAAAACAGGTTAAAATGACCAATGATCATATCCTTGTGAAAAGTGCTGTACAGCGGATTATCGATGTGCATGCTGATCTCTGGTTGTTGCCAAATGAAGGTCCCCTTGTTTTGGAAAAGGCCGTGAACAATTTGCAAACGGAATGGGCACGCGCGCAAAGGCTTGGGCGTGATCTGTCTTTAAGTTGGATGATAAGCCGCTTGATGGTTGAAGGTGTCCACCATGTGATTTTAACACAGCCCTTAGCAGATATTGTGGTCGCACCTGATGAGGCGGTGGCTTTAGGGGAGATTGTCTTGTCTAAACGGGGGGATGCTTATTGATGATTTCCTCACTTTTACCGCAAAATTCAAGCTTGTTTGAACGCTGTTTAGCAGAAGCAATGGCATTTGATCCGCAGGTCAAAAATACTCTCGAAGAAATCCCCCGTATAAAATTTATCACGCGTCCTCCTTCATGGTTGCCTTACTTGATCGACGAATATGGCTTACAAGAATTAAGCCCATATTTTTCTAATCCTTATGATTTGATTGACCAAGGGCTCCAATGGCAAAATATTCGCGGTTCTTTAGCGGCTATTGAGAGAGGGCTTTCATGGCTTCAGATTACAGCATGCTTTACACCAGCATGGTCGGGGCGTGCGTGGTGGAATTCCTTCCAACTTTACTTTGATCAATTGCCTGAACAAAGTGCTCTTGAAGCCATTGAAGCCATCACAGAGCTTTCCAAAAGTTTGCGCTCTGATTTTCGCCGCGGTGTCAATGGTTATGACGTGCAAGCACTGGAAGGCAATATGTCACGCCTTGATGACAGTCTGCTGGATTATGAGAGCGGTGTGCGCTTAACCGCGGGGGATACGCTGTTTTCCTTTGGTCGCACAACAGAAATCAAGCACAGGCTTACCAAACAAGAAGGCACACTGATTGGCAATTGGATGGATGACGGGGATGGGGAATTAAGCTTCGACCAAATTGATTATCCATGGGATATGGCAAATTTTCCCTGGTGTTCTGTTAAAAAACATCAACGCGATATACTGATGGCAGAGTGGTTTTATAACCGCACCCTTTATCTCGTGTTAAGAGACTGTGAGGATGATGTCATTGGCACTCGCAGATGCAACATTGTCCAACCAGTAGAACAGAATTTGGCGGGTGTTTATCACCATTTGGGCGATCGTTATCAACCCTCCTCGATGGGCACAGCCCTTCTTATTGCAGCACGCACGGATTTTCAAAATGTTGACGGCAGAAAAGCCGCCTCTATTGCTGTTCTCGTGCATGCGACCCCTAAACAACATATCCCTTTGGGTAAACTTTGGTGTGCGTGCAATGAACTGATTGGCGGGGTGGAGATCATCAAAACGCCCATCAATATTCCTTTGCGTGGTGATGTTCGCGAGCAATTCAAGATTTTATTGAGGTTTTAACATGAAGCATGAAAGCGGTTTACCCTTTGCAATTGACAGATCTTGCGGCAAAGACGACCAACAAAGCGTTGTTTTCTACGGGCAACGTCCCTTTATCCAAAGTGGTGAACTCAATGAGATGCAAACCATCATCAGGGGGCGCCATGACCGTTTGGGGCGCTTGGTCGCCAAAGAGGGAGACCGTGTTGAACGAGCCGATGCCTTTGTCAATAAAAACGCAAAGACCGTTACTTTAACAGAAGGCAAAATCTATATCGCAGGGGATATCTTTCCGGTCTCACAAGCGGTTCTGAATGCTGTTTCGATGGTTGGGCGTCTTGAAATCGGTGTGAAGTTGCAAAAAACATGGATTACCCATGAGGATGATCCAGAACTGTTGGGGCAGGTTCCCGGCACCTTGGCACAAGGAGAGCCCGGTGCGGCGCGCGAAACAGCAAAGCTTGTTTGGGCCTTAAAAGAGGATGGGCAGCAAGGCACGTTCTTTCCTGTTTATATCTTACAAGACGGCATTTTGATTGACCAAAAGTCCCCCTCACTGCTTGAACCCGCCATGCAAGCCATTGCGACTTATGACCGTGCCCATGGTCATTATATCGTCAATGGATGCCGGGTGACGGCTCTGGGACGAAAGAATGGATGCCAAGTGTTTAGCATTCAAGAAGGAGAAGCCAATATCAATGGCTTTAAGCGCAAACGCCTTGCTGCTTTGCGCCATGAAGAGAGGGAAGAGTTTTCGCAAGGGCTTGTGCCTAGTGAAACGCATATTTTTGCCCCGCAAAAAGGCAAAACAAGCTTTACCTTTAAAAGCTATTATGCTTCCATTGCCGATATCCACTCTCTTTTGTTGACAAAAGAAAAAACCGTTACCCTCACCCGCGGTGCGGTCGTTGCTGGGCGAGATGGTGTTCCCGATAAAAGCATCACCTCTTTTCTCAAAGTCATGCAAGGCAACAAGGAATTTAAAGAAGGAACAGATTTTAAGAAGACCGGTGATACCATTGACTGGGCACCGATGGGGGATGAACCGCGTCCTGGCAGCAGTTACACGGTAACCTATCGCTATCGTGCACAAGTAACCGCCGATAAGGTCACGGCACAGGAAATCACGCTCTCAGGGGGGGCACAAGGGGGGGATATCATTGTTCGTTACACTTACAAATTGCCCCGTATTGACCGGATAGGTCTCAATACAGAGGGCAGTGTGGTTTATATCAAGGGGATTTCGGCAGATCAACCGATGGCGCCCAGCGTTCCTGAAGATGTCCTCTCCCTTGCCACCATCACCAAGAGTTGGTTAGATCTTCCGCTTGTGGTCAATGATGGCACGCGTGTTGCCCCCTATGATGAGATGTGGCGTTATTTTCAAAGGGTGCTGTCCCTTGATCGCTTGATGCAATTAGAGCGCATTAAAAGCAATGTTGACTCTAAAGAGCCCGTTGCCAAAAAAGGCATGTTTGCTGACCCGTTTCTTGATGACAGTTATCGCGATGAAGGGTTCACGCAAACAGGAGCTGTTGGCAATGGCATTTTACAGCTGGCTATTGATCCAACCTTTTATACCGCCCCCTTAAAGGCTCCTGTCACCCTTGACTGGACCAATGAAGTGATCATTGCCCAAGAATTGACAACCGCTTGCGAAAAAATCAACCCCTATCAAAATTTTGCCCCTCTGCCTGGTACGATCACACTCAATCCCGCAACAGACTTTTGGCATGTCCAGCGCACCGATTGGCTCTCAAGCGTGACCAATCAACTGAACATGGGATGGAACCGTGGGAGAACTATCCGTAACACAGAAGTGCATGATGATCTCATCAATACGCATCAAGAACAAATCGATTTCTTAAGACAAATTACCCTTGGCTTTAAAATTGAAGGTTTTGGCAAGGGGGAAATTTTAGACAGTCTCACCTTTGATGGTGTGAATGTCTTGCCAAAAAGCCGCCTTGTTGCCAATGACAATGGCATTTTGGAAAGCATTTTCAAAATCCCTGAAAATATTCCTGCCGGCACCAAGAATGTTGTAGCACGAGGCAAAGGGGGAACCCTTGCGACGGGTCTCTTTACCGGGCAAGGTGTTATTGATGTGAAAGTGATTCGGCACACCACAACAGTCAAGATCTGGACGCAAGTGGACCCGCAAGCGCAAGTCTTTACACCAGAAGAAACACGGCAAATCACCGGTCTTGACTTTCATCTTTGCAAAATCGGCAATCCCAATCATGATCTGGTGATTGATTTGGTCACAACCGAAAACGGTTATCCCACCGCCAATATCCAAGCCCAAAGCTTTTATTCCATGAAGGGGGCAAAAACCGGATGGGCACAGGCACGCTATGATGTCCCACTCCTCGTCCCCAATGATCGGTTAACGGCTTTTGTCATTAAGACCGATGATAGTGATCATTCCCTCTCACTCGCAAAGCTTGGAGGGTTTGATGAAGAACAGCAAAGATTTGTCTCAAGCCACCCCTATGTGACCGGTCCTCGTTTTTCCTCTGTCAATGCGCAAAGTTGGAGTGCCCATCAAGATGAGGCTTTGGCTTTTCGTGTCTTGGCAGCACGCTACAGACAAACAACAAAGACCATTGATCTTGGTACCTTTAATCTTGTTAACTGTTCTGATTTGCAAATCCGTGCCGCGGTTGAATTGCCTTCTAGTGATTGTTCGGTGATCTTTGAAATTGAAAGAAACAACGGCACGATTTATCAACTCTTACCCTTTCAATTGTTAAGCCTCACCGAATATATCAGTGAAAAGGTTCGATTACGTGCCATTCTCAAAGGCACGGAGAAACTCTCCCCCATTCTGTTTGCTCCTGTTCAGTTGATTGCCGGCAAGATCCATAACACAGCAACCTATGTTACCCGTGCTTTTGCCTTTGGTGAGAAAGCAAGATTGACCAGCTATATCAAGACCTTTTTACCAGGCGGCTCCACATTCACCCTCGAGATGCAACGGGATGATGGTGCTTTTACCCCTCTCACCTTAGAGGAAACAGAACAGCTTACTGAACCCCTTTGGGTGGAGCGAAAATTTGTCAGTCACGACCAAACAGCAAAGCACGCGCGCTTGAAACTGACACTGACCGGTGGACCTTGCGCACGGTCAATGCTGCGTGATTTTGGTGCGGGTATTTTGTGACATCCCCTCGCTTTGAGAGATGGAATTTGGGGGAAAGATGGAATTTGGGGGAAAGATGGGATTTTAGACTGCTTGAGAGACTTGGAGAATAAGAAATGACAAAAACCAAAAAGCTTGCAATGGAATTGCCTAAAGAAGGGCGTTTTATCAGTTCTGAATTTCCCATTTTGCGTGAGAACTTGACAAAACTTGATCAAGCCATAATGGAAGTTGAGGAAAAGCTAGACGAAAAAGCCCCTGCAAAACACACGCATAGCATAGGGGATGTTGCAGATCTTGAGGCAGCCCTCAAAGGCAAAATGGCAGCGGATAAAACCTTCACTTTAACCGATTTGAGTGATATCGAGGGTGCACAAGATGCCGCTAACAATTATGTTCTCTACAAAGCAAGCAACAATCATTTTACCTTTGGCAGTGCTGTCTCACTTCTTGGAGCACACCAACATAAAATTGAAGATATTGTTGGTCTTGATAGATTTAGAGCCAAGATTAACGAAGATCTGACAAGCTATGGGCGCTTAGCGCAAGCCAATGAATGGCAGAATTATAACAAATTTACCCGCAAAGTGACCATTGCTGGTGGTTTGGAACTCATAGGTAATTCGTCATTGAATCTCATGCATAATGGGGAAATCGTCACAAGTCTCAGCATCACGGGCAGCAAGCTTAAAGGACCGCTCAAGGTTGATGGTGCGGAAGTTTTTAGCAAAGATGAAGCTGTTGTTGCTCTTCAAGAAATACGTGATGAAATCACAAAACTGAGGAAAGCGACCTCTCCCCTAGAAGTTCTTGTAACAGAAAGTGGTCCCATTCCATGGCCTGAAGGTGTTAGCGATAACACCGATATCGAAATATGGGCTTGGGGTGGAGGAGGTGGTGGTGGATATGGAGGCTGGTTCAAAAAACCACTTAATGGTGGTATTAGCTACTATGGTGGTGGTGGTGCTGGTGGAGGCCGAGCTGTGTATGTTAAAATCAAAGCTTCACAGCTAAGATCGGCAAAAGCTATTGAAATTGGTCGAGGAGGCCGCGGTGCATCTTCGGGAGGGGGTTCCTACGCTGGTGGTTATACACGCATTGCAGGAATTATTATAGCATATGGGGGTGCAGGAGGAGGTGATGGTGCCAGTGGCCGCGGCGGCGTACCAAATTTCAATGGTGGCCGTGGCGGCGATGCTAGTTTTAATGGTTATAGAGGGAGCTCTTTTATTTATGCCGGTGGGAATGGCGGCGATGGGGGGAGTGGGAATGGCGGAAACTCTTTTTTTGGTGGCGGTGGGGGTGCTGGTGCTCAGAATGGTAACGGTGGTTATGGCGGAGAGAGCCAGAAAGGTGGTCATGGTGGTAAAGGCTGCAATGGCAGTGGACAAGGAGGTGGCGGTGGAGGTGGTTATTTCCTAGGAGAAGATGGTAGTTCTGGTAAAGGTGGCAATGGTGGCAACGGAGCAGTGTTGTTGAGGTTTTTTATATAGGAGTTTTTATGGAATATGCAATTGTTGAAAAGGGTGTGGTAACGAACATTATTATTGCCTCAGAAAATTATGTTCATGCCTTTGATGGTGAGGCTATTGCTTCAAAGGAAGCGCAAATCGGCTGGACTTATAAGGATGGGGTATTCTCTCCTCCCATCATTGATGAAGAAAAAAATTCTTTGTCTTCTGAAAAGGCTGAGACAGACGCATCAGTAGAATCTATGAAAGAACGATAAGAGAAAGATGAACAAGCTTAGTATAATTGTTGAGAATAGATTATATAATCAACATTGTTGGACGCAAGCTTATTGTGTGATAGCTTAATCTGTATCATTTTCTTTTAAAGTCTTTCTCAAAGGGGTTTCAAAGCCTTTTTAAAGGAATTTTTTGACTGACAGTGTCAGTCTTATGCGGTTTGATCCTTGTTATTATTGTTGCTTTATTGATTTGGAGCGCAAGATGGCAACAGAATTTAATCATGGTATCCGCATTGTTGAGGCTGGTGAAAGCTCTAGGCCGTTGGCAACATTTGATCAGACGGCGATTGGCGCGGTTGTTACAGCCCCTGATGCTGATGGACAAATTTATCCGGTAAATGAACCTGTTTTGGTTTTTACCCATGAGACAGAGAAAATCCAAAAGCTGGGGACAAGGGGCACAGCGCTTGATGTGATTAACGCTGTATGCGCGCAAGGGGTTGAGGCCAAAATTGTTCTTGTGCGGGTGGAGGAAAAGTCAACAATTTCTGAGACACAAGCCGAAATGGTGGGGTCCAAGGCTGCCTTAACCGGTGTTCATGCTTTGACCCATGCGCGTGGGCATTTAGGGGTTGAACCTGGAATTTTATTGGCACCGGCTTATAGTGCAGGGCGCCTTGATAATGGTAAAAACCCCGTGGCTGACGCGCTTGAACAGGTGGCTGAAAAGCTGCAAGCGATTGCGGTTTTTGACACAGGGGGCAAAAACACCGAAGAAAGCCTTGTTTATCGCGCCGATTTTTCCTCACGCTTTTGTTATTTGATTGACCCCTTCGTGCGGGTGGCAAACGGTGAGGGTGGTTATTGTATTAAACCGGCAAGTCCCTTTGCCGCAGCGATGTTTATCAAACGCGATAAGCAAAAGGGGGGTGTTTTTTGGTCTCCTTCAAACCAAGATGTGCACGGCATTTTAGGCACAGCGCGCCCCATTAGCTATTTTGATGGCGAAATCGATCATGAGGCAAATCGCCTTAACCAAGCCGATATTGCCACCTTTATACCGGTACGGCTTAGTCAAAACGCACAAGGAAAGATGGCTGCTAATGGACGGATTTTATGGGGCAATCATACCACATCTTCTGATCCGCTTTGGCGCTTTGTCAATGTGGTGCGCACCCGCGCAGCACTGGAAAAGACCATCATCAATAGTTTCCGCCCTTTTGCCAATGACGAAAACCTCACCGGTCAACATGTCATTGCCATTACGAGAAGTCTCACGCAGTTTCTTGATGATATGATTGCTCGTGGGGCCCTGCTTGGTGGACGTGTTTGGTTTGATCGCGATTTGAATTCCAACAGCACTTTACAATTGGGCAAGTTGCGGGTTGAATTTGATGCCGAAGAGGTGCCTCCTCTCGAAGATTTAAGTTTTGGGAGCCGGCGCAATGGCGCTTATTTTGACCGATTGGCTGAAGACATCCAAAAGAAAATGACCTACCAATTTGGCGATACGTTAGAGAGCTATCGCAAAGCAGCAAGGAGTGAAGCATGACTTTACGGATTGTTCGTGGTTTTACCCTGATTGTTGATGATGATGTCAATCTTCATCTTGATCTTGAAACGCTGAAACTGCCCACCTTAGAAGAACTCACCGAAACCTATCAACCGGGCGGTTCTGATATGCAAATTGATGTGAGTGGTCTTGGTGTGAAAGCTTTAAGCTTGCAAATGAAGATCCGCAGCCATACCCCCGAAGTTATCGGTATCTTTGCTGGTCCCCCTGGTCTTCGTCATAAATTTACCGGCAAAAAACATGTGGTGTCTGAAGAAGATGGCCGCGAGCATGAACATTCCATTGATGTCACAGGGCGCTTGGTCAAAGTCGATAGCGAAGGGCTTTCTGCTGGAAAAGCGACGGGCTATGATTGTGAGATTAAGAATATTTGGGACTATAGCGAATATTGGGATGGTGCTGTTTTGCATCGCTTTTCGTTTAAACGGGGCGGTTGGCTTGTGCGCAATGGGCAGGATATTGGTGGGCGCAGGCGCTCTATCCTTAATTTATAGGCCTTAATTTATAGGAAACTATGATGACAAATTTACAAACAAGCATTGCTGTGGAATTGCAAGTGCCCATACTTTATCAAGACAGTGATGGCAAACAAGCAACACGCAATAAATTAACCTTTTATCGCCCCACCTTCAAACATGCCAAGCAATTGGCAGTGTTGATTGGACCGCAATTGACAAAATTGCTGGCTCCAGAGCTTGGCGAGCAGAAAACGCTCTCCAATGATGTTCTGCTTGTCAAGCTTTCGCAAGTTTTGTTCACCAATGAAGCAACAGAAGGCATCACAGCGCTTTTGGCGGATATGTCCCATGAAACGGTCGAACTGATTGATCGGATTGATACTGTTGATATGATGGCAATCTTGAAGGCTTTTTTTGCTTTTTTTATGGGACGCCAATCCCTTATGCTGGACAATTTGGAGCCGAATTAGCGCTTCATTTTCGTTGGTCGGCTTTAGAGATCAACCAGATGGATTGGCTGGATGTCATTTTTTATCGCAGTGAGTTAGCACGCTTGAAATCCCAAGAATATGAACAGCAGATGTTGGAATAGGAGCTGTTATGGATGTTTCCCTTGTTGTGCGTTTTGTCAATCATCTGCAAGAAGGGATAGCCTCTGCCAAGCGCGATTTGCAAGCTTTTAGTGCTGATGTTGCCCATTTGCAAAAACAAACGCGCCAGCATTTTCAAAAATGGTTTGATCCTCAACATCTTGAGGATGCAACCAAGAACGCTGAACTGGCTTTTATCCAAGCGCGAGGGCGCATGGTGGGGGCGATTGCCCAAACCGCAACCTTGATTGCGCCCCTCTATAAGGCCATGCAATTTGACCAATCGATGAAGGGCTTGGAAAAGGTTCTTGATGCGCCTCTGCATCGTTTAAAGGAATTGCGCCGTTTTGCTCTTGAGACCTCAACCAAAATCCCTTTAGCTGCACGTGAGGTTTTGGAACTGATGACCAGTGCCAGCCAAGCGGGGATTGGCGAGCAAGATCTGGAAGCCTTTAGTCTTTATGCTGCCAAAGCGGCTGTGGCTTTTGATATGACGGGGGACCAGATTGGCGAACGTTTTGCCAAATTGCGCAATGTCTTTAAACTCAGTCAAACGGGCATCGAAGAGTTAGGCGATGCCATCAATCATCTCTCCAACCATATGGCGGCTAAAGCCAGTGAAGTGTCTGATTTTACCAATCGTGCCACCGGTGCTGCCACCATGTTTAAGCTCACCGCCCGTGAAACGGCTGTTTTTGGTACGGCGATGATTTCTGCGGGGATTGTCCCTGAGAGTGCGGCGCGTGGTTTTAATGCGATGAGTTCGCGTATTCAGGCAGGGGGCAAACATATTGAAGATGCTTTTGCCAATATTGGGCTGTCACGGCAAAAGTTTCTCCAAGACCTCGACAAAGATGCCACCGGCACGTTAGTGCGCTTTTTTGATGTTTTAGCCAAATCCGAACAGGGTATGCGTTCCCTGATTGCCATTGCTGGGCGCGACTTTACCGGTGACTTTGCCAAATTGGTTGGCAATCCAGAATTGTTAAGCCAAGCGCTCGAATTTGTTCAAGACCCCAAAGTCTTTAAAGGCTCCGTAGAGCAAGAAGCAGATAAACAAGCAACCGGTGCCATCCGGCAATTTGAACTTTTACAAAACCGCATCGTGGCTTTGGGCATTAGCATTGGCAACGTGTTGTTGCCCCATGTTAACAGTTTGATGGAAAGTGTTGGAAATTTTATCAATGGCTTGATGGCATGGGCCAATGCCCATCCCGCCTTAACCAGTGCGATTGTCAAAACCATTAGCACCCTGATGGCTTTTAATATTGCTCTGCGGGTATTGCGCTTTACCATGGCTGGCACACGTCTTGGGCTTCTTCAACTCATGACTTCTTTTGTTAAGCTTGGAACGCTTAGTCGTGCCCTTAAAATCAATTGGCAAAGCTTAATCGCTTCAGGGCGCTCTTTGGGACTCATGGCAGCAACTCTTGGTGGAAGCACGCTTCGTCTTCTGCGACCCATGACTTTGTTGGTGGCAGCCTTTCGCGGGCTTATGGTCTTGAGTTCCGCCTTTGCTGCTGCTTTTGGCTGGGTTGGCACAATTGTGGAAGTGGTGGCTGCTGGTATTGCTTCTGTTGTGGGTGCTGTTTTTTCCCCGATAGGGGCTTTGATTGCCGCTGTTGTGGCAGTGATCATGGCGGCTTGTTTTGCCTTGTGGAAATATTGGGATCGGTTTTCCTCTTTTGTCAAAGGTTTTGCTCGCGGGCTGGTCCATGCTTTTGGCCGTATCTTTGAAGCTGTCATGCGCTTTTTTGGTGCTGATACCGCAACCATTACAAGATGGAAAAACATCCTTGCTGCTGCCTTTGACTTCTCTGAACATTGGCAAAAGTTCAAACAGGAACTTAGCGCTGTTGGCGAGTGGTTTGGCAATGCCTGGGAGGGTTTTAAGCAAAGCATTGCCAATTTTTGGAGCTGGTTGGGCAGTTTTTTTGCCCGCGAAAAGCTCTCAGAAGAAGCCAAAGCGGGTATGGAACAGGCCGGAGAGGATCTTGCCAATGGGATTGTCGATGGCTTTCTGTCCTCCATCACAAAGTTGGCTGATTTTTTTAAATCTTTATCTGGTCGCATCAAAGGATGGATTGGTTCGATTGATATCTCTAACATGTTTCATTTGCCCAGTTGGCTTGGTGGCAAAACAGCTTTGCAGCCAATTGTACAATTTGCCGGTCACTCGCAAACCAGCCCTGTGACAACGCAGGCAACGGACAAAAACAAGCAGAGCGCATCCGTTTATCACCATCAAAATGTCACGGTGCATGTCAATGGGGCGCGTGATCCTCTTGCTACCGGCCGTGCGGTAAGTCATGCCCTCCAACGGGCAAAAGCCAATGCCTTGCATGGCGGCACAGAATAAGGGGGAGGGAGAAGCAATGAGGGGAGAGAAGCAATGCAAGATCCTTTGATGATGCTAGGCCCGCATCAATTTTATGTCGATTGGCTGAATTTCCAATACTTTGAAGAAGAGTTTTCCGCCTCATGGGTGTCTATGGAGCGTTTTGGCAAAGCCCCCAGCTTGCAATTTACCGGCTATGGCAATGATGCCAAAACCATCCATGGCGTATGGTTTCCAGAAGAGTTTGGTGATTGTATAGCCATTGATGCACTCACTATGACCATACGAGCAGCAAAACCGGTACAGATGCTTCGTTGGGTCAATGATATAAGCTATAGTGCCATATTCCATGGTCCCGTGGTGATCACCTCGATCACCAAAGACCACGATTATATCAGTCGCTCTGGTCAATCGCAGCGTATCCGTTATTCCATCAGTCTGTTGCCCTTTTTTGATGGGGGCAAACCACAAGGATATTTCCAAGAGGGACGACAGCTATGAAGCTACCAGTAAAGCACATTGTTGTAGAGTTAGAAGATCTCAGTCTCGATCTGATTTGCTTTCAACATGCCATGGCGGTGTTAGGAGACCGTCAACAGGCTGGATTCTTAGAGGGCTATTTAGAAGCCACCTTGAGAGCCAATTCAGGGATTGCCCAATATGGTGCTGTTTTGCCACGGGGTTTAGAGATCACTTTGCCTGAATTTGTCTTTGTTCCTCCTCAAAGCAGAGTGAAGCGGTTATGGGATTAAGGCGGAGCACTCCTTTTATTGAGGTTAAGGTTGGAGAAAAAACCGTCCATGAGGTTTTCTACCAGCGTCTTCTTAGCGCCACCATTACCGATCATGCCGGCAATGAAGCCGATCGCTTTGAAGCGGAGTTTGATGATAGGGACAATGATTTAGAGGTTCCACAAAAGAACAGCACTCTGCAGGTGAAGTTTGGTTATCAGGACAGCATCAGTGCTGTTATGGGGCGTTTTGTTGTCGAATCGGTTGTCAGTATCGGGGGCAGTGATGGAGAGATTTTACGCCTTTGCGGCAAAAGCGCTTCGATGCGTGGCGAACTCAAAGAACAGACAAGTGAGCATTTTGACAATCAAACCATTGGTGAGATTGTCGAAAGCTTAGCCAAGCGTCATGGTTATCAATCCAAAGTCGACCAAGAGTTTTATAGCAAAACCTTGCCTTATGTGGTGTGCACCAATCAGTCGACAATTGATTTTTTAACCCGCCTTGCGGAGCGTATGCAGGCACGTTTTTTTATCAAAGACAATAAGTTTTTATTTTTAAGCGGCAACATTTTACCGGCAATCACTCTTGCCAAGCATGATTGTTCCAGTTGGGAATTTACCCTCGAGCCACGCACCCAATATGGCAGCGTTGAATCAACCTATTTTGATCGCTCGCAAGGAAAACAGCTGTCTGTCAAATATCAAACGAATCTCCAAGGCCCCACACGGCGTTTGCGTGGTTGCTATCCTTGCAGAGAGGAAGCTTTGGCTGCTGCCGCATCAGAATCAGACCGGCTGTGCCGTGGTATGGGCAGTGGTTCTTTGGCTTTAGAGGGGCGTCCAGAAATCATGGCCGATCAACCTCTCATTTTGCAAGGGTTCCGCGAGCAAATCAATGGAGCATGGAAAGCCGCAACCGTCACCCACCGCTATGAAAAACAAAGCGGCTATACCACAGAAATCACCTTAGAGGCACCAGAGAAGGGAAAAGAGCCATGGGAAAAGTCAACCTCGTAGAATGCCGTGCACAAGAAAATCAAAAAGTAAAGTTTACCCTTTGATCGGTGATGCGCATGTGAATCAAAGTGGAAACATTGCACTTTGGTTTGCTGATGAGAAATAGGGTCAAGTTGACCGAATTATTTGTTATCATGCAATAGGTGCAAGTTGCCCCAATTGCTCAAGGAAGCGATAATGCATTTTTAAATCACAATATATAAAGTGTGAAGGGGATAAAAAATCAAAGGGTCAACTTGACCTTTTGATTGATGATGATAGGCATTTGAAGAAATTGGTGTAGGTTGTACCAAGTGCGTGAAGATGAGCAATAGGGTAATGTTTACCCAATTCCTTACACCAACAATAGTGCAAACATTGCACAATTGCATGCTAAAGAGCAATAGGGTCAAGTTGCCCCAATTGCTCAAATGCTTTTTCTCTTTTTAGTAATATGCTTGGGATAGGAAGAAACGATTATTCAATTCCCCTAAAAGAGGCAATAAATGACCTTTGAAAGGCCTTTGAAGACCCTTTGAGAGCCCTTTGAAAAAATGAAAATCCTTTGAAAATGAGGTTATTTTTACAAAATATGATGCAAATGATACAAAATTTGTTGGTCTCTGCATGCATATTTTATAGATTTTAGATGTCAAATAATGGGGTTATTGGAAGAGATGAATCATCTCAAATTGTGATTCTGGGTAGAGAAAAATAAGACTCATGAAAGAGGCTCTAAACACCTCTTAAAACTTCTTTGAGAATCGTCTAAAAAGACCTTTGAAAAAAATGAATTGCTGCAAAACCTAGTGTCAAATTGTGCAAAACCTAGTGGCAAGCTACAGCAAGCTACATACAGCAAGCTACAATAGGTTATTGCTAAGATAAAAATGAATGGTGGGTGATGAGGGGATCGAACCCACGACCCGCTGATTAAGAGTCAGCTGCTCTACCGACTGAGCTAATCACCCACAGCTTATTAAAAAATAAGAATAAGCGGTTCTATAACGCTCCTAAAAGAAGAAGTCCAGATGGTTTTGTTGCTTTATTATATGAAATCGTAAAGTCGATAGTTCAATTAGTTGTATGGTTAAAAATATGATACACCTCTTGATCTTATGTAAAAATAGTCCCATTATAAGAAGCTCTGTAAATAAATGTTCTGATTATTATGCGGTGCTATAGTTGGAGGATCGTCGAGCATAATGCCTGAAAAAAATTCAGAAGAGCCCTCTTGTAGTTATAAGCAGTATACGCCATCGCTCTATTTTATAAATTTTATCAGTAATTATCTATGTTTAAGAAATATTTTGTTTTCTTTGAATGCAATGTTTTTGCGTTCAATGTTCTTTATCAATTGCGCGTTTTTTACGCGTTTTTAAGTTTTTAAAAGGTGAACTATGATGGAGTGGGTCACTGATCCCCATGTGTGGTTTGGTTTGATCACACTGATTTTTCTTGAGATTGTTTTAGGAATAGATAATCTTGTTTTTATTGCAATTTTAGCGGAAAAATTGCCGTTGCATTTACGTGATCGCGCACGCTTGATAGGACTTACTTTAGCGTTGGTTATGCGACTTTTTCTCCTCACAGTTATTGGATGGGTGATGAGTGTCGATACAATAATTTTTTCATTCTCATTTTTTGAATTTAGTTGGCATAGCCTTATTTTAATTAGTGGTGGAATTTTTCTCTTGGCAAAGGCAACGTTAGAGTTACATGAAAGGTTAGAAGGGGTATCGCACGAAAGAAAAACAGGCATTGGGTATGCTGTTTTTTGGCAAGTCATTGTTCAGATTGTCGTACTGGATGCTGTTTTTTCCCTCGATAGCATTATTACTGCAACAGGTATGATTGCAAAAGAGCAGGCGGTGGTTATGTATATAGCAGTTATTGCTGCTATGGGGGTGATGATGTATGGATCTGGCGTTCTTATGCGCTTCATTAATCGCCATTCCACCATTGTCATCCTTTGTCTTGGCTTTTTGATGATGATAGGCTTTACTCTCATTGTTGAGGGATTTGGCTTTCATATTCCAAAAGGGTATTTATATGCTGCTATTGGTTTTTCTGTTCTCATTGAGGCTTTTAATCAAATTGGACGTCGTAATCGTGAGAAAATGATTACAACAAATGATCTTCGTGGTCGAACAGCTGATGCTGTTTTGAAGCTTTTAGGAGGCGGAAACAAAGACGGTCATCTTGGAGAGACTGTAGATGTCATTGCAGAACAGGCAGCAACTTCTGAGTTGTTTCGACCAGAAGAAAAGGAGATGATTCGTGGTGTTCTCGATTTGGCTGATCGGCCTGTTCGTTCTATTATGTCGCCGCGCAATGAAATTGAGTGGTTGGATTTGAACAGCGATGAGAATGAAATGCGTGAAAAACTACAACAAGTTAAACATAGCCGCTTAATTTTAGCGCGTGAAAAAGTGGATGAATTTGTTGGTGTTGCTTTGACAAAAGATCTTCTTTTAAATTTGGCTGAGGGAAAAAAAAATCAATTGGAAAAAAGCTATGCGGGAACCTCTAGTCGTTCATGAAAATACAAGTGTTTTGCGATTGATGGAGCAATTACGCCATTCTTCAATTCAGCTTGCAATTATTGTTGATGAACATGGATCTTTTGAAGGAATTGCAACACCAACAGATATTCTTGAAGCCATTGCTGGTGATTTTCCTGATGATGATGAAGAACCCATGATCGCAGAGCAACTTGAAAATGGAAGCCTTCTTGTGGAAGGATATGCCGATATCCGCCGTTTAAGTGGTTATCTTGGACGTGACCTTGTCGATGAAGCAGATCGTTATACAACTCTTGCAGGATTTATGCTTTGGCGGTTTGGCCATTTACCCAATGAGGGGGAAAGCTTTGAAGCTGATGGTTTGTGCTTTAAAGTTGTTGAAATGGATCGCCGAAATTTATCTAAAATCCTTATTTCTCCACTTGGATAAGAAGAAAGGAGTGCATTATTCTGTATATAAGGTGATAAGAAATATCTTCTTATTATAGAGTGTGAAAAGGATGTGGAGAGGGGTAAATCAATTTGGTTATCACTCTTTTTAAGAGGTTTTTGTGCAGGCATTTCGATATGCAAAAGGTAAATGGGTTAATAAATTTTTATGTTTAAAAAGGCTTTTATGAGTATCTGCTTAAGGAAGGCGATGCTGCATTATTTTTGTGAAGTGATCTTTTATTTGTTTTTATGTGTTATTTTTAGAAGTTTCTTTTATTTTTCTTTATCATAAGAAATTATATAGAGGAGATTACATTATAAAATAATAATTTCAATGTTCAATAGAGGAAACCGTTTCAAGGAAGATTATAAAAATCGTTATTTTTTATACGAAATTTATAAGATAGAATTTTAGAAGAGCTTTTTAAAGAAAATTGAAAGATCAAACGTTTTCATCTATTTTGTATCGTGGAATTAATATGAAAAAGAAAGGCTTTGAGGCAATATAAAAAGATAAATTAAAGATAATGGTTGTATTGATTTTATACGAGATAAAATCGAATACGGTTATTGTTATTTACATATTGCAAACAAGAAAGCTATGGTTTCCTTTTATTTAGGTGGTATCTTTGGGAACTGTTTGCAGTATTGTTGAGCTTCAAAAATTGCTACAATAAATAACGAAATGATGAGTGGTATGATCAAATAGAGCATTCTAAAAACAATAAGTGCTGCAACAACATCTGTTGGGTTTACGTTCGGCATGCCTGTTATGAATAAGGCTTCTAGAACCCCAATCCCTCCGGCAGGAGCGTTAGAGAGGAGAGTTATGGTAAAAGATGCTAAGAAAACACCGAGCACAGAAATAAAATGAATATCTGTATTATGGGGGAGGACAGCGTATATAATCCCTGCTGCTGCTAAAAGCTCTAGGGGGCTGATGAGAAGTTGTTGGATAACAATTTTTAATTGTGGGTAGGAAAGTTGAATTTTTTTACTCAAGCGTAAGGGGGGAAATTGAAGCCAGCTGCCAAAGGTATAAAGTGCTATACAGCCAAGAAGAATTGCACCAGCTGTTGTCCCAAGCCATTCGGGAAATTCATTATGAATAAGCTTGATAATTTCAGGCTGCAAAATCAAAACGATCCCAAAAAGTAGAATTGTTCCTATCACAAAGGTAAAAGAGCAAAAACCCACCAATATAGCAATTTCTGTTCCATTTAATCCTTTTATTTTATAGGCGCGATAACGTACAACTGCACCAGAAAAAACGGAAGCACCAATATTATGTGAAAGAGCATAGGTCGTAAATGAACATAATGCGATAAAAAACCAAGAAATTTTATGACCAAGATGTTGCAAGGCAATCCGGTCATAACCAGCAAGAGCAGCATAGGCTAAAAGAGAGCAAAAACTGGCTAACAGCCAGTCTTGTGTATTTAAATTGCTCAAGCGTTCTAATACATCACCAAAAGAAATGGTAGAAAGTTTCACATAAAGAATGCGGATAGAGATCAGCATTGCTAAAATACCAATAGATGGCCATATAAACTGCTTTAGTTTCACGCTTCTTTATCCATTTTATATTTTTGTAAATTCATTACATGATTATGCACATTTTTTACAGATCTTTGTTCTGTTATATGTTCAATAATACCGTTAGCAATTTCTTTGTCATCAGTTACTACGACATTCGCACCCAAATCAATGAGATAAGTTGTTTCTACATCGGATAGTGCATGCGTTATTATTTGAATATCCTTTTTTATATTACGGATATTAATTATACATTCTCCTACTTCAATGGTACTTCGCATTGTAATAACAACTTTGTGTGCATTACTCATATTTGCTGCGTTCATTATTTCTTGTTGAATGATATTGCCACAAATGACTTCGAAGCCATCTGCAGTTGCTTTATCAGCGAGGCGTTTTGATTCTTCGATGATTACTACAGATTCACCTCTTTTTATTAAAGATAATGCGATACATTTACCAATACAACCATAACCAATAATCACGATATGGTTGGTTTTTAAGGTCATTGGTAAAAAATCCTGGTCAGAATCTTGTAGATCAATATCAATGATTGTTTGTGTATCTTGTAAGCTTGTAGGCAAGTTTTCTAGACGTTTTTTAATTTTATCACAGGTAATAAAAACAAGGGGATTGAGCAAAATAGAAAGAATTGCTCCTCCAAGAATTAAATCATGGGCATCATTGTTTAAGAGTCCTAAACTCAAACTTAAACCGGCAAGGATAAAAGAAAACTCTCCGATTTGGGCAAGGCTTGCAGAAATGGTCAAAGCTGTTGCGTTGGAATAGCGAAAAGCTTTGACGATAAAAAAAGCAATAACAGATTTTCCTAATATGATAATAAAAAGCGTTGCTAAGAGAGGAAAAAAATGCGTCAAGAGTTTTCCTGGGTCAAATAACATACCTACAGAGACAAAAAAAAGAACAGAAAATGCATCTCGGAGTGGTAAAGATTCTTCTGCTGCACGATGGCTTAATTCTGACTCACTCATAACCATGCCTGCAAAAAAGGCACCAAGAGAAAGAGAGACGCCAAATAAATGGGCTGCTCCAAACGCTACTCCTAATGCAATGGCAAAGACGCTTAGACGAAACAATTCACGTGATCCAGATTGTGCGCTTATTTTTAATAACCACGGGATAACACGTCGTCCGATAACGAGCATAAGAGCGATAAAGATGATGACTTTCAAGATGGTGAGACCAAAAATCCCCCAAATACTTAAATCTAACCACTGAACAAGAGGATCAATCGCTTCCTTTTTTGTATTGCTAAGAACGTTTGCTAGTGATGGTATGAGAACAAGAATAAGGACCATTGCCAAATCTTCAATAATCAACCACCCAACAGCAATGCGTCCTTTTTCTGTTTCAATAAGATGGCGTTCTTGCAAAGCACGCAGCAGAATAACCGTACTTGCTATTGATAAAGCTAAACCGAAGACTAAACTACCGCTAAGACCCCATCCCATGATTAAACCAAGGCATAGACCTAGAAAAGTAGAAAATGCCATTTGTGCAATGGCTGCGGGGATTGCAATCGTTTTTACCGATAAGAGATCTTTTAATGAAAAATGAAGCCCAACACCAAACATAAGCAGAATGACACCAATTTCCGCAAGTTGGTTGATAATAACAGAATCTATTCTAAAACCACCTGTATTGGGCCCTACAATAACACCGGCTAACAGGTATCCCACAAGTGGTGAAATACGCAAACGGCTAGCAATCATTCCTAAAAGAAAAGCTAAACATAAGCCAGCAACAATAGTTGTAATGAGTGGTGTGTCATGGAGCATGGATTATTTACGATTTTTTCTTTAAAAAATAAATGAGTTGAAACAATTGTAAGTTTTTTATGAAAAGAAATGGATAGTCTATCATATAAAGTAGCATGGTATGTTCATTTTAGTTTCGTGTTTATACGATTATTCCGTTTATGCCACCAATTTCCTAACAAGAGTAAAAGAGGGGCGGCAATAAAGATAGAAGATGATGTTGCAATAACAATCCCAAAGATCATGGGGACTGCAAAACTATGGACAGCACTGCCGCCCCATATCGCCATCGGTAACATAGCAAGAACTGTGGTCGCCGATGTAAAGAGACAACGGATAAAAACTTGGTTAATTGAAAGATCAATAAGTTCGCGCAATGGCATCTTTTTATAAAGACGCATATTTTCACGCATTCGATCATAGACAACAACCTTATCATTTATCGAATAACCAACAATTGTTAAAAGAGCAGCGATGGCTGTTAAATTGAAATCAAATTGAAATAAAGCAAAAAAACCAATCATTTTTGTTGTGTCTAAGATAAGCGTTACAATTGCTCCAACGGCAAAGAACCATTCGAAGCGTAGCCATATATAGAGAGACATAGCAATTGCAGCGAGAATAACAGCAGTAAAAGCAGCTGTGGCAAGTTCACCTGAAATTTTTGGACCAACGACCTCTATTTGATCAAATGTGGCATCTGGATAGATATTTTGTACTGCTGTTTTGACTTTATCGATGACGATGGTTTGTTGTGATTCGCTGCCGCTTTGTTTCTGCATACGAATCAACACAGTGTTTGCATTATCAATATTTTGTAATGTAATTTCACCAATGTTGAGGGTAGAAAGTTTTGAACGCAAGGTTGCTAAGTTTGAGGGCTCTTTTGTGGTAATACTCATTTGGCTTCCACCAATGAAATCAATTCCAAAATTTAAGCCAGGTTTTAAAAACAGAAAAATTGAAGCAAGTGATAAAATAATTGAGATGCCAATACCAATGAAACGTGCTTTCATAAAGCGGAAAGTTGTATTTTGTGGGATGATGTTGAAAATAGAGTGAAGATGTAGAGTTTTCATTTTCCATTTACGGATTACCCAAATCATCATGATACGCACAATGGTGATATTCGTAAACATCGAGATGATGATACCAAGCAACATTGTTACAGCAAAGCCGCGAACAGGACCGGTACCAAACAAAAACAATAAAATAGTTGCGATAATTGCAGTAATATTGGCATCAACAATGGTCGCAAAAGCATGTTTGAAGCCACGATCTAAGGCGGCAAAGGCGCTTATACCTTTTCGACTTTCTTCACGAATGCGTTCATTGATGAGAATATTGGCATCAACAGAGATACCGATTCCTAAAATAATACCAGCAATACCTGGTAGTGTCAGTGTTGCACCTAGAAGACTGAGCGCAGCAAATGTTAAAATAGTATGGAATGCAAGTGCTATATTCGCAATCATCCCCCAAACTCTGTAGAGAAGAAAAATAAATATTGTCACAAGAACGAAGCCGATTATACCGGTGTAAAGTCCCATTTGAATTGCATCAGCACCAAGATTTGGACCTACAGTTCTTTCTTCAATGACGGTTAGTGGAGCAGGTAAGGAACCAGCGCGCAGTAGAGCAGCGAGAGTTGATGCTTCTTTGGCGTCAAAGTTTCCTGTAATTTGACCTTGTCCGTTGGGAATGACGCTATTGATAGTAGGAGCAGTCAAAACTTTGTTATCGAGAACGATTGCAAAAGGACGGTTAATATTTTGTCGCGTTATTTCCGCAAATATTTTTGCACCAGCGGAATTCAGAGTGAATGAAATAATAGAACGTCCTGGTATTTGTGGGTCAAAACCTGCACGGGCATCTTTCAGGACATTTCCATCTAAGGCGATTTGATTATAAATTGCATAATGTTGTGTTTCATCAGTATAGCCAGGAAGGATTGAAACACCTGCTGGAGGGTTGTTGATATTGATATTGGAGGGCACCAGATGAAAGGTCATCTTAGCGGTTGTTCCTAAAAGATCACGCAGCTGCTTTGGGTCTTGTAAACCTGGCAATTGAACCATAATACGATCAGTCCCTACCTTTTGGATGGCTGGTTCAGTAACACCAACTTGATCTATACGGCGACGAATGATTTCTAAGCTTTGTTCAATAGCATTGCTTATACGATCTTTTATACCGGCTTCTGTTAATGTAATATGGATAGTTCCATTTTGAGAACTGATAACAATATCATCGGCTGTAGCGCCAAAACTACGATGGATAGGGGTTATCAATGTCTTCAAAGCAGAAAGTGCTTTTTCAATTTGTAATGGATCAGAAACAAGCACAACGACGCTATCTTCAATGATACGAGCACTTGATGTTGGGATTTGTTTTTCACGCAGTGTGTTACGCACATTTGCTAAAATTATGTGTAATTGATCGCGCTTTAACGTTTTGCTATCGACCTCGAGGAGGAGAGAAGAGCCGCCTTGAAGATCAAGCCCAAGTGTTACACGGGTATTCGTTAAGAATTGTGAATTTTTCACCTGTTCTTGCGAAAATAAATTGGGTAAGGCAACGTAAATGCTGCTTAAAAGGATCAAACAATAAAGAGTAGTCAACCAACTGGGTGTACGCATGATATATTCCGCTAATAGGTAATCTTAAGAGTTATTAATAAAGGCAAGGCTAAGATAAGAGTATCATTTTATAATTCAATCAAGAGGAGGGGCACGTTTGTTTGAAAAGTATTGTGTTTTAAGGTTTCTAAATGGTGTGCAAATAACTATGACAACGATTAAAAAAAGATTCAGTGTTAGGATATTTTGAAAGGTAGCATTAGGAAGAATAGGATTTGTATGAAATGTTGCAAAGTTTTTATTTTCAGTTGTTAGAGTATTTAATCGATGAAGTTGATGGTCTTGTGGATCAAGGCACTTCGTTTTTACTATATTATTTTCTTGGGGTTGTTTTATTAAATAAGCATCTGCCTCTAGATTGTTGATCAACAACATGCCAAAGCCTGACAGAAGAAGCCAGAACGTAAAAGGAAAAAAATCTTCTTTTTTGCAAGAGAGCTGCAAAAAACGCATGCTAAAACGCCTTCTTTAATTTTGTTGTGTTCACTCTGACTATTATCAACAGTTCTCTTTCTTCTCTTATCAGTATTGTAGGGTAAGGGAAAGCTTATAAATTATTCTATAAAAGTTGAAAATATTTATTCCATGCAATATTCTAAAAAAAGGAGGGGTAGATTCCTAATTTATACATTAAGGTAGATATGTATTTATTTTTTAGAAAAAAGATACGCATACTTCTCTTTGTTTTTTTGATTATCGTTGTTTCTCCCTCTTGTACATGGGGAGATCTTTGGTCACAGAATGCAATCGTTGAACAGGCAATGGACTCTCAATCGATTGATGAAATTATTCAACAGCAACAGCTTGTTATTAAGAATCTTGAACAAAATACAGAAACTTTAAAAAAAGATTTTGAAAATAAATTAGAAGACGAGAATGCTTTGGCAGAACTGCGCTCTCGTGCGCGAGATATCAGTAAACGGGCTATAGAAGAAGCTTTTATTTTACGTGCTCCCCTTAATGATATTAATGTGCGTCTTGATCAATTGACGGAGCTCTATGATGGCGTAGAAAACTTGAAAAAAATAGCTAAGGAGCAGTCTCAGTTGATGGAGAAAAAAGCTGAGATTAATAGTATAGTGCTTCGGTTTGAAACACTGTTTTTGGCTACAAATAGAATATCTGAACTTGCTATTTCTCAATCTCGAGAACTTTTTAAACGTACACTTACGCATAGGCTCACGTTTTCAATCCCGATGATTAAGCATCTCGTCCAGAAAACAAAAGAAGCCTCATCTGATTTTCTTTTACTTTTGAACTCTTGGTGGAATTTCATATTTTATTTCAAGTTTTTACAGTTATTTCTTTCCTTTTTGATTCCACTTTTTGTCGCTTTGGGACTTTCGTATTTTTCTCGTAAAGTTCTCACATATGTGCATGATCACTTTGCTAAAAGCAATGAGGAGATATCTTATTTACAACGTTTATTGGTCGCTTTTATTTCCGTTCTCTTACCCTCGCTTGTATGTATTTTTTGCGTTTATCTGGTATTATTTTTGTTTCGTAGTTTTAGTTTGGAGCTAGGGGAGCTCACAGCAGTGTTTGATATGGTAGGCTATCAAATTATCTTAGTCTTTTTGATAAATCGTTTAGCCGTTGTTCTTTTAACATCAAATATAAAACAAGAGTATCTTTTCAATGTTCCCCCGTCGGTAGCATACCAATTGGTGATTTTGCTCACTTTTTTAGGTGTAATTTTGGCATTTGATGCTGTTTTCGATAGTATTTATCAAATAGTTTCAGCTTCTCTTTCCTTGACAATTGCAAAAAGTTTTATTGCTGTTTTTCTTGTTGCAATACTGTTGTTTATTATCTCATTTGTCCCTTTGCGGTTTAGTAGGATTTCCCAAGGCCAAGAGAGAGAACCGTACTTTTGGCCATTTTATATACGTGTTCCTCTGATTGTCTTGGGAATATTGCTGATTGTGATGAATTTTTTAGGCTATGTTGGTTTTGCGCGTTTTCTTGTGCAGCAAATTGTCATTGGAGGCGCATTTTTAGTCCTCATGTATTTGGGGATAAAAAGTGCGCAAGCAATTGGGACTAAAGGACAATTTATGAAAACGATTGTTGGTCATAATTTGATGCGATGGTTCCATTTAGAAGAGAAAACAATGAATCAATTAGGGGGCGTTTTGAGCATTTTCCTTAATTTATTTGTTATCATATTTTGTGCAATGCCAATTGCCGTACAGTTTGGATTTTCGTACTCCGATTTGAAGGCAGTGTTGTGGCAGTTGATGACTGGTTTTCAAATTGGGAATGTCTCTATTTCTTTGATTTCTGTCGTTACAGGAATCGTTGTCTTTTTTGTTTGTTTTTTTGTCATTCGTCAATTTATTGGTTGGTTAGATAGCACGATATTATCACATGGTGAATTCGATTCTGGTGTGCGTAATTCTATCAAAACCGTTATGAGTTATAGTGGTATTGTTCTTTCTGCTTTGATAGGATTATCGATGGCAGGTTTGGATCTTAGAAATTTTGCTCTTATTGCTGGTGGGCTTTCGCTTGGCATAGGTTTTGGTTTACAGAATATTGTGCAAAATTTTGTATCTGGGCTTATTATTTTAGTTGGAAGACCATTTAAACTGGGGGATTATGTGGAATCTGGCTCAGTAGGTGGTATTGTTAAACGTATTAGTGTGCGTGCAACAGAACTTGAAACATTTCAGCGTAAGACGATTATTATTCCTAATTCAAGTCTCATCAATAATAATGTTAGTAATTGGACACGACATAGTAAAATGGGGCGGATTGATATCCCTATTACCGTTTCCTCCAATATTGATCCAGAACGTGTTGTTGAAATTTTGTTAGAGATTGCTTCTGTAACAGAAGGGGTTTTGAAAAATCCTACACCGCAGGTGAATTTTACTGCATTTGATAGTAAGAAATTTTCATTTAACTTGACTATTTATGTGCCTAATATCACCTTACCTTCTAAGGTAACAAATGCTCTTCACTTTGTGTTATATAAACGTTTTGTTGAAGAAGGAATCTTGGAATGCTAAAATATGTTTGCGTTTTTATTGTAATTGCGCTGTTGGATGTTTTAGCTCTTCCAACTTTTGCAGCAACTGTAAAGAACACTGATTTAAAGGTACAGTCTCTCGTCATTCTTGAAGGCAGTAATCCCCTAAATATCTCGTTGCATCCTCATCAAACTGTTACGATTTGCATGAAGGGGTGTTTTATTACTTTTCCTAATAAAGATCGTTTTGCAGTCAAGCCAGAGGATAATATAGAGATCAGTCAGGGGAGAGCAATTTTTAAGTAAAATTATTTAAAATTTTTGTTATCAGATAAAATTTATAAAATCCATAATGTTACTATTGTATGTTTTGATAATAGCATTATTAACAAGTAAAATATAAAGGCCTGATTTTAGATAAGACGATGGTATTTTACATACATTGTCTTTTCAATAGAGTAATTTATTTTAAAATGTTTTATCCACTATAAAATATTGAATAGATAGTTGTTATTTTATAAAATTTCCCAATCGAATAGACGATTGAATAATATTTTATGTTTTTTAAAGGAGATAATTTATACAATGAAATATCAAAATTGTTATTTTTAATAAAAATAAAACGAATTTTATCGTGTATTATAAGTATTTATTAATAGTAATCATATTTAAATAATTAAAATTTATTTACTAAGCTTAAATTTTGATGTAGTTATAAGTATAAGTCTATCTTTAAAGGAGTATATATAATTTTGCAGCATAAGATTTGATAGCACTTTGGTTTTACTAAATGTGATTTTTGATTATATTTTAATAATAGCAATGGGGTATAATTTTATGAATACAAGAATTATAACAACTTCCGTTTTTGCTTTGGTTTCATCTTCTATAACACACTCTATAGCACAGGCAGCAGATGTGGTGGTGCCTGATAAGCCAGCGCATGTTGTTTCAGCAATTATTTCTCCTCCCCAATTTTCTTGGGCAGGTTTTTATTTTGGAGGTCAAGTTGGTAGTTTGTCGAGCAAAACTTCTGCTATGGCGCCTGATATTGATACTGTTTTTGATCCTGATGAGAAAAATAAAAATAAGGAATGGGTACCAGTGGAAAAACAATATATGCCTGAGCTTTCAGGGTTTATAGGTGGTCTTTATGCGGGCGTTAATTTTGATATCGGTCATAATTTTATTTTTGGTATTGATACAGATATACTTCTTACGGGTGTAAAGGATACAATAACGAAAGAATTTCCTTTTATGGTAGAAGCTGGAGAGCATGCAGGATCAAAACCTGGAGAAAATGGAAAATCTAGAGGATATTATACTAATGAAAATGAAGATGAAAGTGATAGTGAAAATGATGGGAATGATTATAGCAAGAGAAACATAAGCTTTGGGAGCAGCGGAGCAAGTGAGCATAATAAATTTTCTCGGCGAGTTGTAAGAAGTGAAGAGAAGTTAAAAGAAAATCAGGTAGTCTTTCACCATTCTTTAAAACAAAAATGGACTGGTGCTACACGGGCGCGTATTGGTTTTTCTGCTGGTCGTATTATGCCTTATCTCTCTGGTGGTATCGCTTATGGGCAGTTTCGTGATTTTATATCGGTCTCAATTACTGGAGAAGTTCCCTTGAATGAAACATCAGATGTTACAAAAACCATGTTTGGTTATACCCTGGGTGGTGGTATTGATTTTGCAATGACAGATAATCTCATTATGCGTGCGGAATATCGTTACTCAGATTTTGGTAAAAAGAAATTCGATGACAAAATTGAAATTAAATATAAGACGAATGATTTTCGTGCCGGAATAGCTTACAAATTCTAATTTTTACAAGATTAAATTGGTTTTAAAGGCCCTATCTTTGGATAGGGCCTTTGTTTTTTCTGTACTGTCAATATTATCTTTGTACTGGGAAGGAGGATATTGGTTTTTCATTTTTTAAAATGGAACTTTTGTGGATCATAGGGAGTAAAATGCATGATCAAAAGAAGTTATGATTCGTAATTGAAAGAATCACCATAGTTTTTTTGCTAGTATTAAATGCTCTAATTCTCATGAAAAATATTTTTAAAGAAAGCTTAATTTGTCATTCTCTAAAAGCTATTAATCTAAAAGCTATTAAAAAGAGGAAAATTCAGATGCGGCGGTGGTGCGGACGGCGGGACTTGAACCCGCAAGGTCTTAGACCGGCAGATTTTAAGTCTGCTATGTTTACCGATTTCATCACGTCCGCGGTAAGAGCATTCTCATAAGCCATATCTTTTGTTGAATCAAGAATTAATGATTAAGAACAGAACTTTTCGTGTTTTGTTTAATTTTTGACTGACAATGGTTCCCTTTATAGCTAGAAGAAGCCTGTATAAGATTAATGGAGCATGAAATGGCTGGATTATGAGTCAATTTATTCAAGATGTAAATAAAGCTATGGTGGCTTTGCATAATGTATTTGCTGAAACACCACTTCAGAGAAATGATTTTCTTAGTCAAAAATATGATGCAGAGATTTATTTGAAACGTGAAGATTTAACACCAGTGCGATCATATAAGATTCGTGGTGCTTTTAATTTTGTTTCAGAAATGCTTGGTGAGATTTCTCAAGATGCTGCATTCGTTTGTGCATCAGCAGGGAATCATGCGCAGGGTGTTTCTTTTGTTTGTCGCTATTTTAAACGTAAAGGCGTGATTTTTATGCCTGTTACAACGCCGCAACAGAAAATCGAGAAGACACGCATTTTTGGTAAAGAGTTTGTTGATATCCGTTTAGTTGGTGAGACATTTGATCAATGTTATGCGGCAGCGCAATCTTTCTCTATGGAGAGTGGAGGGGTGATGGCACCGCCTTTTGATGATATTCGCATCATTACCGGACAAGCGACAGTTCTTTGTGAGGCTATTTTGCAATGGAAAAAACTCAATGGGGAAAGCGAACCAGATTTAATCATTGTGCCCGTCGGTGGCGGTGGTTTAGCGAGTGGTGTGAGTAAGTTTTTACATGAATATGGTTGGAAAACGGAGATTCGTTTTGTTGAGCCGCAAAGAGCTGCAAGTTTGCTTGCTTGTTTGAAGAGTGGAAAACATGTCAAACTTGAAAATATCGATACATTTGTGGATGGTGCTGCTGTAGCTGAAATTGGTACGTTAAACTACACAATGCTAAAGAAATTTTCAGCAGATTCTGTTATTACAGTTCCTGAAAATCGTGTTTGTTCTACAATGGTTGAAATGCTTAATGTTGAAGGGGTTGTTTTAGAACCAGCTGGTGCTTTATCAATTGATGCTCTTAATAGTCTTTCTTCTCAAGAGTTGAAAGGAAAAAAAGTCCTTCTCGTTATTTCAGGTGGTAATTTTGATTTTGAGCGTTTGCCCGATATTAAAGAGCGCTCTCTACGTTTTCAGGGCTTGAGAAAATATTTTATTTTTAGTTTTCCGCAACATCCTGGTGCTTTGCGTAATTTTCTTACTCAACTCTCTCCAGATGATGATATTGTGCGCTTTGAATATCTCAAAAAATCATCGAGAAGTTTTGGTTCTGTTTTGATCGCAATTGAAACAAAAAAATACGATAATTTTTGTCTCTTAGAGAAAAAGTTTCAAGCTTTAGGTTGGCGTTATCGCGATATTACCGATGATCAAACATTATTCGATTTTGTTATTTGATAAGTTAAAACTTTTGTAAGAATGAGAGATATTAAGGATGAAAGTTGTTTTTTATTTTTTACTGGGACTGTTTTTGTTTTTTAGTGTTGGTAAACAAATTATTGCATCGGAGTTACAGACAATACAAAAAAATGAACTTTCAAGATTAATTATTGATGTCAATAATGCTGTAAAAAATGAAAACTTTGCACTTATTGCTTCTTATATGCCCGATCGACTCTATAAAGAAATGGCGCGTCGGTTGAATACAACAGAGGATAATTTACGCAACAGTTTTCTTAAACAGTTGCATGTTCAATTTGAGAATTTGCCTGCTGGTGCTTATCATTTAGATGAAAAGAATATAGAATATTTACAGACTGATAAAGGGACTTTTTATGCTTTGATTCCGACTACGCTTGAGACGAATGATCGCATCATTCAATATAAAACTTTGGCGATTTTTGATAAAACGCAATGGTCATTAATTTATGGTGGTCAGAAAACGATACAAAATTCGGTTTTTCTAGAGATTTATCCTGATTTTGATAAATTACATTTACCAAAGAAAATCGTAATAAAGAAATAAAAGATCAAAATATTATTTTTCTTGTTTATGGTAAATCACTTTCGTAAAGTTCTTGCTTTTTTGTGGTAATCCGATGATAATAGAGATGAAGGTGCTTATGCTGGTTAACTGGCTCTTTATTAAAGTAAGATTTATGCCACCTTTGCCTTGATTTCAGGGTTCTCACGGGTTGCGCAAATCGCTCTTCCAAGCGTTGCTTTACAAATTTGAAAGACCAAGATTTCTTTTGCGCGGATTCTTGAGTTATTGGATTTAGCTCCTTACTTGTTGAGAGTTGTGGAGTTGAGGAAAGATTTTATTTTGAATATAAATAACGTTTTCACAAAATTAGGTTTGTCTCCTCTTTTGATTAAAAACTTGCTTAGTGCTGGTATGCGTAAACCTACATCTATTCAAGAACAGGCAATTCCAGTGATGCTGAAAGGGCATGATATATTAGGGATTGCACAGACGGGCTCTGGAAAGACCTTAGCATTCGGTTTGCCTATTTTAAGTCAGATTTTGGCTTTGGGAGATAAACGTTCCCCTAAAACTGCGCGCGCGTTAATCTTGGTTCCTACACGTGAGCTTGCTGTTCAGGTTGATGAAACAATTCGTGCTGTTGCGAAAGGAACGCATCTTTCAACATGTCTTGTTTTTGGTGGAGTATCACGTTTAAAACAAATTAAACGTATAAATGCAGGGGTGGATGTTTTAATAGCAACACCAGGCCGTTTAAGAGATCTTGTCCGTGAAAAATGCGTCGATCTGTCTCAAACGCGTTTTTTGGTTCTGGATGAAGCAGATCGTATGTTAGATATGGGCTTTATTAATGATGTACGGCAAATCGCAAAGCTTTTGCATCAGGAGCATCAGTCCGCACTCTTTTCTGCGACAATGTCGAAAGAGATTACCGCACTTGCAAAGTGTTTGCTCAATGAGCCCCTGAAAATAGAAGTTTCTCCTCAAGGGACGACAACTGCGGAGATCAGCCAAAAGCTCTATTGTGTTTCTACGCGTGAAAAAAAGAATGTTTTAGGTAAGCTTTTGACAAATGCGGCTTTTACTTCTGTTATTGTTTTTACCAGAACAAAGCACGGTGCTGATGCTGTCACACGTAGTCTCACAAAGAGAGGGTATTGTGTTGCGACAATTCACGGAAATAAGTCACAAAATGCTCGTCAGTCTGCCTTAAAAGCTTTTCGTGACAAAGCAGTACAGATCCTTGTTGCAACAGATATTGCAGCACGCGGAATTGACATACCTGGAATAAGCCATGTTATTAATTATGATTTACCAGATGAAGCTGAAAGTTATGTGCATCGTATCGGTCGCACAGGACGCAATGGTGCTTCTGGTGAAGCACTCACCCTTTTTGATGAAGGTGTAGAAGGAGCACGGTTGCGGGCTGTAGAGCGTTTGATTCGTATGCGTTTAGCACGTGAAGATATTCCGGAACAGTTTGCTGCTTTCCCAGAGAAGCCGATTGTATCAGAAGGTGAAGAAAGAGGAAATGAAAAAAAATCTCGTTTTAGAAAATCTAAACGTCAGAAGCGGTTTTTAAATTGTAAAGATAAAGCTGAAGAATTACAGGATAAAAATTCTCCTTCTCCAAGTAAAAAACACAAAAAAGCAAAAGCAGCCGTAAAACGGAAGAAGCTTTTTCGTTTTCGCAAGTCAATGAAGAAGGCTGCTTGAGAAAAATTTTTAGAAGAGATTGTGAAGTATTTCTCTCTTTTCAATTTCATCTAAGATTCAAAGAGAGTAAAAGAAAAACAAAGCAGTATTTTTTCTCAAATAAAGGGGATCTTTCAAAGATTGCAATTTCTTAGAAGTAGAAATATTTCCGATATCCAGTATAGCTAAAGATATCTTGAAAAGACACCATGCTGGTATTTTCTTAAGTTATCATTATCTCTTGATGTTTTTGTAGAAAATATCAATAAACTTTGCACTTTTTTAACACCCACCGTAATTCAAAAAACAGAATGAAATACATTGTAACTTATATCTTAAAAATAGTCTTTTAAAAGGTAATTGAGAAGCATTTTATAAAGAAATGCTAAAAAATCCTATCCCCTTGCTTTTATTTGCAGTTGTAGTTTGACAGTATGTTTTGCAGTAAGTGGGAAGAGGTTTGATTAGTTAGGAATACGTGATAATTTGTTGTTTTTATGCATATTTTTTACCTTTAAATGCGTGTTGTGTCAAAAGAGATTTTGACAGCTGAAAATGGCAAAAAGAGCGAAAAATGCCAAAAATTAGAATTTTGCACTAAAAATAAGAAAATCCTTTAAAAGGTCTTTGAAAATCCTTTGAAGAATTTTAAAAAGTCTGTGAAAGCCCAGAAAACCGGCTTTGAAGACCCTTTGAAAAAAATGAAGCAAAAAATGTAATTACCTTCAAAATCAGCCAAAAATGATCAAAAAAGCAAAAAAGATTTTCACCTATTGGTGATTATCTCTTTTTAGAGGCAATATAATTTTATAAATCAAATAATTATATTGTTTTTCTAATGTAAAAAGATTTTCATATTGATTTTTTATTTTAAAGGGACATTAAGCCGTATTTTGTGTGGTTGTTAGATGTGCTTTTTCAGCTTCAATTTGTCGCTTTAAGTGCAACTTTAGAAGAGGAAAAGTAAGTTCGACTTCTTCTGGGTCATTGATGTTTTGAACAAGCTCTTGCAACTTTCTATAAAGCTCTGCCGCTAATTCCGCTATATCTTCAGGGGGGAGTTTTATTTTTGCGTCGCGATAGGTCGTATAAGCTATGCGACCGAGCTTTTTCATCAGCCCAGTAGGGATGGTAGGTGGAGAGATATTGAAAGACCGAGTTAACGTCATGTCTATAAACATTGCATCTTCACCAGTCAAAAGCCAATTCAGGTTTACTCCAAATTTTTCTTTGTATGATGATAAAACGGTTGCGTCTGGAGTTCTATCACCACGTTCGTAATTCCCAATGTAGTTTGACAGTAGGTTTTGCAGTAAGTGGGAAGAGGTGGGATTAGGTAGGAATACGTGGTAATTTGTTGTTTTTATGCATATTTTTTACCTTAAAATGCGCGTTTTGTCAAAAGAGATTTTGACACCTGAAAATGGCAAAAAGAACGAAAAATGCCAAAAATTAGAATTTTGCACTAAAAATAAGAAAAAGCTTTAAAAGGTCTTTGAAAACCCTTTGAAGAATTTTAAAAAGTCTGTGAAAGCCCAGAAAACCGGCTTTGAAGACCCTTTGAAAAAAATGAAGCAAAAATTGTAATTACCTTCAAAATCAGCCAAAAATGATCAAAAAAGCAAAAAAGATTTCCATATGTGAGTGGAAATCTCTAAAAAACGAGTAAAAAACATTATTTATCAATATCTTGTATCAGTTATTTAATGTAAAAAGATTTCCACTTTGATTTTTCCTTTTAAAGGGACATTAGGCCGTATTTTGTGTGGTTGTTAGATGTGCTTTTTCAGCTTCAATTTGTCGCTTTAAATGCAACTTTAGAAGAGGAAAAGTAAGTTCGACTTCTTCTGGGTCATTGATGTTTTGAACAAGCTCTTGCAACTTTATACAAAGCTCTGCCGCTAATTCCGCTATATCTTCAGGGGGGAGTTTTATTTTTGCGTCGCGATAGGTTGTATAAGCTATGCGACCGAGCTTTTTCATGAGTCCAGGAGGGATAGTCTGTGGTTTAAAACCCGCTGCTTTTGCCTTTGCCATGTCACTGAACATCTCACCTTCACCCGTAACAAGCCAATGAGGGTTAATGTTATAGACTCTATGATAGGCATTAATTGCTGAGGATGTTGGTTCGTGTGCTCCGATTTCATAATTGGCAAGGGTATTGCGTTGTAAATTAAGGCGTTGCGCAAAAATTCCACGCTCTTCGTTTCCGAGTACTCGTCGTACTTCACGTAGCCGTTTTGCCAGTTCTGTTTGTGGTTCTCTTTCAAGGCGTGCCAAAAAAATTACTCCAACACCAAATATTTTCTTGCAAAACAAAATATTTGGTATTATACCTCATATTACTGTCTGTTAAAAAAGACAGTTATTACACAAAGAACCCGACAAAAGACGGATGGTTGCGGCATCCGTTTCAAGCAGGAGCGAAAGTTATGACTATCACACAAACATGGGATCGCCATAGTATTTTAGCTGAGCTACGCCGCCGTAATATGACCTTGGCGGAACTCACGAAAGTTTATCAAATCCCGTCATCCAGTGTCAAAAACATTTGGACACGGCCCAATGAAAAAGCCGAACGCGCCATTGCCGATTTTATCGGCTTGCCCGTCGAGCAGGTTTTTAGCGACCGCTACCCTAAAACGAACCGTCGCATTTTTAAAGCAGCAAAACATGCCAATACGGACTTGAGTGCACATTCCACATTGCGCGGTAATGCCGCTTAAACTTTGTTGCAAGGTTGTGCGTGAGTTTTACGCATTTCCCATGAATTTAAATATCATAAGATAAAAAGAGTTATCAATGTCTAAACATCAATACGAAATAGGCAAGATAAATTGCAGAGAGTTGCATAGCCAAACGGCTGTTTGGATAGATTTGTTTTGGCGCTTAGGTGGTAAGCAGGTTTTCTTTAGAGGGGGTTGTTATGGTTGCAGCTTGTAATTTATGGACCCCAGAGGCAAAGAGGGAAATCGTCAATCCTTATTCAGAAGTTGAACGGTTAGAAACGATGCTTGCTTGTTGTTTTAAGGCGGTGAATGGAGGCTTTAGGCATCTACCAATCCGGTATATTATTGATCCGCCGCATGGTTTGTTTGATGCGGCATTAGCACGGCAGATTGTTATTCATATTTTGCATTATCAGTTTGAAGTGCCACGGCGGCGTATTGTTGCCATCCAAGCACGGCAGCGGACTTCTATATCTTTGTCTCTTCAAGTGATTAGTCGGCGTTTGAACGATCCTGTTTTTGCTAGAGCTTATCGAAGATGGGCTGTGCGTGCGATGGATTTGTTTTTTAAAGAAATGAGAAAGGCGGCGGGGTGATGGCACAGTTTCAAAGGCTTTCTCTTGATGTGATTGTGGTGCCGGAGCGTATTCGCCCTGTGGATGATGAGCATGCTAAGGCTCTTGCGCAATCGATAGCGCGAGAAGGGTTGATGAATCCGATTACCGTGCGCCATACGCCCAATGCCAAGGAGGGCAATTATACGCTTATTGCCGGTGCGCACCGATTACGGGCTGCTACGCTTTTGGGCTTTCGCGAAATTGATGCGGTTGTGGTGCAAGCGGATAAGGAGAATGCTGCGTTATTAGAGGTTGCGGAAAATCTGTTTCGTAATGAATTGTCTGTTATTGACCGTGCTTTGTTTGTCCAGACTTACCGCGAATTATGGGAGAAGAAGTATGGGGAAATCAAGTGTGGTGGGGACGGTAGTAACCAGCATAAAAGCAAAAAAGAGCAATTGGGACAAGTTGTCCCTATTGCTCAAATCAGTGACAATGTCTCTTCAAATGACAGTGAAATCGCCTGTGAAGGGGACAAAGTGGCAAAGGGTAAAGTTTACCCTTTGCCAAATGATGGGTCTTTGGAGGAATTCGGTCAAGCTGACCTAATTGCTCAAAGGAGTAGCAATAGTGCAAAGTTTGCACAATTGCATGATGAAGAGCAAATGGGTAAAGTTTACTCTTTTGCCGCACATGTGGCAGATCGTATTGGTTTGTCTCCAAAATCAGTAAGACGTCTTAACAGCATTGCTCGACATTTACAACCGGAGTTGCGTTCGGTTTTGCGTGGAACGGCTTTGGCGGATAATCAGGCACAATTGTTGAAGTTGGCAAAGATGGAGCCGGTTGCGCAACGGAGAGTGGCGGTTGCGTTTCAACAGGTTGAGGGGGATTTGCGGCGGGCTTTTGATTTGGTCAATGGGATTAATACGCCCCCGCAAATTAATGAACAGGAACGGATTTTTGCCCAATTATTGGGGGTGTGGCAAAGGGCGAATGCGCAAACGCGGGCGCGTTTTTGCGACTATTTAGAAAAGCAAGCGGTGGAGGTGCAATGATGAAGATGCATAGTTGCGGGCAGCTTGATTTTTTTCAACAGCCGGTTTTTCCTTGCCGCGAACCGGTTGCACAGATTGATTTAGAGCGGTTTCGCTCACACATGAAGCGTGCCATGGCACGAGCTTTGCGCGAATGCCGGTTTGAACGCAGCGTGGTTGCGGAACGGATGGCACATTATTTGGGCATTGGTTTTTTGAGTAAGGCGAGTTTGGATGCTTATGTTGCTGAGAGTAAGCAGGTTGATATTTCTCTGCCGCGTTTTAAGGCCTTTGTGCGGGCGACAGACGCCTTTTGGCTCTGGGATGAGGTGGTGCGTGAAGATGGTTTGTTGTTGTTGCAAGGGGATGAAGCGCGTTTGGCAGAGATTGCACGGCTCCAGCAAGAACAGCGGGAGATTGCGGCACGGTTAAAGGTTATGCGTGCGACACCTGTGAGAATTAGACGGGGGCAGCCATGAAGGAATGGTTTAGTATTGCTGAATTGGCTGAAGCGGCTTTGCCAGGGTTGCCGAAGAGTCAAGGTGGACTGCGTAAGATTTTGTCGACGAAATGGCGCCATCATAGTGACTTGATACGCAAAGTTAAGGGAGCGTTTCGACCCATTGTCGAGATTCATCTCTCGTTATTACCGGAGGAGGCGCGGGCGGCTTTGTTGGTGCGCTCTGGTGTGGGGTGTGTTTCGGGGGAGATAGAGAATAGTGGACAAAAAGAAGAACTTTGGGCGCGTTATGAGGGGCTTTCAAAGGAGCATAAAAGGCGCTGTGAAGAGCGTTTGAAGGCACTTTGTTTTATGGATGATTTGCTCCATGGCGGTCTTGGCGTGCATGATGCGGCGGTACGGACGGGGGTTCATTTTGGTATCAGTTGTCGGTCACTGTTTCATTGGTGGCAAAGGGTGGAAGGTTATGAACGCCCTGATTGGCTTGCGGCTTTAGCGCCTTGTTATGGTGAGGAGAATTTTTCACAATTTGCGCCTTGTCATGAGGAAGCTTGGGAGGTTCTCTGTTCGGATTATTTACGTCCCTCTAAACCTGCTTTTTCGGCGTGTTATCGACGGATGGTTGTGATTGCACGAGAAAAGGGTTGGGAGCCACTTCCTTCGGAGCGGGCTTTGCGGCGGCGTTTTCATAAAGAAATTTCCAAGGCGGCTGTGGTGTTGGCGCGTGAGGGAGAAGAAAAGGCAAAAAAGCTTTATCCAGCACAACGGCGTGATCGTTCGAGCCTGCATGCTTTGCAAGCGGTGAATATGGATGGGCATAAGTTGGATGTTTTTGTGACTGTGCCTTGGGCTCAAAGACCTGTGCGGCTTTATTTGATAGCTATACAAGATCTTTATTCGGGGAAGATTTTATCGTGGCGCCTATCGGATGTTGAAAGCTGGGAAATCGTTCGTTTGGTGATAGGGGATATGGTTGAAGCCTATGGGATACCGGAGCGCATGACTTTGGATAATGGGCGTGCCTTTACCAGCAAATGGATTTCTGGGGGTGTGCAAAACCGTTTTCGCTTTAAGATTAAGCCGGATGATCCGCAAGGACTTTTGACGAGTTTGGGTGTGCAATTGCAATGGACAACGCCTTATAGTGGGCAATCGAAACCGATTGAACGGGCATGGCGTGATTTGGCGGAGGGGATTTCGAAGCATCCTTTTTGTGCGGGGGCTTATACGGGCAATAAGCCGGATGCTAAGCCTGAGGATTATGGTAAGCGTGCGATTGGATTTGAAGAATTTAAAGCCCATGTTGGCGCGCAGATTATGGCGCATAATGAGCAAACGGGGCGCAAGGCGGTTAATTGTGCGGGACGCAGTTTTGATGTGACCTTTGCTGAGAGTTTAAAAGCCGATGGGACGATTGTTCGGCAAGCAACAGCGGCGCAACGGGCTTTATGGCTTTTGACTTCACAAGCGCTTCGGGCGCAAAAGGGCACGGGTGAGATCCATTTTTATGGCAATCGTTACTGGGCGCGTGCGTTGAATGAATATGCGGGGCAGAAGGTGATTGTGCGCTTTGATCCGGATGATTTGCATCAGGATTTGCGGGTTTATGATTTGAACAATCGGTTTATTTGCATGGCATCTTGTCTTTGTGATGTAGGTTTTTACGACCAGCAGGCAGCGCGTTTGAATGGGCGTTTGCGTAAAGAATATGTGAAGGCTGTGAAAGCCGAAAAGCAGTTGGCAGCTAAACTTGCCCCTGATCAATTGGCGGATGTTTATGGGCGCCTTGAACAAAAGGGCAAAGAGTTAAAACGCAAATCTGCGATAAAGCCAAAGGTTACGCGATTGGTTGCAAACAATATGGGGAATTTGGCTTTGACAGCAAAGGAGGATGAGGCTTTGGAAGAAGAAGAATTTAGCCAACATCTTCATAAGGCTTTGAGACGGCTTTCTGTCTGTGATGGGGGGCGTGAAGTGATAAAGTTTCCTAAGCAATAGGAAAAGGAGAGGGGGATTTTAGGGGACTGGTTGAGGTCCATGTGCGGGGTTGAAGAATGAACAGAGAAAGGGGGGAGAAGTCTTATCCATTTCAATTTCTAAATTAATACAATCCAATTTTTATGCGTCTTTGCCTGATTGGGTGAGGAGTATGGAGTGATTTAAGTTTCCCCTTTGAGTGAAAAGGTGCAGGGGGGAGATTGTCGGGAGCCGGTTGAGTATCGCGTACGGCTTTAGGTTAAAAAAATGGGTAGGTTTGCGACCCCTACCCATTCGTCTAAATCAATACGAGAGGGAGATTATAGATGAAATACGCGATCAATGCAACAGTTGAGAAAAATCCTTGGGCGCGACCAAAAATCCAGCCCGAAATAGCAGCAAACCGCAACAGTGATGATATTGCCTTATGGAATACGCTTGTGGATTCGGTGAGAGCTATCGCAAAAATGCATGATTGGACGAAGGCGGAAGTTGCGCGGCGCATTGGTATGCCGGATGGAACATTTTCGCAATGGTATGCGGGCAGTTATGCGGGGCAATTGGGCAAGCAGAATACAAAAGTTCAACAGTGGGTAGAGGCTTTAAAGGAGGTGGATGCGCTTTTTGAGCGTATTCCTGAAAAGCCGGCCTTTCAGAGGAATCGTATTGCACAAGAAATCATTGACACTTTAACACTGGCACAAAGCACGGGCGATATGGTGATGATTACGCTTGATGCGGGCAGTGGCAAGACGGAAACATGCCGTCATTATCGTGCAACGCGCCCGCATGTTTATTTGGTGACAGCAAGCCCGCATACGCGCAGTGTTCATGGTATTTTGAATGACATGGCAGCAGAATTGGAAGTGGTGGAATATAATCCCACCCGCTTAACACGCGCTATTGGCAAGAGGTTAGAGCGGGTAGGTGGTGGGACGTTATTGATTGTTGATGAGGCGCAAAATTTAACGGATGAGGCGATTAATCAATTGCGCCATTTTGTTGATATCAACGGCACGGGTTTGGCTTTGGTTGGCAATGATGAGATTTCTGGACGTTTGGTTCACCGTCAAAATGGCCCTTCTTATGCGCAAATTAAAAGCCGTTTGGCAATGCATTTGAAGCGCCGTAAGCCCTATAGTGAAGATATTGCCGCCCGTATCCATGATTGGGGGATTGAAGATGTTGGGGCGGTTAAGTTTCTGACAGGGATTGGTTTAAAGGCTGGTGCTTTGCGGCAAATTGATAAAACCATGATGCTGGCACGCATGGCAGCCCTTGGAGATGGGTGTGAGGTCACGCTTAAACATGTCAAAGCGGCGTGGAAAAACCGTGACGTGGAGGAATTGGCATGATCCCTTTATGCGATAAAGAATTATCCGATACGCTTGTTGGTCTTTATGACGATTATCAACGTGGTTTTGAGATTGGCGAGCAGCTTAAACTCTGTGTTGATTTGGCGTTATCGCTTGAATTGGAATTGAGTATTCACCGTCTAAGCGAAGCAGAAGCGGTTTTAGAAAGCCAAGTGGTGGACTCTTTTGCCCGTTGCAAAATCCTTCTTCAAAGAGGGATGAGGCAGGAGATGAGACAAAAACAATTGGTGAGACAGGTACAGTTATTCATATGGATTTTGGAGGAGGCAAGTCATGAAACGCAATCCCTATATGGTCGGCGAATGTTTGGTTGCCATGCGTTCTGCTTTGTTAAAGCATGAGTTGGAAGGCATTTTTTTGAGTGGACAAGATGTTCGAGAATTGAATGATTATTTGCGTCGTTTGGCGCGCTATAACCACATTTTGGGTCATGAACTTTGTCGGTATCGTTGGCAAATAAAGGCGGGGTACCAGCTGCAGTCATGTGAAATTGTACCGTTTCGCCGTTTGCAAAAAAATAAGGAGGATTTTTGTGATGAATCAACGAATTGAGCTTGAAGGCACGCATTATATGAAGGATGCGAAAGGGGCTTTGGTACCGATTAATCTGATCCGTCCTGCGGATTTATTAGAAGATGAAACGGTGCGTAAAATTATGGGCTTTGCCAAAGAATTATCGGCAAGGGTTGCACGTTTTAACAATCATACGATTGCGGATTTGAGTGCCTTTGATCGTTTGCTTGCGCAAGAATATGGTGTGGAGCGGCGTGGCAAAAAGGGCAATTGTACTTACACAAGTTTTGATGGTTTGCAACGCATTCGGGTGCAAGTGCAAGAGAGCTTTGATTTTGGTCCGCAATTGCAAACAGCCAAAAGCCTTCTTGATGAATGTTTAAATGAGTGGTCTGCGGATGCGCGTCCTGAAATCCGCGCTATTATTACGCGTGCTTTTAATACCGATAAAGAAGGGAAAGTCAATCGTGGCGAAATCTTTATGCTGTTGCGTTTGGATATTGATGACCCTCGCTGGAAGGAAGCTATGCGTGCTATTCGTGAAGCGATCCGTGTGACGACCAGTAAGGAATATGTGCGTTTTTATGAACGGGACAGTTTGGAGCATCCTTGGCACCCTGTCACGATTGATTTGGCAAAGACGTAAGGAGACCTCATGTCTTTGGCTGTTCTTCATATGGGCAAACGTGCTTTAGGTCTTGATGATGAGACCTATCGCGCTTTGCTTTATCGCTTAACAGGCAAGCAATCGGCAAAAGATTTAACTGTTTTAGAACAGCGTCTTGTTGTTGATGAGATGAAAGCGTGCGGTTTTCAGGAAAGTAGAAAACGGTTAGAGGGCAAATATGCTAAAAAGCTTCAGGCTTTATGGATTGCGGGATGGAATCTTGGCATTATCCGTGATCGTTCAGATAAGGCGTTGCTTGCCTTTGTCAAGCGGCAAACGGGGATTGATCATATTCGTTTTTTACGGGATGGGGATGATGCGGCTAAAGCTATTGAGGCGTTAAAAAGTTGGTTAGAGCGTGAGGGCGGGGTTGACTGGAAAGGGAAAAAGATTCAAGATTCTTTACAGAAATTACTGGGGCAGAAACTACCGGGATATTTGATTTTATGTGCCCAATGGAAGCGTTTGCATCCGCATAGTTCCTTTGACTGTGAGGCTTTTCATCAAGGTGTTATGGCTGAAAGCGGTAAGGGGGTGGGCGAGATGGATGTTTTTGCTTTTAGAGAAGTGATGAATGTTTGGGGGCGGAAAATTCGCGGGAGGAAAGGTTATGGGGGATAAGCGAGCGTGCAAGAGAAAGCTTATAGCGATTTTCCTGCATTGTTGTGTGAAATAGCCGCTGTTGCTGGCAATGAGGCGGCATGGAATATGATGCGGGCTTTTGGTGGGCGACAGGTTTATCTTCCTGGGCGCCTTGAAAATGCTGATTGGTTGGTTGAAATTGTAGGGCTTGAAGAAACAGAGCAACTGATCAAGCATTTTTGTTTTAATGGTTCTGGTGTGCGCCTTCTGATCCCCCTTGGCAGAGATGCCGAACGGCGGCAAAAAATGATAAAAGCCTTGCAAAAAGGCTGGTCTGTTGATGCTGCATCTGCTGTTTCTGGTATGCATGTGCGTACAGCTTATCGCTTGAAGAAGAAAATTTCTTTGCAAGAACCCCAAGGTCTCTTATTTCCAGAACTTTATGAGTATTGAGATTGTTTGACTGACAGTGTCAGACTTATCTTTGCGATTAGAAATCCAATAAACTGCGCATGAATTTTATGCACTCAGTGGTTTGTTATGGTTTCGATAGACAGTTCTTTTCTTCATAAGCTTGCGCCTCGATTGGCGCATCATGCGCGCCAAGATTTTATTATTGTGGAAATGGCACGGGCATTGCCTGAAGCTTTGTCTTATGCTGCACTCACAACACCGTTGCGTATTGCGCATTTTCTAAGTCAATGTGCCCATGAAAGTGATGGTTTTTTTACGGTGTGTGAATATGCTTCTGGTCGTGCTTATGAGGGGCGCAAAGATTTAGGCAATGTTAAGCTAGGGGATGGAGTGCGCTTTAAGGGGCGCGGTTTGATCCAATTAACGGGGCGCAAGAATTATCAACGTTTTACGCAGTTTTGGTGTTCGTTCAATGAACAGGCTGTTGATTATGAAGCTTTTCCAGAAATGGTGGAAAGGTTTCCAGCAGCCCTTTGGTCGGCTATTTGGTTTTGGCAGATGAAAGGTTTGAATAGGTTAGCAGATCAAGATGATTTGCTAGGGATTACCAAGGCGATTAATGGAGGAAAGAATGGCCTTATGCAACGCTTGACCTATTTGAATCGCGCTAAAAAGCTTTTGGGGCTTTTTTGCGAGGCGAAGCTATGAAGCCGGCTTATCGTGGTTCGAGACTCTATTTATGGTGGTCTTTTTGGTTTGCTTGGGGAGTTGTTTTTTTGCTCATTTTTGGTGGTTTGTTAGGTGTGGAGCGTATTGTTGATATGGCCGCCATTGCTATTCCCTCAATGGTGGCGATTATCGTTGGCAATTTGGGTGTGCACCGCGGCTTTGGTTCATTGGATTTTTCTAATAGGAAGCATTCCAATAAGCGGCATATCAGCTCTTATGATGTGGGAGAAAGAGCGCATTGGGGGGATAAACGCAATGTTTAATTCTTCTTTAAAATTGTCTTTTGGGATGGTTTTTTTGATGAGTGCGCTGTTGACGGAATTTGGCGTTATGAAAGCGCAAGTTTTCAAAGCGGTAAAAGCGCGTGATTTGTATTGGCAATTGGAAATTGCCAAGATTTCGGCGCGCGCACAGCTTGAGAAAGAGCGGCAGAGGCAAGCAGCAGATGCTGCTGAAAGTCGTGCGCAAAGGATGATTGCAGCTTTGAGACAAGAGCTTATAAAAATGGAGGCAGCAAATGGAACTTTGCCGATTACTGGCTGTGGTATTGAGCTTGAACGTGTGCGGTTGCTCAACAAGCAAGCCGGTGGATAATCTTTCTTATCGGTTTTTATCGGTTACATTGCCGCCTTTAGCCCAAGTTGCGTGTTCTCGCCCGCTTTTCCTTCCAGAGCGTGCTTTGAATACACGAGAAGTGGTGCATTATTGGGGGCGTGACCGTGCGGCTTTATTGATCTGTGAACAGCGTCGTGCTGCTGCTGTGAGAGCGGTTTTGAGCAAGGGGGAGGGGGAATTGAAGTGAATTTGGATATTAGTGTTGCCAATGGCTGGTTGTCTTTACTGCTGTCGATTATAGCGATTTGTGGTGTTTTGAAAGCCTATTTTTCTTCTGGTGCACGAGAAATGTTGAAAGACATCGTGTTGCTTAAGGAGCGTGTGCAAAAGTTAGAAACAGAGATGGATTTTTTGCCTGATCGCGACGGACTGCAGCGGTTGGAGGTGAATATGGAACGGTTGAATGGGCGTCTCAATACACTTTCTGCGCAGTTGCAACCGGTGGCGGCGATTGGAGAGCGTTTGCAAGAGTTTTTACTGGAGAATGCCAAAAAATGAAAGCAGATATGGATAAGATCATCCGTGAAGAAGCGCGGTTGATTATTTTAAAAGGGCTCCTTTGTGAGCACAGTGAGACTTTGTCGAGTGCGATGATTGAGAGGCTTTTATACAGCTATGGTATCAGACGCGATCGGGACTTTGTGCATAATGAATTGGCTTTTATGGAAGATCAGGGTGCTGTCACATTAAAACAGGTGGGTTCGGTTTTGCTTGCGGCGTTAACAGAACGGGGGGCGCGTCATTTAGACCGGAGTTTTCCTATTGAAGGGATTAAGCGACCCAAACGCACATCAATAAAATATGAGGTGAAGGATGCGCAAGGTCGGGCGTGGACGCTTAACGGCGATTGATTTATTGCCGCAAGCTTGTGATCAGATTATTGCTGCGGCTGCTGAGGCTTTAAATGGGCGTGAGAAAACACAAATGGCTATTTATAGTGATTTTAAAGCGGCTTTAAAGGCTTTGCAAAAGGAAACGGGATTAAGTTTTTCGATCCCTTCTTTTTCCAGTTTTAATCGTTATTCTTTGCGTTTGGCTGTGATGTCACGGCGCCTAGAACAGACAAGGGAAATAGCGGCCAGTCTCTCGCAGCGCTTTGATGCTAAAGCTTGTGACAATATTACGCTGTTGACGGCAGCGGCGATTAAAGAGCTTATTTTTTCCACATTAAGCAGTGGGAAAAACCTTTCACCAAAAGCGGCACAAGAGTTGGCAAATGCGCTAAAGGGTGTGTTGGCTGCGGAACATTTGTCGACCACTAGGCGGCAAAAGCTTGAGAAAGATTTTGCTAGCCAAGCAAGCAAAGCGGTTGACGCGGCAGCGGCAGCGGCGGGACTTTCCAAGGAGACAGCGCGTGCCATTCGTGCGCAAGTGTTGGGGATAAAACATGGCTGAAGAGTGCTCTTTTATAGACAATCATGCTGATCATCAAAGCGGTTGTGATGTTTGGAAGGCAAGTGTTTTTCCAAAAGAGCAAGATCCTTTAGCGGATGGTGTTTTGATGGCACATCAACGGGCATGGATTGAAGATAAATCACCGTTAAAACTGGTTGAAAAGGGGCGGCGCACCGGCATTACTTTTGCTGAAGCTTTAGATGATACACTGATTGCTGCAGCTAAGCGAGAAGCTGGTGGTGATAATGTTTTTTACATTGGCGATAGCAAAGAAAAGGGACGGGAATTTATTGGCTATGTGAGCAATTTTGCAAGGGCTATTACCAGCAATAGTGGCGATGTGGAGGAATTTTTATTTTCTGATCAAAAGGCGGATGGCTCGACAAAATATATTTCTGCTTACCGTGTGCGTTTTGCTTCTGGTTTTCGCATTGAAGCGCTTTCGAGCCGCCCTGAAAATATTCGCGGGTTGCAGGGGATTGTGGTGATTGATGAGGCGGCTTTTCATCAAGATGTGCGGGCTGTTTTAGATGCGGTTAATGCTTTGTTGATTTGGGGTGGTAAGATCCGTGTGATTTCCACGCATAATGGCGTGTTAAACCCTTTCAATGAATTGATCCGTGAGGCAAGGGTGGGCAAGGTTCCTTTTTCGCTGCATTGCTACCCCTTTGTTGAGGCGGTTAAAAATGGCTTGTTTAAACGGGTCTGTGCCATGAAGGGGGAGGTGTGGAGTGCAAGGGCGGAGCAACAATGGGAGCAGCAGATTCGTGCGTCTTATGGGGTGCGTTTTTCTGCGATGCGGCAAGAATTGGATGCTATCCCCGCCGATCAAGAAGGGGCCGCTTTAACGCGCTTACAGATTGAAAATTGTTGTGCGCCTGATATTGCGGTGCTGCGTTTTGCTTGTGTGGATGCTTTTAAAAATCAATCGGATTATCAACGAACAGTTGCGGCACTTAACTGGTGTGATGGGCACTTAAAGCCCCTTCATGCTGTGCTTGATCGGCGGCGTCAACATGTTTTTGGTGTTGATTTTGCCAGATCTGGCGATGCAACCTCGATTGTGGTTTTAGAAATTGGGCAAGATTTGGTGCGACGTGTACGGTTTATGGTGGAGTTGCGCAATACACCCTTTGATCAACAAAGAGAGATTTTATTTTATGTGGTGAGTGGTTTGCCGCGTTTGTTGGGAGGCGCTTTGGATGCACGGGGCAATGGGGCTTATTTAGCAGAAAAAGCGGCACAACGTTATGGTGCTTGTGTCAAGGAAGTGCAATTATCGCAAAGTTGGTATGGCAAAGAAATGCCTGCTTACTTAGAAGCTTTTGGGGATGGCTCCATTGTTTTGCCGCGCGATTGTGATATCGTTGCTGATCATCAAGCCCTTTCTTATGTGAATGGCATTGTGAAAATTCCAGACAATCATCGTTTTAAAGGCAGTGATGGTTTTATGCGCCATGGTGATAGCGCTATTGCTTGTGCTTTGGCTTATTTTGCTAGCCGTCAAACCCCTGAGATTTACGACTATATGCCTGTTCGTGCTGTTGATGGTTTTGAGGAAAGTCCGCTTTTTTCAACCCCCTTTTTTTCAACAATGCGGTCAAAGATTTATTGAGGGAATTTATGAAATGGTAAAACTTGTCGACCAATGGGGTAAGGCGCTTAAAGTCAAAGGATTGGAGCGGGAAGTTGCGGCACCAACGATTGGTGGTGTGCGTGATGTTTGGTCACAGACCCTTGTCAGTGGTCTTACGCCCTTGCAACTTGCCGATATTTTGCAACAAGCAGCGCAAGGCACTCCAGAACAATTTTTCCAGCTTTCTGATGAAATGGAAGAGCGTGATTTGCATTATCGTGCTGTGCTTGGCATGCGTAAAAATGCACTCACGGGGGTGGAGCCTGGAGTGATTGCCGCAAGTGAGAGTGCTTTGGACAAAAAGATTGCCGATGCTGTACGGGAAGTGATTAGTGCGCCTACCTTTGTTGATGATTATGTGACGGATTTATTAGATGCTTTGGGCAAGGGTTATGCGGTTGTTGAAACCTTGTGGGACAAAACTGCTACAGCATGGTGGCCTGTTGCGTGGAAATGGCGTGATCAGCGGTTTTTCCAATTGGATAGACGGGATGGTTTTCATTTGCGCTTAAAAGAAGAAGATGGCTCGCAAGATGGTAGCGAATTGCCTGCTTATAAATTTTCCATTCATCGACCAAAGCTTAAAAGCGGTTTGCCAATCCGGACAGGGCTTGCGAGGCTTGCGGCTTGGGCTTTCCTTTTTAAGTCTTATACCTTAAAGGATTGGATGGCTTTTTTAGAAATTTACGGCATGCCGTTGCGTTTGGGAAAATATGGAGCGAGCTCTTCCCATGAGGAGCGACGGGTGCTTATTCAGGCTGTGCGTGATTTATCCAGTGATGCGGCGGCGATCATTCCTAAAGAAATGGAGATTGAATTTATTGAAGCAGCGGGGGGCAGTGGCAATGCTGTTTTTGCCGCGAAAGCGGAATATTTAGATCGGCAGATTTCTAAGGGTGTTTTAGGGCAAACCATGACAACGGATGATGGTTCGTCCTTTTCGCAAGCGCGTATTCATGAAAATGTCCGCCATGATATTGCTAGAGCTGATGCACGCCAATTGGCTTTGACTGCTAATCGTGATTTGATTGTGCCGTTTGTTGATATTAATTTCGGTCGTCAAGAGCGCTACCCGCTTGTCTATTGGCCAATCTCTGAAAATGAAGATATTAAGGCTTTGAGTGATGCACTAGCAAAATTGGTGCCTTTGGGGTTGCATGTTGGTGCGCAAGAAGTGCGCAATAAGATTGGTTTTTCGCAACCAACAAAAGAGGAAGATATTTTAAAGGCTCCTGATCATGTTATCGGTGATGAGGCAAGACAAGAGGGCGGAGAGAAAAGCAAAAGGGCTGATGTTTGTGCCGATTGTGGGGGGTCTTTTGATGTTTCTCTAACAAGAGAGCACAAGGGTGGAGGAGAGCAGGGGGGAGATCATCATGATGAATTGGACCAGCTTTCTGAAGAAGCTTTAAGGGACTGGGAAGAGGATTTAGAACCCCTTTTAAAGCCCTTTAAAAAGCTTGTTGAACAAGCAAAAAGTTATGAGGATATCCTTAAAGGTTTAGATGAATTGCTGGGTGAAATGGATCATCATGCGTTAGCAGCGCGCTTGGCAAAGGTGCAAATGATTGCACGAGGGCTTGGGCATCATGGATGAGGAACTTTTTAAAACAGCTCCCAAAGAGGTCACGCGTTATTTTGCCGCCAAGGCTGTTGTTCCAAGTTTTGATTGGCGTGATATAGCGCCGGAGGAACATGCTTTTTCCTTTACGGTGGCAAAATCGGTTGGCTATGATATTTTGGATGATTTTAAGCGAGCGGTTGGGGAGGCGATAAAAAATCGGCTTCCCTTTCAGGATTTTCAAAAAAATCTGATGCCGCTTTTACAGGAAAAAGGCTGGTGGGGGAGGAAGAGTGTCCTTGATCCACAAAGCGGTGAGAAGAGCGTTGTGGAGTTGGGGAGCCCACGGCGTTTAGAAACGGTCTATTGGGCTAATACCATGAGTGCGCATGCGGCAGGTGAGTGGGAGCGTACGCAAAATAATAAAGAGTTTTTGCCTTATCTGACCTATGCTTTGTCCAGTTCAGAGCACAAACGGTTAGAACATGAAAGTTGGGTAGGATTTACAGCACCGGTTGATGACCCGGTTTGGGATTGGCTTTATCCGCCCAATGGTTGGCGGTGTAAATGCAGTGTGCGACAGGTAAGCCGTTATGAAGCAGAAAATTTAGGCTATGAAGAGGATGCAGCCCCATTCCAAGTGGAACAGAAGGTTTGGCACAATAAACGGACAGGGAAAGTTGAAAAGATCCCAAAAGGAATTGATCCTGGTTGGAACTCTAACCCTGGAAAACATCGGGCGCAAAACTTAAGCCGTTTCTTGAGTGATAAAATTTTTGGGATGCCGGAAGAGCGCAAGCGCATTGCCATTGAAGATATTGTTGGTTCGCCGCTTTTGCAAGCAATGTTTGAAGAGCGTTTGCCGCGTGGATTTCTTCCCATTGCCCCGATGACACGTAAGGTGTGTGAGGTTTTTGCAACGGACAGTTCCTTTGTCCGCCTCTCTTCGGACAGTGTGAAGCATATTTTGTTGGAGCATCAAGCCCGTGATCTGACTTTGGATGATTTTCGTGGTGCTATTCAAACCCTCATCCGCCCCCATGGTATCATCAGGCGAAAAGATGTACCAAGCATTCTGTTTTTTGGTGAAGGTGCTGGGGCATGGTGGCGTTTGGCAGTTAAATTTGTGGCAAGCAAACAAGAATGGTGGCTTATTTCTATGCATAAAAAGAGCTTTAGAGAAATTCAACGTTTATTAAATGCGGCCGAAGAAAAGGGCGAGAGATTGTTGTAGGGAAAATAAGAAGACGTGGAGGGCGGTCAACTCCTCGCAGATCCGGTAAAACCGTCCTGGTATAACTGGCTCACGCCTTCTACTCAAAAGTATAGTCTTTTTAAGCAGAAAAGCAATCTTTAAAAAAACGGCTTGAGAGAGGCTTGTTGGTATAAGACGATAATTTGTACCTTAAAACTTATAACGGCGCTCTATCGCCTTTGAAGTGCCTTTGAAAACGATTTTATAAGAGGGTTTGGAAGAGACTTTTCTCTCATCAGGGAGAAGTGGGGAAAAGGGCGCTTTTAAAGTGCTTTTTAAAATACGCTCTTTTGACTGACAGTGTCAGACTTATAGCGTGGATGGGTTTCGTGCATTCTATTGCCAATGACAACTGTAAAGCAATAGGCAATGATGGAACAGGAATTTCACGAAGATCAAGAGGATAGGCATGCCGGGACATTTCATGATGGGGCAGTTCATACCGCATTGATTGATCTTTGCCCAGAGGTTTTGTGCCAAGATAATCTATGTGAAGACAATTTATGTGAAAACATGACAGGCAACCAAGCGCCTGAATGGGTAGAGATTTTACCCAAAGCGCCCAATGTGAAGGCACGTGATGGGCGAGAATGGCATTATAATCCGCAAAGAATTTTAAAAGCTTTTGAGGAAAATAAAGGACCGCTTGTGATTGATTATGAGCATGGGCAACATCACCGTGCACAAAAAGGTTTAGAAGCACCGGCTAGTGGTTGGATTGAAGAATTAATAGAGCGGGATGGTGCGATTTGGGGACGGGTTAAGTGGACTGAGGTGGCAGCCAGAAAAATTATTGCCCGTGAATATCGCTATCTTTCGCCTGAGTTTCGCCATTCTAAGAAAGGTGAAATTTTGCAGTTAGCTGGTGCTGGTTTGGTCAATCGTCCAGCCCTTGTCATGACGGCTTTAAGCAGTCAACAGCCTTTAGCCCCCCCTTTAACAACTGATGTGGAGAAAGATATGGATTTGACAGCCATTGCTAGCGCACTCTCGCTTTCAAAAGATGTACGGCTTGATGAAATTTTAGCCGCTGTTGCGGCACGCGAAAAGGAACGTGTGGAATTGAATGCCCAATTAACAGAGGCACGCAATCAATTGGCCCTTTTACAGGCAGAGCAAAAAAATGATGCGATTGAGAGGCTTTTAGATAAAGCTATTGAAGAGGGCAAAATTTTGCCAGCTGCGCGTGAGGAATATCGGGCACTGTGTAGCCTTGAAGGGGGCATGGAGCATTTTAGAAGTTTGGTTGAGAAGTTGCCCACTCTTGCTTCAAAAAGTCCTTTAGAGCGCTCTTTTTTGAGACAAGAACAAAATCTTGCACCAGAAGATCTTGCTGTTGCGGCACGCCATTATCAACAAGAACAAGCGCAAAAAGGGCATTTTATCACCATTAGCCAAGCGGTTGATCATATTTGCGAACAAAAGGAGCGCTCGTTATGAGTACAATGATTTTGATTAAATCTTTTCGCGCCGGTGATGAGATTTCGCCTTATTGCATTGTTGCGGCACGCGGTGATGGTTGTGTGGTCACCGCTTCTGGTAAAACAGATAAATTATTAGGGACTGCAGGGTCTTTAAGCGCAAAGGCTGGTGAGATGGTTGATATTGGCCAATGTGGTTGGGGCGAAGTGGTTTGTGGAGGCAATGTTTCCTTTGGTGATTTTTTGACCTCCGATGCTAAGGGGCGCGCCATAAAGGCTGAAGGAACAGATCGCACGATTGGGCTTGCCATGAGTGATGGTTCTGCTGGTGATGTTATTTCTTTTAAAATAAATTAGTCGAGGCTTAAAATGAACAGACCTTTTCCCATTGATCCAACACTTACCGCTATTGCTATTGGTTATCGCAATCCAGCAGGTTCTCTTATTGGCGACAAAGTTTTGCCCCGTGTTTCTGTTTTAAGCGAGGTGTTTAAATATAGTGAATTTCCCTTAGCGGAAAATTTTACCGTTCCTGAACTTGAGGTCGGCCGTAAAGGACGCCCGAATGTGATAGAATTTTCGGCCTTTGAACGGGAAGCCAGTGTCAAAGATTATGGGCTTGATGATCTCATTCCCAATTCGGATATTGAAGCAGCGGCAAGGGCACGGGCAGAAAAACGCTCTCGTTATAATCCTGAAAAGACAGCTGTTGAGGGTCTTGCCAATTTGCTGGAATTGGGGCGTGAAGTGCGTGTTGCAGCCCTTGTGCAAGCGCGTGAAAATTATGCTCCAGAGCGGGTGATTGATCTTAAGGGTGAGAATAAGTTTAGCGATTACGACAAATCAGATCCTTATGCTACTTTAGATGAGGCGATGGATAAAAGCCTTGTCTATACGCCAAACACCATTGTTATGGGCAAAGTCGTTTGGTCAAAACTCAAACGCCATCCCAAAATCATCAAAGCTGTTAAAGGGGGTGGCACTGCGGATGGTTTTGTCACCAAAACGCAATTTGCCGATCTGATGGAAATACACCCTGAGCGTTTACTCATTGGTGAATCGCAAGTGAATTTGGCACGCAAAGGGCGCGCAGCACAATTGGCGCGGGTTTGGGGCAATAAGATAGCACTGCTTTATATTGATCCTACCAAACAACAGGCGGATGGTTCGGTGATTAGTTGGGGCTTTAGCGCCCAATTGGGAGAGCGTTTGTCTGGGGTGATCTCTGATCCAGATATCGGTTTATCGGGTGGTAAACGGGTGCGTGTGGGTGAACGGGTGTGTGAATTGGTGGCAGCCAAAGATGCTGGTGTTTTGCTGCAAGAGGTTGTCTGAGGAAAAGAGACTCGATGGCTTATGCAAATAAAACCTTGATTGAAGAGCTCTGGGGTGACGATTTCTTGGATGATTTGTGCGGGATTAGCGAAAATCCAGACAAAGCACTCTCTGATCAAGCAATTTTTCGTGCGCTAGAACAAGCAAGTGGTGAGATTGATGCCCATCTGTCTCATCGCTACTGCGTCCCGATTGCCGGACAGCCAACAGCGTTGGGCATGATTTGTGTCAATCTTGCTGTTTATAATTTAGCCATCCGTCATACGGCTCTTACCACCACCATTGAAGATCGTCACAAACAGGCGATTGATCTTCTCAAACGCATTGCGGAGGGCAAAGCGGGTTTAGGCTTAGATGAACCAAAAATTATGAGTGAAGATGGGCCGGTGCGTGATGGTGCTTTTTTTCACGCAAAACCACGTTTGATGGGGCGATAAAATGAGCATTTCCACCCCTATTGAAATTAAAGAAATGGGGCTTGAAGCGGCTCTTTCTTTTTTGCAAAAAGGCGCTGATAGTTCGATGGGAACTTTAGCGCAAGGGGTGGGGCGTCTGTTGCAAGAGAGCACGAGGCGGCGGATTCAAAGTGAAAAAACCTCTCCTCAAGGAGAGAAGTGGCAAAACAATTACGCCCGCACCTCCATTCTTTATGCGAGCGGAGCACTGTCACGCTCTATTGATATGGTGGCATCCCCAGAAAAGGTCATCATTGGCAGTGGTTTGGTTTATGCCCGTATTCACCAATTGGGTGGGGTTATCCGCCCTAAAAATGGCAGCACCCTTCGCTTTTTTCTTAACAGCAGCAAAGCACAGCGCTTTGTTTGTGTCCACCAAGTAACGATGCCAGCACGCCCTTATTTAGGGCTTTCAGAGCGCAATAAAGTGGAAATTGTCAAAGCAGCAGAGGATTGGTTGGAAAGGACCTTTTCATGAGTCAAATGATGAAGCAGATGGGGCGTATCAATGCGCTTCGTGAAGCGGTTATAAAGAGCCTTAAAAGCGCTTTGCCTGATGTGCGTGATTGCGAGAGCCAATTTGGGCGTTTTAATCTAGAAGAACTTGAAACCCAAATGCTGGTTGCACCAGCAATCCGTGTTGCGGTGTTAGAAAGCCGTTTGACTTCTGTCGCCAATGGGCAGCAGAGTGCAGATCTTCATTTGGGCGCTTTTATTGTCACCACAGGAAAAGAACGTGATTATCACAGTTGGCTTTTGGCTGAAGCCATTGCGGTGCTTTGTCATAGCGGGCAATTGTGGGGGTTAACGCATTTGGGGGCACCCCGTGAAGTGCAGATTGAACCGGTTATCTCTGCGGCGATTAAGCAGCGCGGTGTGGCAATAAGCGTGGTTGAATGGCACCAAGATTTGTATCATTTGGGTCACGATATTTTTTGTGATGATCGTAAGCAGCTTAAAAAGGGTTTAATCTGTTTGGAAGATGAGGGCGTGTGATGAATGATGCCCATCTCATTGCTGCGACCTTTCGGCAAATTATGAAACGGCTGGATAAGCTTGAACTCTGTCTTGCCAACCAGCACATGATTGGGCGGGTTGCAGAAGTTGATGGCCATAGGGTGCGGGTGCAAGTTTCCTCATGGGGAGAAAAGGGGCAGGCGGTGTTATCGCCTTGGTTGCAAGCACAAGAAGCAGCAGGGGCTGTTTCGAGCAATATGCCTTTAAATATTGGTGATCCGGTGCGGTTGTTTAATCCCCATGGGGAGATTGGTTCGGCCTCTTTGGTGGTTCGTGATAGCTATAGTGAGGATGCGCCAAATCCCGCACATCAACACCAAGAGTTAGCACTGTGTTATGCCGGTGGCGCTTTGCGTATCACCAAAGAGGGACTTATCCTTTCCCATGGGAAAAACCAAATCCATTTGAGTGAAAAAGGTTTGCTGCTTGGTCATCAGGAAACCCGTGTAATGCTGAAGGAAAGCGTACAGATTCAAGCAGAAGATTTATACCATAATCAAACATCTGTTGGAGCAGACCACAAACATGGTGGGGTCAAAATTGGTCCCTCTACAACCTCTAGCCCCCTTTAAAGGAGTTTATCATGCGTGAAAAAACTTATGTCATTTTAACCAATGCGGATTTTGTGGCAGGCAATCGTTCGCCGGGAAAAGGTGAAGAAATTTGTTTAAGCGATGAGGCGGCAAAATACCCATTGCTGCTTGGTCAGATTGCTGAGAAACAAACGCCTGTCGTTTCTTCAACAAAGGCAGCGAAAGGTGCTTAAAGCATGCGCTGTGGAGTAAACGAACAGGATGGCTCTCTGTTATATGGTTGGGCACACTGCTGTCAGTCCCTTCGTAAATGTTTGACAACAAAAATTGGGACACGGGTTTTGCGGCGTCATTATGGATGTGATGTTGGATCTTTCCAAGATGCCAATGTTGATCCGGCGACAATATTGCAGCTTTATCAAGCAATTGTACAAGCTTTAAATGATCCAGAATGTGGAGAGCCTGGATTTTCGTTGCAAAAGATTGATCTGATAAAAGCAACGCGGGAGGGAACATTCCACTTTGTTCTCACAGGTGTGTTTTATCCCGATGGGCATTTGGGCGATTGGTCACATAAGGAGCCGATAAGTTTCGATTTAGAGGTGGGTGATGACAGAATTTGAGCAATTGCCTCTTCCACAAATTCTTGAAGAACTTTCTGTTGAGGCCATTTTAGAGCAAAAAATCACCCCGTTTAACCAAGTTTTTTGCCGCACAGAATATCCCTTATAATGTGGAAAAGACGGCTTATGATCCCGTGGTTATTCAATTGCAAGCAGCAGCTTATGAAGAGTTGCTGTTGCGCCAGCGGGCAAATGAGGTTGCGCGGGATAATCTCCTTGCTTTTGCGCGTGGGACAAGTTTAGACCATTTGGGGGACTTTCATGGGGTTTCCCGCCTTTGGGATGAGGATGATGATCGTTTGCGTCGCCGTATTCGTTTGAATAGACAAGGGCATTCTACAGGTGGCACAGTCCCACGTTATCAATATTTTGCTCTCTCAAGCGATATCCGTGTCAAGGATGCTTTTGTTTATCGTGTGGGGAAAAGCCCGCTTATTCATGTCGCGCTTTTTAGCGATAGCCCTTCTGGTATTGCCGATGAGGCTTTGATTGCCAAGGTACAAGCAGCCCTTGATGAAAAACAGGTTAAAATGACCAATGATCATATCCTTGTGAAAAGTGCTGTACAGCGGATTATCGATGTGCATGCTGATCTCTGGTTGTTGCCAAATGAAGGTCCCCTTGTTTTGGAAAAGGCCGTGAACAATTTGCAAACGGAATGGGCACGCGCGCAAAGGCTTGGGCGTGATCTGTCTTTAAGTTGGATGATAAGCCGCTTGATGGTTGAAGGTGTCCACCATGTGATTTTAACACAGCCCTTAGCAGATATTGTGGTCGCACCTGATGAGGCGGTGGCTTTAGGGGAGATTGTCTTGTCTAAACGGGGGGATGCTTATTGATGATTTCCTCACTTTTACCGCAAAATTCAAGCTTGTTTGAACGCTGTTTAGCAGAAGCAATGGCATTTGATCCGCAGGTCAAAAATACTCTCGAAGAAATCCCCCGTATAAAATTTATCACGCGTCCTCCTTCATGGTTGCCTTACTTGATCGACGAATATGGCTTACAAGAATTAAGCCCATATTTTTCTAATCCTTATGATTTGATTGACCAAGGGCTCCAATGGCAAAATATTCGCGGTTCTTTAGCGGCTATTGAGAGAGGGCTTTCATGGCTTCAGATTACAGCATGCTTTACACCAGCATGGTCGGGGCGTGCGTGGTGGAATTCCTTCCAACTTTACTTTGATCAATTGCCTGAACAAAGTGCTCTTGAAGCCATTGAAGCCATCACAGAGCTTTCCAAAAGTTTGCGCTCTGATTTTCGCCGCGGTGTCAATGGTTATGACGTGCAAGCACTGGAAGGCAATATGTCACGCCTTGATGACAGTCTGCTGGATTATGAGAGCGGTGTGCGCTTAACCGCGGGGGATACGCTGTTTTCCTTTGGTCGCACAACAGAAATCAAGCACAGGCTTACCAAACAAGAAGGCACACTGATTGGCAATTGGATGGATGACGGGGATGGGGAATTAAGCTTCGACCAAATTGATTATCCATGGGATATGGCAAATTTTCCCTGGTGTTCTGTTAAAAAACATCAACGCGATATACTGATGGCAGAGTGGTTTTATAACCGCACCCTTTATCTCGTGTTAAGAGACTGTGAGGATGATGTCATTGGCACTCGCAGATGCAACATTGTCAAACCAGTAGAACAGAATTTGGCGGGTGTTTATCACCATTTGGGCGATCGTTATCAACCCTCCTCGATGGGCACAGCCCTTCTTATTGCAGCACGCACGGATTTTCAAAATGTTGACGGCAGAAAAGCCGCCTCTATTGCTGTTCTCGTGCATGCGACCCCTAAACAACATATCCCTTTGGGTAAACTTTGGTGTGCGTGCAATGAACTGATTGGCGGGGTGGAGATCATCAAAACGCCCATCAATATTCCTTTGCGTGGTGATGTTCGCGAGCAATTCAAGATTTTATTGAGGTTTTAACATGAAGCATGAAAGCGGTTTACCCTTTGCAATTGACAGATCTTGCGGCAAAGACGACCAACAAAGCGTTGTTTTCTACGGGCAACGTCCCTTTATCCAAAGTGGTGAACTCAATGAGATGCAAACCATCATCAGGGGGCGCCATGACCGTTTGGGGCGCTTGGTCGCCAAAGAGGGAGACCGTGTTGAACGAGCCGATGCCTTTGTCAATAAAAACGCAAAGACCGTTACTTTAACAGAAGGCAAAATCTATATCGCAGGGGATATCTTTCCGGTCTCACAAGCGGTTCTGAATGCTGTTTCGATGGTTGGGCGTCTTGAAATCGGTGTGAAGTTGCAAAAAACATGGATTACCCATGAGGATGATCCAGAACTGTTGGGGCAGGTTCCCGGCACCTTGGCACAAGGAGAGCCCGGTGCGGCGCGCGAAACAGCAAAGCTTGTTTGGGCCTTAAAAGAGGATGGGCAGCAAGGCACGTTCTTTCCTGTTTATATCTTACAAGACGGCATTTTGATTGACCAAAAGTCCCCCTCACTGCTTGAACCCGCCATGCAAGCCATTGCGACTTATGACCGTGCCCATGGTCATTATATCGTCAATGGATGCCGGGTGACGGCTCTGGGACGAAAGAATGGATGCCAAGTGTTTAGCATTCAAGAAGGAGAAGCCAATATCAATGGCTTTAAGCGCAAACGCCTTGCTGCTTTGCGCCATGAAGAGAGGGAAGAGTTTTCGCAAGGGCTTGTGCCTAGTGAAACGCATATTTTTGCCCCGCAAAAAGGCAAAACAAGCTTTACCTTTAAAAGCTATTATGCTTCCATTGCCGATATCCACTCTCTTTTGTTGACAAAAGAAAAAACCGTTACCCTCACCCGCGGTGCGGTCGTTGCTGGGCGAGATGGTGTTCCCGATAAAAGCATCACCTCTTTTCTCAAAGTCATGCAAGGCAACAAGGAATTTAAAGAAGGAACAGATTTTAAGAAGACCGGTGATACCATTGACTGGGCACCGATGGGGGATGAACCGCGTCCTGGCAGCAGTTACACGGTAACCTATCGCTATCGTGCACAAGTAACCGCCGATAAGGTCACGGCACAGGAAATCACGCTCTCAGGGGGGGCACAAGGGGGGGATATCATTGTTCGTTACACTTACAAATTGCCCCGTATTGACCGTATAGGTCTCAATACAGAGGGCAGTGTGGTTTATATCAAGGGGATTTCGGCAGATCAACCGATGGCGCCCAGCGTTCCTGAAGATGTCCTCTCCCTTGCCACCATCACCAATAGTTGGTTAGATCTTCCGCTTGTGGTCAATGATGGCACGCGTGTTGCCCCCTATGATGAGATGTGGCGTTATTTTCAAAGGGTGCTGTCCCTTGATCGCTTGATGCAATTAGAGCGCATTAAAAGCAATGTTGACTCTAAAGAGCCCGTTGCCAAAAAAGGCATGTTTGCTGACCCGTTTCTTGATGACAGTTATCGCGATGAAGGGTTCACGCAAACAGGAGCTGTTGGCAATGGCATTTTACAGCTGGCTATTGATCCAACCTTTTATACCGCCCCCTTAAAGGCTCCTGTCACCCTTGACTGGACCAATGAAGTGATCATTGCCCAAGAATTGACAACCGCTTGCGAAAAAATCAACCCCTATCAAAATTTTGCCCCTCTGCCTGGTACGATCACACTCAATCCCGCAACAGACTTTTGGCATGTCCAGCGCACCGATTGGCTCTCAAGCGTGACCAATCAACTGAACATGGGATGGAACCGTGGGAGAACTATCCGTAACACAGAAGTGCATGATGATCTCATCAATACGCATCAAGAACAAATCGATTTCTTAAGACAAATTACCCTTGGCTTTAAAATTGAAGGTTTTGGCAAGGGGGAAATTTTAGACACTCTCACCTTTGATGGTGTGAATGTCTTGCCAAAAAGCCGCCTTGTTGCCAATGACAATGGCATTTTGGAAAGCATTTTCAAAATCCCTGAAAATATTCCTGCCGGCACCAAGAATGTTGTAGCACGAGGCAAAGGGGGAACCCTTGCGACGGGTCTCTTTACCGGGCAAGGTGTTATTGATGTGAAAGTGATTCGGCACACCACAACAGTCAAGATCTGGACGCAAGTGGACCCGCAAGCGCAAGTCTTTACACCAGAAGAAACACGGCAAATCACCGGTCTTGACTTTCATCTTTGCAAAATCGGCAATCCCAATCATGATCTGGTGATTGATTTGGTCACAACCGAAAACGGTTATCCCACCGCCAATATCCAAGCCCAAAGCTTTTATTCCATGAAGGGGGCAAAAACCGGATGGGCACAGGCACGCTATGATGTCCCACTCCTCGTCCCCAATGATCGGTTAACGGCTTTTGTCATTAAGACCGATGATAGTGATCATTCCCTCTCACTCGCAAAGCTTGGAGGGTTTGATGAAGAACAGCAAAGATTTGTCTCAAGCCACCCCTATGTGACCGGTCCTCGTTTTTCCTCTGTCAATGCGCAAAGTTGGAGTGCCCATCAAGATGAGGCTTTGGCTTTTCGTGTCTTGGCAGCACGCTACAGACAAACAACAAAGACCATTGATCTTGGTACCTTTAATCTTGTTAACTGTTCTGATTTGCAAATCCGTGCCGCGGTTGAATTGCCTTCTAGTGATTGTTCGGTGATCTTTGAAATTGAAAGAAACAACGGCACGATTTATCAACTCTTACCCTTTCAATTGTTAAGCCTCACCGAATATATCAGTGAAAAGGTTCGATTACGTGCCATTCTCAAAGGCACGGAGAAACTCTCCCCCATTCTGTTTGCTCCTGTTCAGTTGATTGCCGGCAAGATCCATAACACAGCAACCTATGTTACCCGTGCTTTTGCCTTTGGTGAGAAAGCAAGATTGACCAGCTATATCAAGACCTTTTTACCAGGCGGCTCCACATTCACCCTCGAGATGCAACGGGATGATGGTGCTTTTACCCCTCTCACCTTAGAGGAAACAGAACAGCTTACTGAACCCCTTTGGGTGGAGCGAAAATTTGTCAGTCACGACCAAACAGCAAAGCAAGCGCGCTTGAAACTGACACTGACCGGTGGACCTTGTGCACGGTCAATGCTGCGTGATTTTGGTGCGGGTATTTTGTGACATCCCCTCGCTTTGAGAGATGGAATTTGGGGGAAAGATGGAATTTGGGGGAAAGATGGGATTTTAGACTGCTTGAGAGACTTGGAGAATAAGAAATGACAAAAACCAAAAAGCTTGCAATGGAATTGCCTAAAGAAGGGCGTTTTATCAGTTCTGAATTTCCCATTTTGCGTGAGAACTTGACAAAACTTGATCAAGCCATAATGGAAGTTGAGGAAAAGCTAGACGAAAAAGCCCCTGCAAAACACACGCATAGCATAGGGGATGTTGCAGATCTTGAGGCAGCCCTCAAAGGCAAAATGGCAGCGGATAAAACCTTCACTTTAACCGATTTGAGTGATATCGAGGGTGCACAAGATGCCGCTAACAATTATGTTCTCTACAAAGCAAGCAACAATCATTTTACCTTTGGCAGTGCTGTCTCACTTCTTGGAGCACACCAACATAAAATTGAAGATATTGTTGGTCTTGATAGATTTAGAGCCAAGATTAACGAAGATCTGACAAGCTATGGGCGCTTAGCGCAAGCCAATGAATGGCAGAATTATAACAAATTTACCCGCAAAGTGACCATTGCTGGTGGTTTGGAACTCATAGGTAATTCGTCATTGAATCTCATGCATAATGGGGAAATCGTCACAAGTCTCAGCATCACGGGCAGCAAGCTTAAAGGACCGCTCAAGGTTGATGGTGCGGAAGTTTATAGCAAAGATGAAGCTGTTGTTGCTCTTCAAGAAATACGTGATGAAATCACAAAACTGAGGAAAGCGACCTCTCCCCTAGAAGTTCTTGTAACAGAAAGTGGTCCCATTCCATGGCCTGAAGGTGTTAGCGATAACACCGATATCGAAATATGGGCTTGGGGTGGAGGAGGTGGTGGTGGATATGGAGGCTGGTTCAAAAAACCACTTAATGGTGGTATTAGCTACTATGGTGGTGGTGGTGCTGGTGGAGGCCGAGCTGTGTATGTTAAAATCAAAGCTTCACAGCTAAGATCGGCAAAAGCTATTGACATTGGTCGAGGAGGCCGCGGTGCATCTTCGGGAGGGGGTTCCTACGCTGGTGGTTATACACGCATTGCAGGAATTATTATAGCATATGGGGGTGCAGGAGGAGGTGATGGTGCCAGTGGCCGCGGCGGCGTACCAAATTTCAATGGTGGCCGTGGCGGCGATGCTAGTTTTAATGGTTATAGAGGGAGCTCTTTTATTTATGCCGGTGGGAATGGCGGCGATGGGGGGAGTGGGAATGGCGGAAACTCTTTTTTTGGTGGCGGTGGGGGTGCTGGTGCTCAGAATGGTAACGGTGGTTATGGCGGAGAGAGCCAGAAAGGTGGTCATGGTGGTAAAGGCTGCAATGGCAGTGGACAAGGAGGTGGCGGTGGAGGTGGTTATTTCCTAGGAGAAGATGGTAGTTCTGGTAAAGGTGGCAATGGTGGCAACGGAGCAGTGTTGTTGAGGTTTTTTATATAGGAGTTTTTATGGAATATGCAATTGTTGAAAAGGGTGTGGTAACGAACATTATTATTGCCTCAGAAAATTATGTTCATGCCTTTGATGGTGAGGCTATTGCTTCAAAGGAAGCGCAAATCGGCTGGACTTATAAGGATGGGGTATTCTCTCCTCCCATCATTGATGAAGAAAAAAATTCTTTGTCTTCTGAAAAGGCTGAGACAGACGCATCAGTAGAATCTATGAAAGAACGATAAGAGAAAGATGAACAAGCTTAGTATAATTGTTGAGAATAGATTATATAATCAACATTGTTGGACGCAAGCTTATTGTGTGATAGCTTAATCTGTATCATTTTCTTTTAAAGTCTTTCTCAAAGGGGTTTCAAAGCCTTTTTAAAGGAATTTTTTGACTGACAGTGTCAGTCTTATGCGGTTTGATCCTTGTTATTATTGTTGCTTTATTGATTTGGAGCGCAAGATGGCAACAGAATTTAATCATGGTATCCGCATTGTTGAGGCTGGTGAAAGCTCTAGGCCGTTGGCAACATTTGATCAGACGGCGATTGGCGCGGTTGTTACAGCCCCTGATGCTGATGGACAAATTTATCCGGTAAATGAACCTGTTTTGGTTTTTACCCATGAGACAGAGAAAATCCAAAAGCTGGGGACAAGGGGCACAGCGCTTGATGTGATTAACGCTGTATGCGCGCAAGGGGTTGAGGCCAAAATTGTTCTTGTGCGGGTGGAGGAAAAGTCAACAATTTCTGAGACACAAGCCGAAATGGTGGGGTCCAAGGCTGCCTTAACCGGTGTTCATGCTTTGACCCATGCGCGTGGGCATTTAGGGGTTGAACCTGGAATTTTATTGGCACCGGCTTATAGTGCAGGGCGCCTTGATAATGGTAAAAACCCCGTGGCTGACGCGCTTGAACAGGTGGCTGAAAAGCTGCAAGCGATTGCGGTTTTTGACACAGGGGGCAAAAACACCGAAGAAAGCCTTGTTTATCGCGCCGATTTTTCCTCACGCTTTTGTTATTTGATTGACCCCTTCGTGCGGGTGGCAAACGGTGAGGGTGGTTATTGTATTAAACCGGCAAGTCCCTTTGCCGCAGCGATGTTTATCAAACGCGATAAGCAAAAGGGGGGTGTTTTTTGGTCTCCTTCAAACCAAGATGTGCACGGCATTTTAGGCACAGCGCGCCCCATTAGCTATTTTGATGGCGAAATCGATCATGAGGCAAATCGCCTTAACCAAGCCGATATTGCCACCTTTATACCGGGACGGCTTAGTCAAAACGCACAAGGAAAGATGGCTGCTAATGGACGGATTTTATGGGGCAATCATACCACATCTTCTGATCCGCTTTGGCGCTTTGTCAATGTGGTGCGCACCCGCGCAGCACTGGAAAAGACCATCATCAATAGTTTCCGCCCTTTTGCCAATGACGAAAACCTCACCGGTCAACATGTCATTGCCATTACGAGAAGTCTCACGCAGTTTCTTGATGATATGATTGCTCGTGGGGCCCTGCTTGGTGGACGTGTTTGGTTTGATCGCGATTTGAATTCCAACAGCACTTTACAATTGGGCAAGTTGCGGGTTGAATTTGATGCCGAAGAGGTGCCTCCTCTCGAAGATTTAAGTTTTGGGAGCCGGCGCAATGGCGCTTATTTTGACCGATTGGCTGAAGACATCCAAAAGAAAATGACCTACCAATTTGGCGATACGTTAGAGAGCTATCGCAAAGCAGCAAGGAGTGAAGCATGACTTTACGGATTGTTCGTGGTTTTACCCTGATTGTTGATGATGATGTCAATCTTCATCTTGATCTTGAAACGCTGAAACTGCCCACCTTAGAAGAACTCACCGAAACCTATCAACCGGGCGGTTCTGATATGCAAATTGATGTGAGTGGTCTTGGTGTGAAAGCTTTAAGCTTGCAAATGAAGATCCGCAGCCATACCCCCGAAGTTATCGGTATCTTTGCTGGTCCCCCTGGTCTTCGTCATAAATTTACCGGCAAAAAACATGTGGTGTCTGAAGAAGATGGCCGCGAGCATGAACATTCCATTGATGTCACAGGGCGCTTGGTCAAAGTCGATAGCGAAGGGCTTTCTGCTGGAAAAGCGACGGGCTATGATTGTGAGATTAAGAATATTTGGGACTATAGCGAATATTGGGATGGTGCTGTTTTGCATCGCTTTTCGTTTAAACGGGGCGGTTGGCTTGTGCGCAATGGGCAGGATATTGGTGGGCGCAGGCGCTCTATCCTTAATTTATAGGCCTTAATTTATAGGAAACTATGATGACAAATTTACAAACAAGCATTGCTGTGGAATTGCAAGTGCCCATACTTTATCAAGACAGTGATGGCAAACAAGCAACACGCAATAAATTAACCTTTTATCGCCCCACCTTCAAACATGCCAAGCAATTGGCAGTGTTGATTGGACCGCAATTGACAAAATTGCTGGCTCCAGAGCTTGGCGAGCAGAAAACGCTCTCCAATGATGTTCTGCTTGTCAAGCTTTCGCAAGTTTTGTTCACCAATGAAGCAACAGAAGGCATCACAGCGCTTTTGGCGGATATGTCCCATGAAACGGTCGAACTGATTGATCGGATTGATACTGTTGATATGATGGCAATCTTGAAGGCTTTTTTTGCTTTTTTTATGGGACGCCAATCCCTTATGCTGGACAATTTGGAGCCGAATTAGCGCTTCATTTTCGTTGGTCGGCTTTAGAGATCAACCAGATGGATTGGCTGGATGTCATTTTTTATCGCAGTGAGTTAGCACGCTTGAAATCCCAAGAATATGAACAGCAGATGTTGGAATAGGAGCTGTTATGGATGTTTCCCTTGTTGTGCGTTTTGTCAATCATCTGCAAGAAGGGATAGCCTCTGCCAAGCGCGATTTGCAAGCTTTTAGTGCTGATGTTGCCCATTTGCAAAAACAAACGCGCCAGCATTTTCAAAAATGGTTTGATCCTCAACATCTTGAGGATGCAACCAAGAACGCTGAACTGGCTTTTATCCAAGCGCGAGGGCGCATGGTGGGGGCGATTGCCCAAACCGCAACCTTGATTGCGCCCCTCTATAAGGCCATGCAATTTGACCAATCGATGAAGGGCTTGGAAAAGGTTCTTGATGCGCCTCTGCATCGTTTAAAGGAATTGCGCCGTTTTGCTCTTGAGACCTCAACCAAAATCCCTTTAGCTGCACGTGAGGTTTTGGAACTGATGACCAGTGCCAGCCAAGCGGGGATTGGCGAGCAAGATCTGGAAGCCTTTAGTCTTTATGCTGCCAAAGCGGCTGTGGCTTTTGATATGACGGGGGACCAGATTGGCGAACGTTTTGCCAAATTGCGCAATGTCTTTAAACTCAGTCAAACGGGCATCGAAGAGTTAGGCGATGCCATCAATCATCTCTCCAACCATATGGCGGCTAAAGCCAGTGAAGTGTCTGATTTTACCAATCGTGCCACCGGTGCTGCCACCATGTTTAAGCTCACCGCCCGTGAAACGGCTGTTTTTGGTACGGCGATGATTTCTGCGGGGATTGTCCCTGAGAGTGCGGCGCGTGGTTTTAATGCGATGAGTTCGCGTATTCAGGCAGGGGGCAAACATATTGAAGATGCTTTTGCCAATATTGGGCTGTCACGGCAAAAGTTTCTCCAAGACCTCGACAAAGATGCCACCGGCACGTTAGTGCGCTTTTTTGATGTTTTAGCCAAATCCGAACAGGGTATGCGTTCCCTGATTGCCATTGCTGGGCGCGACTTTACCGGTGACTTTGCCAAATTGGTTGGCAATCCAGAATTGTTAAGCCAAGCGCTCGAATTTGTTCAAGACCCCAAAGTCTTTAAAGGCTCCGTAGAGCAAGAAGCAGATAAACAAGCAACCGGTGCCATCCGGCAATTTGAACTTTTACAAAACCGCATCGTGGCTTTGGGCATTAGCATTGGCAACGTGTTGTTGCCCCATGTTAACAGTTTGATGGAAAGTGTTGGAAATTTTATCAATGGCTTGATGGCATGGGCCAATGCCCATCCCGCCTTAACCAGTGCGATTGTCAAAACCATTAGCACCCTGATGGCTTTTAATATTGCTCTGCGGGTATTGCGCTTTACCATGGCTGGCACACGTCTTGGGCTTCTTCAACTCATGACTTCTTTTGTTAAGCTTGGAACGCTTAGTCGTGCCCTTAAAATCAATTGGCAAAGCTTAATCGCTTCAGGGCGCTCTTTGGGACTCATGGCAGCAACTCTTGGTGGAAGCACGCTTCGTCTTCTGCGACCCATGACTTTGTTGGTGGCAGCCTTTCGCGGGCTTATGGTCTTGAGTTCCGCCTTTGCTGCTGCTTTTGGCTGGGTTGGCACAATTGTGGAAGTGGTGGCTGCTGGTATTGCTTCTGTTGTGGGTGCTGTTTTGTCCCCGATAGGGGCTTTGATTGCCGCTGTTGTGGCAGTGATCATGGCGGCTTGTTTTGCCTTGTGGAAATATTGGGATCGGTTTTCCTCTTTTGTCAAAGGTTTTGCTCGCGGGCTGGTCCATGCTTTTGGCCGTATCTTTGAAGCTGTCATGCGCTTTTTTGGTGCTGATACCGCAACCATTACAAGATGGAAAAACATCCTTGCTGCTGCCTTTGACTTCTCTGAACATTGGCAAAAGTTCAAACAGGAACTTAGCGCTGTTGGCGAGTGGTTTGGCAATGCCTGGGAGGGTTTTAAGCAAAGCATTGCCAATTTTTGGAGCTGGTTGGGCAGTTTTTTTGCCCGCGAAAAGCTCTCAGAAGAAGCCAAAGCGGGTATGGAACAGGCCGGAGAGGATCTTGCCAATGGGATTGTCGATGGCTTTCTGTCCTCCATCACAAAGTTGGCTGATTTTTTTAAATCTTTATCTGGTCGCATCAAAGGATGGATTGGTTCGATTGATATCTCTAACATGTTTCATTTGCCCAGTTGGCTTGGTGGCAAAACAGCTTTGCAGCCAATTGTACAATTTGCCGGTCACTCGCAAACCAGCCCTGTGACAACGCAGGCAACGGACAAAAACAAGCAGAGCGCATCCGTTTATCACCATCAAAATGTCACGGTGCATGTCAATGGGGCGCGTGATCCTCTTGCTACCGGCCGTGCGGTAAGTCATGCCCTCCAACGGGCCAAAGCCAATGCCTTGCATGGCGGCACAGAATAAGGGGGAGGGAGAAGCAATGAGGGGAGAGAAGCAATGCAAGATCCTTTGATGATGCTAGGCCCGCATCAATTTTATGTCGATTGGCTGAATTTCCAATCCTTTGAAGAAGAGTTTTCCGCCTCATGGGTGTCTATGGAGCGTTTTGGCAAAGCCCCCAGCTTGCAATTTACCGGCTATGGCAATGATGCCAAAACCATCCATGGCGTATGGTTTCCAGAAGAGTTTGGTGATTGTATAGCCATTGATGCACTCACTATGACCATACGAGCAGCAAAACCGGTACAGATGCTTCGTTGGGTCAATGATATAAGCTATAGTGCCATATTCCATGGTCCCGTGGTGATCACCTCGATCACCAAAGACCACGATTATATCAGTCGCTCTGGTCAATCGCAGCGTATCCGTTATTCCATCAGTCTGTTGCCCTTTTTTGATGGGGGCAAACCACAAGGATATTTCCAAGAGGGACGACAGCTATGAAGCTACCAGTAAAGCACATTGTTGTAGAGTTAGAAGATCTCAGTCTCGATCTGATTTGCTTTCAACATGCCATGGCGGTGTTAGGAGACCGTCAACAGGCTGGATTCTTAGAGGGCTATTTAGAAGCCACCTTGAGAGCCAATTCAGGGATTGCCCAATATGGTGCTGTTTTGCCACGGGGTTTAGAGATCACTTTGCCTGAATTTGTCTTTGTTCCTCCTCAAAGCAGAGTGAAGCGGTTATGGGATTAAGGCGGAGCACTCCTTTTATTGAGGTTAAGGTTGGAGAAAAAACCGTCCATGAGGTTTTCTACCAGCGTCTTCTTAGCGCCACCATTACCGATCATGCCGGCAATGAAGCCGATCGCTTTGAAGCGGAGTTTGATGATAGGGACAATGATTTAGAGGTTCCACAAAAGAACAGCACTCTGCAGGTGAAGTTTGGTTATCAGGACAGCATCAGTGCTGTTATGGGGCGTTTTGTTGTCGAATCGGTTGTCAGTATCGGGGGCAGTGATGGAGAGATTTTACGCCTTTGCGGCAAAAGCGCTTCGATGCGTGGCGAACTCAAAGAACAGACAAGTGAGCATTTTGACAATCAAACCATTGGTGAGATTGTCGAAAGCTTAGCCAAGCGTCATGGTTATCAAGCCAAAGTCGACCAAGAGTTTTATAGCAAAACCTTGCCTTATGTGGTGTGCACCAATCAGTCGACAATTGATTTTTTAACCCGCCTTGCGGAGCGTATGCAGGCACGTTTTTTTATCAAAGACAATAAGTTTTTATTTTTAAGCGGCAACAATTTACCGGCAATCACTCTTGCCAAGCATGATTGTTCCAGTTGGGAATTTACCCTCGAGCCACGCACCCAATATGGCAGCGTTGAATCAACCTATTTTGATCGCTCGCAAGGAAAACAGCTGTCTGTCAAATATCAAACGAATCTCCAAGGCCCCACACGGCGTTTGCGTGGTTGCTATCCTTGCAGAGAGGAAGCTTTGGCTGCTGCCGCATCAGAATCGGACCGGCTTTGTCGTGGTATGGGCAGTGGTTCTTTGGCTTTAGAGGGGCGTCCAGAAATCATGGCCGATCAACCTCTCATTTTGCAAGGGTTCCGCGAGCAAATTAATGGAGCATGGAAAGTCGCAACCGTGACCCACCGCTATGAGAAACAAAGCGGCTATACCACAGAAATCACCTTAGAGGCACCAGAAAAGGAAAGGAAACCAACAAAGAAGAATAGAGGCTGGGCTGGTTGCCCAGTCAACGGGACAAGTTTCGCGACAGACCCGTCCGATGTAGAAGAACTTAACATCGCAGCCACTTCTTATCACTTAAAGCAATGAGAAGATGGCTAGTATAGAGGGAAGAGTGTTAAAAAATTATGGATACACTTTACAAGGAAACATTAAAATCTATTGATCCTATAGAACCAGCTGCCGCTTATGTTGGTGGCAAAATCAAGTTGGAAAAACCATTATCAAAATCATCGAAGGCATTCCTCATCGCACTTATGCTGAACCTTTTGTTGGAATGGGAGGGATATTTTTTAGGCGGAAGTTGATTCCACCTACTGAAATTATCAATGATCGTTCAGGTGATGTGGTGAATTTTTTTCGAGTATTGCAACGCCATTATCATCCTTTTATGGATCTATTGGAGTTCCAGATTAGTAGCCGTGAGGCGTTTCAACGTTTTACTCTACAAGATCCAAAGATGCTTACGGATTTAGAGCGGGCTTTGCGATTTTTATATCTACAGCGGTTGAGTTTTGGTGGTCAGGTGGCAAAGCGTACGTTTGGAGTTGATCCCCACCGTGGTGCACGGTTTAATAGTTTAAAACTTGAAGGCTTACTAAAGCTTGTTTATCGACGTTTATCAGGCGTGACCATTGAACATTTAGACTGGTTTGATTTTATCAGGCGTTATGACCGGCCAACGACCTTGTTTTACCTTGACCCGCCTTATTGGGGTGCTGAGGATTACTATGGGAAGGATTTGTTTAAGCGAGAGGATTACCAGACGATGTCTATGCTTCTTGGACAATGAAAAGGGAAATTTCTTCTCTCTCTCAATGATGTGTCAGAGATCCGAAAAACCTTTAGCCAATTTAAATTAAAAGAAGTGAGAACGATTTATTCGTATTCCCGCTAAGGAACTGATCATCACCAATTGTGATTTAGCAGAAAAAGACCCATGAGAGGGTCTTTAAATGACCTTTGAAAGGCCTTTGAAGACCCTTTGAGAGCCCTTTGAAAAAATGAAAATCCTTTGAAAAGGAGGTCATTTTTACAAAATATGATGCAAATGATACAAAATTTGTTGGTCTCTGCATACATATTTTATAGATTTTAGATGTCAAATAATGGGGTTATTGGAAGAGATGAATCATCTTAAATTGTGATTCTGGTCAGGGCAAAATAAGAACTCATAAAAGCCGTTCTAAACACCTCTTAAAACTTCTTTGAAAACCGCTTAAAAACTCTGTGAAAAAAAATGAATTGCTGCAAAACCTAGTGGCAAATTGTGCAAAACCTAGTGGCAAGCTACACAAGCTACACTAGTGGCAAGCTACATCTCTATAACCTATTGATTCGATTTAAGATGGCGGAGGGGGTGGGATTCGAACCCACGGTACAGTCTCCTGCACGCCGGTTTTCAAGACCGGTGCCTTAAACCGCTCGGCCACCCCTCCAAACTAAGTACGCTTTTTTACTAAATTTTCACAAAAGGTCAATCATTTAAATAGGTTTCTAAATGTTATTATCACTTTTTAAGTGAGAGATTTTTGAATCTTAATCAGAATAATCTCTAAGTTGCAGTATTTTGAGAATTGCCCTTAAATCAGTATCTTAATTTTAGAATAAGTAATTTTTCCGATGTTTTCTTTCTCTTATATGCGATTATAAAAACTATTATGAGAAAAATTGTATTAAAACAGCTTCATACAATTTCTATTTTAGTTGACGTAATCATAGAAGAAATTGACTTATATGAACAGGGTGAATCTGTATGACGCTGTGTTATAAGAATCAAGCTGCGTATTGTTATTAATGACAGACATTATAAATCCTATATGATTTAATAAAACAAAATTTTATATGTTTTATTTTTAAAAATATATCTTTTCGCTAACTGTTCTTTTAAGAAAATTATAAAATGTCATTGTTTAATTTTATTTTAAAAACATTGTTAATTTAACTTTTTCGGAAATAAGTTTTATCAATATAGGGAATCTAAAATACCTTATTCTTTTATTTTTATCTCTCGCACTAAAAAAAACTATGGTGGGCGATGAGAGACTCGAACTCCCGACATCCTCGGTGTAAACGAGGCGCTCTACCAGCTGAGCTAATCGCCCAATGCAATGATCAGCAAATGAATAAGCACTCCTTAAGGAAAAATTTTTATAAACGCAAGAATAAAGATAGTATTTGATAATTTTTTTTTAAAAAATACACATACCGGCTTGACATAAACGAGTGAACATCTTACACGACCGTTTATACCAATATGAATTGGTCCGAAGAAAGTGCGCGGGTGTAGCTCAGTTGGTTAGAGTGCTGGCCTGTCACGCCGGAGGTCGCGGGTTCGAGCCCCGTCACTCGCGCCATTTTCATGATTTATTTATGATATTTGTTTTTTGAGCATAATCCCCTTATGTGTAGGGCATATGTTTTCTTAAGTGTTGTTTTGTATTATTCTTTATTCTTAGAATGCTGATTTTCTCTCTTTTTACGCGCTTTATTAAGAATAGGGCTTGCGTCTTTCTTTGCTCTGCGTTACCTATGCCGTCAGGAAAAGCATTGCTCAACATGTCTTTAACAGTGAGAGCGGCATTATAATCTATCTGTTTGATTTAACAGTGTGGAATGATTGCGTTAATTCAGGTCATGCCATTAAGGTGGAAGAGGATTATGACTCATTTAGTGGGCTCTTATTTACCGGTTTTGATTTTTATCATTGTTTCAGCAGTTATTTCTGGAGTTCTTTTAGTTATGCCTTATATTGTAGCTTATCGTTCTCCTGATCCTGAAAAATTATCGGCTTATGAATGTGGGTTTAATTCGTTTGATGATGCACGCATGAAGTTTGATATTCGTTTTTATTTAGTATCGATTTTATTTATTATTTTTGATCTTGAAGTTGCTTTTCTTTTTCCTTGGGCCGTTTCATTTGCTTCGATAGGCATGTTCGGCTTTTGGTCAATGATGATGTTTTTAGCACTTTTAACCATCGGGTTTATATATGAATGGAAAAAAGGGGCTCTTGAATGGGATTAATATCTAATAATACAACAATTATTGCGTCAAAACCGAGAGGGATTATTGATCCGAATACAGGAACGTTGATAGGCTCTGATGATAGTTTCTTCCGTGATATTAATACGGAATTGTCAGATAAGGGCTTTTTAGTTACCTCAGCAGATGCTTTGATTACTTGGGCGCGTACCGGCTCTTTAATGTGGATGAGCTTTGGTTTGGCTTGCTGTGCTATTGAAATGATGCAATGTTCAATGCCTCACTATGATAATGAGCGTTTTGGATATGCACCACGCGCTTCACCTCGCCAATCAGACGTCATGGTGGTAGCGGGCACCCTAACAAATAAGATGGCACCTGCTTTAAGAAAAGTATACGATCAAATGCCAGAGCCGCGTTATGTGATTTCTATGGGATCATGTGCAAACGGGGGTGGATATTACCATTATTCTTATTCAGTTGTACGTGGGTGCGATCGTATTGTGCCTGTGGATATTTATGTTCCAGGGTGTCCTCCTACAGCGGAAGCATTGCTATACGGTATATTATTGTTGCAGAAAAAAATCCGTCGTACCGGTTCTATAGAGCGATAGGAGAAATTGTTATAATGGTAAATGAATCATTGGTTGAACTTTCTAACTATTTGAAAAGTAAATTAGAAGATAAAATTGAAGAAACCATTTTTGCATTTGGTGAATTGACTATTATATCACGTCTCAATGCAATTACGGATGTTTTAATTTTTGTTCGTGATGATTCTCATTGCCAGTTTATTAATCTTACTGATATTAGTGGTGTTGATTATCCATCTCGCGATAAACGTTTTGATGTCTCTTATCAACTCTTATCTCCTTGTAGGAATTTACGCTTGCGCGTGAAAGTGCGTACTGATGAAAATACTCCCATTGCTTCCGCTTGTTCAGTTTACCCTGGAGCAGAATGGTATGAGCGCGAAGCGTATGATATGTACGGGATTTTATTTTCAGGTCATCCAGATTTGAGGCGGATTTTAACAGATTATGGATTTGAAGGTCATCCCTTGCGTAAAGACTTTCCTGTAACAGGATTTGTGGAATGTCGTTATGATAATGAAGCAAAGAGGGTAATTTATGAGCCTGTTATTTTACGACAGGAGATGCGTAATTTTGATTTTCTTTCTCCTTGGGAGGGAGATCAGGGTGCTTTACCATATGATGGAAAAACAGATGATAAAAATGATATTGGAGCTAATAAAACTTAATATGAGAGTGATAAAGCTTTAAAGTAATCATTTTTTTATCGTATGATGAAATCTGATATAAAGTTAAAAAAGTAAGGGGTTGATTGTGGCTGAGGTCAATGTTCGGAACTTTAATATCAATTTTGGACCGCAGCATCCTGCCGCGCATGGAGTTTTGCGCATGGTTCTGGAATTGGACGGTGAAGTTGTTGAGCGTGTAGATCCACATATTGGATTATTGCATCGTGGCACCGAAAAATTAATGGAGACCAAGACTTATCTTCAAGCTGGTCCTTATTTAGATCGTTTAGACTATGTTGCTCCTATGAATCAGGAGCATGCTTTTGTACTTGCTGTTGAAAAGTTATTAGGGGTTGAGGTTCCTAAACGAGGGCAGTTAATCCGAGTTTTGTTTTCTGAAATTGGGCGCATTCTGAACCATCTGCTTAATGTAACAACGCAGGCAATGGATGTTGGTGCTTTAACACCACCACTTTGGGGGTTCGAGCAACGTGAAAGATTAATGGTTTTTTATGAGCGTGCGTGTGGAGCACGTCTTCATGCAAATTATTTTCGTCCCGGTGGTGTACATCAAGATTTACCGGAAACTTTAATTGAGGATATTGGTAATTTTATTGATCCATTTTTTATTGCTCTTGGAAAACTTGATGCACTTGTAACGCCAAATCGGATTTTTAAGCAGCGTAATGTAGATATTGGCGTTGTGAGTATTGATGAAGCTTGGGCACGAGGCTTTTCCGGAGTCATGATTCGTGGGGCTGGTGTGCCATGGGATTTACGTAAAAGCCAACCTTATGAATGTTATGATGAAATGGAGTTTGATATTCCTGTAGGTAAAAACAGCGATTGTTATGATCGTTATCTGATTCGTATGGAAGAGATGCGTCAATCAGCAAAAATTATGCGCCAGTGTGTTGATCGTTTGCTAGGTACCGAAAAAAATGGACCAGTTTCGAGCTTAGATCGTAAAATCGTTCCTCCAAAACGGTCTGAAATGAAAGGTTCGATGGAAGCGCTTATTCATCATTTTAAACTTTATACGGAAGGTTTTCATACACCTCCTGGTGAGGTATATGTCGCTGTAGAGGCTCCAAAAGGAGAGTTTGGGGTTTATCTTGTTTCTGATGGAACCAATAAGCCTTATCGTGTTAAATTGCGTGCTCCAGGCTTTGCTCATCTTCAAGCTATGGACTTTTTAACCCGAGGTCATATGTTGGCAGATGCTACAGCTATCTTAGGCTCGATTGATATTGTTTTTGGGGAGGTTGATCGCTAATGTCTGTGCGCCGTCTAGCAGATGATGTCTACCAACCCGCAGAGTTTTCTTTTACAACAGAAAATCAGGTATGGGTGAAGAAAACGATAGAAAAGTATCCTATCGGGCGTGAGCAATCTGCTGTCATTCCATTGTTAATGCGGGCTCAAGAGCAAGATGGGTGGGTTACACGCGCTGCGATTGAGCATATCGCGGAGCTTCTTTCTATGGCTTATATTCGTGTTTTAGAAGTGGCTACTTTTTATACTCAATTTCAGCTTCAGCCCGTTGGAACTAGGGCACATGTTCAAGTTTGTGGTACAACGCCTTGTATGTTACGTGGATCTGGTGAATTAATTAAAGTTTGTCAGAAAAAAATTCATCATGAACCTTTTGTTACCAATCAAGATGGGACGTTATCATGGGAAGAGGTGGAGTGTCTTGGTGCTTGTGTAAATGCTCCGATGGTTATGATTTTTAAAGATACTTATGAAGATCTTACCACTGAGCGTCTTGAGGAAATTATTGACGCATTTGCAGCGGGTAAAGGCTCTGAGATAGCGGTTGGTCCACAAAATAGTCGTAAATCATCTGAGCCGATTAATGGTTTAACATCTCTCATTGATGAAGAAGAAAAGAAGTCGTTTAAGTCTTCAAAGAAAAAGGGTAAGGATGGAATGGACGAATAATAAGTATTTTTTAAAAAATATTTTATTATTTTACCCATTGTGACAATATTTAATTAAAAGTAAAAATTTTTAAAAAGATCGAAGAATTGCATTTGAGGAAAAACTAAGAATGCTAGGAGCAAGAGAAAAAGGGGGAGGGATGCTAGCTGATAAAGACCGTATTTTCACCAATATTTATGGTTTGAAGGATAAGTCATTAAAAGCTGCAATCTCTCGTGGGCATTGGGATGGCATAAAGGCAATTATTGAAAAAGGCCGTGATTGGATCATTGATGAGGTGAAGGCATCGGGTTTGCGTGGGCGTGGAGGTGCCGGTTTTTCTACTGGGATGAAGTGGTCTTTTATGCCAAAAAAAAGTGACGGTCGTCCCCATTATTTGGTTGTCAATGCGGATGAATCGGAGCCTGGAACATGTAAAGATCGCGATATTTTACGGCATGATCCCCATACTTTAATTGAAGGATGTGCAATTGCTACTTTTGCTATGGGGGCGAATGTTGCTTTTATTTATATTCGTGGTGAATATATTCGTGAGCGTGAGGCACTTCAAGCTGCCGTTGATGAATGTTATGATGCGGGCTTACTTGGCAAAAAAACAAAATATGGACATGCTTGCGATATTATTATTCATCATGGTGCGGGTGCTTATATTTGTGGTGAAGAAACAGCTCTTCTTGAAAGTCTTGAGGGAAAAAAAGGACAACCTCGTCTTAAACCACCATTCCCTGCCAATATGGGGGTTTATGGTTGTCCAACAACAGTGAATAATGTGGAGTCTATTGCTGTTGTTCCAACAATTTTGCGGCGTGGTGCTTCGTGGTTTTCGTCGATTGGACGTGCCAATAATGTAGGGACAAAATTATTTATGGTTTCTGGACATGTGAATGCACCTTGTACATTTGAGGATGCTCTTGGTGTTTCATTCCGTGAATTAATTGAAAAGCATACGGGTGGTATTCGTGGAGGATGGAATAATCTTTTAGCTGTTATTCCAGGAGGGGCTTCTTGTCCAGTTGTTCGTGGTGAGGATATGATCGATGCAATCATGGATTTTGATGGAATGCGAGAGGTTGGATCTTCTTTTGGCACTGGGGGAATGATTGTTATGGATAAATCAACCGATATCATTAAGGCAATTTGGCGTATAGCCGCTTTTTTTAAGCATGAGAGTTGTGGCCAGTGTACGCCGTGCCGTGAAGGTACGGGGTGGATGATGCGCCTTTTAGGGCGTATGGTTGAAGGAAGGGCGCAAAAACGTGAGATTGATCTTTTGTTTGAAGTGTCTAAACAGGTTGAAGGGCACACTATTTGCGCACTTGGTGATGCGGCAGCATGGCCTATACAAGGATTGATACGTAATTTTCGTCCAGAAATCGAGCGTAGAATTGATGATTATACGCGAAATGTAGTTCAAAGAAAAAATATTGCTTTGGAAGCAGTTGGGTAGAGAATTTTGTTTTAAGAACAATGAAATGCAAGTTTTAAGTGGAGTATCCATAGGCTGGATGAGTGATGATAAATATCAAAGTTAATGGTAAAGAAATTGAAGTTCCTGATTATTATACGTTGCTTCAAGCTGCTGAGGCTGCTGGTGCTGAAGTACCGCGTTTTTGTTTTCATGAATCTTTATCTATTGCTGGAAATTGTCGTATGTGTTTGGTTGAGGTTAAGGGTGGACCTCCAAAACCGCAAGCTTCTTGTGCTATGGGGGTTCGTGATTTACGATTAGGGCCAAATGGTGAAACGCCAGAAATTTTTACCAATACAGAGATGGTAAAAAAAGCACGTGAAGGTGTGATGGAGTTCCTACTCATCAATCACCCTTTGGATTGTCCTGTTTGTGATCAAGGAGGAGAATGCGATCTTCAAGATCAAGCCATGCTCTATGGGCGTGATTGTTCTCGATATAAAGAAAATAAGCGTGCTGTAGAAGATAAATATATTGGTCCACTTGTAAAAACTGTTATGACACGATGCATTCATTGCACACGTTGTGTTCGTTTTACAACAGAAGTTGCGGGTATTTCTGAGCTTGGTTTAATAGGTCGTGGTGAAGATGCTGAAATTACCACATATCTTGAAAAAGCAATGACTTCTGAGTTGCAGGGGAATGTTATTGATCTTTGTCCAGTGGGAGCTTTAACCTCAAAACCTTATGCATTTCATGCACGTCCTTGGGAACTGGTTAAAACAGAATCGATTGATGTCATGGATGCACTTGGGAGTGCAATTCGCATTGATAGCCGTGGTCGTGAAGTTATGCGAATTATGCCGCGTACAAATGAAGATATAAATGAGGAATGGATTTCTGATAAGACACGTTTTATTTGGGATGGATTACGTACGCAGCGTCTTGATAGGCCCTATGTACGTAAAAATGGAAAGCTTCAGCCTGTAAGTTGGACTGAAGCTTTTGCAGAAATTAAAAGGGTGGTTTGTAAAATTTTGCCAGAAAAAATTGGGGCAATTGCGGGAGATCTTGCATCCATTGAGGAAATGTATGCACTTAAAAAATTACTGATTTCACTAGGATCAAAGATTTTTGATTGTCGTCAAAGAGGAATGGCTTTATCGTCTGAATTAGGGCGTTCGAGTTATATTTTTAATCCAACAATTGCAGGGATTGAACAGGCTGATTCATTGCTTATCGTTGGATCTAATCCACGTCATGAGGCTGCTGTTCTCAATGCACGTATTTTAAAGCGTCAACGAATGGGACAGTTTCCTATCGCATTAATTGGTGAGAAAGTCGATTTACGTTATCCTTATTCTTATCTTGGATCTGGTACTGATGCATTGAGTGCGCTTGTTCGTGGAGAAGATGCATTTTTTAATGTCTTAAAAGAAACAAAGAAACCGCTTATCCTTATTGGAGAGGGTTCTGTTTCAGGGAAAGAAGGATTGGCTGTTTTAAAAAATCTTGCAAAACTAGCTGATAGTGTTGGAGCCCTTAGTGAGGAATGGAATGGTTTTGGTGTTCTTCATACTGCAGCATCAATGGTTGGGGGATTAGATATTGGTTTTACTTCTGAGCTTGGAGTTGTAAATATTCTTAAAACGTGTGAAGTTTTATTTTTGCTTGGTGCTGATGAAATAGAATTAGCCAATACAGAAGCTTTTACAATTTATATCGGTAGCCATGGTGATAATGGTGCACATGCTGCGGATGTTATCTTGCCAGCATCAGCTTATACTGAAAAATCAGGGCTTTATGTGAATACAGAGGGACGTGTGCAAATGACAAATCGCGCTGGTTTTGCACCAGGTGAAGCAAAAGAAGATTGGGCTATCTTGCGTGCTTTATCAGATATTTTAGGACAAAAGCTTCCATTTGATTCGCTTTCTCAATTAAGGCAGAACTTATTTAATGATTATCCACATCTTTGTGCTATTGATGATATAATACCTTCCTGTATAGATGATCTTAAAGCACTCGGTTCGCAAATAGTCGCTCTTGAGAAGCAAACATTTACTTCTATGGTTAAAGACTTTTATTTAACAAATCCAATAGCACGTGCTTCTGCAGTTATGGCTGAATGTTCATCTCTTGCAAAGAATCGTGTTATATAAACTGTAGAGTAAGGGCAGAGGGAAAAGAATAATGATGTATGATTTCTTTATAACTTGGCTATTGCCATTACTCATTATCGTTGGAAAAACACTTCTCCTTTTGGTTGTTCTTCTTGTTTTAGTTGCGTATCTTCTTTACGCAGATAGAAAGATTTGGGCAGCAGTACAATTACGGCGTGGTCCGAACGTTGTTGGTCCGTGGGGATTGTTACAGTCTTTTGCGGATTTAATTAAATTTGTTGTTAAAGAGCCTATTATCCCTGCTGGTGCGAATAAAGGTGTTTTTCTTTTAGCACCTTTTATTTCTGCTACGCTTGCTTTATCAACGTGGGCTGTTATTCCAGTTAATGAAGGCTGGGAAGTTGCAAAAATTAATGTTGGTTTGCTTTATATCTTAGCCATTTCATCTCTTGAAGTTTATGGCGTTATTATGGGAGGATGGGCATCAAACTCAAAATATCCTTTCTTAGGAGCCCTTCGTTCAGCGGCACAAATGGTTTCTTATGAGGTTTCCATTGGGTTTGTCCTTGTAACTGTCATTTTAGTGAGTGGTTCGTTGGATCTTACAACAATTGTAAATAAACAAAGCTATGGATTTGGTACGAGACTAGGTCTTCCTTTTAACAGTTTTCTTGATTGGAATTGGTTCGTTCTTTTCCCAATGTTTATTATATTTTTTATTTCCGCACTTGCAGAGACAAATCGTCCTCCTTTTGATTTAGTAGAAGCAGAATCTGAGCTTGTTGCTGGTCATATGGTTGAGTATTCTTCAACGCCTTACATGCTTTTCTTCCTTGGTGAGTATGTTGCTATTGTTTTAATGTGTGCTTTAACAACTCTTTTATTTTTAGGTGGTTGGTTGCCTCCTTTAGATGTTTGGTGGCTTAATTGGATTCCTGGTGTTATTTGGTTTGTTTTAAAAGTTTGCTTTGTATTTTTTTGGTTTGCTATGGTTAAAGCTTTCGTTCCACGTTATCGCTATGACCAACTTATGCGGCTTGGTTGGAAAGTTTTTCTTCCACTTTCATTAGCAATGGTTGTGATAACCGCTGCTTTTTTAAAGTATACGGGTTTTTCTTAAGAGGAGTTATAATGATGTCAGGTCTTTTTCAGGCAGCAAAGTCACTCCTTTTATTGGAATTTGTGAGTGCTTTTTTCTTAGCCATGCGTCAATTTTTTGCACCAAAGCCTACAATTAATTATCCTTATGAGAAGGGTTTTGTTTCTGAACGTTTTCGTGGTGAACATGCACTGCGTCGTTATCCAAATGGTGAAGAGCGGTGTATAGCCTGTAAATTGTGTGAAGCAATTTGTCCTGCACAAGCGATCACAATTGAAGCAGGGCCGCGGCGTAATGATGGTACACGTAGAACTGTTCGTTATGATATAGATATGGTTAAATGTATTTACTGTGGTTTTTGTCAAGAAGCTTGTCCTGTTGAAGCTATTGTAGAAGGACCAAATTTTGAGTTTGCAACAGAAACACGTGAAGAACTCTATTATGATAAAGAAAAACTTTTAATGAATGGAGATCGTTGGGAGCGAGAAATTGCTCGCAATATATTGATGGATGCACCTTATCGTTAAGTGTATCCTCGCATGAGGTGTCGGATGATTTTTCCGATAATGTTTAATCTGGTATGAAATTTTATACCAATTGTTTAATTGATTGAGGAGAAGCCTATGCTAACGGATCTAGCGGCGGCATTTTTCTATTTATTTGCTTTTATTATGCTTGTAAGTGCAGTTGTTGTGATTACAGCCCGCAATCCTGTGCATTCGGTTTTGTTTTTAATATTAGCATTTTTTAACGCCGCAGCTTTATTTTTACTTGCAGGAGCAGAATTTTTGGGGCTTATTCTGCTTGTTGTTTATGTTGGTGCTGTAGCGGTTTTGTTTTTGTTTGTGGTTATGATGCTTGATGTTAATTTTGCAGAGTTTAAAACTGGTGCACTTCGTTATGCTCCTATTGGAGCTCTTGTTGGAAGCATCGTTTCTTTAGAATTGATTTTTGTTTTTGTTAGTGGCAATTTTTCTACTGTTCGTAGATCACATGTTACACAACCAATGCCAGATTTAATGCAGCGAACAAATACACAGGCTCTAGGTGATATTCTTTATACAGATTATGTTTTTTATTTTCAAATTGCTGGAATAATTTTATTGATTGCAATGATTGGTGCAATTGTTTTAACACTCCGTCATAAGTTAGGTGTAAAACGGCAATCTATTGCGGTGCAAGTTTCTCGAACAGTAGAAAATGCAATTGAAATCAAACAAGTTGAGTCAGGAAAAGGCATTTAAGGGGGGAATTATGCTCATTGATATTACGCATTATCTTATTGTTTCTGCTTTGCTCTTTACAATTGGTATTGCTGGCATTTTTCTTAATAGAAAGAATGTGATTATCATCTTGATGTCCATTGAACTTATATTGCTTTCTGTCAATCTCAATTTTGTTGCATTTTCAGCATTTCTTCATGATCTTGTTGGGCAGATATTCGCTTTATTTGTCTTAACAATAGCAGCTGCTGAAGCCGCAATTGGTCTAGCAATTCTTGTCGTTTTTTTCCGTAATCGTGGTTCTATTGCGGTTGAAGATGTTAATGTAATGAAAGGCTAACCAGCAATGTATTATACGATTGTCTTTCTTCCGCTTTTGGGCTTTTTAATTGCTTCTATAGGAGGAAAAACTATAGGAAATCGCGCTAGTGAATTGGTAACATGTAGCTTTATGGTGATTGTTGCCATGTTATCGTGGATTGCCTTTTTTAATGTTGCACTTTCTCATGTTCCTGTGGTTGATGTATTCGTATTACATTGGCTTACGGTTGGTGATTTATCCTTTAATTGGGCTTTACATATTGATACATTGACAGCTGTCATGCTTGTTGTTGTAAATAGTGTTTCGGCAGTGGTACATATTTATTCAATTGGCTATATGCACCATGATCCTTCAAGATCACGTTTTTTTTCTTATCTTTCCCTCTTTACATTTATGATGTTGATGTTAGTGACATCTAATAACTTGATTCAGATGTTTTTTGGGTGGGAAGGTGTAGGACTTGCTTCTTATTTACTTATTGGTTTTTGGTTTCAGCGAGATTCAGCCAATAAAGCTGCAATGAAAGCTTTTGTAGTTAACCGTGTTGGAGACTTTGGTTTTCTTTTAGGGATCTTTAGCATTTTTGTTTTGTTTCAGTCAGTGAATTTTTCCTCTATTTTTGCAAAAACGGCAGACAAAAGCTTCATACAAAATGTAACATTTTTAGGTTGGCAGCTTGATGGACAAACGGCTATTACCGTTACATGTCTTCTATTGTTTATTGGTGCAATGGGGAAATCAGCGCAATTTCTTTTACATACATGGCTCCCTGATGCCATGGAGGGACCAACGCCTGTATCAGCGCTTATTCATGCAGCAACGATGGTAACAGCTGGTGTCTTTATGGTTGCGCGTATGTCGCCAATTTTTGAACTCTCTTCTATTGCTTTGACAGTTATTATTATTGTTGGAGCAACGACTGCATTTTTTGCGGCAACTATAGGGCTGGTGCAGAATGATATTAAACGTGTGATTGCCTATTCTACATGTTCACAACTTGGTTATATGTTTGTTGCATTAGGTGTTGGAGCTTATGGAGCGGCTGTTTTTCATCTTTTTACGCATGCTTTTTTTAAAGCTCTATTATTTCTTGGTGCAGGCTCTGTCATTCATGCTGTGTCTGATGAACAAGATATGCGAAAAATGGGTGGGTTATACAAGCATATCAAAGCAACTTATTGGATGATGATGATCGGAACCCTTGCATTGACGGGTGTTGGGATTCCAGGAACAGTTTTTGGGACCGCAGGCTTTTTTTCCAAGGATGCAATTATAGAATCTGCTTTTGCTTCACATAATATCGCTTCAGGATATGCTTTCTCTCTTCTTGTTTTTGCTGCTTTATTAACAAGTTTTTATTCATGGCGTCTTATATTTATGACATTTCACGGTAAACCACGGGCAACCGTTGATGTTATGCATCATGTTCATGAATCCCCCCCCGTTATGTTGATTCCTCTCCTTATTTTATCTATTGGAGCAATATTTGCTGGTGTCGTTTTCCAGCCTTACTTTTTTGGTGATTTGTATGATGCTTTTTGGAAGGGAGCACTCTTTACAAACAAACATAATCATATCCTTCACGATGCGCACAATGTGTTTGATTGGGTTAAATGGTCACCCTTTATAGCGATGATTTTCGGGTTCATGTTAGCCTATTTGTTTTATATTATTTTCCCTTCTCTTCCTAAGAAATTGGCTGTTGTTATGCCAAGGGTTTATCTCTTTCTTTACCAAAAATGGTATTTTGATCAACTCTACAACTTTCTATTTGTGCGTCCTGCTTTCAGAATTGGTTTTTTTCTTTGGAAGGTGGGAGACGGAAAAATTATTGATGGTCTAGGTCCGAATGGTATTGCAGCACGTGTTGTTGAGATTACAAATAGAGTGGTTCGGATGCAGACAGGCTATCTTTATCACTATGCATTTGCGATGCTTATAGGTGTTGCAATGTTGATCACATGGATGATGATCGGGGGCGTAAATTGATGATCGATTGGCCTATTCTTTCTACAGTTACATTTTTACCGCTTGTTGGTGTCCTTCTCATTTTATTTATCAAAGAGGATAATGAGGTCGCTCGGCATAACATACGCAATGTAGCATTTTTTACGACTGTGTTTGTTTTTATTATTTCCTTAATTATTTGGGCGGGTTTCGATCATACAGATGCTCATTTTCAAATGGTTGAGAAAGCCAATTGGTTAGGGGGGGGGATCAGTTATCATATGGGGGTTGATGGCATTTCTATCCTCTTTGTAGTTCTTTCGGCTTTTCTTTTGCCTTTCTGTATTTTAGCAAGTTGGGAAAATGTTAAAGATAGATTAAAAGCCTATATGATTGCTTTTCTTCTTCTTGAAGTTGCGATTATTGGGGTTTTTTGTGCTCTTGATGCAATGTTGTTTTATGTCTTTTTTGAAGGCAGCCTTATTCCAATGTTTATTATTATAGGTGTTTGGGGAGGCCCACGACGTGTTTATGCAAGTATAAAGTTTTTCCTTTACACTTTACTTGGTTCAGTGCTGATGCTGGTTGCTCTTATGGCTATGTATTGGCAAGCTGGAACACTTGATATACCGACTTTATTAACTTACCAATTTCCTGCGCATATGCAAATTTGGTTATGGCTTGCCTTCTTTGCTTCTTTTGCGGTTAAAATGCCCATGTGGCCTGTTCACACATGGTTGCCTGATGCTCACGTAGAAGCACCTACCGCTGGTTCGGTTATTTTAGCTGGTGTTTTACTCAAATTAGGTGGGTATGGTTTTCTTCGTTTTTCTTTACCAATGTTTCCTATTGCTTCGGCTGATCTTGCTCCTTTGGTTTTCACCTTATCGCTTATCGCTATTCTTTATACATCACTGGTTGCACTTGTTCAAAATGACATAAAAAAACTTATTGCCTATTCTTCAATAGCACATATGGGATATGTAACGATGGGTATTTTTGCTGCGAATGAACAAGGTATCCAAGGTGCTATTTATCAGATGCTATCGCATGGAATTGTTTCAGCGGCTTTATTTCTTTGTGTCGGGGTTATTTACGATCGTCTTCATACCCGCGAAATTTCAGCTTTTGGTGGTCTCGTTAATAATATGCCTAAATATGCTGTTGTTTTCTTAATTTTCACTATGGCAAATGTTGGTTTGCCTGGGAGTTCAGGATTTTTAGGTGAATTTTTAACCTTAATAGGTGTTTTTCAAGTCAACAAATTGATTGTTGTTTTTGCGACAACGGGTGTTATTTTGTCCGCTGGCTATGCACTTTACCTTTACCGGCGTGTGGTGTTCGGTTCCTTGGATAAGGAGAACTTAAAAGTCCTTATTGATCTTTCTACAAGAGAGAAGTTTATTCTTTATCCGATGGTTATTCTTACAATATTTTTTGGTATCTATCCAACGCCTATTCTTAAAGCAACGGCGTTTTCCGTAGAAGCCCTCATCAGTAAACTGCATTAGATAAGGGAAGAATGCTCATGCAAACTGAAATAATAACGCAATTCGTATTAATTCTTCCAGAGACTTTAATAGCATTAGGAGGGATAGTATTTCTTTTGATTGGAGTTTATTCCAAAACGCGTTCTTTTTTAACTTTAACAGGTCTTTCTATTGCTCTTCTTATTGCAACCATTATTATTATCGTTGTTTTTCCGAAAAGTGGTTTGTTTCAGACCAATGCGCTCATTATTGACTCTTTTGGTCGTTACATGAAAGTTTTAACGCTCATTGGGGCACTTTTTGCTCTGATTATGTCTGTTGGTTTTACCAGTTCTCAAAAGTTCGATGTATTTGAATTTCCAATACTTGTTCTTTTAGCAACTCTTGGTATGATGCTGATGATTTCAGCTGGTAATATGCTCTCACTTTATATGGGATTAGAATTACAATCCTTAGCTTTATATATTTTAGCTGCCATTAATCGTGATAATGTAAAATCTTCTGAAGCGGGGATAAAATATTTTGTTTTAGGGGCATTATCTTCAGGATTGCTCCTGTATGGTATTTCTTTGCTTTATGGTTTTACTGGACAAATTGGTTTTCGTGAAATTGCAGTTACCTTAAAAGATGAAAATTTACAATTGGGTGTTGTTTTTGGAATTGTGTTTATTTTAGCTGGTTTGGCTTTCAAAATTTCTGCCGTTCCATTTCATATGTGGACACCTGATGTTTATGAAGGAGCACCGACACCCATTACAGCATTTTTTGCTGGTGCTCCTAAAATTGCTGCGATGGCACTCATCATTCGTGTTATTGTTACAACTTTTATGCCACTGGGTAGTTCTGATGGCTCTATGCCTGCATGGCAACAAATCTTAGTGTTTATGGCGATTACATCGATGATACTTGGTGCATTCGCCGCAATTGGACAGAGAAATATTAAACGTTTAATGGCTTATTCATCAATCAGTCATATGGGATATGCGCTTGTTGGGTTAGCTGCTGGAGATATGCTTGGGATAAAAAGTGTTATTCTTTATATGACTATTTATCTGGGTATGACGATTGGTTCATTTGCTTTTATCCTTGGAATGCGCTCTAGTGATGGAAATGTTGAAAATATGGATGATCTTTCAGGGTTAATAAAAACGCATCCATTTATGGCTGTTGTAATGACAATACAGCTTTTTTCTTTAGCAAGTATACCGCCTATGGCTGGTTTTTTTGGGAAATGGTATACATTTTCTGCTGCTGTTCATGCTGGACTTACTCCACTTGCTGTCGTTGGAATGATAGCGTCTGTTGTGGGAGCTTTTTATTATTTGCGGCTTATTAAAATTATGTGGTTTGATGAAGCAAAGGCGCGTTTTGTTGTGTTGTCCAATGAGCTTCAATTTTGTCTCGGTCTTTCTGCATTCTTTGTTTTGTTTTATATGCTTTTTGGAGTTTGGTTTGCTAAGTTAGCAGAAACAGCAGCCGCTGCATTGTTTTAATGGATATGGTTTATATTTTATCAGATTTTGTACAAAAACAAGGATATACGGTTGAATCATACGAAAATGTTGATTCAACAAATCTTATTGCACAACGAAAAGCACAAGCTGGTCATAAAGGTTATCTCTGGGTTGTTGCGCAAGAACAATCAGAAGGAAGAGCCAGAAGAGGCCGAACATGGTCTAGTCCGAAAGGGAACCTTTATTCTAGTCTTTTGTTAATTGACGATATTGTTCATCAAACTGCTGCTCAGCTTGGTTTTGTTGCTGGAGTGAGTGTGGTAGAAGCAATAAAACATTTTATAAAGGATAAAAAGCAAGCGGACAATATTGTTCGTTTAAAATGGCCGAATGATATTTTGCTAGGAGGAGCGAAAAGCTCTGGAATTTTGCTTGAGATTTTTAAATTGCCATCACAACAAGATGCATTGGTTATTGGTATTGGAATCAATGTAAAACATCATTATGAACATGTGCCATATCCTACTTCAAGTTTAAATAATATTGGTTTGTATGTTGAAGAAGGATCATTGTTTACAGCTTTGGCGGAGTGTTTTTCTAAAAACTATCTTTTTTGGAAACAATCAGAAGGAGTTGATATAATCCGCAAAAAATGGCTTTTATATTCTGCGCATCTTGGACAGCATATCAGGGTATTCAATGATGAAAAAATCATCGAAGGTATTTTTGATGGTCTTGATAGTGACTTTAACTGTCTCGTAAAACAAAAAAATGGTCAGCAAGCCATTATAACAGCTGGAGATGTCCATTTTGGTTTAGCTGCTTCTGTTAATGCGGGCCGTTATTAGTTTAATAAAATTTTATTTTACCATCGGATTTATCTTAATAATTTAGGAGATGTTTATGGTTGCAGCCAATGAGAGTGAATTTGTTTTTTTGCCTTTCGGAGGGGTAGGCGAAATAGGGATGAATCTGGCTGCTTATGGATTTGGTTCCGAAAATCTTCGTGAATGGCTTCTTGTTGATATGGGAGTGAGTTTTGCTGGTTCTGAATTCCCAGGAGCAGATCTTATTTTACCTGATATTCGTTTTCTTGAGAGTGAAAAATACAATGTGCGTGGTCTTGTTTTAACACATGCTCATGAAGATCATTATGGTGCTGTCCTTGATTTATGGCCAAAACTTAAAGTTCCACTTTATTGTACTCCTTTTACGGCAGGATTATTAGAGAGTAAAAGGCAATCTGATTTTGGATCTCATAATATTTCATTTAATATTTTTCAAGCTGGTGATTGTTTTCAGGTCGGTTCCTTTGCCATTGAAGCTATTGCCGTTAATCATTCAATCCCAGAGTCTGTATCTTTAGCGATTACAACATCTTTAGGCACTGTTATCCACACTGGCGATTGGAAAATTGATCATACACCTTCTCTTGGCGTTATAACAGATGAAAAGCGTTTTCGCACTTTAGGCAATAAAGGTATTTTAGCATTGCTTTGTGATTCCACGAATGCATGTCGGGATGGTGTGACGCCATCAGAACAACAAGTTCAGACAAGTCTTTCTGAAATTTTTTCCAAAGCGGAGGAGCGAGTTGCAATCGTTACTTTTGCCTCTAATGTTGGTCGAATACGTTCAATTGCTCTTGCTGCTGAATCTGTTGGGCGCAAAGTTCTTGTTGTTGGACGCTCGTTAAAACGGAGTCTTATGGTTGCACAAGAGCTTGGTTATATGGATGGTTTAGCACCATTTGTTACGGAAGATGATTATGGTTATATCCCACGCAAAGAGATCGTTTTAATCGTGACAGGTAGCCAAGGAGAACCTTGTGCTGCCTTAGCAAAATTATCACGCAATGGCATGAGAAATATTGCACTTTCTTCTGGTGATACTGTTATTTATTCATCACGAAGTATACCAGGAAACGAAAAAGCTATTATTGAAATACAAAATCGTTTTATTGATATGGGTGTTAAAGTTATTACGAATGAGGATGCTCTTGTTCATGTTTCAGGTCATCCTCGTCGCGCAGAACTTGTACAGATGTATGATTGGGTAAAACCACAGATACTTGTTCCTGTCCATGGAGAAGCAATCCATCTTACGGCTCAGGCAGATTTAGCGCGTCAAGCAGGAATTGAAATTGTTTCTAATATTAGAAATGGCAGTATACTACGCCTTGCACCAAAGCCTGTAGAGGTTATTGATCAAGTCCCTGTTGGTCGCATCTATAAGGATGGTTGTCTTATTGGAAATGAAGATGAATTAGGAATCCGCGAACGTCGCAAATTAAGTTATGCCGGTTATGTTGCTGTTTCCCTCCATGTGAATAGCAAGCACGAATTGTTGGGTGATATTGGTTTAAATACCTTCGGATTACCTGAAAGTAATGGAAAAGGGGAGAACTTAAAAGATATTCTCTTAAATGTTGTGGAAAATACATTTTATAACATCCCGCGCATTAAACGAAAAAATAATGAGCTTATTCGAGAAGCAACGCGACGTGCAGTAAGAGCTGCTGTCAATGAAGCTTGGCAAAAAAAGCCCGTTTGTACAGTTTTTTTACATCAGTCAAAATGAAGCGCTATGCTATTAGATTATTTTTTTAAGAAAGAAAGAGAAAACTAAATTATAAGATTATCTTATCGTTAAGCGCGATAGGGGAGCATATAAATTTGAAAAATATGACCGTTATCTTTGCAAGTATTCAGAATGTAGCTATAGATAAACATATCTACTTTAAATTGTTTCAATATGATGGATTTGATTAGGAGTTAATTATCGCAATGCGTCTTTCTCAATACTTTCTTCCACTTTTAAAGGAGAATCCTAAGGAAGCAGAGATTATTTCTCATCGATTAATGTTGCGTGCAGGTATGATTCGACAACAAACTTCAGGGATCTATTCTTGGCTTCCCTTGGGTAAAAAAGTGCTTGATAAAGTTTGTAAGATTATTCGTGAAGAGCAAGAACGCGCTGGCGCTATAGAAATATTAATGCCGACAATTCAGTCTGCAGATCTTTGGCGAGAAAGTGGCCGTTATGATGATTATGGTTTAGAAATGCTCCGCATTAAAGATCGCCAAAAACGTGATTTACTTTATGGTCCGACAAATGAAGAGTTAGTGACGGATATTTTTCGTTCTTACATTCGTTCTTATAAAGATCTTCCGCTGAATTTGTATCATATTCAATGGAAATTTCGTGATGAAATCCGTCCACGTTTTGGTGTAATGCGTTCACGAGAATTTTTAATGAAAGATGCCTATTCTTTCGATCTTGATTATGAAGGTTCTCAGACATCTTATAATCGTATGTTTATTGCTTATTTACGCACTTTTTCTCGTCTTGGCTTAAAGGCAATTCCTATGCGTGCTGATACAGGTCCAATTGGTGGCGAACTTAGTCATGAATTTATTATTTTGGCTGAAACAGGCGAGAGTGCGATATTCTGTGATAAACAATTTCTTGAGCTTACTGTTCCAGATAGTTCAATTGATTTTAGCGATAAAGCTGCTTTAACTGATGTTGTTAAACAGTGGACGTCTTTTTATGCTGCGACAGAGGAAATGCATAATGGCGAAGAGTGGGCTAAAGTTCCTGATCAGAATCGCCTTTCAGCACGTGGTATTGAAGTAGGGCATATTTTTCACTTTGGTACGAAATATTCTGCTCCAATGGGAGCAAAAGTTATGGGACAAGATGGAAAAGAGCATATTGTCTCTATGGGGTCTTATGGTATTGGGCCTTCGCGTCTTGTTGCCGCTGCTATTGAAGCTTCCCATGATGAAAATGGTATTATTTGGCCAAGCTCTATAGCACCATTTGATTTTGGTATTATCAATATGAAGCCAGAAGATGAAAAATGTACACACGCCTGCGAAACGCTCTATCGGGGTTTAAAGCATGCTGGTTTTGATCCATTGTTGGATGATAGAGATGAGCGTCCTGGAACCAAATTTGCAACAATGGATTTAATTGGTTTACCAATGCAAATAATTGTTGGACCTAAAAGCATTACGCAAAATGAAGTTGAAATAAAAGATCGAAAAACGAATGTTAAAGAGTCTCTAACGGTTGAAGATGTCCTTAAAAAGTTTGCTGTAGTTTTATAGGCGATATTATGAAGAGGTTGAGCAGTAAATGGTTTTCATCTTATGAGTGGATGATCGCCTTTCGTTATATGATTCCTAATAAAAAACATGTTGTTGCTTCCGTTATTTCAATCATTTCTCTTATTGGAATTATGTTAGGGGTCTTTGCTCTGGTTGTTGTTATGGCGGTGATGAATGGTTTTCGCACAGAACTTCTCAATCGTATTCTTGGTATGAATGGACATCTTATTGTTCAGGCAGTTCATTCTGGTTTTTCTGATTATAAAACTCTTATTTCTTCTTTAGAATCTATAAATGGTGTAAAATTTTCTTTGCCTGTTATTGAAGGCCAAGCACTTGTTCAGGGCGAAGTTGAAGGAGGCTCTGGTGCGTTAGTGCGTGGTATGCGTAAACAGGATTTAGAGAAGCTTAAAACAGTATCTCAAAATATTAAGTTAGGTTCGCTTGCCCAATTTGATAAAGAAGAGGGGGTGGCAATTGGAAGTGGTTTGGCTACAAAATTGGGGCTTACCGTTGGGCGTTATCTGCGTATCATTACTCCAGATGGCGATGCTACTCCTTTTGGGGTTACACCCCGTGTTAAGGCTTATAAGGTAAGCGCTATTTTTGAAGTTGGTATGTCTGAATACGATTCAATCTTTGTTTTTATGCCTCTTCATGAAGCACAAATGTTTTTTAATCTAGGAGATAAAATTCAGTCTCTTGAACTCTTTCTCAATAATCCTGATGCAGTTGATCGAATAAAACCAATTATAGAGAAAGTCGTTGATCAAAAAATCTATTTAATTGATTGGCGTGAGCGCAATCAGGCTTTTTTTTCAGCCTTACAGATTGAACGAAATGTTATGTTTTTCATTCTTTCTCTTATTGTTCTTGTTGCTGCTTTGAATATTATTTCAGGGTTGATTATGCTTGTAAAAGATAAAAGCCATGATATTGCCATTTTACGCACGATGGGTGCACAAAAAAGTGCTGTTATGCGTATATTTATTGTTACTGGTATGATGATTGGATTTATCGGAACAATATTGGGTTTAATTTTGGGTATCATAGCGAGCGCGAATATTAATCATATTCAAGATTTTGTATCTTGGTTATTTAATGTCGATGTTTTTAATCCTCAACTTTACTTTTTAACAAAATTGCCTGCTGAAATTGAGTGGGGACAAACCGCAATAGTTGCTGTAATGGCTTTATTTTTGTCATTCCTTGCGGCGCTCATTCCAGCATGGCGCGCTGCTAAGCTCGACCCCGTACAAGCTTTAAGGTATGAATAATGACAGCAATTTTAGAGCTTGTAGAGATTGAGCAACAGTTTTTTGAGAGCCATAAACCTCTCGTTATTTTGGATAAAGCAAATTTTATCCTTAATCGTGGAGAACTTGTTGCACTTGTTGCCCCATCTGGTGCTGGAAAATCAACACTTCTCCATATTGCTGGATTATTGGAAAAACCAACAGCTGGTGATGTGATGTTACGGGGCATTTCTTGTGCAAAGCGTTCTGATAGTGAGCGGACAGCTATCAGATGCCATGATATCGGTTTTGTTTATCAATTTCATCACTTACTTCCAGAGTTTACAGCTTTAGAAAATGTTATGATACCGCAAATGATAGCAGGATTTAAAAAATCTGTAGCAGAAAATCGTGCGTTTAAATTGTTAACATATCTGCGTGTTTCTCATCGTGCGAACCATCGTCCATCGGAATTATCAGGTGGGGAACAACAACGTGTTGCTATTGCACGTGCTGTAGCAAATGGTCCTTCGGTTCTTTTGGCTGATGAGCCTACAGGAAATCTTGATCCTGTCACTTCAGCTTATGTCTTTCAAGCTTTATCCGCGCTTGTTCGTCAATCAGGTCTTTCTGCTCTTATTGCAACACATAATTACGCTTTAGCTAAACAAATGCACCGCCGAATTACGCTTAAAGAAAAAAAGATTATTGAACTTCCTTAAAAGGAAAGTACTAAATTTATTCCATAAATTGAAAAGTTTACGTATATTATTTGTCACTTAATTCAAGGAGATCTTTTATGACAGTTTTGAGCGTCAACGGAAATCAACTAGACGCGCGTCGCCGTCGATTGATTTTTCGTGCGTGGCACCGCGGTATTCGTGAAATGGATCTCATTTTTGGACATTATGTAGATGCCCATATTGCTGAAATGAGTGATAAAATGCTTTCTGAACTTGAGTATATCTTGTCTTTTGATGATCGTGATTTATTGGCGTGGATTACAGGAGAGATTTCACCTCCTTGTGAAATAGAGAGTCCGTTTTTTCGTGACATTATAAACTATCATATTTGCATAAATTTAAATTGATCTTGATGTCTATGTTCAAAAAAATTGTTATTCCTCAACATCTTTCAGCCCATATGATCTTTGATGGAGTCACTGATGGATTTGAAGCCTTTGCACTGGCTAAATTACGTTCGGTAATGACAACACAGGATAAACCACTTGTCTATGTTGTCCGTGATGGAGCGAAGATTGCTCATTTGCAACAAGTTTTAAATTTTATTGAACCCAATTTGCCTGTATTTCAATTCCCAGCATGGGATTGTTTACCCTATGATCGTGTGTCTCCTGGAGTTGCTATTACAGCACGTCGCCTGTCAACTTTGACCCATATAGAAAATTTGCGTCATAATCCACGCGCCGCAATTATATTAACAACAGCAAATGCAATTATACAAAAATTACCCCCACGCGAAGTGATTGAAACTCAGATGATTCACACACGGGTTGGACAGCGTATTCATATGAGGCATTTAATTCAATCTCTAGAATGCAATGGTTTTGAGCGTGTTACGGTTGTTCGAGATGTTGGTGAATTTGCTGTAAGAGGAGGAATTCTTGATATTTTTTCTCCCGTTGATGCTGAGCCTTTGCGGCTTGATTTTTTTGGTGATACCTTAGAAACTATTCGCGTATTTGATTCAGAAACACAAAGAACAACAAAGCAAAAAACTGAGTTTTTCTTACACTCGATGAGTGAAGTTGTTCTTACACCTGAATGCGTGAATCGCTTTAAAAGTAATTATATTCGCACATTTGGTGTATTTCAAAAAAACAATATGCTTTATGAAGCGCTTTCTCAAGGGCGACGCTTTTCCGGTATGGAACATTGGTTGCCGTTTTTTTATGAGAATCTTAACAGTTTTTTTGACTATTGTGATAATTTTCCTTTTGTTTTTGAAAATCTCATAGAAGAAGTGTTCGTTGAGCGTTATCGCCTTATTGAAGATTATTATAATGCGCGCAAGGAGCGTGAAAATGATAAAGAAAATTCTACTTCTTATCATCCGATAGAACCTAGCCTTCTCTATCTAACACCAGAATATATCTTAGAGCGTGCACAACACTCTGGACAGCGCATTGATTTTACACCTTTTAATGTTCCACAAAATTCAGGACAAACCATTGTTCACGCAAATGTTAAACAGGGATATGATTTTGTAAAAGAACGTAATGCGCAAGAAAAGAATGTTTTCTCAAGTGTTGTTCATCATATCGCTTCATTGCGTGCTGCGGGCAAAAAAGTGCTCTTAGCGTGCTGGAGTGAAGGATCTCTAAACCGTTTGTTACAGGTTCTTGAAGAGCATGGGTTACAAAAAATAGATGTTGTAAAATCATTACAAACTGTCAGAGAAACACCACGTAATCATATAACAGCAGCTGTTATAATGATAGAGCACGGCTTTGAAGTGGAAGATTTTGCTATCATAACAGAGCAAGATATCCTTGGCGATCGATTAATAAGATCACCAAAACGACGTAAAAGCAATAAAAATTTTATTTCTGAGATTGCGGCTTTAAATTCTGGCGATATCGTTGTGCATATTGATCATGGTATTGGACAATTTATTGGTCTTAAAACCATTAAGACAACTGGGGTTTTGCGAGATTGTCTGGAAATTCAGTACGCTGGAGGGGATCGGCTCTTTTTACCTATTGAAAATATCGAACTTCTTTCACGTTATGGATCAGAAGGAACGGATGTCACGTTAGATAAATTAGGTGGGGTTGGTTGGCAAGTACGAAAAACACGACTAAAAAAACATTTATTGGAAATGGCTGGTCAGTTGATTCATATAGCAGCAGAGCGTGCTCTGCGTTCGGCGCCTGCTTTAGTTCCACCAATTGGACCATTTGATGAATTTGTTGCATGTTTTCCTTATGAGGAAACGGAAGATCAAATGGATGCGATTGATGCTGTTCTAGATGATCTAGCTTCAGGAAAACCGATGGATCGCTTGATATGTGGTGATGTTGGTTTTGGCAAAACGGAAGTTGCTATTCGAAGTGCTTTTGTTGCAGCATTGAATGGCTATCAGGTTGCTGTTGTTGTGCCAACAACTTTGCTTTCACGACAACATTACAAAACTTTTATTTCCCGTTTTCAAGGATTACCCATCAAAATTGGCCACGCTTCAAGGCTTGTGAAAACGAAAGAACTTGCACAAGTCAAAAAAGGAATTTCAGATGGAACGATTGATATTGTTATTGGAACGCATGCCTTATTGAGTGATGCAGTTAATTTTCTACGGTTAGGTCTTCTGATCATTGATGAAGAGCAACATTTTGGTGTCAAACATAAAGAGCGTTTAAAAGAGCTTAAAAGTGATATTCATGTTCTCACACTTTCAGCAACCCCCATACCACGTACTTTAGGGTTAGCATTAGCAGGGATACGTGAACTTTCATTGATAACGACGCCTCCCATTGATAGAATGGCAGTCCGTACCTTTATTGCGCCTTTTGATTCACTTGTTATACGCGAAACATTGCTTCGAGAATATTACCGTGGTGGGCAGAGTTTTTATGTTTGTCCTCGTATTTCTGATCTTGGTTTTATAGAAGAATATCTCAAAACGCATGTTCCCGAACTCAAATTCGTTGTTGCTCATGGGCAAATGCCCGCTGGACAGCTTGATGATATTATGAATGCATTTTATGATGGACAATATGATATTCTGCTGTCAACAACCATTATTGAATCAGGTCTTGATATTCCAACAGCTAATACATTAATTGTGCACCGTGCTGAGATGTTTGGTCTTGCTGCTCTCTATCAATTGCGTGGTAGGGTAGGGCGTTCAAAACAACGTGCTTACGCACTCTTTACATATCCTTCTGGTAAAGTTTTAACACCTGCTGCTGATCGTCGCCTTAAAGTTTTACAATCTCTTGATACGTTGGGAGCAGGCTTTCAATTGGCAAGTCATGACATGGATATTCGCGGTTCAGGTAATTTTTTAGGTGAAGAGCAATCTGGGCATATTAAAGAAGTTGGATTTGAGCTCTATCAAAAAATGCTTGAAGAAGCTATCATTGAATTAAAAGATGGCGGGTATAAGGAAGACAAGCAATGGTCTCCTCAGATTTCACTTGGTACAACTGTCATGATACCAGAAAATTTTGTACCTGACTTATCACTCCGTATGGGACTTTATCGTCGTTTGACAGAATTGGATGATTTAGAAAAAATTGATGAATTCGCAGCTGAGTTAATAGATCGTTTTGGTCCTTTACCACTTGAAGTTCAGCACCTCCTTAAAGTCTTTTATATCAAAACATTGTGTCGAAAAGCACATGTAGAAAAATTAGATACTGGACCAAAGGGTGTGGTCATACAATTTCGTAATAATTATTTTATAAATAGTGTTGCTCTTGTTCAATGGATTGAAAAACAAGGCGCGATGGCAAAAATTCGACCAGATCAAAGTATCGCTCTTATCCGTGATTGGTCTACCGTAAATGAAAGACTTGTTGGAGCAACAGATATTATGACGCAACTTGTAGAAATGGCAAAGAAATATTCTGTTTAGAATTTTTTTATAATTCAAAGCGATAACTCATTTTATTAGAGCATATATTTCAGAATATTCGGTTGTTGAACTTTTTTAAAATTAAACTTTAAGTTCACACTAAAAATACTCTCTAACCTTTTTATATATAGTACACATTGATAAAATCAAAGAAGTAACTTAATTAGTACCGCCATAATGAGAGATTCCAACATAGAATGGAATATTTTTTTATAAATTTTTTCAAGAGTAAAAGAAAAAGTAGCGTAATATGATTTTTTCATCACACAAATTACTAACTATAGCCTTTTTATTCTTAACTTTAATATGTGGTTTTAAAAATGCGCATGCTGAGTTTTTTTTAACAGAGTTATCTCTTTCTGGTTTAACTCTTGATGAAAAGTACAAGCGTATTAAAGAAAGATTGCAAGTTGTTGAAAAGAGAATAAAGTTTATTGAAAAAACATTTGCTGATTTGACTCTTTCACAAATCCGCGTTTCTAATACAGAACATGATAAACTTATACAGGAACAAACAGATCTTATTGACGAGAGACGTCAGCTTAATTTGAAAATAGATGATTTAGCTAAAGAGAAACGCGATTTAATATATAGAGCATATAGGGCAAGAGCTTATGAAGTAGGGGAGTATGAAAAGAAGTTAATTAAAGCGAAGGAATACTTGAAATCTCAAAGTTCTTATGAATTGGGATTTGGTGATGGAAAGGAATATCTTAAGGAGGAAGAGATAAATGAGATAGTAAAGCTTTATCCATATTTTATTTTTATTTGTAAAGTTGATGAAAGTCTGTTGTATACAGAGATAGGGCCTTTGTTACGTAAAGATTTTGGTTGGAAAAAAGAAGATTTTAGTTGGGCAAAAGATGCAATTAAATTAACAGATCAAGAGTTTATCAAGGGCATTAAAGAACTTATGACAGTGGATTTCGATGTCTTTGAAAAAAAAGTAGTGAATACTGTAAGAGACATGATAACACATAATCCTTCAGGTGTGAGAAGTGTTCCTGTGGTGTGTAAAACTATCAAGAAAATGCATGATATAATGCTTCCTAATAGAAGAGAGAATATTATTAACCGCATAGGTTCTTATATTAAAAAGTGGTTCCAGCAAAGGTAGTACATTTATTCACATCCCCCAATTGGAAAGACGATGCCCATAGGGTGATATGCTATATGTGGAATTCTAATATATGATCAATGCGCTATTCGTTGTTCAGGTAAGTGATAAGAGTAGTTACCAAAAATAAAATTCCTATCCAAATCTCGAATTGTTGCAATCAAATCAATATCTAAATGGACATCAAATATCGCTATTATCATTACATTTACAGCAGGATTAGCGGCTTCAGAAAAATAAAATTTCTCTTTTAAATTTCAAGAATCTAAACTCTAACGATTTGTTTTTTTGTTTCCTAGAGAGAGTTTTTTAATTTCTCTGTAATCATATTATAATCAAATATTCCTAAGGAATTTTGAGATTTTCTATCATCAACTGTTCTTATTTCAGAAGAATAGTAAAGAGTGATAAAACACTTTGGAATGGAAGTGTAATCTTTTCCCCTTCAAGCCATTGAATCATAATTTCAAAATGAAAAAGCAAGGCATAAGGAGCAATGGTTTTGTTATTTTTTGGATAAAACTTGATTTTTGTAAGAGTTTTCAAAATTTTTTTGCAATTTATCCATATCCGATCCATCTGTTTTAGAAATATACGATATTCCATTTATGGCGTTGAGAAGAATTGCATCATAATAGGGATACGCAAAATATTTTTTCGTTTACTGATTTTCCGAAAGTTGGAAGGATACAGGTACCATAATAACCTTCTATTCTGGTAGAGATAATTCTTTAAAAGATGATGATTTTATCCATTCAAAATAAAAAAGGAGCGCATGTCTTATTCGTTTATTTTAAAATATCGCGAGACGTATAAAAACAAACTGCATAAGATTGGCGGGAAGGCCTTTAAATTTTTTTTTAACATATGCTTTCGTACACAGTTGAAAAATCATGAGAATAAATTTTTCTAATGATCTAGATTTATTTGATAAAAATATTAATTATATTTTTTAAAGAGTCAAAATATCTGTATCGTTACGAAAACATTCAATTCGAATGAGACCAAAATTATTTAATTTTTTCTTAATAAAAAAATCTTATCCTCAATAATCAGTATTATTCTTATAGATAACACGTTTATTTGGATTAATAAACTGAATGATATAGAGGTTATTTCCAAAAATTTTTCATTTAACTTATTTTAAAAATCATCAATATTAATACCATGATTTCCAATTTTTTCGATAGATTTTATCTTTTTCATATAACAGTTATTGAAAGAGTTTCCTTATCTTTAAGAAGTTTTGTTGTAGATAAAAAAAATTTAACTGTTATAGGTTTTCTCCATATAAACAAGTGTCTTTGGATTAAAAAAGGAGTAATTTTAGTGTGATCGTTGTTTAATTCAATTTTTTGCCAAGAAGTTATAAAATGTAAAAGCTTCATTATAGAAAGCTACCAATCATTATTTTGTCAAAATCAGAAAACTGTTCATTAGAAAAAACTCCTCTATCAGTTATTCTAAAAATTTGGATGACAAATAGATTTAATCAATCAAATTTTTTAGTTATACCATAAATCACTTTACCTTTTCGGTTTGCATCAGGAAATGCATAATGAAGATTTTAGATTTATCTAATGATTTTAGGGCTTTATGAATTTCTATCCCTGTTGCTAGAAAAGCCTGTAGCTTAAAAGCAGAATTATAAATGTAAAGAAATTTTTAAAGTAATTAAGATGTATAGTATAATAGGAAACTTTACTTTAACTATATTGCAATATTTATTTTTTTATGCGATTTTGTCCTATTCTGTTGCACTAGGGTATTGTATGGGTAAATTTCGATAAAAATTTAATACCATTAAAAAGGGGGATGCTATATATGAGCGTATAAAAGTTTGATGAGCTCTTTGTCGTTTTTCTAAATTTGACTTTTCACTTTATATTGAAGTAAAAAGCATAAGAGTGAGTGTCATTTCATTGGTTTAATTTAATACACTTGATTGAAATTATATTTAATATTCCTAATTTTGGGGTTATTTTAAAAGCGCATTGAAAGGATTAACTTAATCATGTCGCATAAAAATATCTATTCTGTTGTTTCAGTATTGGCTGGGGCAGTAGCTCTTTTTCTTACAGTTCACACTTCTTCAAATGCACAAACTTTATCTCAAGGTTGGTACAAGGTTTGCAGTAAGCAGCATGATGTTGATGTTTGTAATACAATGAACACTGTTGTATCAAACACGGGTCAACCTTTGACGGCTTTTAATCTTGTCGAAATAAAAGGAAAACAAAATGAAAAACGTATAGGTATTCAAGTTCCGACAGGGCGTTTTTTGCCGGAAGGTATTCATATTCAAATAGGAGATAATTTTTCTAAAAAAGTTCCTTATATTATTTGTAATGGACCAAGCTGTATTGCCAATGATGTTTTAGATGATAAGCTCATTGCTGCTATGAAAAGTGGTTCGAAAATGATTGTAACCACAATTAATTTTCGTGGTGCGGCTAATCCTATTGAATTTTCTCTTAATGGATTTACAGCAGCATATACAGGTCCTGGTATGGAAGAAAAAGATTTCCAACAAGAACAAATAAAGTTGCAACAAGCTATTCAATCAAATCAAAAAGAAATTGAAAACCGTATGCGGGCTGAGCAAGAGAAAGCTAAACAAAGGTAATAAACGTAAAGAGTATTAAAAAAATCTTTTTCTATGTTTATCTATTTAAAACGCCACAAAGCATTTGTGGCGTTTTTTTATGCTTAATTTTTAGAAAGAGTTCTACGTTTCCACCAACCGATGCGCCGAGTTTTAGGAACATCATTAGGTGTTGATGATATAACAACTGAGTAATCAGCTTTCTCTTCAATTTTCGAGGGAGTTTGTTCAACAGATTCTTCACTTACATTTTTTTGCACAGATGTGTCTTCTACTGATGTTGATTTTTTATATGTTCTACGCGTGGATCTTTTAGAATCTGTAGGCGTTTTTTCAGCCTTATCATGAGTAGCTTTATCTGCTTTTTTTGTTTTAGCTTTATGTATCGAGCTAGCTGTAGATTTTTCTTCTAAAGGTTCCAGTGTTTCTACATTTTGATCGTTCTCAAGGGATTGCTGATTTTGCACGGCTTTTGAAGAACGTGTTTTTCGCTTTTTAGGTTTAACAACCGTATCCGTATCAATTTTTACAGCTTCATCTTGTTGTATATTTGAGTGCTGTATATTATTTTTTATTTCCTTAAATTGCACAGATTTAGTCGCTGGAGCATGACGTTTACGATGTGCTGTTTTAATTTCTTTCAAAGCCTGTTTGGCAAAATCGCCTACTGGTTCTGCATAAGGAATACGAAGCTGATAAGAGACATTATCTTGATTACGACGACCGCCACGGCGCCCCCGACGACGGGTACGACGACGAGAATTATCGTTTAGTGCATCGTCTCTTTTATGTATGTTGGAAGAAGAATCACTATTAATCTCACTTTGAAGATTTTTACACCGCTGTTTTTTCTTTCTTTCAACTGGCACTTTATCTTCTTTAGACGCATCATCTTTTAAGACTACATTCTTAACTTTTTCTTCATTGTTATTTTCAAAAGTTAATGGTGGCTGAGAAACTGCTTCTGCTATTGCGCCTTTAGAAATAATGAGATGTTGTGTTCCAATGCTATCATCTGCTTCAATACTAATATTAAGTTTAAAGCGATCCTCTAGATTAACAAGAAGATTGCGTTTTTGGTTTAATACATAAAGCGCCGTTGTGACAGGTGTGCGCACAGTAATATTATGTTGTGAATTGTGGAGGAGATATTCTTCAATTGAGCGTATGACATGTAAAGCAATTGAGGATTCAGAACGAACATTTCCTGTTCCAGCACAATGTGGGCAGGGTTGTGTTGTACTTTCTAAAACTGATACGCGAATACGTTGACGACTCATTTCCAAAAGGCCGAAGTGTGAAATATGACCGACTTGAATACGGGCGCGATCGCTTTTTAAGCAATCTTTTAACTTTTTTTCAACAATCCTCACATTACGCTCTTCAAGCATGTCAATGAAATCAATCACAATCAAGCCTGCAAGGTCACGTAAGCGTAATTGACGCGCTATCTCTTCGGCGGCTTCAAGATTGGTTTGTAATGCTGTCTTTTCAACGGAAAATTCTTTGGTGGAGCGGCCAGAGTTAACATCAATCGCAACGAGTGCTTCTGTTTGATTAATAACAAGATAACCACCAGATTTTAAAGAAACTTGCGGGTGCAACATTTTATCAAGTTGAATTTCGATATTGTTGCGTGCAAAAATAGGGATAGGATCACGATAGGGTTGCACAACTTTTGCATGACTTGGCATGAGCATACGCATGAAGTCTTTTGCTTCACGATATCCTTGATCACCAGAAACAAGAATTTCACTAATATTCTTATTGTAAAGATCGCGTATAGAGCGCTTGATAAGATTGCTTTCTTCATGCACAAGGCATGGTGCTGTAGATTTGAGTGTCAAAGTGCGAACAGTATCCCATAGCCGTGTAAGATATTCATAATCGCGTTTAATTTCAGCTTTTGTTCTATTTGCTCCAGCAGTCCGTAGAATAACGCCCATACCTTTAGGGACGGCTAATTCTTTTACAATTTCTTTAAGGCGCTTACGATCTTGTATATTTGTAATTTTGCGTGAAATACCACCACCACGAGCAGTATTGGGCATTAAAACAGAATAACGACCTGCCAAGGATAAATATGTTGTGAGTGCAGCACCTTTATTACCACGTTCTTCTTTAATAACTTGTACTAATAAAATTTGACGTCGTTTTATTACTTCTTGAATTTTATATTGACGTCCTTGTTTTCGTTGATAGGTAGGAATTTCCTCTCGTACATCCTCAGCACCAACCATTTCTATATCATCATAGGAAACATTTGTATCAAATGCTTCTTCTGTATCATCAAGTGTTATTGCTTCAGATGTTATGTCATTTTCAACATCTGCTGCTATGGCACTGTTACGCCTTTCTTTTTTTGTTTTTCTAGAACGTTTTTTATTTTTATTTGTTTCTTCAGGAAGATTATCTGCATAACTTTCTCCTACAGCAGCTTTTTCTTCTTCTTCAAGAAGAGCAAGGCGATCAGCAATAGGAATTTGATAATAATCGGGATGAATTTCAGAAAATGTTAAAAAACCATGGCGATTGCCACCATATTCAACAAAAGCTGCTTGCAGAGACGGTTCTACACGCGTAATACGCGCTAGATAAATATTCCCTTTAAGCTGCATTTTATGTTCTGTTTCAAAATCAAGTTCTTCAATTTCGTTGCCCTGAATAACAACAACACGTGTTTCCTCCGGATGGGAGGCATCTATAAGCATTTTGTTTGACATAAGTTAAAATCCTAAAGGCGACATGCATAACTTTATTCAAACGAACAGCATAACTATTCGCAAACATAAGAAGCTGTCTGCCATAAAAGGGAGATACTAGAAAAACAGAATGGGATACTCGGTGTAAACACATGATTGTATTTATGTCATTTCTAACCATCATCTCCATCTGTTTTATATGACTCATACTATAAGTCTCCAGCAAAATTGTCTTTAAAATAGTCCGGATATCCGAACCAGCGAATCTTAATAACGCAATTCTAGCTTTTGTAACACAAAGAATTTTCATCCATAACAAGCCTCAATGTATAATAACGACAATTTCTTTAAAGACAACTTAATATGGACGGCAGATATTTAGGTGGGCTATTGGCTAGAAAGCGTAAATATCCTTTTATGTTGATATCATAATTTTGGCAAGTAACAATATAAATAGGTAACATTATAATGTCTTTATTGCCTTAATTTAGCATTGTGGGTTTTAAAATCCTCAGATTTATTATTTATTGAAAAATAGAGAGTAAATCTGATGATTGCTTTTATAAAATCAAAATGAGTTATAAATAATGTAGAGTGTTTTATCCTATGATAAGAGGGTTTTCTATCAAAAAACGAAGTTGGAATATTATTTGCTATGTTTCAAGCTTTTTATTATTTTTTTTAATATTCCAAACAAGTATTCAAGCTGCTTATGCTCTAAAACTTATCAATTTGCGAACCATTGGTGATAGTACGCGCACACGTATTGTTGCACTTTTTGATGCTGAACCAAATGTTCATTTACAAACTTTGGACAACCCTGCACGTTTGATTATCAATTTACCTATCATTGATTTTTCAGCACAAAAGACATCTTTTGAAAAACAGAATACAGTATCAGGTATGTTATCAGATGTGCGTTATGGTTTCTCTGATATACAAACTTCACGCATTATTTTAACAAGCAAAACGCTTTTTGTTGTTGAAAAAACTGTGGTACAAAAATTGAATAGTGGTTTATGGCAACTGCTTATCGATATTCGTAAAAGTACACAAGAGAAGTTTGATAATATATTGAAAAAACAACAAAAAAATGATCACAATACAAAAAAACAGCTAAGTTTCGCACGTAATTTTCGTGTTGTTCTTGATCCTGGTCATGGTGGAATTGATGGTGGTGCACAAGGTATTACTGGAATTTTAGAAAAAAATATAACGCTCGCTTTTGCGCGCGCATTGCGAGATGAATTAAAAAAAGATTCCCATATCACCGTTACGTTAACACGCGATTCTGACGTCTTTTTAAGATTGAGTGAAAGAGTTAAGAAAGCACAGGAATTTGATGCAGATCTTTTTATATCTATTCATGCGGATACTATTAATATGCGTTCTCTTCGCGGTGCTACAGTCTATACCATATCAGATAAGGCATCTGATGCAATTGCAAAATCCTTAGCTGAAAGTGAAAATAAAGTTGATTTGCTTGATGGATTGCCTGCAGAAGAATCGCTCGAGATTACGGATATTTTAATGGACCTTACGCGACGTGAAACTCTCGCATTTTCAGTTAATTTTGCTGATCGGGTTGTTTTAAATTTATCAAAGAGTAATATTAATTTGATAAATAACCCTCATCGATATGCTGATTTTCAAGTTTTAAAGGCTCCTGATATACCCTCTGTCTTGATAGAAATAGGTTATTTATCAAATAAAGAGGATGAGAAATTATTAAACGATCCTCAATGGAGAAAACAAATGGCTGCTTCTATTACGCATTCTATTCGTCAATTCGCCGAATATAGGCAGAAAATTATGCAGCCTCTTTAAATTCATAAAGAAATAGAATACTAATGTGGGTTTATAGGTAAAAGATAGAAGATTATTTTTCTTTATCTCAGCTATAGTGATGGCGCCCACTTTGGGTTGTGAGATAATGTATTTTTGATCAATTCTGAAGAAAGTGGATAGCCGTTTTTATGATAATTTTTTTTAGATATCTTCTTCGCTTTGTTATTACTATTGGAGTCGTTGGAGCAATAGGACAAAAGGTAATAGCAAAGGAGCCAACAAGTGCATTGCCTGATTATGAAGTTCTTTCGCTTTATGAACCAGCTGTGATGACACGTGTTCATGCTTCTGATGGTAGACTTATGGCAGAATTTGCGACAAAACGTCGCCTTTATTTACCCATTGAGTCAATACCAGAGCTCTTAAAAAATGCTTTTATTTCAGCTGAAGATAAAAACTTTTATCATCATTTTGGTTTAGATCCTGGAGGACTTTCTAGAGCCTTAATCAATAATATCCGTAATATTGGTTCTGGAAAACGTCCAGAGGGAGCATCAACGATTACACAACAAGTCGCTAAAAACTTCCTTCTAAGTTCAGATGCAACATTAGAGCGTAAATTTAAGGAAGCTATATTAGCTATGCGCATTGAGAAGACTTATTCAAAAGATCATATTCTCGAGCTTTATCTCAACGAAATTTATCTTGGTCGTAGTACTTATGGTGTTGCAGCAGCAGCTTTAACTTATTTTAATAAATCCGTTAACGATCTTACTTTAGAGCAATGTGCTTATTTGGCATCTCTTCCAAAAGGTCCAGCAAATTATGATCCTTTCAAGAACACACAACGTGCTATTAATCGACGCAATTGGGTTATCGACCGGATGGTTGCAAATGGATATGTAACGCATGAACAAGGTGAAAAAGCGAAGGAAAAGCCTTTAGGGGCGACAATGCGCGGTAGCGATAACTACGTATTTGCTGCTGATTATTTTACAGAAGAGGTCCGTCGTCGTTTAATGCATCGCTATGGCGCCAAAACACTTTACGAAGGTGGATTTTCAATTCGTACAACACTTGATCCGCAGCTGCAGCTTATTGCTCGGCGTGCTTTGCACGATGGATTAATTAAATTTGACCATTCGCAAGGATGGCGTGGAGCTTATAAACATATTGATAAGAGCAATGATTGGGGTACAGAACTTGCAAATATTACAGGATTGAGTGACGTTCCTGAATGGCGTTTAGCTGTAGTCCTTTCTACTAATGCCAATAAAGTAAAAATTGGTTTGCAGCCACAACGTGAAGCTTCAGGTTTATTATCAACGAAGCGAGAAATAGCTGTTTTATCTGAAACTGATTCGAAATGGGCATTAAAAGAAAATGGCACTTGGAAAACTGTTCGGGATTTATCTCATCTCCTAGAGGTTGGAGATGTTGTTTTTGTCGAAAAAGCATCGAATACAGAAAATATTTACCGTTTACAACAAATTCCAAAGATTGAAGGTGCGATTGTTGCCATGGAGCCTCATACAGGACGTGTTCTTGCTATGGTGGGAGGATTTTCTTTTGCAACTTCCGAATTTAATCGTGCAACACAAGCCTATCGTCAGCCCGGTTCTGCTTTCAAACCTATTGTCTATGCAGCGGCACTCGATAATGGATATACACCAGCATCGGTTGTTTTAGATGGTCCCATTGAAATTCGCCAATATAATGGTGAGATTTGGCAACCTAAAAATTATGGTGGTACATTCGCGGGACCTTCTACGCTGCGTTATGGTATCGAATACTCCCGTAATCTTATGACGGTACGGCTTGCCTACGATATGGGAATGCCCCTTGTCGCTGAATATGCAGAACGTTTTGGTATTGTAGATAAGTTGCAACCTTATCTTCCTATGGCTTTAGGAGCTGCTGAAACAACAGTATTACGAATGGTTACAGCGTATTCAGTTATTGCCAATGGGGGACGCTCTATTCATCCCTCTTTGATAGATAGAATCCAAGACCGTTATGGAAAAACGATTTATCGCCATGATGATCGTATTTGTGAAAATTGTAATGCTGAGTTTTGGGATAATCAAAGCGAACCGATATTAACTGATGAGCGGGATCAAGTGCTTGATCCTATGACAGCTTATCAAATTACATCAATGATGGAAGGGGTTGTTCAACGTGGTACAGCGGCACGCTTGCAATATCTTAATCGACATATCGCTGCAAAAACAGGAACAACAAATGATTCTAAAGATGTATGGTTCATGGGTTTTACCCCTGATCTTGTTGTTGGTATTTTCATCGGTTACGATCAACCAGCACCGTTAGGGCATAATGGTACGGGAAGTTCATTGGCAGCGCCTGTTTTTGGTGAATTTATGGAAACAGCTCTGAAAGGGAAACCCGATGTGCCATTTAAAATGCCAGAGGGAATGATTTTAATGCCGATTAATCGTAAAACAGGGATGCTTGCTGAGGCAGGAGACCGTGATGTTATTATAGAAGCATTTAAACCAGGAACAGGACCTGCTGATATTTATCAGGTCATTGGTAGTACAAGCTCTTTTCAAGAAGGAATTCCTGCAAAAACCACTTCTCCACAAGTCAACAAAGCTCTTGAAAGTGGTACAGGTGGTTTATATTAATGGGCAAAAAAATCTTTCCGTTTTCATACGATTGAGGAAGTGGAATAGTTTTTATTTATTTTTGTAATAGAGCTATAATAAATGGGTTGATGAAGCGATACCATTGCTTTACTAAAATCATTGAATTTGTATAAAATACTAAAAAATATAACTCAAAAAAAGTCTTAAAAAGTAAAAACTGCGGTGTGAAATTATGCGAGCTGAAATAGAAGCATTGGTCGATGAAATCCAAAAGGCAATTAAGTTGCTAAGGGGGCATCTTTGACTGGGATCAGTCACTAAAACGTCTCGAGTATCTCAATCAAAAAGCAGAAGATCCGACACTTTGGGAGGATGCACAGCAAGCGCAAGACATGATGCGTGAACGTCAGCGCCTTGATGATTCAATCAATGGTATTTTGTCATTTACGAAAATACTCGAAGAGTGCATAGAATTAATCGAGATGGGCGAAGAGGAAAGTGATATTGAAATTATCACTGATGCGGAGAATTCGATACGTAATCTTAAAAATGCGATAGATAAGAAACAAATTGATGTGCTTCTTTCAGGAGAAGCCGATCAGAATGATAGTTATCTAGAAATTCATGCTGGCGCAGGTGGTACAGAAAGCCAAGATTGGGCTTCTATGCTATTACGCATGTATATACGCTGGGCTGAACAACATAAAATGAAAGTTGATATATTAGAAATTCACGATGGAGAAGAAGCAGGAATAAAATCAGCAACTCTTCTCATAAAAGGACATAATGCTTACGGTATGTTGAAAACAGAATCAGGCGTTCATCGTTTGGTACGCATTTCACCATTTGATTCAAATGCAAAGCGCCATACTTCTTTCGCTAGCATTTGGATTTATCCAGTTATTGATGATAATATTGAAGTTGATGTTTCAGAGGCAGATGTTCGTATTGATACATATCGTGCTTCAGGAGCGGGAGGACAGCACGTCAATACAACAGATTCTGCAGTTCGCATTACACATATTAAAACAGGTATTGTTGTTCAATGTCAAACCGAGCGTTCTCAGCATAAAAATCGAGCAACTGCGTGGTCTATGTTGCGTGCAAGACTCTATGAAGAAGAGCTCAAAAAAAGAGAAGAAGAAACAAATGCTCTTGAATCTTCTAAGACAGAAATCGGGTGGGGGCATCAGATTAGATCTTATGTTCTTCAACCCTATCAGCTTGTCAAAGATTTACGCACAGGTGTCGAAAACACGGATCCACAATCTGTACTTAATGGAAATCTGGATGCATTTATAGAAGCAGCACTTGCACAACGTGTTTATGGAAAAGTTCAAGAAATTGAAGATATTGATTAAACAAAGATGCTCTTTTCCAAAAAATTATAGGTTCATTGATTGTTTTGCTAATTTTATCTTGTTAATTTAAGTTTACAAAGTCTAATAGATGAAAGGATTTCACATCTTATAGGCGCTTGAATAACAAAGTTTACAAGCCATTACGATGTAAAAGTGCAGCCGCAGCGAATACCTCATCTGCATGCCCAGGCACGCTAACTTTACGCCATTCTTCTACTATTTTTCTGGTTGAATCAATCAGAAAAGTGCTTCGTTCAACACCCATATATTTTCGTCCATACATGCTTTTTTCAACCCAAACACCATAAGCTTCAAGCGTCGTTTTTTCTTCATCGGAAACGAGGATGATATCAAGATCGTGTTTTGCTTTAAATTTGTCATGTTTTTTAACACTGTCTGGAGATATTCCAATAATGACAGCTCCGATTTCGTCAAATTTTGTCTTCAATCGGGTAAAATCAATCGCTTCACTTGTGCATCCACTCGTATCGTCCTTTGGATAAAAATATAAAACAACAATTTTTCCCTGAAGATCGGAAAGGCATAGTTTTTTTTCACCGTCGCATGGTAAATTAAAATCAGGAGCAAGAGTGCCTTTTATCGGTTTTGTCATTTGTTGTGATCTTTCTTTTTTGTATAGCAAGTGTGAAGCAAGAAAAATACATAGAAGGAGTAAAGATTCAATTCTCTTGTCATTTTTTTAAAGAATTTTTATTTCCCTTGGATAACACCTTATATCATAAAGATGAAATCGAGCAAATGATGAAAAAGATTATAAATCAATCATAGTGTTTTTATCAAAACATGCTTTTTCTTACCAAAAGAAAGTTTAATTGTTCCTTCAGCATTGATATCTTCTTCAAGAAGAAGATGCGTTTCATTCTCAATGATTTTATCATTGATACGGACACCCCCACCTTGAACATGTCTACGTGCTTCACTGTTAGATTTAGCTAATCCTGCTTGTACTAAAAGAGTTAACAATCCAACACCTGTTGTTAATTCTGTAGCATGAATTTGAACAGTTGGAAGGTTTTCTCCGAGTGCTTTTTCTTCAAAAATTTTACGAGCAGTTTCGGCAGCTTCATTAGCAACACTGCGCCCATGCAACATTGCGGTAACTTCTGTTGCAAGAATCTTTTTAGCTTCGTTAATTTCAATTCCCTGTAATGTAGAAAGTTTAAGGATCTCGTCCATTGACAATGTTGTATAAAGCTTTAAAAACCTTGTAACATCAGCATCTTCTGTATTGCGCCAATATTGCCAAAAGTGATAAGGTGAAAGCATATCTGCATTAAGCCATACAGCACCATTTAATGATTTACCCATTTTAGCACCAGAAGAAGTTGTTAACAATGGTGAAGTTAATGCATATAACTGCGCTGTTCCTAAACGATGTCCTAACTCAATGCCATTGATAATATTGCCCCATTGATCAGAGCCTCCCATTTGCATGCGCAATCCATAACGCTTATAAAGCTCAACAAAATCATAAGCTTGCAAAATCATATAATTAAATTCAAGGAATGACAAAGAATGTTCGCGTTCAAGTCTCAATCTGACAGAGTCAAACGACAACATACGGTTAACAGAAAAATGTTTTCCTACATCACGTAAAAATTCTAAATAGTTCAAATTAGATAACCATTCAGCATTATTCACAATGCATGCATCGGTTTTTCTATCACCAAATGTCAAATAGTTCGCGAATACTTTTTTAATACTAGCGATATTTTTAGCAATATCATCTTGTGTCAGAAGACGCCGTGCCTCATCCTTAAAGGAAGGATCACCGATCAGTCCTGTTCCTCCTCCCATCAAAGCAATAGGACGGTGGCCGGTTTTTTGTAACCAATAAAGCATCATAATTTGCAGAAGACTTCCTGCATGTAAACTTGATGCAGTAGGATCAAATCCAATATAAGCGCTTACAGCTTCTTTTGAAAAAAGATCATCCAAACCTTTTTCATCTGAAACTTGATGAATAAAGCCACGTTCGCTCATAATGTGTAAAAAATCAGATTTAAAGGCAAGCACAGATCTTATTTCCTAATTAATATTGCATTTATTTATATAACGAGATTGCTCATCTATTCTCTCTACCATAAATAACGCAAATCTCATAAGAAAATGAAAGATATAAGAAATGAAAACAAACACCTTAAGAATCCTTCTTTCAAGTATAAGAAAAAAAGATTGTTTGTTTATTCTTAAACGCAAACAGATATCCAAAAACTGGGAAACAAGGCAAAAAACAACCCCCCTTTTTCCTATCAGAATGAATTTGTTATATTTTTAGTGCTTTAGGTAAGTAACAATATTTCAGGTGGGGGAACAAGGAATTCAGTTGTAATATGATTATCTAAATATTGAGAACATCGTTCAATAAGCTCTTTATTGCATCCGCTAAAAAAGTGGTTAGCACCTTCTAGTACTTCTTGTGTAATCGTAATTCCTTTTTGTATTTTTAGTTTATCTACAAGAGCTTGAACATCTTTTGGAGGAGCAACTTTATCAATATCACCGTGAATGATAAGTCCAGAGGAGGGGCAGGGGGCAAGAAATGAAAAGTCATAAACATTAGGTTGTGGAGCAACGGATATAAAGCCTTCAATTTCTGGTCGGCGCATTAAAAGCTGCATCCCAATCCAAGCACCGAATGAATATCCAGCTACCCAGCAATTTTTAGAATCAGGATGCTGTGTTTGTACCCAATCGAGTGCTGCAGCAGCATCAGAAAGTTCTCCTATTCCATAATCAAATTCACCTTGGCTGCGACCGATACCACGAAAATTAAAACGTAATGTAGTAAAACCACGTTGTTGAAACATATAGAAAAGATCATAAACAATTTTATTGTTCATCGTTCCCCCAAATTGGGGATGTGGGTGCAAAATAATAGCAATTGGTGCATTTCTGTGCTGTGAAGGCTGATAACGCCCTTCAAGTCGACCTGCGGGACCATTAAAAATAATTTCTGGCATTAAATGCTCCTTAAAATACTATAAAGGCTCTCATTGACCTTGATCGACTTTTACCATAGAATCTCTATTTAATTATTAGATATTCTTTTTTAAGTGCATTTTTCAAGAAAATTGCACTATTTTTAACATCAATTCATAAGATTAATGATTGCGATGTAAAATGGTTATAAGACGCCGATATTTCGATCATAATGCGACAACACCGCTCAAGAAAACGGCACTAATGGCATTATTAGAATCTTTAGAGATATTTGGCAATCCATCATCTGTTCACGCAGAAGGACGTGCTGCTAAAGCTTTATTAGAAAAAGCACGCAGACAAATTGCTGAAAATCTCAACGCCCATCCAGATCATGTTGTATTTACATCTGGCGCAACTGAAGCAGCAACGACTCTCTTAACACCCCTTTATGATATGGGAAGCTCTAAAGTGCAATTTTCTCATTTATATATTGGAGCTACTGAGCATCCATCTATAGCAGAAGGAGGACGTTTCTCCAAAGAATCTATTAGTGTAGTCGCTGTTGATCAAGATGGGATCATTCAACAAGATAAATTAATTTCTCTCTTAACTGGTCACGACAACATAAAAGGTCTTCCTCTTGTTGCTATTCAAGCTGCTAATGGTGAAACCGGTGTTATTCAACCAATAAAAGAAATAGCTTCTATCGTTCGAAACTTTGGAGGCATTCTTATCGTTGACTTGACACAATATGTAGGCAAAAACTTTGTTGATATTCATCAGATGGGAGGAGATTTTTTTATACTGTCTGCGCATAAAATTGGTGGACCAAAAGGAATCGGTGCTTTTATTTCATGTGGGAATCTTCTGATGCCATGTCCTCTTATTGTCGGAGGGGGGCAAGAAAAGGGGTTGCGTGGAGGAACGGGAGCTGTGCCGTTGATTTCTGCTTTCGGGGCAGCGATAGCTGATTGTTTCACACAAGAAGAGAGAGAACAGTTAATATCTTTGCGTAATAAATTAGAAGATGGAATAGAGAGCATCTCTTATAATGTTGAAATTTTTGGTAAAAAAGTTCAACGTTTGCCAAACACAACTTATTTCACTGTACGTGATATAAAAGCTGAAACTATGCAAATTGGTTTTGATTTGGCAGGATTTTCTGTCTCAGCAGGTTCAGCTTGTTCTTCAGGAAAAGTTAAACAAAATAAAGTTTTGACAGCAATGGGATATCATGTCCCTAATGGAGCGATTCGCGTTTCAATAGGGCAGAGCACAACATCTCAAGATATTAATGATTTTTTGTTGTTGTTTGCTCAAATTATCAGTAATAGAAGAGGGTAGAACTTATTCATTTATATTTATAAATTAGAATTATTGTAAAAAGCAAATAAGTTTGATTGAAATTTTTCCACTTTATCTATAGCCTAGAGAATGAGCTAGTCATTTTAATGCTGTGAAAAACAAGACTTTTTATTTACCGGTTCTTGATACCAAAAATGGAGAAAGTTTATGCCGGCAGTACAAGAAACAATACGCCAAGTGCGTGAAATAGATGTTGATCAATATAAATATGGTTTTGAAACCAATATTGAGACAGATAAAGCCCCAAAAGGTTTAAATGAGGACATTATCAGATTTATTTCTGCTAAAAAACATGAACCTAAATGGATGCTAACATGGCGTTTGCAAGCTTTTCGTCGTTGGTTAACAATGCAAGAACCTGATTGGGCGCGCATTAAATACCCAAAAATTGATTTCCAAGAGCTCTATTATTATGCTGCTCCTAAAAATCATACAGGACCAAAATCTTTAGATGAAGTTGATCCTGAGTTATTGGCAACTTATGAAAAACTTGGTATTCCTCTCAAAGAACAAGAAATTTTAGCAGGAGTAAGAAAACAGTCTGATCCCTCCACTTTTGATGATAGCATTTATGAAACGGGACAGGTCGCTGTTGATGCAGTCTTTGATTCTGTTTCTGTTGTAACAACATTTAAGAAAGAGTTGGCTCGTGCTGGTGTTATTTTTGCTCTATTTCAGAAGCAATTACTGAACATTCTGTTCTCATTAAAGAATATTTAGGAACCGTTGTACCTATCGGTGATAATTATTATGCTGCCTTAAATGCAGCTGTTTTTACAGATGGTTCATTTGTTTATATTCCCAAAGGCGTTCGTTGTCCTATGGAGCTTTCAACCTATTTTAGGATTAATGAACGCAATACAGGCCAGTTTGAACGAACATTAATTATTGCAGATGAAGATTCGTATGTTTCTTATCTTGAGGGATGTACTGCTCCCCAACGTGATGAAAACCAACTTCATGCTGCTGTTGTAGAGCTTGTTGCGCTTAAAAATGCAGAAATTAAATATTCTACAGTACAAAATTGGTATCCGGGTGATAAAGATGGTAAAGGTGGTATTTACAATTTTGTGACAAAGCGTGGAGACTGTCGGGGCGATAACGCTAAAATTTCATGGACACAAGTTGAAACGGGTTCTGCCATTACTTGGAAATATCCCTCTTGCTTATTGCGTGGTGATAACTCACGTGGAGAATTTTATTCTATTGCTGTTGCTAATGGCTATCAACAAATCGATTCCGGTACAAAAATGATTCATTTAGGGAATAATACATCAAGCCGTATTGTTTCCAAAGGTATCTCTGCTGGTTTTTCAAATAATACTTATCGGGGACAAGTGACAGCACATAGAAAGGCGCAGAATGCACGCAATTTTACACAATGTGATAGTTTGTTAATTGGTAATGATTGTGGTGCTCATACAGTTCCTTATATTGAAGCAAAGAATGCGACTGCGCAATTTGAACATGAAGCAACAACATCAAAAATTTCTGATGATCAGCTTTTTTATGTTATGCAACGAGGGATACCTGAAGAGGAAGCGATCGCATTAATTGTGAATGGTTTTGTCAAAGAAGTTATTCAAAAACTTCCAATGGAATTTGCTGTCGAAGCACAAAAACTCATTGGTATTAGCCTTGAAGGTAGTGTGGGATAATTATTTAATTAAACAGCACACTTGATATAAAATAGCCAGAGCAGGATTAAATTATGTTGGAGATAAAAAATTTACGAGCCCGTATTGTTGGGACAGATACAGAAGTTATTCGTGGTTTAAACTTGACCGTTCAAGATGGTGAAGTTGCTGCTATCATGGGACAAAATGGAGCCGGAAAATCAACTTTATCTTATTTGCTTGCTGGTCGTGATGATTATGAGGTGATAGAAGGTGATATTCTTTATAATGAACAATCACTTTTAGAAATGGATCCAGCAGAACGTGCTACCTACGGTGTTTTTCTTGCCTTTCAATATCCAATGGAAATCCCTGGAGTAGCAACAATGGAATTTTTAAAAGTTGCAATGAATTCTCAACGCAAGGCGCGTGGTGATGCAGAGCTTAAAATTCCTGAATTTATAAAATATGTTAAAAACGTTTCTTCAAAACTTGAAATAGATATGGACATGTTAAAGCGTCCATTGAATGTAGGTTTTTCAGGTGGAGAAAAAAAACGTGCTGAAATTTTACAAATGGCGCTTCTTGAACCTAAACTTTGCATCTTAGATGAAACAGATTCTGGTTTAGATATTGATGCTTTAAAAATTGTTGCAGATGGTGTGAATAAACTTCGGGATGCAAAACGTTCATTTTTAGTGATTACGCATTACCAACGTCTGCTTAACTATATTATTCCTGATACGGTGCATGTTCTCTATAAAGGACGAATTATTAAAAGTGGCGATAAATCATTAGCGCTTTATTTAGAACAAAATGGATATGCTGATCTCATCAGCGAAGCTGCTTGAGGTCATTGAATATGAATGCACGGCAAGAATTGTTAGCAGTTGAAAAAGATATACTCAATAATTTCAACCAATGTTTAGACAATTTACCTGGTGATAGAGCTGTACAAGCAGTTCGCAAGAAAGCGATAGAACTGTTTCAAAAAACACAACTTCCTTCGCGTAAAATTGAAAATTGGCATTATACGAATCTGCGCACATTATTGAAATCTGTTAGTCATTTTTCAGCAATAAGTGATGAAAAATTCGTTGAACCTTTACTTTCAGAAAGTGCTCTCTTCTCTATTAGAAATGGAAAAACAGTTGCACAATCACAGATAACAAATATTACAGTAAAACGTCTTGCTGAGATATTAAAAGAAAATTTTGTAAAGATAGACCAAATCATTTCTGATGACGATTTTGTTGGACAATTAAATACAGCTTTCGTTACAGATGGTTGGCTTTTTCACATTCCCGAAAATACAAAATTAAATGTTCCTCTTGAATTACAAAATATTCAAATGGGAGGACATTCTCATACTTTTTCAGACATAAAAATTGATAAAAACTGTCAAACCATATTTGTTGAACATCAGATTGGTAATGATAAAGACACCTTTGTTAGCTCGATATCTTCCTTAAATATTGCTGCTTATAGTGATGTTACATGGATCATCATTTGCAATCGTGGTTTTAACTCTACGCAGTTTAGCCGATTTCGGGCTATTCTTGGGCAAGGAGCAAAGCTCTCCCTTTATGTAGTTAATATAGGTAGCCAACTTAATCGTCAGGAAATTAATGTTGAGTTACAAGAAGAGGAATCGAATTTTCAATTGCGCGTTATCAATTTATTATCAGAACAAACGCATAGCGATCTTACGATGACTGTTGGTCATGTTGAAGAAAAATCAACCTCAACCGAAATTATACGCAACGTTGTCACGGATAAGGCTGTTGGTGTTTTTCAAGGAAAAATACGTGTTGCTCAAAAAGCGCAAAAAACAGATGCACGTATGGCTTGTAATAGCCTCGTACTTTCAGATAATGCGGAATTTAATGCAAAACCTGAACTAGAAATTTTTGCCGATGATGTTGCATGTGGACATGGTGCAACAGTTACTAATATTAACCATGATCATCTTTTCTATCTCATGGCGCGTGGCATTCCTTTTAAAACTGCTCGCGGCCTTTTAATTAAAGGATTTGTCTTTGAGCTTATTGAAGACATCAAAAAAGATGATATTCAAGCTATTTTAAAAAACATTATTAGCAGTTGGTTAGAAAAAAATGTTTAAGGTAAAAAAATGGGAAATGACGTACAAGCATGCAGTTATGATGTAGAAAAAATTCGGCGTGATTTTCCTCTTTTACAACGTAGTGTTTATAGAAAGCAATTGGTCTATCTTGATAATGGTGCCTCTGCTCAAAAACCACAATCAGTGCTCAATGCTATGGATCATTTCTATCAATGCAACTATGCGAATGTACATAGAGGAATGTATTTTTTAGCAAACGCAGCAACACAATCTTATGAAAATGCCCGTGAAACAATTCGTGCGTTTTTAAATGCTCAAACAGTTGAAGAAATTGTTTTTACGAAAAATGCAACAGAAGCAATAAATGCTGTTGCTTATGGTTGGGCTATGTCCAAATTAAAGGAAGGTGATGAAGTTGTTCTCACCATTATGGAACATCATTCAAATATTATTCCTTGGCATTTTCTTCGTGAACAAAAAGGTGTTAAGCTCATCTTTGTTCCGATTGATGAAAATGGTATTTTACATATTGAGGATTTCCAAAAAGCTTTAAGTAAACGGACAAAACTGGTTGCTATTACGCATATGTCAAATATATTGGGAACTATTCCTCCTGTTAAAGAGATTGTTAAGCTCGCACATCAAAATGCCATTCCTGTTCTTGTTGATGGTTCTCAAGGGGCTGTCCATTTGACAGTTGATGTGCAAAATCTTGATTGTGATTGGTACGTTTTTACGGGGCATAAGCTTTATGGTCCTACGGGTATTGGTGTTCTTTATGGTAAGAAAGATCGGCTAGAGGAAATGCATCCTTTCCAAGGAGGAGGAGAAATGGTTGAGGATGTAACAACTGATAAAGTTTCTTATAATACTCCTCCCTACCGCTTTGAAGCAGGAACGCCTCCCATAGTTCAAGCCGTTGGATTGGCTGCTGCTATTCATTATGTACAAGAAAAGGATAGAAATGCTATTCATGCACATGAAACAACTCTGTTAACCTATGCACATGAAAAGCTTGAAACGGTTAAGTCATTGCGTATTTATGGACGTTCTCCTCATAAAGGCGCTATTATATCTTTTGAAATGGAAGGTATCCACGCCCATGATATTGCTATGTTTATTGATAGACAAGGGGTTGCTATACGTGCGGGAACACATTGTGCACAGCCTCTATTACAACGCTTTGGTTTAACATCTATTTGTCGTGCTTCGTTTGCTATGTATAATACTTACGAAGATATTGACCAGTTAGTGGAAGCATTAGAAAAAGCAAGGACATTTTTTAATGGCTAAAACAGTTGAAGAGCATCATTCTACAGAATCTGTTGAAACTGTAAGTGAAAATGAAAAGGCTTATATATCAGCAATTCCAGCAGATGAAATTGAGCGTATGACGAATGATATCATTTCTGCTCTGAAAACGGTTTATGATCCAGAGATTCCTGCTGATATTTATGAGCTAGGATTGATTTATCGTATTGATATTGAAGATGATCGTTCAGTAAAAATTGAAATGACGCTTACAGCACCAGGATGTCCCGTTGCTGGTGAAATGCCAGGTTGGGTAGAAAATGCTGTAAGCGCAGTTGAAGGGGTTTCGCACGTTGAAGTCACCATGACATTTGATCCTCCATGGACACCTGATTGTATGTCAGAAGAAGCGCAAATTGCTGTTGGATGGTATTAAAAATTATTATCTATGATATATTTATTTAGTTTTTTTAAATTTTGCATTTAAGAATGTTCGTATGCTCTATAATAAACAAAAGTTGGAACTCACTTGGATTGGAAAAGAGAAACGCCCAAGACTTGAACCTCGTATTTTATTAGAAGATCTTGAGAAATCTTATCATGCTCCACACCAAGTATCTGCTCAAGATATTTTTGATAATAAACTCATCTTTGGTGATAATCTACTCGCGCTCAAAGCGCTTGAACAAGAATATACAGGTAAGGTAAAATGTATTTATATTGACCCACCTTATAATACGGGCAATGCATTCGAACATTATGAAGATGGATTAGAACATTCCATATGGCTTAGCCTTATGAGGGATAGGTTAGAGCTGTTGCATCATTTACTTGCAAATGATGGAAGTATTTGGATATCCATTGATGATGATGAACAAGCTTATCTTAAAGTTATGATGGATGAAATTTTTGGTCGACGAAATTTTGTAAACAATATCATTTGGCAAAAGAAATACGCTCCACAAAATGATGCAAAGTGGCTTTCAGATAACCATGATTTCGTGATGGTTTATGCTAAAGATAAAACTGTTTGGCGACCTAATTTGCTTCCTCGTTCAATCAATATGGATGCGCGCTATAAAAATCCTGATAATGATCCACGTGGTCCATGGCAGTCCGGAGATTTATCGGTAAAAAGGGTGACACCTAAGGATATTTATGAGATCATCACGCCTTCTGGACGCAGGGTGATGCCTCCTGCTGGAACGAGTTGGCGGGTTAGCAAACAAAAATTTTTAGAGCTATTAAAAGATAATCGTATTTGGTTTGGATCAGATAACGGTGGAGTACCACGTATTAAACGCTTTGTTTCAGAAGTAAAACAAGGAATAACAACTATGACCATTTGGCCTTATCAGGAAGTTGGTCATAATCAAGATGCAAAAAAAGAAGCCAAAGTCTTTAATTATGATAATGTATTTGCAACCCCAAAACCTGAACGTCTTATGGAACGCATTATTCAGCTTGCCTCCAATCCTGGAGATCTTGTATTGGATTCCTTTGCCGGCTCGGGTACCACTGGAGCAGTTGCTCACAAAATGGGCCGTAAGTGGATTATGATTGAACTTGGGGAGCATTGTCATACACACATCATACCTCGTTTAAAACAAGTGATTGATGGAACTGATCAAGGTGGTATTTCTAAAAATGTAAATTGGCAAGGTGGTGGAGGTTTTCGCTATTATCGTCTTGCACCTTCTTTGTTGCAAAAAGATCCATGGGGACAGTGGATTATTAGTCGCGAATATAATGCTGCTATGCTTTCGGAAGCCATGTGCAAACATATGGGGTTTACCTATGCTCCTGATGAAAACCATTATTGGATGCAAGGATATTCAACCGAAACGGATTATATTTATGTAACGACCAATGCAATGACACATGAACAACTCCGCGTTATCAGTGAAGAGGTTGGTCCTCATCGTACTTTGCTTATTTGTTGTGCAGCCTTTGATACAAAACCAGAATCTTTTGAGAATCTCACGCTTTCTAAAATACCGCGTGCTGTCTTAGAAAAGTGTGAATGGGGGAGGAATGATTACAGTTTGAATGTAGCAAATCTTGAACCAATGGTGGTAGTAAACGAGCCCACCAAAAAAGATACAGATATTGCACAAGCAGAATTAGATTTATTCGAATAAATAGAAAAAGCGGAGTTTTTCATGAACGCAGTTGAAAAAAAAATTGCTGCTCGTTTATCATTGCGCTACCCTCAACACAAATCCTTGAATGTTTTGGTGCAAATTCTAGAGAATATTGAACTTTCTAAAAATACTGATTTAGTTGCAGATTTAGAAGCAATAAAAAAACTTTATCCTTCTGTACAAGATTTTGAACGCGATTTTCCTTCTTTTTGTTTTGCTTTGGCAACTGGAGTTGGGAAAACACGTTTGATGGGCGCTTTTATCAGCTATCTTTATTTAACAGGACGCAGTCGCAATTTTTTTATATTGGCGCCAAATTTGACTATTTATGAAAAATTAAAACAGGATTTCAGTCCTCAAAGTCCCAAATATGTATTCAGTGGAATGAATGAGTTTGTTGCAAATAGACCGGTAATTATTACAGGTGATGATTATGAAAGTGGTAAAGGAATTCACTCTAATGAACCAAAATTTTATGGACAACAGCGTTTGTTTGAGGATGAAAATACAGCTTTTATCAATATTTTTAATATTTCCAAAATTAACACAACGGATCATAAAAAAGGAACTGCAAAATCAAATATTCCACGGATTAAACGCTTACAAGAAACTATTGGCGAAAGTTATTTTGATTATCTTGCAAATCTTCCTGATCTAGTGCTTTTAATGGATGAAGCGCATCGTTATCGTGCTTCTGCGGGTGTTTCGGCGATTAATGAGTTGAAACCTGTTTTAGGTTTAGAACTTACAGCAACACCGAAAACAATAGGGGCAAAGCCTGTAAATTTTAAAAATGTTGTGTACGGCTATTCACTTGCAGAGGCTATGAGAGATCGGTTTGTGAAAGAGCCTGCTGTCGCTACACGTAAAGACTTTCAGCCGAAAAACTACACGTCTGAACAATTAGAGTATATTAAACTACAAGATGCAATTCATGCACACGAAAAAGTAAAAGCAGATTTGGTTATCTATGCTAGTGATTATAAAAAAAAGTGCGTTAAGCCTTTTGTGTTAGTTGTAGCGCAAGATACAGAGCATGCGCAGAAATTGCATAATTTGTTAGAAGCGGATGATTTTTTTGCCGGAGCTTATAAGGGAAAGGTTATAGAAATTCATTCAAAACAATCGAATACAGAAGAAGATAAGAATATTCAGAAACTAATTGCAATTGAAGATCCAAATGAGCCAACGGAAATTGTTATTCACGTTAATAAACTGAAAGAAGGATGGGATGTCACTAATCTCTATACTATTGTACCGTTGCGTGCATCTACTTCAGAGATTTTAACTGAGCAAACGATAGGTCGTGGGTTACGTTTGCCGTATGGTAGTAAAACCGGCATAGAATCCATAGATCGTTTAACAATCATTGCACATGATCGTTTCCAAGATATTATTGATCGTGCTAATGAGCCAAACTCAATTATTAAAAAGCATATTGAGATTGGAATAGGGGGAGATATATCGGCCGAAAAATCAGATATACTCACAGTACCAAGTTGTGCAGAAACAGAATCAACAAAGACGACGGTGACACGCTACTCCAATATAAACGGAGCATCTGATTTCCAAGATGTCGCGTTGCATAATACGGCTCCGTCTTTCACTCCCGAGGAGAAAAAAATTGCTGATATCACGTGGAATATTATCAAAGGATATGAAAAATTGCCAAATTCTCAGGCACTTTGCTCCACTATAATACAAGAAAAAATCAGTAATGAAGTTATAGAAACCATGCACGCGTCAAAGGGTACTCTTATTTGTGATAACATAAAAGCAGAGACTGAAGCTTTGGTGCAAAAAGTGGTTGCAGACCTAACAGAAAATTTAGCAAAACGTATAATAGATATTCCCAATATTGTGCTTATTCCCTCTGGTGAGGTTACTTATGGTTTTTCTGACTTTGATTTAAAAAACCTAGAAAGTTTAAACTTGCAACCCGTGAGTAGAGAGCTTTTAATTCGAGAATTACGCACACATAAAAGTATTTTTCTTACCTCTGAAAATGAGTATCTCAAAGAGCCTCATCTTGAAAATTATATCATTCGTACTTTAATTGATAATGATTTTATTGATTATGACAACCATACGCCACTATTACGAAAATTAGCGGGGCAGTTGGTGCAACATTTTCGATCTTCTTTATCAAATGATGCTGCTGTTGAGAATGTATTGATTCATTATCAGCATCAACTTAATAATTTTATAGTTACTCAATTAAAATCACACCAGTGGGAAACACAACAAGATTATGAGGTTAAAATTACACGGGGATTTACAACCTTAACACCTCTTCACTACACACTACCACAGGGTACATTTCCTCTTGATTTTCGTTGTATTCCTTCCAATAAAAGCGATATTAAAACACTTGTATTCAAGGGATTTAAAAAATGTTGTTATCCTTTACAAAAATTTGATTCAGTGGAGGGGGAGTTGCGATTTGCTCAAATATTAGAGGATGATGTAAAAGTATTAAAGTGGATGAAGCTTGCTCGAGGTTTTTTCAAGATAGAATATGACAAAGGATTGATCTATGAACCGGATTTTGTTGTAGAAACGAAAGATGCCAAATATCTTTGTGAACCTAAAAAAGCATCTGAAATACACAATCCTATTGTTTTGAAAAAGACAAATGCAGCTGTTCAGTGGTGCTATCATGCAACGAGTTATGTTGTTACGAATGATGGAAAACCATGGCATTATGTTCTTATTCCACATGATGCTATTAAGGCCAATCGTAGTTTTGAGGGTTTGTGTGCAGAGTTTACAATTTCAAGAGCTGAACTTAATGCAGAATAGCTCTTTTGCCAAACAATAATAATCTTGATGAGAGAAAAAGAAGTCTTTTCAGAAGAAAAAACATCTGGATTCCATTTAGAAAATTGAGCAATGTAAAAGGAATAAGCTCTTCTCAAAAAAATAAAACCACTTATTGTTCTCTCTTGTAAAAGATAACTAGAGTGGTCTAACCATAGTAGACTATAAAAATGGATAATTTGATATATGTTCCTAAATTTAACGAAAACGACTTTTAGCTTTTTAAAGCAAAACCCAACAAAAAAATTTACAGCGAGAGAAATCGCTCAATGGATATTCGAAAATTATCCCGAGGAATGTCACAAAAAGCAAAAGCGCTCAACTGCGACAGTTGCTCCCCTTAACAGTGAGGCTGCTCTCATTCAGCAAATTGTTGCTGAAATAGGCTCTATGCGCCCTCAATTGCAAAAACGTTATCCAGAAATTAAAACCACGGAAGGTCGACCACGGCAATATTATTTTACACAATTAACAGATAAAGATGAAATTGACGAAGTAGAAGAAAATGTTGTGTGTTCGACTTCTAAGATAAATGATCTTTCTGTTAGAGAGCATGATCTGTATCCATTATTATCTCAATTTTTATGGACAGAGCTTGAAGTATATAGCAAGCGTATTGACGAAAAACGCTCTCGTAACAAACATGGCAATGGTGGCAATAAATGGCTTTATCCAGATGTTGTAGGGCTACAAGATTTAAGTAATGAATGGCACCATGAAATCAAAGATTGTGTTTTGCAGTATTTTGATAAAAAAACAAAACTTTGGTCTTTTGAAGTTAAAATTCTTATCAACCGTTCAAATCTGCGGCAAGCTTTTTTTCAAACAGTTAGCAATTCCTCATGGGCTAATTTTAGTTATTTAGTTGCGAGTGAAATTGAAGGTATTGATACTTTAAAAGAACTTCGGATACTTTCAAGTTTACATGGAATTGGATTTATAAGATTAGATAAGGAAAACACATCCGAGAGTCAAATTATCATTCCTGCTAAGGAACGCAATGAAATTGATTGGAATACTGCCAATAGATTAATAGAAGAAAACAAAGACTTCTTTGATTATATTAAACTCATTCGTCAATTCTATCAGACTGGCGAGATTCGCCCATCTGATTGGACTCAAATAACCCCATGAATAGTTTTAAAATTGCTCCTCATTCTCAAATTTTTAGTTTATTGTTTTTAAATACTCGCTATCAATATAAAGTTGTTGATTGTATCTTGAAAAACTCTTTATTTATGTTTCTCTTAATTAAAAAAATATTATTTTCGTAAGTACTTATGTCACAGACAAAAAATGACAAAATCAGTGATCAATGAAAGAATCCATCACTATTTACCGCACGGGTAAAGTTAGTAAATATAAAAAAACTCTCCTAAAAAAGTAAATATTTATAATCTCTTAATAAGAAATCACATGAAAAATTTTAGCAATAAACTATAAGGCTGATGAACTATAAAAAAGTTGTATATTTCTATAGTTCATTGCAATTTTTAGCTTATTCTTCGATAACGCCACATGCCAAACGCACTCCACCTCCGCCAAGTGGTAATGGCTTATCAGAGTGATTATCTCCTCCTAAATGAATTATTAATGAACGTCCTTTAATTTCAGAGATTGTTTTAAGTCGTGGGGCGAGAACACCCATTGTTGATTGCCCTTTATCATCAACATACAGCGCAGGTAAATCGCCCAAATGACCATTGATATTATAAGGTCCAAGATGTTTGTTAGTATGCTGCGGATCATAATGTCCACCAGCAGCACCACCAATGATACCATCTTTCGTATCACATGAAGGATTTACATGCACATGAAAACCGTGCAAACCTTCTGGCAAGGTGGATAAATTGGGTACAAAAATCAGACCATATATACTTTCTTCAATTTTAATTGTACCAATAGGCTTTCTTGTATTGATATTTTCTAACTCATAAACCTTTACTTGTATAGATTTTGCTAATGCCGTAGAATAATGAAATAAAAATATTAACAAAGTTAAGAAGAGAAAGAAAATTTTATTCATAGAACACCTTTTTATAATTTTTTAAAGTAAATTTTGTTAATGAAATACAAAATAAACAACTTAATGATAAAAATACTTTTATATTTTATGTAATTTTATACTTTATAGAACCTAGAGAAATCATACTTTTTCAAAAAACTCCTTTTATACATCTTTAAGTATATCTAAAAATAGTCTCATCGTTTTAAATGAATAATGTGTCTTTTATAGGTATTCTATCTATATTTTTAAAAAAAATTTAAAGCGGATTTCATAATTTTATAAAATATTTCTGTTGTTAAGAACGGTTAACTTACAAAAATTCCTAATTTATTATAAAGTTTAATCTATTGTAAGGTGTATTTGGTTCCTAAAAAAGTACAAAATGTACCAACAAAAATCCCCATTATTGATCCTATGATTACCCCAATTATCGTTCCGATGAAAAATGCTATACTTATACCCATTGCGATGATTGGGCCAAATCCTGGCAGAGAAATATACCCATAAGTTGCGAGAATTGATGCAATTGCTCCTGATACACTACCATTTAAGCCTCCTATAAAAGCAGGTTCTTTAATAGAATCATAAACTTTTTTTAAAAAAGTTCTCTCATAGCTAATAGGATTACCATTGCTATAAGTATTAAAATTCATCATATTGTTTTCTTTCATTTTGAATAGCAACTGTTCCAGAGTAATCAACTGATACGAGAAAATGGTGGTTTTTAAATTCTACTAAAGCGCGCCAAATACCTTTATCATCTAAACGCAATCGTTTAATATCCATGAAACCATTTTGCATGAGACAGTTTTTAATTTGTGAAGCCGTAAATGAATTTTGGCCTTGTTTCATAATATCTTTAGTAAAATTATAAGAAAAAGCTTGACAATAAGGAGTATAAAAAATCTTATTTACCGAAACTGCAACTATAGATGAGAGGCAGAACATTGCTATAAAAAAAATAGCTGAGTGCAAAAATTTACTTAATCTCATCATTTCACCATCTGTTAAAATAATACTTTATTAACATCTGTATTGCGAACAGGTTCCCAAAGCTCTTTTATTTTCAATGGTATACTTAATGAAGCAATTTTTTAAAATTTATGTTGATTAATCGAAATCATTTTATAAGAAAAAATGACGCGCGTTTCTGTTCTTAACAACCTTTTCTATTTTACAGGGTATATCTGCAAATAAATGATATCAAAAAGACTTATAATAACAGATTGCACGCATTATCATTTTTTATGCGCTTTATACATGAAAGAGCATTGCAAATTTAAATGTTGGATCATAATTTGAATGTCAAAAACACCTCCCAGTACAGGTATAAACGATCCTTTTTCGTCTTTAATTATTGTATGTTTGACTTTATTAAAAAATTTAAATGGAAGAGTTTCTAAGATTTTTGGAAAATTTTTGCATAATTGCTTTAAATCCTTGACCAGGAGACATTCCTTCACGCATAAATAAATTCCGTAACGGTGAACAATTACGTAATAATCCAAGCCCAACACTGCGTATAATATGAACAGGCAACAGACCAGAAAGTAAAGAAGAATTAAGCATATGAACAGCTCCACTTCTGACCAATATATCAGCTTTGCGGCGCCTATTATAGTGTGTAACAATTGTTTCAGAATTAGATTCGGATATTTGGTTGGGTAAAATATCAATCAAAGTTTGGACATCACGGATTCCTAAATTCAATCCCTGCGCCCCAATAGGAGGAAAAACATGGGCTGCTTCACCCACTAAAATTGTTCGATTAGCAGCGAAATGATGAGAGATAAGTCCTGAAAGTGGCCATGCTTGAATAGGAGTTTCTACTGTCAGTTTTCCAAGCATTGACTGCATCTGATTTTCTATTATTTTTTCAATTGCCTTTGACTCTATGTTTAACAATTTTTCAGCATGAGAAGAATGAACAACCCATATAAGACTGGATCTTTTTCCTGGTAATGGAACCTGTGTAAATGGACCATTTTCTGTATGAAATTCAGTTGATGTATTTTGATGAGAAAATTCATGAGAAAAATTGAGAACAAGTGCTTTTTGCGGATAATTCCACTGCTTAACACCGATATCCGCTGCTCTTCGTGCTGAAGAGTGGCGCCCATCAGCAGCCACAACAAGCGGCGTTTGAATATTCCTGCCATCTGCAAGAGTGATATATACATGCTTTTTTTTATGATGAAAAAAATTTGCTAAAGAAGTAAACCTTGTAATATTGGGTGTTAGTGCAATTTTAGAGAGTAGCGTATTGTTTAACTCTATATTAGGGATATTATAACCGAAAGCTTCTTCACCAATTTCAGCAGAAGAAAAATTGACAGTAGGAGCACGCATAACTCTAGAAGTTAGATCTATAATTCTCATGAACGATAAAGGTGCTGCATGATGTTTGAGAATATTCCAAATGTTGAGATCTTGAAGCATATATATTGCTGGCATCATAAGAGCCGTTGTTCGTAATTCATCTGCATGCGTAGGGGGGCCAATAAGAGAAACAGAATAGCCCTTATATCCAAGACTAAGCGCTGCTATCATTCCCACTGGTCCCGCACCAATGATAGCAATGTCTTTATGCGTGTTTTTTAATGTCACTGTTTGTTGAACCTTTTTTCATTTAATAAATATTTTTGTGTTTCCAAATGAATAATCTCTTTTTATTGTATGAAGCTTTTCTATTATATTATGTAATAATAAAGCGATATAAAAAAGTAACCTTTTTATGATTTTTTACTAAAAATCATATCATAAGTAAAAATAGCGTATTGGTATATGGATGAAACTTGTAGAAACGAGGGTAAGAAAACTTTGAAACGTAAGCTAACAAAAAAAATTAAAACGAATGCCGATCGATTGCGCCATAAAAAAGTAACAATGCCACAAGCAAAAGCCTTTTCCGTTCATTTACTAACAGCTTCCGGTTCGTTTTTAGCGTTTCTTTCTCTTATATCAGCATCACAAAAAGAATGGACTGCTATGTTTTGTTGGCTTGGACTTGCACTTCTCGTTGATGGTATTGATGGGCCAATTGCACGCAAACTTGATGTTAAATATATATTACCAACTTGGTCTGGTGAACTGTTAGATAATATTATTGATTATGTAACTTATGTTTTAATTCCAGCTTTTGCGCTTTATCAAAGTGGTTTAATAGGTTCAGGGCTGTCGTTTTTATTGAGTGCTATTATTGTCATTTCATCAGCTATCTATTATGCAGATACTGGGATGAAAACCAAAGAAAACTTCTTTAAAGGTTTTCCTGTCGTTTGGAATATGATGGTTTTTACCCTTTTTGTAGTAAAGCCAGGGGAGTGGGTTACTTTTATCATTATTGTTTTATCAGCCATTATTTCTTTTTTACCGGTTTATTTCATTCATCCAATAAGAGTTATCCGTTTGCGATGTTTTAATTTTCCAATTTTTCTTTTATGGTGTTCCTTTGGCGTTGTTGCTTTTTTTTACAAATTAGATGCTCCTTATTGGGTTAAGTTAGGAATTTCACTAACAGGCATTTATATGTATTGTATTGGTGCTATCATGCAGCTATTTCCTCAATTTGGTTTTAAAAAACAATAATATAAATATTATCAAAAGGAGATGAGATGCAAATTGATTTTGGAGCAGGTGATGATATTCTTTTTACAAAAGAGGGGCATGCTGGCGTTATAAAGCTCACGCGTCCTTTAGCATTAAATGCTCTTAATCACCGGATGGTTTTTGCCTTTAAAAAAGCTCTCAATACATGGGAAACAGATGATGATGTTTTATGCGTCTTGGTTGAAGGAGAGGGGCGTGCTTTTTGTGCTGGTGGAGATGTTGTCGAAATTTATCATATGGGGGAAAAAACTGCTTCTTATCAATATTTTAGTGATGAATATCGTTTAAATGCTTACATTCAGCGTTTTCCAAAACCCTATATTTCTTTTTTAAACGGTATTTGGATGGGAGGAGGGGTAGGTATTTCCATATATGGTTCACACCGAATTGTTACAGAAAATACACTCTTTGCTATGCCAGAATGTGCTATTGGATTTTTTCCAGATGTTGGTGCAAGCTTTTTCTTACCCTCTCTTCCTGATCATTTTGGCATTTATCTTGCATTGACCGGTGCGTACATAAAATGGGGCGATTGCTTAAATTTAGGGTTAGCAACACATGCTGTTCCTGAAATTGAATTAGAATGCATTAGAAAAACGATTATTGAACAAGGAAATCCTAAACTCGCTCTAGAAAAACGGGCTATCACAAAAGACTACGAAACAAGTTATGAAATACGCTGTATTATCAATGCTTATTTTAGTGCGGATACGTTAGAAGAATGTATTGAATTGCTTTATAAAAAAAGCAAAGAAGGTGTCTTATTCGCCAAAAAATGTTATGATATTTTGCAGTCACGGTCTCCAACAAGTTTAAAAGTTACTTGGAAACAAATGAAACGAAATCTATCTTTGGAAGATTGTATGAAAATTGAAAATCGTATTGCGCATCATATGATCCCTTCGCATGATTTTCGTGAAGGTGTGCGTGCCATGTTAATTGATAAAGACAAAACACCTCATTGGCAGCCAAACAAACTTTCATCTGTCTCAAATGAAATGATAGATGCTTACTTTCAACCTGTTGAAAAAGAATTATTATTGTGAAAAAAGATCTTCAAAAACAGATTAATTTATAACGGTTATTTGCGATTTTTAGTGCTCATTTTCTTAGGTTTAAGTATTTTTTATTGGATACGTCTTGTTCTTGTTGGTGTACTTCTTGATCTCATGCCATGGCAATTTGCATCAACCATGATGTATTCATTATGGGGAATTGTTTTATGGTGCACTTACTGACTGAGATATTAACGATTTTTATTTCCGTCATACCGTTTTTCACACGATGTTATTTCTAGTTAATAATAAGTTTTTGAGCCAGAATAACTGGCTCGATATTTTTAATTTTAAAAAAGTTTTCTCACACAAAAGGCACCCACCATAAATCAAAATAACTCTTGGCTTTTATTGAAAATATCCACAATAATGATGAGAGTGTACCCCAAACTGCCATTGCAACCATATAATTCATATCCTTTTTCTTAAAAGTTCCATAATATAAATTATGCGATAACATGATATAAAAAAGCCTAATCTCTAGAGCATCCCTTACTTTAGACGTATTATTCATAATTATGTCGCATAATTCATTATTTAAACAAAATTATGGCAATAGTTTGGCAAAATATATTAATAGAAAATAATATATTAAAAAATTGGCTTTAATTAGTATTACTTAAAACAAAAAAGTAAATATACTATAGTAATAAAAAATTATTTTGGTAGTTTACAATGTTTCATAGTTTTATATATGCGAGATCACTTAAAACAGCATTACGGTTGTTTAAAGCTGTAATTTTGTTGCTTTTACTTGACTTTACATCTAGAAAAAAATCAGGAACAAACACAACACTTACTTCTGTTAAAGCTACGTTTTTGTTTCTTGCCTTAGACCGCTCTATATCGTGTCATTATTTGCCTTTTATTAGCAAAAAACTCTCGTTGAATATCAGGGCAGTTCATTGCTTCATCGTGTAATGTTGTGACTGAAATGTTTTTTCTACACGTCCCCCACATGCTGACAAAGAAATCGCTAAAATCATAATACATGTGGCCCGCTTTAAATACCTATGCATAAAAACCTTACTTTTATATAAAAAATATAGTTTTGAAGATCATCTTAATTATTATTAATACTAAGTTTGTGCTTCTGTTTCAAAAATAAGTCCTTGATATGCAGGCTTAACGTGTGATGGGGTATAATTTACAACTTCATTGTAATCAAGCGATCTATCCATATGTGTGAGTATTGCTTGTTTTGGTTTTAAATATTTTATCCATTGTAATGCTTGATCAACAGAAAGATGACTTGGATGAGATTCAAATTGTAGAGCTTCAATAATTAAGACATCCAAATTCATTAATTTTTGTAATGTTTTTTCAGAAAATTTACTGACATCTGTACAGTAAGCAACATTACCAATACGAAAACCTAAAGAATGAATTTTCCCATGATATTGTAGATGTGTACGAACAGTTATTGTTCCACCCTGCCCTTGAATTATGAACTGGCTATCTTCATTAATAAGATGTTCTTTTAAAATGGGTGAATAAGGTGAATTTTTTGGATTTTGAAAACAATATCCGAAAGCATTTTTTAAATGCCTTAATGTGTCAGTATCAGCATAGATATCTATTAAGCACTTTTGTGCAAGTGCATAACTACGCAAATCGTCAATGCCATGAATATGATCAGCATGAAAATGCGTATAAAGTGCAGCATCAAGATGATTTACACAAGCCTCAATCATTTGTGATCTAAAATCCGGACCAGTATCAATAACGATGGTTGTTTTTTTTCCTGATTGATGAACACGTTCAACTAATAAAGAACTTCTGTACCTTTTATTTTTAGGGTTATTAGGATCACAATCTCCCCAATCACCATTAGGGCGTGGTACACCAGGAGAAGAACCACAGCCTAAGATTGTAAATCGGTACTTATCAGACATACCCCTTTACCTTATTTCATTTTTCTAAATAAACGAAAAGCATTGCACGTTGTTATCTGAACTGTTTTTTCAATGCTTAAACCAATCGTTTCAGCCAAAATAGCTGCTGTATGGCAAACAAAAGATGGCTCATTTCTTTTACCTCGATGAGGAATAGGCGCTAAAAATGGTGCATCTGTTTCCACCAATAAATGTTCATGAGAAACAATTTTTGCTATTTCACGGATTTTAAGCGCATTTTTAAAGGTAAGAATACCTGAAAAAGAAAGATAACCACCAAGTTCAATGCCAGCACGAGCAAGCTGCATTCCAGACGAATAACAATGGAGTACAAATGGAAAAGTACCTTCCTTTATCTGTTCGCGTAATATTTTCTCCATATCAGAATCAGCATTACGTGAATGTATAATAAGAGGAAGCTGTGTTTCTCGAGAAGCAATGATATGTTCTTGAAAAACTTTCTTTTGTTCTTCTGGTGAAGAATAATCATAATGATAATCGAGACCAGATTCCCCAAAAGCAACAATTTTAGGATGCTCCGAGTGATGAATAAGCTCTTCAGCTGTGATATCTTGTTCTTCATGGGCATGATTGGGATGTGTTCCAACAGAGCAAAAGACTTGTTCATAATTTTGTGCAATTGCTAAAAGCTTATCCAACTTATGAACATGTGTTGAAACTGTTATCATACGTTTAACATCAGAATCTAAGGCCCGTTGGATAACATCATCCAAATCTTGTGAGAAATCTTCAAAATCAAGATGACAATGTGTATCAATCAACATGGTGAAGCGCGTCTTTCTTCAAGATATAACGGGGGAAAATTGGTTCTGGTGGTGGAAGATCAAGACCTGCTTGAATTTCTGAATGACTGATATGATGTAGTAATCGACTGTCTTTTGCAATCGCAAGGCTATCAAGAAGCTTGGTTGCTGACTGTGGTATGAAAGGCAAGAGCATAATCCCTATTCGCCGCAGTGTCTCTACAGTGATGTAAAGAACTGTAGAAAATCTTTCTGGATTATTGTTTCGTAAACTCCAAGGCTGTTCGCTGGCAAAATAGCGATTAGCATCTGTTACAACTGAAAAAATAGCTGAAAGTGCTACATGCATCTCATGAGAAGACATAGCTTGGCGTATCATCTCAAGCGCTTGAAGAGATTGTTGTAAAAGCTGTTGATCTTGAACGAAAAGTGCAGCGGGGATAGGAATTTTTTCATTACAATTTTTGGCAATCATAGACAAAGAGCGCTGTGCTAAATTGCCAAGATCATTAGCAAGATCCGCATTAATGCGATTTACAAAGCTATCATGGCTATAACTACCATCTTGTCCAAATGGCACTTCACGAAGAAGAAAATAACGTACCTGATCGAGACCATAGTGATCAACCATTTCAAACGGATCAACAACATTTCCAATGGACTTTGACATTTTTGCACCACGATTGAGTAAAAAACCATGTGCAAAAATATGCTTAGGCATTTCAATTCCAGCAGACATTAAAAATGCCGGCCAATAAACCGCATGAAAACGAATAATATCTTTACCAATAATATGAGCATTTGCAGGCCAAAAATTACGTTTATTCGAATTTTTATCGAAAAAGCCAATTGCTGAAAGATAATTTGTCAGGGCATCAACCCAAACATACATCACGTGTTTTGTATTACCTGGAACAGGAACCCCCCAATTAAAATTCGTTCGTGAAATGGAAATATCTTTTAAACCTGATTTAATAAAACTTATAATTTCATTACGTCGCTCAAATGGAGCAATAAAATCAGAATGTTTTTCATAATATTCAAGAAGCGTTTTTTCATAACGGGAAAGTCTAAAAAAATAACTTTCTTCTTCGTTCCATTCAACTGGAGAGCCTAGCTCCTTTTCACGACGGATATTATCTTCTCCAACGACAGTATCCTTCTCATCATAATAAGATTCCTGACGAACTGAGTACCAACCCGTATAACGGCCAAGATAAATATCGCCATTTTCTTCCATCTTTTTCCAAATTTCTTGACAAGCTTGATAATGGCGCTCTTCTGTTGTGCGAATAAAATCGTCATTAGAACAATTTAATACTGTAAGCATTTTTTGAAATACTGCACTGTTGCGCTCTGCAAGCTGTTTAGGTGTTATACCTAATGCTGCTGCTGTCTGTTGCATCTTTAAACCGTGTTCATCTGTCCCAGAGAGAAAAAATACATTTTTTCCGTCCAATCGTTGAAAACGGGCCAAAACATCGCTTGCAATAGCACTATAGGCATGCCCAATATGGGGCGTGCCATTCGGATAAAAAATTGGAGTTGTTATGTAATATGTGTCACGCATGTCAAACTCGTCGTAAAATACAATAAAAGATACAATGACATAACGTCTGTTAATCACATTGTCACGGAAAAAGCTCACTTTCACGAATGATCTTGTGAACTTTAAAAAGCAGATTAATAATGAATTGCTTCTTATCGAGATTAAACGCTTGTATTTCCCCTATCTCTTGATGAATTTCCTGCCATGCTTGCGCACATTTTTTTGAGAGAGCTAAATTTTCCCTTTCGATAAGCATAATAGCTTTTTTTTGAATTTTATCAAGAATTTCATCACAAAATTGTTGAAATTGAACCCCTAAAGAAAGAGAGGAAAGTGTTTGTGCAACTGTATGTACAACCGTTGGATTGCAAACAGATTGTTCTAAGAGAGTATCAATAGTTCTCATAATTTCAAAACCACCATCGCAAAGAAATAAAGTCGCTTTCCGAGGACTTCCTTTAGACCTTTGAATAATCATTTCAACGGTTTTTTCATCCGGTAAATTCTGATTGGAAAAAATATGTGTAATGGCTTTTTTCATTTCATCATCACACAATGGTCGCAAAGAAATTTGCTGACAGCGTGAACGAATTGTTGGAAGTAATTTTCCTAGAGAATGGGTGATAAGAATAAATAAAGTCTTTTTAGGAGGCTCTTCAAGCGTTTTAAGAATTGCATTCGCCGCACTTCTCTTCATATCATCCGCAGAATCAATGATAACAATACGCCACCCATTATCTTGCGATGTTTGATTTAAAAAATGCATAATATCGCGGATATCATCAATGAGTATACCTGTTTTAAACTTTTGCGTTTTTAAATCAAAGCGACGTGAAATATATAAAAGATTAGGATGACTTCCCTGCCCAATTTGGTGCCATGTCATAGAATGATGTTCTGGTTGCAGGAAATTATCTCTTTGAGAACTTAAGATATTCCAAGCAAGATGAAATGCCAATGTAGCTTTACCAATTCCTTGCTTTCCTTCAAATAATAAAGCATGATGTAAACGCCCTTCTTTAAGCATTTGTGCTAAAAAATGACGAACATCTTTATGCCCAAAGATCCTGTTATTCTGCGAAGGGGATAAAACTGTATCAATATCATCATAATGGCGCAAAAAATTTACATCACTCATGAAAACTGTTCCAACATTGCCTGATAACAAATGTCTTTTATTTGTTGTGCAATAATTTCCACTGTACTTGTAGCATCAATTACACGAAACCGATGAGGTTCCTGTTTAGCTAATTGCAGAAAGGCTTGTCGCCTTTGCTCTTGTATCTCGACATTATCTTTTTCAAAATAATCTATCGTTGCTGTTTTGTTTCTTCGCAAATTTGCACGCTCCAGCCCATATGTTGCTGGTATATCTAACAAAAATGTTAAATGAGGCATTATTCCATTGAGGGCAATACATTCTAATGTAGAAAGAGTAGAAGAACTGATTTGACCATTGAGTCCTTGATAAACGCGTGTAGAATCAATGAAACGATCACATAAAACAACTTTGCCTTTTTGCAATGCAGGTATAATAACTTCACTCACATGATCGGCACGTGCTGCTGTAAATAAAAGCGTTTCCATTAACAATCCATACTGTTGAGCTTGACCAGACAATAGAATATAGCGGATCGCTTCTGCGCCTTCTGTCCCTCCTGGCTCTCGTGTTGTAACAACATCATACCCTTGGCTAGAAAGATACTGAGAAAGCAAAAAAACTTGTACTGTTTTTCCCGCTCCCTCTCCTCCTTCAAATGTAATAAAATAACCTGACACGTATAAACCTTAATCTTATTATGGAGCACATATTATAAATATTTTCGTAACCATCCAATTGTTATTTCATAGAATGCATTTTTTGCTTTTGCAAAAAAGCTTCCCTCCTGAACAATATTTCCAGCAAAAACCTTTTTTTCAAGAAGAACTTTTTTATCTTCTAGAATTTGAAGAACACCAACTTTTTGCCCCAGAAAAATGGGGGCTTTTAAAGGACCTCGATATTTAATTTTTGCCTTAACATTTAAATTTTTTTCATTTGAAAGCATAATGTCTACATGTTCTTTAATAATAAGGGAAACAGAGTTTTGTGTTCCACCATAAACAGAAGCATGGCCAACCGTCTCTCCCTTTGTAAAAATCGTTTTAAGATCAAAAGCTGTCATTCCCCATTGAAGAATGCGTTCTATTTCTTTTGTATGCCCTTTGTCCTTTTGCAAACCATTTATTGCTAAGAAAAGACGTCGATGATTTTGATAGGCGGCAATAACCATTGAAAAACCTTCTTCTGTACTGTAGCCGAACCCAAATCCTTCTACACCAATTTCCTTAGAAATAAGAGGATTTTTATTCCGTTGAAAAATCTTATTCCAAGTAAAATCAGGTTCACGGTAAAGCATATAATAATCAGGATACTCACGAATAATATGACGCACTAATATAATCATATCGCGTAATGTCACGAACTGCCCTTCTTCTGGAAGACCTGTCGCATTAACAAAATGGCTATGCGATAATCCAAGCACTTTTGCTCGTTCATTCATCAGTTTTGCAAAATCAGACTCGTTTCCCGATACTCCTTCAGCAAGGGTAATAGCAGCATCATTTCCATTGACAATAATTAAACCGCGCAAAAGATCAGAGATACTAACTTCTGACTTCACTTTCGCAAACATCGTTGTTGTACCGGAGGGTGCTCCCCCCTTACGCCAAGCATTTTCACTTACAGTAAATGTTTGTGTACTGCTTAACAATCCTTTTTTTAATTGATGAAATATGACTTCAGCTGTCATCAATTTTGCTAATGAAGCAGGAGGAAAAGTCATATCACTCTGTTTTTCAAAAAGTATTGTATCTGTGTCATTATCTAATAGCAATAATTGTGATGCAGAAGTTTGAAAATCCTGCGCGTTTCCCCCTCCATCCAATATTAATATCCAAAATAATGTAAATAAAATTCTCAATGCTCTGCGCATAACCGCTCCTCCCATATCTAAAGGAGAAGCATAAAGAATCTTCTCATACAAGGAAAGATTTGTTTTTTCGCAAACTGAGAATCATTAAAAAATGAAAACAGTTTTTTATTTTTGCTCAGTATCATCAAAATAAATCAGCATGCTATGCTCTCTTTTTTTCTCGCATAAAATTTATTTTTGATATCTTAAATACGTGCAAAACGTTTAGCTATTTAAAAACGGTTTTGCTTTTTCTAATGCTTCCACTAACTGATCAATATTTTCGTGAGTAATGACTTAACCGTTTAAAGCTTTTTGTGTGTATAGGTTAACAGGATTGCTTCATGTGAATGATGCTTTTAGAAGATTACCTTTTTTACAACAATACACAATCTCATTTTTTTTAAAGACAGAGTTCTAATACAAAACAGCGCTCCTTATCATCTATAATTTTCAAATCATAGATAATAAGAGACAAAAATATTCTATTAAAATACTTGTCATTAATTGAGGTGTATCTTTTTTGCTGGTTTATTTACAAAAGCTACTTGATCAAACAATATTGGCTTATCAATCAAAACAGGACCAATTTCTGGCAATCTTATTAAACCAGCCTCATTTGGTCGCTTTTGGTTATCTGCTCCGAACTTTCTCTCTAATATGGCTTTTTCTCTTTCTTTAGAAAAATTTGCCAATACCAATGAGGATGAAGCGTAATTTCCTGATGTATAAGAAGCCATTAAATAATTACTATCATAATGGCCAACTGGTGCTTCAGAAATATATTCCACTTTAACATTTGCCACACCTGCACTTGCATAACCAAGCATTTCCGCAGCTTTTTTTGATAGATCAATAATTCTATCTTTCATAAAAGGACCACGATCATTAACTCTAACAACGATAGAAGATCCATTTGCTAGATTAGTAACACGAGCATAACTGGGCAAAGGCATAGTCGGGTGAGCTGCAGTCAAAAGATTCATATCATAAACCTCACCATTTGCTGTTAAACGCCCATGAAAATCTGAACCATACCATGATGCTTCACCAATACGTTTATAAGTTGGATCATTTTGGGGATGATACCATTTCCCTTTTATTTGGTAAGGTTTACCAACAACAGCACGTCCACTTCCCTTTCCTTTTGATTGACTTTGCTTACTTGGTGTTTTTTTAAGAAGTACAGCAATTTTTACATCCGTTGGTTTATTATTATGATAAAAATTCTTTACTCCCAAGAATGTTGTTTGGCTTGCGCAGCAAGATACCAGTAACTGGGAAACAGCAAATATAGAAAAAAAATGAAATATTGAATTAAGAATGGAAGTAAACTTCTCTTTGCTAATTAAAAGCATCTGTCAGCTCGCTCATTTCTATTGAAGTACATACTGCAAAAACCACACTGCATCTTCATGCCATAGTGAAATTCACATTTTTGGATGATTCCCCTCGCGCACTCACAATATCTTTAAAAAGCATTTTTTATCAAGAAATTAATACAACATTAATCTTTTTATGATCTTTCACAAAAAAGATTAGAGTATAACAAACATTAGAATGAATTAAAAAAATAAATAAATCAATATATTAATAAAAAATACAATCACACGATATAAACTGTGGATAAATACAATTATTCTGCAAAATGAGCGACAAATTTTTCTGATTACAATAGAAAAAATCATTATTAACGAAGCAGTTGAATAACTACGTACTATTCCTCTTAATATTGGTGAGCGCGTAGGGATTCGAATCATATTTTACGATACAAAATATTGATTTTATTGATATTTTAAATGGTTAGTGACCTTATAATAAGGTGTGAGAATAAGATTTTCTAACGCACCTCCGCAACATGAACATTTTTTTATTTTCCTCTTTTCTAATCACTCCTAATATTTCTTTGAAGGATTTTCAATCATGTTATAAAAAACTTTAAAAGTTTTATAAACATACCAACAGTTTTACGATACAATGGATCAGAAGATGTAATAGTGAAACTATCGCGACAAACATCCGATTCTGTCCTTAAACGGGCAGCCGCCTCTTGGTTCTGCCTCATCAACCCAACAAAGCAAAATACGCCCCATCGACTTAATGCTTGCTATACTGCGGTCAAGACCTGAAAGCTGAAAGGCGATACGATCATCACGAGACTTAATTGAAGACTCCCCAACCTTGTAATAGTCCTTTAAGAAATCATGACCTTCAATGGCTCGTTTGATTTCCTCCAAAGAGCTCTCTGCGAGCGAATTCTGGAACTGACGTGCACAAAGGGTATCCAATTCAACGTATTGATTTATAAAGACAATTTAGCGTTATTCATATTGAATGAGAGACCCGAATATTGTAAGATTCTCTCATCTCAAATCCCCTTATCTTGAATCAATCAAAACCATCCCTTTGCACGTCACAAGTGGGGTTGGTGTGTGGGGTGAAAACCGTTTAGAAAGGAACAAAAATGCCTCTTATGAATCGTCTCAATACCAAGGGCTGTCGCAACATTGGGGGCCGGTAAATAGTATGATGGTGCCAGCTTGCACCTTCATAAGTGTAAAGATGGGGGATGCTCAATGGCTTTATCGCTATACCATTCACGGGCGGCGGCGTGAAATGGGCTTGGGTGCTTTAAGAGATGTCTCTTTAAAACAAGCCCGTGAATTGGCAACTGGGTGGCGTTCTGTTTTACGTGAGGCTTGTAACCCCATTAAAGAACGTGAGAAACAAAAGCGTGAAGCGATGCGTAATCTGCATTACTTAAAAGATATCGCTCTCGATGCTTTTGAAAGCCGTAAAGCTGAACTCAAAAATGATGGTAAAAATGGAGATTGGTTTTCATCTTTACAACTTCATATTCTCCCCAAATGAGGTTGCTTACCGGTTTCAGAGATTACACAAACAAAGATACGCAATACACTCGCACCGATTTGGCATACAAAAGCTGGGACTGCCTATAAAGCACTAAACCGCCTTAATATTTGTTTCAAACATGCTGCTGCATTGGGTTTGGATGTTGATTTACAAGCAACAGAAAAAGCAAAAGCTCTTTTAGGCAAACAACGCCATAAAACGCAAAACGTACCGGCTATGGATTGGAAAGAGATACCGGCTTTTTATAAAATGCTCTGTCAAAAAGCAATCATGACACAACTGGCTTTGCGTCTGCTTATTCTGACAGGGGTTCGTACATATCCTTTGCGTCATATCCATAAAGATCAAGTTGATGAAGATATATGGACCATCCCTGCTGAGAATATGAAAGGAAGGCGTGATGCTACAACAGAGTTTCGCATGCCTTTATCAAATGAAGCATTGGAAATTTTAAAACAAGCACACTTGCTTTTTCGCAATGATTTCTTTTTCTCTGCAACTGGTCGTGGTCCCCTTGGTGAAACTTGTATGTCACAATATATGAAAAAAACTGAACTTGATGCCTGTCCGCATGGTTTTCGTTCTAGTCTACGAGATTGGCTCGCAGAAACAACTGATGCTCCTTTTGAGGTCGCAGAAACCATTCTAGGTCATACGGTTGGGGGTAAAGTAGAGCGTGCCTACCGTCGTACTGACTATTTAGAGCAGCGCCGTGTTTATATGGATAAATGGGCGACTTATGTCACAAGCAAATCTTAAAAGATGGGGGCTTGTACCCCATTTTTATTTCATTATCTGTGGATAACTTTCTCTCTTCGTTCTCTCATTCCGTTTCAATAAGACTCATAAATTATCAAATGAGAAATTACATCATAAAGTACTGTTTTTTATGATTAAACTTACTTTCCAATCTCAATAAATATGGTTAATAAATACTTATGATTTGTTACTCTTTTTTAGATTGAAAGGATTTAGTTATGACTGAAAATGATGTTCTTCTTACAGACCGTGAAAGTGCAAAATTATTGCATATAAGCGTTTCAACATTCCGTCGCCATGTCACCAATGGATCTTTACCAAAATCCTTAAAATTTGGTTCTTTATCGCGCTGGTTACAATCCGATCTGCTGAATGTGATTGAAAAAGCCAAAACGCAACGTCAACATCTCAGTGATGTGGCATAAAAAACTTGTCACGTAAGGACGGACAAGACTTTTTCAAATTATCGCAAATTGAGAATAGCAAAAACCGTCCTGTGACGCAATGTCTAAGGATGAGAAAAATGTATCATTTTATAAATGCTCGGGGCATTACAAATGCCTTGCGGGGTGTCTGGTATGGTGCTTATGGACTTGCCCGTTGCCCTGCTCATGATGATCAAGTGCCTAGTTTATCCCTTGCCAATGGAAATGACGGGCGTCTCTTGCTTTATTGTTATGCCGGCTGTTCTTTTAGAGAGATCTTACAAGCTCTTAAGAGTATTGGTCTTATCGATATACAAACATGTTTTGATAAAACTTATGATTATAGGTTTTCTCTCTCAAAACAGTTTTGTTGTGAAGATAACAAGGCAAAACAGAAAGCAGAGAGAACACAAAAGATTTGGAAGCAAAGTCAACCGATTAAAGAGGCCTTAGCAGAGCTTTATTTACGCAAGCGTGGGATCACTTGTAACTTGCCTCCCTAGTTTACGCTTTCATAGCAAATGCCCCCATCCCTCTGGGAAAACCATCCCCGCGTTTGTCGCTCTCGTTGAGGGTGGTGGCTCCTTTGCAATCCATAGAACCTTTTTACAAGACAATGGATGCAAAACAGAACAGTTACCAACAAAAGCTATGCTGGGCTCTGTTAAGGGCGGTGCTGTGCATTTATGCCAAGCTAATTCTCAACATCTGGTCATTTGTGAGGGAATTGAAACAGGTCTTTCTCTGCTGTCTGGTCTGTTATCAGAGCCTGTGACTTTATGGGCATCCCTTTCAACCAGTGGCATGGTGCATGTGTGCTTACCTCATATCAAATCAAAAACCCATCTCACCATAGCTATGGATGGCGATGATGCGGGTCGTAAAGCAGGTTTTGCCCTTGCTGCCCGTGCGCAATGCCAAGGCTTCAAAGTTTTTATCATGCAGGCCCCCCATGGCTCTGACTTCAACATTTTATTATTAAATTATGAAAGCGAAAAACAATGACAAAACATAGTCTTGATAACAATGAAAATAGTTCTGTAAATGATACTGATAATGATAACACCCCTGTCTCTTTAAAGGAGCATCCCTGTTTACAAGCCATTCCTTATGAACAGGCTTTGCAACAAATGGGTTGGGGCGAATTAAAACCAATCAACAAAGCGCTTTTACCGGTTGAACCTTTTCACCCCGAACAAATGCCTTCAACTTTACGAGACTATATTTATGACGTGGCTGAATGCCAACAATCTTCTCTCGATTTTATTGTTGTCTCGGCTCTGTGTGGGTTAGCTGCCCTGATTGGTAATGGAATTCGCATTGCTCCAAAACAAAATACGCACAATTGGAAAATTGTCCCTAATCTATGGGGCGCCATTATCGGACGATCTGCAACTCTCAAAACACCTGATATGCAAGCTGCTCTCGCTCCTCTTTATTCCTTTCAAAATGAATGGTATCAACAATGGCATAAACAGAAAGAGACAAAAAATCTTCTCATTGAATTAGAGAGACAAGAAAAGAAAAAACAAGCCCGAAAAGCTTTTAAAAATAAAAACAAGCAACAAGCTCTCGCTCTTCTTAATGAATCTCTTGAAGACCAAGAAAGTGAGGATGAAACTCTTGTTAAACGACGTCTTCTTGTCAATGATGCAACGGTTGAAAAGCTTGGAGAATTACTGAGAGAAAACCCGCGCGGGTTATTAATGGTCCGTGATGAACTTTCTGGGTTTTTAGCTAATATGGAAAGAAAGGAATATCAGACTGACCGTTCTTTTTATCTGACAGCTTTTAATGGGGATGGTTATTTTTTCTATGACCGTATTGGGCGTGGAACAATTTATATTCCCAATGCAACGCTCTCTATAATCGGAACAATCCAACCTACGCGCATTCTCCATTTTATCCGTCATGCTTTATATGGAAAAGGAGATGATGGTTTCTTTCAACGGTTTCAAATGATGGTATGGCCCGATAACAATAAAGAGAGAATGGAGGGATGAATATCCCAATAGAGAGGCATGGGAAGCGTAAAGCTATCGCTCTTCTTAATGAACCTCTTGAAGACCAAGAAAGTGAGGATGAAACTCTTGTTAAACAGCGTCTTCTTGTCAATGATGCAACGGTTGAAAAGCTTGGAGAATTACTGAGAGAAAACCCGCGCGGGTTATTAATGGTCCGTGATGAACTTTCTGGGTTTTTAGCTAATATGGAAAGAAAGGAATATCAGACAGACCGTTCTTTTTATCTAACGGCTTTTAGTGGAAATTCTCCTTATATCTATGACCGTATAGAACGTGGAACAATTTATATTCCCAATGCAACACTTTCCATTATAGGAGGCATTCAACCTTCTCGGATTATTCCCATTGTACAAGCGATAAACCGTGGAATAAACGATGATGGTTTATTGCAACGGTTTCAACTGATGGTATGGCCCGATAACAATAAAGAGAGAATGGAGGGATGAATATCCCAATAGAGAGGCATGGGAAGCGTATGAAAAAGTGTTTCGTTCTCTTTATGATAAACCGGTAGGATCTTCTTGAGAATCTACACTTTTATGCATATTCAATTGATCATTTTTATAAGCAATTGCTCTCTAAAAACAGAGCATAAAAAAACAAATCATGATGCAAATATTATATTGCATGTGAACATTCAAATGAAATGGAAAGAAACTATCATGCATAACAGTTCATAAGTGTTACAATATGTTTTATTACAATAAATCACATGGTTAAAAATGCAATCGTTTAAAATTGTCTATAACGAAATCACATAGGTTTAAAACTACATCTTGTTTTTAAAATTACATTGATAACGCATAAAGAAATTCCTGTCTCTAAAATGAGGGAAGCGTAAAATAGAGAAATATTATCAAAGCATCATTATAACACCAGCTGCTTTAAAGATTGCATAAAACTGTGAAAAAATATCAATTGATAGATTTTTCTAAAAATTTAGAAAATAGTCTATAACTATTATAGATAAAAATCATCATGTTATGTTTTATAAAATCGAAAGTCTTTTAATGATATCATCAAATTAGGTATAAAAAGCTGTTTTGCAAGTTACAGTTTTAACAAAGTAATAAAACCGAATTTGGATTGCATAATTTTAGACATCTTTAAAATGAGAGCACCCTCTTTACGATAAATAGAGAGAAGTTAAGAGAGATAATATCATTAAACGCCAATATTTAAAGAGAGTTATAGAAAGATAACGTTTCTAAATTAGGGATATTGAATTTTGCTCACTCAAAAATGAGCCAGCGTATTTAAAAAGAGATTACATTTACTAAAAAAGAAATAAACTTATGAGAATCTCTTTAAATGAATGTTTAATCGTTTAAAACCATTAAGAAAGCAATAACATATGGATTATATCAATAGTATCTATATAAGAACTAAAATCTGGTATTTATCATAAACCCAATGGATGCTTTCTTTTGAAAGCATTTTCTTATGAAAAAAACTCATAAACTGCAGAGTTAACAGCAAAACAAATTTAAAAGCCTGTAATTTACGAAAAGCTGCTGTTGTTTATTTTATGCAACATTTCCTTAAAAACCAACGCTTACAATCATAAATAAAAAAAACAGATTTTTACCTATTGCACTTAAAACGCATTCCCTCTTGATTGACTTGATATCAATTTACAAAGCGTTTTGATTTTAGAATGTAAGTTATTTGAAATTGATCCAATTCAAAAATAAGCTTAATATCTTAATACGTTTTAAGAGAGACGTTTTGATAATGTGCTTTTTTTAATGAACCACCTCAAATATGATGGTGTTGTTATTGATGGATTTTAAACAATCACAGAACTAAAAAACACTTTCATATTCTTCTTTGGATATGATACGAAATCAACACCACGGGCGCCCTGTACAAACCATTTGGAATTGCATTTGTGCGTAATAGTCAAACTTTCTCTCGTTATCTCACACCGCCACTATTTGTTTTTGTTTGGTTGGTATATATTTGATATCTTGAATATGTATGTATTCGAGCCACCTTTTAAATCGTGCTTGGAACACTTTCATCTGAACCCAAGAGTCTATATAAATGGCTATTGAATAAATTAAAACAATTCATTATTAAATAGAAAAAGATAAACGTGCTATCAGATGATATTGTAGAGAGTTCTAAGAGAAAAAAATTGATGCATAAATGATATCCCGTGACCTAGAACAAATCTTCGGCTCAGACTGTTTGTCAGTGTGCGGTTTCAGGTGCTCTTTCACTCCCCTTGTCGGGATACTTTTCACCTTTCCCTCACGGTACTGGTGCGCTATCCGTCATGCACGCGTACTTAGACTTAGATCGTGATCGCCCCATATTCAAACAGGATTTCACGTGTCCCGCCCGACTCTAGGACTTAAATCAGATTTACGTATATGGGACTATTACCCAATTTGGTATGACGTTCCAATCGTTTTTACTTTTCTCCATTTAAACCACTGGCTTGGTCTGCGTTCGCTCGCCACTACTAACGGAGCCTCATTTGGTATCCTGTCCTACAGATACTTAGATGTTTCAGTTCCCTGCATTTACTTCTTAAATTCTATTTCATTCAGATGTAGATATTTTTTATGGCTAGAACTTTAAACTGTTTTTACAAAACAACTTAATTTTTCCAGCCATCAAAGGTGGAATGCCCCATTCGGAAATCTACGGATCAAAGGGTATTTACACCTCCCCTTAGCATATCGCAGCGTATCACGTCCTTCATCGCCTGTGCATGCCAAGGCATCCACTAATTGCCTCTATTCATTCAACAATCACTGTTGTTCAATAATTTGTTCACACACTTTGTTGTTCAACACAGTGAATGATTTGTCTATTTGTCTGCATTCTTTACCCTGTACGAAACAAAGCGCGAAACAAACAAAATATCAGCAGAAAAGACCAACTTCTCGCGATATATCCCATGGCATGGTTAAGCCTCCAACCATATGCAAAAACGCCTTCTGTCAAGAATAATGACATAGTGTTTTTAAATATGGCGGCAAAAATCTAAAAGTTATGGGAGCAATAGAAAAATGAGGTATATTCAAAAAACAGACTGCATCTCATCAAGTGTTTTGAAAGATTCTCTTGAACCATTTATTTTCCCAACAAGCTATCTCACTATTGGCCATAATCAAAGACAATAAAGATTTTTTCCAAGTGATAGAAAGGAAGCGCAGGACAAAGAAACTGCTGCTACAAGATGCGCTAATTACTGAACGAACTCTTTTCCGTTTAATCTCTGTGTAATTGGCTGATGAACAGTTTAATGCACTAGCCTCTTTCACCTATAATCTGAGTAGAAACACCCTCTAAAACTCTAGCTTAACATTGAAAATTTAAGAAGCACCTCTTTATAGGAAGCAGCAATAAAAAGATAAAACCCTAGATCAGACGGAATCCATTAAAGAACACTCGGCTACTCATTTTCAATAGCAATATTTTCCGTAGCAATCGCGTATATGCATCCTGCATCTGCTGCAACTGATTTATGCCTTGTATTAGCAGGGAGATGTATAATATTTCCTAGTGTACATGTTATACGTTTTTCATTATAGAAAAAAACTAGCTCTCCTTCTGTAATTAAGAGAGTTTCATCAACCCCGTGAGTATGCCAATCATATATTGGAAAATCTCTTTGTAGCTCTATCGCTCCTTATTCTGGCAGCAGAATTTTTAATATATCATATATACTTTTATTTAATTTAATTTTACAGAATTTAGTCATTATTGCACTCCATTATAGGATATGGACAGGGTGAGGATTCAATATTATTATCTTGTAGGAAATACTGCATCCACTCTTTGTTTTTTGGATTACCATATTTTCCTAAAAGAGGGGGATTTTGTGACAATATCAAAAAGTTCAAGTTTTTTCTTACAATGGGAAAGGCATTTTCTGCGTTTTTTTTCGTATCCAGAAAATCAGAAAAACCCCACCTAGGTCGGAAAGTTAACATAAACGTGCAACTTTTTCTACTGAGTCTGTTTATGTGGGATGGTGTATTGCAACTATGAACATAGGTTCACCATGAAAACAAAACTCCCATAAAGGATTATCCATATTTTGGGGATATGTTTAGGCCATTCTTGGTCATCAAATGTTTGCAAGTCTCTCAGTATAAATCAAAATTTTTCTTTATAAACTTCGATACTTTGTATGGAGGTGGGCTTTTCAAATGCAACAAAAGATGTATTCTTTCCAAAGCTCTTATAATTATCACAGTAATTGATAAGGTGTTCCCTAATATTTTTTGCGGTCAACCTTTTGTAGAACCCAAATCTAAGCATATCTTTTTGGTATCCCTTTACCCAAAATAAGCAGGGAAAGGGCCTGTCTTTGTTATTCATTATTGCATCAAACTCTTTAAAAACTACCTGCTTCCATTTTTCATATTTGTCTATATTTTCAATGAGTTGCGTTGCTGAATCTGTATTTTCCCTTCCAAAGGTTGTATTTTATAGGAAATTGCTACGAATTATCCGTTCTAAGGCCGATAATTCATCATCACTCCGGCCAAAAATTGCTATAATAGCGGGGCAAGTGTTTAAATCGGTTGTCAGAGGCAGCGGTTCATTGTCTTTAAAAAAAGTGCAAAATGAACTACATTTTGCCAAGAATGAAGCTTTTGCTGCCATAGGCTAATATCTTTTATGATGCGACCATCCTCCTTATTGATAAGAAAGAATATACGTCCCTTTTTCTTAAATAGGCTTGGTTCTTCAGAAAACACCCCTGTAATAAGGTTAACAGAGCTTTCAAGTAAATCATTGTCATAACAATGTGCAAACAAAGCGGGTGCAATTCCCCCGTGGAGGCGCGCTCCCACTTCAATCATCACCGGGCCGCGGGCAGTTTGCATAATTTCCATATGTGCGGGCCCATATTCAATCCCCACCGCACGAATACATTGTTTTGCATAAGAAATAAGAGCAGTATAAAGAGGTTCTTATGCATCAAGTACATCAAAGCGGTTCATAAACGAAGGCACTTCCATTATGCATACCCTTTTTATATCGTGATAAAGCACATATCTTTATAGCGTCCCCATTTACAACAGCGTCTACTATGTATTCCTCTCCCACCAACCTTTCTTGAAGCAAATAAGCTTCATTAGGTAGGCCAAAAATATTTTTCTGCATCCAATCGATTTCAGAAGCCCACGCCACCACTTCCTCACGACTGGAAAAAAATAAAACACCATCGCTCCCAGAAGAATCATTCGGCTTCACTACATAACCGCTGCGACTTTCAAAACCATCGAGAGCATAATCGTTTTTTGTAAGAATTTTCGAGCGAATGTAAGATAAACCTTTTTCACAAAGACGCCTTTGCATCATCACCTTTTTCCTTCGCCAATCTGTCGTCAAGGGATTGTTCCCAGGACAACCATAATAGGCAGCCAATTGCTCTGCACAATAAATACCCCCTTTGGCACCTGCTACTATAGCCTCTATGGTGCCAATTGGAAAGCGTTGCTTTATCTCATCTACGCTATGAAGCTTCGCTTCTTCCATGCCTTCACCTCGATAAGAAAGCGTAAAATGCGAAGAAGGAGGTACGGGTTGAGGTAAAACGCCGTAACAGTCATAACCCAATTTTTGCAAAGCAGGACCCTAGAAGGCGCTCGTGGAGAAAGGATCGACAATAAGAATGGATTTGCTCATGCTGTAACACGCCGCGATAAAAAGAAAAGGACATAAATAAAGATTATCAACCCTGTAAGGGGGAGAATATACATAGCTGCCTGTGATCCCATAAAGGCGGGACTTGTAAGAAAACCAAAGATAATATAACCCACCGATTGAGAGATAGTATAAAGCATGCCACTATAATTCCCCAAAATCTCTGCTTGAGATTCTGTTCTCGTCGCTTCGATCGTATGCTTGCGAGCGTTAATGCGCATGGTGTTCACTGAAAAACCAATAAAAAAGCAAAAGACCACAACCAAATAGGGTGATTGGGTGATACTAAAAATGAGATCAGAAGTACTCAACATAAGGGCTGGGAGAATGAACTCAAAGCGAGGGATTTTGATAAAAGCAGCTAAAAAAGCACCCACCCCAGCAAACGCACTACAAAGCCCATAATATTCAGAGCTAAAATTTTTTACACTCTGAAAAAGAATAGTCGCCAGTGTATTATAGGCGCAAATATGAAAGCCAATAAAGCCTATGCAAGCACATAACAATTTAAGTTCAAGGGAAAGACTCTCTGCCTTTGATGTAAATGTTGGCTTCTTCTCAGCTGCAGACGTCACGTTGCCCGTAGCATTATTATATTCATCACGAAAGATAACATACCCAGCCATAAGGCTTATAATGATGTCAAACACACAAATTGCCGCAATCAAACCATTATAGCCAATTTCAGCCGCTGCTCTTTGTGAGCTGGCTATTTCTAAGAGATAACCACTAAGGGGCTGCTCCCAAAAAGGCACCAATCTGCACCACTGTTTGCATGATGCGAGAAGCCTTTTGGGCGCTAATATAACCACTAAGCGCTAGTTTAGTATTATAAGTTTCAAGCGTACTCAAAGTGACCAAAGAGAGATAACCAATAGAGATAGATACAATAATAAAACCAAGGAAAGAGTCAATGTAATGGAAAAGAGCAATCAATAAAAGAAGGCTATAAATGATGATCTGTCTTTTGTATAAATCTACCAACTACAGCGAGGATTTAATACGCACACGGCCGCTTTTTTAAAAAGATAGGGTGTCAAGGTTCCTAACGCCATGGTTACACCCAAGAAAACCGATGAGGATGTTACGCGATAAGCATTCCAAAGGTTACTTAAAAAGCACCATATCAGAAAAATACAGCAAAACAACAAGTCCGTAAAACCGAAAAACAAGTTTTTTGCGCATCTCCCCCCTCTCCGATTCTAAAAAGCCGTATTATGATTGATATACATATTGCAGAGCATGTCAAATATTTTCGATAGGGATATGATATAAACTTCAACGCTGACATTTATCGTGATGATAGATCATTTTCGGGAAACTGAGTAACGAAGGGAACTGATGTTTTTGCTTCTCCTATGACAAGGTAAGCCTTATCGATAATTCTTTTGCAAAGCGCATAATTTTGCGTACTCTTTTATCTTCCAATCAACCTGCAGAATGGATGAGGTTTACCAGCACAAAGGCCTCTTTTTATTTTTCATATCATGCATTCCTTCAAGCTAAATTGGATGATTCATCACAAAATTCCTCCTTTTTTCTGAAAAACGATGAAACACAACAATTTTACCTGAATGAGAAATGTTCCCCGCCTTTTGCCAACGATAAAGTTTTGGCAACCTTTTTCGTGAGGCTTATAACGTAGCTGAAATAAAAAAATCAGCGCATGGCTTAAGAAAATGAGCAGCAACGCATGCTAGCTAACTCAGGCGCAACAGTCTCACAACTCAAAGCGATTTTTGAATGGATAGATGATAACATGGTATCTCTTTATACCAAAAGCATAGATCGTAAAAAACTCGCCCTTGAAACAATAAAAAAATTTCAAAAAAGTGAGGGATAGAGGCAAAAAACGTAATAGAATCATAACTATAATTTCCCTCTACATTTATTAATATATTGATTTTGTTATTAAAACTTATTAACCCTGGGTAGTAAAACTTTTGCATATAGTCCCCCCAAATCAGAACGCGACAACACAAGACTTCCACCGTATTCATTAACCATATCTGAAACGATCGCTAATCCTAAACCTGTCCCCGGTTTACTTTCATCAAACCGCCGACCTCTTTTTAAAGCTTCATCAATTTGCTCTTCTGTTAAACCAGAACCATCATCTTCTACGAGGATACTAAAGAATTCTGCTTCTGCAATATTTTCTTCTAAGTGACAAGAGATGAGAACTTTTGTATGAGACCATTGTGCAGCGTTCTCAATCAAATTCCCTACAACTTCCTCTAAATCTTCCTTTTCACCAGAAAAAATAATATCATTAATATCCATAACAAGTTGAAACTGTTTTTCAGGGTTAAGCTTTTCCATAACCCGCACTAAACGATCAATCACTGTGCGAACTGATGTGTGATAAACAACACTGTCGCATTGTGCGGCAATCCGAGCACGCTGTAAATAATGATTTATTTGAGACTGCATCATATTAGTCTGTTCTCTCAATAAAATTGCCTGTTCTCCCCACATCCTATCAACCTCATTCATAATAACTGACAAAGGTGTCTTTAATGAATGCGCAAGATTACCAACCTGTGTGCGAAACCGTTCAATAATACGTTGATTATTATTGATGAGAGCATTCATCTCTTGTGCTAACGGCATGACTTCACTGACCAAATCCGTATTCACGTAATTAACTCTGCCTTCACGAATATCATTCAACGCTCGTCGGATAAGTTTTAATGGTTGAAAACTAAAGAAGATAATAACAATGTTAATAAGAACACTTCCTATCCCAAAGCTCCAGAGAAAAATTTGTAAAGTCCGCTTAAATTCCTGCACTTGTGCATGTGCTTCATCAATATTTCCAACGAGACGAAAACGCGCAACATGATTTTGATTATCAAGAACAACGTCACTCTCAATGACTTGTAAATTTTGACCATTTTTTCCCTTCATTCGATAAGAGCGAAAAAATTTGTTGTTAAAAGGCACATTAACATCGTTCCCCGAAAATATTCTTTCTGTTCCCAATGATGGGGATGTCAATCTTCCTTTTAGATTATGGGATAGAGCAACAACTTCCCAATACCATCCTGTTGTTGGATCAAAATAACGAATATCATCAAGTCCCACACTCCCTTTCAAATTTCCTTCCGGTGAAACTGTAACTGTCGCAATAAGACTGTAAAGATGAGCTGAAAGAACGCGCTCTAAGCTTTGTTCACTTGAACGCTGATAAAACAAAATACTTACCGCAGAAATCGATGAAAGCGAAATAATAATCCATAATGTTGATAATATCATAACGCGTAAGCTCAGAGATCTACTAATGAAAAAAAAGAGTCTCTTAAACCCGTTATCCTTTTTTACAACATTCATTGATCACCTGGCGTTCTCACGCGATACCCCATCCCTCGAATCGTCTCTATTAAATCGACTCCAAGCTTTTTACGTAATCGACCGACAAAAACTTCCACCGTATTTGAATCCTTATCAAAATCTTGATTATAAAGGTGTTCCGTAAGTTCTGTTCTTGAAACAACCCTATCACGATGATGCATAAGATATGAAAGAAGTCTAAATTCGTAGGATGTTAGTTTAATCAGTTGACCATCAACAAGAACACGAGATGTTTTCGTATCCAACAAAACACTACCACAGCATAATGTGCTTACCGCATGGCCCGTCGCTCGACGAATTAACGCCCGCAACCGCGCCATTACTTCTTCTAAGTGAAATGGCTTAACAACATAATCATCAGCGCCTGCATCAATACCACGCACTTTATCAGACCAGCGATCTCGCGCCGTTAGCATTAAAACAGGCATGGAATATCCTTCTTGACGCCATTTTTCAATGATACGAATTCCATCCATATAGGGCAAACCTATATCGAGAATGACAGCATCATAAGATTCTGTGCTTCCTAAAAAATAAGCCTCTTCCCCATCGAAAGCACTATCCGAAACATATCCTGCATTTTTCACGGCTTCCGTTAATTGATGATTGAGATTCCGGTCATCTTCAACAATTAAAATACGCATTATAACACCTGCCAAACTCTAATCAGCAGGGACAGTAACTTCAATACGACGTAACTTTTCACCTTCACGAGCAGGCGCTACAACCACAACCACACACGTATCTCTTCCATCCTTAATAACCGGTGTCGAACGCACCAAAACCCCATTCTCATGAGTAGCAACTTTCTTACCCACTTCGGCACACCCCGCAGCTAGAACAGAATTGGCCCCTAAAAAAACTGCTATCATTACAAATAAAAAAAATTTTCTCATCATAGATATTTTATAATCTATTTTCCCTGAATATAAAATGAATGATATTTTTTATTTACCAAAAATCCTGTGTGAAGGACAACAATCCTTCTGTGTAATAAAAGAATGGTTGGATAATATTCCTCATTTTTATAATTTTAAACTAATCCTTTTTATAAAAATTATACAATAATCGAAATAACAAGATTTAACTAAAGAAAATAAATATATAACCCATGGTAGATTGTTTATCATAACCTTAAAATAAACTCTTTCTCTCCTAACACTATAGCAAAAAAATACTTTTACTCCATATAAAGATTACAGATTGGTTTGGTTATATTCTTTTATTATAGGCTCTCTTTATATGTTTCATTTTTTTAAAAAAAAGAAAGAAAAACATAATAAGCCATTCCACAGTCCTAGGCTCATTGAATTAGATGCGTTGTTTGATACAGCACTTTATCGTATCCGTTCTGCTAACCATTTCTTTTGGAACAAAGCAAAAATTATCTCACAATGTTTTCATATCCGAGGAGGAAAACGCTTTATAATAGAAATTCTTGATGAAACACTAACATTAGGATTGATTGGTTTTACACTGTTTACCATTGTAGGCATTCCAGTTTTTGAATTAACAAAAAAAGATTGGTACTCTCTCAAAAAATTTTCCATTCTTTTTCTAGACCGATATGGAAATCCCATCGGTCACCGTGGTACATTACCAGCTGCCTCAGTTCCTGTGGAAGAAATGCCAGATTATGTTATTAAAGCCGTTCTTGCAACAGAGGACAGACATTTTTTTGATCACTGGGGTATTGATTTACAAGGTCTCACGCGAGCAATCACACAAAATATACAAGCTAAGGGTGTTGTTCAAGGTGGTTCAACCCTTACACAACAACTGGCTAAAAATTTGTTTTTAACAAATGAAAGAACCATAACACGTAAAATCAAAGAAGCTTATCTTGCCCTTTGGTTAGAAGCAAACTTCAGCAAACAACAAATTTTGCAACTTTATCTTGATCATGCATATATGGGTGGAAACAATTTTGGTATTACAGCTGCTGCAAAATTTTATTTTGATAAAAACATACGCAATCTTTCCCTTAGTGAATCTGCTATGTTAGCAGGGCTGTTCAAAGCCCCAAGCAAATATGCTCCTCATAGACATCTCTTTGCTGCCCAAACACGTGCCAACGTAGTACTCTCTAATCTTGTTAATAGCGGGTTTATGACGGCAAGCCAAATTATCAACGCTCATCGCCATCCCGCAAGAGCACTTATAAAAACAGAAAGTACGCAACCTAATTATTTTCTTGATTGGGTATTTGGCGAAGTCAAAAAAATAAGTAGCGAACTTCCAAGCCATAGTTTGATTATTCAAACCACTCTCGATCCAGATATTCAAAGAACAGCAGAAGAAGCAATCGCGTACCATTTACACCAATATGGTCAACAATACCGCGTAACACAAGCAGCAACAGTTATTCTTGACAATAACGGAGCTGTCTGTGCAATCGTTGGAGGAGTGGATTATAGTAAAAGTCAGTTTAACAGAGCCACACAAGGTGGCCGACAACCTGGTTCTTCATTCAAACCTTATGTTTACGCATCCGCAATGGAACATGGCCTGTCTCCTTCAACAATCGTCTTAGATGCTCCCATTCGTTGGGGCGGCTGGTCACCCAAAAATAATTCTGGTCATTATCTTGGTAAAATTGATCTAGCAACCGCTTTGGCTTTTTCCATCAATACCGTGCCCGTCTATCTTACCTATCACTACCTTAACCGCGATACCCAACCCATCATAGATCTCATCAAAAATATGGGAATCCATGCACATATCTTATCACACAAAACTATGGTTCTAGGCACATCTAATATGACACCTATGGATCAAGCAATTGGTTTTAATGTCTTCGCAAACGGGGGCATAGCCGGAAATCTCCATGGATTTACACAAATCCGCACAACAGATGGACGTATTGTATGGGACTTCGAACATAACGGTAATAAACTTCATCGTGTCCTTAGTGAACAAACCACCGCTTATATAAACCAAATGATGGTGGGTGTCACAACGCGAGGATCTGGTAAACGCGCAGCCCTCCCCATGACACTTGTTGCTGGGAAGACTGGAACATCACAATCCTATCGCGATGCATGGTTTGTTGGCTTTACTGGTAATTATACGGGTGCTGTATGGATGGGAAATGATAACTTTTCATCAATGAATCGCGCCTTTGGTGGGGGTATTCCTGCCATGATATGGCATAGCATTATGCTTTCTGCACATCAAAATATTATGCTCAAGAAACTCTATGGTGTTAAAGACTCTCTTCTTCCTTATCAACCACCGACATCCCCTTCTCACAATGATTCTGAGCTTACAGTCCCAATACCCCATACGCTCTCACATGAAACATTGAATATTGTACGCCTGATTCATCATAGCCTGAAAAAACTGCCTACAATCTCTTTGAAAAGAGACAATATAGGCACTTCAAGATTTTGAATTTGAGATCTCTTAGAATGTTTGTCAAGATTATGGTTCCCTTTTTCATTTTTGCTTTTTCCATTTTATGCGGGATATTGAGTGTTGATTATGCACTCAATTCCTTTCATCATTTTGGACGCTTTACAATTGGACAATGGAGTGCTTATCCTCAAGTGGGAACAACCAACACTGATCCCTATACGCGTGCGCGCGCTGCCAAACGAGGTGATATATCAATTGGACACACAGAAGGTCTCATTTTCCAAATTTGGAAAGATAACCACGGGCGTCCACTCCAAGCAAATTGCCATTACTTAATGAAAGGTTATATCCCTGAAGCACGCTTTTTTACCCTTTATACAGCGGATAGATCACTCAAACCATATACTTCATCTCACAAAATACCATTCGAACTCTACAGCAATAATATTACCTATGAGAGTGATGGTTCCTTTTTCATCAATATTTCACAAAAGCCGCACCCAGGCAATTGGCTTGCAATGGTTAGCCCAAAAGAATTTGGTCTTATTCTTACCTTATATGATACCTCAATCATCTCCGCAACGGCATTGCAAAAACTTACGATGCCATCAGTGGAACAAATTCCATCAGGACAAATAAACTGTGATTAGATTCATTTACATCGGACTTCTTGCCATCATTGGCGCTGTCATTGTCCATATTTGCGTTCTCTTTCTCATACCCTATTGGACGCAAAATAATATATGGACAGAACTGAAAAAATCTGGAGCCCCCTATCAATTCGTTGACTTAGATGCTCAGAATCCTATTCAACAATCTACGGATCCATTTTTTCTTCTTAAAGTCTGCCGATTTAATCTAGAAAATGGTCCTGTTCATTTAAAGGCTTTGAAAACAACACAATTTTGGTCATTCGCCGCCTACACATATGATGGAATTATTTTCTATAGCCTTAATGATCGCACTGCTCCTGATGCTACACTCGACCTCATCATTGGAAAACCAATACAAATTATAGAACTTAAACAATCAAAGCCTAAAAACAATATCAATTCAGTTTTGGTCGCTAAAAATTTGAATAAAGGTTTTGTACTCTTACGCATTTTTGCTCCCTCTTTTCTTGCTAAGAAAGAGAGTGAAGCCTTCTTTTCATCTGCAACTTGTCACATATTGAATGAATAAAAGCATATCAAAATGATTATTTGCAAATTTTATCAATTGAATACCATCATGAAGATACCATTCTTATGCAAAATTTTAAAAAACTGATTTTTTATCGAAGTAAAAAATCATTTATCATGATTTCCATAACAATCACCTCTTGAAATATAAATTTTGCATATAAGGATATAAAAAATAGTATATTAATTATAAATATGCAAAAGAAGATGATCTCTTTTGCAAATAATCCTCTCTTCTTCGATACAAAATATCTCTTTGCAAAAAAAAACAATAAAGATAGCTAAAAGTTCTGTAAAAACAGCATTTTATAAACCTGACAGTTTGTCTTCTCATTTTATTTCTATGTGATTATAAATTTTTCTCATAAAATCAGATTAACACGATAATAAACTATAAAAAAAATGATTATTATTTACCCTTTATGAAGACGTTAAAATAATTTGCTGAAAATTTGATGAATACAACGATCCTTGATCTCAAAAAAAACTGCTTTACTTTTGTTGTATGACTAGGAAAATTTTAAGATAGAGAATCTGAAAAAGCTTTTCTTAAGGGATACTGTTGAGGGGAAAAAAGTTTCATGAAAAAAAAATATGTTCGGTTCGTTTCAAGGGCCGCAGTGTGGTCTCCCCGTTTTAGCGGGTTGGCGTTTTTTATTTTATTATTTTCAGTGTTTCTACAGCGTTTTTCTGTCATCCATGTCGTTGACTTTATAATTTTAACTGTCATTTCTGCTTGCTGTATTGTTGTTTCTCTTTTTCTTGCATTCAAAGCACTTTACAATTTATGGGTGTTTGGCGCTCTGGGTGGAATGAAAGCTTTAAAAGGGATTATTTATTCATTAATTACTGGTACGCCATTGGTGTTATTTTTTGGGGGATGGTTTACTTTACCAGCTCTTCATGATGTCTCTACTGACACACAAAGACCACCCGCTTTTTTTCGTGCAACACGCCCCAATGATGCTTTGCCGCTTAAGAGTGTTTTAACTGAACAAACAGCCTTACAAATGTTACAATGGCCGGAAATGTCAGGACGTCGTTATGACGGTTCACCTGAACGTATTCGTAAATTAGTTCTCAATGTGTTAGAAACTTATGACTGGCCTGTTGTGGCTCAAAGAGAGTTTACAGAAAAAGAAAATGAGATTTATATTGAAACGATAGCAAAAACTTTTTACCTTGGCTTTATTTCAGATATTGTCATCCGTTTAACTGATGAAGGGGATACAACTTTCGTTGATATGCGCTCCGCTTCTCGTTATTTGCCAAGAGATTTGGGGACAAATGCTGCTTTTATTATCGATTTTATGGATGCACTTGATACAGAAGTCGCTTCCCTCCCCCTTTCTCAAGATGGTGAGTAGAGACTTAACAATAGATATTTTTTTAATAAACAGCTTATTTCTCAATGAAGTTCAATACGGACGAGAGTGAATAGATCAGCTCTAAATTTTCAACACTTAATCTACATATTTAAAAAACTATTGATTAATTTAATAACAGTTTTTAGCTCTTTGTCTTGGTTATTTTAATAGTTTTATCATTTTACTCTCTGTGCTTTTAGAAAATAAATATCTCGAAATACTAAAATAAATAACAAGATACAATTTTAACAACTTCCAAAATAATAAATATAAAATACTTTATATATCATGATAAATTATTATTTTATCATAAAACTTTTACAAAAAAAAGCATATAAATTAAAAAAAATGTAACTATAATTATTTACAATAATTCAAAAATTTTATCTATTTACGAATGATTTAAGATATATATAAATATATTGTAATAAAGTATAACATAAAAAGGAAAATTATTTCAAATAATTCTAACTTTATACTTTTAAAAGTTTTATATTTAAATACATAAGAAAAAATTTTAAAAATAACATGAATAATTGTTAAAATAAACGCGATTTTAATAATATTTAAATTTACAAACATAATTAATATAAAAAACTAATATTTAATATATTCAAACGAAACATAAATAAAACAAAATGCTAAAAAAGTCAAAAAGAATAACCTAAATGTCTTAAGCGATTCCTTTATACTATTTTTCCAACTGTCACCACTGTATCTATAAATTAATGCAAATAAAAATATAAAAATAAATATTGAATACAGCATATTAAAAACATTACTAGTTAATAGTGAAATAATATTATTACTAAGATACATAATAAACATCCAAAATGAAATTTTTTATATGTAGCTGAAATTATTTAATTTTTCTATATTTATTAATCTACAACTATAAAAATACTAACTTCAGAGATATCCTTCTGAATATTATCTACAAATCATAGTCAGTATTCTTTAACTTCACCGGTTAAGATAATCAGGAACTTATTTAGCCAAGTGGATTATATTAGAAATTTTAGTGCGCATTTATAGTCATGTTTTAAATCTTTCCTTGCCTGATTTTACGCACTTGGTAAATAGAGTCGTTGTTTAAACGCATTAGAAAAGTTAATTTTATGTCTTTTAACAGGAAACTCTATAAAAAAACTAAATAAAATTACATTTTATAATAATATTATAATTTATTTTATAAATAAAATTAGTGTATATCAAAAACTATATTTTTATAATTACAAACCAATATATACAATAATATAATCAACAATCTTTATCATTATAAACACCATAATTCCTAATGATAACGATTCCTTTGCAGCTTGTTTCCAACTATAACTGCTAAAAAATCTATAGCACAACATACATCCCAAAACACTTATAACTAGTGGAAGAAATAATTTTATAAGTTTATAAATAATATCCATAACAAAAAAACCAAACATCTATTTACAATAAATAATAGATATCTCTGAGATGAGTTGTGCCATAACTTTTAAATTATGTCGCAATGTTACTAACCTCAGAGATATTCAATTACTTTACTCGTTATTCTTTAGTGCATTCATCCAGCTTATTGAACCAAGCGTCAGCACCCCGGTCTACTGCACCGATCGCCGCTCCATAGCCAGCGCCTGCCAATCCTCCCCTAGCTCCGCCTATTGCTCCTCCTATTACTGCGCCTTTAATACCATTTGCAACCACATCATAAGTATAACCACCCGCATCACACCTGTCAGAATGAAACCAACTTGATGAATGTGAACTATTGTCTGAATCACGTGATGAACTTGAACTACCCATTTTATCCTCCTTTTTATTAAAACGACGTATCATTACGATACATTACCTTTGTAATGTATTTAAAATTAATGTCAAACATAATTTGAACAAAATTTACATTTTTCTTTTATAAATAAATAAATAGATTATGTATATATTGTTATAAACAAAATATATTTTTGAATTAAAAATAATTTTTATTTATAATACTGTTTAAATATGATACATGAAGCGATGTTTTCTCTTAACAAAATAATAAAAAGCAAATGAGCAATTCATCCGAAAAACGAGTATCCTTCTCTTGGTTTACTAAAACTACTAAGAAGTATATTCACTATGTTATTGAACTCAGTCTTGTGGCCATTGTTTTGCGCTTACTCGGCTTGGTCAATCCTTTTATTTTCCAAGCGATTATCGACCGTATCTTACCCTTTCAGCGTGTAGAAAGCCTTTATATTATCGTTATCCTTATGATTGCTATCATGCTGTTTAGCACGGCTCTTAGCTCCCTCTCGGGCTATTTAGGAGCTTATTTAGCCAATCGGCTGACTCTAGAATTTGCACGTCGTATTTACACCCATGTGTTAAGCCTCTCATTACCTGTCTTATCTTCTTGGCAGGTAGGAGAACTGTTCACACGAATCGGAGAGGTTGATACAATTCGTGGTTTTTTAACGGGAACCATTGCGACAACCGTCCTGAATGTTCTTTTTGCCATTATTTATATTGCTGCACTCTTTTCCATTAGTCCGAAACTCACTTTTATCGTTCTTATCATCTTACCCTTACAAATGGGTTCTTTAGCAGTGGTCGGTCCCTTTTTACGCCACCAATTACGCCGCACTTTCACTCTGCAAGCAGCCCATCAATCGCGCCTTATTGAAAGTTTTACCAATCTTGAAGCCATAAAAGCGCATGTAAAAGAGCCAGCCCATACAATACGCATGCAAGAAACTCTAACTCGTAGCTTAGATCAAAGCCTTACAACCAGTAAATTGCATCTTCTCAATGGAGCCATGAGTCATATTTTTGGTGATCTTTTCACTATCTTTATTATCTTTTTTGGTGCTCAAGCAGTTCTTCAAAACCAGATTACGCTAGGGCAACTTATTGCCTTTCATCTCCTTGCCGGTAATGTTTCTGGTCCTATCTTAAGTCTTGCCTCTTTATGGGAAGAATGGCAGCACTTAAAAATCTCTCGCCTTCGTTTGGGCGATATTCTTAATACCCCATCAGAATGGGAAGTAGAAAAACCTCCTCTTCAGCTCACTACAACACCCCTTCTTGAAGCCAACGATCTTTGTTTTTCTTATGGAGAAAAACCTATTATCAGCCACCTTAATGTCTGTTTACAAGCTGGAAAACCGATTATGTTGCTTGGTCCTTCAGGATGTGGAAAAACAACCTTGGCTAAGCTCCTTTGTGGTCTCTACCCGCCAACAAGTGGAAAGATATTCATTAACAACCAACCTTTACAGAACTTTGATATCCGCAGTGTGCGTGAAACAATCGCCTATTTCCCCCAAAATCCTTGCCTTTTTTCTGGAACCATTCTTGAAAATATGCTTCTCGCCAAACCAGATGCCACAACAGATGAAATCAACGCTGCACTATATGCTAGTGCTTGTCACTATTTGATTGCTCAGTTGCCTCAAGGACTAGAAACACAAGTGGGAGAGCAAGGTGGATTTTTATCAGGTGGTCAGCGCCAACGCTTGGCTTTGGCTTGTTTCTTTCTCATAAACCCAAGCCTTCTTATTTTGGATGAGCCAACCTCCGCATTGGATGATACTGTCAGTGCACAGATTGTTGAACATTTATATAAACTTTCGCAAGAACGCATCGTTCTCGTTATTACCCACAAACGTGATCTTTTTCCTCAGCACGCAACTGTCTTAAACTTTGCTGATCTGGAGGTAAAAAATGACGGATAAAACACCTCGTTTACGCCCTTTGTCACCAACGCTTCATATGGTGATTATCGTTTTGGTCACGTTATTCTTCTTTATTGTGATTGGCAGCTTTGTCACAAAAACAGAAATCGTTGCACGAGGGCAAGGAACGGTCATTCCCACCGCCTATGTTCAACTCGTACAAGCACAAAATACAGGTCGTATTGAGAAAATTCTTGTAAAAGAAGGACAATTTGTTCATCAAGGGGATCTCCTTATCCAATTGGATCAACGCGAAGCCATCAATGAACGCGCACGCGTTCAAGCCGATATTGCGCAACAAACCCTTCAAGCACAAATCGCAACAGCTATTTTAACAGCTTTGCGTGAAAGTGATCCTTTAGATAAAGATTTTGTGACCAAAGGGCTTGCCTATCTACAAGACGTCCCTTCTTCTGGAAACAAAACGGTAAGAATCGAAGGGGAAAAACTTATTAGCGCTACCCTTCAATCTCTACAAAATAAATTAAGGGCGCTAAAAGCACAAGCGGACCGCGTCGAGCACAGCGGTGCAACACAACATGCGCAATTAGATAGGCTGGAAGATGATCGTCAATTAAGCCAAGGAAAATTAAAAGCTGCAAAAAGCCTGATAGAAACAAAAGTTATCAGCCAAGCTCTTTATTTAGAGCGTTTACATGATCTTAAAAATGTAGAGCATGAGATTTTAATCAATCAAAAGCGTCTAGAAGAAAATGCCGCTGAAATAGATACCCTCCGCCAACAACGACAAAGCCTTATTTCCGATGAAATTGCCCGCTATCGTCAACTTTCTCGTGAAACAGAATTAAATCTTCAAGGGTTAAAAGCAAAACTTGATAGTACTCAATATCGTCTTGATCACTTATCACTCTACGCCCCCGTTGATGGTCGCATTGATGATTTAAGTATCCACACTTTGGGCGGATTTATCGAGGCTGGTAAAACTCTCATGCGTATTGTCCCTGTCACCGGCGGCCTCATTGTCGAAGCATTTTTTGATAACCGAGATATTGGCTTTTTAGAAAAAAACCAACGTGCTTATGTAAAGTTTTCCGCCTTTCCTCCTGAACGTTTCGGCGTTATTTACGGTACAGTTGTTAATGTAGGCGCGACAGCGCGCTATGATAAAGAAATTAATGGGGCTTATGCAGTTTTAATCAAAATTGACCGAGATCATCTCAATTTGAATGGTAAACAGCTTAAATTTATCCCCGGCATGACCGTGACAGCTGATGTCATTACAGCAAAACGGCGTTTAATTTCCTACTTCTTTGAACCTATCACTAAAATTTTAAAACAATCTCTACAGGAAAGATAATGCGTGTAAATGAAAACCCTCCACCATCGCTCATAGATTCCCTCACAGCTTTAGGAGTTATGGTGGTTTTAATGCTTCAATCCCCCTTACACCGCCGTTGGAAAATTTGGGATATCGAATTCAACATAGGACCAGCCTTACGTACTGGACAGTATAGGCTCTATAAAAATGAACGTGGAGAATTTTGCGCGTTTATCACTTGGGCTTTTTTAGATGAAAAAAATCATCAATCTATGCTTGAAAAAGGAGAGCTTTTGCCTCATGCCAATTGGCAAGGCGGAGAATATGTGTGGTTCATTGATTATGTCGCACCACACGGTAATACCGCTGCTATTGTTCGCGATATGCAACGGCATGTGTTTCCTCATCAAAAATATTTCTATGCCGTCCGACGGAATGAAGACGGTGGAATACGGAAAATTGCCCGCTGGTGTAGCTATAGACCCCAGAGCTCTTCACAGTAGATTTTATATTTCGCGTTGATAGAATCCTCTACCCCTTCCCTCTCATACTCCCCTATGAATTAAAACTCCTAAAAATCAATTTTTTGAAAACTATTTATCTCTCGTAAGCGCAGACATGACGAGTTCCAGCTACTCACCAGTAGGATTCCTTTACTCAAAGACGAGAGAAATACTTATAGATTAGATAATGTATAGCACTTAGCTATACCTCCACGAGCCCGCTAGAGCCTTACTCTCAAATTTCTACTTTACAACCGATTTTATTAAATATTGGCTGGGGTACCTGGATTCGAACCAGGGAATGCCGGTACCAAAAACCGGTGCCTTACCGCTTGGCTATACCCCAAAGAAAAATATTCTTATAGCGACTCCCGCACTTTATAACGATTCCTGTAAGCATACGCAATATCTGAAAATCAAAGCTCTTATTTTTTTATCATAAAATTTTGAAGTCTTATTACTGTTGCTTTGATACAAAATTCATAACAAACTCTATATTCATTTATTCTCCTAACATTAAGGAATAACTATCCATCCATCTTTTTTTGTATTTTGCTTTTTTATTCATTCCTTTTATGGTAACAGAAAGCATAAATTTTGCGCTTTATCGATATTTATAATTATCACAAACTTACGTTTTCTTGATGCACTCAAATCTAAACTCTTTGACATGAGATAGGAAAACAGAGCAAGCTTGTGTGTTTAGGATTTTTTGTCTTTTAATCGTATTCCCGATTTTTGTTGTTCAAAGTACAACAATTTATCTTCACCTATTAAGAAAATTGGGTCAATATGCATTATGCATGACGAATATCATTTGTTAATCATGAATAAGCGCTTTTGAAATCAATCTGTCTAAGCTGTTAGTTGTTATTGAACTTATTAAAAAATTTCTCAGGTCTATGTAAAATCAATATATCTATAAAAGACAACCGCTAGCATTTTGTTAAACACTCGATATTAAAAAAAATGGCATCATGTAAATAGAGTGAAAAAATTACAAACATTGAAGATATTTTGTATGGTATTTGAGGAAATATTTTAGACAACAAAACAAGAGCTGATAACGCTCTAAATTCATTTTTATGGCTCTTAATGAAACACCACATTATTTTTGAAAATGATCATTGCATTTTTTGTGAGGCTATAGATGGAAAAAATTTTCAAAGGAAGTCTTTTTATAAAGAGATGATAATCAAATTTTCATACAAATAGATATTCAAAATTTGCTTTTAGGCACAGTAAATGGCAAATTAAGCTTTTGAAATGAGCTTAACAAATAGAATCGAGGAGATTTTTAAAATGGCTTTTGAATTGGCCGCGTTGCCTTATGATTATGACGCCCTTTCGCCCTATATGTCACGCGAGACACTTGAATACCACCATGATAAGCATCATCTCGCTTATCTTACCAATACCAACAACTTTGTAAAATATGAAGGTTTAGAAAACGAAAGCCTTGAAGATATTGTTAAAAAAAGTTTTGGAAAAAATGTTGGTTTATTTAATAATGCAGCGCAATATTACAATCATAACCATTTTTGGCATTGGATGAAAAAAGGTGGAGGAGGTCAAAAACTTCCTGAAAAATTAACAAAAGCTGTTGAATCTGATCTAGGTGGTTATGATAAATTTCGTACAGATTTTATTGCTGCTGCCAGTGCCCAGTTTGGTTCTGGATGGGCGTGGGTTGCTGTTAAGGATGGCAAGCTTGCAATTATGAAAACACCTAATGGTGAAAATCCTTTAGTTCATGATGCTCAACCTATTTTGGGTGTCGATGTGTGGGAGCATTCCTATTACATTGATTACCGCAATGCGCGCCCAAAATATCTTGAAGCTTTCGTAGATCATTTAATTAATTGGGATTATGTTTTAAAACTTTATGAAGATTGCGGCTTTTAAGCTCTCTAAATAATTTTTTATTTTTTACTAAAGGCTCCATAATCTAGCGGGTTATGGAGCTTTTCAAAAAGATAAGAATATTTTCAATTAACAGCAGTTTTTTCCCATTATTTTTAAGATATACGCATAGATATATGCAACCTCTTCTAACTTCGAGAAACGTCCAGCGGCTCCTGCATGGCCTGAATCCATATTAATGCGCAATAAAATTGCATTATCATCTGTTTTTAAGTCTCGTAATTTTGCTACCCATTTTGCAGGCTCCCAGTAGGTGACACGAGGGTCAGTTAATCCTGCCGTCACAAGCATAGGAGGATATCCTTGAGCTTTAATATTATCATAGGGGGAATAGGATGCGATAAGATCATAATCCTCTTTTGATTCAAGTGGATTCCCCCATTCGGGCCATTCCGGAGGTGTAAGTGGAAGTGAAATATCTAACATGGTATTTAAAACATCAACAAAAGGCACATTCGCTATGATTCCAGCAAAATCTTGTGGAGCTATATTGGCAATAGCTCCCATCAACATCCCTCCTGCTGAGCCACCTTGAGCAATGAGGCGGTCATGAGAAGTGAAGTTATTTTCTACAAGGTAGCGCCCACAAGCAATAAAATCTGTAAATGTATTGTATTTAAAGAGATGTTTTCCCTTTTCATACCATTCCACTCCTTTTTCTTTTCCTCCACGAATATGGGCAATAGCATAAATAAAACCTCTATTAACCAAAGAAAGTGCATTGCTATTGAAACTCGCAGGAATGGAGATTCCATAGGCACCATAACCGTAAAGTAAACAGGGGGCACGACCATTAAGAACAGTAGTTTTGTGATAAAAAATTGAGATAGGGATTTTCTCACCATCTTCTGCTGTTGCCATAATACGTCGCGTTATATACTCATCCTGATGATGTCCAGAGGGGATTATTTGCGTTTTTAAAAGCGTGCGTTTGCGACTTTTCATCTCATAATCAAACACTTGATCCGGTGTTGTCATAGATGAATAGGAAAAGCGAATAGTTGGGCTGTCATATTCTGCTGCACCTTGTAGACCTAAAGAATAAGCTTCTTCAGTAAAAGCAATGGAATGAACTTGTTGAGTGGTACGGTCCATTATTTTTATACGTGGAA